>JALUXC010000013.1 GCA_027019165.1 Pseudophaeobacter sp.
GCTCCGGTCGCCGTCTTCGGGGGGGGGGGGTGCCTTGGGGCTCGAAAGGAGATGCAAATTATATGGAAAAAGCGGGAGAGGTCTCAAATAGTTATAAACCATAGGGCGATATGGTCCGCCTGTTTCGCGTATTTCCCAATTGGCCAGTAAGGGACTGGAGGCGGCCTTGGGCGATACAAACCGGGAATGACCAATACGCATATAGGAAACACAGTATGGCCAAAACGCCCCCTTCCGACACGCGGCCCAAAGCACGCCGCGCTCGCCTGTTTTCCAGTATCAGTGCCAAACTTATCCTGATTATTCTCGCCATGGGCGGGGTTTCTGCCGGGGCTGCGGTCCTTGTTTCGGCGGTTTTCGCCCGTGTGTCTGACGACATGGGGGTCCTGACCGGCGATATGCTGCCGCAGATGGAGGTCAGCGCCCATCTGACCGAGGCGACCGGGCTGACCCGCACCGTGATGACCGATGTGCTGTTGGCGGATGATCCAGAGGCGCTGTCCGATTTGCGTTCCCGGGCCGAGGCGGCGGCCGGGCAGGTTCAGGAAGGGGTCGCGGCCCTGCCCGCCGAGCTGCGCGCCGATTATGAGGCCCTGGCTGCAGATACGGCGCAGTCCCTTGATGCGCTGATGCAGGCGCGGGCGACAACCTTTGCCAATGATGCGCGCACCATGGCCCAGATCGATGCCCTGCAAGATCATGGTCTGGCCCTGCAGGTCCATCTGATGGAAGCCGCAGAGGAGGCCTATTCAGAACTGTCCGAAGGCGGCGAGAGCACGATGGTCGCCCTTGAAGAGTCCTTGGCGGTCCTGGTGGAAGAGCATTTCGCCCGGCTGCAGAACCTTCTTGAGGCGCAGGCCGAGATCAACCTTCTGTCGGGGGTGGCCATGGCTTTGGGGCAGACCCGGGAGCCGGCCTTGAAACGTCAGATGGCGCAGATGGCGGAGAATTCGACCGCAGCCCTGGCGGATTTGCCCGAACAGCTGATCGCGATGGAGGTGGATCCGGTCGAGGCAGAGGTGGTCGCCAATGCCTTTGTTGTGTTCGAGCAGATGATGACTGCCAAGCGCTCGGAGCAGAAAGAGCTGCGCCCGCTGGTTCTGGACAACCGCCAGGCCAGCGATAACGTGCTCAGAAAGGCGATCGAGGATACCATCTTCACGCTTGAAATCGTCGCTGAGGAAACCGCCGAGGACAGCCGCGATGCGGTGCAGAGCCTCTTGGACAATGAAATCGGCGTGCTCAACCAGCTTTTGGAAATCAATACCCAGGTCAATGCCCTGCAGGTCAATGCGCTGCAGGTTCTGGCCGCAGAGCGGGCCGCAGATGTGCGCGCAGCGGCGGAACCCCTGCAGGCTGCGGCCACGGCCCTGCTGAGCTTCCGGGATTTTGCGGGAGGCAAGATCGCGGCGGATCTGGAAGGGATCGCCGCCGATACGGACCCCGATAGCGGCCTTGTGGCCTCGCGTATTGCCGCCATCGAGGCGCATGGGAAAACGGTTGCCGCTTCGGAGCAGGCGGCCGAAGCCGTGGCCACGATCGCCCGTCGTGCCGCGACGCTCAGTACGGACAACCAGGCGGCCATCGCCCGGATGGCCACGGCCGTCTCCGAGGAGATCAAGGCGGCTCAGGTTCAGATGCAGACTCTCTGGGCAGTTTCGGCGGCTGTGCTTCTGGCGGCGCTGCTTCTGACCCGGATCCTGATCTCCCGCCCGCTGATGCGGATCAGCCAGACCACCGAGAACCTAGCGGGCGGCGACATGAGCCCGGTCGAAGGGTTCGAGCGCGCCAGCACGGAAATCCATCGCATCGCCCAGGCTCTGTCGGTGTTCCGCAATGGTCTTGTGGAAAAGGAAGAAATGGCCCGCGCAGCCGAGGCCGAGCGTCAGGAGCACCTGGCCCAGCAGACCGCAGCTGTCAGTGCCATTGGCACCGGGCTCGAACGGCTGGCCGAAGGGGATCTGACGGTGCGCATCGATACCCCGATGAGCACCGGCTATGCCAAGCTGCGCGACGATTTCAACGCCGCGCTCGAAGTGCTGGAAGACTCCATGCACAGCCTCAGCCAAAGCGGCCAGTCCACGGCCAGTGGCACCACCGAGATTTCCGGCGCGGCGCGCGATCTGTCTGCCCGTTCGGAACATTCAGCGCAGACCCTGGCCTCGACGGCGGCGGCGCTCAATCAGTTGGCGGTTTCGGTGGAAAGCACCGCCCGCGCCTCGGGGGAGGCGACGACATCGGTGGAGACCGCCCATCGCAATGCCAGCGAAAGCCTTGAGGTGGTGGAGCGGACCTTTACCGCCATGGAAGCGATCAAGGAAAGCGCCGCCAAGATCGCCCAGATCATCGATCTCATCGACAGTATCGCCCAGCAAACCAACCTCCTGGCGCTCAATGCCGGGGTCGAGGCGGCGCGGGCGGGCTCTGTCGGCAAGGGCTTTGCCGTGGTCGCCGAAGAGGTGCGTTCCCTGGCGCATCGCTCGAAAGAGGCGGCAAACGAGATTTCCTCCCTGGTGGCCGAAAGCCAGGAACATGTGGATCTGGGGGCTGAACTGGTCGGGCGCACCGGCGAGGTGATCAACGAGATTTCGCAATCGGTCGCCACCGCGGCAGAGCTGATGCAGAACATCTCACGCGCCTCGGCCGAACAGTCCACCAACCTGCAGGAGGTCAATGGCGCGGTGGCCAATCTCGACGATGCCACCACCAAGAATGCCGCCCTGTTCGAAGAGGTGACCTCCTCCTCGATCGCCCTGTCGCAAGAGGCGCAGGCCATGGCCGCCGCGCTGGAACGCTTCCGCACCGGCAGCGCCGGGGGAGGGCAGGCCATGATGGGGGAGCTTGAGGACACCCCGCGCCTGTCTGCCTAGAGTCTTCTCTGTCGCGGGCGAGGGATCAGGCGGTGGCGGCCTCGACGGCGGCGACCACTTGGTCCACGGTCCGTACCAGCAGTGCATCATCCTCGCATTCGGCCATGACCCGGATCAGCGGTTCGGTGCCGGATTTGCGAATGAGCAGCCGACCCTGCCCGGCCAGCGCCGCTTCGGCGTCGCGGATCGCGTCCCGGACCGGCGTCGCCTCTAGCGGGGCCTGGCCCGCGCTGAAACGTACGTTCTTCAACAGCTGCGGCACCGGGTCGAACTGGCGCACCAGCTTTGAGGCTGTCTGCCCCGTCTGCACCATTGCGGCCAGCACATGCAGGCCAGCCATCAGCCCGTCGCCGGTGGTGGCGTAATCGCTCATCACGATATGGCCGGATTGCTCGCCCCCGAGGTTGAAGCCGCCAGCCCGCATCGCCTCGACCACGTAACGGTCGCCCACAGCGGTGCGTTCCAGCCTCAGGCCGCGCCCCTCGAGAAAGCGTTCCAGGCCAAGGTTCGACATTACCGTGGCCACCAGGGCCCCGCCGGCCAGCTGGCCCGCCTCGGCCCAGCGGGCTGCCAGAAGCGCCATCAGCTGATCGCCATCGGCAATGGCGCCGTTTTCATCGATCACGATCACCCGGTCCGCATCGCCATCAAGACAGATCCCCACATCGGCGCCATGGGCCACAACCATCTCGGCGGCGGCCTGCGGCTGGGTCGAGCCGCAGCCGCGGTTGATATTGGTGCCATTGGGCGAGACCCCCATGGGGATCACATCGGCGCCCAGCTCCCACAGGATTTCGGGCGCGGCGCGGTGGGCGGCGCCATTGGCGCAATCGAGCACCACCTTCAGCCCATCAAGGCGGATGTCGCGGGGCAATGAGGATTTCACCCGCTCGCCATAGCGAAAACGCGCATCGTCAATCCGTTTGGCGCGGCCGATATTGCCCGCCTGCGCCGGCTCTACCCCGGCTTCGATCAGGGCTTCGATCTCGATCTCGGCCTGATCAGACAGTTTGAACCCGTCGGGACCGAAGAATTTGATCCCGTTGTCCTCGGCCGGGTTGTGGCTGGCCGAGATCATCACACCCAGATCGGCGCGCATTGAGCGGGTCATCAGCCCCACCGCGGGTGTCGGCACCGGCCCCAGCAAAAGCACGTTCATCCCCGTCGAGGTGAGCCCCGCGGTCAGTGCGTTTTCGAACATATAGCCAGAAAGGCGCGTGTCCTTGCCGATCACCACCCGGTGCACGCCGCTGGCCTCGCGGCGGAAATAGCGCCCGGCAGCGGCGCCGATGCGCAGCGCCATATCGGCGGTCATCGGGTGGGTGTTCGCGGTGCCACGGACACCATCTGTGCCAAAGAGCTTGCGCATGCTGTCTCCTGTTCACGGGTCTGTCATCCGCGCTTGACCGGATGATCCAAGACAGATGCACCGAAGTGGCCGGGGCTGCAAGGGGCTGTTGTCGCCCCAAAGGGGGCGTTGGAGGGTGCCGGTGGCGCGTACGCCCTGCTGGGAAAATCGCAATCTTGTTGCGGCTTGATGCGCGCGGCGCGCTTTGCGCCAAACAGATCAGCCCAACCTGAAGGAGTGCCCATGTCCGACAGCTCCCCCGCGCTTTCTCTGCCGCTTCTGATGCCCTCTCAGGCGCAGAAACATGTCACCCATAACGAAGCCCTGATGCGCCTTGATATGCTGGTGCAACTGGCGGTGCAGAGCGTCGATCAACCAGCCCCTCCGCCGCAGCCGGGCCTGGGAGAGCGGCATCTCGTCGGGGTGGCTGCGACCGGAGACTGGGCCGGTCATGAACAGGAGATCGCCCTGTGGGACGGGATGATCTGGATGTTTCTGGCGCCTGCCCCCGGCTGGCGGGCGGATGTGGTGGCCACGGGGCAGAGCCTGCGGTTTGACGGCACGGACTGGCAGCCGGTGTTGCCGGTTCTGGAGAACCTGCCTGCCCTTGGCATCGGGGCTACGGCGGATGCGGCAAACCCGCTGAGTGTTGCGGGCCCCGCCACCCTGTTCAGCCATGCCGGTGCGGGACACCAGCTCAAGCTGAACAAGTCCGGGGCGGGTGAGACCGCGAGCCTTCTGTTCCAGACCGGCTGGTCCGGGCGGGCCGAAATGGGCACGGCGGGGACGGATGATTTCTCGATCAAGGTCAGCAGCGATGGCAGCAGCTGGCACACGGCGCTTGAGGTCGACCGCAGCGATGGCCGGATCCGCTTTCCGCAAGGCAGTCCGGACCTGCGCGCGCGGCTTGATGCGCCGCGCCTCTACCATGTGCGCCCGGATGGCTCGGACGCCAATGACGGGCTGAGCGATACGCCGGGCGGGGCCTTTGCGACCGTGCAAAACGCAATAGATGTGGCTCTAACACTGGACAATGGCCCCTACTCCGTGACGATCTCCCTGGCGCCGGGCAACTATGGAGAGGCGGTTGTGATCGACCGTCCCCTGATCGGCAGTGGCCCCTTGCAGATTACGGGGAGCGCGGCTGCCCCTGCCTCGGTCAGCCTGGATCGCGTCACCTGCCGGGATGGGGCGCGGGTCCGCCTGGAGGGGCTGGCGCTGGTTGCAGCAGATGCGTTGCGGGCCGAGGCGGGCGCGCAGGTAGAACTCACCGATCTGCATCTGAGCGGCAGTGGCACGGGGCTGTATCTGGACAGCGCAGAGATCACCTGCAGCGGCACGGATCTGCTGCTGGGCAGCGCTCTGACGTGCCTGGCACATTTGCGCGGTCATGCCCGGCTGCGGGCCTCGGGCAGCAGCTTTACCTTGGGCACCGGGATCACCTGGACGGGCGGCGCGCTGGATCTGAACGGCTTCTGCCACGCAGATCTGACCAGCGTGGTCTTTGCGGGCGATACGGCCGGCTGCGCCGGGCCGCGCTATCTGCTGGCGCAGGGGGCGATTCTGGATAGCGGCGGGGCAGGGGGCAGCTTTGTGCCGGGGTCCGTGGCCGGCACCAGCAGCAGCGGTGCGCAGTATCTCTAGATCTTCGCAGGCTTACAGCACCCCTGCACGGCTGAAGACGCCGAAGAAATTGCCGATCAGGTTCGAGATGGTCAGCGCATCGTTGATCGGGGATTCGGTGGCGATCAGCAGATCACCGGGGTTGATCTGGAACTTGCGGGCCGAGAACAGCCCGTCTGCCGTGGTCAGATCCAGTGTGAAGACCACCCGCTGATGGCGCGGCCCGCGCTGGTTCGGGGCAATGGCTTCCGCATCATATTCGCGCAGGACCAAGAGGCCCTGAGGGTCGGCCTTGCCATCCTGGAAGCCGCCCGAGATCGACATGGCGTCCATGGCCGACATCTCGTCCTTGCTGAAGATGTGCAGATCTTCCTTGCCGGTGGCCCCGAAAGAGAGGAAGTAGCGCTCGTCTTCTTCCACAAAAATCCTGTCACCGCCGCGCAGCAGGGTGTCGAGCTGCGGATTGTTCAGCAGCTTGTCCACCGAGGTGCCATAGATGCTGCGTCCGCGCACCAGGCGGATCTGCGGGTTGTTGAGACTGGGGCTGATGCCGCCGCCTGCTGAAATCAGCCCCATCACCGAATAGTTGCGATCAGGCATCGGATAGGTGCCGGGCCGGGCCACGCCCGAGACCAGGTCGACCGAGTTGTTGCGCCCTTCCTGCATGTCCAGCTGCAATTGTACCGAAGGCACGATGGTTTCCAGCTGTTCCTGAAGTTGTTCGCGGGCCAGGTCCGGGGTCAGCCCCAGGACGTTCACGCTGCCGACATAGGGCATGAAAACGGTCCCATTGGCCGCGACTCGCACGGCTTGAAGCTGTACGTTCTTCTGTGCCTGTGAAGTCAGAAGAGAATTGTCGCTGCTGTCCCAGATGCGCAGGGTCAGCGTGTCTCCGGGCTGGATGATCTGGGTCTTGGCGCCATTGCTGGCGCTGATCCAGCCGAGCTGTCTCTTGTTGCCGGTTTCCGGCCATTGCGCGACCGAGGGCAGAAAGGCGCGGGTCACCGGATACAGGGCGAATTCGGCATCCACCTCGCTGGATTGCTTGATGATCTCTTCTCCCGTGGGCGCCCCGCCGGGCAGGCGTCCGCAGGCGGCTGGCAAGAGGCAGAGGCTGGCAAGTGCAAGCAGCGGGATCACAAGGCGCATGGGGGCTCTTTTCGGAAAGATCTTGATTTTTGGTGTCCGCAAGATACTGCGCTAGGGCGGTGCGTCAACCAGAGGGCGCAAGCCGTGGTGTCTTGAGACGGGGACAAGGGCAAGAGATGGGTTTTCCAGCCACAGTACGGGGCGCAGCGTCGCCCGCGGTTTTTCCGTCTACGGTGGTTCTGGGCGCGTCGGGACGGATTGGTCAGGTGCTGCGCCGGACCTGGCCTGATCTGCTGCCCGATGCGGCGCGGGTGCTGTGGCAGGCCCGGCGCCCCCAGCCTGATGCAGGCCCCTCCGAAGACTGGGTGATTCTCGATCCTCTGGCGGAGCCAGGGCTTCTGGCCGGGGCTTTGCGCGGTGCCGGGGCCGTCCTGTGCCTGGCTGGCAGCGTGCCCGGCCGCAGTGCGGATCTGGCGGACAACGCGCGGCTGGCGCTGGCCGCGATCGAGGCGGCGGCCTCTGCCGGGAGCACACCGCCGCGGGTGTTTCTGGCCTCTTCGGCGGCCGTCTACGGAGGGCAGGCGGGGCTGCTGCGCGAAGACGCTGCCGTGACCCCGACCAGCCCCTATGGGCGCGCCAAACGTGAGATGGAGCAGCAGGCCCTTGCGCGCGGGCAGGAACTGGGCGTGCCGGTCAACATCCTGCGGATCGGCAATATCGCGGGGCTGGATGCCATTCTGGGCGGCTGGCGTCCGGGCTTCATCCTGGACCGCTTTGCCGATGGCAGCAGCCCGCGGCGCAGCTACATCGGGGTGCAGAGCCTGGCCCATGTCCTGGCGGCCCTGCTGATCTGCGAGGAGGTGCCCGCGGTCCTGAATATCGCCCAGCCCGGACCGGTGGAGATGGCGGTGCTTCTGCAGGCGGCGGGGCGGGCGTTCACCAAGCGGCCCGCCCCCGAAAGCGCCATTCCCGAAGTGGCACTGGACCTGGACCTTCTGCGCCGCACCCTGGGGCCGCAGGCGATGCCGGACCCGGCCGATCCGGCTTGTCTGGCGGCAGAATGGTCCTTAATAGAGCCTGATTCCTCCTGATGATCTGGATGATCCGATGACCTGGCGCAAACGACTGTTCGACCTTTTCTTTGCCTCCCTGCTGGTGGTGATCCTGGGGCCCATCCTTTTGCTGTTGCTGCTCTGGTTGCTCTGGAAGGAGGGGCGGCCGGTGTTTTACGTGGCCGAGCGCATGCGCTCTCCGACCCGCAGTTTCCGGCTGTGGAAGCTCAGAACCATGACTGTGGTCGATGCCGACAGCGGCGTTTCGGGTGGCGACAAGGAGGCCCGGATCACCCGCACCGGCGCCTGGCTGCGCGCCAAGCGGCTGGATGAGTTTCCCCAGCTGTGGAACATCCTGAAAGGGGATCTGTCCTTTGTGGGACCGCGCCCGCCCCTGCGCCAATATGTGGAGGCCCACCCTGAGATCTATGACGAGGTGCTCAAGAGCCGCCCGGGCGTGACCGGCCTTGCCTCGATCACATATCACAAACATGAAACCGCGCTTCTGGCCCGCTGCAGCACGCCCGAGGAAACCGATGCGGTCTACTCGCGCATCTGCGTGCCGGCCAAGGCGCGTCTGGACCTGATTTACCAGCGCCATCAGAACATGTGCTATGATTTCGATCTGGTGTTCCAGACCATCGGTAACATCTTCCGGCGCGGCTGAGAGGGCGGCGCGCGTGGTCTGTCTGAAATTTGGGCGGGGTACGGAAACCTTAAAACTTTGCGGGGTGTTGGCGGATTTTCGCTAAGCTTACGTTTGTATTCGGCAGCAAAAAAGGCCACACTCAGGCGATGATGAATTATGAGGGCTGCAGCGGTATCGGGCTGGTTCGGGAGCCAGTGTACGCCTTTTGGCTGGGCTATTGATGTTGGACTGTTTTCCAGGGATGTGCGGGACGTAGGCTATGTTCGAATTGATCAGTCGACTTTCGAGAAAACAAAAGTCCTATGTCTTTCTCGCCCTGGATGTGCTGCTGTGCCCGCTGGCGCTTTTGTTCACCTTCAGTGTGCAGCCGATGCCGGATCCGGCGCTCTCGACCTTTGTCCTCATGCTGCCGGTGCTGCCCTATGCGCTGCTGGCCATGGCCGGAATGTCGCTCTGGCTTGGCCTGCCGCTGATCCAGCTCAATGCCTATGAACGCCATGCGATGATGCTGACGGCCCTTGTGGCTGTCTTTACCGCCACGGTCATGGCCATGATTGCCTATGTGGTCGGCCCCAGGCTACCTCCGGGAACCTATGTGGTCTTTGGCCTGGCCTATTTTTTGTCCATGGTTCTGATTCGGGCGGTTCTGCTTCAGCTGGTGCTGATGATCTATCGGAGCGCCATGCCCCGCTGCCGGGTGCTGATCTACGGCGCCGGCGCCACCGGCACCCAGCTGGCCCAGGCGCTGAAATCTCATGGCGGTATCGATCCCGTGGCCTTTGTCGATGACAACACCTCCCTGCAGGGGATGACGCTTCTGGGCCTGCCGGTCTATGCCCCTGCCCGGATCCCTGACATCGTCGAAAGCCGCTACATCAACCGGGTGCTGCTGGCGATGCCCTCGCAAGGGGTGGCGAAACAGGCCCAGGTGACGCGCCGACTGCAGGCGATGGGGCTCGAGGTACAGGTGCTGCCCTCCTTTGCCCAGCTCATCGGCGAAGAGGCGCTGGTGGACAAGCTGACACCGGCCCCGGCGCAGACCTTTCTGAACAGGGACAGTCATGATGTGCCGTTGAACGCGGCCAGCGCCTCTTATCAGGACCGGGTGGTGCTGGTGTCGGGGGCAGGGGGCTCGATCGGCTCCGAGCTGTGCCGCCAGGTGCTAGCTTGCGCGCCTTCCAAGCTGGTGCTTTATGAGCTCTCCGAGCTGGCGCTTTACACCATCCATCAGGAACTTGCGCCCTTAGGCGAAGAGCTGGGCATCGAGGTGGTGCCGGTGCTGGGGTCGGTGACCGATCCGCGTCAGGTGCGCCTGGTGCTGGAGCGTCACCAGGTGCAGGTGGTGCTGCATGCGGCGGCCTATAAGCATGTTCCGCTGGTCGAGGCCAACCCGCTGCCGGGTCTGGCCAACAACGTTTTTGGCACCCAGACCCTGGCGCGGCTGGCAGAGCAGGCCGGGGTGGAGCGGTTCATCCTGATTTCCTCGGACAAGGCGGTGCGCCCGACCAATGTGATGGGCGCCTCCAAGCGCATTGCCGAGCTTCTGGTGCAGGACCGGGCCTCGCGCACATTGGGGACCATTTTCACCATGGTGCGCTTTGGCAATGTGCTGGGCTCTTCGGGGTCGGTGGTGCCGCTGTTCCAGGATCAGATCAACCGCGGCGGGCCGGTCACCGTGACGGATCCTTCGGTCAAACGCTATTTCATGACCATCCGCGAGGCGGTGCAGCTGGTGCTGCAGGCCGGTGCCGAGGCGCGGGGCGGCGAGGTCTTCGTGCTGGACATGGGCACGCCGATCTCGATCCTGCAGCTGGCGCGCCAGGTGATCGAAAGCGCCGGCTACAGCGTGCGCGATGAGGACCATCCCGAAGGCGATATCGAGATCAAGATCATCGGCCTGCGCCCGGGGGAGAAAATGGAAGAAGAGCTGACGCTGAGCGACAGCCTGATCACCACCAATCACCCCAAGATCTTCTGCGCCCATGAGGCGGTGCTGTCCGAGATCGAAGTGGCGGCCCTCTTGCGTGGTTTGCGCCAGGCGGTGGCCAGCGGAGACGAGGCGGCGCTGCGGCTGCTGATCCGGCGCTGGGTCGAGGGTAACGGAGAAGACACGATCGGGGCGCGAAAGACCTCCTGAAACCTGCCTGCTCCATTGCGGTGTGCGCTGCATTCATGCTCTAACGACAAGCAGAACAGGGGGGCCAAAAGGGACACTCCCGACCAGAGATCAAGTGCAGTGGATTCCCCGGTGAGCCAGACGGTCAGAAAGACTTTGAAACCTTCCGTGCGCCCGGGGCCGATGGTGCTTGCCTGTCTGATGAGTGCAGTCAGTTTTGCGATGCTCAGTGCCGATGGGGGGCTGGTGCCTGTGGCACAGGCACAGGCGGCTCCCGCCGATGCGGCTACGGCCTACCGCAAACCGCCCGAGCCTTTCCGGACCCAGAGCACGGCCAGCAATGCCGAGGCGCCGCGCTATCGTCGCCAGCCGGTGCCCAGCCTGAACTTTTACGGTCTGCCCGGCATGATGGACATGCCCAGTGCCGAGATGCTGCCCGATGGCCAATGGGGCACCAGTTTTTCCTGGTTCGCGGGCCAGAGCCGCTACAATCTGACCTTCCAGGCCCTGCCCTGGCTGACCGCATCGTTTCGCTACAACGGCATTCAGGATCTCGCGGGAACCTCTTTTCGCACCTATTACGACCGGGGCTTTGATGTGCGCGCCCGGCTCTGGCGCGAGGGGCGTTGGCGTCCGGCGGTCACCGTCGGCCTGCAGGATTTTGCCGGCACCGGCGTCTATGCCAGCGAATATATCGTCGCCACGAAACAGTTCGAAACGCCGGCCCTGTCACAGGGCGGGCTGCCTGGGCGTCTGAAGCTGAGCGCGGGTCTGGGCTGGGGGCGCCTTGGCACCTATGGGGCAATTGGCAACCTGGCAGGCAGCCGAGGCGGGTTCCGACCCGGCGGGACGGGCGGAAAACTGGCGACGGACAGCTGGTTCCGGGGCGATTTTGCCCCCTTTGCCGGCCTTGAATGGCAACCCAATGACCGCTGGGGCTTCAAGGTGGAATATTCCTCGGACGCCTATGAGGCCGAGGCCCGCGATTCAGGAATCTTCGAGCGTAAATCACCGCTGAACTTTGGTCTGGAATACCAGGCCAGCCAGGCCGCGCGGCTTGGCATCTACTATCTTTACGGCTCCGAAATCGGGGTCACCGCGCAGATCCAGATCAATCCGAAACATCCGCGCATGCCAATGGTCGTGCCAGCCCTGGCGCCGGTGCAGCCGCGCAGCCAATGGGCCACCGACGCGGCGCATTGGAGTCAGGATTGGGCGTCAAGCGAACCTGTGCAGCGGCAGGTCCGGTCCCGCGTGGCCGAGGCGCTGAAGGCCGACGGGCTGCTGCTGGAAGCGATCCATTTCACGGGAACCGAGGTCGAGCTGCGTTTCCGCAACACCCGCTATCGCTCTGATGCGCTGGCCATTGGCCGGGCGGCGCGGATCATTGCCAATGTGCTGCCGCCCTCGATCGAGACCTTCCGCATCGTGCCGGTGCGCGCGGGCATGGGGCTGTCGGCCACGGTCCTGCGGCGCAGCGACCTGGAGGCGCTGGAGTTCGCGCCCGCCGCGCCGGAGGCCCTGCAGGCGGTCGCTGCCGTGACCGATGCCGGCCCCACCCCGGAGGGCGCGATCCAGTCCACCGAGCTTTACCCCTCGTTTTCGCACTCGATCAGCCCCTATTGGGCGCAGGGGTATTTCGATCCCGACAGGCCGTTCCGCCTGGATTTCGGGATCAGCCTCAGAGGCTCATACGTGCCGGCGCCGGGCTGGCGCATCGCCGGGGCGATCAACCAGCGGATCTGGGGCAATATCGCCGATGGGCGGGCCTCCAATTCGGTGCTGCCCCATGTGCGCACGGATCAGGCGCTCTATGCCCAATATGACACCGTTCTGGCCAACCTCTATGTCAGCCGTCACTGGCAGCCGCGTAACGATGTCTATGCGCGCATCACGGCGGGCCTTCTGGAAAACATGTATGGCGGTCTCTCGAGCGAGGTGCTGTGGAAGCCGGCCGCCAGCCCGCTGGCCCTGGGGCTGGAGGCGAACTACGTGGTGCAGCGCGACTATGATCAGCTGTTTTCCTTCCGCGATTACAAGACCTTTACCGGCCATGCCTCGGCCTATCTGGAGCTGGGCAAGGGCTATCTGGTGCAGCTGGATGCGGGCCGCTACCTGGCCGGCGATTACGGCGGGACCTTCAGCATCGACCGTACCTTCAGCAATGGCTGGTCCGTGGGGGGCTTTTTCACCCTGACCGATGTGTCTGCGGCCGATTTCGGAGAAGGCTCCTTTGACAAGGGGTTCCGCTTCCGGATCCCGCTGGACTGGATGCTGGGCAAGCCGTCGCGCAATGCCTTTGGCATGACCGTCCGCCCGACCCAGCGCGACGGGGGACAGCGTGTCAGGGTGCCGGGGCGGCTTTATGGCGCTATCCGTGACGCGCATATGGACAGTCTCTCCCGACAGCGTGCGAGGTTCTGGGAATGACAGGCGCAGCAGGGATGATCCATGGTTTCAAACGATTGCAGGCGGGGCGGGGCGTGACCCTGCTCGGCGCGCTATTGGGCGCGCTCACCTTGCTGACCGGCTGCGCCAAGGGGCCGGACAAGGCGCCACTGCAGGTCGAACTGATCCAGACCGTTGGTCAGGCCATTCAGCGGGTGCGGGCAAAACGCGCCGAAAAGCCGAAACTGGCCCCCCTGTCCCGGGCGCTTCTGGAGGCTGAAACCCAGGGGCCCGTGATCGAGGTCATGATCGAAAACAGCGAGATCTATGCCTACCTCTTCCAGCAATTGGCCAAGCGTGACGATTTCCCGGGCGAGGTGGTGGGCTGGCGCACCCTGGACAATATCGTGCTGACGACGCGGGACGGGGTTCTGGTGGCCACGCGCGGGCTGCCCAATGATCTTCTGGGCGCTTCGGCCCTGGTGCGGGACGGCACAAGGGGGCCAACGGGCAGCGGTTCACGCCTCTACGAGGTTGCGGCGCTGGACAATGCCTCGGTGAAATTTCCGATGGCCTGCCAGATCGAGGATCTGGGGGCCGAGCGGATCGAGATCGTCGAGTTGCACTTTGACACCCGGCACCTGCGGGAGGTCTGCGAGCTGACCGGCGCCGGGCCGGGCGATGCGTTCCGGCAGGTTGGGGGCAACACAGGGCTCTCCCGAGTCGTGAATGACTACTGGGTTGATTCCCGCACGGGGCGAATCTGGCAGTCGCGGCAATGGGCTGGGCCGGAAACCGGCTACCTGCGCATCCGCCAGCTGACGATCTGAGCGGTTTTCCCGCAACGGGCCGGAAAAATGTAACTTTCTAAGCGAAATATCGCGACCATTCGTTGAATGGAAAGATCTTCTCCCCTATGGTCGCGGTGAGAACATGTCCTCCACAGGAGTCTTTAATTATGAAAAATATCTTCGCAGCCGTCGCGCTGGCCGCCATGGCCACAGTTTCTGCAACCTCGGTGTCTGCTCAGGCAATTCCTGCCCCTGCTCCGGGCGCTGGTGCTGGTGCTGGTGCTGGTGCGGGCGGTTTCGGTGCCGGCCTGGGCGCTGGCGGTCTGGGTGCTGCCGGTATCGCGGCAGGCGTCATCGCCGCTGCCGTGGTTGTGGGCGTTGTCGTGAACGACGACGACACCACCACCACCACCACCACCACTACCGACTGATCGGACGCCGGTTTCCGGCCTTGTATCGGAAAAGTTTTGCAGGCGCGCCCGTCTCGGCGCGCCTGTATACGTTTGCGATGTGCTGAACATGCCTCATGGTCAGCCGCATTGTCTCATTTCATGTGCCTCGCCTCCTTTTTGCCCAATTTTCTCAATCTGTTGACGAAAGTGACCTTGCGGAAATGAATCGTGCTGGCTGGACAACCAGAGCGAGCAGTTCCATAAAGGTTAAAAACTGCAAAAGTGGCCTGTGAAGGCGGAAGACAGGAAAGACCATGTGTGACCTTTGCACCATGACCGCAACTTTTGATCCCAAGCGGCATATGGACGGAAGTGGTTTTGAGGGCAGCATGGAGGGGGCGATCCAGGCGACCCTTTATGAAACCGGGGATGCCTCGGCGAGCATTTTCACACAGTATGACATGGCGGTGGGGGATACCTTCCGGGGATCGCTCGGCTGGCGTGGCGACCGGGATTGGGTGGAGGTGAGCCTCACGGCCGGGCAGCGCTACGAGATCACCCTGGATGGGGGATCTCTCTATGATCCCTATCTGCGGCTTTACGATTCGAACGGGGATCAGATCGCCTATAATGACGATGTCGGGTTTGTCTTGGATTCCCTCTTGCGCTACACTGCCACCACCACCGGCAGCTATTATGTCAGCGCTGGCGCATACCGCGATTCTTATACCGGATCCTACACACTGTCGGTGGCGGATATGGACAGCAGTGGTACCCTGGATGAGCTGGCCCGTTTCCTGACCCATGGGTTCTGGGGCGGCACCTCGCGCAGTTTCGATACCAGCGGCAGCAACCAGATCACGGTGAACATCACCGCGCTCACGGCGGACGGTCAGAAACTGGCCCGCTGGGCTTTTGAAGCCTGGGAAGCGGTGGCCAATGTCGATTTTGTCGAGGTGAGCGGCACGGCCCAGATCACCTTTGATGACAGTGCCAGCGGCGCATATACCACTTTCTCGACCAGTGGCTCAACCATCCTGTCGTCCAATGTGAACGTGGGGACCAGCTGGCTGAGCACCTATGGTACGACCATGTCCAGCTACTCCTTTGCCACCTATATCCACGAGATCGGTCATGCGCTGGGGCTGGGGCACCAGGGGGATTACAACGGCTCGGCGACTTACGGGATCGATGATACCTTCTCCAACGACAGCTGGCAGATCTCGGTCATGTCCTATTTCGACCAGAACGAGAATACGACCACCAACGCCAGCCGTGCATGGCTGATTTCGGCGATGATGTCCGATGTGGTGGCAATCCAGAACCTCTATGGCGCGCCTGATGCCTCGAGCCAGACCGCAGGCAATACCACCTGGGGCGCGAACAGCACCCTCGGCGGCTATCTGGGCGATGCCATGGCGGCGCTGCAAAACAGTGGCAACGGATCCATCAGCAACCGCTCGGTCGCCTTCACCATCTATGACCGCGATGGTCTGGATATCCTGGATCTGAGCTACAACAGCACGAATGACCGGGTGGACCTCAACGACGAGAGCTTTTCGGATGTGAGTGGTCTGATTGGCAACCTTGCCATCGCCCGCGGTACGATGATCGAAGACTTCCGCGGTGGCAGCGGCAATGACACTGTGACCGGCAACGAGATGAACAACCAGATTTCCGGCAATGATGGCAACGACAGCCTGTCGGGCGGGGACGGCTATGACACGCTGTACGGTGGCGGCGGCAACGACAGCCTGTCCGGCGGCAGTGGCAGGGATGTGGTCTCTGGCAATATCGGCAATGACAGCCTCGTGGGCGGCACCGGGGATGATACGCTTTACGGCGGCGATGGGAATGACACGCTGTTCGGCAATACCGCGCTTGATACGATCTATGGCGAGGCGGGGGATGACTACATCAGCTCGGGCGACGGGGTGGATTACGTCGATGGCGGCAGCGGCAACGATACGATCTTTGGCCGCTCGGGCTGGGACAGCCTTTATGGCGGTGATGACGATGACGTGCTTTACGGCTCTTCGGGCGATGACCTGCTGTCAGGAGGCAATGGCGACGACTGGCTGTCGGCCGGCTCGGCTTGGGACCGGCTTTATGGCGATGCCGGCAATGACACGCTTTATGGCAATTTCGGCTCTGACTGGATGTCGGGCGACGCGGGGCAGGACAGTCTTTATGGCGGCACCGGGGATGACACGCTTTATGGCGGCAGCGGCAATGACCAGCTGTTCGGGAACCAGGGGGTCGATGTACTGGAAGGCGGCAGCGGCGATGACATCCTGCGCGGCGGCACCCTGGCCGATACCTTCATCTTCGACCGAGGCCATGACAGCGACCACATCACGGATTTCGAACTGGCCCAGGATATCCTGCGGCTGTCGACCAGCCTGACGGGGGGCGAGAGCGATGGCGATGCGATCCTGGCGGCCTTTGGAGCCGTGGTGAACGGGGAGGTGGTTCTCGATTTTGGCGAGGGCGATACGCTGATCCTGTCAAATCTCGCCTCTTTGAGCGGGCTGGCCGAGTCAATCGACACCTTCTGAGGTCGCTGACAGCGTCAGACGAAAAGCCTGAGACATCACGCATCACCTAACGCGTTGAAATCCTTCATTTCAGGCAGCGATAGGCGATCCAAATCAAACGCAAAGTGCTTTAGAGCCGCAGGTCGGACTGATCTGCGGCAAAGACGCTTTTGAGATCAAAAAACACATGCTCGGGGGTGCCAAAGCGGCGCAGGGCCGCAGCGCCCGCCGCCTTGAAGGCCGCGTGCGGCACCGCCAGCAATACCCCGTCATACTGACCTTCGCCGGGATCCGTGATCGGGGTGATGCCGTATTCGGCCTCAGCCTCGGCGCTGTCCACCATGGGATCGTGCACATCCACCGTGAGCCCGTATTCTTCCAGTTCGCGCAGCACATCCACCACGCGGGTGTTGCGCAGATCCGGGCAGTTCTCCTTGAAGCTGAGGCCCAGGATCAACACCCGGCCCCCGTGCACCTTCAGCCCCTTGCGCAGCATCTCCTTGACCATGCGCCCGGCCACATAGGCGCCCATGCCGTCGTTGATGCGCCGCCCGGCCAGGATCACCTGCGGGTGATAGCCGATCGCCTCGGCCTTGTGGGTCAGGTAGTAGGGATCCACCCCGATGCAGTGGCCGCCCACCAGTCCGGGGCGGAAGGGCAGGAAGTTCCACTTGGTGCCGGCCGCCTCAAGCACGGCCTGAGTGTCGATGCCCATCCGGTTGAAGATCATCGCCAGCTCGTTGACCAGCGAGATGTTGAGATCGCGCTGGGTGTTCTCGATCACCTTGGCGGCCTCGGCGACGCGGATGCTTTGGGCCCGGTAGGTGCCGGCGGTGATGATCTGCCGATAGAGCGCGTCTATCTCTGCCGCCACCTCGGGCGTTGAGCCCGATGTCACCTTCAGGATGTCGGGCAGCCGGTGCGCCTTGTCGCCGGGATTGATCCGCTCAGGGCTGTAGCCGACATGGAAATCCCGGTTGCAGGTCAGCCCGGAGACCTGCTCCAGCACCGGCACGCAGTCCTCTTCGGTGGCGCCGGGGTAGACGGTGCTTTCGTAGATGACGATATCGCCGGGTTTCAGCACCTTTCCCACCGTCTGCGAAGCCCGCAAAAGAGGGCTGAGGTCGGGGCGTTTATGGGCATCGATCGGAGTGGGCACGGTGACGATATAGATCCGGCAGTCGGCGATCTGCTGCGGATCATCGGCATAGCGCAGCTGCTGCGCCGCCGCCAGCGCCGCAGGCTCCACCTCGCGGGTGCGGTCCTCGCCGGCCTGCAGCGCCTTGATCCGTCCGGCATCGATGTCAAAGCCGACGGTGGGGCGGATCTTGCCGAATTCCACCGCCAGCGGCAGGCCGACATAGCCAAGGCCGATGACGGCAATCCCCCCTTCGGGGCTGGGGGCGGTCTGTGCGCTGCTTTCTGTCATCCTGCTCTGTCCTTTACGATCCCTGTGGCCTGATCACTTGCCGTAATAATCCCGGAACCAGGAGACGAAACGGTCTATTCCCGCCCGCACATCGGTCTGCGGGCGATAGCCTGTCAAGGAGTTCAACAGATCGGCATTGGCCCAGGTGGCGGGCACATCGCCCTTCTGCATCTCCATGTAATTGCGGATCGCCTTTTGCCCCAGCGCCTCTTCGATAGCCTCGATGAAATCCAACAGACGCACCTTGTCGGAGTTGCCGATATTGACGACCCGGTAGGGGGCCACCGGCGACAGGCTGTCCCCTTCGGGAATGTCCTCGGGGCTGTCTGGGCGGCGGGGCACCGCATCGATCAGCAGGCGGATGGCGCGCACCAGATCGTCGATATAGGTAAAGTCACGGTACATGTCGCCGTGATTGTAAATGTCGATGGGCCGCCCATCGAGGATCGCATCGGTGAATTTGAACAGCGCCAGATCCGGGCGCCCCCAGGGGCCGTAGACGGTGAAAAAGCGGAACATGGTGGTGGGCAGGTTCCACAGATGCGCATAGGAGTGCCCCATGCTTTCGCCGGCCTTCTTGGTGGCGGCATAGATGGTCAGGGGGGTGTCGGCCTTGTCGGTCTCGGCAAAGGGCATCTGCGTATTGGCGCCATAGACCGAAGAGGTCGAGGCCATCAGCAGGTGATCGACCTCATGCTGACGGGCGATCTCCATCACGTTGAAGGTGCCCACGATATTGCTGTCCACATAGGCGCGCGGGTTTTCCAGACTGTAGCGCACCCCGGCCTGCGCCGCGAGATGCACGATCACATCGGGGCGAAAATCGCCTGCGACCTCGGTCAGCAGCTCGACGTCCTCGACCATGCCTTCGGTGCAGGAAAAGCCGGGGCTTTGTGCCAGCATCTGGTGGCGGCGCTGTTTGAGGGTGACATCGTAATAGTCGGTCATGCCGTCATAGCCATGCACCCGAAAACCTTCGGCCAACAGCAGCCGGGCCAGGTGAAAGCCGATGAAGCCGGCGGTGCCGGTGATCAGAACCCGGCGGCCCGCGGCCGGAGCGGCGGAAGAAGAGGAAGAAAGCGGATCGGTCATTGGCGGGGCAGGTTTCCAGTATAGGCGTAACGCTGTGAGGCCTATAGGGAAACGGGCGCAAAAACCATGCCCGATTGCAGGGGGGGGTGACCCATATTTACCATAACAATGATTATCCGGTATGTGGATGCAGCCACAAGCGGCAGATATGGAAGCAAACGGGTTGCAAACCATGCCGCTCCCTCCCTATCCCTCAGGGGACATCTATGGGTGAAGAGGATGGGCGCCCCTGCGGGGGATCGCAGCGCCCTCCAAAGGAGCGACAGATGAAGATTGCCGTAGCCGGTCTGGGATATGTTGGCTTGTCCAACGCGGTGCTCCTGGCTCAGAATCATGACGTCGTGGCCGTCGATATCGACGCGGCGCGGGTTGAGATGGTCAACGCCCGGCGCTGCCCGATCATCGATGCCGAACTGGAGGATTTCCTGGCCAACCGCGCGCTGAGCCTGACCGCAACGACGGATGCGGCGGCGGCCTATCGCGAGGCCGACTTCGTGATCGTCGCCACCCCGACCAACTACGACCCCAAGAGCAATTTCTTCGACACCTCCTCGGTGGAGGCGGTGATCCGGCAGGTGAGCGCGGTGAATCCCGAGGCCACAATCGTGATCAAGTCGACGATCCCCGTGGGCTATGTGCTGGACATCCGCTCCCGGCTCGAGACCGACCAGGTGATCTTCAGTCCCGAGTTCCTGCGCGAGGGACACGCGCTTTACGACAACCTGCATCCCAGCCGGATCATCGTCGGAGAGCGTTCGGAGCGGGCGCGCCGCTTTGCCGAGCTGCTGCTGGAAGGGGCCGAAGACAAGAGCGTCGAGGTGCTGTTTACCGATCCCAGCGAGGCGGAGGCGATCAAGCTTTTTGCCAATACCTATCTTGCCATGCGGGTGGCCTTTTTCAACGAGCTGGACAGCTATGCCATGGCGGGCGGCATGGACACGCGCCAGATCATCGAGGGCATCAGCCTGGATCCGCGCATCGGGGACCATTACAACAACCCCTCCTTCGGCTATGGCGGCTACTGCTTGCCAAAGGACACCAAGCAGCTTCTGGCCAATTACAGCCAGGTGCCGCAGAACCTGATCCGGGCCATTGTCGATGCCAACCGCACGCGCAAGGATTTCCTGAGCGACCAGATCCTGATGAAGGGCCCCGGGGTCGTGGGCATTCACCGGCTGGTGATGAAGGCGGGCAGCGACAATTTCCGCCAGTCCTCGGTGCAGGGAATCATGAAGCGGCTCAAGGCCAAGGGCATCAAGGTGATCGTCTATGAGCCGGTTCTGGAGGACGAGTATTTCTTCCACTCGCCGGTGGTGCGCGATCTGGCGGCCTTCAAGGCCGAGGCGGATCTGATCGTGGCCAACCGCATGACCGAAGAACTCAGCGATGTCGCCGATAAAGTCTTCACAAGAGACCTCTTCGGCGCAGATTGAGCAATCAGGCCGACAGCCCCCGCCCGCCCGACAGGTAAAAGCGGAAGGCGACCAGAATGTGATAAAAGGTGGAGGCGGGCATGTTCTGGGACAGCAGATCGCCCGCGCTGCTGCGCTTGTCGTACCAGCCGCCGGGCACCGGGGTTTGCAGGTAGTCGCGCCACATCAGCGCCAGCACCTCTTCGGGGGTGCAGCCTGCGGGCAGTTCCAGCCCTCTGCGGCGCAGGGCGACACCTGCTTTCAGGAATTCAGTTTGGGGCCACATGCGGCGGCTGCCCGAGGGTGGATCGGCCTGGTCCGGCAACAGGCCCGCGACGTCGCGCCGATCAATCACCGCCTGGAACAGATGCGCCAGGTCAAGGCCACTGTCCTGCCCGGTCAGCACCTCGTAGCGGTCGATCAGATAGATCCATTCCGCCATATGGCCGGGTTCCACCGCCTGTTGATCGGGGGGAAGCGGCTGCCAGTCCGGGTCGAAATATTCCAGCACCCGGCCATCCTCGGTCAGGAAGACCTCGCGGTAGAGCGCCAGGCACTCCTCGGCCATGCTGCGAAAGCGCGCCTCCCCCGTGGCGGCAAAAAGCGCGGTCGAGGTCTCGAACATGTGCATATGCGGGTTCTGGCGGCGACGCGCGGGCGCCTCGGCGCTTTCGAACCAGCCGCGCGGCGCCTTGAGCCGGGCCAGATCGCCCTCCAGCCGGGCCAGATCTGCGGTGACGTCGAACCCCGCTTCGATCAGGGCGGCAGCGGCCAGCAGCATGAAGGCGAGATCATAAAGGTCATGGGGGGCGCTGATCAGGCTGCAATCGGGCGCAAGCCGGGCGCCGAGGTTGCCGGTTTTGGGATCGAACCCCCGGTCCATGGCAAAGCGGAACAGCTGCAGGGCCAGGGTGTGATGGGCCGGGTCCTGCGACTGGGCAAAGCAATAGGCCTGCCGGACCTGCACCCGAAGGCGGCGCTCCATATCCGCAAGCGGGGCGCCCTCGTGATCCAGTGCCTCCCAGACGGTGCCGGTGGCCGTATCCACGCCGGTGCCGGTCCACAGCGGCAGGGCCTCTTCAGTCAGCCAGCGAGGCAGCTCTGCCGTCCAGTCCATATCCATGCTCATCTCAAATAACTTTGTGCTTGCCGCATCAGGAGACTGCCTCGGCGCAGAAGTTTCAAGAGTGAAATCGGGTAGATCCCACTGCGCGAGACCCAATCCTGCGGGGGGGTTTTGCGTGCCAGCCGCAAGGAAGGCCCGCCCCTTAGTGGTGCCAGCTCGGTCAGGGGCGCCAGCACCGGATTGTCTGCCGCCCGCAGCAGACGGCAATCGTCCCGGCTGCGCAGGGCCCGCAGGATATCGAGATCCAGCTCCAGCGCATGGAGGTGCTGATCAAACCCGCGCTGGCCCAGGTCCTGCCCCATCAAGGCCCGGAAATGGGGGCCTGGCTCGAATGGATAGCGGCGGGTGCCGGTGTAGAAATCGAAGCCGGCCAGGATGATCTCTTCAGCGCCCATGGCATGGGCCATGAGCAGGGCGTAGAGGCCGGTGGTGGGGTGACGCTGATAGCGGGTGATCAGGCGCTGCACTTCGGCTTGGATATGGGCATCGCGGTAGCGCATCGGCTGATAGAGCGCACCAAAACGGCGCTGCCCGGCGCGCACCACGCGCGGATTGTGGCTGGTCCAGCCGCCCAGCTCATAATCCTGGCGGCAGCGATAGAGGGTTTCGAACATGAAGGGGGCCACGCGGGGATCCCCGGCCATAAAGGCCAGATCCACCCGCCGCCCCAGGTAGAAGTTGGGTTCGAAGAAGAAGTTGTTGGTACGGATGATGAAATCTTCCGCCCGGATGCGGCCCGGCTCCAGATCCGCGATCGAGGCGCCATTGCCCGCCACCACGACCGGGCGGTCCCGCAGCTGCAGCGTAGGGGTTTTGGTCACGGGGCCGTGGCCTCAGTGCTGCGCAGGACATCGGCCATGGCGCGCAGGGCGCCCTTGCCACCGGGCAGCGGCAGGATCCAGTCGGCGATTCCGAGGATCTCGGGGTGGGCATCACTGGGGCAGGCAGAGAGGCCGGCCCGCTCCATGGCACCGCGATCATTGATGTCATTGCCCACAAAAAGAAGATCTGCCCAGTTTAGACCCTGTTCCTGCAGCCAGGCGTGAAGCGCGGCCACCTTGTCATCGACGCTGTGATAGACCTCAAGCTGCAGCTTTTCGGCGCGCCGCAGCACCACCGGGTTCTTTTCCTTGGAGAGGATCATCATCCGGTAGCGCCCGGACTGGCGCAAAAGGGAAATCCCCATACCGTCCCGGCGCGAGGTGCGCACGCTTTCCACACCGTTCTGATCGGTCAGCACCAGATCGTCCGTATGGACCCCGTCAAAATCCATCACGATGGCCTTGATCGCGGCAAGGCGCGCAGGGGCCAGCTCGCTCTGCCCGCCCGCCTGGGCGATCTGGGAACAGAGGGCGAAATCCTGCAAGGTATCGATCTCGATCGGCGGGTGATCCACCGGGTAGAGCGCCACCGTGCCGCAGAATCGCTGGCCGGTCTTCAGGAACGGCTCCAGCGCCACGCAGTAGATGGCGCCGCTTTCGCAATATTGCGGCGGCAGATCCTGGCGGCGCTTGCGCTGCTCGCGTTCGTTGTGGTTGATCCCCACGCCCCGCCCGGCGTCATCCAGCCCCCAGAGGAAGGAATGATCCTCGGTCACCGACAGGGCGCAGTCAGCACCGCGCGCCGCCATCTCGGCCAGGCAGCCATCGATGTCATCGCCGCGGGTAAAGGGCGAGGTGCACTGCAAAAAGACCAGCTTGTCGAGCGCGTGCAGATCGGCGCGCACCAAAGGCACCGCATGCAGCCAGCCGGCCTCGGAGGTGGCGGTATCGCCGGAGAGATCCGCGGGGCGGTCGATGATGCGGGCGCCGTGCAGGCGGGCCTCGGCGGCAATGGCGGCATCATCGGTGGAGACATAGACCGCAGCCACGCGCGTGGCAGCCCGCGCCGCCCGCACCGAGCGGCCGATCAGCGAAACCCCGCCCACCGGGCGCAGGTTCTTGCCTGGCACCCCCTTGGAGCCGCCCCGGGCCAGGATGATGCAGGCGGTGTCCTGATGGGGCGCTGTGGGCATATCGGAGGGGGAAGGCTGGGTCATACGGTGGTTCTATCTGCTCATTCTTAAATAGGCCTAGGACCCCAAAAGCCCACCCGGAAACCGGATTAATGTGGGCTGTTGACGGCACCTGGCGCAATCAGCCCTTGTTTACAAAGCCCATGGGGACGTGTAAATCCCACGACAGTTTCCCCCGACCTTCCCCTTGCGTTCAATATCCGGCTAACATGCTGCAAAGATTAAAACAGTCTCGTCTTGGCAAGGTCCTTTACCGCCTCTCGCGCAGCTCCTTTGGCGGCCCTTTGCGTTTTCTTGCCGGTTTGGTTCAGCATGAGCGCCTGAACCCCAGTCACTTTGCGGCGCGCAACCGGCGCCACAACCGGGAGCAAATGCAGATTCTGGCCCGTTTCGAGGCCAAGACCCGGCGGTCCGGATGAGTGCCCTGCCCTTGCAGCCCGCAGGCCCGGCGCAGGTGCCTTTCGAAGCGCGCCCTGTGCTCTTGCTGTTCAGTGACGATTCCACCCTGTTCTTTGCCCGGCGCATGCGCGACTGCCTGCACGCGGCGGATCCGGATCTTCAGGTGCACATGGGGTGGGTGGTGGCAGAAAATGCCCTCTCCTACCGGCAGATGAAACAGCTCCTGCCCGAGGGACCGGACCTTGCAATCCATGGCGAGACTGCTTTTGAGGAGCTGCTCCTGGGCGGGCGCTACCGTGCTATCCTGACCAGCCGGGTCTACGGGGCGCTTGGTGCCCAGTTGCGACGCGTCGAAATCTCGGCCACGGCAGGGCGCCCCTGCGTGATCGCGTTCCTCGGCGGGCTCGATTTCTTTCCCGAGAACGGCTATTTCCGCCGCCGCAACTGCGATGGGGTCTACCTGTTCCCGGCCAGCGACATCCCGGTCTACGAGCGGCGCGCCGCCACCTGGGGCGATCGCATGTGGCAGGAGGTGGGCTTTGGCCATCCAACCTTTCTGGCACCCGAGGCGCTGCCGCCCGAGGATCTGGCCAGGCGGCGCGATGTCTACTTCTTTACTCAGGCCCTGTCGCCCACCACCCGGCGCGGGCGCATGCATATGCTTGCGGCGATGGCGGCGATCGCACGGGCCAACCCGGACCGCACCGTCTGGATCAAGCTGCGCCACCTGCCCCATGAGAACCAGCAGCACCTGCATCTGGAAAAATACGACTATCCGGGCCTGCTCAAGGCTCTTCCGGATGTGCCGGACAATCTGAAGCTCACCGCCTGCACCATGGACGAGGCGCTAAAGACGGCAGCCCTTGGCATCACCTGCACCTCGACCGCCGCCATCGATGTGATCCGCGCGGGCGTGCCCTGCATGGTGCATCTGGATTTTGTCGACAACTACGCCGACCCTCTGGTCGCGCCCATGCGCAAGCTCTTTGCAAAAAGCGGCCTGATCACCCCGCTTGAAGACATGCTTACCCTGCGCGCGGCGACGCCGAACCCCGAATGGATCGCCGATATGTTCTGCCCCCGCGACCTGGGCGCGCGGGTGCTGGACACCGTTGCCCGGTTCAACACCCGGGCCTTTCAGGTTGAGGTTATCGGTGGAATATGCAGCTCTGAATGAATCGGCATTCGGGATAAACTGAGTGATTTCCACTTGATGGCGTGATTCGCAGTTTGAACACCGAGCGGTGAACATGTCTGATCGTTTTGGACTGCCCGGGTAATCCCCCCATTTTTAGAGGTGTGCATCAGTAGAATCTAAGCTGCTTTCAATTTCTGCATCGGGGTCATCCCGCCGATGCCCATGTTTGGCCTTTCATTGTTATATGTCCATAGCCAGCGCGTGGCATGGTCTTGCACCTCTTCGATGCGGTTGAAGTGATACCGCCCGAGCCATTCTGTTCGGACAGTGCGGTTGTAGCGTTCGACGCAAGCGTTCTGCCGCGGCTTTCCCGGTTGGATATAAATCAATCCGATCCCGGCGTTTTCCGCCCAGTTCTGGAGCCTGGCACTGACGTATTCGGGGCCGTTGTCGATCCTGACCGCCAAGGGCTTCCCTCGCCACGCAATGATCTGGTTCAATATCCGAACCACGCGTTCAGAAGGCTGCGGGAAGTCAACCTCAATGGCCAACCCTTCGCGAATGAAATCATCCAGCATGTTCAGCGTTCGGAAAGATCTGCCGTCCGCCAACTGATCGGCCATGAAGTCCATGGACCAAACCTCGTTCGGGGATTCAGGTACCACCAGCGTTCCGGCTTCTCGCGCTGCAGACGTTTGCGCGGTTTGATCCGCATGTTCAGTTCCAGCTCACGATAGATGCGGTAGACGCGCTTGTGGTTCCACCTGAACCTTTTCACGTTCCGCAGATGCAGGAAGCATAGGCCAAAGCCTTAGGTCTTCTTCGCTGTTGTCAATGCGACCAGCCAGTCCGCGATCAACTCGTTCTCGTCGCTAAGTTTCGGCTGATACCGATAGCATGTCTCGCTGATCGAGAACGCCCTGCATGCCAAAGCAATACTGGCGGATCGGTAGTGCACCGCCCATTCGGCCATCTCGCGCCTTTGTCCCTCTCGGGACATTGCAGGGCAATGCCCTGCCTCACCACTTTTTTCCCAAGGTTTCCTTCAGCAGATCGTTCTGCATGCTCTTCTCGGCACCCGTTGTTCGGGGAAAACGCCCCACTGGGGCCTTTTCTGATCCCTCCAACTCTTCAGGCGCATGTTCTCCTCGTCGAGCTCTTTCATTCGCGCCATCAGGCTCGCGTTCATGCCGCCATACTTGGATCGCCACTTGTAAAAGCTCGCGCTGCTCATCCCATGTTCGCGACACAGATCAGACACCGGCACACCGTTCTCGGCCTGCTTCAAAATGCTCATGATCTGCGCGTCGCTGTACTTTGATTTCTTCATCAGAATCTCTTCTTCCATCTTCGAGAAAATTCTACTTTCGCACCCCCCTAAATTTCGGGGGGGTTACCCCCCCAAGCCCAAATGGCGCGTCTAAAATCCTTCTTTCCCAGGGGCCCACGCCAAGCCTTGCGTTAGTGACAGGTCCGTGTACGAGCGTGATTATCTTCATCAACCGCAATAGCTTAAGGTGACGCGGTGTGACTGGGGAGTGTGGTCCACACAAGACGCTCTACAAGGGGTAGATTCCGGTAGGGGGCAGGATCGTATCACAAGGCCCTGAGGCCTCCTATTTTTCTTCAATTTGAGCTCTGTGGCCGCCTTCTTCATTGACGCCCATGACCACGAGCTCATTGCCCGGCGCGCCGTGGCCAATATTGGGATCAGCGGTTCGGATGTGCGCAACATATTGCTGGAGGCCGTCGAGGTGTTGACCGACAACCGCAGCGCCTACACGGCGAAAGACAAGCGCATCTTTGCCCGCAATCTCGGGTTGAAGCCCTGCTTCACGCCGCTAGCCGGCCCGCAGTCCAATGGCATGTCAAGGTCTTTTGTGAACACGCTGAAGGGTGACTACGTCCGCGTTAGCCCGTTGCCAGATGCCGAAACAGTTCTAAGGTTGATCGGAAACTCGATCGAAGACTATAACGAGAACCACTCACACAGCGGCCTGAAATGGAAATCGCCTCGCGAGTTCATCAGGGCCAAAACCGAAACCGCTTAGGTGTCCGGAGAGATGGGGGCTGGATCACCTTTGTTGAAAGTTCATTTGCGACATACCGCTTTATTTCCTCCAGGCGAATTTTGTATATTTCTGGCAAATGGCGTGATGCCTCTTCCAAAACCTTAAGGTGGCGGCTTGAGGAAGGCGTTTTCATTATATTTTCTGCGCTATTTGCAAAAGCTTCTGCGAAATCGCCGTTATTTAAAAGGCGGACGGAGACTGAGATCGGCTTTCTGTATTTAGCCAATTCTTCTTTACTGCGGACGAAATCATCATAATTTCTTCCGTTTATCGCATATTCTGACATCAACTCAGAATTGTTCAGCTCGATATCCTTTAACCAATTTCCTAGCCTTGGTTGAAAGTCCTCAAATTCGAACTCATTTACGAGTTTGGACAGCCTTTCTTTGTCTTTCTCACTTTTTACAAACCTCTTAGGGTGCATGCAGCTCGAAAGAGTTTCTAAAAGTCCCACTAACCTATTGTAGTCTATATTTATGGATGGGGTATCATTCAAACTTGGAAGACACTCGCTTATGAGTACCGCAGGTATGAAATTACTATTCGTTGTTCCCAGGAGAGATTCCAAAACTCGATCTGTTCCAAATTTATAAGCTGGGACGCCGAAAATCTTATTTGCACTCATGAGTCCAGTTGAGAATATCGATATCACCGCAGACGGCTTGGTGTGCATCAGATACTCTTCAATGAGAACTTTTTGAGAGAGGAACTCAATCTCCAAACCGGCCTCATCGCAACTTATCAGTAGCTGCTCAAGCGCATGCTGCGGGAAAGATGGATGAGCTTTGAAATACAGCCGTTTTGTTTTTAATTTCCGTTGACTTTGGACAAGTCCCCGTACGTAAAGGTCTATTTCCTCATCTTGACTCATCAATCCCGAGTCCGCCAAGTATTGGCCCAGAAATACTGCGCTGGATCGAAGGTCGGGTAGGGACTTTTCATCATGAGCTATATTTGCGAACTCACTTTTTAAGTCGTCACATTTAATAGGAGATAGTTCAATCGAATAAGGCTCAAATATATATGGTTTAACGGGGGAAATGTAGTCCACATAGTGGCATTTCGCAACTCTGCTTAGGATGCTTGTTGGCAAATTTGTTTTAATCGGTGAAAATACCATTAGCCCATCACTGTAGACTTCAATGGCAGAATCAGAAAACAGATTGGCTATGGTTAGGGCTGGAGCAACCTGCAGGCTTTCAACCAAGATCGAAGTTACCTTGCCGCCAATCGCAGCCTCAATCATAGATCTTTGAGCAAGCTGTTCCACTTCATTCCCAATGGGCTTCCATTGCGCAGGGTGCAATGGAGCAATCAAGTCATTTAGAATCATAATCTTGTCAAACGCACGCTTGACATTCTCGTCGTCGACTAGATCAATGAGTGGGTTTCTAACTTCGAAATCTTGATTGTGCGCAGAAAGAAAAAGAACCCTCCTATCATCTCGGTTCCTTTTTTTCAAAACGCTGAGGAGTGTATAAAGTCCAAACTTTGTAGAGGCCTGACACAAAATCATTTAAGTATATCCTGGATAATCTTGCGACGCTTCGCATCAATTTTTGAAAGAGATTTCTCAACATCCTTAAGTGGAAGTGTTTGTAGAAGCCCTCTTATTTTTGCGTACATTTTATTTTTTGCGGTTTCCGTTAAGCGACTTTCCCGGTCTATCTGAAAGCAGGAAATTGCAAGGAATTGCCGTATCGCCTTGGGTGCGAATTCACTTCTGTTTCCAGTGTATAAGAAGCTAAATATTTCAGCGTAAGACTCGACAAATTCTGTCTGACGCTCATCCCCTATCCCAGTTAGGCTTTCTTGGCGTCCTCGCCGGTAGAACATTCCATATTCATCTGAGACAAGAAATAAATCACCCAAAACCATTGCCTTCCAAATGAACAGCCTATCTTCAGCAGTATGGAAGTTAGCATATCTAATGAAGTGTTTATTTAGAAACTCACTACTATACATCCCTGCCGGTATTACGGCATTATCGACTGGGGTAGATGCATTTTCCGGCATGATGCACAACTTTGGGTCGACAGGTTTCTCTGCAACATCTGAAAAAATACGCCTGACTCGTCTCTCTTTGGGAAATGCCTCAATACAGCTTGAGCGCACAAAATCAAGATTTGAGTTTTTTGAGAAGTACTGAATCAAGGACCTGTGATAATCGGGGCGCACCCAATCATCTGCATCCATGACAGTTACATACTTCGTCATGACAGCATCTAAAGCTTCATTCCGAGCAATTCCCGCCCCTTTCGGATCGCTATTTTTGATTATCTTAGATTTTGGCCAGTTCTCAACATGCCGCTCCATTACTTCCATTGTGCGATCTGTGGAGCCATCATTTACAAGTATGAGCCTAGCACCTGATGATAGTGAGTTCTCTAAAGACTGTAGCGTGGTGGGAAGCGTTTCAGCCGCGTTCAATGCAGCTATTACAATTGTCAGCTCTTCCATCTCCGACATTTATAATACCTTTGGATATTGAAGGGAGTCTTTAGGTGCGTAGAGGGCGATTGTTCAATGTACGCATATCAACCGCACTCAACACGGATCGTGTAAACAACCAAGCTGTAGGAAACAAGAAGGAAATTTTTGAAGTTTGGCAAATTGGCTGACTTTGATGAGTTGAAGGGCCCCCGACGGCATTTATGTGCCTAGGCTCAGGACTTCGGTAACGGGGCCGTCCCAGTCAAGCTGTTTTGCGCAGCATGACTGATCCGCCATAGCGGTGTAGCTGTATCAGTTCGTGTCCGCCCTGCTTTCTAACGCGGCCTTCGATTGAGATCCTTCGGGTGCATGCTTCGGTTCGTGGTCAGCGCGACGGCTGCCAACATGATGCTGGTTCGATATTATTCCGATGTGCCCATCTCATAGGCGTGCTTGACCGTAGTCAGCGACGGTCCAGACCACGGCATCATCGGAACAACGTCCCTGCGGGACCTCGAAGGCCTGCTATCAGGCAGGCAACGGGTGGATTAATAGGCGATCAGGCCATGTTCGGCGCCGCGTCGGGCTGGAATACGGTTCCATCGACCCAAATTCGATGGAGAATGACTGCGATGCGACGCGCGAGGGCGACCATTGCTATTTTCTTGCCTCGGCGTTGGGCGAGCTGGGCTCCCCATGTTCGAAGCCATGTCGAGCGTCCGCGGTTCATCATGACGGTTGCAGCTTGGCACAGCGCTCGCCTCAGATTGACATCCCCAGCCTTGGTAATGCCGCCGGACACATCGCGTTCACCGGACTGGTTACGCTAGCGCGTCAGGCCAGCCCAGGGGCCGACCCTCTTCGAAGATCGGAAGCGCGCCGGGTCATCGATGGCTGCACGGAAGGTGAGCGCCACAACGGCACCAATCCCAGGCATCGTCATCAAACGGAGACAAACCGGATCGTGCTGAGCAAGCTGGCGTACCTGCTTCTCAAGGGCAGCCAGTGCCTGTCGCATCGTTGCTCTGGCGCGTAGCATTGGTTCTGTTGCGGTCTCCAGCATGAGGTTGCCTTCCGCCAATTCGCGGATGCGGGTCTCGAACCTACCGCGAGAGATCGCACCGACCTTGAGCCCGAAGTTCCGCAGCAAGCCTCTCAGCGACATCTCCAAGTCGATCATGTTCTGTTGAATGGCTTTCCGGGCACCGAGTACAGCGCGGGTTTCCTGAGCAGAGACGGATTTACAGTGAACAGGGCGGAACCAGCCAAGGTGAAGCAGACGCGCAATCCCTTCGGCATCCCGCCGATCCGTCTTGATTGGCATCGCTTTCAGGGCCCCTTTGACCTGGCGCGTTTGCATAAGCACAGCATCCAGGCCCAACTCGGCCAGCCCTCGATGCAACCATTGCGACATAGGTCCAGCCTCCAGGCCAACCACTGCAATACCACCGTCCAAACCGCCCAACCAACTGGCCAATACCTCGGGATCGGTCGCAGCCTCGGCCTCCTTGATGATCTCACCGTACTCACTGATTACACAGATTGCAGTCTTCGCAAGCGATACATCTAGTCCAACAAACAGTCTCATCCCGTACTCCTCCATGTGGGTTTAATACGGGAATGGCGGCAGCGCGGCGCTGATCTGACAAGTGGTAACGGCGATGCGTGACGCAGGCCCCGTTACGGCATCTCATTGAGTTTCAAAGCCAGTAGATAACGAGTGCCGCGAGGGCGATGGCCGACAGGAACACCTTGGGGCATCGGTCATAGCGTGTCGCGACCCGCCGCCAACCCTTGAGCCTGCCGAACATGATTTCGCATCGCTGCCCGGCAGTGCCTTGCAAAGCAAGGTCACGAGAGGGGCGGTTGCGTCGTTTGTAGCGCCGCTTGTCGTATTTTACCGCCTTCTTGCGCTGCTTCCGTCCCGGGATGCATGCGCGTACCCCTTTGTCTTTCAACGCTTCTCTGAACCAGTCGGCGTCGTACCCGCGATCCCCGAGAAGCCAATCGACATCCGTCAGGCTGCCCACCAAAGCCCGCGCGCCGATGTAGTCACTGACCTGCCCGGCGGTCACGAACAGGTTCAAGGGGCGGCCTTGGCTGTCGGAGATAGCATGCAGCTTGGTGTTCATGCCGCCTTTGGTTCGACCAATTAGGCGTCCACGCCCCCGTTCGTCGGGAAATTGATCCACTGGATCAATTCCTGGTCCTCCTTACTTAACGCCCATGCTGGTCGCTGTCCGGTGGGCCTTGAGATAGGTTGCCTCGATCATCACTGTCTTCTCTTCGCCGTGGTTGGCTGCCAGGCCGACCATCATCTGTGCAAAGACGCCTTTATCTCTCCAGCGCTTCCAACGGTTGTAGAGCGTCTTGTGAGGACCGTATTCCAGCGGCGCATCACGCCACCTTAAGCCATTGCGATTGATGAAGATAATCCCACTCAATACACACCGGTCATCGACACGCGGCTTGCCATAGGATTTCGGAAAGTAGGGCTCAAGACGCTCCATCTGCGCATCCGTCAACCTGAAAAGATCAGACATATCACCGCTCGTTTTTCGAAACGTGAATCACGCCGATAGGCGGAAATCAATGGGTCCTCACCCTAGCCAAGTTTTTCCCATTATAAGACCTCACGAATGAACCCTAACGCCCTGCCCACACCTCCCATTCTGCGGCGGTGTTTCAGGGCGTAGGCCAGTCGCATCAGGGGCGCCCAGGGGCCGAAAGCGCGGCGGATCATGGCCTGGCGCGCGCGCATCAGATCGGGATCCGACCAGTTGTCGCCGGTGCTGTCATGGGGATGGGCCCCGGTCACCACCGGCAGGGACACCCCGGCAAGACCGGCGCGCAGGATGTCGCAGACAAAGATGTAATCCTCGGCCACAGGATAGCGCGCGCCAAGGCCAAACTCGGGATCGAACCGCAGGCCTGCCGCGCGGATGGGCGCAAGGCGCACCATGAATTCCGGCGCGCAGATCCGGCCACTGTTCAGCCGGGTCAGCCTTTGGGCGCGCGCGCGCGTCGACAGGCGCTCAGCGCGCCAGCCCGCCGCCAGGGCAAGCCCCGGATCCTGCACAAAGGCCTGCGCAAGGGCCATGATCCCGGCCGGATCCAGCGTCTGATCGTCATCGGCGAACAGAACCAGCGGCTGATCGGCCTGGGCGAGGGCTGCATTGCGGCTGTTCGAAAGCCCCCTGCCCTCAAGCGCCAGCACCTGGGTATCGGCGCGGGCCTCAAGCGCCTTGCGTATGCCCGGATCCGCCGCCTCGGGGCATTGCAGCAGGATCATGTAGGTCAGGCCCGCACTCGGCGCGGGCAGGCGAATGCGCGACAGCCCTGCGCCAAGGGTCGAGATGGCAATGCAGACCCCAAGGGGAGCCGGGGCCGGATCAGCGCTTGATCTGGACATGATCCACCACGCAGGCCGCCCCGCCAAAGCCTTGGCCTCTACTCCCTGACATCTTTTGCTGGCTCATGAAGGTCTCATTTTGCCGTTATCCCACTGTTCCATACCGACGCCCCGGATTGGGGACTGGTCCCCGCATACCCCGTTTCTAGCCACGCAGCAGGCGGCGCAGCAGATGGTTCGACAGGTACCAGCCGGCTCGTATGGGCGAAAGCCCGAGATGGCTGCGGTACATCTGCCAGGTGGCCCGGATCGCGCGCCCTTTCGGGGCACTCAGGGAATTCGGTTGCACATGGTGCACTGCCAGTGGCCGGTCCAGCCCATGCGCAGCCTCGCCCCGCTCCAGCAGTTTCAGCCAGAGCGCGAAATCCTGTCGCAGGCGCAGCGCCGGCATTTCGACCGTGCCGAAATGGGCCCGGTCATAAAGCGCGGTGAGGCAGCCGATCACATTGCCCTTGAGCAACCTGTTGCGATCAACCCGCTCCGGCACCCGCACCTGGTGACGCTCTGTCCCGCGCTGACGCCAGAAACCGGTATAGCTGAAATGCGCGCCGCGCGCCTGCATGAAGGCCAGCTGGCAGGACAGCTTTTCCGGCAGCCATTCATCATCGGCATCGAGAAAGGCAATGTAACGCCCCCGCGCGATCTTCAGTCCAGAGTTGCGCGCCGCGGCCGCCCCACTGTTGCGGGGCTGATGCAGGACCTGGATCCGCGGGTCCGCAGCCGCCAGGTCCGCGCAAAGATCCGCCGATCCGTCAGAGGAGCCATCCTCGATCAGAATCACCTCCCAATCGGGATAGTCCTGTGCCTGCACCGAGGCCACGGCCCGCTGAAGCGTCTCTTCTGCATTGAACACCGGCATGATCACCGAAACCAGCCCGTCCACCGGATGCTCCTGCGGGCCCTCTACAGGGTCAGGGCTTGGCCGAAGGGAGGATGTCGCCGCGCTCTGCGTGTCGCAAAAAGGTGATTTATCGCCTTTCACGAGAGGCCTTTCTGCGCTACCAAGACGCGATCCTGCGGCCTGTGGCCGTATCCGTTCGGGCTCCAGCCTTTGTCGCGCAAAAGTTGTGGCGAAACGAAGCGCAAGGGGACCGGCAAGTCACGTAGTATATAATACATTGGGCAGATCTCATGACTGAAGCACATTCTCCGGTAAAGGTTATCGCCGAGATCGGATGCAATCACAAAGGCGAAATGGAACTCGCCAAGGAACTCATCCGAGTCGCAGCGCATGTCTGCAAGGCAGATATCGCCAAGTTCCAGAAACGCCACAACCGGGAATTGCTCACCCCCGAGCAATACAGCACCCCGCACCCCAACCCGGCGAACTCTTACGGGGACACCTATGGCGCTCACCGCGAGTTCCTGGAATTCGACACCGACCAGCATAAAGAGCTGATCGAATGCTGTGCGGAAAACGGCATTGCCTATTCCACCAGTGTCTGGGATCTGACCTCGGCCAAGGAAATGGCCGCTCTGAACCCGCCGCTGCTGAAGATCCCCTCGGCCACCAACCAGCACTATGACCTGCAGGGCTATCTCTGCGAGCATTACGCGGGCGAGATCCATGTTTCCACCGGCATGTCCACCGGCCAGGAAATCGTCGATCTGGTGAATTTCTACGCCGAGCGCGGCCGCGCCAAGGATCTGGTCGTCTACAGCTGCACCTCGGGCTACCCGGTGGCCTTCGAGGACATCTGCCTGTTTGAAATCCGCAACCTGATGGAGAAATTCGGCGCCACTGTCAAAGGCATCGGATTCTCCGGTCACCACCTGGGCATTGCCGCCGATGTGGCCGCCCTGGCAGTAGGCCGCACCATGGAGGCGGACGGCAAGGGCAAGTTCACCCATATCGAGCGTCACTTCACCCTGGACCGGACCTGGAAGGGCACCGATCACGCCGCCAGCCTCGAGCCCGACGGGCTGCGCCGCCTGTGCCGCGATCTGAAGAACGTGGACAAGGCGCTGGCCTACAAGGGTCAGGAGATCCTACCGGTCGAGCAGGTCCAGCGCGACAAGCTGAAATGGGTCAAGGCGGATCACGAGACCGCTGCTGAATAAGCCCCTGCCCCGCCTCAACAGCTTGGACAGCGCATCATCAGACAGGCCGTGCCCTTAGCCGGGGCGCGGCTTTTGTCATTCTGCCGCCCCCTACGGAAAGGCGGCCTTGCCTTACTTGTACAGGATGTCCTTGCTGAACTTGCGCAGCAACAGGATACCAAAGAAGCCGGGGATCATGCCCAGAAGCGCCACGTAGACCAGCGAAATGTAGCCTGGATCATAGGTGGAATAGAACCCGGTGCGGATCAGCCCGCTCAGGTGGATCAGCGGATTGAACCAAAGGATATTCTGCACCACCATGGGCAGATCCTCGTAGATGTAGAAGACCCCGGACACCAGCATCAGCGGGCGCGTCATCACCCCCCAGGTCATTCTGTAAATAGGGAATGAGAACATCATATAGGCGTTGAAGGTACCGATTCCGACAGCCAGGAGAACAGTCATCGCATAGGTCAGAAGGATCGGACCGAAATCCAGGATCAAGCGGACATCCTCCACGATGAAGACCCCGGTGAAAATGATCGCAGAGACCATGATCTGGGTCAGCACCGCCAGGATGCTGCGCGAGGCCAGGGTGTCCACATAGGTCACCCGCGGATAGGCCAGCAGCGCCTGATTGAAGAAGATCGCAAGCCCCACCGCGGTCGAGACCTCCTGGAACAGGCGCAACACCATGAAACCCGTGGCATAGAACAGCACGAAGCTGGTGCCGAGCGACGGCGAACGCAGCAGAAACGAAAAGGCCAGGGTCAGGATCACGATCATCGCCACCGGCTGCAGGATGGCCCAGATGTAACCACCGGGGCTGCGCCCGTAAGTGGTCGACATCTCGCGCAGGATCAGGGCGACAATGGTGCGCATCCCACGATACCGCAGGTCCAGCGGCACTGAAGGGGTGATCGCTGGCGGTATGCTCCGGGTTTCAGGCACATCTGCTGTCGGGGGCTGTGTCATTAAGGCTGGTACTTTCGCGCGGCGTGTGAAATTTGATAGGCTGTTTCGGAAACAATCGTTTGGACCATAGGCTTGGCTGATAATCAATCAAATCCCGCTGCGTCAAAACAGGCAAGTGGTGAGAACGACAAGCCACCCACCGCGCCCGCTCCGGCCAAACCGGCAGCGGCGCCCGCCGAGGCTGCCGCGAAACCGGCTCCCAAGCCAAAACCGAAACCGGCTCCGGCCGCCGACCCGGTCTATGCCCCGGCCCGCCCGGCGCGCCGCCAGCGCCGTCACTGGATGCTTCTGCTCAGCTTCCTGCTTTGCGTGATTCTGCCCAGCTTCCTCACCGGTGGCTACCTGTGGACCCGGGCGGTGGATCAGTACACCTCAAGCGTCGGCTTCACCGTGCGCCGTGAGGATACCCCTTCAGCCGTGGATCTGCTGGGCGGCCTTGGCGCCTTTTCCGGCGCAAGCTCCTCGGACAGCGACATCCTGTTCGAATTCATCCAGTCCCAGGAGCTGGTCGAACGGGTCAACGAGACGCTGGACCTGCACAGTCTTTACAGTCGCCACCATACCACCGATCCGATCTTTTCCCTGGCGCCGGACAGCACCATCGAGGATCTGGTCGAGTACTGGCAACGCATGGTGTTGATCTCCTATGCGCCCGGCACCGGCCTGATCGAGCTGAAGGTGCTGGCCTTCACCCCCGAAGAGGCCCGCGCCGTCGCCCGCGAGATTTTCCGCGAGAGCAGCGAGATGATCAACATGCTCTCGGCGATCGCCCGCGAGGATGCCACCCGCTATGCCCGCGAGGAACTGGATGCTGCGGTCACCCAGCTGAAACAGGCCCGCCAGGCCCTGACCGCCTTCCGTTCGCGCACGCAGATCGTCGACCCCAGCGCCGACATCCAGGTGCAGATGGGGCTTTTGAACACCCTTCAGCAGCAATTGGGCAAGGAGCTGATCGACTACGACTTGCTGATCACCTCGGTTCAGGAGAGCGATCCGCGGCTTCAGAAATCGCAACAGCGCATCGCCGCCCTGCGTGCCCGTATCGACGCCGAGCGCGACAAGTTCGGCAGCGGCGGGGAGACCACCTCGGGCGAAGACTATGCCACACTGGTGGCCGAGTTCGAACGGCTGATGGTGGACCGCGAATTTACCGAAAAGAAATACACGGGCGCCCTGTCGAACTATGATGCCGCCCTCGCCCAGGCGCAGCGTCAGAGCCGGTATCTTGCGGCCTATCTGCGCCCCACCCTGGCCGAAAGCGCACAATACCCGCGCCGCCCGCTGCTCATGGGGCTGACCATCCTGTTCCTGCTCATTGCCTGGAGCACCGCGGCCCTGATCTACTACTCGCTTCGGGACAGGCGCTGAGCCGGGATGGGCGCTGACCGGCGGGAAGAGGGTAGAGCATGATCAAGCTGGAAAATCTGACCAAGAGTTTTCCCACCCCCAACGGGCGCAAATTCGTGGCCCGCAACGTCAACCTGACCATTCCCAAGGGCAAGTCGCTTGCCCTGCTCGGGCGCAACGGGGCGGGCAAATCCACCATGTTGCAGATGATCTCCGGGACGATGAACCCGGATTCGGGGCGCATCATCTCCTCCGGCAATATCTCCTTCCCGGTGGGCTTTGCCGGCTCCTTCCACCGCGATCTGACCGGGGCACAGAACGCCCGTTTCGTGGCCCGTATCTACGGTGTGGACACCGACGAACTTCTGGATTTCGTCGCCGATTTCGCGGCTCTGGGCGGCCATCTGCACATGCCCGTGCGCAGCTATTCCTCGGGCATGCGCTCGCGCCTGGCCTTCGGCATCTCCATGGCGCTGAAATTCGACACCTACCTGGTGGACGAGGTGACCTCGGTCGGAGACAGCGCCTTTCGCCGCAAGAGCGCGGCCATCTTCAAGGCGCGGATGCAGGATTCAAATGCCATCGTGGTCACCCATTCGCTGCTCGAGGTGCGCAACCTCTGCAATGCCGGCGCGGTGCTGGAGGATGGCGAGGTGACCTATTTCGACGACGTGGAAGAGGCGATCGCCCTGCACTCACGCAACATGAAAAAGGCCAGATGATCCCGGAATATCCCCGGTTTGTTCACCTCATTGGCCCTGAAATAGAAACAATCCTAAGTATAATTGACGCTTTGACCACGACCGGCTCCACCCCGGATTAACCCGACCCGATCACCCTGTTCTCCTGTTGTTCACAGGTCGGATAGGTCGATGACACGGTTTTCGGTTCTGGGGCGCGCCGCCCTTCCTTCACAGTATCACAGCGCAACGGCGCCGGTTCTTCTTGGCGGACAGGGCGCGGCCCTTCTGGAACTGCATGCCGGGCGCGGCAGTGCGGTTCACCTCTTTGATCTTGTCGGCGGGCGCCTGCAGTTGCAAAGCACCCAGCAGTCCAGCGGCGAGGCGGCCGCGATCCGCATCCGCAACACGGTCTTTGCCCTGGAAGACGCGGCACTGGAGCGGCTCACAGAAAGAAGCGATCAGGGCCCCCTCGGGATCAGCCGCTCCGAAGTCTTTTATTCCGGCCAGTCAGGATTCGCCGGCGATCTGGCCTCTGTCCTCTCTGCCCCGGTGGGGGGCCGCGAGCTTCTGATCGCGGTCGGCGCGAGGCTGCCGGGGCTGCAAAGTTTTGAACGGCTGGGAGATGGCAGCCTGCGCCCCCTGCAATGGCGCAGCGATACCAGCAGCAGCTATGCCCAGGATGTCTCTGCCATGGCCAGCCTCGAATTGGGGGGCACCCGCTATGTCTTTACCGCCGCCCAGAGCGAATCCGGCATCAGCAGCTATGAGCTGACCGCAGGGGGGCAGCTGAACCTGCGCAGCAGCCTGGGCGCCGCCGAAGGGGTGGGCCTGAACCTGCCTACCGCGTTGCATGCCACAGAGGTGGGCGGGCAGGCGATGCTGCTGGTGGGCGCGGCCGGCTCAGGCAGTATCACGGTGATGGCGGTCGGGGCCGATGGCCGCCTGTCCGTGCTGGATCATCTCAGCGACACGCTGGAGACCCGCTTTGCCGGGCTGCAGGTGCTGGACAGCGTGACCCATGCGGGCTGGACCTATGTGGTGGCGGGCGGCAGCGATGACGGGCTGACTCTCTTTGCCCTGCTGCCCGGTGGCCGCCTGATCGCACTGGACAGCATCGCAGATACGGCGGCGCTGGGGCTCGACAATGTCAATGGCCTCGCCCTTTCCGTGGTGGGGGACAGGCTGCATGTCTTTGCCACCTCTGAAACCGAGCCCGGCGTTACCCATCTGGGCATCGGCATCGCCCGAAGCGGCGCGATCCTGGCGGGCGGCGACAGCCAGCTTTCAGGGGGCAGCGGCGATGATATCGTGATCGGCGGCCCGGCACAGGGGCGGCTCTTTGGCGGCGGTGGCCGCGATATCTTTATCCTGCAGAGCAACAGCAACCCCGACTGTAGCGTGATGGATTTCGACCCGGAAGAGGATCGCATCGACCTCAAGGCCTGGGAGGGGCTCCGGTCGGTGGCGCAATTGCAGATCACATCCCGTAGCGATGGCGCGCAGCTCTCTTTCGGGGGGCACGAGCTGCGCCTGATCACCTCGGATGGCAGCAGCCTGACCTATGAGGATTTCCTCCGCACCGATCTGCTGGGTCTCTACCGCCCTCCCCTGCCCGCCCAGACGCCCCTGCAAATCACCGGAAGTGACAATGACGAGCAACTGCTTGGAGCGGCAGGGCAGGACCAGCTGCGCGGCATGGGCGGCGCGGATACGCTGTTTGGCCAGGACGGTGCGGACAGTCTCTGGGGGGGCAGCGGCGGCGATCTGCTTTATGGCGGCAGCGGTCAGGACATCCTTTACGGGGAGGACGACAACGACCGCCTTTACGGCGAGGGTGGTCACGACCAGCTTTATGGCGGCGCCGGCAACGACAGTCTTTATGGTGGGCGGGGCGCGGACCAGCTGGAGGGGGGCAACGGCGCCGACCGGATCTGGGGCGGGGCAGACAACGATAGCTCAACCGGCGGCGAGGGAAATGATCTGCTATACGGTGAAGCTGGAGACGACCGGCTTTATGGCGATGCCGGAAACGATACGCTGACCGGTGGCACGGGCAGCGATCTGCTGGACGGCGGCGCGGGGGCGGACAGCCTTTATGGTGGGGCGGACGACGACCGCCTTTACGGGCAGGAGGATCACGACCGGCTCGACGGAGGAGACGGCAACGACAGCCTTTATGGCGGGCGGGGCGCGGACCAGCTGGAGGGGGGCAACGGCGCCGACCTGATCTGGGGCGAGGCAGGAAACGACAGCCTGAGCGGCGCCAGCTCCACCGACCAGCTTCATGGCGGGGTCGGCAATGACAGCCTGGTGGGGGGCACCGGGGATGATACGCTTTACGGCGGCGATGGGAATGACACGCTGTTCGGCAATACCGCGCTTGATACGATCTACGGCGAGGCGGGGAATGATTACATCAGCTCCGGCGACGGGGTGGATTACGTCGATGGCGGCAGCGGCAATGACACGATCTATGGTCGCTCGGGCTGGGACAGCCTTTATGGCGGCGATGGCAATGATACGCTCCTTGGCTCGGAAGGGGATGATCTGCTGGCCGGGGGGCGCGGCGACGACTGGCTATCGGCGGGATCGGCTTGGGATCAGCTCTTTGGGAATTCCGGCGATGACACGCTTTATGGCAACTTCGGCTCTGACTCGCTCTCTGGCGGCAGCGGCGCGGATGCGCTTTTTGGCGGCACCGGCGATGATACCCTGCGCGGCGGCGGCGGCGGGGACCGGCTGCTGGGGAACCAGGGCGTCGATGTTCTGGAAGGAGGAGCCGGCGATGATACCCTGCGCGGCGGCTCCCTGGCGGATACCTTCATCTTCGACAGGGGCTGCGACCGCGATTTGCTTCTGGATTATGAAGTGGACCGCGACACACTGCGATTTTCGACCGATCTGGTCGGGGCGAACCAGACGGGCCAAAGCGTGGTGAACCGCTTTGCCTCATTTGCCCCCGACGGGGTGCGCTTTGATTTCGGAGAAGGCGATATGCTGTTCCTGCGTGGGCTGACAGAGGTCTCTGCCCTGCAGGGTTCGATCGAGATTTTCTAAAGTCCCGCAGGTCTGCCCCCGCGCCTTGCACTTTGCCCCCATCCCCGTCAAGCATGAGCCAGGCAAAACAGGCAAAGGCGCATCGACCCCGTCATGAAACTTCTCTTTGTGCATCAGAACATGCCCGGGCAGTACCGCGAAATCCTGATCTGGCTGGCCGCGCAGGGGAAACATGATCTGGCCTTTCTGACCCAGCGCCGCGATGTGCAGATCAAGGGGGTGCGCCGGATCAGCTACCGCCCGCACCACCAGGCCGGCAAGGATGCCTACGGGCTGTCCAAGGACTGGGAAACCGCGGCCGGCGCAGGCCTTGGCGCCGCGCTCGCCCTGCGCGCGCTGGAAAAGGACGAAGGCTACCGGCCCGATATCATCATCGGCCATACCGGCTGGGGGGAGCTGTTGTTCATGAAGGAGATCTGGCCGGATGTGCCGGTGATCGGCTTCTTTGAATATTTCTACCGCACCTCGGGAGGGCTGGTGGGGTTCGACCCGGACAATCCGCCCAACGATCAGGCCGGCTTTTTTGCCAAGGCGCGCAACACCGTGCCCTATGCCAGCATCGAAAGCGTCGATTTGGGCCATGTGCCGACCTATTGGCAGCGCGACCGCTTTCCCGCCTCCTTTCATGACCGCATGTATGTCTGCCATGACGGCATCCGCACCGATCGGCTGACCCCCGACCCCGATGCCTCGATCTCGCTCGGGCGGCTGGGGCGCCCGCTGACGCGGCAGGATGAGGTGATCACCTATGTGGCGCGCAACATGGAGCGCGCCCGCGGCTTTCACATCATGATGCGCGCCCTGCCCCGGATCCTTGAGGCGCGCCCAGAGGCGCGGATCCTGATGGTTGGCGGCAACGAGACCTCCTATGGCACCGAAAGCAAGCACCCCGGCGGCCTGCGCGGCGAAATGGAAGCGGAACTGGGCGACAGCATCGACTGGAGCCGGGTGCATTTCCTTGGCAAGGTGCCCTATGAGGATCTGTGCCGCATCATCCGCATCAGCCGCTGCCATATCTATCTGACCATGCCCTTTGTCCTTAGCTGGTCGCTGCTCGAGGCGATGTCGATGCAGGCGACAGTGGTGGCCGCCGATGTGGACCCGGTGCGCGAAGCGGTGACCCATGGGAAAACCGGTATGCTGGTGGATTTCTTTGACCCTGGCGCCCTCGCCGATCAGGTGGTGGATGTGCTGGCGCGCCCGGGCGCCTATGCCCACCTTGGCCCCAATGCCCGCGCCCATGTGGTCAAGACCTATGATTTCCTAACCCGCTGCCTGCCGGAACATATCGCGCAGATCAATGCGCTGGTGCCGACAGACAAGCGAATCCAGATCTAAGCCATCCTCCGCATCAGCCCCCAATTGTTTCGCGCGCGAAACATTTGGCCCCGGTCACCCCGCAAGTAAACAAAAATGGTGACGGCCTGAAACAGGCTCTAAATTGCCTTTTTCAGGACTCCCGCGCGCGTTTCTTGACCCAGCCGAGGAAGGCGGCATCGGCCTGGCGCAGGCGCGGGCTGCCGGAGCGGGCCCACATGGCGCGCCAGTCGGCCTCCAGCGCATAGACATCGGCGCCGGGCATCAGATCGCGCGCCGCCTCCAGCGTCTGGGGCTTCAGCATGGGGGCGCCCGCATCCATGCTGCTCACCACCGCGTTTTTCTGGGAAAACCGGATCAGATCGCCGGGCAGCTCTTCCAGGGTGTAGTCGGGCAAGGGCTGCGCTGCGATCATGTCGCGGATCATTTTGCGAAAGACCCGGCGCGGGCTGGCCGAGCCGGATTTCTTGAGGAGGGTCTCAACCGAAATCTGCCAGCTGGCTTGCCGACCGCAGTGTTTGCGCGCCAGCTCGTAGATGCGCCGCTCAAGCGGTTTCCTCAGGCGAAAGTAATCGCGGGAAAGGGTCAGCACCGATTTCGACAGCACCGCGCGGTAAAGCCAGTCGCTGAGGGTGACGGCAACGCTGACCATCCTGCCACCGCGCGCCTTGCGGACAATCTCCCAGCGTTCGATCAACCCGAAACCGGAGGTCACCTCCTGCCCGCCGGTCACGATATTGGTGGTGATGCGGGTGCCCGCCAGACGCTCAAAAGCCTCGCGCAGACGCCGGTAGGCATCACCCGATGTTTCGCGATTGGTGGCGACCAGCAGATCATGGGCCTTGAGGTGCAATGTCCGGCTGACCTGTCGGCCCGCATTCAGCGCCGCCATCAGCTGGCTGATGCAGAAGATCAGGATGTCCTTGTCGTGGATCGTCGCCAGCCCCTTGACGCTGGGGGTCACGGTGATCTCGGCGCCATTGTGCTCATAGGACAGGATGCGCCAATCGGGCCGGGTGCCGAGCGAGAACAGCGGATGTTCCATCGAGGCCAGATCGTTCTTGGGGATCGCATCGAATATATCGCAAAGGAAAAAATCCCCCTGCCCTTCGGGCGGATATGCCCCCGCTGTCAGACCGTCCCCGGTCAGCTCTGTTGCCATTGCTCTTCTGCCTGTCCCTGATCCCCCGGTTGTTCAAAAGGCGTCTTTGCTGCGCCTCTCCGGGGTGACTCGGTTTCGTGGTTTTGATTACGCTCACCCTAGAGTTATCCACACCCTCAGGCAACGGGGTTCCGGAATCGCTTCTTCGGGGGTTTGGAGTCATTTCATCGGGGTTTCAGAGTCACTAAGATCCAAATACCTGCCCTTATCGCCAATGAAAAAAGGACTTTGCGCAAAGCCCAGATCTCCTTTAACTATAATATAACTCATAAATAACAGGGCAGAAAATTTTCAGGCCCTCAAAACACCCCGATTTCCCGGATCGCAAACATCGGATTTGCTTAGAAAAATCCAAAGAGATACGCATAATGCTTCCATGTGCGCTGTTTTTTGCTATCTTGTCAAAAAGGCAGCACATCAAGCCGGGTTTGTAGCATGGCGGCAGGATCAGTGCTGCAGGACAGGAAAGCGGGCACTCCCCCATGGCACGAGATATCCACAGAAAAGACGCAAGGGGCAAAGATGCCGGACGAAGCGCCGATCTGCCCCCCTATTTCAATATCGACCCAGACGCGGCCCTTGCCGATCTCGATGCCCCCACCAGCACCGGCGGCTTTGCCACCATCGCCGAAGGCTGCGCCCGGGGCCGCGCCGATCTCGCGAGCCGGGGATTGGATGAGGAGGGACGCAAGACTTTGCGCCTGTTTTCCACCTGGGAGATCACCCGCTATCTGATCCCGGTTGCCCAGGCCCATTTCCGCCGGGTGCTGAAGGCCAACCCGGATCTGCCCCAGGGGCGTTCGGAAACCGAAGGGGGGGCCAAGTGGTTCACCCTCGATGAGGTGCTGCGCCTGCGGGCTCATTTCGCAGCGCAAGGCTCCAAGGCCAAGGACTATATCCCCTACCGCCCCAAGGGGCTGCCCGCAAAACTGGTGGCTGTGGCCAACTTCAAGGGCGGCGTGGGCAAGACCTCCACCGCCGCGCATCTGGCGATGTCGGCGGCGCTGGATGGCTACAAGGTGCTGGTTGTGGATCTCGACAGCCAGGGCTCGATGACCTCGATCTTTGGCGGCCGGGTCGAGGACGAATGGCAGACCGCCTTCCCGCTCCTGGCGCGTCACTATGGCGAGCACCTGCGGGTGGAGAACCAGCGTCGTCTGGACCGGGGCGATGCGCCCCAGCCGCTGGATGACAGCCTGACGGCAGCGATGGAGATGACATCCGCCGATGTGATCCAGCCCACCCATTGGCCCAATATCGACCTCATCGGCGCGCAGCTGAACCTTTATTGGGCCGAGTTCCAGATCCCGGTCTGGCGCATGGCGGCGCGAAGCTGGAAGCTTTGGGATGCGCTTACCGACCGGCTCGAGGCGGACGGGGTGCTGGACCAGTATGACGTGATCTTCATCGACACGCCGCCGGCGCTTGGCTACCTCACCATCAACGGGCTTTCCGCCGCCGACATCCTTCTGGTGCCCATGGGTGCGTCTTTCCTTGAGTTCGATTCCACCGGGCGCTTTTTCGATATGCTGCATTCCACCTTTGCCAGCATCGAAGAGGGCGAGAACCTCGCCGCCCGCGCCCTGGGCCGGCCCGAGATGGGCTTTGAATGGGATGCGGTGCGCGCGGTGATCACCCGCTACGACAGCGCCCAGCAGGGCGAACTGGCCGCCCTGATGCAGGCCTATATGGGGCCGGTGCTTAGCCCTCATAAACAGGATTTCACCGCGCTGATCGGTCAGGCCGGTGAGCAGGTCAGCGGCATCTACGAGGCGGATTACCGCGATTTCAACCGCGAGACCTACGCGCGCGGGCGCGAAACATTCGATGAGACCTATGCGGCCTTCAAACGGCTGCTCATTGGTTGCTGGCGCCGCGCCGAGGTGCAGATGCAGAGCGCGGCCGAGTAAGGCCCCGGCAGGAATGATGGCGCAGAGTGCGCGCCAAAAGAGACAGCGAGATGGAGACGGGCAGATGGCCAAACGCAAACGACTGATGCCGGCACAGACCACCTATCTGTCCGGCGCGCCGGAAGGCAAATCCGCCCTCGGTGGGCCGATGTCCGTGGGGGCTGCTCCGATTGCGCAGGTCGCATCCGAGGCGGCCTCGACCGCTGCCCTGCGTGAGCTGTCCGATGTGCTGGAGAATGCCCGCGCCAGGGGGCTGATGATCGAAGAGGTGCCGCTTTCGGCCATCGATGAGACCCATCTGGTGCGTGACCGGATCGAACAGGACGCCGAGGAAATGGAAGCCCTGGTCGAGTCCTTACGCGCCCGTGGTCAGCAGACCCCGATCGAACTGGTGCCATTGGAAGGTCGTCCCGACGGGCGCAGCTATGGTCTTATCTCGGGCTGGCGTCGTCTTGGCGCGCTCAAGCGGCTCTATGCCGAGACATCAGATCCGAAGTTCGCCACGGTCAAGGCGCTGATCATCCGCCCCGATACGGCGCAGGACGCCTATATCGCCATGGTCGAAGAGAATGAGATCCGGGTGAACCTTTCTCATTACGAACGCGCCCGCATCGCGGTGCGCGCGATGAAGGAAGAGGTGTTTCCGACTCTGAAAAAGGCACTTCAGAGCCTTTTTGCCAATGTGCCGCGCGCCAAGCGTTCCAAGATCCGCAGCTTTGTCACCCTGGTGGAAGAGCTGGATGCGGTGCTCTTTTATCCCACTGCCATCAGCGAAAAGCTGGGCCTCGCCCTGGTGCGCGCCATGGGAGAGGATGAAGAGTTTGCGGATCGTCTGCGGATCGCCTTGCAGGAGGGCGTGCGCCAGACACCCGCCGAAGAGGTGGAGATCCTGAACCGGGTGCTGAGCGAGGGGCGGGCCGAAGGAGCCGCTTCGACCCTAAAACTATCATCAGAGCCGCAGAAAACGCAGGAAACGCCCCCGCCCCGCCCCAGTATCCGAACCCCTGGAGCATCCTCGTCTGAGCGGGTTACGGTGCAGGCCGCCGCCGGTGTGCGTCTGGGCTTTTCACCCGATCAGAACCGGATCGAGTTGACCGGAGAGGGCGTCAATGCCGAGCTGATGGCGGCCCTGAAAGACTGGCTCAGACATCGCTGAACGTCTCTGTCTTCTCGCAATTTTTCGACCCTAAAGATATCTTTAGGGTCTTTTTCTTTTCTGAGTTCAGACTCCCAAATGTTTCGCGCGCGAAACATTTGACTGTTTCAATTGCGCGCGCGACCTTGCGGGATTTCGCCCCGGCGCAGGGATTTTGGGCTGTGCACTGGACTTGCCCGGGTTCTTTGGTCAGAACGGATAATCAAAGGATTCAATACGCCGCCGCCCTCGTGATCGAAGGGCCCGTGGCAGAGAGGGATAGCAGATGAAGAAGGCCTTGATCACCGGTGTCACGGGTCAGGACGGATCGTATCTTGCGGAGTTTCTGCTGGAGAAAGGATACGAGGTGCATGGTATCAAACGCCGGGCCTCCCTGTTCAATACCGACCGGATCGATCACATCTTTGAGGATCCCCACACGGACAATGCGCGTTTCAAACTGCATTACGGCGATCTGACCGACAGCTCCAACCTGACCCGGATCCTGTCGGAAGTGCAGCCGGATGAGGTCTATAACCTCGGCGCCCAGTCCCATGTAGCCGTCTCTTTCGAGGCACCGGAATATACCGCCGATGTGGATGCCATGGGCACCCTGCGCCTGCTCGAAGCGATCCGTTTCCTGGGCCTTGAGAAGAAGACCCGTTTCTATCAGGCCTCTACCTCGGAACTGTACGGGCTGGTGCAGGAGACCCCGCAGACCGAGACCACGCCTTTCCATCCGCGCTCTCCCTATGCCGTGGCCAAGATGTACGCCTATTGGATCACGGTGAACTACCGCGAGGCCTATGGCATCTATGCCTGCAACGGTATCCTCTTCAACCACGAGAGCCCGCGCCGGGGCGAGACCTTTGTGACCCGCAAGATCACCCGCGGTCTGGCCAATATCGCGCAAGGTCTGGAGCCCTGCCTGTACATGGGCAATATCGATGCGCTGCGCGACTGGGGCCATGCCAAGGATTACGTGCGCATGCAGTGGATGATGCTGCAGCAGGAGGCCCCCGAGGATTTCGTCATCGCCACCGGCGTGCAATATTCGGTGCGTCAGTTCATCGAATGGAGCGCGGCCGAGCTGGGCATCACCCTGGAATTTTCGGGGGAAGGTGTGGATGAGATCGCCACGGTGAAGGCCATCGCGGGCGACAAGGCACCGGCACTGAAGGTGGGGGATGTGATCCTGCGCATTGATCCGCGCTACTTCCGCCCCGCCGAGGTGGAGACGCTTCTGGGCGATCCGGCCAAAGCCAAGGCGAAACTGGGCTGGACGCCCGAGATCACCGTGCAGGAAATGTGCGCCGAGATGGTCCGCGAGGATCTGAAGGCGGCGCAGCGCTCCCGCGTGCTGATGGAGCACGGCTATGACTCGCCGGTTGCCCGCGAGGACTGAGGGCATGAGTGCAAAACCACGTCTGTTCCTCACCGGTGGCGGCGGCATGGTGGGGCGCAATGTCCAGGATCACGCGGCGGCCGCCGACTGGGAGATCCTGGCACCGCGCAGCCACGAGCTGGACCTGACGGACGCGGGTGCGGTGGCCACCTATCTGGAGGCACACAAGCCTGATCTGGTCATCCATGCAGCCGGGCGTGTGGGCGGCATCCAGGCCAATATGGCCAACCCGGTTGCCTTTCTGGATGAGAACCTCGCCATGGGGCGCAATGTCATCATGGGCGCGCGGGCTGCGGGTGTGACCCGGCTGATCAATCTGGCCTCCACCTGCATGTACCCGCGCGAAGGGCAAAACCCCTTGCGCGAGGAGAGCATCCTCACCGGTGCGCTGGAGCCCACCAACGAAGGCTATGCCCTGGCCAAGATCATGGCCATGCGCCTGTGCGACTATATCCGGCAAGAGGACCCTGCGGCGCTTTATAAAACGCTCATTCCCTGCAACCTTTATGGCGCCTACGACAAGTTCGACCCCAGGCATTCGCATCTTCTGCCGGCCATCATCCACAAGGTGCATCAGGCGATGAAGACGGGCGCGGCTGAGGTCGAGATCTGGGGCGATGGCACCGCGCGGCGCGAATTCATGTTCGCCGCTGATCTGGCCGATGCCATCTGGAAGGCGGCGGGCGATCTTGAAACCCTTCCCGGCGCCATGAACATCGGGCTGGGCCAGGATCATTCGATCAACGACTATTACGCCACGGTGGCCGATGTGATCGGCTGGCAAGGCACCTTTACCCATGATCTGAGCAAACCCGTCGGCATGAAACAAAAGCTCTGCTCGACCGAGCGGCAAACGGCCTGGGGCTGGCAGGCCCCGACGACTTTGCGCGACGGGATCGCGCAGACCTATCGCTATTACCTGGAAAGCGGACACGCATGACATTCAAGTACCCTCTTGCCACCTCCTCCTGGGATCAGGCGGAACAGGATGCGCTGCAGCGCGTGATTGCCTCGGACATGTTCTCGATGGGCCCCGAGGTGCGCGCCTATGAAGACCAGTTCGCCGCCCAGTTCGGCAGCAAGTTCGCCGTCATGGTCAACTCCGGCTCTTCGGCGAACCTGCTGATGACCGCGGCGCTGTGTTTCACCAAGAACCCGGATCTGAAACTGGAGCGCGGCGATGAGATCATCGTGCCGGCGGTCAGCTGGTCCACCACCTATTACCCCCTGGGCCAATACGGGCTCAGGATGAAGTTCGTCGACATCGACCGCGAGACGCTGAACTACGATCTGGCGGCGCTTGAGGCGGCGATCACCGATCAGACCCGCGCCATCATGGTGGTGAATCTCTTGGGCAACCCCAATGATTTTGACGCCATCCAAGCGCTGATCGGGGATCGCCGCATCGTCATGATCGAGGACAATTGCGAATCCATGGGCGCCACATACGGCGGCAAGGAGGCCGGCACCTTCGGCGTCATGGGCACGTTTTCGTCCTTCTTCTCGCATCATATCTCGACCATGGAAGGCGGCATGGTGGTGACCGATGACGAGGAGCTCTACCACGTCATGCTGTCCCTGCGCGCCCATGGCTGGACCCGCAACCTGCCGAAATTCAACCATGTCACTGGCGAGAAATCGGACGATCCCTTCGAGGAAAGCTTCCGCTTCGTGCTGCCGGGCTACAACCTGCGCCCGCTGGAGATGTCCGGCGCGCTGGGGCAGGAGCAGCTGAAGAAACTGCCGGGGCTGATCGAAGGGCGCCGCGCCAACGGGGCCCTGGTGCAGGAAAAACTGTCGGATCACCCCAAATTCATGATCCAGCGCGAGATCGGCAGCTCAAGCTGGTTCGGCTTTTCGCTGGTGATCCGCGAAGGGGCAGGGGTCTCCCGCGCCGATCTGGTCAAACAATTGGCAGAAGCAGGATTTGAATGCCGGCCCATCGTTGCCGGCAATTTCGCCAAGAACGAAGTGATGAAATATTTCGACTATGACATTCACGGGACCCTGACAAATGCCGATTACATAGACGCCCATGGGCTGTTTGTCGGCAACCACCACTATCCCATTGCCGAGGCGGTAGAGGCCCTGGCTGCGCTCTGACTTTTGGAGCGGCTGGGGCGCCTGAAAAGGAATTTGAGTATGAGTGCAGATTCAAAGATTATCCCGGTTCTGCTCTGCGGCGGCTCGGGCACCCGGCTGTGGCCCTTGTCGCGCAAGAGCTACCCCAAGCAATTCGTGCCTCTGGTGGGCGAAGAGACCCTGTTTCAGGCTTCGGCCGCCCGTTTGTCGGGGGCCGGCTACGGCGCGCCGATGGTGCTGACCAATTCCGATTTCCGCTTTATCGTCACCGAGCAGCTTTCGGGGGCAGGCATTGATCCGGGGGCGATCCTGATCGAACCTTCGGGGCGCAATACGGCACCTGCTGTTCTGGCGGCGGCGCTGTATCTGGCGCAGCAGGAGCCCGGGGCACTGATGCTGGTGGCGCCGTCCGATCATGTGGTGCCCGATGCCGCGGCCTTCCGCGCCGCCGTGACAGCGGGGCAGGGGGCAGCTGCGGCGGGGCAGATCGTCACCTTCGGCATCAAGCCCACCCATGCGGAAACCGGCTATGGCTATCTCGAACTGGACGGCGATCCTGGCGATTTTTCTCCCCGTGCCATCGGCCTCAAGCGGTTTGTGGAAAAGCCCGATGCGGCCACAGCTGATACGATGCTGGCCTCCGGGCAGTTCTTGTGGAATGCGGGCATCTTCCTGTTTTCGGTGAAAACCATCCTTGAAGCCTTTCGCGCCCATGCGCCGGACCTGCTGGCGCCGGTCGAGGCCTCGGTCACCGACGGGCAGCCGGATCTGGGATTCTTCCGGCTGGATCCCGGCGCCTGGGCGGGGTGCCCGGATATCTCGATCGACTATGCGGTGATGGAGAAGGCAGACAACCTCACGGTGGTGCCCTTTGCGGCCGGCTGGTCGGATCTTGGCGGCTGGGATGCGGTCTGGCGCGAGGCGGGGCCGGATGAAAACGGCGTTGTCACGGCGGGTCATGCCACCGCGATCGATTGCGAGAACAGCCTGATCCGCTCCGAGGATGAGGGGCTCGAAGTCGTCGGCATCGGCCTCAAAGACGTGATTGCCGTCGCCATGCCCGATGCGGTTCTGGTGGCAGATAGCAGCCGCGCGCAGGACGTCAAACAGGCGGTTGCGGCGCTGAAGGCGAAATCGGCGAAACAGGCGACTGATTTCCCCAAGGATCACCGTCCCTGGGGCTGGTTCGAAAGCCTGGTGGTGGGCGAGCGCTTTCAGGTGAAGCGCATCCATGTGCACCCCGGCGCCGCCCTGTCATTGCAGTCGCACCATCACAGATCAGAGCATTGGATCGTGGTGGAAGGCACCGCCAAGGTGACCGTGGACGATGAGACCCGGCTCGTGACCGAAAATCAGTCCGTCTATATCCCCCTTGGTGCGGTGCACCGGCTGGAGAACCCCGGCAAGGTTGCGATGGTGCTGATCGAAGTGCAGACCGGCAGCTATCTGGGCGAAGACGACATCATCCGCTACGAAGACCTTTATGCGCGGGGGCAGGGGGAAAAGGGCTAGGTATGGAGCAGAGCACACGCGACAAATCCTCTGCGTGGATGGGTTTGCTCAGCACGCCGTCAAAGCCTTCACGCAGGAGCGCTTCAACCTGATCCGGCATGGTATGGGCGGTGACCGCATAGGCCGGAGGGGCGCTCTGGTCCAGCTCCCGGACCTGTTTGCGGATTTCATGCAGCGCTTCGATGCCGGAAAGGTTCGGCATCGAAATATCCAGCAAGAGACAGTCAAAGGCGTCTGGCTGCCAGGCGGAGACGGCCTCTGCCCCGTCATTGCACAGCACGGCCTCATGGCCCATCCGGGTCAGCATCTTGCCGATGATCAGCCGGTTGGTGGCATTGTCTTCAGCAACCAGGATGCGCAAGGGGCAGGGTGGGGGGCTTTGCTCGGCGTCCTGCTCCGTGTCTGTGGCCGTTGTGGCAGGGGCCGCCGCCAGATCCAGATCGCCTTGCGACGCAGGCTCCAGCGGCAGATCGATGGTCACAACAGTGCCCTGGCCCGGCGTTGACTGCATCTCGAGCCGCCCCTTCATCAGCGCCACCAGCTCCGAGACGATGGCCAATCCCAACCCGGTGCCGCCAAAGGCGCGGGTGGTGGAATTGTCGGCCTGTTCGAACTTGCCCTGAACCCGCTGCAGCTCTTCCGGTGTCATGCCGATCCCGCTGTCGCGTACCTTCAGGCGCAGGCTGTCCTCTGGGGTGATCTCAGCGCCCAGTTCAACCTCGCCCACCTGGGTGAACTTGAGCGCATTGCCGCAGAGGTTATGCAGGATCTGCCCCACCCGGCGGGCATCCCCGAGGCGCGCCACATCGGTGCCGGGGCCCAGGCAGAGCGCCAGGCTGACCCCCTTGGATTCGGCCACCACCCGGTGCAGCGAGGCCACCTGCTGCAGCACCAGAGCAGGGACGAAGGGCGCCCTGTCCAGCTGTTCCTTGCCCGCTTCGATCCGGGCCAGATCCAGAATGTCGTTGAGGATCGAGAGCAGCCCCTGGGCCGAGGTTTCCGCCGTTTCCAGCATTTCGGCCTGTTCGGCCTCAAGCGGCGTTTCCGACAGCAGTTGCAACATGCCGAGGATGCCGTTCATCGGAGTGCGGATCTCGTGGCTCATATTGGCCAGAAAGGCGGATTTGGCGGCATTGGCCGCTTCGGCGCGGGCGCGGGCCTCGTCAAGCTCGGTCACATCCACCCGCAAACCCACCCGGCCTCCGTCCGGGGTTTCGCGCTCATAGATCTGCAGGATCCGCCCGTTGCCCAGCTTCTGGCGCATGGAGACGCTTTCGCGGCGGTGCTGTTCCAGGCGGGTGCGCAGCCAGGCGTCTTCGTTGCCCCTGGCCTCTTCGTATTGGCCCCGCTCCAGCCCATAGCGCAGGATATCCTCAAAGCGGGCGCCCTTGCGGATCGCCGGGGCGCTGTCAGCGTAGATCTCGCGGTAGCGGGCATTGGCCAGCACCAGCCGGTCGTCGGCGTCATAATAGACAAAGCCATCCGGCAGCGCCTCGACCGCGGCCACCAGCCGGGCATGGGCCATTTCGGCCGCCCGGCGGCTTGCATCCTGTTCGGTGGTGTCCTGGATCATGGCCACGAACCAGGGCTGCTCATCCACCATCATCTGCAGGGTGACCTCTGCCGGATAGGTGCTGCCGTCCCGGCGCCTGTGGCGGATCTTGAAGCGCAGGGCGCTGCGGGTGCCGGAGACCAGAGAACTGGCCGTATTCCTGAACATCTCGGCCGTCAGCCCCGGTGTGATGTCCATGGGGGTCATCTCTTTCAGCTCGGCCATGCTGTAGCCGAGGTTTTCACGTGCGCCCCGGTTTACCTCGGAGAAGGTCAGCGTCTCGGGATCGATGACATAGATCTCATGCAGGCTTTCTTCGATGATGCGCCCCAGCCGGGCGCTGTTGGCCTGCTGTTCGGCCTGCTGTTTCAGCGGCGTGATATCCGTGTGGATCGCCACATAGCCTTCGAGTTGCCCGCCGGGACCGTGCAGAGGGGTGATGTCCAGCATCTGCCAGTATTCCTGCCCGTCGCGGGTGCGGTTCAAAAGCTCTGCGGTCACCGGTTTCTGAGCACTCATGGCACGGGTGATGCGGGCGGTGCCTTTGGGGTCCATATGGGCGCTTTGCAGGATTTCGCTGGGCTTGCGCCCGCGCGCCTCGCGGGTGCTGTAGCCGGTGATCTTTTCGCAGGCAGGGTTGATCCAGCGGATACGCTGATCGGGTGTGCAGAAGATGACCGGGCTTTGAGAGACCTTGGCCAGGCTACGCATCTGGGCATAGAACCTGTGCCGCTGACCGTGATGCTGCGATGGCAGCTCTACCAGATACAGATCCGCAGCCACCGGGGTGATCCGCCAGCTCAGCATCTGGCCGAGCGGCCCGGGGCGCGTGGCGATCCGGGGCGGCATGTCGGGCACAAGGGTGCCTGGTGCGATGGGGGGGCGGGCCGCGAAAGAAAGACCCTTTGGCCCGTCCTGCAGAGGCACCGCCCGGCGGAAGGCGGCATTGGCCTGCAACACCTCCAGTTGGCCGCTGATCAGAGCCATCGGCGCCTGCGCCGCCTGGATCAGGGCGCGTAGCGTCTCATCGGTCTGGCTCTGTTTCGCCTGGGTCACCGCATACCTCGATTTCACGTACTAATTAAACTGTCTGCGCCGGCTGCAAAGATGTCCAGCCCCCGCAGACGGGACCTTTCGGACAGCCGGGGCGTGTCCGTTCCGAGCCTGGTTGCAAGGTAACGGCAAAACCTTATCAGGGTCTTCAAATCATAAGAAAATCTGGTTTTTGCAGCGCCTGTTTCTCCGGCTCCGGTCGCCGTCTTCGGGGGGGGGGGGGGGCCTTGGGGCCCGAAAGG
>JALUXC010000014.1 GCA_027019165.1 Pseudophaeobacter sp.
GGCAAGGATGTTACCGATCAGGCTCTGCATGGTGTGGCTCCCGGCTGCTGCTGCAGCGCATCAAATGACTGAACTTGATCCTGTAGGTAGGTCTCTATTGTGACAGGGTCAAGACAGGGCGCCCGGGTGTGGTTACGAATTTATATAACGATCCGATATGCCTACCAAAATATGACTTCTTGTCAAAACCAGCGCAGAAATATACAACCTATTGATTCATATCGATTTTTTGGACTGAGCAGGCCACGATCCGACCCAAGCTCGGTTTATGAATCCTGAACATTTCCCGGATCATTCTCATTCGGGAATGCCAGCCATGCGGAGGCGCAGGGCTTATTGCGCCGCAACAGAGGCAGGCGGGCATGGCAAAACGCACAAAAAGCCGTCCCCGCGTCCTCTACCAGAGGCAGCAGGCGGCCAGATGACCAGGTTCTGAGGAGAACGGTGCGGGAAGCGTCAGCGGGCCAGGATCAGGCTCATGACGAAGACGCCGGACATGAAGGCCCAGAAGACCGAGATCGAGGCCGACAGGGCCAGCCAGACCAGGGGCCGCTGCTCCAGCACCCGCGCCCGCACGGCGTTGCGCATGATGACCATCGGCCCGGCAAAAACCAGCGTGGCAACGCCCGTGACCACTTCCGGCACCGAGGCGGCAAGCAGGCTGAAGCTCAGCGGCCGGTTGGTGACCAGCCGGTAGAAACTCGACGTAAGACCCGCCGTGACGATGCCCGTGGCAACCGCCAGGGCGAAGGCTGTTAATTCGGTCATAAGCAGACCCCGGATGTGACCCTTCACTACCCCTGCGCCATCACCGGACATCCGGCGGCGGAAACGGGGCTCCCGGGTCTGACAAGGGCAAGCGCCATACCAGTCGCGATGGGCCCCGTTCGGGGCAAAACCGCCTGAAAAGGCAGCAAATCCGGGGCAATGCGCATTATTCACACCGCCGCCGTTGCGCGGTGACACAGTTCGGCAACCAGGCCCGTGCCATATCAGGACGTCATCACAGCACGGGAGGGTGCGGGACGCGAATCCGATAGACTGCGGGCTCTGACCGCACCCGGCACCCTGCCCCACCCTGCCAATTGCGCCATTGAGCGCGGCATTCCGAAAAGGACCCCCATGGCCCGGCCCCAGAACCAGTCCCGCCAGCGCCAGGACGAGGTCGTCGAGCGGCCGCCATGGCTCATCCCCGTGGTGGTGGCGGTCGGCGTCATCACCTTCGCCGCGATCTTCCTCTGGTACTATGTGGGCCCCAGCACCGATGAACTGCTGGGCCTGGCACCGGAAGCGACCGACCAGGTGCGCGAGGTACAGGTGACGGTGGGCGACGTGGCCCTGTCGATCCCTGCCAATTTCACCCGCTTTTCTGCCGCCCGCTCCGGTGGCGCCAAGAAGCGGGTGGACCTGCATGCGCTGCTGCCGGATCTCGATCCCTTTACCGAACGCCAGCGCGCGGAATTCGACCGGTCCGATCCCATGTCGCCGGTTCTGCACATCCGCATCGCCGAAACCGACAGCGTGCTGGCTGCCCAGCCGCGGCTGGAACTCATCTACCTGCCCGCCGTCACCAACCATGAAGGCGAGGAAGGCCCCTTCGGCCTGCGCCACTACGTCTTCCGCAACGAGACGGGCTTTGCCGGGCAGGACATGTATGTGGGTGTGGGTCCGGCCAACGCGCCGGCCATTCTGCTGTGCGCGCGCGATGCACCGCTGTTGTGGT
>JALUXC010000015.1 GCA_027019165.1 Pseudophaeobacter sp.
CCAGCGTTTCGCGTAAGTCAGACGTAAACAGATCGCGCCCGACCTCGGCGGTATAGTCCGCCAGCTCCTGCGGCTCAAAGCTCACGTCTTGCAGCACACAGATATTGGGCCGCACCGATTTGCGGAAAAACCGCCGCTGCTTGCCGCGGGCCTTCATGGTCAGGGCAAAAGCGGCCAGCGCCCCGGCGCGCTCGTCAATCTCGATGCCAAACAGGTTGTGGGTCAGGATCAGCGCGGGGATCTCGGAGGGGTCATAACCCTCTTCCTCGTAAATCGCATGCAGCAGGTCAAAGGCATAGGTCAGCATATGCCCCGAGCCACAGGCGGGATCGCATATCTTGATCTCCTCGGGGGAGGCGACGCGCAGGAAGTCGTCCTCGGGTTCCACCGGCGCGATGTAATACTCCATCTTGTCGGTCAGGTTTGAAGCTGGGTGGTTCAGCATCCACAGCCGCCCCAGCGAGTTTTCCACCAGATAGCGCACGATCCAGTGCGGGGTGAACAATTGCGTGGCGGCGGGGATGTTTTCGGCTTCGATCTTTTTGTTTTTCTTCAGGCCCGCGAAGACCTCGTCCTTTTTCTCGGAGATGTAGAACTGGTAGAGCCAGCCGATGATCTCGACATCCTCGCAGGCGTCTGGCGTCATCGCCTCGCGGGTATAGGCAAGGATCGAGTTGTTGGACAACAGGTCCTCGGGCATCAGCAGTTCGGTGTAATCCTCGATCCGTTCAAACATGAACGGCATGGCCTTGTGCCAGTCATTGCAGATGGCGACCAGCAACGCGCGGTAGCTTTCCGCCTGCGGATCAGGGCTGGGCGCGCGACCATCCAGCAGATCGCGGATGGTCTTGGCGGTTTTTTCGGGCACGCGGTCATCGATAATACCGGCCTTGGCATCGGCCAGAATTTCCGGCTGAAACGCGCCCGGCAGGGGGGAGACGATGCGCACCCCGTTGATGTTGTTCACGTCCATGTAGCGCAGGGCCGAAAAGCGGTTGAACCAGGTATAGGCAACCCGCTCGATAACCGCGTCCCTGTCCGCCGCCTTAATGGCCTTCTCCAGATCATCCGCCGCCTTGGGGTGCTCACGCCGCGCCGCGCTGGCCGGATCCAGCACCGCATCAAGCCGCGCACTGACCTGAGCGATCAAGGTGCGGCGGGCGAACTGGGCGAATTTCTTGAGTTTTGTCGTGTCCATCAGGCAGATGCCCCTTCGTTTGCAGCGGCTGGGGCGATCCGAGTGACGGGCCACTTGGGGAAATTCTCGTTCCAGGTGTCAATATTGAAAACTTGGCAATTTTTTACGATTGGCCTTTGCCATCGGGGCCCTCTATCGCCCATCGGAGGCATTTTCTTCCCAATCTCACCAGACAAATTCGAAACCAGCCCAGGTTCAAGCGTAACAAGACTGAGATAGTGCACTGGTTTGTCCATGCAGTCCTCCGCCCACCGGTAAAGAAAGGAGTCTACAAATTTCCGTACAAATTTTAAGCCTAAAGAGCCGTCATTGATTGAGGCTATAAACTTTTCCAATTCACACTCAGGTGTTCGAGGATTGGCGGGATCCTTGATTTCAACAAAAACCAAAGCAGGGGCGAGTTCGACTATAAAATCAACACGGCACATTTCTCCGATGCCGTGATAATTGGGAAGGCTTCGATCCATTTGGTCAAACACAAACCCGTCGATGGCGTTGGTG
>JALUXC010000016.1 GCA_027019165.1 Pseudophaeobacter sp.
TGGCCTGACGGCCAATGCGCCTTGGACCGGGCTTGCTATATGAGGGCCGCACGCTCCAAGGCGCTCGCCCCAAACTGGCCGACTTTTGCTCCGCCACAATGGCCGAATTTTACTCCGCCGTTGACACCTACGCCAAACTGGGCATTGCAGAGGATGCAAGCAGCTTTCTTTTTCCGCTCAACACTATGACGCCAAATCCCAGTTTTTGGAAAAACACCGCGTTTGAGTGCACCAAGCTGATCGGCCTTGCCCCCTCCAACTTTGAGCCAGCGGGACAGGATATGTCAGACGCGGTGCTCAGGGGTATGGTGTTTGATGGTTTCAGTTTCTACGACGCCGATAGCAAGGCTGGCTCCATCCTGAATGGGGCAGACCTGAGCGGAACCAGCCTGCGTTCCGCCGATCTGAGCCTCGTGAAGATGGATGGTGTCACCATGGTCGGCACCGACGCGAGCGGTGCCAACCTTACCGAAGCTTCGTTTTATTCCCAGGCCGCTTCGAACCTCAAACTGGCAAAGTTCAACAACGCAAATCTGAACAATACTGTGTTCGATCACAGCACCCTGCAAACCGCACAGTTCCACAACTCGATTGGCACCAACACGTCTTTCAAGAACGCCAATTTCCAGCCTGATGCCAACAACAAAGGCGCTTCGATCATTGGGGCAAGCTTCATCAAGGCTGATTTCGAAAGTGCTGCGTTGAACAACGTCAGCTTTACCAACAACACCAATTTAAGCGGCGCCAGTTTTCGCAATACTACGCTGAGCGGGACCAGCTTTTCCTTTGCGGATCTGACCTCTGCCGTGTTCGATGGCGCGACTTTGCAGGACGTGGATTTCACCAGTGCAGCGCTGAACACTGCTTCCTTTGCCTCGACGAATCTGACCGCGGCAAAAACAGGCGAGGGCGTGAATTTCCTGTGCACACAGCTCGGCGGTGCCACCTTCAACAGCGCGGTTTTGTCCAAAGCCAATTTTCAGGCCGCTGTGATGCCGCCCGACAGTCAGTGCTGCGCCCAGGCCGATCAGACGTTCTTCTGTGGCTATGACAAGGATGGCATCGCCTATGGCCATACTGTGTTGCCTACGGTGCCCGCCGGTGCCTCCGTTACCTGCCCGAATGGCGATACGCTGTCATGCAAAGGATCCGATTGGCTGGTTCCAAACTGGACGTCGAACCTGTGCAATCCCAATGGACGTTCAGAGGTGCTGTGGACCAAGCCGACATGCGGTCAGCAGCCTGCGACGGTGACAATTCCGGATGCGAACCTCAAGAAGTGCCTGCAGGACACGATCTACAACGGAGCCAACAGGTCCATCACGGTTGCCGCGGCCAAGGCGTTGCAAAATCTCAGCTGCGGGGAACGGCAGATCAGCGATCTCTCGGGCCTTGAAAAGAAGAATTTTCCAAACCTCGTGACGCTGGATCTGACCGGCAACAACCTGACTGGCGCGGGGGATTTCACGGCGTTTTCTGATCAGCTCGAAGAGATCAAGCTCAGCTACAATGGCTACACCAGTCTGGTTTTCTCGAACACGCAAACCGATCTCAACTATCTGGCTGCGTCAAACAATCAGCTTACGGCAGTCACTGTCTCTCCCAACAGCTATCTCACCTATCTGGATCTGTCCCATAACCAGCTGGAAGGCACGGTCGACTTCTTTGCGACACGGGAAAACAACCTGTCTTTCCTCGATCTGTCGTTCAACAGCATCACCAGCGTCGGTGAGGTGGACCGTCTGACGGATGCCAATACCGTCTATTTGCAGTCCAACCGGCTCACAACGATCGGGTCTGTTTCGTCACTCTGGAAAAATGGAAGCGGCAGTCTTTTTTACCTGAAGCTCAATGAAAATGCGTGTTTCCAATGCGGCACGCTTGGCGTGGAAAAGAGTGTCTCAGATCAATTTGGCTGCTCATGTGATCCAAACACATGCGGAAGTTGCAATTAAACATTTCTGATATTTCAAAGTGAGGAAAAACTCGATGAGTCGTCTTTGTTTCAGTCCGATGAAAACGGCGGGCAATCTGCTCGTCAGTGTGGCGGTTTTTGCGGTGGGATCGACCGCTTGGGCCCAGAGCGATTATTCTGGTCAGACCCTCACCGATGTCAATTTTCTGGGGCAGGATCTGAGCGGTGCCGATTTTACCGGGGCCACATTGGCGGGTGTGGTCTTTGATCAGGCCAACCTGACCGGGGCGATCTTTGACAGGAGCACAATCAGCGCCAGCGATCTGGGGGCAACCAGCTTTGATCTCGCCAATCTCACAGACGCCAGTTTCAAGGACGTGGATCTCACCACCGTCGTGTCGTTTCAATACGCCATCCTAACGGGCACGACTTTTTCCGGGATTGACAAGTCAAAGGCGGAGTTCGGACCGACCCTCGACTACGATGCCTCCATGTCGGGGCCGATCTTTAGCGACATGCGAATGGATTGCGAGTTTCCCTGGCTGTTCAGCTACCTGGACCTGAGAAACGCAGAGGTGCCCGACTGCGCCAATTTGGGGACTGAGGTTGCTCCGTCAGACCTGCAGGGCTTGTCATCATTGGAGCCTGAGGCGACCATGACCCCCAGTGGTGAGCAAGCCGCAGGGTCGGACAATTCGGCTTTTGTCTCGCCACTGGCGCGGGCGCGTCTCGCGGATGGCCGGAAGGGAGCCGCGTCGGCGGCCGACAGTTCGATCTATGTGTCACCGCAAGGCACTGACAGTGCAACATGCGGCTCGACCTATGCCAACGCGTGTCTGACGGTTGTCCAGGGGATATCCAGATGTGCGACCGCCGGTGGGTCTTGTGATGTCTTGATTGACTATGGAAAATACACACTTGGTACGACCCTGTCCTTGTCCAACACAGTGAACCTTGTTGGAGGGTATGTTCAGGGCCAGCCTTCGTCCTCATACCAATCGACGATCGTAGCGCCGACAGGTGGCGCTCCGGCTATCGCGGGGGGAGCGGGGATCACATCAAACCTTTCGAATCTGATCGTGATCGGCACGCCATCGACCAGCGCCAATGACGCGTCGGTTACCATGCAGTTTATCGGCATGAGCGGTCTGACAATGGAAAACGTCAATGTTCAGGCAGGCACGGGCACCGATGCGGCGAACCAGTCGGGTGCGGCGCCTGGAACGGATGGCGCAGCCGGGTCTGGCGCAACGGCCGGAGCCAACAAATGCACAGCCTCTAACGCAGCCGGAGGGGCCGGGGCGCCAGGCTATGCGCTCAATACAAGCTGCAGCGGCAACTGGGCCTCGGGATGCAGCTATCATTGCTCGCAAAATGGGCCGGGCAACTGGGGATCCAGCGGCGCCTATGGTCAAGCTGGCGGCGGTGCCCCTCAGGGGAACAGCAAGAAGGCCTGCTATTTTGGTGGCTCGCATGGGACAGCAGCCGGTGGCGGCGATGGCGGAACGGGGGCCAGCGCCACGCAGCAGGCCGCGGCTTCGAGCAACCGGGTGGGGACGTTTGACATCACAACGGGGGCATGGACGCCGTCGCCCAGTGCAGGTGGACAACGTGGCAATGATGGTGGCGGCGGCGGCGGCGGCGAAGCGTCCAGCCCCAACATCTCGGAGCATTGTAAGTTCCTGAGTTCCTGCGGCGTTGGCAGCGGGCGCGGCGGTATCGGCGGCGGTGGCGGCTCGGGAGGTTGCGGCGCGGAAGGTGGCGCAGGTGGCCTGATGGGCGGTGGCACCTTTGCGATCGTGCTCATCAATACGGATATGGCAGTCACCTCCAAGCTGAAGGTGACCGGAGCGCAGGGTGGAAAGGGCGGCAATGGCGGCGCTGGGGCCAAAGGCGGTACTGGCGGTGTTGGAGGTACGGGTGCAAGCGGAGGAGCCAATGGCGGCCCGGGTGGAAAGGGTGGCTCCGGCGGTGCATCAGGTGGCGGCGCAGGCGGAAATGGTGGCCCATCGGTTGGTATCGTTCTGGTCGGCACGTCCAAATACACCCAGGCGCCGACCTCGATCTACCCCGGCGCCTCGGGCACTGCGGGGACGGCTGGCACCGGTTATGGCACTGCCCCAACGGGCGCTCCGGGTCAAAGCGGGCTGGCCCAGGCAACCTATCAGGCAAACTGAGATCTTCTCGTCCCCGGAGCCGATCGGCACTGGGGTCGAATGGCATTTTTTGCGACCAATTTTGCGGAGACGGCACATGTCCACCACTGATCATCAACACCATGTCATCCATGCAGACCTGTCCCAAGCCCATGACGGCGAAGAACACTGGCTGCATGCCGCAGGCCGAAGATATGAGCTTGTGCCGCATGATGAGACGAGCCGGGCAGCGGCGAGAAAGACTGCCCCGCATCTAGATGCCGTGCCGGATCACGAACTGACACATTTCACGCCCGAGCCGGTGATGCTGCCGCGCAGTCAGGTGGTGCGGGTTCATATCAAACACTCATTGAATACATTCGACGTGGCCGATGACGCACGGCATGGCTCAACCCATTCAGGCATCGTGCAGCCGCCCGCTGGCGGCGATCCTGCGGCGCCAATTCATCACCACATCAATTGGACCTCTACTGCCGCTGCTTTGATCTTCCATCATCCGGACTTGATAACTCATGATCCCGAGGTGGCGGCCATTGTCATGAACTTCATGACTGATCAGCAGAACTCCAAGAAGATCGTAGGTATGGTGGGCGAACTGGCCACCGCCATGGCACAAGCCGGACCGCCAACCCCCGAAGGGGTAACGCCAGAGGGCTGGGCGGTGCTGAAACCGATGAAGGTGACAACCTCCAACGGGACCTCCACGCACTATCAGCAGGTTCCGACCGCGCCCATCATCGACGCGGCTGGGGATGTGATGACGGCCATGATGATTGCCACAAAGAACGACCCCGCACTGAAAGGGAAGAAGTGGCAGCAACAGACCGGCGACAGCGTTCAAAGCAGCTTGGGCGGGGATGGCGTCAACCTCAGCAAAGCGAGGCCAGGGGGGACGCATGAGTTGATGACGCTGCGTGCAGGCGGATCAGGTGACAATTGGACTGCTGCCCTGACTGTGAGCGGAGAACAATATGGGTTGAAAACCAGCCTTTCGGTCAAAGATGCAGGTACGCGCACCATCAACGTCAAGATGGACAACACCTATATCCGCTATCTGGGCGCCTATATCGCCTTTTACGATGCCGATGATAACCTGATTGATCTGAGCGGATGGGACTATGACTGCGGGATCCCCGGGATCAGCGCGTTCGAAAACAAAAACTATCGCTGCCTGGGGCTGATTTCTCCGGTCAACAATTTCATGGCGATCCCGATCACCGCCAATCCGGGCCAGCTGAACTATGGTGATGGGGTCGATATTACATTCCCCTCGGCCAAAGCTACCTCTGCCAAGGTCTTTGGCGTGGGTCTTGGAACCGGTGATATTCCCTATGGCACGGCGATCGTTCCGGGGGGCGTGATGACCGGCCTTGTGAACCTTGCAATTCCGGCCTTTCTGATGGGGTTTGCCGTGGCGGCCCAAAGCTATATGCCGCTATACAAGATCATGCAGGACAAAAAGGTCATTGCGGCGGCGGTTACAGCAGGCGCGGCCTTCTTTGGAACCCAGTTCGGCACTTCGGCAGCCCATCACAAAATGAATTGGAATGCCCTGACATCGCTTTGTTCCATCCTTTTTGATCAGGGCCTCACAAAGGCGCTGGCCTGGTGCGAGGCTACAATCGTAGAGGGGGAGATCGAGGATGAGATTCCGTTCTCAGGTTGGATTGTCGTGGCGCTCAATATTGCCACGGGTGCTGCGCAGCTGGCCGAAACAATTGTTGAAGTCGCCACCTCACCCTGGTTCATCACCAATACGGTGACCGAGCAGATCACCTCGACCATCACGGTTCATCCTGACCCGCGCCACCAAGCCTGGCCTCAGGGACAGGCGGGCACCAAAAGCCGCTGCGAAGTCAAGATGATCTTCAAAAACCAGGGGCGCCCGACGGTATCGCAAACCTTCGACATCCCAGCCAATTTCACGGATCCGCAGATCCAGTTTGCCTTTGATGGCAACACGCTTGGTGGTGAGGTCAAGATCGAGGCAGATTTTTACATCGACAATTGGCCGGCTGGAAAAGCCCAATCTGGCTGGCTGGAGAACGAAGAAGACATAACGGCAGAGATGACGCTCTACCTCGTGCAGTTGCCTATCCCGATTACGGCCAGCTCAATCTTCAAGCACAGTGCTATTCTAACCTTTGAAAACGGTGCTTACAGTTGGAACGACACCGCCACCGCGCCCACCGCCACGCTGGCAAACCTGTCGACCTCTTCGAACGCAAACGAGATTTCTGAATGCGTGGCTCTGGCCCTGTCGCAGCGCTTTGCGGTCCTCGGGCAATCCTTCAAGGCAGCGGGCACTGGTCTGGCTCCGGCCACAGGGGGCGGGTTTGATACTCAGCTTTTTGCATTCCAAAGTCAGAACATCCCCGGGCGCCCCATGTCTGATGTAAAGTGGATGACAGCGGGTTTCACCTATCAGTCCGAGTTGATCTACGATCCATTCCCGCCCAAATTTCTGATGAAAGACGGCCAGTGGGTGCTGAAGAACGACCGGCCAGTCCCCGACCCCACCGATGTGGATCTTGGCTGCTACTATGTTGATCCACGGCTTCAGGACACCTCTTTGGATCAGGGCGGCGGGTTTCACCTGCGCAAGGTGGACGTGACCGGCACCGGCGACTTCAACCCCGGGACGTTGCCTGATCCGAGTTTGTTGTCTCATGGCCGCTTTCCATATTTCCCTGATCACACAGCGATGCATCCTTCCGGGCATCTCATTGCGGTAAATCAAAAAGCAGCCAAGGTGATGATCCTGAACATTGATCAGGCGGGCAAGCCTGACGCAGACATCCCCGTCGCCAACAGCAATGCAGGAAAGGCCCTGATCGACGACAGGGAAGGTTTGCTCTTTCGCCCCGTGGCGCTGGGCTGTTCTTATGATGGAACGCTCTTGATCCTCGATCAAATATTCAGTCAGGAAACCTCTGCAAGCCGCGTGCAGGCCTTTGATTTGTTGGGACGCCCAGTCCCATGCTTCCTTGATGACAAAGGAGCCGCGACGTCTATTTTGCCAATTCCGAACGACGGAGAGATCTATCTGGATATGTGCGTGGTGGGGAACAAATCCATGACCTACATTTTCATCCTCTACTATACCGGCACCGGCAAGTCGCCTTCGGACTACAATGTGGCCATCTATGGTTTTGGGGAAAAGGCAAAGAGCTCAGAGATGACTCCTATCGTGACAACCAACAGCGTCCCCGCCGCCCGCATTGCGGTGGATATGTGGCACACGCTTTACACCCTGAACTATCAGATGGTGGCAAACACGGCAGGGAAACCTTCTGGACCGGCTACGCCTCATACCGGACCTGACGGGCGCACGGTCTTGTCCGTCAGCGAATGGCTCCTGCCTGTGCCAGGTCAGGGCTGACAAGGCAAGAGATGGGCGCCAGGTCTTGCAAGACTTGCCGCCGTTTGCGTTGTTGATCTGCCTTGCCTCGGGAGCACAAGTGTCAGCCGAACCTGAAGCTTGAGGCTGTTACCCCGCCGAAAATGTCTGTCTGGTGGTATACAAGGGTGGACGTCTCCTCTTCGGCGGCGCCGAGCGCGGCAAAAAGGGGAACCAGATGGTCTTCCTGCGCGTGACAGGCGCGGGCGCACGGGGCGCTCTCCCAGTTGATCAGAGCCTGCGTGCGCTCTGCGGCGGGCAAAGTCATGGTTTGGTTCAGCCAGGCATCAAAGGCTTCGGAGGGCGCTTTGGCGCGCGGACCGAAATCCGCAAGGTTGTGATAGCTGAGACCGGAACCCACGATAAGAACGCCTTCATCACGCAAGGGCGCAAGGGCGCGGCCCAGAGCGAAATGCTCTGCCGGGCTGTAGCCATGGCGCATGGAGATCTGAAAGAGCGGCACGTCCGCATCCGGGTACATCAGGGCCATGGGAACAAAGGTGCCGTGGTCATAGCCCTGGTTTGCGTCGGTTGCCACCGGTAGCCCTGCGCCCGCGATCAACTCAACTGCGCGCTGTGCCACGTCAGGGGCGCCGGGGGCGGGATACTGGATTTCATAGGTTTCAGGCGGGAAGTTGTAATAGTCATAGACCATCGGCGGGCGAGGGGAGGTCATGACGGTAAAGCTCTCAGCCTCCCAATGGCCCGAGATCATCAGCACTGCCTTGGGCCGCTGCCCGATTTCGGCAGGCATGCGCGCGAAAGACTCGGCAAGAGGCGCAAGCGCGGCATTCATTTTGGGGATCCACGGCCATGGACCGCCGCCATGGGAAATGAAGTAGCTGGGCAATCTTGATGTCATAGTGGCCTCCTAACAGCACGTATCGCAGGCTGCCGGGCAAGGGGCTGGGCTGCCTGCCTTGATACTAGCCACGCCGTGCGTCTGGTTTTAGACGCAGGAGAGAACAGGAGTTGTGCGCCGATTCGTGACTGGCCCGTGCAAGGATCGGGATGATCACGACTTGTCGGTGACGTTTTCCTTGAACGCGACCTCGAACTCGGCCTGCTTTTCCGGGCTGGCTTCGGTCTGGTAGTTGGATTTCCACTCATCCATGGTCATGCCGTAGAAGATTTCTCGGGCCTTGGTCTTGTCCATCTCGATGCCGCGTTCGTTGGCGGCTTCCTGATACCAGCGGCTGAGACAGTTGCGGCAAAAGCCCGCCATGTTCATCAGGTCGATGTTCTGCACGTCGGTGCGATCTTCCATCAGGTGCTTCTGCAGGCGGCGGAACGCTGCGGCCTGAAGCTCGATTTCTGTCTTTTGATCCATGTGGTTTCCTCCCAGTATGCAGGCATGTTTGATGGCTGCGATCTGGCCGCCCCGCCTATCAGCGCATGGCTTGGCAGGCAATGCCGCAGCAGGTGTTCAGATCAGTCTGAGTGCAAGGTAGGGCATCAGGCAGAATATGAAAATCAGGATCTTGTAGGTCGCGAGATATGAGAAATAGGCTGCCTTGACCGTCTCGATGTCGAGGCCGAATAGACTGGCATGAAGGGCAGCAAATCGGTCCCGAAAGCTGATAAGCATCAGGGACGTGATCACCAGGAAGGCTAGGTTGAGCGCGGTGAGCCAGCCAAAAAAAGCAACAAGTGTATCGAGAGGCATCATGTATCCTTTTCGGGTGCCAAGGGGTGCTGGGCTGCGCCTGCCGTTCACTCTGCGTCTTGCAGCCGTGCGAGGCAAGTTTGCAGTGCGGCTGCTCAGAATCTGAAAGGCTCTGCTTTCTAGATTTGCGCGCTCGCTAGCGCCTGCGGCAGAACTCTGGCGAGGCGCTCGGCCCAGTGAAGCTGACCGGCGGCATCCGCAATCAGATCGTTGCGCAGCTCGATCAGCGTGTTCGGGCGCCCGTGCGCGGTGCCGTGGGTGTCGATTGCATCGCCGGGCAGGTAGCCGGTGTAGGGTTCGTTGATACCAACGCAAAGATCTCCTTCGGCCTTGAGCGTGTCGATCAGCGCCGGAGAGAACCGCTCACCTTCGGGGTAGAGGATCCCGATCTCCCATGGGCGGGGCGGGCGGCCGCGCAACTGACGGGTAAAGGAATGCATCGAGACGATCACGGTACCCTGCCGCGCAGCAAGACGGGCTACCTCGGCGTGATAGGGGCGATGGCAGGCGTCAAGGCGCGCGGCGCGCTCGGCCTCATCTGCGTGGCGATTTGCTGGGATGATGGTGCCGTCATAGAGCTTCATCAAAAGGGTCGGGTCATCCTCGCCCCGGTTGGGATCAATAACAAGGCGTGAGAAATTCGAAGCCACCACAGGCGCATTCAACAGCTCGCCCAAATGACGCGCCACCGCATAGGCGCCGATGTCATAGGCGATGTGGCGCTCCATGTCCTGATGGGGAAGACCCAGATCTCCACCGTTTACGAAAGGCGGGACGTGGTTGGTTGCGTGATCGCAGGTGATCAGCCAGCGGGCAGGGCGGTCGGCCCCATGCACATAGAAAGGTACGTAGGTCATAACTCTGTCATCATTTGGTGACGTTCCCTTTAGGACAGTTGCGGCAAAATGGGAATTACGCCATAAGCTGCTCAACCGTGTTTGCGGTAACGCCGTGCGCCACAGACCAGATACCAGAAGGAACCTGCCGATGAAACGTTCTCGCAGCGTGAAGATTGTTGCCACCCTGGGGCCTGCGTCCGAAACCTATGACATGATCCGCGCCCTGCACGAGGCCGGCGCAGATGTGTTTCGCCTCAATATGTCTCACGGCACCCACGCCGAGATCACCGAAAAGCACCGCATCATCCGGCAAGTGGAGCAGGACCTGGACAGTTCGATCGGTATTCTGGCCGACCTTCAGGGGCCGAAACTGCGCGTGGGCGTCTTTGCAAACGGGGCGGAGGAGCTTGTGGAAGGGGCAGCCTTTCGCCTGGACCTGGACCCCACGGAGGGCGATGTCGCGCGGGTCTGCCTGCCACACCCAGAGATTTTCCAGGCGCTTGAGCCCGGTGCGCATCTTCTCGTCAATGACGGTAAGATCCGCCTGCGGGTGGAAGAGTGCGGGGGGGATTTTGCCAATTGCATCGTGGTGACAGGCGGGACCATTTCGAACCGCAAGGGCGTGAATGTGCCCGATGTGGTACTGCCGCTGGCGGCCCTTTCGGAAAAAGACCGCGACGATCTGGAGTTCGCCTGCTCTTTGGGCGTGGATTGGGTCGCGCTGTCATTTGTTCAGAGGGCCAAGGATGTGTTTGAGGCCAAGGGGCTGGTCGATGGCCGCGCCTCTGTCCTGTCGAAGATCGAAAAACCCTCGGCCGTGGACCAGTTCGAGGAAATCCTCGATGCCTCCGACGGGATCATGGTGGCGCGCGGCGATCTGGGGGTTGAACTGCCGGTTTCTGCCGTGCCGCCAATCCAGAAACGTCTGGTACGCAAATGCCGTGCGGCGGCCAAGCCGGTGATCGTTGCCACCCAGATGCTGGAAAGCATGATCGAAAGCCCGATGCCCACGCGAGCCGAGGTGTCCGACGTGGCCACTGCGATTTACGAGGGCACGGATGCCATCATGTTGAGCGCTGAATCCGCTGCCGGTCAGTATCCGATTGAGGCGGTGCGGACGATGGACAATGTCGCAACCGAGGTCGAAATGGACCCGACCTATGCGCAAATCATTGCCTCGTCGCGGTCGTCCAAGGGGACAACGATTGCTGATGCCATTGTCTCTGCTGCGCGCGAGATTGCGGAAAAGACCGATATCAAGGCGATCTGCTGTTTCACCCAAAGCGGCACCACCGCACTTTTGACTGCGCGGGAACGCCCCGGCGTTCCGATCATCGCGATGACACCGCTGGAAGGCACTGCGCGGCGTCTTGCGCTGAGTTGGGGCTGCCACTGTGTGGTGACCGGCAGTCAGGAGCGTTTCAAAGGTGCGGTTGTAAGTGCAGCCCGTGCAGCCCGTTCTGGCGGCTTTGCAAACGAGACAGACCAGATCGTTGTGACGGCTGGCGTACCGTTCAATGTTCCCGGCACCACCAATATTCTGCGGGTGGCGCCCTGTGATGAGCGTTTGATTTATAGTACTGACCCGGAATAGGCTGTTCCCAGTCCGAAGTCTTTCGGGCAGGGAGATGCAGCTTGGATAGTGATCTGGCATTGGTTGTCGGTTTTTTCTTTGGCGGCCTTGGGGCAGTTTCGCTGATATCGGCCTTCAGCGATGGACGCCGGCCAGCCACGGCCTCCCTTCTTTTGGCTACGAGCGCAGGTTTCGTCGTCTTTGCCATATGGTCGCGGTCGGAACGCTACAGGCTGGAAGAGATGCCAGATGTGTTTTTCAACGTGATTGGCCGCCTTTTCTGAAGAAACCGCTTGCCCTTGTCATCCTGTTTTCGTAAACGGCCACCCTGTTCACGTGGCCGGCCAGAGTGGCATGCCGAGTCGCGTATTGACCGAACCCGAAGTGAAGGAGACGGAAATGCCCAAAATGAAGACGAAATCGAGCGCCAAAAAGCGCTTCAAGGTGACCGCCACCGGCAAGGTGATGGCAGGTCAGGCCGGCAAGCGCCACGGCATGATCAAACGTCACAAGAAATTCATCCGTGATGCCCGCGGCACCACGACCCTGTCCGCCCCCGACGCCAAGATCGTCAAGGGCTTCATGCCCTACGACCGCTAAGAGGAGATTTGACACATGTCCCGCGTTAAAGGTGGTACCACAACTCACGCCCGTCACAAGAAGGTCATCAAGGCCGCCAAAGGTTACTATGGCCGCCGCAAGAACACCTTCAAGGTTGCCCGTCAGGCCGTCGACAAGGCGAACCAGTATGCAACCCGCGACCGTAAGGCGCGCAAGCGTAACTTCCGCGCCCTGTGGATCCAGCGCATCAACGCCGCTGTCCGCAGCCACGACGAATCGCTGACATACTCGCGCTTCATCAACGGTCTGAACCTCGCCGGTATCGAAGTCGACCGTAAGGTTCTGGCGGATCTCGCCGTGCACGAGCCCGAAGCATTTGGTGCGATCGTCCGCCAGGCTCAGTCGGCACTGGCCGCCTAAGTCAGGCTCAAAGACATTCTGTCGAAAGACAGTCGAACCCGTCGGAGTAATCCGGCGGGTTCTTTCGTTTTGATCAAGCCTGTTCTTCTGGTTCCGGGTCCGGCTCGGTGCGCCCGCCCATCGCCCTGCTGCCCAGCATAATTGCCGCCACAGGGAAAATCGCCCAGGGGAACGCGGTGGTCATCAGGTTGATGCAGATCAGAAAGGCCGAAAGGATCCAGATCCGAACCGGAATGGACTTGTAGGTCTTGAACCCCAAGAGCTGTTCGCCGTGGATCTGCCCATAAACAAGAGCGAAAGCCAGGATCGGCCAGGCTGGCCAGAATTTGCCGCCAGAGATTACATTCAGCAGCACAGCGGCGCCGACCCCAAACACAAACAGGCGTTGGCTTGGCGTCTTGAGGCTCGAAAATGCACCGGAAAGCAGCCCGTGCGGCTTCTCTAGCGGGGACTCGTCACGGGCGGGTTGCATCTCTTGTTGCGCATCGGTTGTTCGCGCGCCGTCCCAGACATGGGCCAGTTTTTCGGGCTGAGGGGTGCGCTCTGGTTTGACCTTTGGCCTGACCTTCTCAATGCGCGCAGCATTCGCGCCTGCCGTGGTGATCCGGTAGACTGAGACTTCGTCGGGCATGTTTTTAGCGGGCTTTTCACCAAGATACTCAAAGCCGATGGTCAGTTTGTTGTGCACCTGATCATAGACTTGCCGCGAAATCAGTATGCCGCCCGGTTCGGCCATGGATTGCAGGCGAGCGGCCAGATTGACGCCGTCCCCAAGGAGGTCGTCCCCATCACAGATCACATCGCCCAGGTGAATGCCGATCCGAAACCGAAGCGGGCTGCCCTCGGCCGCAAGTTCTTGCTGAGCTTCGATAGCGCAGTGGGTGGCCTCCACAACCGAGGGGAAATCGGCGATCAGCCCATCACCTGCGGTATTGGCGACGCGACCCCCGTGACGTTCGATCAGCTTGAAAAAGACGGCCCGCGCCGATTTGAGCGCGGCGTAGGTGCCGACCTCGTCCGCCTCCATGGCGGCGCTATAGCTCTCTGCATCGGCGGCCAGGATGGTTGTCAGCTTACGGGATACGGGATTACTCATAATATCGATCTCTGAAAAATGACCTCAGGTCTTGCGGCCAAGATGGGATGTCCGGGGCGCGCTTGCAAGCGCCGCTTGAACCCTAGGCCGGTTTTGTCGCAACGAATGCGGTATCGCTGCGGCACTGCAGGCCCCGCTGCCCTTGCGTTTGGCGGCGCGTGTGGTAGCAGAAGGCAAGCAAAATTCAGGGGACCGTCATGGACGATCTTAAGGCAAAATATCTGGGGCAGATTGCCGATGCCCAGGACGAGGACGCGCTGGAGGCGATCCGCCTCGCCGCCGTCGGCAAGAAGGGCGAAGTCGCTCTGAAGATGCGCGAGCTGGGCAAGATGACGCCCGAAGAGCGTCAGACCGTGGGCCCGGCGCTTAATGCGCTCAAGGATGAGATCAACTCGGCGCTGGCGGCGAAAAAGGCCGCGCTGGCCGATGCGGCGCTGGATGAACGCCTGCGCACCGAGTGGCTGGATGTGACCCTGCCGGTGCGCCCGCAGCGCCAGGGCAGCCTGCATCCGATCAGCCAGACCAGCGAAGAGCTGACCGCGATCTTCGCCGAAATGGGCTTCTCGGTCGCCGAAGGCTCACGCGTGGAAACCGACTGGTACAACTTTGATGCCCTGAACATCCCCGGCCACCACCCGGCCCGCGCCGAGATGGACACGTTCTATATGCACCGCGCGGAAGGCGACAATCGCCCGCCGCATGTGCTGCGCACCCACACCAGCCCGGTGCAGATCCAGTCGATGGAGAAGATGGGCGCCCCCCTGCGCGTCATCTGCCCCGGCGGTGTTTATCGCGCCGACTATGACCAGACCCACACGCCGATGTTCCACCAGGTCGAAGGCCTTGCGCTCGACACGGACATCTCGATGGCGAACCTCAAGTGGGTGCTGGAGGAATTCGTCAAATCGTTCTTTGAGGTGGACGATGTCGAGCTGCGCTTCCGCGCCTCGCACTTCCCCTTTACCGAGCCTTCGGCCGAGGTGGATATCCGCTGCTCCTGGGACAATGGCCAGTTGAAGATCGGCGAGGGCGATGACTGGATGGAGATCCTCGGCTCCGGCATGGTGCACCCCAAGGTGATCGCCGCCGGCGGGATCGACCCGGAGGTCTATCAGGGTTTTGCTTTCGGCATCGGGATCGACCGTCTGGCAATGCTGAAATACGGCATCCCCGACCTGCGTGCGTTTTTCGACAGCGACCTGCGCTGGCTGCGCCACTATGGGTTTAGCTGCCTCGATGTGCCGACGCTGCATGGGGGCCTTAGCCGGTAGGACTTTACGACCCGCCTGGCCGATAGGCCGGGCAGCGCCCGACCCGCCCCCCTGGGCGGGCGCTTCTCGCCCACCCCGGGCCGGGCGCTGCCCTCTGGTTGGCGTCCAAACCTTGAAACACCGGGCAATCCTTGCCATTGCCTTTGCCAACCGCATTCATCTGCCAAAAGGGCGCTGAGACATGAAATTCACCCTCTCCTGGCTGAAAGACCACCTCGACACCGATGCCTCGGTTGAAGAGATCGCCGAAACCCTCACCGATCTGGGCCTTGAGGTCGAAGAGATCGTGAACCCGGCCGATGCGCTGAAAGGCTTTACCCTGGCCAAGGTTGTGGGTGCCGAGCAGCACCCCGATGCCGACCGTCTGCGCGTTTGCCGCGTGATGACCGACGAGGGCGAAAAGCAGATCGTCTGCGGCGCGCCCAATGCGCGCGAAGGCATCACCGTGGTCCTGTGCAAACCCGGCGACTATGTGCCCGGTCTTGATATCACCCTCTCGGTGGGCAAGATCCGCGGCGTCGAAAGCCACGGTATGATGGCCTCCTGGCGCGAGCTGGAGCTGGGCGAGGATCACGACGGTATCGTGGAACTCCCCTCGGGCGAGGTGGGCGACCGTCTGATTGACTGGCTGGCCGAGAACGACCCCTCAAAGGTCGATCCGATGATCGAGATCGCGATCACCCCGAACCGTCCCGATGCGCTGGGTGTCTACGGGATTGCCCGCGATCTGGCTGCGCGTGGTCTGGGCACGCTGAAAACCCCCGAATATGAGGCGATTCCCGGCGATTTCGAAAGCCCGATCAAGGTCACTATCGACGAGGACACGCTGGATGGTTGCCCGCTGTTCACCGGGCGCCTGATCAAGGGCGTCAAGAACGGCCCCAGCCCGCAATGGCTGCAGGATCGGCTGACCGCCATCGGGTTGCGCCCCATTTCGGCGCTGGTGGATATCACCAACTTTTTCACCTTCGACCAGAACCGCCCGCTGCACGTCTTTGACGCGGCCAAGGTGACGGGCGATCTGCGGGTTCATCGCGCCAAGGGCGGCGAAACTCTACTGGCGCTGGATGAGAAGGAATACACCATGGGCGCGGGCCAGATGGTGATTTCCGACGCCAATGGCCCCGAAAGCATCGCCGGTATCATGGGCGGTGAGGAGACCGGCTGCACCGATGAGACCGTTGATGTCTTCCTCGAAAGCGCCTTCTGGGATCACGTACAGATCGCGACCACGGGTCGCGCGCTCAAGATCAATTCGGACGCGCGCTACCGTTTTGAACGCGGCGTGGACCCGGAGTATACGCTAGAAGGGCTGCACCGCGCGACCCAGATGATCCTGGATCTGTGTGGCGGTGAGCCGTCCGAAGTGGTTGTTGCAGGGGATGTGCCGGATCATTCCCGCGCCTATAAACTGGACGCAAGCCGGGTGCAGTCGCTGGTCGGCATGGAGATCCCCGAAAGCGATCAGCGCCAGACCTTGACCCGCCTTGGCTTCCGCCTTGAGGGCAATATGGCGCATGTGCCCAGCTGGCGCCCCGATGTGCAAGGCGAGGCCGATCTGGTGGAAGAGGTAGCCCGTATTGCCTCGCTCACGAAACTGGAAGGCAAGCCTTTGAAGCGGCTGACTCCGGGCATTCCGAAACCGGTGATGACCCCGCAGCAGCGCCGACAGCAAATGGCGCGGCGCACGGCGGCCAGCCTTGGCTACAATGAAATCGTCAGCTACACTTTCATCGACAAGGCCTCGGCGACGCTGTTTGGCGGCGGCTCGGATGCGACCATGCTGGCCAATCCGATCTCGTCTGAGATGTCGCATATGCGCCCGGACTTGATCGCCGGTCTGCTACAGGCCGCTGCACGCAACCAGGCACGCGGCTTCATGGATCTGGCTCTGTTCGAGGCGGGTCCGGTCTTCCACGGCGGTGAACCCGGCGAGCAGCGTGAACAGATTGCGGGCATTCTGGTGGGGCGCACTGGTCCCAAGGATGTGCATGGCGCGGCCCGTCCCGTCGATACCTTTGATGCCAAGGCAGATGTGCAGGCGGTTCTGGCCAGCATCGGAGCTCCGGCCAAGGTGCAGATCCTGCGCGACGGTGACGCGTGGTGGCACCCTGGCCGCCATGGCAAGATTTGCCTGGGGCCGAAAAAGGTGCTGGGTGTCTTTGGCGAATTGCACCCCAAGGTGCTGAACGAAATGGGCGTCAAAGGACCTGCCGTCGCCTTTACCATCTGGCCGGACGAAGTGCCGCTGCCACGCAAATCAGGTGCCACCCGCGCCGCGCTGGCGATCAGCGATCTGCAGGCGGTGGAGCGTGACTTTGCCTTTGTGGTGGATGAAAGCGTCGAGGCGCTGACCCTGGTCAATGCCGCAGCCGGTGCCGACAAGGCGCTGATCGAGGATGTGCGCGTCTTTGACGAATTTATCGGCGGCAGCCTGGGCGAGGGCAAGAAATCCCTTGCCATCACAGTGCGCCTTCAGCCCAGCGACAAGACGCTGAAGGAAAAAGACATCGAAACGGTGAGCGACAAGATCATCGCCAAGGTGACCAAAGCCACCGGCGGCACCTTGCGCGGCTGAGTTCTTTGTTCAATGCTCTGATCAACCGCGCTCCATTCGGGGCGCGGTTTTTCATTTTGCCGAGAGCATCTCTGCCAAGAGATCAAAGACGAGGCGGATCTTGCGGCTGGTGTGCAGCTCTCGGTGCGTGGTCAGCCAGACCGGAAAGCGGATGGGCTCCATCTGCGGGAAAAGGCGCTCGACCTCAGGGGTGTTAAGGCCAACCCGATCAGCCATCGGGGCGAGCCCAAAGCCGTTTTTGACCAGCTCCCAGCCTACCAGGCCGCTTTGCGAGCCGTAACGGAAATTGCGCTCGGTCACAGTGATGCCGAGGGGTCTCAGATGGTCGATCATCTCTGTTGCGCTGCCAAAACTGATGAAGTCATGCGTGCTGAGGTCTTCAAGGCTTTCGGGTCTTCCCGCGCGCTGCAGATAGCTAGGGGCGGCGTAGAAATGGGCGGTGTCTTCGTGAACCAGGCGCGTGATCAGCTCGGGCTGTTCGGGCCGGACATGACGAATGGCAATGTCTGCCTCGCGTCGCATCAGGTCACGAATGTCATTGGCCGCGATGATCTCCACGTTCAGTTCTGGCGCCAGCCCTGACAGGCGATGCAGCACCTTCGGCAGCACGTGGACCGAATAGATATCGCTGGCGGTGATCCGCACCGTTCCGGTGATCGACTGAGATTGCCCCATGGCGGCCAAAGCAATGCGGTCAGCCGCCTGACCCATGGGGCGGGTGTGCTCTAATAGCTCTAGCCCCGCTTGGGTCAGCTGCAGGGACTTGCCGATACGTTCGAACAGCATAAGGCCCAGATCCTGTTCCAGCGCGGCAACTTGACGGCTGAGCGTCGGCTGGGTGAGGTGCAGGCGCCGGGCCGCAGCAGACAGTGAGCCTTCCTCGGCCGTGGCCAGAAAGGCGCGAATGTGGTTCCAGTCAAAACGGTCGGGCGCGTTGTTCATGCATTCTTGTATATACTGCCTGCAATTTTGAGCAATTCCTGCATGACGGCCAGTCCGTTATTCCTGCCGCAAAAGGAGACGAGTGCCATGTCATCATCATCCGTTCAGTTCTGGGACAGGATCGCAGAAAAATATGCCCGCAGCCCGGTCGGGGATCCTGCGGCCTATGAGTACACGCTTGAAAGGGTGCGCAGCTATCTGGGGCCAAAGGATCGCGTCCTTGAACTGGGCTGCGGCACTGGGACAACCGCGTTGCACCTGCGGGATGCGGTCGCGTGCTACACGGCCTCTGATGTTGCTCCGGCGATGATCGCCATCGCTCAGCGAAAGAAAGAGGAGGCCAGCGCCGCCAACTTGCGCTTTGTCGTCTCCGATGTGGCGGGCGCGCCAGAGGAAATCTTTGATGCGGTGATGGGCTTCAACCTGTTTCATCTGGTTGGGGATCTGGACGCGGCCCTCGCACAAGTTCACCGCAGGATCCGGCCCGGTGGCCTGTTCATCTCCAAGACGCCGTGTCTCAGGGACAGCAAAGGCGCGTTTCGTTTGCTGATGCGCATGATACTCCCGGCGATGCAGCTGGTGGGCAAGGCGCCGAGCGTGGTGCGCTTTTTGTCGATCAATGACTGGCAGGCGCGGATCGAAGCTGCAGGTTTCGAGATCATTGAGACTGGCAACTACCCCGTCAGTCCGCCAAGCCGCTTAATCGTGGCGCGGCGGCGGTAGGGCTCCGTGGTCTGGTCCGTTGTTGCGATCCGGTCTAAGCAGGGCAGGACAGCGAACGGAGGACGACATGAGTTTGAACGTATATCTCTCAGGGGAAATCCACACTGATTGGCGCGAGCAGATCATTGCCGGGGCAACCGGTCTGGATGTGAGCTTCAACAGCCCCGTCACCGATCACGCCGCCAGCGATGACTGCGGTGTGGCGATCCTGGGCAGCGAGGAGAACAAGTATTGGCACGACCACAAGGGCGCCATGGTCAATGCGATTCGCACCCGCAAGGGGATCGAGGACGCGGATGTGGTCGTGGTGCGCTTTGGAGAGAAATATCGCCAGTGGAACGCAGCCTTTGATGCGGGCTATGCGGCGGCCTTGGGCAAGTCGATCATTGTTCTGAGCCTGCCGGAGCACCAGCATGCCTTGAAAGAAGTGCATGCGGCGGCTCTTGCGGTGGCAGAAGAGCCGCGACAGGTGGTAGAGATCCTGGCCTATGTGCTGACAGGGAAGCTTCCGGCGTGAGCGAGGCCGTGATTGAGACAAGCCGCCTGATCCTGCGCCCGCACCGGGCAGAGGATTTCCCGGATGTGGCGGCTCTCTGGGCGGACCCTGTGGTGGTGCGCTACATCAGCGGTAGTCCTTCGACGCGTGAAGCCTCATGGGCGCGGCTGTTGCGGAATATGGGGCATTGGCAGGCGATGGGGTATGGCTATTGGGCTGTGACAGATCGCGAGAGTGGTGTGTTTCTGGGCGAGGTCGGGTTTTCTGATTTTCGCCGCGACATCGAACCCTGTCTGGATGGTCTCCCGGAGGCAGGATGGGTGCTCGCCCCCAAAGCCCATGGCCGTGGAATTGCAAGTGAGGCGGTCAGGGCCATGCATGCTTGGGCGGATGCAGAGCGAGACTGGAGCGAAACGGTCTGCATCTTTGATCCTGCACATGTTGTATCGCAAAAAGTGGCCCGGAAACTGGGCTACGCAGCAAGGGAAATGACAGCGACCTATCAAGGCAAGTCGACGCTTGTGATGGAACGAAAAGCGGTCGGCTCCCGCCCCTGAGCCTGCGCCTTTGGCACAGGATACAGCGTTGGGCCGGGCGCCGCGCTGGCGCGCGGCGCGGTTGCGATCTGGAGAAGGGGTGGCGATTAAGACGCTAGCGCCCCGCCATGGGCGGGGCGCCTGGCCCAACGGGATGAGGGGTATCGGCCCCGAAGACGGGCGGGAGACTTAGCCGTTTTTCTTGATCTCAACGCTATGCGGGTAGGGGATCGAGATACCTTCTGCGTCGAAGGCCTCCTTCACACCCTGCGTCATGGCGAATTTGAGTTCCCAATAATCTGACGCTTTGCACCAGATACGCGCCGTAAGGTCCACAGAACTGTCGCCAAGATTGGTGACGCGAACCCAGGGTTCGGGATCCTTCAGCACCCGGGCATCCGCAGTCGCTTGCTGCAGGATGATCTCCTTGGCCTTGTCGGCGCTGTCGCCATAGTCGATCCCAAAGACCAGATCGACACGGCGCGTATCATGTGCCGAGTAGTTGGTGATAATGGACCCCCAGGCCTGCCCATTGGGGATGATGATCTGAACATTGTCGGCTGTCGCGAGTTCGGTCACGAAGAGATTGAGATCCTTCACGGTGCCCGAGGTGCCGCCGATATCGACAAACTGACCCAGCTTGTAGGGCCGGAACAGCACCAGCATGAACCCTGCTGCAAGGTCACTCAGCGTGCCTTGCAACGCCAGGCCAATCGCCAGAGTGGCTGCACCCAGCATGGCGACGAGGCTGGTGGCCTCAATCCCAAAGATCCCCAGAACAGCGACCAGAACCACCGCCAGCAATGCCCAGCGAATGATGCTTGCGGCAAAATTGCCCAAGGTCGGGTCAATTTGCGGGGTTTTGTTGATGCGGCTTCGAACAACGCTGCTGATCATCCCGGCGGCTATCCAGCCGATGATCAGAACAATCAGCGCCTTGCCTGCGCTCAGCACCAGCGGCCATAGTGCGCCGAGCTGTTCAATCATGTCTTCCATATCTATTCGGTCCTTCTTCTGGGCCATGTACAGTTGTCGCCGCTGCCGCGGCGCCGGGGCGATCGCCGCTGGAGCAAGCGGGGGGCGTGAAATGCCATGACGAGCGGCTGCTGCGCGGAGTCTACTCTTAAGGTTCTGTTAATTCATAGGGGAAAACCCATACGGATTGCGCATGTGCGCCCGGCTTGGTTGTTTGGCCGATTTGGCGGCGGCTCAATAGGAAAAGGCCGCAGATCCAGATGGATCTGCGGCAAGGTTTGAGTGTGCCGATTGGCGGTTGCTCCGCCAGGGTTTTGTTGGCCGTGGCCAGACGAGGGAGGTGCCGTCAGGACTTCAGCGCCACAGCGGGGGAAATCACGTCAATGCCGAGCGCTTTACCAACCGCATAATAGGTCAGCTTTCCAGCGTGAACATTGAGGCCGTTCAGAAGATGCGGATCATCCTGGCAGGCTTGCTTCCAACCCTTGTCTGCAAGAGCCAGGAGGAAGGGAAGCGTTGCATTGCCAAGCGCCTGGGTCGAGGTGCGCGCAACCGCACCCGGCATGTTGGCCACGCAGTAGTGCATAACGCCATCGACCTCGTAGATCGGGTCCGCATGGGTGGTCGCCTTGGAGGTTTCAAAACAGCCTCCCTGATCGATGGCCACATCCACCAGCGCGGCGCCGGGTTTCATGTCGCTGAGCTGCGCACGAGACACCAGCTTGGGCGCGGCGGCGCCGGGTACCAGAACCGCCCCGATCACCATATCGGCCTCACGCACCAGTTCGGCGGTGGCGGCAGCGGTGGAATAGCGGGTCTGGAAGGTGTCTCCAAAGACATCGTCAAGATACCGCAGACGTTGCAACGAGCGGTCCAGAACGGTCACGTCACTTCCCATACCCGCAGCGATCCGGGCGGCGTGGGTCCCGACGACGCCGCCGCCGATCACCACGACTTTGGCCGGAGCAACGCCGGGAACGCCGCCCATCAGAACGCCGCGCCCACCGTTGGCCTTTTGCAGCGTCCAGGCGCCGACCTGAGGTGCAAGACGACCGGCGACCTCGGACATGGGAGCCAAGAGTGGCAGGCCGCCGTGGCTGTCGGTCACCGTTTCATATGCGATTGCAGTACAGCCCGATGCCAGAAGGTCATGAGTCTGCTCAGGATCCGGCGCCAGGTGCAGGTAGGTGAACAAGAGCTGCCCTTCGCGCAGCATCTTGCGTTCGACTGCCTGAGGCTCTTTGACCTTGACGATCATGTCGGCAGTGGCAAAGATTTCTTCGGCGGTATCGATCAGGACAGCGCCAACCGCTTCGTAGGCTGCATCGCTGTAGCCAGCCCCGGTGCCCGCTCCACTTTGGATCAGCACCTCATGGCCATGGACGATTGCTTCGTGCGCGGCATCGGGCGTCATGCCGACGCGAAATTCCTGGGGTTTGATTTCAGTGGGGCATCCGATTTTCATGCTGTATCCTCCCTGATGCATAGCCAGAGTATGCTTGCCCTCACGGAAGGTGCTGCTTTTTTGGGTGAAATAAGAAGGTGCACTTCGAAGAATGTTCGACTATTTGCGAGAAACGTGCAGAGGGCTTCGAAGAAATGTCACTTGATTCGACGGATCGTCGCATTCTCCAGGTGCTGCAACGGCAGGGCCGAATATCAAACGCTGATCTGAGCGAGCAGGTGAACCTGTCGGCATCGGCCTGTCACCGTCGTGTACAGCGGCTCGAGACTGATGGCTACATAAAGAACTATGTGGCCTTGCTGGACGCCCGAAAACTGAGCGTGCCGACCACGGTCTTTGTGGAAATCACCCTGCAGGGGCAGGCGGACGAGCTACTGGATGCCTTTGAAAAGGCCGTGGCCCGGATTCCGGATGTGCTGGAATGTCACCTGATGGCGGGCACCGCAGACTACATCCTGAAGGTGGTGGCCGAGAATACCGAGGATTTTGCGCGTATCCATCGCCAGCATCTGACGCGCTTGCCGGGGGTTGCTCAGATGCAGTCAAGCTTTGCCCTGCGCACCGTTTTCAAGACTACGGCGCTGCCGGTCTGATCCGATAGCAGATCGCGCTCCCGCCCGTCAGCGGCCTTTTGTCAAAAGACCACTTCCCGTTGGGCATAGCAGCGCGCTATGCGCGCTGCTATGCCCAAGGCCGCCAAGAGGGGCCGACGCAGTCGGCGCATCTGCGGGCGCGGGAGGACCTGGCGCAATTTCGGATGGCATCTGTTTTTATATGTCTTACATTTCCCGCCTGCTTCTGCTTCAACAGGGGAAACAACTGAATGATGCGGGAGCAGGGACATGCAATTTGACTACATCATCGTGGGCGCCGGGAGTGCAGGATGTGTTCTGGCCAAGCGGCTGAGCGAAGGTGGTCATCGGGTATTGCTGCTGGAAGCGGGAGGGCGCGACAATTATCATTGGGTGCATATCCCGATGGGGTACCTCTATTGCATCAACAACCCGCGCACAGACTGGATGTATCGCACCGAGGCCGATCCAGGGCTGAATGGGCGCGCGTTGATCTATCCGCGCGGCAAGGTGCTTGGGGGCTGCTCTTCGATCAACGGGATGCTCTACCTGCGCGGACAGGCTGCCGACTATGACGGCTGGCGCCAAAGGGGCCTCATGGGCTGGGGCTGGGACGATGTGCTGCACTATTTCAAAAAATCTGAGGATTACGTCGAGGGCGCCTCAGAGATGCACGGGGCAGGCGGTGAATGGCGCGTCGAAAACCAGCGCCTGCACTGGGACGTGCTCGATGATTGGATGGAAGCCGCATCCGCCTGGGGCCTGCCCAAGGTCACGGATTTCAACACCGGCAACAATGAAGGCGTCGGTTACTTCCGCGTCAATCAGCGCGGGGGCTGGCGGATGAATACGGCCAAGGCGTTTCTGCGCACCGCGACAGGGCAGGGGTTGAAGGTTGAAACCCAGGCGCACACCCGGCGGATTCTGATTGAGGGGGGCCGCGCAGTCGGTGTTGAGTACCAGAAAGGCGGCGAGTTATGCTCTGCGCGCGCCAATGGTGAGGTGATCCTGTCGGCGGGCGCTATCAACAGCCCCCAGATCCTGCAGCTGTCGGGCTTTGGCCCCGGAGCACTGTTGCAGGAGCACGGTATCGAAGTGCTGCGAGATATGCCGCACGTCGGCGCCAACCTGCAGGACCATTTGCAATTGCGCTGCGCTTGGCGCCTGGAGCGGGGTCATACGCTTAATACGCTTGCGAATTCCGTGATCGGAAAAGCCAAGATTGGCCTTGAATATGCCCTCAAGCGCTCAGGCCCGATGTCCATGGCCCCTAGTCAACTCGGCGCATTTTCCCGGTCTCGTCCCGATCTGGAAACGCCTGATCTCGAATATCACGTTCAGCCCCTGACGCTTGAGGCCTTTGGCCAGCCTCTGCATGATTTTCCGGGGCTGACGGCCAGCGTTTGCAATCTGCGACCAGAAAGCCGGGGGCGGGTGGAGATCACCTCTGCCGACCCGCTGGCAGCGCCCAGTATCCAGCCCAATTATCTTTCGACCGAAGGGGATCGGCAGGTTGCCGCGGCCGCGATCCGTCAGGCGCGAGCCATCATGGCGCAGGCACCGATGCAGAGCTATGCTCCCCAAGAGATGAAACCTGGCATCACGTCAGACGATGAGAAGGACTTGATGCGGGCTGCCGGAGACATCGGAACAACGATTTTCCACCCGACGTGCACGGTCCATATGGGAGCAGATGAAACAGCGCCGCTGGATCCTGAGCTGCGTCTGCGCGGCGTGGATGCCTTGCGTGTCGTCGATGCCAGCGTCATGCCAAGCATCACAAGCGGCAACACCAATGCGCCGACGATCATGATCGCCGAAAAGGCATCTGACATGATTTTGGCATCGGCCCGGGGCTGAGGGCGCGACAAATCCCGCTACCAGTGCTTTTGCGCTTGCAGGCAATGGTGATTTTCGCTTCCCTTGTGCAAGGCAACTGGTCTTTGCGTTTTAGATAGGCCGACGGGTGCGAACCTGCATATTGGCGACCAGGCTGCGCGGTCAAATGTGACATCAAACGATCACATCTACCGGCTATGGCTGCAACGCAGATCACTAGACTACAAGGAGCAGCACTGTGACCGGCGACAAGGAACCTGATTCATTCGATTGGCTGGATGCCGAACTTCAGGACACGCTGGACGAGGATTTCGAGATCGAATTCGCCGAGCCCATGCTATCCATGGAGCTGCGTAAGATTTATCGCTCGCAACACCCCGAGATGCTGGACCGGAAGGTCTATTTCCGCAATCTGCTGCGTCTGCAGGCCGAGTTGATCAAGCTTCAGGACTGGGTGCAGCACAGCGGCGCCAAGGTCTGCATTCTGTTCGAAGGGCGCGACAGTGCGGGCAAAGGAGGCGTGATCAAGCGGATCACTCAGCGCCTCAATCCCCGCGTCGCCCGTGTTGTGGCGCTGCCAGCGCCGTCGCGGCGGGAACAAAGCCAGTGGTATTTTCAGCGTTACGTGCCGCATCTGCCCGCGGCAGGGGAGATCGTGCTCTTCGACCGTTCCTGGTACAACCGCGCCGGGGTTGAGCGGGTCATGGGCTTTGCCAGCGATGATCAGGTCGAACAGTTCTTTCAGGACGTTCCCGAATTTGAACGCATGTTGGTGCGTTCCGGGATCATTCTGCTGAAATACTGGTTCTCGATCACAGACGAAGAACAGCAGTTGCGGTTCATGATGCGCATTCACGATCCGATGAAGCAGTGGAAGCTGTCACCTATGGACCTGGAAAGTCGTATCCGCTGGGAACAATACACCAAAGCAAAGGAAGACATGTTCGAACGCACGAACATCCCTGAGGCGCCCTGGTACATCGTCGAGGGCAACGACAAGAAGCGGGAGCGGCTCAATTGTATCGAACACCTGTTGACCAAGGTGCCCTACGAAGAAGTGCCGCAGGAAAAGGTCTCCCTTCCAGACCGCGAATACAACCCGGACTACGAGCGCCGTGTGTTGCCCGATGAGCTATACGTGCCGAAGATCTACTGAGGCTTTTCTGGGCAAGCGAGGGCGCTCCCGCCGGTTTTGGCGCAGCCTCTCGGCTGCACCTCCTCCGTTGGGCCCGGCGCCGCGCGATGCGCGGCGTGCGCCCGCCTAACCGTCATGACCTGATGCCGAGTTCTTCTGAATCCTCTGCAATATTCTTCAGAAACCGTTGCAGGTATCCGGCAAAGGCATCCAGATCCTCTGGCGAGAACCCTTTGAGAAGAGCGCGTTGCCGATCCAGCGCACGCGGCAACATCCGGGCGTGAAGGGCGTGGCCCTCGTCTGTCAGAAACCAGGACTTTCGGCGTTCGTCCCCGCCAAGAACCTTTGCCTGTGCAAGGCCGGCCTGTTCCATGCGCTGCAACGCGCGGCTGACGGCGGCCTTGTCGATGCCGGTCGTGCGGGCTGCATGACCAACCGAGCAGCCGGGATCGCGTGTCAGCATGACCAGCATGCGCCAGTCCATAACGCCAATCCCGAACTCCTCCTGATAGGCGCGTGCCGAGTTTCTCGTCAGCCGGTTGCCTGCAAATGTCACCGTCACCACAGGGCTGCGATCAAAGTCCAGCGTTGGGGCCGCAGGACTGGCGTCACTTCCATCCGGCAGGGCCAGGAACATTTCATCCGTCAGGTCACTCATATCTGCAGAATAGAGGAAACGTGTTGACAACACAACAGTGTGGACCCAGTCTTCCCGCTGTGCGGCAAAGAAAGGAAGGGGGCAAGATGGCACGCAGGCCTGTCTACGACATCGATTTGCAGGCGTTCTGGCAAGATCCCTATCCGGATCTGGCCAGGCTCAGGGCAGAGGCTCCGGTTGCCTATGTGCCACAGCTGGATGCGGTTTTGGTCACGCGCCGAGATGACATCTTTCGCGAGGAAAAGCGGATTGACGTATTCTCGTCGGATCAGCCCGGCGGGTTGATGACCCGATTGATGGGGCAGAACATGATGCGCAAGGATGGCGATGCCCATATGAAAGAGCGCAAAGCTATCTTCCCCACTGTTTCCCCAAAGACGGTAAAACAGCACTGGCTTGCCCAGTTCCACGTGGCGACAGCTCAAATATTGGAGGACCTGGCCCCGCTGGGGCAGTGCGATCTGGTGCGCGACTATGCCATGCCTGTGTCCGCCGAAGCCCTGAAAGTCGTGACTGGCCTCACCCGCATGCGCGCAGAAGAGATGGACGCTGTGAGTCAGGGGATGATTGATGGCTGTGCGAATTATGCGGGCGATCCCGCAGTCGAGGCGCGCTGCCACGAGAGTACACGGTTGATTGACGCACATATCAATGAGATGTGGGAAGAACCCGCCGAAGCCGGGGCCTATTCCCTGTTGCGGGTGCAGCAGGCCGCAGGGTTGCCTGAGGACCAGATCCGGGCCAATATCAAATTGGCGATCTCGGGCGGACAAAATGAACCGCGTGATGCCATTGCGGGCACGGTTTGGGCTTTGCTGCAGAATCCTGACCAACTGGAGGCCATAAGAACCGGCGAGGCCAGTTGGATGCAGGCTTTTGAGGAATACGCGCGCTGGATTTCTCCCATCGGCATGTCCCCGCGCCGGGTGGCTCGGCCATATGATCTCCATGATGTCGATCTTGCGCCAGAAGAGCGGGTCTTTTTCATGTTCGGCTCAGGAAATCGGGATGAGCGCGTTTTTGCGAAGCCAGATGCCTACGATATTCACCAGGATATCAGCGCTGCGATTTCCTTTGGTGCGGGGCCTCATTTTTGCGCTGGCGCTTGGATTTCACGGGCTTTGATCGCTGAGGTTGCGCTGCCAATGCTGTTTGAGCGTTTGCCAGATTTGGCTTTGGCCGGGAAAGCTTGTTTCGGAGGTTGGGCTTTTCGTGGACCGCTTGCTTTGCCAGTTGTCTGGAAAAGCTGCAGCTAGGGGCCGGACCCTAATCTGCGGGTGCCAATCGGGCTGTGCAGTTTCGTGTGAAGCATATTGGGATGCCAATACCCGCCTGCAATCTGAAGATCATAGCAGAACTCTGTTTGATACCCCGGAGGGGCCCAAGCCTTGGGTGCAGGAAGCAAGGCTGACGCCAGTTTGGGGGAGGGCGGAGCCGCCTCCGGGGGATATGCCGATTGTTCCAGCTTCGGCATGAGGTTCTTGACCTTGAAAATACAAGTTAAAAGAAGCCTCTCCAAAACATAGCAGCTTGAGTGATGGTTTACACGTATAAGTTTAGTTATTTGGTGTTGCTATCAATACACCTGCATAAAAAATGTTGAATTTCAAACGACAAACCCCCGGGCAGGGCCACGGGGGTCGTCAAAAGCATCCAGAAAAAACCGGAGGAAGATCTTAGAGGAGACCTTCGCGCTGTGCTTTCTTACGCGCCAGCTTGCGGGCACGACGAATCGCTTCAGCTTTCTCGCGCGCTTTTTTCTCGGAGGGCTTCTCGAAATGTTGCTTGAGCTTCATCTCGCGGAACACACCTTCGCGCTGCAGCTTTTTCTTCAGGGCACGGAGCGCCTGATCGACATTGTTGTCACGAACACTAACCTGCATGTGGTTTTCACCACCTTTCTAAGTTGGGTTGCAAGGATTTGCAGGAGGTGGCCGTATAGCAAAACCGATCTAACATGTCTAGTACTGTGCACAGCGGCCCGTCCTGGCCCGGCTCGGGCTCGCAGCAATCGCAGTCAATCGTAACGGAGAAGCAGTATGACAGAGCAGTCAACCGAGAACACGCAAAGTAGCGTGCCTGCGAACATCGACGCGCTTTTGGATGCGGCCCTTGTGCATGTGGCCTTTGATGGATGGACTGAAGCGAGCTTTTCTGCAGCAGTAGAAGACACCGGGGTTGATCCCACTCTGGCGCGGGTGCTGTGCCCGCGCGGGGCGGTGGATCTGGCGCTGGCCTATCACCGGCGCGGCGACCGTCTGATGTTGGAACGTCTGGCAACAGAGGATCTCTCCGGCCTCCGGTTCCGGGACAAGATCGCTGCCGCCGTGCGGTTTCGCCTTGAGGCTGTGGAAGACAAGGAAGCTGTGCGCCGGGGCGTCACTCTTTTTGCTCTGCCCACCTATGCTGCCGACGGGGCCAAGGCGATCTGGGGCACGGTGGATGCGATCTGGACGGCGCTGGGCGACTCCTCCGAGGATATCAACTGGTACAGCAAACGAGCGACCCTGTCTGGCGTCTATTCGTCCACTGTGCTGTTCTGGCTGGGGGATGAGACGCCCGGCCATCACGCAACCTGGGAGTTTCTGGATCGGCGCATCGACAATGTGATGCAGTTCGAAAAGCTGAAGGCAGACGTGCAAAAGAACCCGCTGTTGAAACCTCTATTGGCGGGGCCTGCATGGCTGGCGGGGCAAATCCGCAAGCCGAAGAAGGCCGACGACATGCCCGGGCACCAGAGCATCCGCTAGAGATAGAAGATTGCCGGGGACGCAAGGGAGCTTGCGTCAGGCTGCCAGCAGGGTTTGTCTGCGCCAGCGGCGATGCTATGCACGAAGAAAATACTCCAGGGAAAGGACCTTTGCATGCCGGATGGTTTGCCCGACACGATGCGCGCGATCGAGATCTTACAGCCGGGAGGGCCTGATGTTCTGACCCTCACCCAGCGCCCGGTGCCCGCTCCGGGCCACGGGCAGCTCCTGCTCAAGGTGGCCTATGCCGGGGTCAACCGGCCGGACGCGCTGCAACGGGCGGGGGCCTATGATCCACCTGCGGGCGCCAGTGATCTGCCGGGGCTCGAGGCATCGGGCGAAGTCGTGGCCATCGGGGCAGGCGTTACCGAATACGCAGTGGGTGACAAGGTCTGCGGCCTCCTTCCAGGTGGCGGCTATGCCGAATATGTGGTGACCCCGGCAGCCCATTGCCTGCCCATTCCCAAGGGCCTGTCCCTCAAACGCGCGGCCTGCCTGCCGGAAACCTGTTTCACTGTCTGGTCCAATGTCTTCACCCGAGGCGGGCTCAAAGCCGGAGAGCGGTTCCTCGTGCATGGCGGATCCTCGGGCATCGGGACAACCGCGATCCAGCTGGCTTCGGCACTGGGGGCGCGGGTCTTCACCACCGCCGGATCCGATGAGAAATGTCAGGCCTGTCTCGATCTTGGCGCAGAGCGCGCGATCAACTACCGCGACGAGGACTTTGTGAAGGTCCTGCGTGCAGAGGGCGGAGCCGATCTGATTCTCGACATGGTGGGCGGTGACTATATCCCCCGCAACATCCGCGCGCTGGCCGATGATGGGCGTCTGGTGCACATCGCCTTTCTGTCCGGTCCCAAGGCCGAGTTGAACTTTGCGCAGATCATGGCGCGCCGCCTGACGGTGACGGGATCGACCCTGCGTCCTCAAAGCGATCTTGCCAAGGCGCGCATCGCGCAGGATCTGGCCGAGGCGGTCTGGCCGCTGGTGGAAGCAGGCCGGATGAAGCCTGTGATGGATAGCACCTTCCCGCTGGAAGCAGCCGCAGAGGCTCATGCCCGTATGGAAAGCTCTGGCCATATTGGCAAGATCGTTCTTAAGGTCACGGACCTTTGACCGCAATGCATGACCGGGTGCACCCATGTGCCTCCCGGTCAGCGCACGGGCGCAAAAAGCGCGTCCTTTAAAGTGCAGTCGCGGATCACGTCACGGCCACAGGGCACCGGATCCAGACTGCGCGACAGGCAGATGCGGGCCTCCTGAATGTGCCCGTCGCGGCAGGTAATGGTCAGGCTGTCGTGGCTCAGTTGCGGATTTTCCTTGAGAAAAGCCTCTTCCACCAGCGAGGCGGGCAGTTTCACCACCTTGTCCAGTTTGCGGAAAATCGCAGGGCGCTGGATCTGCCCATAGGCCTGTCGTGAGACGGCGAAATACTGCGTCGGGCTAAGGCCCGAACAGCTGCCGTGTTTCTTCCACTGGTGCCAGGCCAGGCCAGAGCTGCCCATGATATCCGCCATCTCGGCGGTTTGGCGGCGGGTTGGGGGCGCCTTTGCTGTTTGGCAGTAGTCTGGCCAGCCCCGATGATACTGTGGCCAAAGCCCATGCAGCGTCCAACCGTGGTCGTGGCGGTCGTCGCATTGATCCGACCCCTTGGCATCGCCTTCGATGGCGCACCAGTTGGGCGACCAGCTGAGGCTGAGGACATAGTAGTCGAATTCCCCCGAAACCTCTCTCTCCCGGTCGCTCTCCGCATGAGCCGGAGCCAAAATCAGCCCCGAAATCATCATTGCAATTGCCAGCAAGAACCTGCGCATCGCCTCTTTCCTTATGAAAACAAGGCGACTATATAGGACTGAAGTTCCCCGACAACGGAAACCCGCCCCAGACCTCGGGGCAGCCTATTTCAGGCGACGGGAAAGATGTATGTGGGTGTCCGTGGGGCAAACGTGTTTTAAGGAGATACGCGCATGGCAAAACCGTTGATGACCAAGGCGACCGCCGTGTGGCTGGTGGACAATACCACGATCAGCTTCAAGCAGATTGCCGATTTCGTCGGCATGCACGAGCTGGAGATTCAGGGCATTGCCGATGGTGATGTGGCTGCGGGCGTCAAAGGCTTTGACCCGGTTGCCAACAACCAGCTGACCCAAGACGAGATCGACAAGGCCGAAGCCAATCCGCTACACAAGCTGAAGCTCAAGTTCAATCCGGCTGCGGCTGGCGAGGAAAAACGCCGTGGCCCGCGCTACACCCCGCTGTCCAAGCGTCAGGACCGTCCGAACTCGATCTTGTGGCTGGTGAAATTCCACCCGGAACTGTCCGATGGTCAGATCGCCAAGCTGGTGGGCACCACCAAGCCGACCATTCAGTCGATCCGCGAACGCACCCACTGGAACATCGCCAATATGCAGCCCATCGATCCGGTTGCGCTTGGCCTGTGCAAACAGTCCGAGCTGGACGCTGCCGTGCAAAAGGCCGCTGCCAAACGGGCTGCAGAGGGCGGTGTTATGAGCGACGACGAACGCCGGAAACTTGTGTCCACTGAGCAATCGCTTGAAATGGATCAGGAGCCGAAGATCCCGAGCGCTATCGAAGGGCTGGAGACCTTTACGCTGGGCGGCAGCTCTGACGACAGCCGCGAGGAGGATGAGCCGATCCGCGATGCGGACAGCTTCTTCAACCTGCCTGCTGGCAACGGTGATGACGACGAAGATGAAGACGGGATCGATCCGCGCTACTAAAGTCGCGCATCTTGTCTGGTGTTTCGGGAGCCATGCCATAGCGGCATGGCTCTTATTGTTTTACGCCCCTACCAGGCGTCAGCGTAGCGGGGACCGGGCGAGCAAGTCCCGGCGCTGGCCAGGGCCCGGTGCAGAACGTCTCGTGTCTCTGCCGGATCGATCACCGCGTCGAACTCCAACAAGCTTGCCGCATTGAGAGCCTTGCCGCGCTCATAGAGCTCTTCCACAAGCCTTTGATACTCTGCTTTTTGTTTCTGCGGATCGCTGATCGCGGCAAGATGGTCGCGATGACCCAGTTTGACCGCTCCTTCCAGCCCCATGGCGCCGACCTCTCCAGTGGGCCATGCACAGCAGAAATGCGGACGATCGAGGCCGCCACCGGCCATGGCCATGGCGCCCAGCCCATAGGCCTTGCGCAGGATCATCGTCACCAATGGCTGGCTGAAATGCGCGCCCGCCAGAAACAGCCGCGAGACATGCGCGACCTGACCGGTCTTCTCGACCTCGGGGCCGACCATGAAACCGGGTGTGTCGCATAGGGTCAAAACCGGCAGGCCCCAGGCATCGCAGAGCTGCAGGAACCGCGCACCCTTGTCCCCGGCATTGGCATCGATTGCGCCGCCAAGGTGCAGCGGATTGTTGGCGACAATGCCGATGGCGCGGCCGTTCAGACGGGCAAAGCCGGTGATCATGCCAGCTCCAAAGCCACGGCGCAGTTCCTGAAAACTGCCCTTGTCAACAATCCCATCTATCGCAAGCCGCATGTCATAGGCGCGGGTGCGGTCCACCGGCACCACATTGCGCAGCTCGGGTCGGGGCTCCTCCGCGGGCTTGGTCGCGTCTTGTGAAAGGGCCAATAGCCGTTTTGCGGCTGCAACTGCTTCTCCTTCATCCTCGGTCAGGATATCGATCAAGCCGGTTTCGACCTGTGTGTCGCTTGGACCGATCTCTTGCGGGGCGACGCTGCCAAGCCCGCCGCCTTCGATCATTGCGGGGCCGCCCATGCCGATCCAGCTGGTCTTGGTCGCAATGCGCAGATCGCACACCCCAAAGAGCGCGGCGTTTCCGGCAAAACAGTAACCCGCCACGATCCCGATCTTGGGACCTGTGTGGGCTGCGAAGTGGCGAAAGGAGGTCACATTGAGCCAAGCGGCCATGATCAGAGCCGCATCGCCGTCGTTGGGGCGTCCGCCGCCGCCCTCGGCAAAAAGGACGATGGGCAACCTGTCGCGCCGGGCCACTTCGATCAACCGGTCCATCTTGCGGTGATGGTTGTAGCCTTGGGTACCGGCCAGCACCATATAGTCGACCGCCATGGCCGCAACGGTGCGCCCTGCCACGGTGCCGATGCCGCAGATGATACCATCGCCTTGTGTACGAGTCTGCAGGTCCGAAAGGTCGCGCGTGCCGCGCTGGGCGGCCACTGCCAGCGCACCGTATTCGGTGAAACTGCCCGGATCGAACAGATCCTCGACATTCTCGCGCGCCGTGCGAAACCCTTTGGCGTGCCGTTTGGCGACGGCCTCTGCCCGGATTGCATCGTCAAGCAAGGCCATTCGCGCGGCATATTCTGCCATGTCCGGGCGTTCAGCCTCTTCTTGCGTCGCCTTCTCCACCTCCACCACAGCAGGCTCAAGGGTAATCAAGGCACCGCCGCCTTGCACTTCGTCGCCGGGTTTGATGTGCACCGCGCGGACGACCCCCGCGTGCGGGGCGCGGATCTCGTGGCGCATCTTCATCAATTCGGTGGCGAGGAGAACCGCGCCCTCCGGTATGGCCTCCCCGATCTGGACATGCACCTCTGCGACGATCGCCGCGCTTTCTGCCTTGATGACCGTCACCAGCCGTCCTCCCTTTGCTCCCCGGTGACCAGTCAACCGCCCGTGCGGGGATGCTGTCAATTTGACCGTTGGGTCACTTGGGGCGGTGGGCTTGCCGGACAGGATCGGGTTCCTGCGGACTTGGGGGTTTTCCACCGGCGGGGTTGCCGCTAGCGTGGCCGCAACAGCCGAGGGAGCAAATGCGATGAACCAATATGCAGGGATGAGCCAGGACAGTGCCAAGGCCAGTGTGATCTGTGATCTGCGCAGCGATACGGTGACCAGGCCTGATGAGGGCATGCGTCAGGCGATGGCCTCGGCCGAGGTTGGCGATGACGTTTATGGCGAGGATCCGCAGGTCAATCGGCTTGAGGCGACACTGGCCGAGCGTCTTGGCAAGGAAGCGGGGCTTTTCCTGCCCACCGGCACCCAAAGCAACCTTGCGGCGCTTTTGTCCCATTGCGGGCGCGGGGAAGAGATCATCACGGGGCGCGACTATCACGTTTTCAAATACGAGGCTGCGGGTGCATCTGTTCTCGGCGGCATAGCGTTTGATCCGCTGACAGTGCAGCCCGGCGGAGCGCTGAGCCTCGATGCCATCACATCTTCGGTCAAACCGGACGATTCCCATTTGCCGGTGAGCCGCCTTTTGTCGCTGGAGAACACGCACAACGGGCAGGCCATTCCCCTCGCTGATATGCGCGCGATGACCGATACGGGGCGGGAAGCCGGTCTGTCGCTGCATCTGGACGGCGCGCGCTTTTTCAACGCCATCGGGGCGCTGGGATGCTCTGCGCCGCATCTTGCCGTGATGTTTGATACGCTCTCGATCTGCCTGTCCAAAGGGCTTGGGGCCCCGGTCGGCTCTGTTCTCGTTGGCCCTTCTGATCTCATCGCCCGTGCGCGGCGCTGGCGCAAGATGCTGGGTGGGGGCATGCGGCAGTCCGGGGTTTTGGCTGCGGCAGGCCTTTGGGCGCTTGAGCACAACGTGGATCGCCTGACCGAAGATCACGGCCGCGCCGAAGCCCTAGCCGATACCCTGCGCGCCCTTGGCGCTGGAGAGGTTGTTCAGTCCACCAACATGGTGTTCTTCACTCCGACCGCAGCCGACAATGCGGCCTTGCAAGCGCATCTGGCCAAAGCGGGTGTTGTGATCGGGGCAGGGGACAGCGGGCCGATCCGGCTGGTCCTGCACAAGGACGTCAGCGATGCGGGCCTTTCTGCCGCGATCAAGGCTTTCGAAAGCTACTATGGCTGACCGGGCGGGCGGGGCTCTGTCAGCAGGCGGAGCGCAGGAAGCAGGGCGAAGACGATTTGCCCTGCAAGGCCCAGGGCGCCCTTGAGGGTGGTCCAGCGGGCAAAGACTGCGGTGCCAGACAGGCCCATGGCAGCAGTGGCCAGCAGGTATTCGGCGATCATCAGCAGCAGAAAGGCCCAGCCCCCAACTCCGAGCCGCCCCGGCAGCGTCGCGAGTTCCGGGCGGGACTTGAGGATCCGCCCTGCGATCAGCCAGCTCAGCGTCAGGATCATTGGTAGCTCCAGCAGAAGGGCCCAGATCTCTGCCATGCGCGGCAACAGGACAAAAATGCGGATGGTTCCCAGAATAAATCCACAGACGAAGACACCCGCGAAATAGAGGGTCGCGGCAATCAGGACGGGGCGTGTCAGGGCCTGTGGCATGGGATCTTGCCTTTAAGTTAGCTCCTTGCGCGCCTTCAGGGCGGCGCTGATGGTGCCGTCATCGAGATAGTCCAGCTCGCCGCCGATGGGCACGCCCTGCGCCAGCGAGGTGAGTTTCACCTGGCCGTTCAACTGGTCGGCGATGTAGTGGGCGGTGGTCTGCCCGTCAATGGTGGCATTCAGGGCCAGGATCACCTCGCTCACGGCCTCGCTGCCGACTCGGTCCACAAGGCGCGGAATACGCAGGTCTTCGGGACCGATGGCGTCCAGCGCCGACAGGGTGCCGCCCAGCACATGATAGCGCCCCTTGAACACGCCAGCCCGCTCCATCGCCCAAAGGTCAGAGACGCTTTCGACCACACACAGCTCTCCATTGGCGCGGTTTTCATCCTCGCAGATGTCGCAGATGTCGGTGGTTCCCACATTGCCGCAGTTCAGACATTCGCGGGCGGTGGTGGCCACCCGGCTCATCGCGTCCGACAGGGGCGTCAGCAAAAGGCCGCGTTTGCGCACCAGATGCAGTACCGCCCGGCGGGCCGAGCGGGGACCCATGCCCGGCAGTTTCGCCATCAGGTCGATCAGGGTCTCGATATCGCTGGTCGAGTGGTCACGCATAGCAAATGCCTTAGAGGTTTCTGCCCATATAGTCGCATCGCGCCGGGCAAAGGCAAGGGGGCGTGGGACACGTGTTCAGGTTTTGTTTGCGGCTTGGCCTTGGTCACAAAAAAAGGCGACCGAGGCCGCCTTCTGTCTTGTGCCGTGCGGGAGCAGCCCTCAGAATGGCAGCTTGATGTCCTTGGGCAGGCCCATGCTTTCGGTCAGCTTGGTCATTTCTTCCTGCGCCTTTTCAGCCGCCTTGGACTGAGCGTCCTTGATGGCGGCGAGGATCAGGTCTTCAACCATTTCCTTGTCATCGCCATTGAAGATCGAAGGGTCGATGTCCAGCGCCTTGAGGTCGCCCTTGGCCGAGGCGGTGGCCTTCACCAGGCCCGCGCCCGCTTCGCCGGTGACCATGACACTATGCAGGTCTTCCTGCATCTGCGCCATTTTGGTTTGCAGTTCCTGAGCCGATTTCATCATCTTGGCCATATCGCCAAGACCGCCGAGGCCTTTGAGCATGGTATTTCTCCTAAGTGCGGGGGCGCAGTGCGCCGTAAGTCATCACAGCACATATCGCAATTGCGAGCATGATGAACAAGTGGGGTGGGCCAATGCAGCCCTCTTTGATGGCGAAGTAACGCACATCGTCAAGAATGGGGCCATAGTTGTCCACTGCAAGGATCAACGCCAGGCTGCCCCACAAAAGTCCGGCCAGGGCGCTCAGGAAACGCGATTTCGATATCAGGGCTACAAACGCCAGAGCGAAGAGGGCGCCAGTGATCGGCAGAGTGGACAGACTTATCAGTTCGTCCAGAGCGTTGGCGGGTCCAGACGCCGGATCCCAATGGGGACGCGCTTTGTCGCAAACCTCAGCCCACACACCTGTGGTACAAAAAAGCGAAAATGCCTACGAAGACTAAGACTACTCTTCCTCGAATGGATCCCATTCGTCCTCTACCTCGGGCAGGGCCTCAGCCTGCACTTCGGCGGCCAGTTCCTCGGCAGTGCGGATGCGGGTGATGCGGGCCTTGGGGAAGCTTTCCAGAACCGCCTGAACCATAGGATGCTCAGTCGCCTTTTCACGCAGGGCGTTTTCGGCGGCATCGCGGACCTCGGCAATTGTCGGGGCCTCGCCATCAGGGGCGATGGTCACAACCCAGCGGTTGCCGGTCCAGTTTTGCAGGGCAGTCCCGAGGCGAGCGGCTAGATCGCGCGGGGCATTGGCATGGGGCGTGAACTCGATCCGCCCCGGCTGATACGAGACAAGCCGCACGCCGGTTTCCACTTCGACCAGCAGCTTCACGTCGCGGTTGGTGCGGATCAGCTCCACCACATGTTCAAAACTCTGGTAGCGGGCGAGGGCGGTCTGAGAGGCCGGGGCCAGCGCGGTGACCTGTCCCTGGCCATGCGACATTGTCATGCCGCCGGTTGGGCCTCCTGCCGGTGCGCCTTGCGGCGGGGCCGAGGCGATAGCCGAGGCCCCGCCTCCCCCGCTCGCCGCAGGCGCGCTCATGCTGTGCATGGGCATTCCTCCACCTCCACCGGGCGGCGGGGGCGGCATATCCTGCAGCTTTCGGATCAATTCCTCGGGGCTGGGCAGGTCGGCCACATGGGTCAGACGGATCACTGCCATTTCTGCGGCCATCATGGCGTTGGGCGCGGCGGCAACTTCTTCCAACGCCTTCAGGAGCATCTGCCACATGCGGGTCAGCACCCGCATCGGCAGGGCCTCCGCCATCTGTTGGCCACGGGCGCGCTCATCGGGGCTGATGGTCGGATCTTCCGCTGCATCGGGGGTGATCTTCACCACGGAAACCCAATGGGTAATCTCGGCCAGATCGCGCAGCACCGCCAGCGGGTCGGCACCCTCGGCATATTGGGAACTGAGTTCGGTCAGGGCCGCCGCCGCATCGCCGCGCAGGATCATATCCATCAGGTCCAGCACGCGGCCCCGGTCGGCAAGGCCCAGCATGGCGCGCACCTGATCGGCTGTGGTTTCGCCCGCGCCGTGGGAGATCGCCTGGTCCAGCAGAGAGGTCGCATCACGGGCCGAGCCTTCGGCGGCGCGGGTGATCAGCGCCAAAGCATCTTCGGCGATCTGTGCACCTTCGGCCGTGGCGATCTTGCGCAGGAGCTCGATCATCACCTCAGGTTCGATGCGGCGCAGATCAAAGCGCTGGCAGCGGGATAGTACCGTCACCGGTACCTTGCGGATCTCGGTGGTGGCGAAGATGAATTTCACATGTGCGGGCGGTTCTTCCAGCGTTTTCAAGAGCGCATTGAAGGCGCTGGTCGAGAGCATGTGAACTTCGTCGATGATGTAGATCTTGTACCGAGCCGAGGCGGCGCGGTACTGGACCGAATCGATGATCTCTCGGATATCGCCGACGCCGGTGCGGCTGGCGGCGTCCATCTCCATCACATCCACATGGCGCCCTTCCATGATCGCGGTGCAATGTTCGCATTGGCCGCAGGGCTCGGTGGTGGGGCCGCCGGTGCCATCGGGGCCGATGCAGTTCATGCCCTTGGCGATGATCCGTGCGGTGGTGGTTTTGCCGGTGCCCCGAATCCCCGTCATGATAAAGGCCTGAGCGATGCGGTTTGCTGCAAAGGCATTCTTCAGCGTGCGCACCATGGCGTCCTGGCCGACGAGATCGGCAAAGGTCTCGGGGCGGTACTTGCGGGCGAGAACCTGATACTGCCCCTGGTTTGCGTCTTGGCTGTCAGGCAGAACCGCGCCGGTGGCGGCTGCGGGATCGAGGGTTGGAGTGTCGCTCATGCTGTCTCTTGCTGGTTGCGGCTGCGCAGTTAAGGGGCAGACTACAGGGTAGGGAAGCGGGCGGCATTCGTCCACCGCTGTTGACCGGACGCGCGCCGTGGTGGCACAGTTTTTTCACAGTATGGTGGAGAGTGTGTCATGGACGAGGTTCAATCCAGCCTGCCCCAGGGGCAAGCCGATCAGCCGTTCACCATTTTTGCCGTATCGGCCGCAAACGGAATTCTCGCAATCTGCCCCTTGCCGGGATCATCGGGCGACTATGCGGGCGATATGCGGCTCGTTCACGATTGGCAGCCTGGGCTGGTCATTTCAATGACGACCGACGCTGAGCAGGTCGCTGTCGGGGCTGCGACGCTCGGGGTGGATTTTCAAAGCATGGGAAGCCGCTGGGTGCATCTGCCGGTTACAGATTTTGGAACTCCAGATGCAAGCGTCAACGCCGAATGGAACACGGTCAGTGCCTCGGCGCGGCAGGCATTGGAGGGTGGTGGACGTGTACTGGTGCACTGCCGCGGAGGCTGTGGCCGCTCTGGGATGGTAGCCCTGCGCCTTTTGATTGAATGTGGTGAGATACCGGAGCGGGCTTTGCGGCGCTTGCGACTGGCACGCCCTTGCGCTGTGGAGACAGAGGAGCAACTGATCTGGGCGCGTTTGGGCTATGCCGATGGCGCGGCTGTGAAGTGACCCCGTTGAGCGGCTCCTTTGAGTGGTGCAGGGCATCTACCCGTCCTTGCCAGTAGCTCCGGTTCGGGCAGCCTTGACGGCCAACCGAACTGACGCCCGGTTTCATGACGCCACTCTGGTGCGTTTTGGCGAGTGTCGGGCGTTCAGGCCTGCCGGCGCAGGTTTTCTTCGGTAAGTGACGCAAAGTCGGCGATTCGGGCGTTGAACTTCCGCTCGATGCTACCGCGGGCCAGTTTCATGGACTGCAGGAAAAGCCTGCCTGAAAGGGTCTTGGCAGAAACATTCAGCGTGACGGAAAGCCGTGTTCGGCTTGGAGATAACGCCACCAGATCGATTTCGGTCTCTCCTTTCAGAGCACCGCTTTCGCCAGTCAGTACCATCCGCGTTACGGGCTCGAAGGACGCAAGGATCACACGCAGGTCGCGAGACTTACCGCGAAGGGTAAATTTTGCGTCCCAAGCCAGACCTTTTTCAGGTGCGTTGATATCCCCCATCCGCTGAACCTCTACGCCGCGGCGGAACGCCGAGCGCTCAAAGCTCTCAAAATCGCAAAGCGCTTCGAAGATCTCCGCGATCGGCGCTTCAATGTCTTTTTTGCTGTTGAAGTCCATTGCCTGCCACCTTTTTCCGGGTGCGTGCTGCTCCGGTTCTCTGTTAGGCTTTGAGAATGCTTTGGATAGGCTGTTTAGTCCAGAGTATCTGCAAGCCAGTTGTGCAAAAGAAAATGCGCAATTGCTCCTTTTCGGGCGGGTTTTAACACTGGGTGCTCTCCCGCAAATGCTGTCATCATGTCTTGTCGGCTCACCCACATGGCGTCTTCGATTTCAACTGGGTCAAGTCGCAAATCCCGAGACAGGGCCGTGCCGCTGCATCCAAACATCAAGGACATAGGGAACGGCCAGGGTTGGCTCGACAGATAAGAGACCTCGCCGACCGCAACACCGACTTCCTCCAGCACTTCACGCCGGACAGCGGCTTCCAGGGTTTCTCCCGGTTCTACGAAACCGGCCAGCAGAGAATACATTCCCTCGGGCCATCCGGGAGAACGGCCCATCAGAACGTCATCACCGTGGGTGATGAGCATGATCACCACCGGATCAGTGCGAGGAAAATGCCCGGCCTTGCATTTGGGGCAGGTGCGCTGCCATCCAGCCTGTTTTATGTCGCTCGGATGTCCGCAACGGGCGCAGAACTTGTGTGAATCGTGCCAGGATATCAGTGCCCTGGCGGTAGCCGCCATTTCAGCCTCCAACGGAGAGAGCCGCGTCATCACACGACGCAATTCGGCAAAGACATGGCCCTCGGGCAGATCGGGGTGCTGTTGTTCGCTCGTATCGGCGAAACTGGCCAAGGCCATTTCGTCCAATGCATCGGGTTGCCAGCTGCTGATGTCACAGGCGAAGATCGCGGCGCCGTTTGCGTCAGCCCCGAGGAAGACGGTTGTGTCCCCGTAGCGTGTCAGTACCGGATGGTCCGGGGATAGCCATGCCAGACGTTCAGGTGCCTTGGCATCTTTTGCGCGACGGCACAGGGGTTTGCCTCGCCAGATCAGCAGTGTCTTTGTCTCTTTGGCAGCCAGGGCGCGTTCAATTGCCGTGTCATCCGAACGCAGGTGAGCCTGGCGGTCCAGACCTCCACCTCCAAAGGTAACCTGTTCTGCGCGCTTCATGTCTGTTCCTTTTGCTGCGGGTGCAACGCGACGTCGCTTGGCTATTTGGGCCATTGATGGCGACAAACGCGGTTGAAGGCCAGCTTGTTGTGACGAGGCGGGGGAAAGGCTTTTACGGCAATAGACGGAAATTTGTTGGTAGCACGTCAGTTCGCCGCTGGATCCTGGTGGAATTTCGACTTAATTCTCGGCATCCGCGCCACAATCGTTAACATCCTCATAAATGGTGACTTTGCAAATCGGCGAAAGGCTGATTCAACAGGGTTAACGCGCCCGATCAGGGCGGACCAAAGGTACGAACGGAGCAGGCCGTGCAAGTTGCAGGTGAAGATAGATGACCGAAACGGAACGATCCTCGGTCCGGCAAAATGGGGTGTTGCGTCTGTTGGCGACGACAGATCTCCATTGCAGCCTGCGCAGCTACGATTACTACGCGGATCGGGAAGATCCCAGTATCGGGCTCTCACGTACGGCCTCTCTCATTGATCAAGCCCGAGCGCAGATGGAGGCAATCGGTGGCGTCACCCTGTTGCTGGACAATGGAGATTCGCTCCAGGGTGCGCCAATCGGTGAAACATCCTTTGACACCCCGATGATACCCCACCCTGTCATGACTGCCTTCGAGGCGCTGGGCTATGATGCCATTGGCCTTGGGAATCACGATTTCAACTTCGGCCTTGGTACGCTGGCAACTGTTCTGGAGCAGGCTGTTTGCCCGGTGGTCTGCTCGAACATGTCGCCGGTGGAGCCTGGACGGCAGTTGCCTTTTGCCAGCAGCGCAATTCTGGAGCGGGACATTCAGTCTTGTGCTGGGGCCCCGCCGGTGCGGATCGGGATATTGTCGGTGTTGCCACCGCAGACGGTCACTTGGGACGCGCATCTTCTGAAAGGGCAGGTGACAGTTTCGGATATGGTTCAGACAGCACGAGACAAGGCTGTCGAGTTGCGCAAGGTTGGCTGTGACATCATTGTTGCGTTGGCTCATACGGGTGTTGGAGGGCGTGAAGCCACTCCGGGTATGGAGAACGCGCTTGTCCCCATCGCAGCGATCCAAGAGATCGATGCGGTGATCGCGGGCCACACGCACAAAAACTTGCCTCATCCCGACCATTCTTTCGAAAAACCGGTAGTGATGGCCGGGGCGCATGGCTCGCACCTGGGCGAAATCGATCTTGATGTGGCCTATGGGCCTGATGGGTGGCAGGTGACCGGCGGAGCCGCGAGGCTGCACGGGATTTGCGAGCGTCGTGAGGACGGAGCATTGGTTTCGCTGGTGGAAGAATCCCCGAACCTTGTTCGGATTTTGGAAAAGTCCCATGAGAAAACCCGGGCGCGGATGCGTCAGCCAGTCGGCAGCAGCGATGTTCCATTGCATTCCTTTTTTACCCTGTTCGGTCGGGATCTCGGCCTCAAACTCGCGGCGGCGGCACAGGCGGCGGCGGCAAGACCCCTTTTGCAAGGCACAGCCGCAGGAGCGCTGCCCTTGCTGTCTGCGGCAGCTCCGGGAAAATTTGGAGGGCGGTCCGGGCCGTCTCACTTCACTGAGATTGGTGCCGGGGCCTTGTGTATGCGCAATGTGGCCGATCTTCACGTCTTCCCAAACGAGCTGCGTTTGGTGGTTGCAACCGGGGCTCAGGTTCTGGATTGGCTCGAAATGTCGGCTGGTGTTTTCAATCAGGTCACTGCTGCTGCGCAAGGTGGGGATTTGGTCGATCCGGACCGGGCAGGGCACAACTTCGATGTCTTGTTCGGGCTGCAGTATGAAGTTGATCTCTCAGTGCCGTCGCGTTTTTCCACGCTTGGCGTGCGAGTGAATCCTGATGCGCGGCGGGTTCGAAACGTGACCTTTGCCGGAGAGCCCTTGCGGCCAGATCAGCAATTTGCGGTGGTTGCAAACAGCTACCGCGTGAGCGGGGGCGGGAATTTCCAGATGGTGAAGGAAGCCGCGAATGTACCTTTGCCGACCGTTCGTATTCGGGATGTGATCCGTGATTACGTTGCAGGGCGCCTGCCGGAAGATCCGCTTGAGGAGCAGGCCTACCCCTGGCGTTTTGCGCCGTTGAATGGGGTTGAAGCCGCAGTCTACACTGCTCCGGCCGCCGAGGCATATCTCCCGGAGTTGAGCGAGACCCGCACACGCAACTGCGGGATAACACAGTCGGGTTTTCTCAAGCTGATGCTGACCTTATAGAGCCAAGGCTGTTCACGCTGTTCTGCAGAGCACCTGCAGGCCTTGTCATTGCTTCACCCGGCGCCTATATCGGGATTCGAGAGGTTGGCGCGGGCAGGCGCCTCGCCAACCTGGTCAGGTCCGGAAGGAAGCAGCCACAACGAGCCCCGCTTGGGTCGATGTCCAACCTCTCACCTTTTCCCCCGATAGATACACAGACGCATGTGCCGAACTGGGCGTGCAAGGGCGCGTAGTCCTTACCTGCCCGATTTTCTTGGTTCAGTACCGGCCGTTATCTGCGGGATAGACGCCAAGAATTTCGACGTTCGTTGTGAAATAGGCCAGCTCGTCCATGGCGAGTTTCACATTTTCATCCTCGGGGTGGCCTTCAATATCGGCGTAAAACTGCGTTGCGGTGAAGGATCCATCCACCATGTAACTTTCCAGTTTCGTCATGTTGATCCCGTTGGTCGCAAAGCCGCCCATCGCCTTGTAAAGCGCGGCCGGGATGTTGCGGACCTGAAAGACGAAGCTGGTGATCATCCCATGCGCGCCGCGGCGGCTGTAGTCCGGCGCGCGCGACATGATGAGGAACCGCGTGGTGTTGTCGCCGTTGTCCTCGATATGGCGGGCCAGAACATCCAGACCGTAGATTTCTCCGGCCAGTTCGCTGGCCAGAGCGGCCACATGTTTGTCGCCTTCTTCGGCCACATCGCGGGCGGCTCGGGCATTGTCAGGGCTGACGCGGCCGACGATGTCATGCTTCCGCAGGAATTGGCCGCATTGCGGTAACAGGACGAGGTGCGATTTTGCTTCTCGTATGTCTTCAAGCCGGGCGCCGGGCACACCCAAGAGGTTGATATGCACCCGCACGAAGGCTTCTTCGACGATATGCAACCCGCTGTGCGGCAGAAGCCGGTGAATGTCTGCCACCCGGCCATAGGTCGAATTTTCGACCGGTAGCATGGCCTCATCGGCCGCACCGGACCTGACCGCCTCTATGGCGTCCTCAAAATTGCGGCAGGGTAGCACTTCCATATTGTGACGTGCGTTGCGGCAGGCCTCGTGGCTGTAGGAGCCGAGTTCCCCCTGAATGGCAATTTTTCCGGACATGAGTGCGACTTTCCTGCAAAACTTGTATAGTCGGGCGTTTCGTCGCGCTGTCTACACCTTGCCACTTGAGAGGGGAAGCCTTAGACACGCCTCCAGACAGCTGAAATGGACTCGCGATCATGTTTGACACGATGACCCTTACCAAAGCGACCGCAGGTTTTTGCGGCGCGTTCCTCGTGTTCCTTCTGGGCAAATGGGCCGCAGAGGAACTGTACCACGTAGAGAGCCACGGACAGGCCTCCTACGTGATTGAAGTGGAAGAGGCAGGTGGCGCAGCAGAACCAGAAGAACAAGTGAGCTTTGAAGAGCTCATGGCTTCTGCAGACGTTGGCAAAGGTGCCAAGGTCTTTAAGAAATGCGCTGCGTGCCACAAACTCGAAGCCGGTGCCAATGCAACCGGTCCTTACCTTTACGGCGTTGTTGGTCGACCGAAAGCGGCGGCAGATGGCTTTGGCTATTCGGCGGCTCTGTCCGGAATGAGTGGTGACTGGACAGCGGAAAACCTGGATGCCTTCCTGACAAAACCCTCTGCCTATGCGCCGGGCACGACCATGTCGTTCGCTGGCCTGAAGAAGGTTTCCGACCGGGTGAACCTCATTGCCTATCTGGACAGCCTCGACAACTAATCGCGTCAAGGACTGAAATGAGGAAAAAGGCCGCTTGCATTCAGCGGCCTTTTTCGTGTGTCGCGTCCGGCAATCATCAGGATTGTGAAAACCGGCGTGAAATCGCCCCAACCCCAAAGGATTGTGACCGCATCGCAACTTGAATGTTGTGCCCACCTCCCATTAGCTTGAAAAGTAGGATAAATCCGGAACGCTTGAACACCGGACAGCGGAGGTTAAGGCAGATGAGATCACGACAGATCGCGATCAAAACGGAAGCAAAGGTCAGCACGGCCCTCCTGCAGAGCAGATCACGGATCATGCAGGGCTTGTTTTTCCTCGGCATTCTTTTGGTGCTCATCGGGGCAAGCCTTCAGGCCCGCGCCGATGAGGGGGTCATCAAAAGCCACGGCTTCGCGGAATTCGGGGATTTGAAATACCCAGAGGGATTTGACCATTTCGACTATGTAAACCCAGATGCCCCCAAGGGGGGAGAGATGTCCATTTCCGCTGTTGGTACCTTTGACAGCATGAACCCGTTTACGCGCAAGGGGCGGGCTGGTGCGCTGGCGTCCTATCATCTGGAGAGCTTGCTGATCGAATCCTATGATGAGCCGGGTTCCTATTACGGGTTGATCGCCGAAAGCCTTGAATACCCCGAAAGCCAGGACTGGGTTATCTTTAACCTGCGCCCAGAGGCGCGGTTCTCTGACGGAACGCCGGTCACAGCAGAGGATGTTGTCTTTTCACACAACATTCTGCTTGATCAGGGGCTGCAGTCTTACGCCGAAGCTGTGCGCAAACGTATTCCCAAGGCTGAGGCGCTCGACCCGCATCGTGTGAAGTTCTATTTCTCGCCGGACTTTCCACGCCGCGCCATGATATCACAGGTTGCCGGAACGCCTGTGTTCTCCAAAGCCTGGTTTGACGCCGATCCCGACAATCGCCGATTGGATGAGCCGCGTCTTGATCCCGGTATCGGCTCTGGCCCTTATGTGCTTGAAAGCTTCGATGTGAACCAGCGCATCGTCTACCGCCGCAACCCCGACTATTGGGGCTGGCATCTGAATGTGAACAAGGGGCGCCACAACTATGATCGCCTTCGTATCGAGTATTTCGGCGATGCGATTGCGGCGATGGAAGGGTTCAAGGCTGGCGTCTACACCCTGCGGACCGAGAATAACTCCAAAAACTGGGCGACGGCCTATGAATTCGATGCCGTTGCGCGCGGGGATGTGAAAAAGGATGCGATCCCCGACGGCAATGTACCTTCGGCAAACGGGTTTGTGATGAACCTTTTGCGCCCGGTGTTTCAGGACATTCGGGTGCGTGAGGCGGTGCAATTGGCCTATAACTTCGAGTGGACAAACGAAAGCCTGCAATATGGGCTGTTCCGGCATCGCTCTTCTTTCTGGCAGGATACCGCGCTGGAAGCCAAGGATCTGCCGACAGGGCTGGAAAAAGAAGTTCTCGAAGCGCTTGGCGATCAGATTGATCCGTCAGTCCTGACCGAACCTGCAGTGATGGCACATAGCTCAAAACCTGAACGCCCCTCGGACCGTCGCAACCTGCGCCGGGCCATGAAGCTGCTGGATGAGGCCGGATGGAGCGTCGGCGATGACGGTATCCGCCGCAATGCCGCAGGCGAGGTGCTCAAGATAGAGTTCCTGCTCGACAGCCCGGTGCTGGAGCGGATTGTTCAGCCTTTTGTCTCCAATCTGCAGACGATGGGAATCGAGGCGGTCCTGAACAGAGTGGACTTTGCCCAGTACACCAGCCGCCGCCGCGAAAAAGACTTTGATATGGTCTCCTTCGCTTACCCCAAGTCGCTGGAGCCTTCGACAGGTCTCTATCAGCAGTTCGGATCCGAGGCGCATCAGTATTCCGTCTTCAACCCGGCGGGCCTGGCCGATCCGGCGGTGGATGCGCTGATCGGCAATATTGTGAAGGCCACCACGCAGGAAGACCTTTATGCCAACACGCGCGCCTTGGACCGCGTTCTGCGGGCCAAGCGCTTTATGGTGCCGACCTGGTATCTGGACGTCAGCTGGCTGGCCTATTGGCGCATGTACGAACACCCCGAAAACCTGCCGCCTTTTTCTTCGGGCTGGTTGGACCTATGGTGGGTCAATCCTGCAAAAGAGGCCGAACTGAAGGCCTCTGGCGCATTGCGATAGGCGCGGGTCATGGCAGCCTATATCCTCAGGCGGTTTCTGCTGATCATCCCGACCCTCTTTGGGATCATGGTGATCAACTTTGCGCTGGTACAGTTCGTGCCCGGTGGGCCGGTGGAGCAGATCATCGCTCAGATGCAGGGCAGCGGCGATGTCTTTGAAGGCTTTGCCGGTGGCGGGGGTGACACGGGCGCGACGGAAACTCTGGGCGCCAACGACAGCTATGCGGGCCGTCAGGGCCTGCCGCCCGAGTTGATCGAGGAGTTGACCGCGCAGTTCGGCCTCGACAAACCGCCGCTGGAGCGCTTCATCCAGATGATCGGCAACTACCTGCGGTTTGATTTCGGCGAAAGCTATTTCCGCAAGATCGAAGTGACCGAACTGGTGCTGGAAAAGATGCCTGTGTCGATCTCTCTTGGGCTTTGGTCCACTTTGATTGCCTATGTCATCTCGATCCCGCTGGGTATCCGCAAGGCGCTGAACGATGGCTCGCGCTTTGACACCTGGACCAGCGGCGTCATCATCGCGGCCTATGCCATACCAGGTTTTCTCTTTGCCATCATGTTGCTGGTTCTCTTTGCGGGCGGCTCCTATTGGCAGATCTTCCCGCTGCGGGGGCTCACTTCGGACAACTGGGAAGAGCTGAGTCTATTGGGCAAGATCGGCGACTATTTCTGGCACATCACCCTGCCGGTTGTGGCCTCGACCATCTCCTCCTTTGCGACGCTGACCTTGCTGACCAAGAACTCCTTCCTTGACGAAATCAAGAAACAATACGTAATGACCGCCCGCGCCAAGGGCCTGAGCGAGGCCCGTGTTCTCTATGGCCATGTGTTCCGCAATGCGATGCTGATTGTGATCGCGGGCTTTCCGGCGGTCTTTATCGGAGTGTTCTTCTCGGGCAGCCTCATTATCGAGACGATTTTTTCGCTCGATGGTTTGGGGCGGCTTGGCTTCGAAGCAGCCGTTGCGCGCGATTACCCGGTGATCTTTGGCACGCTCTTCATCTTTGGTCTGATGAGCCTCGTGGTCGGAATCATTTCGGACATCATGTATGTGCTGGTCGATCCGCGGATCGATTTCGACAAGAGGGAGGGCTGAGCCATGGCATTGTCCCCGCTCAATCAGCGCCGCTGGAACAACTTTCGCCGCAACAAACGCGCTTTTTGGTCGTTCTGGATCTTCTCGGTCCTGTTCGTGCTGTCGCTCTTTGCCGAGTTCATCGCCAACGACAAGCCGATCCTCGTCAGCTATCGCGGCGAGTTGTTCATGCCGATCTTCAAGTTCTATCCGGAAACGGCCTTTGGCGGCGATTTCAGGACCGAGGCCGTCTACAAGGACCCCGAAGTAGAATGTCTGATCCAGTCGGGCGGCAATCTGGACTGTTTTGACGATCCCGAAGGCATCCTGGAGGAGATCGACGCAGGCAGTTTCGCAGGCGAGGATTTCCACAAGGGCTGGACCATCTGGCCGCCCATTCCTTATTCCTACAACACCACCGTGGACCGGCCCGGCGCAGCGCCTTTGCCGCCCAACGGGCAGAACCTTTTGGGCACCGATGACACCAAGCGCGATGTTCTGGCGCGGGTCATTCACGGCTTTCGCCTCTCCATCGTCTTCACCCTGATCGTGACGGGCGCGGCAACGGTCGTCGGGATCGCGGCAGGCGCGGTGCAGGGCTATTTCGGTGGCTGGCTGGACCTTCTGTTCCAGCGCTTCATCGAGATCTGGTCCTCGACGCCAACTCTTTATGTGATCATCATCATGTTCGCGATTCTGGGCCGTAGCTTTTGGCTGCTTGTCTTCCTGATGATCCTCTTTGGCTGGACGGCCCTTGTTGGCGTGGTGCGGGCAGAGTTCCTGCGCGCGCGTAACCTAGAATATGTGCGCGCGGCCAAGGCTTTGGGCGTTGGCAATATGACCATCATGTTCCGTCACATGCTCCCGAACGCGATGGTGGCGACCCTGACCATGCTGCCCTTTATCGTGACCGGCACCATTGGCGGGCTGGCCTCGCTCGACTTTCTTGGCTTTGGTCTGCCGTCCTCGGCACCCTCGCTGGGGGAGCTGACCTTGCAGGCCAAACAGAACCTTGAGGCACCCTGGCTGGCCTTCACCGCCTTTTTCACCTTTGCCATCATGCTGTCGCTTCTGGTCTTCATCTTTGAAGGCATCCGCGATGCGTTTGACCCACGGAAGACCTTCTCATGACTGCGATACTGGAGGTCAAAGGCCTGCGTGTCTCTTTTCGGCAGGACGGCAAAACGACCGAAGCCGTGAAAGGCGTCTCCTTTGCCGTGGACCGGGGTGAGACAGTGGCGCTGGTCGGGGAATCCGGGTCGGGCAAATCCGTTTCGGCCTTGTCTACCGTATCTTTGCTCGGCGATAGCGCCACGGTCAGCGGCTCGGTCCTCTACAAGGGCAAAGAGATGGTCGGCGCCGATGAAAAGCACCTGATGCGCCTGCGCGGCAATGACATCAGTTTTATCTTCCAAGAGCCGATGACCTCACTCAATCCGCTGCACACGATCGAAAAGCAGCTGTCGGAATCCCTCGCTCTGCATCAGGGGCTGGTGGGGCAGGCCGCACGGGATCGCATCCTGGAGCTGCTGATCAAGGTGGGTATTCGCGATCCTGAAACGCGGCTTGGCGCCTATCCTCACGAGTTATCCGGCGGGCAGCGCCAGCGCGTGATGATTGCGATGGCCCTCGCCAATAAGCCCGAGATCCTGATCGCGGATGAGCCGACGACGGCGCTGGACGTCACCATTCAGGCGCAGATCCTCGACCTTCTGGCCGAGCTGAAACAGAGCGAAGGCATGGGCCTGTTGTTCATCACCCACGATCTGGCCATCGTGCGCCGGATCGCAGATCGGGTCTGCGTGATGAAGGGCGGCGAGATTGTCGAAAGCGGCCCGGCCGAGGAGGTTTTCGCCAACCCGCAGCACCCCTACACCAAGAAACTGCTGGCGGCTGAACCCTCTGGCCAGCCTGCGCCCGTGCCTGACGGGGCCGAAGAACTGATCCGCACATCTAATCTCAAGGTCTGGTTCCCGATCCAGAAGGGGCTCTTGAAACGCACCGTTGGCCATGTGAAGGCGGTCAACCCGACCTCACTTTCGGTGCGCGCAGGAGAGACCCTGGGCATTGTTGGCGAAAGCGGGTCGGGCAAGACCACGCTGGCCCTTGCGATCATGCGGCTGATTGCCTCCGAAGGGGAGGTGCGCTTTTGCGGTGAGGATCTGCGGCAGTGGTCTACTCGTGATCTGAGGCGCTTGCGCAAGGATATGCAGATCGTGTTTCAGGATCCCTTCGGCTCGCTCAGCCCACGGATGACCTGCGCGCAGATCATTTCTGAGGGGCTGGCGATCCATAGGGTGGACCTGCACCGCGATACCCGCGATCTGGTGGCCGAGGTAATGGAAGAGGTGGGCCTCGATCCCGCAGCAATGGACCGCTACCCGCATGAGTTCTCTGGCGGTCAGCGCCAACGCATCGCGATTGCCCGTGCCATGGTCCTGCGTCCGCGCCTTGTGGTTCTGGATGAGCCGACGTCAGCTTTGGATATGACGGTTCAGGTGCAGATCGTGGATCTGCTCAGGGATCTGCAAGCGCGCTATGGGCTGGCCTATCTCTTCATTTCCCATGATTTGCACGTGGTGCGCGCCATGTCGCACAAGATGATCGTGATGAAACAGGGGGACGTGATTGAAGCCGGTGACGCCACAACTCTGTTCGAAGCGCCGCGTGAGGACTACACCCGTCAGCTACTTGCAGCCGCGCGTTAACCATATCGGCCCAAAAACGGGGTGCTCCCGCGCCCGCAGGTGCCCCGGCTGATTGCCGTGACCCCTTGGCGGCCTTGGGCCAGGCTCGGCGCCAAAGGCGCCGAGCCTGGCCCAACGGGAGTGGTGCATCTCATGCACCAGCGACGGGCGGGAGAGGTCCGGTCTTTGGATGAACGTGCCCAGATACCCTAGCCGTGGGATGCGGTAATCGGCCCGATTTCCTCAGAAGTGCGCCTTGAGTGCACAGTCATGCGCGTGCTTGAGGTGGCGTTGTGTCGACGCAAAGTGCTGTTCGAAAGGGCCATTCAGGTGCCGCGGCACTTTGGCGTTCAACAAACCCCTGATACCCAATTGAGGTTTGCGCTTCACGCGATTAGTCTTGGGACCACACGCGCACAGTTCTTTTGATCTACATCTATCGGTAACAGCCATGAATGCCCCCACTATTGCCTCCGTCAATTGCGGCGATTGCCCGATTCGTCACCGTGCAGTCTGCGCGCGGTGCGATGCAGACGAATTGGGAGCGCTGGATGCAATCAAATACTATCGCACCTACGAGTCGGGACAGCCGATTATCTGGTCGGGCGATCAGATGAACTTTGTGGGGTCGGTCGTCTCAGGGATCGCGACCCTGACCCAAACAATGGAAGACGGCCGCACGCAAATGGTGGGCCTGCTGTTGCCAAGCGATTTCGTAGGGCGGCCCGGACGCGATGGTGCCGCTTACAATGTTGTGGCCACCACCGAGGTGGTCATGTGCTGCTTCCGAAAGAAACCGTTCGAGGAGCTGATGGTGCGCACGCCTCATATCGCGCACCGTCTGCTAGAGATGACGCTGGATGAACTCGACGCGGCGCGCGAATGGATGCTGGTTCTCGGGCGCAAGACGGCGCGGGAAAAGATCGCCAGTCTCTTGGCGATTATTGCGCGGCGGGATGCATCGCTCACCCCCAAGAACGCTACGAACACGATGTCCTTTGATCTGCCACTCACGCGGGAGGCGATGGCGGATTATCTGGGACTGACGCTTGAGACTGTCAGCCGTCAAATGTCTGCCCTGAAAAAAGACGGTGTGATCGAACTGGAAGGCAAGCGCCGTGTTACCGTTCCCGACATGGGCCGTCTGATGGAAGAGGCGGGCGACGACAGTGATGGTGGACTGATCGGGTAGAGGCTCGGGGGCTTGCTGTCGCCAGTCCGACGTAGCGTGGGCAGGCCAGAAAATAGTGCAGTACGATACTCCCTCGGACCGCCTTTGCGGCGTGCACGCGTGTTGCATGTGCCAACTGTCCTAACGCAACCCCGGTCCATCGGACAGAAACCAATCCGCCACGCGGTTGACCGTGGCTCCGACGCTGCGTCCAGGCAGGCGCCAAAGCCTTAGAGAGCTTGTGAGAGTGACATGTTGTTCAAACGGAGCGACAAGACGCCCCGTGCGCAACAGCGGAGCCAGCAATGCTCCGTGCCCCATCAAAACCCCGGCGCCGTTCAAGGCTTCTTCGACAGCCAGCGCATAAAGCGAGTAGACGGGGCCATGCGGTGTTACCGTTTCATTCAGTCCTTGCGCTGCCAGCCAAATGGCCCAATCGCGATCCCATGTGCTGTCTGAAAGGCAGGGCACGTCTTCCAGATCTTGCGGGCGTGAAAGCCGCTTTGCCAGATCCGGGCTACAGACCGGAAAGATCACATCACGCTCGACCTCCTGGCCTTGCTCAGAGTCAAAAAACAGGCACAGATCATAGGGTGTGCGCTTCAGGTTCGGAGGGGTTTCCAGCGCGGTGATAGATATGCTGGCCTCTGGCATGTCCCGGCGCAGGCACGGCAGTCGTGGTGACAACCAATACTGAGCAACCGCGGGAGAGGTGGCGATATGCACCACTTGCGGGGCCGCTTCATCTCTGAGCTTTTGCACTGCAATCCCAAGCTGATCAAAGGCTTGCGAAAACTCGGGCAGAACGCGGCTCCCGGGTGCGGTCAGTTCAACAGCCTTGGCGCGGCGATGAAACAAGCGTGCTCCGATACTGTCTTCAAGGGACTTTACCTGTGCTGAGACTGCGCCGGGGGTAACGCCAAGCTCTTCGGCCGCCGCCGCAAAGCTGCCAAGCCGTGCGGCCGCCTCAAAGGCGCGCAATGCGGTGAGCGGCAGAGTTTTTGGGCGCGGTGGAGCTACGGGCATAACTAGGCTCAATTTTTCTAACCCTAATTTTTCAGAAAACTGGTTTGTCTGCAAGCCGGGCTTTGCGGTTCACTGAAAGGGACACCGACATGAAACAGGATCCAGACCATGACTGATGCCGTGACCCCCTCCCTTTTGCCGCGCCCTTGGGTGCCGGAAACATGTGAAACTCTCGTACACGAGATCGCCGCGCGCACCGTTGCTTCCTCTCCGTCTGAGGTGTCTGAGCGGATCAACAAACTGATTGCGCTTAACACCGAGATCCATGACGCGGAGTGTTTCAACCTCAACCCGGCCACCAATGTCATGAACCCAAAGGCGGAGGCTGTGCTGTCATCGGGGCTCGGCAGTCGCCCGTCGCTGGGCTATCCGGGCGACAAGTACGAGACGGGCCTTGAGGCGATAGAGGAAATCGAGGTGATCGCGGCCGAACTGGCAGCCGAGGTGTTCCAGGCCTCCTATGCTGAGGTGCGTGTCGGCTCAGGCGCGCTGGCCAATCTATATGGGTTTATGGCGCTGACCCAGCCAGGGGATGCGATCATTGCGCCGCCCGCTGCAGTTGGCGGTCATGTCACCCACCACACGGGCGGCTGCGCAGGGCTTTACGGTCTCAACACGCACCCGGCGCCGGTACATGCGGATGGCTACACCGTCGACCTCGATGCGCTGCGCACTCTGGCGCTGCAGGTACGCCCCAAGCTGATCACCATCGGCGGCAGCCTGAATCTGTTCCCGCATCCGGTGGCGGATATCCGTGCCATCGCGGACGAAGTCGGGGCAAAGGTGCTGTTCGATGCGGCGCATCAATGCGGCATCATCGCCGGAGGTGCCTGGGCCAATCCTTTGCATGAAGGCGCGCATCTGATGACGATGAGCACCTACAAGAGCCTTGGCGGGCCCGCTGGTGGGTTGATCGTCACCAATGACGCCGAGATCGCGGAACGTCTGGATGCCATTGCCTTTCCGGGGATGACCGCGAACTTTGATGCCGCCAAGACGGCTGCCCTGGCGGTGAGTCTGTTGGACTGGATTGCATATGGAAAAGACTATGCGACCGCGATGATTGCACTGTCGCAAGCCCTCGCGGCGGAGCTGGAAGCACTTGGCCTGCCGGTGTTCAAAGGCGCGGGCGGGGCAACACTGTCTCACCAGTTTGCGCTTGAGGCGGCGGCGTTTGGCGGCGGGCAGGCAGCCTCCAAGGCCTTGCGAAAGGCTGGGTTTCTGGCCTGCGGCATAGGCCTGCCGATCGCAGAGGTTGCAGGGGACATGAATGGCCTGCGCATTGGCACTCCGGAACTGGTGCGGCGTGGTGTGACACCAGCCGACGCGCCTGAACTGGCGGCTCTGATTGCGCGCGGGTTGACCGGCAATAACCCCGAGGCGGTCGCCGAAAGCACCCGCGTCCTGCGGGCGCGGTTCCAAGGCATGCACTACGTCAACAGTTGATACGAAAGCAGGTGACGGTGCAGGTTTTGATCGCTAGGCTGCCCTAAACGAAGGAGCATGAGCCATGCAATTTGAAAGCCTGATTGGGATGCTGATCATCGGAGCTCTTGCTGGGTGGTTATCTGGAAAAATCATGCAGGGGCGGGGCTTTGGTATCTTCGGAAATATCATAGTCGGCATCGTCGGTGCCTTTCTGGCAGGCTCAATTTTTCCGGCGCTCGGCTTTTCCGTCGGGGGCGGAGTTCTGGCATCGATCATACACGCCACAATTGGCGCGGTGATCTTGCTGTTTGTGATCGGGTTGATCCGCAAGGCGCGCTAGTTAACCCACGCCAAACGAAAAAGGCGCCCCGCTATTGGGGCGCCTTTTTTGACCGCGGTGCAAAATCAATGCGCCATGAAAACCGGCACGGTTGCCTTTTCCAGCATGTTGCGGGTGGCGCCGCCCAGGATCGCCTCGCGGAAGCGGGAGTGGCCATAGGCTCCCATGACGATCATGTCCGCAGCTGTGTCCGTGGCGTGGCGGTTCAGGATGTCGGAGACACGAGGCATGGTCTTGCTCAGTACGTCGATCTCGCATTTCACGCCGTGGCGGGCCAGCATCTGCGCCAGCATACCGCCGGGATCAGAGCGTTCGGGGCCATGCTGCGGGGGATCGATGACAACGATGCGCGCCGTATCCGCTTTGGTCAGGAAGGGCAGGGCCTTGCGGATGGCCGTCATCGCCTCGATGCTTTCGTTCCAGGCAAGGAGAACGGTTTTGGGCTGGGTGAGGGGCACGGCTTTCTCGGGGACGACCAGAACGGGTGTACGGCCTTCGAACAGGGCGGCTTCGACCACTGGCTCGGCCTCGGCGCCGATGCCTTCCCCATAGGGTTTGCCCAGAACAACCAGATCCGAGAACCGGGCATGACGGGCGACGTGGCGGCCCAGATCGGCGATGGGCGCAATGGCGATGTCGGTGGAGAAGGGCGCGCCAAGGTGTTTGAGAACTTCGGTGGCATGGGCTTGCAGATCTGCGGCTTCTTCCTGCGCGCGGACCATTGCCTCCTGGATGATCATGGCGTTGGCCCCGGCGTAGTAATAGCCGGTCTGGGTCCGGTCGACGCCAAGGCACAGCGCCTCGGTGTGGCCCGAAAGGTGATCGGCGAGTGCGGCAGCCTGCGCCAGCGGCGCGGCAGCGGTGTTCTTGTCTGTCAGAACGGTCAATAGGGTTTTGTAGGTCATTGTCGCCTCGTGGTGGAAGTAGCGCAAAATTCCCGAGCGGGCGCGCGTTTCATTGGTCGTGCCAATTTTGATGTGTCACAGTTGTTTCGCGATTGTCTTGATGCAGATCAATGCGTTGATCGAGCACGTTTTGCATCACAAACTCGGTCTAAAAAGGTCCCGCGTGGCGGAAGAATCGCGCGGTACATGTTAAAGGGACGCAAGATGTCTAATTATCTCAAGCTGATAGCGCTTGGTCTCGTCACGCTTTTTGCGATGATGGGGATCAACTACGCGCGGGATCTGGCTTACCAGGTGCATGCGGTCATCGTCATGCTCGTGGCTGGTGGTCTTTTCCTCTACACCCTTCGCCGCACCGATGAGCCAGCACTGGCCGCGGGCAGCCTCGAACACGAATATTTTGACAGCGTCGTGCGCGCCGGTGTCATTGCCACAGCCTTTTGGGGCGTTGTGGGCTTTCTGGCGGGTACATTCATCGCCTTCCAGCTGGCCTTCCCGGCGCTGAACTTCGACTGGGCGCAAGGCTTTGCGAACTTTGGTCGCTTGCGTCCGCTGCACACCTCGGCGGTGATTTTCGCCTTTGGTGGCAACGCGCTTCTGGCGACCTCGTTCTACGTGGTGCAGCGCACCTCGGCGGCGCGTCTTTGGGGCGGCAACCTCGCGTGGTTCGTGTTCTGGGGCTATCAGCTGTTTATCGTTCTTGCGGCCACCGGCTATCTGCTGGGCGGCACTCAGTCCAAGGAATACGCGGAACCTGAGTGGTACGTTGACCTTTGGCTGACCATCGTCTGGGTGGCCTATCTTGCTGTCTTCCTTGGCACCCTGATCAAGCGCAAAGAGCCGCATATCTACGTGGCCAACTGGTTCTACCTGGCCTTCATCGTCACCGTTGCCATGCTGCATGTGGTCAACAACCTGACCATTCCGGTTTCCGTCTGGGGGTCCAAATCGGTCATCGTCTGGCCGGGCGTGCAGGACGCGATGGTGCAGTGGTGGTATGGCCACAACGCGGTGGGCTTCTTCCTGACCGCCGGTTTCCTTGGCATGATGTACTACTTCATCCCGAAACAGGCCGAACGCCCCGTCTTCTCGTACAAACTGTCGATCATCCACTTCTGGGCGCTGATCTTCATCTACATCTGGGCTGGTCCGCACCACCTGCATTACACCGCGCTGCCTGACTGGGCTTCGACCCTTGGCATGGTGTTCTCGATCGTGCTGTGGATGCCCTCCTGGGGCGGTATGATCAACGGTCTGATGACGCTCTCGGGCGCTTGGGACAAGCTGCGCACGGACCCTGTGATCCGTATGATGGTGATCTCGGTCGGTTTCTACGGCATGTCCACCTTTGAAGGGCCGATGATGTCGATCCGCGCGGTGAACTCCCTGTCGCACTATACCGACTGGACCATCGGTCACGTGCACTCCGGTGCGCTGGGCTGGAACGGAATGATCACCTTTGGCGCCCTCTACTTCCTGGTGCCGGTGCTTTGGAAACGCGAGCGTCTCTATTCGCTGCAGATGGTGTCCTGGCACTTCTGGCTCGCCACCATCGGTATCGTGCTCTACGCGGCTTCGATGTGGGTGACCGGTATCATGGAAGGCCTGATGTGGCGTGAAGTGGATGCGAATGGGTTCCTGGTGAACTCCTTTGCCGACACCGTTGCCGCCAAGTTCCCGATGTATGTGGTGCGCGGTCTGGGTGGGGTCATGTACGTCGCCGGCGCTGTCATCATGTGCTACAACCTGTGGATGACCGTCCGTCGGGCCCCGGCTAAAGAAGCCAGCCTGTCGGTCTCGGTCCCGGCTGAATAAGGAGGGCCGGACAATGGCAATTCTCGACAAACATAAAATCCTCGAGACCAACGCGACCCTCCTTCTGGTGTGCAGTTTCCTGGTTGTGACCATCGGTGGTCTGGTGCAGATCGCGCCGCTGTTCTGGCTGGAAAACACCATCGAAGAGGTGGAGGGCATGCGCCCCTACACCCCGCTTGAGATGGCCGGACGCGAAGTCTACCTGCGTGAAGGCTGCTACGTGTGCCACAGCCAGATGATCCGCCCCATGCGGGACGAGGTCGAACGCTATGGTCACTACTCGCTGGCGGCGGAGTCGATGTACGACCACCCGTTCCAGTGGGGCTCCAAGCGGACCGGGCCGGATCTGGCCCGTGTCGGTGGGCGCTACTCGGATGAGTGGCACGTGGACCACCTGCGCAATCCGCAGTCCGTGGTGCCGGAATCGGTGATGCCGAAGTATGGCTTCCTCGAGACGACCATGATCGACGGCAAGTACATAGGTGACATTATGGCCACCAATGCGATCCTGGGTGTGCCTTACACCGAGGAGATGATCGAGGCGGCCCAAGCGGATTTCATGGCGCAGGCGGATCCCGACAGCGACTATGACGGCCTGCTCGAACGCTATGGTGAAGACATCAACGTACGCAACTTTGATGGCCAACCTGGCGTGTCTGAAGCCGATGCCCTGATCGCCTATCTGCAGATGCTGGGGACACTGGTCGACTTTTCGACCTTCACCCCGGATGCAAGCCGCTAAGGCAGGAGGAAGAGATGGAAGAATATACTCTCCTGCGGCAGTTCGCAGACAGCTGGATGCTGCTGATGCTGTTCGCCTTCTTCATTGGGGTTGTTGTCTGGGTATTCCGCCCGGGCAGCAGCCGGGTCTACCGCGACACGGCAGACATCCCCTTTCGTCACGATGACAAACCCGCCCCTGCACAGGGTAAAGCCAAGGAGGCGCGGACATGAGTAAGAAATCGCAAAAGTTCGATGGCGATCCGAACACCACCGGTCATGAGTGGGACGGGATCGAGGAGTTCGACAACCCGATGCCGCGCTGGTGGCTCTGGACGTTCTACCTGACAATCATCTGGGGGATCGGCTACACCATCGCCTATCCAGCCTGGCCGCTGATCAACTCGGCCACGGCCGGTGTTCTCGGCTGGTCCACACGCGCCGATGTCGCCAATGAGATCGCAGCCGTGGAAGAGGCCAATGCGCCGATCAACGCCAAGCTGGTGGACACCGAGTTGACCGAGATTTCGGCGGATGCGGATCTGAACTCCTATGCCGTGTCAGCGGGTTCGGCCGTGTTCAAGACCTGGTGCGCCCAGTGCCATGGCTCTGGTGCGGCGGGTGCCAAAGGCTATCCCAACCTTCTGGACGACGATTGGCTGTGGGGCGGCTCGGTAGAGGACATCCATTTCACCGTGACGCATGGTATCCGCAACGAGGAAAACGAAGATGCACGTTATTCCGAGATGCCTGCCTTTGGTCGCGATGAATTGCTCGAAGAGGAAGAGATCGATCAGGTCGTGAACTTCGTCATGTCGCTCTCGGGCGAGGCGCAGGATGCCTCCAAGGTTGAAGCCGGATCGGTGATCTTTGCTGACAACTGCGCGTCCTGCCACATGGATGATGGCACCGGGGATCGCAGCCAGGGGGCGCCCAATCTGGCAGACGCCATCTGGCTCTATGGTGGCGACTACGCAACACTGACCGAGACGGTGACCAATTCCCGCTACGGTGTGATGCCCCCTTGGAACGCGCGCCTGAGCGAGGCGGAAATCCGCGCGGTTGCAGCCTACGTCCACCAGTTGGGCGGCGGCGAATAATCGACCATCAGTATCTGAGACCATTAGAAAGGGCTGCCCGTCGGGTGGCCCTTTTCCTATGACTTTGGCATCCGGACCTGGTCCCGACTGGGACGGTCCAGTCGGTCGCGGCTGCTCAGGGTGATGGCCGCTACGATCAAAAGCCCCGCGGCACTCTGGGCCAAGCTGATCCTTTCGCCAAAGGCCAACAGCCCGACGGCGAACATGGTGGGCAATTCGACACTACCGATGACAGCGGTTTGCGCTGCGCCTGCAATCGGGGCGCAAATAGAGTAGACAAGCTGCGGAACAAGTGCGGTACCCAGGGCGATCCCGACCAGCAGGATCCACCCGTGACTGTCTACAGGCATCAGGGAGGATGGCGGCGTGGTAATGACCAGTGGCAAAAGGCCAAGGACAGACCCGAGGGAGACCGCAGCGATCCGCGTGAGCGGAGGCAGTGCGGTCAAACGGTAGACCAGCACTGTGATGCCAAGACCGAATCCCATCGGTGCGGCAAGCGACAAAAGCAGGGCGGGCAAAACGTCAGAACCAACCGCTGCAGGGCCGCTTGCCACGATTGCGGCAAGGACAATAAGACCGGCAGCGCCGCTGGCGCGCAAAGTGGGTTTTGTTTGGAACAGACCCCAGGCGATAAGCAGGGTGAACACCGGATAGGTCATGTAGAGAACACCGACAAGCGCAACCGGCGCGCTGTCCAGAGCGGAGACATAGCCGACCCATCCCAGCCCCATCGCGGCACCAGCTCCAAGGCCCCAGATTATCGCGCGCGTCTTGCGACGATGTCGAACCAACAAAGGCGACAGCACGATGGCGGCCAATGTGAAACGGTGAAAGGCGATCACATGCGGTGGCATGCCCTGCTCTGTAAGGCTGCGCGCAAAATAGGGCAAAACCCCAAAACACAGGGAGGCAAACAGAACCCCAAGACTGGCCAGAAAGACTGAAGGTTCAGCCAGGGAAGGTATGCGTGAGGCATGCGTCATTTCAGATGGATAGCATGGCTTTCAACGAGCACACCAAGAAATCGCAAACCGCGTGTGGGCGGGCAGATGTCCTTCTCGATTGGCACATTTTCTTCCCCGACTTGATCCGCATCAAATTGTGATCAACGCCAATGTGCTTCACTGAACTCAAGTGAGATAGGCTTCGCGGATCGTCACCTTCATTTGTGTTGGCCGTCCGGCGTAGCTTTCCCATCCCGCTCGCGCCGACGTGCTGGCAAAGCGGGTACAAGGCGTCGGCTTTTCGATCTGTTCGCGCGTTTCCTGAAAAGCCGACGCCTGTTTTCACAACTTCAAAGGGTCGATGCAGCGGACACGCGGGCGTTTCAGCGGATTGTGGCGGGTCAGCAGAGCTGCAAGGCGGCCCAGTCGCCCGGTCGGCTGCGGCAGAGGTTTGGCTGCGGGTAGATCGCGCAGGCACAATCCGTCCTGACGGGCCGCAGTGATCATGGAACGGGCGTAGATATCGATCAGCATCGTCGTGCCTCCTGGGTTTGAACATGCTGAGACTGTTGCGCCAAACCACGTTTCATGCGAGTCAGGAAAAAAGTCACTATGTAAGTTGAGATTACATATGGAGTGGTTCAATCTTCCGCCTTTGGCATCGCTTCGTGCCTTTTCTGCCTTTGCTGAAACGGGAAATGTGGTGCAGGCGGGCGCGGCGCTGAATGTTAGCCATGCTGCCATCAGTCAGCAACTCCGCGCACTTGAGCGGCACATGGGCGTCGCTCTCTTGGATCGTAGCGGTCGCAATCTGACGCTCACAAACGAGGGAGAGCATCTGGCGCGGGGGCTGCAGCTTGGGTTCAGTGCGATCCAGACTGCGGTCCAGGATCTCACTGCCTCAGGTGCGGCGCGCCCGCTTCATGTGACCTGCACGCCGATGTTTGCAGCCCAGTGGCTGATGCCGCGACTGGCCGAGTTTCGTGCGCTGTATCCCGAAGTGGATATGGTTCTTGATCCCACTGGAGAGCTGGTCGAGTTGACGCCCGGCGGCATTGATATCGCGCTGCGCTACGGGGCGGGTGATTGGCCCGGTTTGGACTCGCAGCCATTGCTGCAGTCCCCCATGGTCGTTGTGGCGGCGCCGGACCTTCTGGACGGGCGCAGGGTCACATCGCCGCAGGATCTGTTGGATTTCCCCTGGCTTGAAGAGCTTGGCACCACCGAAGCCGCCAAATGGCTGACGTCGCGCGGCGTCGATGACGCGCTGAGAGGCGCGCGCATTCGATTGCCCGGCAATCTGTTGATGGAGGCTGTGCGCGGCGGGCAGGGCGTTGCCGTAAGCGTGCGCGCGTTTGTCGAGGAAGATTTGCGGGCCGGGCGGCTGGAGGCCTTGTTCACAGAAGAAGACACACGCGGGTATCACATCGTTCATCGCCCGGGCGTCTTGCGCCCACAGGCGCGCAAGTTTGTCGCATGGCTCAAACGGCACAGGACAAAGAATATCACTCCAGAGTGATTGCCGATATGCCTGTCCAAGACTTCACAGGTGCGTGAGCGCTGCCGGTCGTGCTGCAGAACTGCGGTGAAATGCCCATGCAAAAGGTATTTGCTCAATGCACTTTTTGATCCACGTCAAAGCTGCGTCACCTCGCTTCTGTGAGAACGCATTGCAAAGACCCAATTCAGTGGAGTGAGTCCGTGAGCGATTCCGATCCCGCCCCAAGCCTTTACGCCGCCAGGGAGCCGATTTTTCCAAGGCGCGTCTCGGGGGCTTTCCGCAATCTCAAATGGTATCTGATGGCAGTGATGCTGGGCATCTACTACCTGACGCCATGGATCCGCTGGGACAGGGGGCCTTCGCTGCCCGATCAGGCGGTGCTCTTGGACTTGGCAAACCGCCGCTTCTATTTCTTCTGGATCGAGATCTGGCCCCACGAATTCTACTTCGTTGCGGGCCTTTTGATCATGGCAGGCCTTGGCCTGTTTCTGTTCACATCGGCACTGGGCCGGGTCTGGTGTGGCTATGCCTGCCCTCAGACGGTCTGGACCGACCTCTTCATACTGGTCGAGCGCTGGATCGAGGGTGATCGAAACGCCCGCCTGCGTCTGCATCGTCAAAAGAAGATGGATTTCCGCAAAGCGCGCCTCAGGGTTACGAAATGGGTGGCCTGGTTTCTTATTGGTCTGGCCACGGGCGGTGCTTGGATCTTCTACTTTGCCGACGCGCCAACGCTGCTCCACGACCTTGTGACGCTGGACGCGCATCCGATCGCCTATACCACCATGCTGGTTCTGACGCTGACCACCTTTTTCTTTGGCGGCTTCGCACGGGAACAGATCTGTATCTACGCCTGCCCCTGGCCGCGCATTCAGGCCGCGATGATGGACGAAGACACGCTGACGGTCGGCTACCGCGACTGGCGTGGAGAGCCGCGCGGCAAGCATCGCAAGTCCGCCGAGGCCGAGCAGATGGGTGATTGCATCGACTGTATGGCCTGCGTCAATGTCTGCCCGATGGGGATTGATATCCGTGACGGGCAGCAGCTCGAATGTATCACCTGCGCCCTTTGTATCGACGCTTGCGACGATGTGATGGCCAAGATCGGCAAGCCACGCGGGCTGATCGATTACATGGCCCTGTCGGACGAGGCAAATGAGCGTGCAGGCCAACCGCCCCGCAGCGTCTGGAAGCACATCCTGCGCCCGCGCACCATCATGTACACCTCGCTCTGGTCGGCCGTTGGTATTGCGCTGGTTTTTGCCTTGTTCATCCGCCCCGATATCGATCTGACGGTTGCTCCGGTGCGAAACCCGACCTTCGTCACCCTCTCGGACGGGTCGATCCGAAACACCTATGATGTGCGCTTGCGCAACAAACACGGTGAGCCGCGCCAGTTCAACGTCTCGATCAAGGGCGCGCCAGAGATGCGGGTGCAACTCGAAGGGACGCCCTATTCCTCGGTTGAGGTGCCAGCGGATACCGCTTTCCTTCAGCGTGTGTATATTGTGACTCCGAAGGGGGCGCCGTCCTCTATGGTTGAATCCACTCCGGTGCGGATCTGGGTTGAAGATCTCAGCAACGGCGAGCGTGCCTACAAAGACACAACATTTAACGGGCGAGGGAACTGAGCCATGACCGAAGAGAAACGCACACGCGAATTCACTGGTCGCCACGCGCTGATGGTCTTTGTCGGTGCCTTTGCGATCATCATCAGCGTCAACATCGCGCTGGCAGTGAATGCGGTAAAGACCTTTCCGGGGCTGGAGGTGAAGAACTCTTACGTGGCCAGCCAGGAGTTTGACGTCCGCCGCACCGCGCAAGAGGCGCTTGGCTGGTCTGTCTACGCGTCTGCCCAGGACGGCCTGGTGAAGCTCGAGATCACCGACAGGGACGGCAATCCGGTCGAGGTGGCCAAGCTGTCGGCGACCCTTGGGCGTGCGACACATGTAAAGGACGACCAGAAACCCGATTTCCAGTTTGACGGTCAGGCCTATGTCGCTCCCGCTGATCTGGGGGCGGGCAACTGGAACATCCGCATGGTGGCACGCGCGAAGAACGGAACCGAGTTCACCCAGCGCGTGATCCTGCATGTGACCAAGGGATAAAGTGAAATGACGGCTCAGATGCGCCCCCAGATGGCTGTATGCCCCGGCTGCGTTGCAGCGCCTTCCGAGGCGGTGGAACAAGCTCCGACCGAAGCGCGTCTGGCCCTGTCTCTGCCGACGATCCACTGTCAGGGTTGTATTTCGGCGGTGGAGCGGGCGCTGAATGCCCATCCCGGCGTTCAGTCGGCCCGCGTGAACCTGACGCTGAAACGCGCCTTGATCGAGGCGGACCCAGACCTGCGCGCGGCCGATCTGATCCCGGTGATGGAAGGGCTCGGATATGAGGCACATGAGCTGGACCTGACCGCCCTTGCAGCCACCCAGAACGACAAGGCGGGCCGCGATCTTCTGATGCGGCTGGCGGTTGCGGGCTTTGCCTCGATGAACGTGATGCTGCTGTCGATCTCGGTCTGGTCCGGGGCCTCCGATGCGACGCGGGACATGTTCCACTGGATCTCGGCGGCGATCACCTTTCCGGCGATCATCTTTTCTGCGCAGCCCTTTTTCAAGAACGCCTGGAGCGCGCTCAAGGTCGGGCGGCTCAACATGGACGTTCCCATCGTGCTGGCGCTGGTCCTGGCGTTGGTCACCTCCCTGTGGGAGACATCCCTGTCGGGTGAACACGCTTATTTCGACGCGGCGCTGACGCTGACCTTCTTCCTATTGGCCGGGCGTTACCTCGACTACCGCACCCGCGCGGTGGCGCGGTCTGCGGCGCAGGAACTGGCTGCTCTCGAGGTGCCCCGCGCGACGCGCCTGCTGGACGGGCATGAATACGAGGTGCCGGTGGCCGATCTGGCGATTGGCGATCTCATTCTGGTGCGCCCCGGCGGACGCATGCCCGTCGATGGTGAGGTGGTCGAAGGGCATTCGGAACTTGACCGCTCCCTGTTGACGGGCGAGACCCTGCCGGTTTTTGCTGCGCCGGGCACCGGGGTGTCGGCCGGCGAAGTGAACCTCACCGGCCCGCTGACCATCCGGGCGACCGCAGTTGGTGAAGAAACCTCGCTGCACCGGATGGCCGATCTGGTTGCCATCGCCGAGTCTGGCCGCTCGCGCTATACCTCTTTGGCAGACAGCGCGGCGAAGCTCTATGCGCCGGGGGTGCATATCCTGTCGGCGCTCGCCTTTGTTGGATGGTATCTCTACACCTTTGACGTCCGTACCGCGCTCAATATCGCGGCGGCGGTGCTGATCATCACCTGTCCTTGCGCGCTGGGCCTTGCGGTGCCTGCGGTGACCACGGCGGCCTCTGGGCGGCTGTTCAAGAAGGGGATGCTGATCAAGCACTCCACCGCGCTGGAACGGCTGGCCGGGGTCGATACGGTTGTTTTCGACAAGACCGGAACGCTGACAGCGGGCACGCCGCAGCTGGTCAACCTTGACCAGATCGACCGCAGCGACATTGAGATCGCACTGGCTCTGGCGACACCCTCATCGCACCCGCTGTCCGTTGCCTTGGTGCGCGCTGCGCAGGAGGCCGGAATTTCGCCCGCCGAGGTCAACGACCTGCGCGAGGTGCCGGGCTATGGCACCGAAGGCACCTATCAGGGGCGCCGGGTGCGTTTGGGGCGTGCGGCCTGGGTGGGGGCAGAGCAGTGCAGCCAGACGGCAGCTTGGCTTGACACAGGAGAGGGCAGCCCGCGGGGCCTCTTCTTTACCGATGCCCTGCGCCCCGGCGCGGCCGAAGCGGTTCGCGCTTTGCAGGCGGCAGGCAAGGACGTGTTGTTGATCTCGGGCGACACCACTGGTGCGGTGGAGGCGCTGGCGCAAAGGCTCGGCATCGACAAATGGGTCGCCGAAGCCCTGCCCGAAGACAAGGCCGCGCGTATTCAGATGCTGGCCGATCAGGGCAAAAATGTTCTCATGGTTGGCGATGGTCTGAATGACACGGCAGCCCTTGCAGCAGCGCATGTTTCGATCTCTCCGGCCTCGGCCCTTGACGCGGCGCGTGTGGCCTCGGATATCGTGCTCTTGGGGCAGGATCTGGAGCCCATCGCCGAGGCCTGCACAGTTGCGGGCAAAGCCATTCGCCGAATCCGTGAAAACTTCCGCCTTGCGACCCTTTACAACGTCATTGCGGTACCGCTGGCGGTTGCCGGACTTGCAACCCCCTTGATTGCAGCGCTGGCGATGTCCAGCTCTTCCATCACCGTTTCCCTGAACGCGCTGCGTTTGAAATCTTGACCTGAAAGGCCCCAAAATGAGCGTTCTGTCCTATCTGATCCCGATCTCCCTGATCCTGGGCGGTGCAGCGCTTGTGGGGTTCATCTACACGGTACGGGCAAACCAGTATGATGACCCCGAAGGAGACGCGCGACGGATCCTCAGCGATGAATGGGACGATCACCCCAAACCCTGAGACTCAGCCATAGCGTTTGATGAAATACCTAGCGTATCAGGCATAAGACAACACGTTGAAATCTTTGATTTCAGTCAGCGTTGGGTGATTGAAGTTTTTTCGCATAACACTTTGCGCCTTCCAAAAACAAAGGCCCCGAAACCGGGGCCTTCATTCGTCTTGGGAGGTATCTGTTTGCCTATGAAGCGGGGCCGAGTGTCTCGCAGGTCACATTGCGAGCGCTCAGGCGCTTGCAGGCCAGTTCAGCGGTTTCCTTGGTCATGCCGAGGAAATTTGCCTCGAACCCCTGCTTTGATTTGGCAACCTTGCGCAGGGAGCCATTCAGCGTTTCCATTTCCGACAGCGCGGTGCGCAGCAGGATTTTCTCCGCCTCATAGCGGTTGGTGTAGCGGCCGACGTTGATGCCCCAATAGCGTCCACCCGACGTGGACAGCCGTGTTACGACAACAGGCTCGGGCTCGGCGGTGGTTTCGGCCTGCGCCAGGCGGCTGGGACGAGCCATGGGGCGCAAACCCTTGAAGAAGGATTTGACCGGTGACGCAGCTGCGGCGGCGGGCGCAGAGGCTGGTACGACCTTGGCTTCCGCGATGGCTGCCGCAACGCTTGCCTCCAGCACTTCGGGATCGACCCTTGGGGTCTGCGCTGCCGTTGTTGTGGCCTGGGCTACGGCGGCTTCGACGGCTGAGGCTTCGGCCGTCACGCCGGTTTCGGCTTCTGCTTCGGCAACCAATACAGGCGCGGGTTCTTCGGTGGAGGGGCGCAGACGCGGGCGCAGGCTGGTTTTGACACTGCCGCTGACGCGAATAGTCTTTCCGGCTACGCCATTCGGACTGCCATCCGCCACCACGATACTGTCATTCCCGACATAGGCAGGCATCGCCGGTTTACGCAGCTTTGCCCGTGACGGCGCGCGGCGGAACCCGAGATCCAGCAGTTCGGCAACCTTTGCATTGCGCGAGGTCGACGACTTGCCACCAAAGACGGTTGCGATGATCCGCTCATTGCCGCGTTTGGCTGAGGCCACAAGGTTGAAACCAGCAGCGCGGGTATAGCCGGTCTTGATGCCATCAGCGCCTTTGTAGGCGGCCAGCAGGCGGCGGTTGGTGTTGGGAACCGTGCGAATCCCTGCATCGGCCGATGTGCGCGAGAACAGGTTGTAGTACTCAGGGTAGTCGTAAAGGATGTGCCGACCCAGGGTGGTCATGTCTCGGGCGGTGGACATATGTCCGTTTTCGGTCAGACCATGTGCGTTCTTGAAAGTGGTGCGCGACATGCCAAGCGCCTTGGCGGTGCGTGTCATACGGCGGGCAAAAGCGGCTTCGGATCCTGACAGCGCCTCGCCGATGGCGGTGGCGGCATCATTGGCCGATTTCACGGCTGCTGCGCGGATGAGATAGCGAAACGCGATGCGCTGGCCTGATTTGAGGCCCAGTTTCGACGGGGGTTCCGCTGCTGCGTTGCTGCTGATGCGCACCTTGGTGTCGAGGGTGATCTCGCCATTCCGTACCGCTTCGAAGGCGATGTAGAGGGTCATCATTTTCGTGAGAGAGGCCGGATGCAGGCGGGTATCCGCGTTGCGGGAATGCAGAACTTCACCTGTCCTCGCATCCATGACCATCGCGGCATAGGGCGCTGCCGACGCCTTTGGCGTCGCAAGGCCAACCAACGTGACTGAGAGAACCAAACCCACGACCAAGGCCACATAACGGGGCACAGCCCGCAGGACAAAGGTCACAGGGTTACACCTGACCTGTTCGATATCTGCCATTTCTGCCTCATGCCGCCGGTTTTCCGGCTGACGTTTTACTGCTTTAGGGAAATCGTAACATGAAAACACCTTGAAAGAAACAGGCTGCATCACCGGGTCATTGGGGATGGGCGACGGATTGCGCGACATCTTGTTGGTCTTGCCAAGGAAGCCCCAAGATGCGCGCATTGTTAAGAAAGTGTTGACGAAAAAAGTTGCAAATCACCGGCACCATCTCGGTTCTGTCGCTTTGAAACATGCCCGAGTGATGCGCAGCGGCCACAAGCTGTACCTGTCAGAGCCCAAGGACGGGCGTTTTATCCGATACTTGTGATCAGTGTTTTCAGTTCTCCAAGATCCTGAATTTCTGAAAAACGGGGGTGTCCGACTGGCGCTTCGGCGTGCTCAACCTCCCAGACCAGCCCATGCGGCACATAGATGCCCCAGCCGCCCGCCTCGATCATTGGCACCACGTCCGAGCGCATCGAGTTGCCCACCATCACGGCCCGAGCGGCGCCATCCCCGTGACGGTCGAATATGTCGGTATAGACATCGGGTGTTTTCTCCGAAACGATTTCAACACCGTCAAACATGTCCCCAAGACCAGACTGGGCCAGTTTGCGCTCCTGATCCAGAAGGTCGCCCTTGGTCACAAGGACAATGCGATAGCGATCGGCAAGGCTTTCGACTGCGGTGCGCGCATGAGGAAGCAATTCGATCGGGTAGGAGAGCATCATCTGCCCGGCGACGATCAGTTCCTTGATGACGTTGGCAGGCACCTGCGAATCTGTCACCTCGATCGCCGTTTCGATCATTGAAAGGGTAAAGCCTTTGACGCCATAGCCATAGCGGCCAAGGTTGCGTTTCTCAGCCTCCAGCAACCGCGCTGCCAGCGCCTCGGCATCCATATCCATCGGCGTATGATCTTGCAGCAACTCGGCAAACCGCTCTTGCGTGACGCGGAAAAAGCGCTCGTTGTGCCATAGCGTGTCGTCCGCATCAAAACCGATTGTTGTCAATTTGCCTGTCATTGCGGCGATACACTCTCTTTTCCTGCGCGCTCAAAACGCTATATATGCGAGGATACCAATCCAAGCACGACCGGAAAACAGACGCTATGCCGCTTCAGCCAGTGATGATGACGGACCAATCGGATGACGAGACCGATCTTGGGCTGCTGACCAAGACACGGCCGAAAACCCAGCGCCCGCCGCGTTACAAGGTGCTCTTGCTCAATGACGACTACACGCCGATGGAATTCGTCGTCATGGTGCTTGAGCGGTTCTTTGGCATGACCCATGCACAGGCTTTTGAGATCATGCTGACTGTGCACAAAAAAGGACTGGCCGTTGTCGGTGTCTTCAGCCACGAGATTGCCGAGACCAAGGTGGCGCAGGTGATGGATTTTGCCCGTCGGCATCAGCACCCGCTGCAATGCACCATGGAAAAAGAAGACTAAACGAGGTCCTGTAATGTCCATACGCCTGTCGCTCGCGGTTGAGACGGGCGGCTTTGCGCTGCCCGACGAGGGCCGTATCGCCGTTTTCCATCCGCGCAGCGATCATGATCTTACGCAATTGCCCAAGGATCGGCTGGTTCTGATCCAGCCGATGCGGCCTGAGTATGACGCTATTGCTGCCCGTGGGTATGACTGCCGCCCCGAGCTGCCCGCTGATATGACCTTCCGTGCAGCGGTCGTATTCCTGCCGCGCTCAAAAACGCAGGCGCGGATGGCCGTGGGCCAGGCTGCTGCGGCCACGAAAGGCCCGGTTTTGGTGGACGGCGCCAAAACCGACGGAATCGATTCGATCTACAAAGCGCTGCGCAAGCTGGCATCCCCTTCTGCGCCGGTGTCCAAGGCGCATGGCAAGGCGTTCTGGTTCGATGGTGGCGATAATGCCCTGGCCGAATGGCTGCCCGCAGGAGAAACCTTGATCGAAGGGTTCGTGACCTCTCCCGGGGTGTTTTCTGCCGATGGCATCGACCCGGCTTCGCGCCTTTTGGCTGAGGCGCTCCCCGCCAAGCTGGGCCGCGCGGTGGCGGATCTCGGTGCGGGCTGGGGGTATCTGTCGCGTCAGATTCTGACGCATGATGAGGTCGAAGAACTGCATCTGGTCGAGGCCAACCACGATGCGCTGACCTGCGCGCGCCAAAATGTCGATGATCCGCGTGCGGCATTCCACTGGGCCGATGTGAGGGGATGGAAGGCGCCGGTGCAGATGAATGCGGTGGTGATGAACCCGCCGTTTCACTCGGGCCGCAGCGCCGAGCCAGAGCTGGGGCAGGCCTTCATTGCCGCTGCCGCCGGGATGCTGAATACCTCTGGTGCGCTTTGGATGGTGGCGAACCGGCATCTGCCCTACGAGGCGACCTTGGCCGAGCGTTTTGCTCAGGTCGAAGAGGCGGCAGGCGACAATCGGTTCAAGATCCTGCACGCCAGCCGTCCCAAACGCCTGCGGCGATGACTCGCTTGCGCTTGGGCCGCATTGCCGGTTTTCAAACGAAGTGCCCCGGTCTAGTCTCCGGTTCAGTTTGCGCAATCTATTCCCCAGGCCTGGAGTGACCGCATGTCCTTTTCGATTTCCGGCAAGACCGCCATTGTGACCGGTGCCTCAAGCGGGATCGGTCTTGCCATCGGCAAGAAGTTTGCCGACGAAGGGGCGAACGTGATGTTCGCCGACACCCATGAGGCGGCTCTTTTGGCTGAGCTGGGGGAGCAGGCCGACGAAAGCAACATCCGCTTTTTTGCAGGCGATCTGCGTGAGCGCCTGACCATCGCAAACCTGCTGTCTGCCACAATCGATGCATTTGAGGAGGTGGACATCCTCGTCAATGGGGCCCGCCAGGTGGTTCCAAGCGATCCGCTTGATCCGAAGGATGACTCGCTCGAATTGTTGCTGACCGAGAACCTTGTTCCAAACATGCGCCTGTCGCAGCAGGTTGCGCGGCGGATGATCAAGCAGGGCGAAGGGCGCGAGGCCGGCGTCCCGCGTGGTGCGATCATCAACCTTTCTTCCATCGCGGCGCGGCGCACGCACCCGGATCTGATGGCCTACTCTGTGGCTTCGGCTGCACTGGATCAACTGACGCGATCCCTGTCGGTCTCCTATGCGCCCCACGGCATAAGGGTGAATTCCATCGCGTTTGGTTCGGTTATGAGCGCGTCCTTGCGTGATACTCTAAAAGACAACCGTGCCTACCGGCAGGACATCGAGAACCACACGCCGCTGGGCCGGATCGCGGCACCAACCGAGTTGACGGAAACGGCGCAGTTTCTGGCTTCCGATGCTGCTGGTTTCATGACGGGCCAAATTCTGACTGTGGATGGCGGACGCACACTGCTGGATTCCGTTGCCGCGCCTGTCCACTGATCTGCCCTTTCCAAAGATCCGATGAGATGTGTCGATGACCAATGATTTGAAAGACGAAAAAGCCCGCGCCGCTGCTTGGTTCCGCTGTTTGCGCGATGACATCGTGGCAGCATTTGAGGCGCTGGAGGACAGCCACGAAACGGGTCCGTTCTCGGATCAGGCTCCTGGGCGGTTTGAGGTCACTGAAACCCGCCGCACCTCGAATGACGGGTCGGACGCCGGCGGCGGCTTGATGAGCGTGATGCGCGGTGGTCGTGTCTTTGAGAAGGTCGGCGTCAATATTTCCGAGGTCTACGGCACGCTGGGGGAGCGCGCTCAAAATGCCATGGCCGCCCGCAAGGGAATTCCTGGCATGAAGGACGATCCGCGCTTTTGGGCCTCGGGCATTTCCCTGGTGGCCCATATGCAGAACCCGCATGCGCCTGCGGTGCATATGAACACCCGCATGTTCTGGACCCCGCATGCCTGGTGGTTCGGAGGCGGCTCTGACCTGAACCCCTGCATCGAATACGACGAGGACACGGCGCATTTTCATGCCCAGCAAAAGCAGCATCTCGACCCCCATGGGCCGGACCTCTATCCGCGTCTCAAGGAATGGGCGGATGAGTATTTCTACATTCCCCATCGCCACCGCGCGCGGGGCGTCGGCGGCATCTTCATGGATGATCGCTGTACCGATGATTGGGAGGCGGATTTCGCCCTGACCCAGGACATTGGTCGCGCCTTCCTACCCGCCTATCTGCCGCTTGTGGAAAAGCGGCGTGTGCAGCCCTTTGATGAGGCGGACAAGGATGCGCAGCTGGTGCATCGTGGCCTTTATGCCGAATACAACCTCGTCTACGATCGCGGCACGAAGTTCGGCCTGGAAACCGGTCATGATGCTAATGCCGTCCTGATGAGTCTGCCGCCGATGGCGAAATGGGTCTGAGCAGGGATCCCGTTCTTTGCTTCGGGTCAGCAGTTTAAGCGCCGTTGTGGTTCTGCCAGGGTGTTTCCTTTTGCTATGACGAGGATCGCTCATGCGCCATTTTTGTAGTTTTCTGGTCTGTACGTTATGGCTTCTCGGGTGTGCAGAGCGACCCGAGCAAGAGGCCGAGAAGCCAAGTCAACGCCCTAGTGAGGCGCAGCTTGCCCGTCTCGTGACTTTCCCAGAGTTTGGCGATAGTGACCCGCATTCCTGGGAAGGACGCACACCCTATTCCTATGCGATCCATGGTATCGACGTCTCTCGCTGGCAAGGCGAGATCGACTGGGCAACAGCCAAAAAGGCAGGGGTTTCGTTTGCCTACCTCAAGGCAACAGAAGGCGGCGATCTGGTTGATCCGCTGTTCCGCGCGAACTGGCGTGCGTCTGGTCAAGCGGGGGTGCCGCGTGGCGCCTATCACTATTTCTACTTCTGTCGCCCCGCCGAGCAGCAGGCGCGTTGGTTCATCCGCAATGTCCCAAAAGAGCCAAATGCCTTGCCGCATGTTCTGGATATGGAATGGAATCCCTACTCAAAGACATGCACGCACCGCCCCGATGGGGCCAAGGTCCGTGCTGAAGCGCGCAGGTTCCTTAGCATACTTGAGGCGCACTATGGGCGTCGTCCCGTGATCTACACCACCGTGGATTTCTTTGCCGAAACGGGCATCGGGCGGCTGCGTGGCGTCGAATTTTGGTTGCGCTCTGTCGCGGGCCATCCCCGCAAGACTTATCCCAGCGCCTTTTGGCGGATCTGGCAATACTCGGGCACGGGCCGGGTGCCGGGCATCAACGGAGACGTGGATCTCAACGTCTTTCACGACAGCCCTGAAACCTGGCTGCGCTGGTCCGGTCAGCTCAAGCCGTGAGGGCCGCTTAGGCCCGGCGCCAGCCAGCCTCTACCATGGCCTGGCCGTAGCCGCGCGCGATGCGCATCTGATCTCCCAAGCCCTTGTTGAGCAGAAGGCCGTGCATGCGCCTTAGCTGCCAACAGGGTACATGCATGACCATGTGATGCTCCAGATGGTAATTCACCCAATAGGGGGCCACGAACAGCCGGGCAATCGGTCCGGCCCGCGTGGTGCGTACGTTCTGAAGGGGATTTTCGGATTGCTCGGTCGCGCCGTGCTCTGCGATATTGCGCACCCGCAGGACGAACTGAAACCATGTCAGATAGGGCAGGACCCAAAAGGCCAGGCCCCACCACCACGCCCCGACCATGCTGAACAACAGTGCTATGCCGACAAAGACCGGCAGAGCGGCCCACAGGCGCGGGGCTTTGAAACTTTGTGCGAAATCGGAGCTGGCCGCCTTGATCGCATCGTCGTCGCCGGCCAGTTGCAGGGACATGGCGATCTGACCCAAGAGCTGCTTCACTCCGGTTTGCCCGGTCAGATCGCGGGTGAACTTGCGCCTGAGGGAGGCTCTGGAGGTCGGAAACTTGGAGGACAGGACCAGATCGGGGTCCTTGTCGGTCTGGGTGAACCGGTGATGCGTCAGGTGATAATGCCGATAGGCGCCCAGATCTGCCAGGATGGGACGCCCGCAAAGCCAGTCGCCACAAACCTCGTTAATGCGGCGGGTCTTGAACAGGGCGTTGTGGGCCGCCTCGTGCATGAGGATTGCAAGGCCAAGCTGACGTGAGCCAATGACCATCACCGCCAGCACAAAGGTCAGCGGATTGGGCCAGAGGGCAAACAGAGCCAGTGCCAGCGCAATGGTGCCCCAGCAATGCAAGAGCAGCCACAAGCCCATAACGTCAGACCGCTCCGCAAGGGGGCGGATTTCATCCGAACTAAGATAGGTCTTTCCCGGTGTCATAGTGTCATCCTCCCACCCGAAAGTGTTCAGGGCGGGGAGGGTCCGGTCAAGCAGGGCGTTGCGTCAGAAAGGTCTAGGCTCGCCAGTCAAAAAAGCCCTCTCCGGCCCTCTCCAGCAGCTTGGTCGCCATTTCGCGGCCCAATGCGGGACCGTCCTCAATGGCGCAGGTCTGGGCGTCCTGCAAGGCTTCGGAGCCGTCGGGGCGCAGCACTTCCCCGCGCAGGCGCAGGGTGGAGCCGTCCAGCTCTGCCAGGCCCGCGATTGGCGTCTCGCAAGAGCCATCCAGGGCGGCAAGGAAGGCGCGTTCGGCCCTCAGACGCTGGGCGGTCTCAAGGTCGTGGATTGCGGCCAGCATCTCGGCCGCGCGACGGTCAACTTCGCGCCGCTCGATGCCGATTGCGCCTTGGGCGACGGCGGGCAGCATATCGTCGGTGTCGATCCCGGTTGCAGGCACATCGCTGATGCCCAGGCGGTTGAGGCCTGCCATCGCGAGGAAGGTGCAATCTGCGACGCCATCGGCCAGCTTCTTCAGCCGGGTCTGCACATTGCCGCGGAACTCGACCACTTGCAGGTCCGGGCGCCGGTTCAAGAGCTGCGCACGCCGCCGCAGCGAGGAGGTGCCCACCACAGCCCCCGGCGCCAGTTCCTTGATCGAGGACAGGCTGGGCGAGACAAAGGCGTCGCGCACGTCCTCACGTGGCAGATAGCAATCCAGAATCAGACCTTCGGGTTGCGCAACCGGCATGTCCTTCATGGAGTGCACGGCGATATCGATGCCGCCACTCAGCATCGCCTCTTCGATTTCCTTTGTGAACAGACCCTTGTTGCCGATCTCTTTCAGCGGGCGGTCCGCTGCGATCAGCGCCTGGTTGTCCCCGGTTGTCTTGATCACGACGATCTCGAACGCTTCCTGCGGCAGATCAAAGGCGGCAGACAGGCGGTCGCGCGTCTCATGGGCTTGGGCCAGCGCCAGAGGCGATCCACGGGTGCCGATCTTCAGGGGCGATGCGGGGGAGGGCAGGTTCTGTGTCATGCCAAAACCTTTATTCGCGACACTATGCCATGACAAGCATGCGGCGCACTGCACTTGACAATTTGCCGCTTTGGCTAGACCTCAGTAAGCCAGAGACAAGCGAGGGATCCCATGGCCGAACAGAAGAAACTGCTGCGCGCATTGGCAGGTGAAAAACAGCACGTGCCGCCAATCTGGATGATGCGCCAGGCGGGTCGTTATCTGCCGGAGTATCGCGCAACACGGGCCGAGGCCGGTGATTTCCTGTCGCTTTGCTACAATTCAGAACTTGCGGCCGAGGTTACGCTGCAACCGATCCGCCGTTACGGCTTCGATGCGGCGATCCTCTTTGCAGACATCCTTTTGGTGCCGCAGGCGCTGGGCGCCGATCTGTGGTTCGTGACCGGCGAAGGGCCGCGCCTGTCGACCATCACCACGGATGCAGATTTTGCCAAGCTCGGCCCGGTCAGCGACATTCACGAGACGCTGAACCCGATCTATGAAACCCTGAAGATCCTGAAGCGGGAACTGCCTGCCGAGACGGCGCTGATCGGCTTCGCGGGGGCGCCCTGGACCGTGGCGACCTATATGATCGCGGGACGCGGCACGCCGGATCAGGGACCAGCGCACGCGCTGAAGGCGGAAAACCGTACGCTCTTCGAAGCGCTTCTGACCCGCATCACCGAGGCAACCATCGATTATCTGTCGAAACAGATCGAGGCGGGTGCCGAAGTGGTCAAGATCTTTGACAGCTGGGCGGGATCGCTGAAAGGCGAGGACTTCCAGAAATACGCGCTGGAACCCTGCCGCCAGATCACGGCAGCGCTGAAACAGCGTCATCCCGGCATTCCTGTGATCGGCTTCCCGCGTGAGGCTGGGGAGGGCTATATCGGCTTTGCCAAGGCAACTGGCGTCGATTGTGTTGCCGTGGACAATTCGGTGACGCCTGAATGGGTCGCCGAGCATGTGCAGGTGGATGGCTGCGTGCAGGGCAATCTGGCCTCCCGCCACATGGTAACCGGCGGTCAGGAGCTGATCGACGAGACGCGCCATATCGTCAAGGCACTGCGCGGTGGACCGCATATCTTCAACCTTGGCCATGGCATCACGCCCGATGCGAACCCCGACAATGTACAGCTGATGATCGATACGGTCCGCGAGGGCTGATTACACATCACATCGAAATCTGGCCGTCGGCGTTGTGCGCGTCGATGGCCCTTTTTTGTTCATACCGGAATGTAACGGGCCGAATAGGGCGCCCAGCGATCCTTCCAGGGGCGGGCCTCTTCCAGCTCATAGGCCAGCTCATAGAGCATCCGGTCATTGCCCGTCGCCGCCTGCATCATGGACCCGATCGGCAGACCTGTTGCGCGATCCCAGTTGAGCGGTACCGACATGGCGCAGTTCCCGGCGACATTGGTCGGGGCCGTATAGGACAGCCCATTTTGCAGGAATTCCAGCACTGCCGCGTTAACTCGGGTTTGCGGCGTCAGGTGGGTTCCGTCAATCGACAGGTAGGGCATGACGGGGGAGAGCAGGATATCGGCTGTCTCGAACAACGTGGCATAGGCTGTTGGGACAGTCTCCAGGTACTTGAGGCCCCGGGCCTGTACATCCGCCGGGATGCCGCTGCCATAGGCAATGAGCGATGCGGTAAAGGGATCAAGCAGGCCGGACTCTGCCGCGTCCCGGCCTGATATTGCACGGGCCTGATCGGCAACGATGCCAAACTGGCCCAAAAATGCTCCGTTGTAGTTGGCAAAGAACTCATCCGCGCGGACCGGGAAGCTGACTTCGATGACTTCGTGGCCAAGATCCTCGAGCAGTTTGGCGGTATTGGCCTGGGCGGCAGCGACGGCAGGGGCAACTGGGATGCCGCCCTCGATTTGCGGGGCGAACCCGATCTTCAGGCGGCGTGTAGAGGGCCCTTTGATCATGCCATGGGCGGAGAAGGGACCGTTCGGGTCCTCGGTATGAGCATAAAGCGCTGCGCTGTCTCGTACCGTGCGGCTGATCGCCTGGTTGGTCTTGAAAGGGCCGTGACTACCGCCAGCCTCGCCCGGCAGCATGCGGGCGCGGCTCGGTTTGATGCCGAACAGGCCTTGTGCAGAGGTGGGAAGGCGGTTCGAGCCGCCGCCATCTGTCCCGTGCGCCAGTGGGACCATGCCAGAGGCAACCGCAGCAGCCGCCCCGCCGCTGGAGCCGAGTGCCGATTTCGACAGATCCCAGGGATTGCGCGTCAGGCCAAAGGCCGTATTGGCGGTGATCACACCCATCTGCGCGAACTCCGGCACATTGGTCATACCGATGATGTTCATCCCCGCCGTCTCGACGCCGTCGATGTAGGGCACGTTTTCGGTCGGGATATTGGTCAACATCATGCGGGATCCATCGGTGCGACGCACGCCGCCTACGTCGATCATGTCTTTGATCAGAATTGGCATGCCCGCAAATGTGCTCGTCTTGGGGATCGATTTGGCCCGCTCAAACGCCCGCTCAAAGGTCTGGGTCGTGACCGCATTGATGATGGGCTCCAGCGCTTCGATGCGTCTGATGGTGATTTCTACCGCCTCGGTGGCCGATATACTGCCATCGCGGATCAGCCCGGCCATGCCCAGCGCGTCGTAGTCAACGAACTCATCCAGTGCGCGGGGCGCAGCATCAGAGAGATTTGGAACCAGCGCCACAGCGCAGGCGGCGGTTGTCGTGGACAGGAACTGGCGTCTTGAGATCATGGTCGGGCCTCCGTTGCAGTCCTCTCAGGGTAGAAGACCGCATCATTGCTGTTTATCCTGATTCTCCTTGTGCGGTACGCAGCTTTGCGGCATCAGGCCCAAATGCCTCTGGATCAGATGGAAAGAGACGACGATGGATTACAGCCGGATGGGCGGGCAAAAGCCGGGCCGCAACGCACCGCGCCACAGCGAACACAACGCAAAAGGCACTGCAAAGAACCCCTACGCCAAACGTGACACCAAGGCAGACCTGCTGGCGCGCATGAAGAAGGCCGCAGCCGCCAAGAAAGACGGCTAAGCGGGCTACTGCGTCAGGGTGCGGGCGATCAGTTCCTTCATGATTTCGTTTGATCCGCCGTAGATTTTCTGCACACGCGCATCGGCGTACATATTGGCGATCGGGTATTCCAGCATGTAGCCGTAGCCGCCGTGCAACTGCAGGCATTCATCCACCACATCGCACTGCATCTGGGTCACCCACCATTTCGCCATCGAGGCGGTGGCAGCGTCCAACTCTCCGCGCAGGTGTTTGGCGATGCAGTCATCCAGAAACACACGGGCGATATGGGCGATGGTTTTCGCCTCGGCCAGTTTGAAGCGGGTGTTCTGCATCTCGATCAGCGCCTGACCGAATGCGCGTCGCTCTGAGGTGTAGGCGACGGTGTCCTCAAGCGCCTTTTCGATGACGGCAGCGGCCCCAAGGGCGATCACCAGACGTTCCTGCGGCAGCGCCTTCATCAGCTGGAAAAAGCCCTGACCCTCAGTGCCACCTAGCAGGTTTTCCGGCGGCACGCGCACCGAGTCAAAGAACAGCTCGGATGTGTCCTGGCTCTTGAGGCCCAGTTTTTCGAGGTTGCGCCCACGGGCAAAGCCTTCGGCCCCTTCGGTCTCCACCACCAGAAGCGAGATCCCCTTGGCGCCTTGCGCGGGGTCGGTCTTGCAGACGACGATGATCAGGTCCGCTTGTTGACCATTGGTGATGAAGGTCTTGGAGCCGCTCAGGACATAGTCGTTGCCATCCCGCCGGGCGTTTGTCTTGATGTTCTGCAGGTCGGAGCCGGTGCCGGGTTCGGTCATTGCGATGGCGCAGACCATCTCTCCGCTGGCCATCTTGGGCAGCCAGCGCTGTTTCTGGTCTTCGGTGCCATAATCAAGGATGTAGCCCGCGCAGATCTGGCTGTGGACCGAGTTGCCAAAGCCGGAAAACCCCGCCGCGCGGAACTGTTCGGTGGTGATCACCGCCTCGTGGCGGAAATCGCCGCCCATGCCGCCGTATTCCTCAGGGACCGAGGCGCAAAGGAGGCCGAACTCTCCGGCCTTGTTCCAGAAGTCGCGGTCGATATGGCCCTGTTTCTGCCAGCGTTCCTCATGCGGGGTCATCTCGGCTGTGAAAAAGCTGCGGCAGCTGTCTTGCAGCATCGTAAGTTCGTCATTCATCCAGGGGGAGCTATGCGCGGTCATGGCATCAATCCTTTTTGCGGCCGAGTTCAGCCAGAATTTCTTCTGCGTGCTGCCCGCGAGCTGGGCTTTCGGATGGTTCCCAGTCGCCTGCGCCGGAGAACCGTGGCGCCGGGGCGGCCTGCAATGCGCCATGCGCCTCGACCCAGGTGCCGCGCGCGTTCATCGGGTGGTTCAAGGCTTCACCGGGACTAAGGACTGGCGCGACGCAGGCGTCGGTGCCCTCAAAAATACCGGCCCAATGGTCGCGGGACTGGCTGGCGAAGATCCCGGCCAGGCGTCCGGTCAGGGCGGGCCACAGAGCCTTGTCGAACTGGCGCTGGAAATCGGCATCCTCTGAGAGGCCCATCAGCGACAGGAACTGGGCGTAGAACTTCGGCTCAAGACATTGCACCGACATGAAACCTCCATCAGAGCAAGCATAGGTGCGGCTCCAATGCGGGCCATCCAGCAGGTTTTGGCCGCGTGTATCGCCAAAGTTCCCGGCCTGACGGACGCTCATCAAGAGGTTCATCATATGGGCCGAGCCGTCATAGATCGCCGCATCGACGACGCAGCCCTCGCCGCTGGTGCGGGCGCGCAGGATTCCGGCCAGCATGCCGGCCACCAGATACATGGCGCCGCCGCCAATATCGCCCACCAACGTGGCCGGTGTCAGCGGTGCATCGCCGGGGGTTGAGGCATACCAAAGCGCGCCGGACAGCGAGATGTAGTTGAGATCATGCCCCGCCGCATGGGACAGCGCGCTGTCCTGCCCCCAGCCGGTCATGCGGCCAAAGACCAGGGATGGGTTCACCGCATGGCAGGCCTCGGGGCCAATGCCGAGTTTCTCCATCACGCCGGGGCGGAAGCCTTCGATCAGCCCGTCGGCACTTTCGACCAGCGCCATGAAGGTCTTGATGTCCTTGGGATCCTTCAGGTCCAGCTCGATCGAGCGCTTGCCGCGATCCAGCACCGAACGTTCCGGCATGCCGGGGGTGACACCGCCGCCCTTGCGGTGGATGCAGATCACATCGGCGCCCATATCGGCCAGTGTCATCGCAGCGAATGGGCCGGGGCCAAGGCCTTCGACCTCGATGATGCGGGTGCCTTGCAGCATGGTGTCGCCTCCCACTTTGGATGGCCCGCCCCCTTGCACGGGGCAGGCCCTATTGCATCAGGTGCCCGATAGGCCGCCGCCCACGATCAGGGTCTGGCCCGAGACATAGTTGCTTTCGGGAATGCAGAAGAGATAGACGCCGCCTGCCGCCTCTTCCGGCGTGCCTGCGCGGCCCAGCGGGATCATCATCTCCATGCCCTGCACCAGTTTCTTGGGGATGCCGATGGCCACTTTGTTGCCTTCGACCTCGATCGATTTCTTCTCGTCTGTGGCTTCGGTCAGGCGGGTGGAGATCATGCCAAAGGCCACCGCGTTGACGTTCACCTTGAAGCGGCCCCATTCCTTGGCCATGGTCTTGGTCAGGCCGACGACACCGGATTTTGCGGCAGAGTAGTTCGCCTGACCCGGATTGCCGCCGGTGCCCGAGATCGACGAGATATTCACCACCTTGCGGAAGACCTCACGCCCTTCGGCGGCCTCCTGCGCGGCGGCTTGGGTGATAAAGGGGGACGCCGCGCGCAGGATCTGGAAGGGCGCCTTCAGGTGCACGTCGATCATGGCGTCGAACTGCTCATCGCTCATCTTGCCGATGAAGCTGTCCCAGGTGTAGCCCGCATTGTTGACGATGATGTCGACGCCGCCGAACTTGTCGATGCCGCCTTGGATGAAGTCATCGGCAAAGCCCGCCGCCGTGACCGATCCCGCAACGGCCAGCGCCTTGCCGCCCATGGCTTCGATTTCGGCGACGACTTCGTTCGCCGGTTCCGCGTCCAAATCGTTCAGCACCACATTGGCACCGTCTTCCGCCAGTTTCAGCGCGATGGAGCGGCCGATGCCGCGGCCTGCGCCGGTGACATAGGCGGTCTTGCCTGCAAGTTTGCTCATTGAGTCTAGTCCTTTGTCGTTATGGCAGCTCGACCAGAGCGGTCCCGGCCAGCTTGACCTCACCGTGCTGATCCGCGGCTTCGATTTCCAATGCAACCAGGTTGCCGTCGCGCTTTTCCACCACGGTGCCGGTGCAGGTGATCACCGCATGCACCTGTGTGATCGCCACAAAACGGGTGGTGAATGCGCGCAAGGCCGATTGCGGCACCCAGCCCGTCAAAAGCCGCCCGAGGTAGGCCATGTTCAGCATGCCATGGGCAAAGACGTCGGGCATGCCTGCGCGTTTGGCGAAATCAATGTCGATGTGGATTGGGTTGTGATCGCCGGAGGCCCCGGCAAAGAGTGCCAGTGTGGTACGGGTGATTTCCTTGGTGGTCAGCGGCGGCAGCTGATCGCCTACCTTGATCTCTGCATAGCTTGGGATGGTCATTGCGGGTGCCTCACGATCACGGTGCGGGTCATGCTGCCTGCGTCCTCGCCCAGCTGGTTGGTGGCCGAGGTCTTCAGATGAACGAACTCCATGGCGCCGCCTTTCTTGGCGTAGATGTCGGTGACCTCGGTGACGAGTGAAATGGTATCCCCGGCGCAGATCGGCGCGCCATAGGTGAAGGCCTGCTCACCATGCAGCACGCGGGCGATGTCGATCTTCAGGAGGGTGATGAAATAGAAGGAATCCTCACGGTCCAGATCGAGCGAGAACAGATAGGTGGGCGGCGCAAGAACGCTGCGATAGCCAGCAGCCTGTGCGGCCTCGTGGTCGAAATAGATCCGATCGCTCTGGCCGGTGGCGAGAGAGAAATCCCGCACCCGACCTTTTTCCACGGTCACCGAAAAAGGCTCGGTCACATAGCCGATGAATGAGGTGTCGATCATCGCTGCCTCACTGTGCCTGATACATGGTCACGACGCAGGCACCACCAAGGCCAAGGTTGTGTTGCAACGCGGTGCGGGCGCCTTCAACCTGCGTCTGCCCTGCGGTGCCGCGCAACTGGCGGGTCAGCTCGTAACATTGAGCAAGGCCGGTTGCGCCCAAGGGGTGGCCTTTGGACAAAAGCCCGCCCGATGGGTTGGTGACATATTTGCCGCCAAAGGTGTTGTCGCCATCGGCGATGAACTTCGACGCGCCGCCTTCGGGGCAGAGACCCAGCCCTTCGTAGGTGATCATCTCGTTGTGGGCGAAACAGTCGTGTAGCTCAACCACATCCACGTCTTCGATGCCGATGCCGGTCTGTTCCTGCACCTGCTTCGATGCTGCGGCGGTCATGTCGTAGCCCACGACCTTCATCATGTCGTGATCTTCAAAGGTGCTGGCGTAATCGGTGGTCATCGCCTGACCTACGATTTGCACATTGGTGCTGAGCCCGTTTTTCTTGGCGTAGGCTTCGCTCACCACTATGGCCGCTGCCGCGCCGCAAGTGGGGGGGCAGGCCATCAGGCGGGTCATCACGCCTTCCCAGATCATCGGGCTTTCGAGGACATCCTCAGGGGTGAGTTCGTTGCGGAACAGGGCCAGCGGGTTGTTCACCGCGTGACGGCTGGCCTTTGCGCGGATGCGGGCCAGATCCTGTAGGGTGGAGCCGTATTTCTCCATATGAGACTTACCGGCGCCGCCGAAATAACGCAGCGCCAGCGGGATCTCGGGATGGCCGACCAGATCGTCGGTTTCCGCATCAAAGGCATCAAAGGGGCTGGGCCGGTCGTCCCAGTGGGAGGTCAGCGCGCCGGGCTGCATATGTTCGAACCCAAGCGCAAGGGCTACGTCCACCGCGCCCGACTCCACGGCCTGACGGGCCATGAAAAGAGCGGTCGATCCGGTGGAGCAGTTGTTGTTCACATTCATCACCGGAATGCCGGTCATGCCCACCTTGTACAGCGCAGCCTGCCCGCAGGTGCTGTCGCCATAGACATAGCCCGCGTAGGCCTGCTGCACGGCATCATATGGCACACCAGCGTCTGCCAACGCATCACGCACGGCAGCGGCGCCCATCTCAGTATAGGGGTCATTCTGGCCGGGTTTGGCGAATTTGGTCATGCCCACCCCGGCGACCATCACATGTGCTGACATTGGCTTCCTCTCCCGTTTTCGCGTGCCGACAAACATCCGAGTCGAAATTACACTTGTGGGTTACATTCGGTTCGGGCTGGGCAAACTGTCAAGAAGCGTGTAACTGATGAGTGTAATTACCGGACGTCAACCCTCCGGTTGTTTGGGTGTGGAGAAGGTGGCAGGTAGTTGGAATGGGGAACAAGACCTGGACAAAAACGGCTGACAGCCGCAGCGCGCAGCGTGAGATCAAGCGGCGCGCTGTTTTGATGGCGGGTGCCCGCTTGTTCAACGATCAGGGCTATGAGCAGACCTCGCTTGAGGACATCGCCGCCGCGCTCAATATCACCAAGCGGACGATCTACTACTATGTGCAAAGCAAGGAAGACATCCTGTTCGGCTGCCAGCAGCTAAGTCTCGAGTTCCTTGCCGATGTGATGGAGAGCAGCCGCGACGACAGCCTGCCGGTTGAGGAGCGGATCTCGCGGCTGGTCCGGGGGTATTGCGAATGGGTGTCGACCGATCTGGGGGCCAGCCTTGCCATGGTGCGCCCGCACAGCCTGTCGCCTGAGCGGCGGGAGGCCCTGCATGAAGGGAAGGCGCAGTTCGATTTTCAGTTGAGGGCTTTGATCGAGCAGGGGATCCGCGAAGGCGTAATCCGCCACTGCGACCCTCGTTTGGTTGCGGCTGCTGTATTTGGAGCATTGAACTGGATCCCATTTTGGAACCGGACAGCCCGACCGGTGCCCCACGAAGAGATCGCCGAGCAATATCTGGCGATGATCCTGAATGGCCTTCTGCCCTCGCCCAAGCTGCAGGGAGACAGGGCTGACTAGGCTCGTGCGCCTGTGGGCTTAGGGGGTGTCGACGACTTGGGTTCTAAACCGGCGCGGCGGCATGCCGGTCCCCTTTGTGAACACCCGGCTGAAATGCGCAGGGTCGCTAAAGCCCAGTTCATAGGCGATCTGCGCGGCGCTGAGCGAGGTGTATAGAAGCATCCGGCGGGCCTCGCGCAGCATCCGCTCATTGACCAGATGCGAGGCGGACTCGCCGGTGACCTGGTGCACGACCCGGTTGAGGTGAGTTGGAGAGACCGCGAGATCGCGGGCATAGTCGGAAAGGGGCCGACGGCTGCGAAAATGCTGCTCGACCAGGGTCTCAAAGCGGGCAAAGATGGGGTTGCTTGCGTCCGTTCGAGCGCTCCCCTCAGCGTTGTGGATGTACCTGGCCACGAGGCCGCTCAGGCTACCTGCGAGGGAGCGCAGCAACTGCGCCCGTGCAAAGTTGTGGCTGTGATACTCTTTGTACAGGGTTTCCGCCATTGCACGCAGATCTGCAGCGAGAGGGGCTACGCACGGATGCTCCAATGGTTTGCGTACGCCTTCGCCGTTGCGGATCGAGTGATCCAAAAGGTCCGAAGGCAGCGTTGCCACCCATCCGCTGGTACCGGGTTCGAACTGGTAGCCATGCACCACCCCGCGCGGGATGTTTACAAAGCAAGGGGCAGGCAGTGCGTGGGGAGACCCTTCCAGATCTACCGTTCCGCCGCCGCTGGTCATGAACAGGACCTGATGCAGTCGGGCATGGCGGTGTGGTGACAGTTCCCAGTCGTGTTGTTCAGAGCGGGAGCGAATGGTTTCCACATGCAATACATCTGCCAACTCGTCGGTTTCACCGAAGAGGTTGTAACTGCGGATCTGGAGTACGTTTGCCATGTTTGAATTGTACAAGAACTTGCGCGGTTGGTCCATTCGCAATTTGAACCTTTCGCGCCATAGTGCCCTTCACTTTGCAAGGGAGGCGCGTCTATGACTATTCACAAAACCCAGGTCGCAATCATTGGAGGTGGGCCATCTGGCCTGCTTTTGTCGCAGCTTTTGCATCGCAAGGGCATTGAGAGCATCGTATTGGAGCGGCAGACCCGCGACTATGTTCTGGGCCGTATCCGTGCAGGGGTTTTGGAGCGTGGTTTCGTCAATCTGATGCGGGAAGCGGGGTGCTCTGACCGCATGGATGCCGAAGGTGAGATTCACGAAGGATTCTATATCGCACATCAGGGGCGCACCGACCGCATTGATCTGGAAAAACATGCAGATGGCGCGACAGTAATGGTCTATGGCCAGACGGAGGTGACGCGCGATCTCTACGATGCGCGCGATGCCATGGGCGGGATTGTGATCCACGAAGCGGCCAATGTTCAGCCTCATGATTTGAAATCGCAAACCCCCTATCTGACCTTTGAAAAGGATGGTGAAACGCATCGCGTGGACTGTGATTTCATTGTCGGGGCCGATGGCTTTCACGGGGTCAGCCGCAAGTCGATCCCGTCGGATGTCTTGAAAGAATACGAAAAGGTCTATCCCTTTGGTTGGCTTGGTGTCCTGTCTGAAACCAAACCCGTCTCGCCTGAGTTGATTTATGCAAGGCACGAGCGCGGTTTTGCGCTCTGTTCGATGCGCAGCCAGGTGCTGAGCCGCTATTACATTCAGGTACCGCTCTCCGACAAACCCGAAGACTGGTCGGATGACGCTTTCTGGGCAGAATTGAAGCGTCGATTGCCGGATGAGGTGGGCGCGGCCATGGAAACCGGTCCGACGATCGAAAAATCAATCGCCCCCTTGCGCAGTTTCGTGGCGGAGCCGATGCGGTATGGGAATCTGTTTCTGGCCGGGGATGCCGCTCATATCGTGCCGCCGACGGGGGCCAAGGGGCTGAACTCGGCCGCTTCGGATATCTTCTATCTCTATCATGGTTTTATGGATCACTATCTCAACGGTGACAGTGCCGGCCTTGATGGCTATTCCGAAAAGGCGCTGGCCCGGGTCTGGAAGGCCGAGCGGTTCAGCTGGTGGATGACCAATCTGCTGCACCATTTCCCTGAGGCCCAAGACGTGGATCAACGTCTGCAATGTGCCGATCTTGACTATCTCTTTTCGTCAGAGGCCGCCCAGGTGTCGCTTGCCGAAAACTACGTGGGCCTGCCTTACTGACGTTGCGTTCGCCCGGTTTCGCTTGCGGGACCGGGCATGCTTTCCTCTTTTGGACAAGAGGGAGGAAAGCCATGAGTACAGTTGCCTATGAAAAAGATGGTCGGATCGCGCGGATCACGCTGAACAGGCCAGAGGTGATGAACGCCATCGACGACCGCATGCCGCAGGATCTGGCGGCAGCCGTTGCGCGGGCGGACTCGGATCCCGACGTCCATGTTATGGTGCTTTCGGGTGCGGGAGAGGCCTTTTGTGCAGGTTATGATCTTGCCTACTATGCCGAAGGCAACGGGTCTGGCGAGGCGACCCAAGCCATGCCCTGGGACCCGATCAAGGACTATCGGTTCATGTGGGAGAACACCCAGCATTTCATGTCGCTCTGGCGTTCCGTGAAACCGGTGCTGTGCAAAGTCCATGGTTTTGCCGTGGCAGGCGGATCGGATATCGCGCTCTGCGCCGATATGACGATCATGGCCGAAGAGGCGCAGATCGGATACATGCCAGCCCGCGTCTGGGGGTGCCCGACGACTGCCATGTGGGTCTACCGGCTTGGCGCCGAGAAAGCCAAGCGGATGCTGTTCACCGGTGACAAGATTTCCGGGCGCGAGGCGGCAGATATGGGGCTTGTGTTAAAGGCTGTGCCTCAGGCGCAATTGGATGATGTCGTAGAGGGGATGGCGGCACGGATGGCGACGGTACCGGTCAATCAGCTTGCGATGCAGAAAATGGTGATCAACCAGGCTATAGAGCAGACGGGAATAATGCAGACGCAAAGGCTTGCAACAATTTTTGATGGGATAACGCGGCACTCTCCGGAGGGGATTGCCTTCAAGGAACGCTCCGAGGAGATGGGGTGGAAACATACAGTTCGCGAGCGGGATGAAGGCACCTATGATTGGACGCTGAAAGAAGAAATCCCCAAAGGAAACCGCCAGGCGAAGTCTTAGGACACTGTCTTTTCTGCCGCCGCAGGGGGCTCCCGCCGACAATTCGATCATGCAAGATGATCGTTTGCCGTTGGGCCCGGTGCCGCGCCGAGGGGCGCGGCGCGGTACCATGATGCGGGAAGGGGCGAATTGGGCGCGGGTCTTTGGGCTTGATGCGGGCGCAGCGCGCAAAGCGCGCTGACGACCCTAAGTTGGTCGTAGCTTCGGTATCAAGCGGGCTGCGGGGTTTGCGCGGGCGCGCGCCAGCCTGCCGTCAAGCGGCGCCGTGGAGATTGAGGTGCTTCCGCCAGATCCACCATTGCCACTGCAAAATCTGCATAAGATATCTGCGAATGCCCTTCTGCATCGGTCACGAGCGTATCAGTACCGAGTTCGTAGTGACCACGACGTTCACTCTCAAGCAGCATTGCCGGTGGACGCAGGCACGTCCAGTATGCCTCTCTTTCTTTCTCAAGCAAGGCATCCTGAGCGGCGCAAGCTTCGGCAATGGGACGCACCTCGGCTGGCAGAAATCCAGGCGCGCTGAGGACCGTGTGACCGCTGCCGTCTGCCAGTTTTAACAGAGCAGCACCGCCGGTAATCAAAGCGGGGATGCCATGTGCGCGCGCGGCATCCAGCACGGCGCCGGTCAGCGGAACCAGATCTGCTTCGCGGCCTTCGGAGGGACGAAGGGCGCTGATCAAGACGTCGTGACCTGCTGCAAGGTTGATTGCAGCGTCTGGTTGATTGAGCAGATCCAGTGGCACGCATTGCATCTTTGACGACACTATGCCGATGCGGTCCGGTTTGCGCGCGACAGCGGTGACCTCGTGACCTCGGTCCAGCGCTTCACGGAGGGTGGCATTTCCGACGGCGCCACTTGCGCCAAAAAGCAGGATTTTCATATCTGTCTCCTTTTGTCTTGACGTCGAGATATGTGACTTAAATCTTGACGTCAAGATAAATTCTTGCCCGTTGACTCAGGTCTTGACCGGTTTGGATCCAAAGTCATTGGAAACAGATGTTGTGAGTGACTGAGTACGAGGAGCCAAACAAGGTGTAGCTGTCGCGGAAACAACCAGCTGTTGCTTTGGCAACCGTTCCAGTAGTGCAAATGTCCTGAATGGAGTGTGCGTTCAGGCACACCTAAATTCGCACAGCAGAACAGCCGCGGAAAGCCGCTGCCCCGCCGTTGCTGCAAGAGATCTCCGTCAAACTCTCGGCCTGATCGCCACAAAGGTCCGTTGATTGAAACGTCACTGATCCTGTTTGTGTCGCGCATGGGTCATGATGTGGGTTCCCTGGCTCCCAAAAGGTACTCAACAGGTTCCTTGCCGCGAGTGCTTGCGATTGCCGCGCCTTCTGGAAATTTGGCGACCCCGATACGCGGCTTGCAAGGCAGAATTGACGCCTAGCGTCAGGAGTGGATGATCTTCTTGATCCTTTTGTTCTGCGGGTCGTTCAAAGAGATCTCTACCAGCCAGTCCCGAAACACACGCGCATCCGGGTGATCGTATGGGCCTTCTGGTGAAATCAAATAGAAGGCTTCATTGAGTGGAGCCTCGATATCGAAAGGTTTGATCAAACGGCCGCGATCGATTTCGGGGTCGATCATGGAGGAGCGGGCCAAAGCGACCCCTCCACCGCGCGCTGCAAGCTCGAAAGCCAAAAGGGAGGTGTCAAACTGCAGTCCTTGGCCGGCGTCAATCCCTTTGGTCTTGGCTGCTTTGAGCCAGGTGGCCCATCCTTCCTCATAGCCCAGAACGTGAAGCAGGCGATGCTGCTCCAGATCTTGTGGGCTCAATAGTGGCCGTTCGCCTTGCAGAAAACCAGGAGAACAGACCGGTGTGATGACTTCCCATGTCAGGCGGTCGACCCGGCAACCGGGCCAGTTTCCGGTGCCATACTGGATATCCAAATCCAGTTTTTCCTGATCAAACGGGTCTCCCCAAACGCTTGAGACAAGGCGAACCGGCAAATCCGGGTGACGCTCAAAGAAGTCCTGCAGCCGTGGGGCCAGCCAATTTACGGAGTAACCCACAGGGGCGCGGACGGTCAGGACTTCGGAGCGTCGGCGGCCAAAGACCTCTTCAGTCCCGGCGGCCAGACGGTCAAAACTGTCGCGCACCTTGGGCAGATAAGCCGCTCCCATCTTTGTGAGCACCAGAGAACGGGGTTTTCGCTCGAACAAAGGCTCGCGCAGATGGTGTTCCAGCAGTTTGACCTGTTTGCTAATCGCGGCCTGAGTAAGGTTTAATTCTTCGGCGGCGTGGGTGAAACTGAGGTGTCGGGCCGAGGCCTCAAAGGCCCGCAGCCATGTCAAATGCGGAAGATATCGTGAGGACATAAAATACCGAGCTATAACTTTTCTTCTATCTTAAGTCGATTTTTCGTTGCTTGAAAGGTGCATGTTGGTGGGGCCAAAGTCTCGGTGCAGACACCGGAGGGCCATAGCGTGCAAGATATTTTGGGTTTTGATGCAAAGCGGCTTTCCCGGATTTCGCAATGGATGCAGTCGCATGTTGACGACGGGCGGCTGCCGGGGCTGGCGGTGCAGGTGTCAAGACGCGGTGAGATTGCGTTCTCTGAGCGGGCAGGGTTTCAGGATGTCGAAAAACAACTGCCTGTCCGGTCGGATGCGCTTTGGCGCATTTATTCGATGACCAAACCCATAACGTCCATTGGAGTTTTGATGTTGTATGAGGAAGGCACCTTCCAACTGGATCAGCCTGTGGCCGACTTTCTGCCCGCATTTGCCGATGTGCAGGTTTGGAGAGGACCTGGCCATGCGCTGGATGAAACCGATCCTCTGATGCGTCCGATAACCGTTCACGATTTGCTGACACATCAGTCTGGGCTGGTCTATGGCGATCCCGAGGGCACGCTTTTGGAAAGGGAACTCTCAGAACAGGGTCTCGACTTCGATCGGGATGTTTCAACAATGGCCGAGGCTGTGGATCGTCTCACCAGACTTCCGTTGGCGTTTCAACCTGGACAGCGTTGGTCGTATGGCCTGTCCACTGATGTCCTCGGGCATTTTATTGAGGTTCTTTCCGGAAGATCCCTTCGTGATTTCTTCAAAAGCCGGATCTTTGCGCCGCTGAACATGACGCAGACCGATTTTATCGTACCTGAAAATGAGGCGCATCGTTTGGCAGTCCTATATGAACACGACAAAGATGGATTTTCTCGTGCAGCCGACCAGAACACATGCGCATCGCCCAAAACCCTGCAAAGCGGTGGGGCGGGATTGGTGTCCACTATGGAAGACTACCAGCGTTTCGCAGATATGCTGTTGCGGCGGGGAGCCTGTGATGGCGGACATCTCTTGGGGCGCAAGACGTTCGATTTGATGGTTCGCAACCATATGGGTGGTGATCTGGCCAGCCGAGGGCAGCCCCATTTCAGCGAAACGACGATGGAAGGCATCGGGTTTGGTCTTGGACTGTCGGTCATGCTTGACCCGGCGCGCGCCAGAATCACTGGCTCACCCGGAGAGTTTGCTTGGGGCGGTTGGGCGTCAACCGCGTTCTGGGTGGACCCAGTCGAAGAGATGACGGTGATTCTGATGACACAACTTGCGCCGTCCTCAGCTTACACCCTGCGGCGACAACTCCGGGTGCTTAGCTATCAGGCGCTTGTTGACTAGCCCTGCACCAGGTGGCTTGGCGTGGCGTCCCGACCGGCTTGGACCTCTTCCAGCCAACCTTGCCGCATCTTTGGAACCGAGGTCAGCAGCAGTTTTGTGTAGGGATGATACGGTGGTCTGAACACCTGCTCTGCCGGACCCTGATCAACAACGCGCCCCTCCTGCATGACGACGATCTGGTCCGCAAAATCCGCTATGGTGGACAAGTCATGGCTAATGAAGATGTAGGAAATGCCAAGCCTGTCTCTGAGGGATTTCAGCAACTCGATCACGCCTGCAGCAACCACTGTATCCAGAGCAGAGGTCACCTCATCGCAAAGGATCACCTTGGGTTCGGCGGCCAGTGCTCGTGCTAGGTTTACACGTTGTTTCTGCCCACCGGAAAGCTCTCCCGGATAGCGGCTGGCAAAGCTCGGCGGCAAGTCAACCAGTTCCAGAAGTTCCGCGATCCGCTCGCTGCGCTTTTGGCCTTTTAGGCCTTTGTAAAACTCCAGTGGCCTGCCAAGAATATCCCGGATCCTTTGGCGCGGGTTGAGCGCCGTATCTGCCATTTGAAAGACGATCTGACAGTCCTGAAGCGTCTGGCGGCCCCGGTCTTTCACGTTGTGGGGCAAGGTTTGCCCCTCTAGGGTGACCGTGCCTTTTTTCAGGGGCGTCAGCCCTGCGATGACCCGTGCCAAGGTGCTTTTGCCAGACCCGCTCTCTCCGATGACGCCAACCACCGACCCTTTGGGGACATCGACGGATACATCGTGCAAAATTGTCACCGCACCATAGGCGGCTGTTACGTTGCGTGCGGACAGGACCGGGGGCGGCGTTTCTGCCGCCGGGGCAGGCTGCGGCAACAGGTGCGGCGCTGGGCGTACCGCGGCCATCAGTGTTTTAGTGTAATCGTGTTGCGGTTCATGCAGGATTTGCTCGGTTGCGCCTTCCTCGACGATTTCACCGTTCTTCAGCACAAGAATGCGATCCGCAACCTGAGCCACCACAGCCAGGTCATGTGTTACATAGATTGCCGCCGTGCCCTGATCGTGAATGATGCCCTTGAAGGCCTTCAAAACCTCGACCTGGGTGGTCACATCAAGCGCTGTGGTCGGCTCATCCAGAATAAGCAAATCCGGACTGCAAGACATCGCCATGGCTGCCATAAGACGTTGTAGTTGACCGCCTGATACCTGATGGGGAAACCGATCGCCGATGGTGTCCGGATTCGGTAGGTCCAGCTTGCGATAGAGCGTTTTTGCCTGCTGCGTCAGGCTGGATGCATCCGCGCGCCCATGCCACAGCGGCGCTTCGATCACCTGCCTGCCAATACGCAGCGCCGGATTAAAACTGGCTGCTGCCGACTGGGCAACATAGGATACCTCATCCCCGCGCAGGGCATGTCGCTCCGCCGGGGGGATCTGCATGATATCGCGTCCGTTCAACCACACTTCGCCCTTCGCAATGCGACAGCCGGGTCGCGCAAAACCCATCGCCGTCAAGGAGATCGTGGATTTTCCCGATCCGCTTTCTCCGATCAGGGCGAGCACTTCGCCCTTTTTCACGGACAGTGAGACATCCCGAACAATTGGCACATAGGCACCGCCGGGCGGGCGGCCTTCGACGCGGAGGTTCTTGATGGTCAGTATCGTGTTCATTCGTCGATCTTCTCTAGAACAGTTTCCCCCTGCTGGCGCTGCTGGAACCAGTCCACCAGAAGGTTCATGCTGACGGTCAGCGAGGCGATGCAGGCGGCCGGGATCAGCGCGGCAGAGGAGCCGAGAAACAGCCCGCCCACGTTTTCCTGAACCATCAGCCCCCAATCTGCGGCAGGCTCCTGTACGCCAAGGCCCAGGAAGGACAGGCCAGATAGAAATAGGATCGAAAAGGTGAACCTGAGGCCAAACTCAGCGATCAGCGGGGCCATGCAATTGGGCAGAATTTCTCGTGTCAGTATCCACCAAGTGCCTTCTCCGCGAGCACGGGCAGCTTCGACAAAATCCATCACGCCAATGTCATAGCCAAGAGCGCGAGAGACCCTGAATACGCTGGTGGACATAACGAGACCGACGGTCAGCACCAAGACGGTTTGCGATGTGCCAAAGGCACCGATCACCACCAGGGCCAGCATCGTCGAGGGAAAAGCCATAAAGGCTTCGACAATGCGGCTGACCACAATATCGAATCCGCCCTTCAGGATCGCGGCGGCGAAGCCAAGCGCGACGCCAAAGACGAAGGTTATGATCGTGGTGATCAGGGCAAGCGAAAGGGTGGTGCGAACCCCATAAATCAGCCGGGACAATACATCCCGGCCCAGTTTGTCAGTGCCGAGGATTCCGCCTTCGCCAATGGGGGCAAACGTCTGGGGCGAGATGATCTCGGCCTCTCCATGGGGCGCGATCCACGGTCCGACAACAGCCAGCAGGATCCAGATCAGCAGGATGAAGCCAGCGATAGCAGCGGTCCAGGTCAAGCGCAGTCGACTGAGCGTGGAGGTCTGCTGGATAGAGACGTCGGGCGTGTCGCTCATTTGGGATACCTCAGGCGTGGGTTGCTCATGATGGACAGCACATCGGCCAGAAGATTTAGAAGGATATAGACTGATCCGAAAATCATCGCGCAGGCTTGGATCAAGGGGATATCGCGCAGGGTCACTCCGTCGATCAAAAGCCGGGTGAGGCCAGGCACTCCAAACACGGTTTCGACAATGATAACACCGGAAACCATATAGCTGAGGTTCAGGGCGATGACGGTGAGGATCGGCGACAACGCATTGGGCAGGGCGTGGCGCAGAACCAAATGCCTTTTGGGCAACCCTTTCAAGGCGGCCATTTCCAGATAGGGCGATGTGAAAATATTGATTACGGAACTGCGGGTCATTCGCATCATATGCGCCAGCACGGCAAAGCTGAGTGTCGCAACGGGCAGTGCCAGGGCACGGAAATTGTCCCAGAAGTCATAATAGGGACGCGTGTTTGCCGTCGCCGACAACCACTTCAATTCGACGGCAAAGAGTTTCATCAGGACGAGACCGATGAAAAACTCCGGCACTGCGATCAGGGCCAGTGTGGAAACCGCCAGCGTCTTGTCGATGCGTCCGCCCGCTCGCATTGCGGCCCATAGCCCAAGTGACAATGACAGGGGAACAGAGATGGCCGCAGCAAGCAGGGCCAGGCGCACCGTGTTCCAAAGGCGGCTTTCGATCATGTCGGCCACGGGGCGTTTGGTGGCCAGAGAGGTCCCAAGGTCTCCTGTTAGCAATCCGTTGAGCCAATCGAGATAGCGCACCAGGGCAGGGCGATTAAGTCCCATCTCTTCGCGCAATGTGGCCAGCGCCTCTTCTGTGCGGCTTTGCCCAAGAATGGCTTCGGCCACATCTCCGGGCAGGATCTCGGTTGCGGCAAAAATGATGACGGAGGCCAGAAATAGGGTAAGCAACCCCTGGCCCAGCCGCCACAAAATGATCTTGTACACCCTGTTCCTCCCTCCAAGGCCTGCACGATCTTCCAAAAAGCTCATGCTGCGAACAACCAACAAAACTCGCCCGTTTGGGTGTGTTTTTGTTATGGCTCGGCAGTTCCTGAGGTGGGTATCCAAACTGCCAAAAGTCTGGGTCAGGCATAACTGGAGTTATGCCTAGGGTGTGCTTTGTGTCGTTTGATATCGGTTCTGGTTTGTTTCAGGCTGCGTCCCAGGGCGTGAAAACGCGCATGTTGGGAGGAATGCAAATGTCAGATATTGATGGTCTCGTTCGACGCTACCGGGCCGGTGCGCTGAGCCGCCGCGGTTTTATCAAGCGGGCAGGGGCCGCTGGGCTGGTCTTGCCGGCGGCCAGTGCGGTTCTGAGCGCTGCGGGGCCTGCTTTTGCGCAGACGCCCAGTCGTGGCGGTTGGCTGCGTATTGCTCAGGGCAACACCGATGATACGCTTGAGCCGATCGGTATGACGGATGAGGCAGACGGTATTCTGGGCAACTGCGTCTATCAGCGCCTGACACGTTTTGCGCCAAACCTGGAGGTCGGAGGCGATGCTGCCGAGGAGTGGAGCGTCAACGATGCGGCCACCGAATGGGTTTTCAAACTGCGGAGCGGTCTCACCTTCCACAATGGCCAGTCGCTGACATCGGCAGATGTTGTTGAAAGCCTGCAACGCCACATTGCGGAAGGTTCTGAATCTCCTGCCAAGGCACTGCTCGCCACCGTGACCGAGATCAGCGCCCCCGATGCGATGAGTGTCAAGATCGTCATGTCCTCTGGCAATGCTGACCTGCCGGTCATCATGTCCGACTACCATCTGTCCATCCATCCCGCAGGGTTCACCGATTTCGCAAGGGCCATCGGTTCCGGTCCGTTCAAGGTGATGGAGTTCATCCCGGGCGAACGTGTAGTTCTTGAACGCTTTGAGGACTACTACGAGGACGGCAAGCCCTATCTCGACGGTCTCGATTTCATTCCTGTACCGGATGCCAACGCCATGATCAGTACGTTCCTAGCCGGAGACGTGGACCTGATCACAGGGGTTCCGACCTTTGCGCTGGCGCAGATGGAAGCAAACCCCAACGTCGCGGTTCACAACACCCCTTCTGGTGCCTTTTCCAACATGGTGATGATGACGGATCGGGCGCCGACGGACAATCCAGACTTCCGAAAGGGCATGAAACATGCGCTTGACCGGGAACTGGTTCTGAACCAGGTCTTCAAGGGGATTGGCACCATTGCAGCGGACACGCCCATCGGGCCGACTTACAAATACTGGTGCGAGGACGTCAAACCCGCTGACTATGATCTGGACAAGGCAAAGTTCTACTTTGACAAGGCGGGCATCAACGCGGTCGAGCTTTTCACATCGGAAACGGCCGGCAACTCGGCCAATGACATTGCGTTGACCTTCCAGCAATCGGCCAAGGGCGCGGCTGACGTCAGAGTTTCGAAGGTCCCGTCCGATGGCTATTGGTCCACAACCTGGATGCAAAAGCCGATGACCATGTCCGGCTGGAACGCGCGCCCCACGGTTGATGCCTTTCTGACCATTGCGCATATGGCGGGGGGCAGCTGGAACGAAACGATGTGGGGCAACGAGACCACCGATCAGATGATCATTGCAGCAAGGGCGGAATTGGACGAAACCAAGCGACGCCAGATCTATTGTGACCTACAGCACATGCTGAACGAGGATGGCGGTCTGATGATCCCCGTCTTTGCCAACCAGTTGGAGGCCACCGCTGCACATGTCATGGGATACACACCACATTCGGTTGGAGCCATGGGCGGGTTCGGTCAGACCCTGCGCAACGTCTGGCTTGGGTAATTCAAGGCCTTTGGGCGATACGAGGCCATAGTAGACCGCCCCGGCTCAATCATTCTGGACCGCCTTCCGGCTTCTGGGGGGCGGTTTGGGCCAGTTGCCTTTCAGACGGAAGGGCTTCGATCAGGCCGGGAAACTTCAACGTGGCATCCGAGGCGCATCTGGCATCCTCGTTTTCCCGAAAATCGCCCCACCTTAGCGTTGAGTATGCGCGGCAGGGTTTTTCCTCATCCCGCTGGGAGATCGCTCCATGATCGTATCCTGTCCGAAGCGACCGTCCAGAAACCACACACAAAAGGTGGTTTTTCAGTTGGCTGTTGAACTGTGATGGCACGGGTCAACGCATGACGAATGGGTCGGGGATCGGGTCGTCCGAGGTGCGCAGCCACACTGTTTTCACCGTTGTATAATCCAGGGCTGCGGCAAGCCCGCCTTCGCGTCCATGACCCGAAAGCCCGTGCCCTCCGAATGGCGCAATGGGAGAGACGGCGCGATATGTGTTGATCCATACAATTCCGGCCCGGATGGCGCGGATCATGCGATGGGCCCGGGTCAGATCGCGGGTGAAAACGCCAGAGGCAAGCCCATATGGCGTTGCGTTGGCAAGCGCGATGGCCTCCTCTTCGGTGTCAAAGCTCAGGACAGACAGCACCGGACCAAACAGCTCTTCGGTGACGCAAGGGGCCTCTGGCGCCTCGCTGCAATCAAGGATGGTGGGCGGAAAGAAAAAGCCGTCACCCTGGGGCGCTTCTCCTCCGCTGATCAGCTTGGCGCCTGCGTCAAGCGACTGCGAAACAACGCTTTCGATGCGCTCACGCTGGCGAAGAGAGCACAGCGGCCCCACCTCTGTTTCCATATCGTTCGGAGCCCCGATGCGCACCGCTTCGGCCTTGGCTTTCAACTGCTCAACGAATGCATCCCGCACCGAGCGCTGCACCAACAGGCGTGAGCCTGCCACACAGCTTTGCCCGGTGGCCGCAAAGATCCCTGCAACCTGCGCATTCACCGCGCTGGCAATATCGGCATCCTCAAAGACGATAAACGGAGACTTTCCGCCCAGCTCAAGCGAGGTTTTGGCCAGGTTGTCCGCACTGGCGCGCACGATATGGCGTGCGGTGTCCGGCCCGCCGGTAAAGGCCACATGCGCGACCATCGGGTGGGAGGTCAGCGCCTTGCCTGCTTCGGGGCCGCCAGTGAGGATATTGACAACGCCCGCCGGGAAACCCGCCTCATGGACCAGGCGCGCAAATTCAAGCAGCGGCGCAGGGCCGTCCTCGCTGGCCTTCAGAACCACGGTGCAGCCTGCCGCGAGGGCTGGGCCCAATTTGACGGCAGAGAGAAACAGCTGACTGTTCCAGGGCACGATGGCGGCCACCACGCCGACAGGTTCCCGGCGCAGCCAGACCTCCATGTCGGGCTTGTCGATGGGCAGATGCGCGCCTTCGATCTTGTCTGCCAGTCCGGCATAGTAACGATAATAGTCAGCGACATAGGCAATCTGGGCCGAGGTTTCGCGGATGATCTTGCCGGTGTCGCGGGTTTCCAGCGCTGCAAGGCGCGGCGCGGCCTCTTGCACCAGATCGGCCAGACGATACAGCAGCTTGCCGCGCTGCGTGGCCGTCAGTCCGGCCCAGGCTGGCGCAACAAACGCCCTGTCCGCCGCACGAATGGCGCGCTCCACATCTTTCGCAGTGGCCTCCGGCATTACGGCCCAGGGCTGGCCCGTGGCCGGATCAAGGCTCTCGAAACCCGCGGTGCCATTTTCGAATGCGCCGTCGATATAGTGCTGAAACCGGTCCATGGCGTTCCTCATGCAAATGCTGGCATTACATCCGAGATGAAGCGTTCAAGCGAGGCTTTCTTGCGCTCAAAACTCATGCCGGAGTCGATCCAGAAGGCGTATTCGTCATAGCCCATTGCTTGGTAGGATTTGAGCCGGTCGATCACCGCGCCCGGCTCTCCGATCACCAGATCGCGGGACATGGCCTCGGGCGAATAGAACGGATGGGCTGCGATCTCTTCCTCGGTCAGTTCCTTGATCAGACCTTTGCGGATCTCGCGCTTGTTCATGAACCAGGCGCCGAAGTAATTGTAGAAGCGGTTCAGCTCTTCGGCGGCCTGCTGTGCATCCCCGTCGCCATCGGCCACATAGGTGTGCATCAATAGCATCAGCTTTGGACGGGGTTTGTCTGCAAATTTGGTGCAGGCGGCATCGAAGGTTTCAGCGAGGTGACGCACTTCCTCGTCGCCTTTCCAAAGGGGCGTAACCTGCACATTGCAACCGTTGGCAATCGCGAATTCGTGGCTGTTTGGATCGCGGGCGGCCACCCAGATCGGCGGGCCGTCCTGTTGCAGGGGCAGCGGTGCCGAAGTGGTCGCAGGGTAGGAATTGAACTCCCCTTCGAGCACGTGATCCCCTTTCCACAGCCCTTTCACAGCAGGGACCAGCTCACGCATGCGCTGACCGGCCTCCCAGGCATCCATACCGGGGCGCAGGCGCTCATACTCAAAATTATAGGCACCGCGGGCAATGCCCAGTTCAAGCCGCCCATCGGTCATGATATCCACCATGGCGGCCTCTCCGGCCAGACGGATCGGGTGCCAGAAAGGCGCGATGACAGTACCGGTGCCAAGGCGCACGTTTTTGGTCTGGCGCGCCAGATCCACGAGATTGAGCAGCGGGTTCGGCGCGATGGTAAAGTTCATACCGTGATGTTCGCCGGTCCAGACCGCGTGCATGCCGCCCTCATCAGCGATCTGGCATAGCTCGACAAACTCCTTGTAGAGCTGTCTCTGATCCTGGCTCTCCGAGATCCGCTCCATATGTGCAAACAGCGAGAATTTCATATCACTGGGCTTCCCTGTTGATTTCACGCACCTGACCGCTGCGTTCGTTTCCGTAGTACAGTCCAAAGTTGCCGAGCTGCGCTTCTTCGGCAAAACGCGCCAGCATCGAGACCATTGCAGGGTCGGCAAGGTCCATCAGGCTCGAGTCAGTGGGCGGCACAAAGGCCCCGATGCGAGGGGTCCCCGCCTCGGCCTCACACAGGAAGGTGAGATGCTGGCATCCCCGGTGCGTATCCTCGTAGACCGCGTAGATAAAGCCGGCCTCGGTGGCGAGCCCGGTTTGCTCCAGAAGTCTGTTCAGCGTGGCGGTGACGCCATCGTCGCCCACCTGCGCTTCGGGTAGAGTGAGGCTGCCGTCCCGGTGATCGACCAGCAGAACCGAGTTGCCTTGCCTGATCAGTGCCGAGACCATGATACCGGTGCGGCGGTCCAGAGCCTTTGCCTCGGTCGCCGGGGTGACATAGGCCCCGCGCGCATAGCCCAGACCCGGCGCAGGATCCGTATCAAAGGCGCGGACCTCCCCGATCAGGATGGCGTGGTCCCCGGCGGGCACGACCTTGTGCATGGCGCAGTCGAACCAGGCTGAGACGCCCTCCAGCACCGGTGAGCCTTGCGGCCCCTCGCGCCAGGCCACATGTTCAAACCGGTTCTCCGAGGGGCGCGCAAAGGTGTTGGAAATGTCCTTTTGCGTTTCGGACAGTACGTTGACGGAAAAGCCTGCGCCTTCGGTAAAGGCCGCATAGTTGGAGGATGTATTGGCAAGGCAGACCAGCACCAGTGGCGGATCAAGAGAAACAGAGGTGAAGGAATTTGCGGTAAAGCCCAGAGGCTGTCCGTCTTTGTCACGGCTGGTGACCACGGTCACCCCGGTCATGAAGGCCCCAAAGGCCCGGCGCAGGGCCTGCGGATCCATGTCTGTCATGCGACGTCCTCCTTTGCGGGGCTGGTTTCAAGCCAGCTTGTGAGTGCGGCATTCACCTCTTTGGGGGCCGTGAGGTTCACCATATGCCCGTGTCCCTTGATGATGACAGCCTGCCCCATCGGCGCGGCGTCGGCCATGGCATGGGACATGGCAGGTGTGGAATTCAGATCCTGATCTCCGGTCAGCGCCAGCAAGGGGCAGCGGATCGTGGCAAAACCATTGGCATAGACGTCGTCCCCGCCTGCAAAGGCGGAGTAGGCTGTGGCATAGCCGTCAATATCCACCGCTTTCAGCCAGTCTGCGACATCGGCCCGGACGCTGCTGTCTTCGGACCCTGCACCAAACCATCGTGCAAGCGGCGTCTCGATATCGAAAGTGCCTGTGCCGATTTGCGCCGCGCGGGCCTTGACCGCATCACGAGCCGCTTCGCTCCGGCGAAACACTCCGTTCAGCAGGGCCGCCCGCTCAACCAGGTCCGGGTGGCGGACCGCAAGCCCGCCTGCCACCAAAGCGCCCATGGAGTGCCCCGCAACGCTGACCCGATCGTGGCCGAGCGCCCGAATGGCACCTGCAGCCCAATCCACAAATTCGGTCAGGTTTGAGCCTGCGGGCAGATGGGCGCTGGAACCATGTCCTGGAAGATCCAGCGCAATCACATGATGCGAGGCTGAAAAGGTCGCAATTTGAGGGGCCCAGGCCGCCGATTGCATGCCCACGCCATGCAGCAAAACCAATGGGGCACCTGTGCCTGCCGCCCGGTAGCCGATCCGGCCGGACTGCTCAGACGGCGGCAGGGTTGTCAACGTCATGGCCAAGCTCCTTGAGGTCCTGATAGCGGTCTCCGATACGGTGATGCGGGCGCCCGCCGATGGAGGCACCCAGGGCAATCACGATCTCGTCGGGCGCAGGGGCATCCGCAACAGAAAGCTGGATGGTCAGATAATGGCTGCGGCGCCCGCCGTCGTTCTTGTCCATCAGCGGAATCATCAGGGGCGCATTGGCAGGCCCTCGGGTGTTGCAGAAGGCCAGATAGGACTTTGCACCAACGGCTTCGCGGTAGTGGTTGCCAAAGCGCAGGGTGTGGATCAGCGCCGAGGCGTGCTCCACCTCACCATTGACGCCGACGATGGCGGATTTGCCGTAGCCTTCGACCTTGTCCCCGCCACCTGCGGCATCAAGGATCATACCGGTCAGCAATTTGCCAAGGCCGGGGGCGCAAGCGGCGATCTCGGGGCGCAGGTCTTCGACGAATCCCCGCCCGGCCCAGGGATTGGTGATCACGGCAACAGCGGCGATCATCTTGAGCGGAACAGCAGCCTCTTTTCCACCTTCGATATGCGTGTCCTCCACATGGAGCAGCGTCTTGCGGATCTGGGCGGGCATCTCGTTTCCTCTCAGCCTTGGGTGCGATTTAATAATGGTGTACCGTAATACAATCCTACAATCAAGCTTGTCGTGCATGCCGGGGGGCTGGTAGCGTCTGGCCATGCAGAATCAGGGCCTTCAAAAGATAGATCTTCAGCCAACCACGCTGCGCGATGTGGTGTTGGAACGGTTGCGCGATGCGATTATCGACGGAACCTTCAAGCCCGGCGAGCGGCTGGTCGAGCGGGTATTGTGTGAACAGCTTGGGGTGAGCCGCACGGTCGTGCGCGAAACCCTGCGCTACCTGGATGCCGAAGGGCTGGTTGAGCATCAGCCGAATGTGGGGCCGCGTGTCTCCCGACTGACCTGGGACGACGCCCGGCAGATCTACGACATCCGGCTTCAGCTCGAAACGGCAGCTGCGGCGGACTGCGCGCGCAATATGACGGTGGATCTGCAGCAGCAGCTAAAAGCTGCTTTGCGCGATCTGCAAACAGCGGCTGAGGATCAAACGCCGGGAACCCTGTTCAAGGCGACCACCAAATTCTACAGTCTCATCTTTGCCGGAGCGGGGCACAGCATCGCTTGGGAGGTGGTGCAGCGCCTGAATGGCAGGATTTCTCGGCTCCGTATTCTGACCCTGGCCAGTTCTGACCGCGAAACCCGCGGTCCTGTGCATATGCAGCAGATCTGCGATGCCATTACCGGTCGCGATCCGGATGCGGCAAGCGCCGCTGTCAAGCGCCACCTGACGGATGCCAAAGCGGTGGCCGCAAAGATGCTGGCCAATGAAGAGGAAACCCCATCATGAGCCGTGCCTATTGGATCGCTCGTGTCACTGTTACCGACCCCGAGGCCTATGCAGGCTATCAGGCGCTGGCCCCGGCGGCCTTTGAACGCTATGGTGCCCGGTTCTTGGCGCGGGGCGGTGAAACCGACTGTTGCGAAGGCCCGCTCTGGGAGCGCCATGTGGTGATCGAATTCCCCTCACTTGAGCAGGCGCGGGCCTGCTATGCCTCGCCGGAATACAGTGCCGCCCGTGCCTGCCGGGACGGGGCCTGCCGCGCCGAGGTGTTTATCACCGAAGGGCTATGATACCCTAAAAGGAAGAGGAAACAGACAGATGAGCAGCTTTGACGAAGATCTTTTCCTCAAAGGTTTGGAGCAGCGCAAGGCCACCTTGGGCGCCGAATACGTTGAGCGGAACCTGGCTGCCGCCGATGATTTTACCCGGCCCTTTCAGGAGGCGATGACCGCCTGGTGCTGGGGGTTCGGCTGGGGCGATGATGTGATCGATGCCAAGACCCGGTCGATGATGAACCTGTCGATGATCGGGGCTTTGGGCAAGATGCACGAATGGGAGTTGCATTGCCGCGGCGCCATCAACAACGGTGTCACTCAGGATGAAATCCGCGCGATCATCCACGTCATTGGCATCTACTGCGGTGTGCCGCAGGCCCTGGAGTGTTTCCGCGCCGCCCGCAAGGTGCTTGAGGAAGAGGCCGCCACCCAAGACAAAGCCTGAGACGATGAACGGACAGCCAAGGGGAGAAGCCGTGTCTCCCCCTTGTCCCAAGTCGGGCTCAGTAGGCTTCTTCAGCCCATACGTTCCGAACTATGGCTGCCTGGCGAGGCGGGAAACACCACGGTCTTGTCTTCGTTCAAAAACACCCGGTGATGAGCATGGGCATGGATGGCGCGCGCCAGCACCTGCGCTTCGACATCGCGGCCAAGAGAAACATAGTCAGAGGGTGATTGCGCATGGGTCACCCGCACGATGTCCTGCTCAATGATCGGCCCTTCATCCAGATCTGCGGTGACATAGTGGGAGGTCGCGCCGATCAGTTTCACACCGCGCGCAAAGGCTTGTTTGTAGGGGTTGGCACCTTTGAACGACGGCAGGAAGGAGTGGTGGATGTTGATGATACGGCCCGACATCTTTTGGCACATCTCGTCGGACAGGATCTGCATGTAGCGGGCCAGGACGATCAGCTCGGCCTCGGTCTCTTCGACGACACGCATGATGGCGGTTTCGGCCTCGGGCTTGTTCTCCTTTGTGACCTTGATGCAGTGGAACGGAATATCCGCGTTCACCACGGCCTTTTGATAGTCCATGTGGTTGGAAATCACCGCGACAATCTCGATGGGCAGGGCGCCGATTTTGACCCGATACAACAGGTCATTGAGGCAATGGCCAAAGCGGCTGACCATGATCACAACCTTCATCTTTGCCGTGCCGTCATGGAAGGCCGACTGCATCCCGAACTCTTCGGCGACCGTCGCAAAATCACCCTGTAGCTGCTCCAGCGACGCGCCCTGTTGCGATTCAAAGGCAACCCGCATGAAGAACCGCCCGGTGTCGGCGTCGTCAAACTGCGAGCTGTCGGTGATGTTGCAGCCATGCTCAGCCATAAAGGTCGCAACGGCCGCAACGATCCCGCGTGCGGTCGGGCAAGCGACGGTGAGGCAATATTTGGTCATTCGGTGCTCCTGAAGGATCGCGTCACGAAGGCGCGGAGTGGTTCAAAAGAGGGCTTTGGCTCAGTGTGTCGCCACCTCTGGTGGCGATAGCCCGAGAACGCCGGATTGTCACGCACGTCTCATGACTCCAGTCGCCGGGCTGCAAGGTCGACCGCATGCCACAGCGCGCCTGCATAACCGCGCATCCCGATGATGGCGATCTGATCATCTGCGCGGCGGATCACAAAGACAGTCATGTGATGCAATGCAGTGCGGTGCGCGCATCCCGGAGCCAAGGCGACCGGATCAATGTTCACCAGCTTGGCCAGCAAAGCCTCAATCGCCGCAGCGCCATCGTGCGAGTGGACCTCGACGACAGAAAACCCATCTGTCTGCTCGGTGACGCTGCAGCCCGGAAAATCGCCTTTGACCTGTGCTGCAAAATCACTATCGGCCTGTCCCGGCCCTTCGATCATCCATTGACCCGGACCAATCCAGAACACACGATCCGTTGCCTCTCCTGCTGCGGGCAAGCCCTCAGGACAGGTCACGCCTTTGCGAAGGGCCAAAGAGGCCAGCCCGATATCGGGCCGTTCGGTCAGCGTCAGCGAACCATGGCTGACTTCTGCCGGTTTTGCTGCGCCAAGCGCGGTGATGGGTGTCAGGTCAGTCACGCAGGCGCCCTCCTTCGGGATCAACAAAATGAGCAGAGGTGACTTCAACCTCGAAAGACTGCCCCTCAAGCGGGTTGGCAGCTGTCAGGATCTCACCCATGCGGCGGTCGCCATTCTCGACAAACCCAAGGGCGATGTAGCCGCCAACGTGGGGCGAATAACAGGCAGAGGTGACCCAGCCTTGATCCGTCTTGAGCGACTGAGTGGCTCCCTTGGTGAACAGATGCGCGCCCGCCGGGATCTGCACCTCTGGCGTGCAGGATTTCAGCCCAACCAGACGGCGGCGATCCTGCGCCAGCCCTTCGCGCCTAGACATGATTGCACCGATCGAATCCTTTTTGGCAGAGACCATCCGCCCCAGCCCCAGCATTTGCGCCGTGGTCTGTCCGTTCAGCTCAGCGCCCGCCGCATGGCCCTTTTCGGTGCGCAAGACACCCAGCGCCTCGGTGCCATAGGGGGTCACGCCCAGATCCGCGCCTGCTTCCATCAGCCGCGCCATCAAGGCCTGCCCATAGCGGGCGGGAACGGCGACTTCATAGGCCAGTTCCCCGGAAAAAGAGATCCGAAACAGCCGCGCGCGCAAGCCCTTGCAGATGGTCAGCTCGGCGCAAGCCATAAAGGGAAAAGCCTCGTTCGACAGATCAAACCCATCCACGATCCGCTGCAGCAGCGCCCGCGATTTGGGACCGGCAACTGCAATCTGCGCCCAGGCGTCGGTGGTGGAGATCAGTTGCACATCGAGATCCGGCCACAGGCACTGGCGCGCGAACTCCATATTCCGATAGACCGCGCCTGCATTGGCCGTGGTGCTGGTGACCACATAGTGATCCTCGGCGAGGCGCGCGCAGGTGCCATCGTCAAACAGATGGCCGTCTTCACGCAGCATCAGCCCATAGCGGACCATGCCCACCTTGAGCGTGCCCATCATATTGGCGTAGACGCGGTTCAGGAATTCCCCCGCATCGGTGCCCTGCACATCAATCTTGCCCAATGTGGTCACATCGCACAGGCCCACATCGCGGCGCACGGCCAGAACCTCCCGGTCAACCGATTGCCGCCAATGGGTTTCCCCGTCGCGGGAAAAATACTGCGCGCGCATCCAGGGGCCGACCTCGACAAATTCGGCGCCCTGCGCCTTGGCCCAGCCATGGGTCGGGGTCAGGCGTTTGGGGCGGAAGTGCTCCCCTGTATCGCCGCCGCCAAGCACCGACAGCGCAACGCCCGTATAGGGCGGGCGGAAAATGGTGGTGCCCGTCTCGGGGATGGTGGCGCCAGTAATCTCTGCCATCACCGCCAGAGCCGACACATTCGAGGTCTTGCCCTGATCCGTCGCCATCCCCAGCGTGGTCCAGCGTTTCAGATGCTCGACCGAGCGCATGTTTTCCTTATGGGCCAGCGCAATGTCCTTGACCGTCACATCGTTCTGAAAGTCAACCCAGGCGCGGCGCGTGCCCGGAACATGCCAGTATGGCGCTTGCGCCGCAGAGGCGTTCTGGGCCTCGGGCAGGGAGATCGGTTTCGCTGAAAAGTCAAGCTCTGCCAAGGCCGCGCATGCGGCGCGCATCCCATCCGCCAGCGCCTCGGCCGTGCCGCCTTTTCCTACGCAGGCCCCGGCGGGAACCATGCCCATGGGCGGGTTATGGGGCAGAAAGGCCAGCGCGCTCTCGTCCCAAACAGGCCGCCCACGGTGATGCGATGCCAGGTGCACATTCGGGTTCCAGCCACCCGCCACGGCCAGAGCGCCCACAATGTGCCATGTCTCCCGGCCATCCTGCGCCACACGGATCGCCCGCAGCCCCTTGCGCCCTCGGCTGCCGGTGACCGTTGCCCCGCTCAGCAGATCATAGTCGCCAAAACGCGGCGCATCCGTGCGGGTGTCGATCACATGCGAGACCCGCACCCCCTTGGCTATCAGATCCAGCGCAGTTCGGTGGCCGTCGTCTCCATTGGTGAAGATCGCGACCTTGTCGCCAGCCGGAACCGGGGACACCGCCCAGCGGTTGGCATAGGCCCGCATGGCACCGGCCAGCATGATGCCGGGACGGTCGTTGTCTGCAAAGGGAATGTGCCGCTCGGTCGCGCCCGCCGCCAGCACCGTGCGCCTGGCCGTGATCCGCCACAGGGTCTGCCGTACACACGCTCCCGGTGTGGGCAGATGATCGGCGACGCGCTCTACGGCGCCATAGATGCCATGGTCGTAGGCCCCGAACACGGTGGTGCGTGACATCAGGCGGACGTTCGGCATCTGGTCCAGCTCAGCGCAGACCGCAGCAACCCAGTCAACCGCAGGCGCGCCATTCAGAGTGTCACTTTCTGCCAGCAACCGCCCGCCAAAACGCGAGTCCTCATCGGCGAGGATCACCCGCGCCCCGGCGCGCCCTGCGGTCAGCGCAGCGGCCAGACCTGCGGCCCCGCCGCCGATCACCAGAAGGTCACAATGCAGGAAGCCTTTGTCATAGGCGTCGGGGTCAGGCTCCATCGACAAGGCACCCAGCCCCGCCGCGCGCCGGATCGCGGGCTCATAGAGCTTTTCCCAAAAAGCGCGCGGCCACATGAAGGTCTTGTAGTAAAAGCCCGCCGCAAGAAACGGCGACAGAAGATCATTGACCGCCAAGAGGTCATGTTCAAGGGAGCCAATATGGTTTTGCGAGCGCGCCACCAGTCCGTCGAACAGCTCTGTCATCGTGGCCCGCGTGTTGGGTTCGGCCCGCGCGCCCTCCCGCAGGGTCACCAGCGCGTTCGGCTCTTCTGAGCCGGCGGTGAAGATCCCGCGCGGGCGATGGTACTTGAAACTGCGCCCAACCAGCCGCACCCCGTTTGCAATCAGCGCCGAGGCCAGCGTATCGCCCGCATAGCCTTGGTAGCTGCGCCCGTTGAAGTGAAAGTTCAGCGGCGTATCGCGATCAATCAGACCACCAGACAGACGGCTCATGAGGAGCTCCTCGCATAGTCACTTGCCAGCTCTGCGCCAAGGATCTCATGGGTCACGGTATCGCGTGTCACCACCAGCCAGGAGCGGTCGCCCTGTTCGTGAAACCACAATTCGCGGTGCACTCCGGCCGGGTTGTCGCGCAGGAACACATAGTCGCAGAACGCAGCTTCACCGGCTTCGGGCGCGGGGCGGCTCATCAGACTGGCGTCACCCAGATAGGTGAACTCCTGCGCATCGCGCAGACCAAGCAGAGGATGGGGGATCAGCATGGCAGGCCCTCAGTGCAAATTCGGCTGGGCACCAACGCCCTTTTCATCGATGACATAGCCCCGCGCGAACCTGTCCAGCCGAAAGGCGGTGGCGGTCTCATGCGGCGTATCGGTCGCAAGGAGATGGGCAAAGGCATAGCCGGAAGCGGGGGTTGCCTTGAAACCGCCATAGCACCAGCCGCCATTCAGGTAGAGCCCGTCGATATGGGTGCGGTCGATGATAGGCGAGCCATCCATCGACATGTCCATCACCCCGCCCCAAGCCCGCAAGAGCCGCGCGCGGCCAATCATCGGCATCAGGGCCATACCGCCTTCGAGTACATCTTCGACCACAGGCAGGTTGCCGCGCTGAGCATAGGAGTTGTAGCCGTCGATGTCGCCGCCAAAGACCAGCCCGCCCTTGTCGGACTGGCTCACATAGAAATGCCCCGCGCCAAAGGTGATGACGCCTGGAATGGTGGGTTTCAGTCCCTCGGAAACAAAGGCTTGCAGCACATGGCTTTCGATCGGCAGGCGCATCCCGGCGATCTCCATGACCCGACTGGAGGAGCCAGCCACCGCGACGCCGACCTTGCCCGCACCGATCACACCGCGTGTGGTCTCGACGCCGGTGACCTGGCCCCCTTCGATGCGAAAGCCGGTGACCTCGCAGTTCTGGATCAGATCGACGCCGCGCTGATCCGCTGCCCGCGCATAGCCCCAGGCGACGCCATCGTGACGCGCGGTGCCTGCACGGCTTTGTATCAAACCGCCCTTGATGGGAAAGCGGGCATTGTCAAAGTTGAGGAAGGGCAGTTTCTCCCGCAGCGCCTCTTGCGAGAGCATCTCGCCACCTGCACCACTCAGATGCATCGCGTTGCCCCGCCGCCGATAGGCATCGCGCTGCCCGTCTGTGTGAAACAGATTTATGATCGAGCGCTGGCTGACCATCGAGTTGAAATTGAGATCCTGCTCCTGGCTCTCCCAAAGCTTCATCGAGAACTCATAAAACGGCTGATTGCCCGGCAGCAGGTAGTTCGAACGAATGATCGTCGTGTTGCGCCCGATATTGCCAGAGCCGAGCCAGCCCTTTTCCAGAACCGCAACATTGGTGATCCCAAAGTTGGACGCCAGGTAATAGGCCGTTGCCAGACCGTGCCCTCCACCGCCGATGATCACCACGTCATAGGCGGGCTTGGGTTCTGGGTTGCGCCACAGCGGCGCCCAGCCCCTATGGCCGGTCAGCGCCTGCTGCATGACCTTGAAACCGGAGAATTTCATCGCGTTTTCCCCTGCCTTGCGATGCCAGATCGCACCTAGATGTCGAGCGTGTTTTCCTTCTCCCAGCGGGAGAAATGCGAGACAAAGCTGTCCCACTCCTGATGTTTCATCTTGACGTAGGAGGTCGCAAAACCTGTTCCCATCATCTTTTTCAGAGCCTCATCCGCATCAAAGCTGCGGATCGCGTCCAGCATGTTCAAAGGCAGTTTTGGCGCGTCCTTGACCGTATGGCCCTCGGCATACATGTCGATGTCATAGCGCTTGCCCGGATCAGCCTTGGAGCGAATGCCCGACAGACCCGCCGCAATGATCACCGCCTGCAGTAGATAAGGGTTCACGGCACCGTCCGGCAGGCGCAACTCAAAACGACCGGGGCCGGGCACGCGGACCATATGGGTGCGGTTGTTGCCGGTCCAGGTGACGGTGTTAGGCGCCCAGGTGGCCCCGGACATCGTGCGCGGCGCGTTGATGCGTTTGTAGCTGTTGACCGTCGGGTTGGTGATCGCCGCCAGCGCCTCGGCATGTGCCATGATCCCACCCAGGAAATAGCCACCCTGCTGCGACAGGCCGACCTCGCCGATCTGACCGCCCGCATCTCCGGCAAATGCGTTGATCTTGCCGTCCAGATCCCAGACCGAAATATGCGCGTGACAGCCGTTTCCGGTCAGGCCCTCGACGGGTTTCGGCATGAAAGTCGCCCGCAATCCGTGCTTTTCCGCGACCGATTTCACCATGAATTTGAAGAAGGAGTGCCGGTCCGCCGTCACCAGCGCGTCGTCAAACTCCCAGTTCATCTCGAACTGACCATTGGCGTCTTCGTGGTCGTTCTGGTAGGGGCCCCAGCCGAGTTCGAGCATGTAATCGCAAATCTCGGCGATCACATCATAGCGGCGCATCACCGCCTGCTGATCGTAGCAAGGTTTCTCCGCTGTATCATAGGGGTCCGAGATCTTGTCGCCCTCGGGAGACAGCAGAAAGAACTCCGCCTCGATCCCGGTCTTGACCCGCAGCCCGGCCTCGCTGGCCTCATGGACGAGCTTTTTCAGAACGTTGCGCGGGGCTTGTTCGACCGGCGTGCCCTCCATCACGCAATCGGCAGGCACCCAGGCGACCTCTGGCTTCCACGGCAGCTGGATCACAGCGTCGGCATCTGGGACAGCCAGCATATCGGGATGGGCCGGTGTCATGTCAAACCAAGTGGCAAAGCCCGCAAAGCCTGCGCCTTCTTCCTCCATATCCGCGATGGCAGCGGCGGGAACCAGCTTGGCGCGCTGGCCGCCAAACAGATCGGTGTAGGAGACCATGAAGTATTTGACGCCTTTGTCTGCGGCGAATTTGGCGAGTTTGCTCATCGTTTTCTTCCCTGTTGCGTATCCAGATGGAGAGAGAGGGGCCACCGGCCCCTCTGTCGATCCGGCCTAGAAGCCGGGTTTGCCCGGGTACCAGTTGGTTCCCGCCAGCGGCACCTGGGCCATTGCGGCGGCCTCCATGGTGAGCGCGCAAAGATCCTCTGGTTCGAGGTTGTGGATGTGGTTGTGACCACAGGCCCGCGCCAAGGTCTGACATTCGAGCGTCAGCACGTTCAGATAGTTGCGCAGACGCCGACCTGCGGCCTCTGGGTCAAGGCGGGCCATCAGTTCGGGGTCCTGCGTGGTGATCCCAGCCGGATCGCGCCCCTCGTGCCAGTCGTCATAAGCCCCTGTGGTGGTACCAAGCTTTTGATACTCCGATTCCCATTTCGGATCATTGTCCCCGATCGCAACCAGCGCTGCCGTGCCGATTGCCACCGCATCGGCGCCAAGCGCCAGCGCCTTGGCCACATCGGCGCCGGTGCGGATGCCGCCAGAGACGATGAGCTGCACCTCGCGGTGAAGCCCCAGATCCTGCAGCGCCTGAACGGCGGGACGGATACAGGCCAGCGTTGGCTGACCTACATGTTCGATGAAGACATCCTGCGTGGCCGCCGTGCCGCCCTGCATCCCGTCAAGCACAACGACATCCGCGCCCGCTTTGACCGCAAGGGCCGTGTCGTAATAGGGCCGCGCACCGCCAATCTTGACGTAGATCGGCTTTTCCCAATTGGTGATCTCGCGCAGCTCAAGGATCTTGATCTCCAGGTCATCCGGCCCGGTCCAGTCCGGGTGCCGACAGGCCGAGCGCTGGTCGATCCCCTCTGGCAGATCGCGCATTCCTGCGACCCGTTCGGTGATCTTCTGGCCAAGCAGCATGCCGCCGCCACCGGGCTTGGCGCCCTGACCGACCACAACCTCAATCGCATCGGCGCGGCGCAGATCGTCCGGGTTCATGCCATAGCGGCTGGGCAGATACTGATAGACCAGCTTTTCGGAATGGCCGCGCTCTTCTTCGGTCATGCCGCCATCACCGGTGGTGGTCGAGGTGCCCGCCATGGTTGCCCCGCGCCCCAGCGCCTCTTTGGCGTTGCCGGAGAGCGCGCCAAAGGACATGCCAGCGATGGTGACCGGGATCTTCAGCTCGATCGGTTTCTTGGCAAAACGGGTACCAAGCGTCACCGAGGTCTCGCATTTCTCACGGTACCCTTCGAGCGGATAGCGGCTGACAGAGGCTCCCAGGAACAACAGGTCATCGAAATGCGGCACCCGGCGTTTGGCGCCGCCGCCGCGAATGTCGTAGATCCCCGTTGCCGCCGCCCTGCGGATTTCTGAGTTGATCTCGTTCGAGAAGGTCCAGCTTTGGCGCGGTTCGGTCTGTGGTGTCTTGTCCATGTCGCGCTCCTCAGTAGGCGTCAGCGTTGTCGATGTTGAAGTGGTAAAGCTGGCGCGCCGAGCCATATCGCTTGAACTCGTCCGGCCTGGCATCCGCGCCGGCCTTTTCGAGCAGATCTTTCAACAGTTCAAAATGCTCGGGGCGCATCTCTTTCTCGACGCAGTCCGCGCCAAGGGATTTCACGTTGCCGCGCACAAAAAGACGCGCCTCGTAAAGACTGTCGCCCAGCGCGTCGCCTGCGTCCCCCAGCACAACCAGGTTGCCCTTTTGCGCCATGAAGGCCGACATATGGCCGATACTGCCGTGTACGACGATGTCGATCCCCTTCATGGAGATCCCGCAGCGCGAGGAGGCATTGCCCTTGATATTCAAAAGCCCGCCATGCCCGGTGGCGCCCGCGTATTGGCTGGCGTCCCCTTCAATGGTGACAATACCGGACATCATGTTCTCTGCCACACCGGGCCCGGCAGAGCCTTCGACGGTGATCGCGGCTTTCTTGTTCATGCCTGCGCAGTAATAACCGGTAGAACCTTTGATGGTCACTGTCAGCGGCCCATCCAGGCCGCAGGCCATGGCATGGCTGCCGCGCGGGTTGGTGATCACATAGGCCTCATTGGCTTGCGATTTGGCGGCGGCCTGCAGGGTGGTGTTGACCTCGCGCAGCTCGGTTGTGGTCATATCGAGCGTGGTTGTCATGGCTCAGCGCTCCCAGAAGTAAACAGTTGCGGGTTCGGGCTCCCAGACCTTGGCGGCCTCGATATTGGGGAGATCCACAAGGGCGCGGTATTCGCTGGCAAAGGCGACATAGTCATCGGTTTCGGCCATCACGGCAGGTTTGCAGGCGATGGGGTCGCGCACGACGCCAAAGCCGTTCTTGGTGCCGGTCACAAAGGTGAAGAACCCGTCGAGATCCTTGATCGTACCCTCAAGCGCCTCACCCAGGGTGGCGCCTTCGGCAATCCGGGAAGAGATATAGGCCGCGCCGACCTCAGTATCGTTTTCCGACTGGGTCATCACGCCCTTGCGCGCCAGTTTCCGGCGCATCTGGTTGTGGTTCGAGAGCGAGCCATTGTGCACAAGGCATTGATCGGGCGCGGTCGAGAAGGGGTGCGCGCCCATGGTGGTGACGGCGGATTCCGTGGCCATGCGGGTGTGGCCAATACCGTGGCTGCCGCCCATGTTGCGCAGGTCAAATCGGGCTGCGACATCCTGCGGCAGGCCGACCTCCTTGAAGATCTCCATTGAGGCGCCGACACCCATGATCCGAAGCCCCTTGTCGATCAAGGCGTCAATCACGGCTGTTTCGGCTTCGCCTGGCAGTGTCAGCACTGCGTGAGTGTCGAGAACCTTGACCTCAACCGGCGCGCCTGCGGCCTGTGCCACCTCCGCCTCAAGACCGGCAAAGGCCTCGTCCGGAGTATCCGATTGAATGGTGATCTTGACGCGGCCGTCGTCTTCATCCCCATAGATTGCAATCCCGGCGCTGTCGGGGCCACGATCGGTCATGGTGATCAGCATATCGGTCAGCATGTCGCCCAGCTTTGGGCGCATCTCATCGTTTTTTAGAAATAGGCCAACGATGCCACACATAGGGTCCTCCTGAATCGGATCTAAGAGGCGGGATCCGCCTTTGGCATCATTACTATAGGGAAAAAATATTTCCTCACAGGAAAATATTTCGGAGGTTCTTGGTTTGGCCAGTGCTTGCTCATTCTTTGGGGCGGATCGACTGAAAATCAGGCGCCCCTTTCGCTTTGGCCAAAAAAACGTGCAATCGGCGCACCTAGCGCGATTGAGGGTATGAGATGATTGACAGGTACCGGGTGGGAAAAACGCGGATGTCCTCTGGTCCATGCGGGGAATCGGCGTCAAACAGCAATGAGTCTCCGGGTTCGAGATCGTAGAGGTGATCGCCGTGTCGGTAATTGACGCGTCCCTCAAGCACGTAGAGCAACTCAATGCCTTCATGCTGAAACAGCGGAAAGCGGTCAGAGGCACTGTCGAGGGTGATCAGATAGGGTTCGACGACGACGCCGGAACTGTTCGACCCGATATGGCCCAAAAGGTTGTACTGATGACCGGCTCTGGTGCCTTGTCGCTGGATTTCGACACCTTGGCCTGCTTTTACGTGCATACATCCCCGTGCTTCTTCATAGCCTGAGAAAAGCTGAACGAGCGGCACTCTGAGGGCGTTGGCGAGAGTGGAGATCGTACTGAGGGAGGGGGATATCAGTCCGTTTTCGATTTTGGAAAGCATGCCCGTCGACAAGCCAGTTTGCGCCGCAAGATCTGCTCCGGTCATCCGTTGCGTCTTGCGCAGTTCCCGAACCTGCCGCCCAATTGCGACTTCGAGGTTTTTGTCTCTGCTGTCTTTTACGGCGTGCGGGTCCTGCCCAAGAGCTGATTTGGAAGGTCTTTTCAAGTCTTCGGGTCCCCAAATTTGAGATCATGGTGACAAAGGTCGTTTTCACAGATGGCGTCAAGCGATCTCGGCTATGCAGAGAAACCATTGCGGTCCAGTGTTAGCATAGTGTGATCTCTTGTGAGGGTCTGCTTTGATCAAGCATTGCGCAACGCCGCCACGCAGGGAATGAAAAAATCATCTCCTGTGGGCGAGAAGGCCGAGCATTTCCAAAACCGTCAAAGGGTCTTCGTGTCCGCACCACTTCTCGCAGATGTCGTGATTTTTGGAAAACAGGTCCTGGCCTTAAGCGGCCGTTTCCTCGTCAGCATCCCGCGGCTTGCAGACAATCCGCCGGACGGCGTCTCGGGGCATTGGTCGTCCGAAATAGTAACCCTGAACAGAGTCGCAGCTTTCCGCGCGCAGGAAGTTCAATTCGTCTTCGACTTCAACCCCTTCGGCGAGGACCGGAATCTCAAGCGCTGCGCCCAGAAGCAAGGTCGAGCGCACGATCGCGGCACTTTGGGCGTTCTTATGCACGTCCTTAATGAAGCTGCGATCAATCTTTATCTTGTCAAAGGGAAAGGTCTGCAGCATCGACAGCGACGAATACCCTGTACCGAAATCATCCATGGCAATACGAATTCGTTGTGCTTTCAGTTTGTGCATGACTTTCAATGTGTGCGCCTGATCGTCGATAATGCTGGCTTCGGTGATTTCGAGTTCCAAGCGTTGTGGATCCAGGCCGGTTTCAAACAGGTTGTCCATCACATCTTCGACGAACGAGGGCTGGACCAACTGCTGCGGCGCCACGTTGACAGCGATGTTGTAAGGGTGATCCCATTGCGCAGCTTCGCGGCAGGCTTCCCTCAGAACCCATGCCCCGATATCGCGTACCAATCCGGTTTCCTCTGCTACAGGAATGAACTGATCCGGTGAAACCCGTCCGCGATGAGGGTGGTTCCAGCGCAGGAGCACCTCGAACCCGACTGGTGACAGGTCATCCAGCTTGTTCTGGAGTTGGTAGACCAATTCGAATTCGTCGTTGCACAGCGCATGGCGGATGTCATGTATCAGCTGTGTCTTGTCTTTGTTGAGGCGATCCATCTCTTCGTCGAACACACAGATCTGGATATCGGCTTCGGATTTGGCCCGGTACATCGCCACGTCTGATTTGTGCAATAGCTGATTGGGGTCGCGTCCGTCCTTCAGTGTCGTTGCAATTCCGATTGATGCTCCAACGCGAGCGGAAAGCTCTTTTAGCTCTATCGGCTTCACAATGGCTGCGTACAATCGATCCGCAAAGTTCCGGACCTCTTCCAGACCATGAAACCCGGTCTTTATGGCAACAAATTCGTCGCCTCCGACCCGTGCGATGCACTCTCTTTCGCCTGACTGGGCGATCAATCGCATTGAAACCTGCTGCAGCACCGCGTCACCCATAGAGTGGCCATGGAGATCATTTACCTCTTTGAACCGATTGAGGTCGATTGTCAGGACTGCGGCAAGCAGCGTTTCGTCCTCTTGGAGTTGGGCTTCCAGCGTGTCCAGCTTGTGGCCAAGCCACATCCGATTTGGCAAGCCAGTCAACGGATCGTGCAGGGCTGCGTGGTTCAACTGCGAGCGTGTTTCACCCTCCAGACTGATTTCGATGCTGGCAGACGCCAGAGCGATCAGGAGTATGATCCCGGTCACACCAAAAATCAGCATGGCTATGGCGGTATCCGAGATCACCTCGGTCGGCACATCTATCGATGAGTCAAGCTGGACCTCGATGGCGCTCATCCCAGTGAAGTGGACTAGGCAAATCGACATCATCATCGTGGCGGCGGGCCAGATCCGTCCGGCCATCCCGCCAATCGGCTTGAGGATCAAGCCATAGCTGACCGCACCAAAGCCTGCGCCCAAAACGATAGAGGCCAGCAGATGCGGCCAGCTCCAGTCGATTGAACCCGGCACCAGGTAGGCGCTCATGCCCGTGTAGTGCATTGCCGCTACGGTCATCCCAAACACTGCACCCGAAACAGGTCCGACAAAACGACCACGCCAGTATGCCAAGCCCGCGTTTGCCGCAAAAGCTCCCAAAATCCCCACAAGAAGCGATAGCCCGGTCAAAACGGGTTCATAGCCGTGGGCATGGCCAGGGTTGTATGACAGCATGGAAATAAAATGCGTGGACCATATCGTCGCCCCGGTGATCAACCCGGCCAGGGGCAACTGGACAAGACGGCGTGTGCCTGTCCATTGGGTCAAGCGTTTGGACATATGAGTAGAGAGCACCGAACCCACAATGCAAATGAGCGCAGCCACGGCCACCAATCCATGGCTGTGGTACTGGATGATACTATCCAAAACTCGATACATGCACCAATTCCTCGGGTCTTTGGAGCTCCTGTCCTTTGTCGCGCCCATCGATTAACAAACAACGTAAGCCACCCCATGTCGGGTAAACATGCATACAATTATTACGTTTAATTCCTGATAACTGGCTAGCCAGTCGCCTTCGTTTTGGTTTGTTGAGGCTTTGCTCTTGGAAGCGCGTCCCAATGAAACAGGATTTTGCCCCGGCTCTTCGGCCCAATCTTCGCTCCAATTGGGCGGGGCAACGCGGGTGCCCGGTAGGATAGATTGGTGTCCTCGTATCGAAAGGCTCTGATCTCAGCGCGGCAGGTAGCCCACGAAGTTGACGATCTTCCAGGATCCGCCCGCCTTTTGCAGCGTGAAAACCGACTGCCAGCCGTATGGCTCTTCTGTGCCATCGCGAAGAGGCAGTTGGCCATCGAACACCTTGTGAAGTATGGCGGTGTTGCCGTTTGAGAATTCAATGCGTGCGATCCGGGCCCCTGAAAAGAGTGCCGCGCGCAGTCGCTCAGGGTCGGCCTTGGCGCGGGTCTGGAGTGATTGTTCAAGCCAGGAGGCCCGGTAAGCGTCCAGGTTGGGGAAGCCGACGGTCCAGTCGCGCGGATCCGCCGAGCCACCAGCGTCCAGCGCAATGAAACGCTCGGCGTCGAAATCGTTCGCAACCGCGCTCCAATCGCCGCGAAGGAATGCGTCGATGTCGTTGCGCATATGGGCCTCCCACAGTGCATGGCGCTCTGTGTCCGAGACGGGGTAAGGGTTGTGAAAAGGAGACATGTCTTGGGTTTCTCGAAATCGCTCAGGGGCGTCGGCGCAACAGATTCATCACTGCATCCGCGGCCTGTCTGGTGCCGGGGGTCTGCTTCATGCGCGCCGAAATCCGGGAGAGTTGGTCTTGCAGTTTGTGATCCAGCAACAGGGCTTGAATGTCTGCTTTTAGAGACTGTGATGTCCAGGCTGCTCGGTTGACCCGTCGTCCCACTCCGGTATCGACGGCTCGCTGGGCATTGTCATGCCCGTCCCAGCAATATGGCATAACGAGAGATGGAACTCCGTGGTAGAGCGCCTCGCAAAAGCTGTTGTTGCCGCCGTGATGAATGAAGAGGTCACATTGCGCCACCACTGAAGGTTGCGGAAACCAGTCGCCGAGGAACACGTTGTCGGGAACCTGATCATAGCTATCAAGATATCCTCCAACATTGACGATAAAGCGGGCGTCGATATGGGCAAATGCCTCAATCAGGCGCTGGATCAGATCGGTGTCCAGCGCGCCGAGCGAGCCAAAGCTGGTGTAGATGACCGGGCCTCGGCTGTTCGGGAAATAGGGCAATTCGAATGGATTTTCGTTGCGCACGCAGCCTTCGAGGAAGACAAATCGATCCTCAGGAAGCGGCTCAGCCCTGTCATACCTGACGGCGGAAGGGGCCAGGAGCAGGTTCAAGTCCTCTGAGTTTTCAAGGAAGATATCGGGTGGAAGTGTGGTCAAACCACAGCGCCGCCGGAATGAATTGTAGCGCTTGTGGGCCTTTTGCGTTGCGGCCCGGTAGGCTTTCCTGAAGGCGTTGCATCCGGCTGTGTCGAGCGGGGTGAGACCGGATAGGTAAGGCGGAACGGCTGCATCGGGCAATTCGGTTTCAGCGCAGGACACAACCCGGACCCATGGGCAACCCGCCTTGGTGATGGCGGGGAACATGATGACATTGTCCAGCAGGATTGCATCCGGCCGGATCTGGGTGAGAATTTCCTGCAGGCTCTCCTCCACGTCGATTGCAGTATCCACGATCGCCTCCCAAGTGGGTGCTACATAGGTCGTGAGTTGCTCAAGCGGGGGAAGGTTGAAATGCGGCAAGTGGGTGTTGAGGAAATCCTCCCAATGGGCCTCGGCGGTTTGCGTGTTCTGACTGGGATGCGCGGTCAGGTGAAATTCTGCAAAGCCGTATTCGGCAAAGATGCCGACAAACCCGGGATGGCAGATGAATACAGGGGTTGCGCCCTGCTTGCGCAGCTCTTGGGCAATGCCGACGCAGTTCAGCGCAGCGCCGAAACTGGCTTCGGGAAACAGGGCAATGGTCGGGGATGTGTTCACGGGCGCGAACCTCTTATGAGCGGAGAAATGCCACGGTTCGTGGCCTCGGGGCGTCGAATGCTTGAGCGACGTAAATGAACGGTCATTTGATCGGCCGCCAGTTCATTTTGCTTTCTGTCTAGGCTGTCGAGTATTTCCAGATGCTCCTCCATGGCCTGGTGCATGCGAAAGGCCGGGACTGTCAGCCCTTTCTTTGAGGCCTGGCGCAAGCGGTGGTGGGTGAGCAATGCGCTGCGCACGAAACGGTTGCCGGAGCTTTCGGCGATGAGGCTGTGAAATTCGATGTCGATGCGCTGAAAGAGTGTCGCTGATGTGCGCGTCTCTTCAATTTGCAGGAAGTCCTTCATTTTTTTGCGCACGAGGCCGACCTTTTGCTGGTCCAGCGAAAAACCGGCTGATGAGATGGCCAGGGGTTCGAGCATCAGGCGCATCTCGAAGCTCTCGGATGCGGACTTCGGGGAATCGACCATGGGCTGAAAGGCCCACGCCCGGCCCGGCAGTTGCGTAACGATTCCCTCTTGAGACAGTACTTTTAGTGCAAATAGTACTGAATTTCTGGAAGTGCCGTATCTTCGCGCAAGTGCGCTTACGGATTGGAGTTCGCCGATGCGCCTCTCGCTGCGATCAAGGAGGATGCGGTTGGCGAGCGAGTCTTCGGCGTTCTCAAGTTCTGCGATGGCGCTTGTGATGCGGTCTGCAGAGTCGGTGGAGACGAAATATCCCTTCTCTTGTTGCCATTCGATAATATCTTTTGATTCAAGTAGTTTGAGGGCTGATCGAATTGGCGTTCTTGATACCCCGCAGGCGTCGGATAGGGCCTGCTCTGGCAGGTGTTCTCCGCATTTCATGCCGCGTTCCAGGATTAGTGCGGTGATCTGCTGGGCCAGGTGGAGATGGCTTTGGTGGTGAGTGCGTTTCGATCGGGCCATTCTCTCGTCATTCTCTTTTGGTTTTGGCTGCATTCTCGCGGCTGACTTGTGAGAACAGCAAATACAAATTGACGTACTTTTAAAATCAAAAATACAGTTTGGGTGGGCGGCAAGCAATAGCTGCTGAAAGAAATCTCGGCCGCGATGCCGGGCTACCAACACACAGGGAGAAACCAGATGAAGAGGAAAATGCTCTCGACGAGTGCCTTGTCGGCGGTTGCGGTCCTCGGGATGTCCGCAGCGCTGCAGGCCGAGAACCTCGTCGTGTCGAACTGGGATGGCTATATGGCCGCCGATGCGATTGACAGCTACAGCGCCGCGACCGGAAACGGCGCTGAGTTGGTTCTGCATGGAACCAACGAAGAAATCATGGGCAAGCTGATTGCCGCCAAGGGCAAGGGCTATGATGTGGTCTTTGTGTCTTCGCCCTTTGCCGAGGTCCTGCACAACCTTGGTTTGGCAGAGATGCTTGATCACGCCAAGCTGCCCAACCTAGCCAATCTCTATCCGCAGGCCGGAGAGCTGGCGCATGATCCTGGCAATACTTTCTCGGTGCCCTATGCCTGGGGTACAACCGGCCTTTGCTATCGGTCTGACAAACTGGCCGAGGCGCCGGACAGCTGGATGGATCTGCTGGCACCTGCCGATGGCGTCAGCGGCAAGACCACCATGCTGGCAACCGACCGTTGGCTGCTGGGGGCGGGGTTCCTTGCCAAGGGCTATTCGGTGAATGAAACCGATGCGGACAAGGTGGCAGAGGTGCGCGATCTGCTGATCGACGCCAAGGGCACGCTTCTGGCCTATGACGACACCACCTTCTACGCGAAACTGGTCTCGGGCGAAGCCGAGTTGGTGCACGCTTGGGATGGCTGGTGCAACTATGGCATCGCCGAAAACGCCGACATCAAATACGTCATCCCGGAAGAGGGCTCGGACCTATGGGTGGACACCATGGTGATCCTCAAGAATTCGGAAAACAAGGATGCGGCCTACGCCTTTGTGAATTTCATTCTGGATGCCCAGAACCATGGCTGGGCGGCAGAGAACATCCTCTACAAGGTGCCGAACAAGCCCGCGATGGAAAGCCTGTCGAGCGACTTCCTGGCAAGCTTCCCGAATATGGCTATCAGCCCGGAAGAACTGGTCACCTACGAGCAGCTCCGTGACGTCGGTGAGGGGCAGCGTCTTTACGCGCGCACGGTTTCTGAGATCAAGGCCGCGCCGTAAGGCCTGAGGGCCCCAAAAAGCAGAGGCCGACGGGCAAAAGATCCGTCGCCTCTTTCCTTGATTGAACGCAGATTTTGGTCTGCGCCCAGCATCTGTATTCTCATGCAAGACCGCAAACCTCTCTATCTCATGACACCGGCCCTGGCATGGTTGACGGCCTTCATGGTCATTCCCTGCCTGCTGATCCTGGCGCTGGCCTTCTTTCGGCGTGGCCTCTACGGCGGTATCGAATACACGTTTACCCTTGAGAACCTGGCGCTGGTGTTTGATCCGCTCTATGCGGGCATCTTTCTGAAATCCGCCTGGATTGCCGGCCTTGCTGCTCTGATCGCTGTGATCATCGGCTATGCGGCCGCCTTTGCCATCGCGGCGGCGCCATCGCGGCAACAGCCCATCCTCTTGTTTTTTGCCGTGCTGCCCTTCTGGTCCAACTACCTGGTGCGCACCTATGCCTGGATCGTTCTTTTGAACCGGGAAGGGCTGATCACCGGGCTGGCGCGCTGGCTTGGCTATGATGCAGAGCTGCCGCGGCTTCTTTACACCGAAGGGGCCGTGGTCGTCGGGTTGGTCTACAACTATCTGCCCTTCGTGATCCTGGCCTGCTATGCGCCGCTGTCGCGCCTGAACCCGGAAATCGCCGAGGCCTCCCGCGATCTGGGCGCAAGCGGCTGGACCACGTTCCGCCGGGTGGTGCTGCCGATGACAGCGCCCGGGATTGCGACCGGCTTCGTCTTTGTTTTTGTGCTGTCGATCGGCAATTTCGTGACCCCGGCCTTGCTGGGTGGTGGGCAGTTCCAGATGATCGGCAACCTCGTCTATGCCCAGTTCCTGACCGCCAACGACTGGCCCTTTGGGGCGGCCCTGTCGATGATCCTGATCGCCATCATGATGGGGCTCTTGACGCTGCAGACCTTTGCCACCGAACGGGCCTCCGGCGCCAAGCGAGAGGGGAGCTGACATGGCGTCCCTTGCTAACCCCCGCCTGATGCTGGTGATCCTCGCCGCGGTCTTTGCCTTTCTCTATGTGCCGATTTCGGTGCTGGTGGCCCTGTCGTTCAACGAAGGAGGTCTGCCCACCGCCTGGACCGGGTTTTCGACCAAATGGTACGGCGAATTGCTGCGCAACGGTGATATCATGTCTGCGGCCTTCAACACCTTGGTGGTGGCCTTGGTGTCCACTGCCCTCGCGACGCTCTTTGGCAGCCTTCTGGCCGTTGGTGTTGAGATCCGCCGCCGCAAGGGGCGCTTTCTTGAGACCATCATCTTTGCGCCGATGATCATTCCCGACATCGTGCTGGCGATTGCGCTGCTCAGCTTCTTTTCGCTGCTGAACGTGACCATGGGGTTGCACACGGTGATCCTGAGCCACGTGGTGTTCAACCTGGCCTTTGTCTGCTCGGTGGTGCGGGCACGGCTCAAGACCTTTGACTGGTCGATTGTCGAAGCATCGACCGACCTTGGGGCCAGCATGCCCGTCACGCTGTTTCGGATCGTACTGCCAGTCATGCTTCCCGCCATTATTGCAGGCGCGCTGCTGGCTTTTACCCTGTCGGTGGATGAATTCATCATCGCCTTCTTTACCGCCGGTGCCGGGCGCGACTCGATCACATTGCCGATGCAGATCTTTGCCATGATCCGCTTTGGCGTCACCCCAGAAATCAACGCGCTGGCGACCATCGTGATGGCAGTCTCAGTGGTGGCCCTCACCCTGTCGCAGCGTCTGAACCGAGGAGGTCTTCCGGGACAATGACCCAGCCCCTTTTGTCACTTCGCAACGTGGAAAAGCACTTTGGCACGGTGCGCGCGGTTGATGGGTTCAGCCTCGACATCCAGGAGAATGAGTTCTTTGCCCTCTTGGGCGCGTCGGGCAGCGGCAAGACCACCCTTTTGCGCATGCTGGCCGGATTTGAAACGCTCACCGGCGGTGAGATCCTTCTGGATGGCAAGGACATCTCGCAAGTGCCGCCCAACCGTCGCCCGGTCAACCTGATGTTCCAGTCCTATGCGCTGTTTCCGCATATGAGTATTGCCCAGAACATTGCATACGGGCTTGAGATGGAGAAATGCTCCAAGTCTGAAATCAAGCGCCGCGTTGGCGAGATGCTTGAAATCATCCAACTGTCGCATCTTGCGGGGCGCAAGCCCGATCAGCTGTCTGGCGGACAGCGTCAGCGGGTGGCGCTTGGGCGCGCCTTGATCAAACGACCGCGCCTGTTGCTGCTGGATGAACCGCTTGGCGCGCTGGACAAGAAGCTGCGCGGCGACATGCAGCTGGAACTCAAGCGGTTGCAGCACGAAATCGGGATCACCTTCATCATCGTCACCCACGATCAGGAAGAGGCGCTGGTGATGGCGGACCGTGTGGCGATTCTGAAGGATGGCAAGCTGCTGCAATGTGCAACGCCGCGCGACATCTATGAGCATCCCAACAGCCGCTATTCCGCCGACTTCATCGGCGTGATGAATTTCCTGCCCGCCACGCTACGGCAAGGGCAAGTGATTGCGGCCAATGGTCAACCCGTCGCGGCGCAGCTTCCCGAAGGCCTGTCCGAAGGCAATGACGTGGTGGTGGCCATTCGCCCCGAGCGCCTGCAGGTCGCAGCCTATCGCGGTGGGGGCGGGCCGCGTGGCCGGGTGCTGGCCACGGCCTATCACGGGCTCGATCTGCAGTTGCACCTGCAAACCAACCTGTCGTCCGAACCGATCACCGTGCGCCTGACCGCGCAAGAGGCTGAACAGACCGCGCTGTCTGAGGGCGATGAGGTGGAACTGGGCTGGAACGCCAAGGACACGCGCGTTTTTGCGGCCTGAGGCGCCCTGATCCGACACGAAAACCAAAACCGCAGCAAAAGCGGCAAGACACACCAACAGGAGAGATCACCCATGGCACAGAAAACCTTTGCCTTTTTCCCCGAGGCGGCCTTTGGCCCCGCGCTCAACTCGGTCGGCATTGCTCAGGCCGTTGAACGTATGGGACACAAGGCCGTGTTCCTCTCGGATCCTGGATTTGTCGAAGTCTATCAGGGCTATGGCTTTGAAGCGCACCCGGTGAACCTGTCCGAGCCGATGCCGCCAGAGCAGATGGCGAAATTCTGGGAGGACTTCATCAACGGCCATATCCCGAACTTTCGCAAGGCGCCGATCGACCAGATCGACAACTACGTCAAGGAATGCTGGGAGGCGATCGTCGACAGCGCCAAATGGGCGCAAAAGGACCTGCCGGGTATCCTCGCCAAGATCAAACCGGATGTGATCTCTGTCGACAATGTGATCCTGTTCCCGGCGATCAAACAGCATGGCGTGCCTTGGGTGCGTATTATCTCCTGTTCGGAGAACGAGATCGAAGATGACGCGATCCCGCCGCATCTGTCGGGCATGTCTGAAAAAGATACCGAAGGGCACGCGACCTTTCGGGCCAAGTTCAACGAGGTGGTGAAGCCGCTGCACGACGACTTCAACGCTTTCCTCGCCGAAAACAACGAAGATCCCTATCCGCTGGGCCAGTTCTTTGAGGCATCGCCCTATCTGAACCTGCTGCTTTATCCAGAGCAGGCAAAATACAACCGCTCCAAACCGCTGGACCCGGCCCAGTTCCAATACCTGGAGGGCTGTGTGCGTCAGGATGAGCCTTATGAGGTTCCGACTTTCAAAGCAAACAACGATGGGCCGCTTCTCTATATCTCTTTCGGCTCGCTCGGGGCAGGGGACACGGATCTTTTGAAGCGGCTGATCAAGCTTGTCGGCGGCTCCCGCTATCGGGCGCTGGTCAATGTCGGGGACTACAAAGAGGAATACACCGATATCCCGGACAATGTGATCATCGACAGCTGGTTCCCGCAGCCCTCTGTCATTCCGCAGGTCGATGCGGTCATCCACCATGGCGGCAACAACTCTTTCACCGAGTGCCTCTATTTCGGCAAACCCGCGATCATCATGTCCTATGTCTGGGACGGGCACGACAATGCCATGCGCGTGCAGGAAACCGGCCACGGGTTCCGCTCGGAGCGCTATGACTGGAGCGATGAAGAGCTGATCGAAAAGATCGAAGCCTGCCTCACGGATCATGACATGGCGGCACGTCTCAAGGCGACCTCTGCGCATATGCAATCTCAGAATGGTCAAGAAAAAGCGGCGCGCCTGCTGGTGGATCTGGCGGAGAAGGGCGCATGAGCGATCTGTCCTCTTCGGCCCCGCATATTCACGGGGCCACAACCTATGATGATCTCCTCGATTGGGGGCCTCAACCCGATATGATCGAGGGGCAGTCCCATTCCACCGGGCGGCTCCTGTTCAAGGGGCCGGACAATTCGCCTGAAACCGGTGTCTGGGTCTGCACCCCGGGCACCTGGCGGATTTCTGTCCCGCGGGACGAGTTCTGTCATTTCGTGTCGGGCCGGGTGATTTATCGCCGCGATGGATCGGACGAGGTGATCGAAGCCACGCCGGGCACCTGCGTGCTGTTCCCCGCTGGCTGGGAAGGCACCGCCGAGATCACCGAGACCCTGCGCAACATCTACATGCTTGTCTGAATGGAGAAAGACATGAAAGCACCCGTCATGCACAAGCCCCTTGAGATCACCGACACGGTGGATTGGGGGATCATTCCCACCATGATCGAAGGCGAAAGCCGCACCTCTGGCAAGGTCCTGCACAAAGGGCCGGATGGCCAAAGCGAATGCGGCTTGTGGATCTGCACCCCTGGCAAATGGGAGTGCCACGTCACCAAGGACGAGTTCTGCCACTTCCTTGAGGGCAGCTGCACCTATGTGCATGAAAGCGGCGAAGTGATCGAGATCACCCCGGATACAGCTGCCTTTTTCCCGCAGGACTGGAAGGGTGTCTGCACCGTTCATGAGACCATCAAAAAGGTCTACATGATCCGATGAGCCGCGCCGTGCCCATATCCTCTGCCAGTGTTGGTCTGACGGACGCAGCCGCTGCGTTCCTGCATCATCACGGGCTGTCCGGTGCCGAGTTGCAGGCCTTTGACGCGGATGCTTCGACGCGCCGATATTTCCGGGTGCTGGGGCACAACCTGCTCTTGATGGATGATCGCCATGATCCGCAAGGCTTTGCCGCCTTTGCGCAGATCTCGGCGCATCTCAATGATCTGGGCCTGTCTGCGCCCCGGGTGCTGCAGCATGACACGGCCCGGGGCCTGGCTCTGATCGAGGATCTGGGCGACGACACCTATGCCCGTTGTCTGGCGCGCGGAGTGGATGAAGGCGTGCTATATCGTCTGGCGGTGGATGCGTTGCTGCACCTGCATCATGATGCGCGCGGGGCACAGATTGATCGGCCTGCCTATGATCTGAAAGTGCATCTGGATGAGCTGTCGACTTTCTCGCATTGGTTTGCCCCCGCCGTTGCGCAGAACCTGGATGTGCAACGGTTCGACAGCGCTTTCCGCGCACTGTGGGCAACGGCATTAGCCACGGTCGCGGGGCGCCACGAGACACTGGTTCTGCGCGACTTCCACGTGGACAACCTTATGTTCCTGGAGGGGTGTGAGGGTGTGGCCCGCTGCGGCTTGCTGGACTTTCAGGACGCGATCCTTGGCCCCTGCGAATACGACCTTGTTTCACTTTTGCAGGATGCGCGCCGTGATCTTGCCCTCGGACTGGAAGAGGGTCTGCTTGCATATTACTGCGAGCGCGCGCCTGCATATCTGGGCGGTGCAGAGGCGATCCGACGGCGCTATGCGCTGCTCGGATCGCAGCGGCATGCGCGAATTCTTGGGGTCTTTGTGCGCCTGTGCCTGCGGGATGCAAAACCGCGCTACCTCGCCTTTCTGCCAAGAGTTCTTACCCAATTTCAGACCGCACTGCAGGCCGCCGGTCTGGCAGAAATCGCAGACTTCCTGAATGCCGAACTCCCGGGCTGGGCAAAGGCCGCAGAGACCCTACCCAAGGCCTTGCTGCAAAGAAATGGACCAACCGATGACTGATACGCTTTCCCCCTGCTATTATCTTGCGCCAGACTATGTGGCCACGGCAGGTCCCCTCCATGAGGTCGAGGATCCAGCCACGCTTGAGACCGTCGGCAGCTATGGAGAGCCTGCGCCGGATCAGGTCGAGGAGATCCTGGACCGGGTGAACGCTGCGCAAAAGTCCTGGGCGGCCATGGACTGCAAGACGCGCGCGGGCCTTCTGCACAAGGTGGCCGATGCGATGGAGCAGGCGGACATGACCGACATCGCCATCATGATGACGCGCGAGACCGGCAAACCCTACCCGGAGGCGATCGGGGAGATCGCCAATATCCCGCCGGTGTTTCGCTACTATGCCGAAATGGCCCGCGACGATGCGGGCAAGATTGCAGGGGCGATGCAGCCGGGCTCTTTCCAGTATCAGACCTATGCGCCGCATGGCGTCTCGGTCCATATCGTCCCCTATAACTTCCCGCTGATCCTTGGCTGCTGGACCATTGCGGCCTCGCTGGCGGCGGGTAATGGCGTGGTGCTCAAGGCCGCTCCCGCTGGTACGATTTGCACGCTGATGTTCATGAAGTTCTTTGATGCGCTGCCAAAGGATCTGATTGCCTGCCTGGGTGGCGGTGCCAAGCTTGGACAGCAGTTGATCGCAAGCCCCAAGACCCATGCCATCGCCTTTACCGGCTCGGCAGAGGTAGGCCGCAAAATTGCGGTGGAGGCGGCTGCCCGGATGAAACCCTGCGTCATCGAAGGGGGCGGCAGCGATCCCATGATCGTGTCCAAACACGCCGATGTTGAGGTTGCGGCGGCTGCGGCCGTGACCACAGCCTATCTGCAATCGGGTCAGGTCTGTACATCGGCGGAACGGATCTATGTCGATGCAGAGGTCCATGATGAATTCGTTGCCGCGATGATAGACCGCACCGGCCAGCTGCGCGTGGGCAATGGGCTTGGCATTGCGGAGATCGGCCCGGTGGTATCCGAAGCGGCGCGCAACCGTGTCCTGGCCTGGATCGACCGCGCCCGCGAGACAGGCGCAACCATCGCGCTGGGCGGCGGCATCCCTGCGGATCAGCCCAAGGGGTGGTTTGTCGAGCCGACAATCGTCACCGAGGTCACTCAGGACAAGGGGTTGTTCGAACACGAGATCTTTGGCCCCGTGGTGTCTATCGTACGGACCCAGTCGTTTGCAGAGGCGCTTGAAATGGCCAATGACTCCGATTTCGGGCTGGGCGCCAGCGTTTTTACCCGTGATCTGGCAGAGGCCCATCAGGCGGTTGAGGCCTTGCAGGCGGGAATGGTCTGGGTCAACAACCCGCTGGTCGACAACGATGCGCTGCCCTTTGGCGGGATCAAATCCTCGGGGCTGGGCCGCGCGCTTGGGCGCATTGGCCTGGACGCTTTCCGACAACCCAAAATGGTCATCCTTGATCCCGTCGCGAAGGAAGCAGACTGGTGGTACCCCTACCCGGATGACTGGTTCCTGGGTGCCGGAGGCCGAAAACACACCTGAACCCTAGGAAGCGAGAACGTCCATGAAAACAGAGCTTTATATTGACGGCGCCTTTGTCGCGCCGGCAAACGGGGAAACTTTGCCCGCCATTGATCCCGCAACCGAACAGGTCTTTGCTGAAGTTGCGGCGGGCGGCGGCATCGATATCGACTGCGCCGTGCGCGCCGCGCGCCGGGCCTTTGACGCCGGTGTCTGGTCGGAACAGCCCGCATCAGAGCGCGCGGTAGCCTTGAGGCGGATCGCCAGTGGGATCCGCGACAATCTCGACCAATTGGCCGCGCTTGAAACACGCGACAACGGCAAACCCCTGCCAGAGGCGCAATGGGATATTGAGGATGCCGCCTTTTGTTTCGACTACTATGCCGACCTGGCCGAGGCAGATGCGGCGCAGCCGGTGCGGACGATCGATGTCGGCGATATCCGCTTTGACAGCCACGTGTTGCGCGAGCCGGTCGGTGTCGTGGCGGCCATCACCCCGTGGAACTTTCCGATGCTGATTGCGGTCTGGAAACTGGCTCCGGCTCTTGCGGCAGGCTGCTGCGTGGTTCTGAAACCATCGGAACTCTGCTCAATGACCTGTCATGCGTTGGCCGGGATCATCGACAAAGCCGGGTTGCCGGCCGGGGTGTTCAACCTCGTCACCGGTGTGGGGACTGATGCGGGGGCCTCGCTGTCTGAGCATCCGCTGGTGGACAAGGTTGCCTTTACCGGCTCGGTTGCGACCGGGCGCAGGGTGATGCAGGCGGCCTCGGCGGGTATTCGCACCGTTTCTCTGGAGCTGGGCGGCAAATCGCCTTTCCTTATCTTTGATGACTGCGACATCGACAAGGCGGTGGAGTGGATTCTCTTCGGGATCTTCTGGAACAAGGGAGAGGTCTGCTCGGCAACCTCGCGGGTGTTGGTTCAACGTGGGATCTATGAGCGGCTGATCGCGCGGCTGACCGAAGTCACCGAGGCGATCAAGATCGGACCGGGTGATCAACCGGATGTAAAGCTTGGCCCCATCGTGGCCAAAAGCCAGTATGACAAGATTCTCGGCTTTCTCGAACGCGCCCGCGACAGCGGCGCACGTCTGGTAACAGGGGGCGGACGGGCCGAAGGGTTCGAGATGGGCTACTACATCGCGCCCACCATCTATGCCGATGTGCCGCTGGAGGCGGAGATCTGGCGCGAAGAGATCTTTGGTCCCGTGGTTTGCGTGAACCCTTTCGACACGGAGGAAGAGGCCGTGCGGCTGGCCAATGACAGCCCCTACGGGCTGGCTGCGGCGGTGATGTCTGACGATCTGGAGCGCTGTGACCGGGTGGCGACAAAACTGCGCGCAGGGATCATCTGGATCAACTGCTCCCAGCCGACGTTCACGCAGGCGCCCTGGGGCGGATACAAATCCTCGGGCATCGGGCGCGAACTTGGCCGCGAAGGTTTTGACGCCTTTCTGGAAACCAAGCAGGTGACCCGTTTTGATCACAAGGAGACCTGGGGCTGGTATCTTGAGCCGGAGCTGGGCCAATGACAGCGACGCAAGAGATAGCGGCCATCGTCCTGGCCGCAGGCAAAGGGACCCGCATGGGGTCGGAGCTTCACAAGGTTCTTCATCTCTTGGATGGCAAGCCGCTGCTGGGTCATGTGCTGGACACGCTCGAGGCGGTGAATGCATCGCACAGGTTGGTCGTGGTCGGGGCCGGGCGGGAACAGGTGATCTCGGCCTATCCTGACATCGACACGGTCATTCAGGAGCAGCAGCTCGGCACGGGGCATGCCGTGCGGATCGCGTCCGAAGCTTTGACCGGATTTCAAGGAACGGTTCTGGTTCTTTACGGGGATGTGCCACTGGTCTCAGCGCAGACCATGTTGGCTCTGTGTGGCAAGATCAATGCGCAGACGTCCGTTGCAGTCTTGGGCTTTCACCCCGAAGATGCCGTGGCATATGGGCGGCTGGTGACTGGCCTGGACGGAACGCTTGAGCGGATCGTCGAATTCGCCGACGCCACGGGCGACGAGCGCGCGATCACCTTTTGCAACTCCGGCATCCTTGCGGTGCGGGCCGACGCGCTGTTCGATCTTTTGCCGCAGATCCGGAACGACAACGCCAAGGGCGAGTACTACCTGACCGATATGGTCGCGCTTGCGCGGCGGGCTGGGCACCGAGTCGCAACGGCAGTGGCGGATCCTTTCGAGGTGACGGGCGTCAATTCGCAAGCGGAACTCGCCGCGCTGGAAGCGGCCTTGCAGGCCCGTAGGGCGCTGGAGGGGGTATCATGAAACGGACCTCTCTTTCTGCGCGCTTTGACGATACCGTTTTTGCACCCTATTGGCATGATACGGTCACGCCGCGTTCCGACCTACCCGCGCTGAGCGGGGAAGACACCTGCGAGATCGTGATAATCGGGGCAGGCTTCACCGGGCTATGGAGCGCCTTGAAGGCGCGTGAACGTCATCCCAACGCCCGCATCGTGGTGCTGGAGGCGCGTCGACTTGCCGACGCTGCCAGTGGTCGCAATGGCGGGTTCTGCGCGCCCAGCATATCGCACGGTGTTGCAAATGCTGCGGCGCGTTGGCCGGAGGAGGCGGACACCCTGGTGAGGCTCGGGCGGCAGAACCTGGACGATTTTGAAGCCGATCTATTGGCCTACAGGATCGATGCTGAGTTTGAGCGGACCGGCAAGGTCAATCTTGCGGCGACCCCCTGGGAGACAGAGGGGCTGCATCAGATGCAGAGGACTTATGCCCGGTTTGGTGCTGAGGCCCAGATCCTGTCGGATGAGGAGTTGAAAGAACACCTGCACAGCCCGCGCTATCCTGCGGGTCTGTTCGAGCCGAACTATGGTTTCGTCAATCCGGCGCGCCTGGTCCATGGATTGGCAGAGGCCTGCCTGCTGCGAGGTGTGATCATACATCAGGACAGCCCTGTATCTGAGATCACTCCAGATGGCGGCGGCCTGCGCCTCGTTGCACCAAAGGGGGAGCTGCGCGCGGCCAAGGTGGTGATGGCCACCAACGCGGATATGCCCATTCTCCGCCGCCTGCGACCGACCATTGTGCCGATCTTCGACTACACGATCATGACCGAACCGCTCAGCGATGCGCAGCTTGCGTCAATTGGCTGGCAGGGGCGCTATGGCGTGGCCGACTGCGGAAACCAGTTTCACTACAGCCGCAAGACGGCCGACAACAGGATCCTCTGGGGCGGCTATGATGCCATCTATCACTTTGGCTCCAAACGCGACGGGCGCCTTTTGAACCGCGCACAGTCTTACGCCCGGCTTGAGACGAATTTCCTGGAAGCCTTTCCCAGCCTGAGGGATGTGAAATTCAGCCATGCCTGGGGCGGTATCATCGACACCTCGGCGCGGCTGACCTTCTTTACCGGAACCGCATTTGAGGGGCGTCTGGCTTATGCGCTGGGATTTACAGGGCAGGGGGTCACGGCTTCCCGCTTTGCGGCGCTGACGATGCTGGATCTGTTGGATGGTTTGGAAACCGAGCGCACGCAGCTACGCATGAGCTGCAAACCACCCTTTCCCTTCCCGCCCGAGCCGGTGCGCTGTCTGGCCATCGGATTGGCTCAGTCTCACTTGGCGCGGGAGGACCGTACCGGGAAACGTTCCGCGATGCTGCGGGTTATGGACCGCGCCGGGATTGGTTTCGGTTCGTGATTGGCTTCGAGGTGCCAAAAAGAAAGGATTCAAAATGACTGAAACTCCTGCGCATGTTGTCGCCTTCAATGGGGATGCCGTCTCACCGATGGTCACGCGTGTTGACGACCCGGCCCTGGTGGATCGCCCATATCAGAGCAACAGTTGGCGGTACTTCCAGAATGCTGAAAAAGGGGCCGTCGCCGGCATCTGGGAGGCGGAGCCTCACCTTGAAAGATGCAGGTGCGACTATGACGAGCTTTGTCATATCCTTGAGGGACGGGTCCGGCTAACGGATTCAGAAGGCAGGTCCCGGCAGTTTGGACCCGGTGACAGCTTTTTGGTCGCGTCCGGGTTTGTGGGCACATGGGAAAACCTGACTCACGTACGCAAGGTGTTCTTTATCCTGCGGTGAAGACCGTGCTGAGCCCGTTTCACATCAAAGGGCTGGGACCGCACGGCAGATGTCGATGGTTCCCAACTCTACCTCGAGAGCTACTCCAGCCCTGCGCAGTTTCGAGGAACGGCAACTAGCCTGCAGCGCAGGCGCAGCGGGCACCTCAAGGTGCCCGCCAAGAAGACAGTCTGTTTCGATCTATCCAAAAAGCGTGAATGTCTCGCCACTCAGGCTCCAGTCGGTGGGAGACACCAGCACATCTTCCAGCAGGATGCTGCTTTCGTAGCTGGTCCCTGCTTCTGCGGTGATCAGGGTATCCGCTCCGATTTGTGCAACACTGACCGACAGGCTGCCAAGCCCCCACCCCATGATTTCGAGCATGTCGCCAACCTCGAAATCCGTGACCACATCTGAGCCGAAGTCAAAGGTATCACTTCCATTGCCGTAGATCTCGAACTGGAAATGATCGGCACCTGCACCGCCCGTGATCAGGTCGTTCCCTTCTCCTCCAACGAGGTGGTCGGTGCCGTCTCCTCCGGTAAGGGTGTCGTTGCCCAGATCACCGTAAAGCCAGTTTGTTCCGTCGCCGACCGCCACATCATCGGCGTTCAGCACATCATTTCCGGTTCCGCCATACAGCATGTCGCCGCCGCCAAAGCCCAGGAGCGTGTCATTGCCCGCGCCGCCCGAGAGGTGATCGCCGATGCCTGGCGCGCCGGTCAGCAGATCGTCGGAGACGATACCGTCGATGGAGCCATAGAGCATGAGGCTGCCGGTGACCTGGCCGTCAAAGGGCAGATCCCAGGCGGGGACCATGTAGTTCTGCAGGGTCAGGGTGCTCTCATAGGCGGTGCCCGCGCCAAAGGTCAGGACCGTGTCGGTGGCGGTATAGCTGACCGTCAGGGCAACCGAGGGGCCGCCAAAGCTCATCACCTCCAGCATGTCACCGGCGGAGAAATCGGTGACCACATCATCGCCAAAGCCTTCGTAGTCCACGCCGGTCCAGACCAGCTCGGCGCGGAAGCTGTCATTGCCTGCGCCGCCGGTCATCTGGTCGTTATCCGCGCCAAAGCCGCCAGTCAGCTGGTCATCCCCATCGCCACCGTCCAGCGTATCCGCACCCGCCTCGCCATCGAGGCTGTC
>JALUXC010000017.1 GCA_027019165.1 Pseudophaeobacter sp.
CGCGGAAGCTGTCATTGCCTGCGCCGCCGGTCATCTGGTCGTTATCCGCGCCAAAGCCGCCAGTCAGCTGGTCATCCCCATCGCCACCGTCCAGCGTATCCGCACCCGCCTCGCCATCGAGGCTGTCCATGCCCGCGCCGCCTGTGATCAGGTCCTGATCCTCGCCGCCATAGAGCATGTCGTCTTCGCCGCCGCCCTGCAGGGTGTCATTGCCGCTCTCACCGAAAAGATGGTTGATCATCCCCGGCATGCCCAGCCCGCCATCGTCCGTGGAGAGGCTGTCATCGCCGGTTCCGCCATACAGCATGTCGCCGCCGCCAAAGCCCATGAGCGTGTCATTGCCCGCGCCGCCCGAGAGGTGATCGCCGATGCCTGGCGCGCCGGTCAGCAGATCGTCGGAGACGATGCCGTCGATGGAGCCATAGAGCATGAGGCTGCCGGTGACCTGGCCGTCAAAGGGCAGATCCCAGGCGGGGACCATGTAGTTCTGCAGGGTCAGGGAGCTCTCATAGGCGGTGCCCGCGCCAAAGGTCAGGACCGTGTCGGTGGCGGTGTAGCTGACCGTCAGGGCAACCGAGGGGCCGCCAAAGCTCATGACCTCCAGCATGTCACCGGCGGAGAAATCGGTGACCACATCATCGCCAAAGCCTTCGTAGTCCACGCCGGTCCAGACCAGCTCGGCGCGGAAGCTGTCATTGCCTGCGCCGCCGGTCATCTGGTCGTTATCCGCGCCAAAGCCGCCAGTCAGCTGGTCATCCCCATCGCCACCGTCCAGCGTATCCGCACCCGCCTCGCCATCGAGGCTGTCTGCAAACTGCGACCCAAGGATCAAATTGTCATTCGCGTCTCCAAGAACCGTGCCGCCATTGGTCGGTGCGTTGAACGTAGTGGGGGATGTCATGATAGCCTCCTAAATCAAAGGTAGAGCAACGAAAGGTTGAAAGGCTTAACGAAAGGTAAACAAAATGCCTGGATTGTTCCTGAGCATCACAACGTATCCGAGGGGATTTGGGTGCCATGCGGGCCCGGAAAACCAACGTGAAACGTCGCATTCTGGCGCGTTGATAACCGTTTAGAAAGCTCTTGCCAGCGGATCAGCGGGCCCAAGCCGTCTGTCCGATGGGTGTTCAATTAGGGGCGGAAAATCTCTTGGGCCTTGAAAAAATCTCCCTCTGATCTGGCGGTCAGGTTTGCTCAGTGAACGAATGATAGCTCCGGAGGGAGCATTCTGCAGAGATTCGCAGCAAGAGAAGCGGGTGGGTGGGAGCCGTGAGGGCTGGATTCACGGCACAGCGAGTTGCCCAGCTAGATGCTGTGCGCGCGGTTTTGGACACTCAGATCGACAAAAGCCCCGCGTTTGTATCCAGCAGATAGTCGGCAAAAATCGGACCGCTTGCCGCTCCGATTGCGCGAGCATTTTCACCAACGGTGCCGACTTCAACCCTTGGGGCGATCAGGCCACGCTTGTCCTGGTGCACCAGGTATCGTTGTACCCGTTCGACCAGTTCGCAGCGCACCTCGGGCGGGAAAGCACCGTCGATGAGGACCGCTTCAAAATCGATGACCGAGCAAACCGAAAGGGATGCTTTGGCCAGCTCTTGTGCGGTTTCGCCGATCCACGGCTCGACATAGCGGGCGAGGCTGCTCCAGTCTTGAGGCTTTTGCCACATGACCAGCGGGTCGATCCCGGCTTCAATCAGGCGCGCTTCGAGGAGATGCAGGGAAGCGGTGTCGATCAACTGCTGGCTTTCTCCCAAGGGACCAGTCGTTCGCATCGACCCCAGGGCACCTGCATTTCCCTGGTTCCCTTCAAAGACGGTGCCGTTCAAGGTTATGCCACCGCCGATAAAAGAGCCTATGTAGAAATAGGCAAAATCACGAAACTCCTTGCCTCTCCCGTACAAATGCTCGGCGTGGCAGGCTGCTGTGCCATCATTGACGACGTGGACAGGCAGATCGCTGAAACGCGCGACCTCCTGAGCGAAATTCACGTCCTTCCATGAGCGGAACTTTTCTGCGGCATGTCCTGACAGATCATGCCATTTCCACAACTCAAATGGTGTGCCGATCCCTATCCCGCAAACACGGAGCCGCTGGTCGGGAGACAAGCCGTCTAGCAACTCTGAAACGCCTGACTGCAAGAACCCGAATACTGCATCAGGCATCGGGTATTCATAGGTCGTGAGAAGTTGTCGTCTCACTGTACCGGCGAAATCCAGCAGCAAAAGGTCCGCACTGCGTCGACCGACCTTCAATCCAATTGAAAAGGCGCCATTCGGGTCCAGCTCAATGGGGGTAGAGGGTTTTCCTACCTTGCCGCGCACGGGGCTTCCCCGGCGGATCAGCGCGTCGTCTTCGAGGATGCGCAGGATGGTCGAAACCGTGGGCTTCGAAAGTCCTGTGCGCCGTGCCAGTTCAGCTGCTGGAACAGTCTTGTGACGCTGCAGCACGGAGAGGATCAGGCGCTCGTTGTGGGCACGCAAACCACTTTGGTTCATGCCCCCGCGCCGTCTTGTTGTGAAGTCTCCGTCCATGCCGGGCACAATAGGTTCCTCGCTCTTCAAAAGAAAGATAGAGGGAGTTTTTTAGTTAGTAAAGTTTACAAACTAATTGACAGAACCTTAAGAATCGGGCTTTTTTGAGATCCAACCGGCGGTAGAGCGGGTAGGCGGCTGGCGTGGAGGCAGCCGCGTATATCGAAATGACATGGATGGGAGGACACCATGAAAAACCTGATGACAGTCTCGGTCATTGCTTTGAGCACAATGGCTGGCGCCGCATATGCGGACATCAACGCATGCCTGATTACCAAGACCGACACCAATCCGTTCTTCGTCAAGATGAAGGAAGGCGCGACGGCAGCGGCCGAGGCAAGTGGCATCAACCTGTCGACCTTTGCAGGCAAAATCGACGGTGATGTGGAAAGCCAGGTCGCGGCCGTGGAAACCTGCATTGCCTCCGGCGCCAAGGGGATCCTGATTACGCCCACTGACAGCCGCGCTCTGACGCCTGTGATCACCCAGGCGCGTGAGGCGGGCGCTTTGGTCATTGCTCTGGATACCCCATTTGAGCCGGCCAATGTTGCTGATGCGACTTTCGCCACCGACAATTTCAAGGCCGGTGTCCTGATCGGTCAATGGGCGGCGGCAAAGCTGGGTGAAGAAGCGGAAAATGCCAAGATCGCTCTTTTGGATCTCAATGCATCCGAAATCTCGGTCGACTACCTGCGCAACAACGGTTTTCTTCAGGGCTTTGGGATCGACATCAAAGATCCGACCGATATCGGTGACGAAGACGATCCGCGCATCGTTGGCAATGACGTGACCAACGGGAACGAAGAAGGCGGGCGAACAGCGATGGAAAACCTTCTGCAGATCGATCCTGGCATCAACGTCGTCTACACCATCAATGAACCGGCTGCGGCAGGCGCCTATGAGGCGCTGAAATCCGTCGGGCGTGAAAACGATGTGCTGATCGTCTCTGTCGATGGCGGTTGCCCGGGCGTGCAGAACGTCAGCGAAGGCGTGATTGGTGCAACCTCGATGCAGTTCCCGTTGTTGATGGCGTCGCTTGGGATTGACGCGATCAAGGCCTGGGCCGACACCGGAGTGAAGCCGGAGAACACCGACGGCTTGGATTTCTACAACACGGGTGTCGAGCTGATAACCGATGAGCCGGTGGATGGTATCCCCTCCCTTAGCTCCTCCGAGGGGACGGGGAAATGCTGGGGCTGAGCAGGCCAGCCTGAAGCCAGAGGCCGGGGCTGTAGACAGTCCCGGCCAATGATCCATGCAGCAACCTCTTTGACCAAACTCGAACTCGCGGATTAGGCTGGAGACGAGGGAGACCGTCATGACAAGCAAAGCAGGCTATGAACAGGTTCTGGACGGAAGCGACACCAGAATTGCCCAGTTCGAGAGCCGACACCACTCCTTGCTGGACCGGATCCAGCATTCCTTGCACAACAACCCGACGTTTGTTCCTGTCATCGTCTTGATGCTGAGCCTGGCGGCCTTCTGGATGATTGCGGGCGGGCGGTTCTTTTCTGCGTTCAACCTGTCACTGATCCTGCAGCAGGTGTCCATCATCGGGATGCTGGCCGCGGCTCAGTCCTTGATCATCATTACGGCTGGGATCGACTTGTCGGTCGCGGCTATCATGATCCTGATGTCTGTCATCATGGGGAACCTGGCCGTGAACTTTGGCGTTCCTCCCGCCCTTGCGATCCTGATCGGATGTGTTGGTGGAGCCCTTGCTGGCGCCATGAACGGGCTGTTGATCACCAAGGTCAAATTGCCGCCCTTCATTACAACGTTGGGCACATGGTCCATCTTCTTTGCGCTGAACCTGTGGCTGTCCGGTGCACAGTCCATCCGCAGTCAGGACATCGACGAAGCTGCACCTTTCCTCAAATTCTTTGGCAATGCCTTTACGATTGGCGGAGCCCGCATCACCTTTGGCGTCATCCTGATGGTCGTGATCTTTGCTGTGCTCTGGTACATGCTGAACAAGACGGCATGGGGTCGCCATGTCTATGCCATCGGGGACGATGCAGAGGCGGCTGAGCTGTCGGGCATCCGCACCGACCGCACGTTGATCTCGGTCTACATGCTGGCAGGGCTGGTTTGCGCCATCGCCGGCTGGGCTGCAATCGGACGGGTTGGTTCGATTTCTCCCCAGTCCTTTTACGAAGGCAACCTGCAATCCATCACGGCCGTTGTGATCGGGGGTATCTCCCTTTTCGGTGGGCGCGGATCTATCATGGGGGCGCTGTTTGGAGCGTTGATCGTGGGGGTGTTTCAATCCGGCCTGCGTATGGCGGGAGTTGACGTCCTGTGGCAGGTTTTTGCCATCGGCTGGCTCATCATCATCGCGGTCGCAATTGACCAATGGATCCGGAGGGTTTCCGCATGACGCCTGTTGTTCAAGCCAAGGGCATCGTCAAACGCTATGGCCATGTCACCGCCATCGATCACTCTGATTTCGAGCTGCGTCCGGGGGAAATCCTGGCCGTTATCGGCGACAATGGGGCAGGGAAATCGTCAATCGTCAAGGCGATCTGCGGTGCCACAGTGCCGGACGAAGGCGAGATTCTGATAGAAGGTAAGCCAGTCAAATTCTCGTCGCCCATCGAAGCGCGAGAAATGGGGATCGAGATCGTCTATCAGAACCTTGCCCTGTCGCCGGCCCTTTCAATAGCGGACAATATGTTCACCGGCAGGGAAATCCGCAAACCCGGTTTTCTGGGCAATGTCCTGCGGATGCTGGACAAACCCGCGATGGAGAAATTTGCTCGTGAAAAGCTGAGCGAATTGGGGCTGATGACGGTGCAATCCATCAAACAACCGGTCGAAACCCTGTCTGGGGGTCAACGCCAGGGCATTGCTGTTGCCCGCGCGGCGGCCTTTGCCACCAAGTTCATCATTATGGATGAACCGACGGCGGCTTTGGGGGTGAAGGAAAGCCGCAAGGTGTTGGAACTGATCAAAGACGTGCGTGCCAGGGGCATTCCGATCATCCTGATCAGCCACAACATGCCGCATGTCTTTGAGGTCGCCGATCGGATCCATATTCACCGTTTGGGCAAGCGGCTGTGCACGATTGACCCCAAGGATTACACCATGTCAGACGCGGTGGCCTTTATGACTGGGGCCAAAGAACCGCCTGAAAAAGACGCAGCATGACCTCTCCGGACGAGGTTGCAGAGGTGCTGGCAGACCGAGTTCTGGCAGTGCCGCGCGCGGGAAAACGCAAGCTGGTTGCCTTGGCTGGCCCGCCTGCCTCGGGAAAAACAACGGTGTCGCGTATCTTGGCTCAGCAACTGTCTCAGGCGGGCTGCGACACCTCTGTTGTGCCAATGGATGGATTTCATCTGGACAATCGAGTGCTGTCTTCACTGGGCCTTCTGCACAGAAAAGGCGCACCCGAGACCTTTGATGCCGAAGGAATTGTGCGTTTGATGCAGGCGCTCCTCAGTTGTGACCGCGTCTTTTATCCGACCTTTGATCGGGATGAAGATTTTTCCCGCGCGGGGGCGGCAATGATTGATGCGACATGCGACTGCGTCGTGGTCGAAGGGAACTATTTGCTGTTCGATGCACCGGTTTGGCGCGACCTTCATCCGATGTGGGATGTGTCGATCCGATTGGCCGTGCCGCCTGAGATCCTGCAGAAACGGCTGGTGCAGCGCTGGATCGATTTCGGCCTGAGCCGCGAACAGGCCGAAACGCGCGCCAAGGAAAATGACATGGTAAATGCGAAACTGATCGCCGACCGCGCGCTGCCAGCGACACTCACGATTTAGCAGAAGGTTGCTCCCAATGATCCTGTGTTGCGGCGAAGCTTTGATTGACATGCTCCCGGCCCAGACAAAAGTGGGCAGCGAGGGCTTTGTGCCGCATTCTGGCGGTGCCGTGTTCAACACGGCTATCGCCCTGGGGCGCCTCGGGACAGGGGTGAGCATGTTTACGGGCCTGTCCAACGATATGTTCGGTCAGCAACTGGCAGCGGCGCTGCATGCAAGTCACGTTGACATCAGCCTTGCCGTCACCTCAGACCGCCCGACAACATTGGCCTTTGTGCGGCTGGTCGATGGTCAGGCAACCTATTCGTTTTTTGATGAAAATTCTGCAGGAAGGATGCTCTTTCCCAGTGATCTGCCCACGTTGCCTGGGGAAGTCTCTGCGCTCTACTTCGGCGGTATCAGCCTGGCTTGCGAACCGGGCGCGCTTGCCTATCAGGCACTGCTGGAGCGCGAAGGAGGCAGTCGTGCGGTGATGCTTGATCCGAACATACGCCCTGGTTTTGTCAAAGACGAAGCCAGTTACCGCAGCCGCTTGGACGTTATGTTGCGGCGGTCGGATATCGTCAAAGTGTCGGATGAAGACCTGAACTGGATTGAACCGACGCCTGTGTCTTTTCGCGAGAAAGCGAAGGCTCTGCTGGAAAAAGGCGCCGCGCTGGTGATCGTGACACGCGGTAGTGATGGGGCGACGGGGTATCTGCCGGACGGTTCCAAAGTGCATGTTCCCGGGGTCCGTGTTGCGAGCGTGGACACGGTCGGTGCTGGCGACACATTCAATGCAGGTGTCCTTTCCAAACTGTCTGAGTTTGGCGTTCTGCAAAAGCCCCGACTTCGTGAGCTTGATGCTGAAACGGTCCGGCAGGCGCTGACCCATGGCGCCCGCGTGGCCGCCGTTACGGTCTCGCGAGCGGGCGCAAACCCGCCCTGGGCTGAAGAGATTTGAGTGCCCAGCTGCGCAACTCGACCGCGGGAGAACCTATCCGCGATAGGCAGCTAGGCAAAATCCGCATGTAGAAACTCCCCCCGGTGAGCAAACGAAAACCGGGAGCGTTCAGCCTCGCCCTCTGTAGGGCGGAACGCCTTGGTCGGGGATCCAAACGGCTTCGGGGATAGGGCCGGTCTGCCAAAAGACGTCTATTGGGATGCCTCCGCGCGGATACCAGTATCCTCCGATGCGCAACCATTTCGGCTCAAGAAATCCGACCAGCCGCCGGGCAATGGAAATCGTGCAGTCCTCATGAAAAGCCCCGTGATTTCGGAACGATGTCAAAAACAGCTTGAGCGATTTGGACTCAACCAGCCAGGATCCGGGTATGTAGTCGATCACAAGGTGGGCAAAGTCAGGCTGGCCGGTCATTGGGCAAAGCGAGGTGAACTCTGGCGCTGTGAAACGTATGTTGTAATCCGCATCTGCCTGCGGGTTGGCGACGCGCTCCAGTTCGGCTTCTTCGGGGCTGGCAGGGATGCGGGTCTCACCGCCAAGTTGCTTGAGATTTCTGTAGATGTCTTCGGACATGGGGATCTCCATCAGTCAGACGCCGCGCTTGTTGCCCCAAATCAGGACATGCAGTTGCGGCAGAATGCGGGGGGCGAACCAACTGTCGCCCATCGCTCTTTCGGTGAGCCAGGCCAGACGGGCGGCCAAGGCCTGCGGATCGACCGGCGTGTCCGGATCGACCTCGGGGTTTCCGGGCTGCAGGAAGAGAGGCAGATCGCCGTAATGCTGGTGGACCTTGCGGGCCCATTGGTAGTCAACCTCATCAAAAATCACGATTTTCATCACTTGTTGGCGCGCATCAGCGCCAAATTTTCGGCAGGCGGCAAAGGCATCCCAGTCCACATCTTCGCCGCTGGACGGAGGTTTGGGGGACAGAACCAGCGTGTCGAGATCGGAAAACCACGGCCGTGCAATCGACCCTTGGGTCTCGCAGGCAAAGCGATAGCCCTCGGCCCTGCCCAGAGCAATCAGCGGACCAAAATCCTGGATCGCCGGATTGCCTCCCGAAAGAGATACTGTCAGCGGTTGCCCTTCTGAGAGATGGCGCACCTTTTCCCAAACAGTCTCCGTCTCCATTGAGACCCAGCTATGGCGAAACTGGCTTTGCACTGCATGCAGGCTGTCGCACCAGCTGCACCGGTAGTCACAGCCGCCGGCGCGAACAAAAACGGTTGGCTCCCCGATCAAGGCGCCTTCGCCCTGAATCGTGGGGCCAAAGATCTCGGCGATGCGCAGGCTCATGGCCGGTATTCCGCCCAGGTCTTTGGCGTTTCACTGACCAGCACGGCGCTGGTTTCCGGCCAGCGCGCTGCGCTCCAGTCGAAGAAATGTTTGGCCATATTCTCGGCGGTGGAGGGGACTCTGAGCACGTCGTTCAGATGCCTGTGATCAAATTCATCATCGATGTATGTCTTCAGTGCTTTCAGGTCGTGATAGTCGCGCACGAACCCGTCTGTGTTCAGCGTCTTTGCCGACAGTTCGACCACCACGACATAGTTGTGGCCATGTAGCCGCGCGCATTGGTGGTCGGGTGGCAGATGCGACAACTGGTGCGATGCAGAGAAATGGAATTCCTTGCGAATGCGAAACATCAGCCTTCCTCCCGCGCGGCAAGCGCCGTGGTCCAGAAGTTTTGATCTGCGTAGACCGTGGGATCGCTGACCTCAGCCAGATAAAAGGCTTCGCGCCGTTCGACACAGGTGCCGCAGCGCCCGCAGTGATTTTCGCCGCCTTTGTAGCAGGACCAGGTCTCGGCAAATGGTGTGCCGTGCTGCGCGCCCTTGCGGACGATGTCTGCCTTGCTTTGTTCCACAAAGGGCGTGTGCAGCCGCACGTCGGCATAGCCGTCCAGCGCAGCCTGCTGCATGGCATCAAACGCCCGGGTGAAGCCTGGGCGGCAATCGGGGTATATGAAGTGATCTCCGCCATGCACGGCGGTTGCAACTGCCTCATCGCCGTTTGCCGCTGCGATACCAAAGCCGATCGACAGCATGATTGCATTTCGGTTTGGGACAACAGTGATGCGCATTGTGTCTTCGGCGTAATGCCCATCGGGCACGTCGATGTTGTCGGTCAACGCCGAGCCGGAGAGCGCTGCACCGATACCGCGCATGTCTATCAAGTGGAACGGTACGCCGAGCCGCTGGGCGGTGGCTTCGGCGAAGTCGAGTTCCTTTCTGTGGCGCTGACCATAGTCAAAGGAAATGAGCCGTGTGAGCTGTTGCTCATTGGCGGTGATATGCGCAAGCGACACGGAATCGAGTCCGCCTGAGCAGATTACGAGTGTTTTCATTTTTGGGGCCCTTGTTTTGATGTCCGGGTAGGCTGCGACCGGATGGCGGGGCTTATGTCACAAATCGAGCCGATTGCAAGCGCGATAGTGGTTGCAGCGGGATGAGCCTACGGAGTGCTGGCACACGACGCGCCGCTGCACCTTGAGGAATGCCTGTGTGCTTTGTCTCTGGGGATGTTCCATTCAAGTCATCAATTTGAGAAACTGCCAAACCGCAGGCGGTTGAGCTATTCATCCAACGCACTCTGGAACCTGTGGTGGCCCCCATTTGAGCCAAAGCATCCAAAAGATCTTTTGTCCTCAGTTTCCCATAACCGCCAGGCTTTTGCTATCTCTGTCCCATCAGCTGGCGAGGCCTCTTTTGCCGGGAATAATTGCGCCTTTGTGAGCAATAACGCGTGTTGCCTGTTGATGGGCCTGTTCAAGGGCAATCGCGGGATCGCAATGCTTGAGGGTGCTGGCCAACCATGCGCCATTGAAACTGTCGCCTGCGGCGGTTGTGTCGACGACTGTTTCGGCCTGTGGAACAGTGGGGCAGGTTTGGTGCGGGTGAATTGGCACAGGTCCGCGGTGTCCCCGCTTCAGGGCGCCTTTTCGCAGACCATATCGGCGCAAACGGGCCAGGACTGCCTTTTCGTCGAGATCTCCAAACAGTGCTATTTCGTCGTCGAGCGACGGCAAGGCGATGTCGCTCATGCGCCAAGCCATTTCGGTCACGCGGCGCGCTGTGACCTGGTCTTCCCAGAGCCTCGGACGGTAGTTGGAGTCAAATGCGATCTGAGCGGGGTGGTGTCTCAGGTGCTCAAGAAGCGCGATACGTCGCTCTCGCGGAAGGATAGCGAGTGTTATTCCGCTCAAGTAGATAAGGTCAAAACCAGCGAGTTGATCGAAACCGTCCTCGAACAGGCAGCGCGCGGCGGACTGATCCCGCCAGTAGGAAAAGCTTCGTTCTCCATCTTGATCGACTGCGATAGAGTAGACACCCGGCAGGCGGGTGGGATGTTGACCTATGCGCGCGGTTCCGACACCCTCGCAGCGGATAAAACGCTCCATCTCGGCAGAGAGTGCGTCCTGACCAAGTACCGAAACAAATTCGACATTGCCTGCATGCCCCAGTCCGCGAGACAGATAGATCGCGGTATTGAGGACATCGCCTGCGAAACCAATCTGTTGCCCCCGGTTCGCAATGTTCAACTCGACCATTGCCTCGCCAACGCAGGCTATGGAGAGCGCTTTGTTTTGATCTGACATATCGGCCCCGTTCTTACATCACCGCCCCGGTCTGCCAGGGGACGAATTCATTGTCTCCAAGACCTTGATTTTCGCTTTTGGTTGGCTGTCCCGATGCAACGGAGAGGATCATCTCGAAGATCTCCGCGCCCTTTGTGGCGAGGGGCGTTCCGGCCGAAACGATATCGCCGCAGCCAAGGTCCATATCGTCCGGCATTTGGACCCACAGCCGGTCAGAGGTTGCCAGTTTTATGGTCGGTGCCGGTTTCGATCCAAAGGCCGACCCGCGCCCTGTGGTGAATACGATGATCTGCGCACCTCCCGCGATCTGTCCCGTGGCGGAGACCGGATCGTATCCCGGCGTGTCCATAAAGCTAAGTCCGGGCGAGGTGACGGTTTCGCCGTAGGAATAGAAAGCGCGCAAAGGGGTGGAACCGCCCTTTGCAACGGCGCCGAGCGACTTTTCCAGAATCGTGGTAATACCGCCCTCCTTGTTGCCGGGAGAGGGGTTGTTGTCCATCGAGCCGCCCCCCTGGGCCGCATAGTCCTCCCACCACTTGAGGCAGGCGATCAGACGGTCTGCCACATCAGGTGAACTGCGGCGAAGCAGCAGGGCCTCGGCGCCGTAGATTTCTGGCGTCTCAGACAGGATCACGCCGCCGCCTTCAGCCACGATCATGTCCGACGCAATCCCAAGCGCCGGGTTCGCTGTGATGGCAGAGAGACCGTCCGACCCGCCGCATTGCAATCCGATGCGCAGATCCGATACCGGGCAGGGCTGCCGTTGGACGGCATTTACCTGTGGCAGGATTTCCCGGACATGCGTCTTGATGCGCTCGATGCTGGCGCGGGTGCCACCGGTGTCCTGAATGGTCAGCCCGAAAAAACGCCCCGCGTCCTGCGCCCCAAAGCGAGCCTTCATTCGCGCCAGTTGCATCACTTCGCATCCGAGGCCGACAAAGACCGCAGCCCCTACATTTGGATGGCTGGCATGGCCCCAGAGCACCCGTTCCAGAATTTCTGCGCTATGACCCGATGCCGACATGCCGCAACCGGTGCCATGAGCCAGAGCGCAGATCCCGTCGACATTAGGGTAGGGGGCCAACGCACCTTCCGCTTCAAGCTCGGCCGCCGCCTTGCGGATGACAGTGGCTGAACAGTTCACAGTTGCACACAGCGCGATGTAGTTGCGGGTGCCAGCTGGCCCGGAGCGGCGTGGATAGCCCAGAAAGCTGCGTGGGTGAGCCGTCGGGCGTAGGGTCTCTGCCGCAGCCAGATCCGCGCCCACCTCATAAGACCTGTCATGCTCCGAAAAGGCGCAGTTGTGCACGTGGACATGGGCACCCGGCGTGATCGGCTGTGTCGCCGTGCCAATGATCTGCCCGAACTTGACGACCGGATCCCCGACCTCCATCGCGCGACAGGCTCGTTTGTGGCCTTGTCCGATACCGCTGCCAGAAGACGCAACTGTCACGATCTCTACCGTGTCAGAGGGATGCAGGCGCAGCGTCTCAACCATGGTGTAGCCCGTGTGTTTGCGCATGACGCAGACCTTCGATGACGCCGCGCAGCTCTGCCAACCCGCGCAGCCGCCCCACAAGCGGATATCCCGGAAAGGTTCCGCGCCCAATGTCGCTGGCGATTTCATGCCCGTGATCCGGGCGAAAGGGGATCTGGTGGTCACGGCGCCCGGATGCGGCGCGCCGGGTTTCTTGCTCCAGAAGCGCTGCGATTACGGCCGCCATATCGGTGTCGCCTTCCAGGTGCGCAGCTTCTTCGAAAGATCCATCGCGGTCTTTGCGCACGTTGCGCAGATGGGCAAAGTGGATACGGTCGGCAAACCTGCGGGTGATGCCGGGCACATCATTTGCCGGGTTTGCCCCCAAGGAGCCAGTGCACAGCGTCAGCCCGTTTGCGCGGCTCTCCACTGCGCCGAGGATCCAGGCGATATCCTCGGCATCCGAGACCACCCGCGGCAATCCAAGAATGTCGCGCGGCGGATCGTCCGGGTGCACGCACATGCGAAGACCCAATTCCTCGGCTGTGGGTATGATTTCGGTCAGGAACCGTTTGAAATTGGCGCGGATCTGATCGCGGCCGATGCCGTCGTAAAGTGCCAGTTGATGGCGCAATCCGGCGATGTCATAGCGATCAAAGGCGCCGGGCAGGCCGGACATGATGGCGTGAAGTAGTGCGTCGCGCGCGCTTTGGCTGCTCGCCTCGAACCAGCTGCGCGCCTGTTCAAGCACGTCGGGCAGGTAGTCATCTGCGGCCTCTTCGCGGCCCAGCATATGTACCTCAAAGGCGGCCATCTTGAAGGCCTCAAAACGCAGGCAGGTGCCGCTGCCGCGTGCCAGCGGGGCGGCAAGATCCGTGCGGGTCCAGTCCAGGACCGGCATGAAGTTGTAACAGATGACCTGAACCCCTTCGGCAGCCAGATTGGCCATCGACTGGCGATAGTTGGCAAAGAGCTGCGACAGATCCCCGTCGCTGCGTTTGATCCGCTCATGGATGGGCAGGCTTTCGACCACCGACCAGGTGAACCCGGCCTGTTCTATGAGCCTGCGCCGCGCCGCGATGGCGTCTTTCGGCCAGATCTCGCCATACGGAATTTCATGCAGGGCGTTCACGATGCCTGTGGCGCCGGTCTGCGCCACCTCGTCAAGGGTGATCTGATCCAGATCAGGCCCGTACCAGCGCCAGGTTTCGATCATGCCAGAACCTCTTTGATGCTGTCGCGTGCCCCTACCTCAACAAGGCGCTGGTAGGCGGCAGTGACGGGTCCATTGAGCGCGGCGGCGTCTTTCTCCGAAAAGACCTCGCGCACGGAAAGCAAGGCCGCAACTTTGTCCGCTGGGGTTTCAGCGTCATCGCTCAGGGCCTTGAGACGCGTGGCAAGGGGGTCGCGCACGTCGATTACGCCGCCGCCTTCGTCAAAGCCTCCGACGTAGCGCATCCAGGCCGCCACCGCGAGGATCAGACCGGGGCAGGGGCGACCGGCCTCCATGGCATCCCGAAGCGTTCCCAGAATGCGCTGCGGCAGTTTCTGGCTGCCATCCATGGCGATCTGCCAGGTCCGATGCCGGATCTGCGGGTTGGCATAGCGGGAGGCCAGGGCCTCGGCATAGTCGCAGAGGGAGACCCCATCAGGGGGCGTCAGGGTTGGCGCGATTTCGGTTTGCCATAACTGCTCCACAAAGGCCGCCATCCGGGCGTCGGCCATCACGTCGGAAATTGTCTCATGCCCGGCCAGGTAGCCGAGATAGGCCAGCGCCGAATGTGTGCCGTTGAGCATCCGCAGCTTCATGTGCTCAAAGGCGGTGATGTCAGCAACCATCTCAGCGCCCGCCGCAGCCCAATCGGGGCGTGCGCCTGCAACGAAATCATCCTCGATCACCCATTGGCGAAACGGTTCATGCATCACAGGCGCGGCGTCGTGAAAACCGGTGATCTGAGTGACCTTTTCGATATCCTCGGGTTTGGTCGCGGGGACGATACGATCCACCATCGATGAGGGGAAGCGCCCCTTGGCAGCGATCCAGTCTGCCAGTGCCGGGTCGATCTGATTGGCAAGGGCCAGAACAACGTCCCTCACCACGCGACCATTGTCGGGCAGGTTGTCACAGGACTGCACGGTAAAGGGTGCGGTGCCCGCAGTTCGCCGCGCGGCCAGCGCGCGCACCAGATAACCCGGCGCCGATCTTGGCAGTGGGTTGGCGATGTCATGCTGAATGTCAGGGTGATCGAGGTTCAGCTTCCCGGTTGAGGGTTCGTGGCAATAGCCTTTTTCCGTCACGGTCAGCGAGACGATGCGGATTGACGGGTCGGACATGGCATCGAGCACTGCCGTTGGGTCTTCGCGGGCGACCAGAACGCGGTCAATGACTTCGATGCGTCTTGGACGGCAGGCCTCTGGCGCGAGTTTAACAGCCGTGTAGGTGCTGCGTTGCGGTGCAAGAGCATCGCGCATGGTCGGCGATTGCAGGGACACCCCTATGATGCCCCAGTCCCCACCGGATGTGGCAATCGCATCTTCGGTGTAGATCGCCCCATGCGCGCGGTAAAATGCCCCCAGTCCCAGGTGCACGATGCCGGGTTTTGGAGCTGGGCGCGTGCGGGTCAGTCTATTATCGGGCAAGCCAGCCTCCATCCACATTCAGAACCGCGCCATGAATGTACTTGGCCGCCGACGAGCAGAGGAAGGCAGCCGTACCGCCGATGTCTTCGGGGGCGCCCCAGCGGCCTGCAGGAATGCGCTCCAGAATGGCGCGGTTGCGGTCCGGGTCGGCTTGCAGCGCGGCAGTGTTATTGGTTGCGATATAGCCGGGGGCGATGGCGTTCACATTGATGCCTTTGGCGGCCCATTCGTTGGCGAGAATCTTGGTCAGCCCTGCGACACCGTGTTTTGATGCCGTGTAGGAGGGCACCCGTATGCCACCCTGAAACGACAGGAGGGACGCGATATTGACGACCGCGGCGTGGCTGCCTCCTTCGGAGGGCGTGTTGATAAAAGCGCGGGCAAAGGCCTGCGTGGTGAAAAACAGCGCCTTGAGATTGAGATCCATCACCGCATCCCAGTCCTCTTCGGAAAACTCAAGACTGTCGGCGCGCCGAATTATGCCAGCATTGTTGATCAGGATCGAATAGTCCTGCCCGTCAAACACATCCTGAGCGGCCATAGGATCTGACAAATCCAGCATCAGACCGTCGGCCTGTCCGCCTGCCTCGGTGATCTGCTCTATCGTTTCATCACAGGACCGACGCCCGGCGCAGGTCACCCGCGCGCCCTGCGCGGCCAGGGCCAGGGCGATCGCTTGTCCGATGCCGGTATTCGCACCCGTCACCAGCGCCTTGCGACCGGAAAGGGAAAAGACACTCATTTCAGATCGCCCGGTTGATGAAAGTCCATGTCGGTATAGTCCACATTGTCGCCTGCCATGGCCCAAATGAAGGTGTAGCTTCCGATCCCGGCCCCGGAGTGGATCGACCAGGGTGGGGAAAGGACGGCCTGCTCGTTGGCGATGAACAGATGGCGGGTTTCCTGTGGCTCTCCCATCAGGTGCAGAACGCGGGCCTCCGGGGTCATGTCCCAGTAAAGATAGGCCTCCATCCGGCGATCATGGGTGTGGGCGGGCATGGTGTTCCAGACCGAGCCTTCGACCAGCGTGGTATAGCCAAGCACCAACTGGCAGCTCTCCATTACAGTGGGGTGGATGAACTGGTTGATCACGCGTTTGTTCGAGGTTGCGGCCTCTCCCATCTCGACCCGGCTTGCCTCGCTCAGGCGGATCAAGCGGTGCTCGCAGGCCCGGTGCGCAGGGGCGGAGGTAATGTAGAACCGGCCCGCGCCCGCAAAGGTGACCTCACCTGCGCCCATGCCGAGGTACAGCACATCGCCGCGCTCAAGCGTCCATGTCTGACCTGCTGCCGTGACTGTCCCGGTTTCGCCGATATTGACGATGCCCATCTCGCGCCGCTCAAGGAACGTCTCGGTGCGGGTTTCCTCCACCTTTCCAAGGGTCAGCGGGCTACCATCCGGCACAGCTCCGCCGATGGTGAACCGGTCATAGTGAGAATAGACCAGCCGGATCTGACCGGCCTGGAACATGTCCTCGGCCAGGAAATGTCGGCGCAGGGTGTCGGTATCCATGCCTTTTGCATGATCCGGGTGGATAGCGTGGCGGGTTTCAACGTGAAGCATCTGATATTCCTTTATAAAAAATCTTCCCGGCGGGGCGTGAATGTGTCGACAAGCTCTCCGGGCTCAAGGCAGGTGCAGCCGTGTTCTGCTCCGGAAGGGATGATGAAACTGTCGCCGGCGGCGATCTCAAAGGTCTCGTCTGCGACGGTGAATCGGAAGCGGCCTGATTTGCAGTAGGTGGACTGCACATGCGGATGGCTGTGTCTTGCGCCGGTTGCGCCGACCTCGTTGAACCGGAAAGCGACCACCATCAGTTCGGGGGCTTCGGCCAGAACCTGTCGGGTCACGTTCTGGCCAGAGGAGACTTGCGGGAAGGTTTTCAGCATCGGCTATGGATCCTTAGTGAAACAGCGACGGCAGCCAGAGCGACAGCGCCGGAACATAGGTTACGGCCATCAGCGTTCCGACGGCGGCCAGGTAGAAAGGCCAGATCGAGTGCATCACCGACCAGATCGACACCCGACCGACCGCGCAGCCGACGAACAGAACGGCGCCCACAGGCGGGGTGCACAGGCCGATGCCGAGGTTCAGGATCAGGATCACTCCGAAATGCACCGGATCGACGCCAAAAGCCTGCGCCACCGGCAGGAAGATTGGCGTTGTGATGACGATCAGAGGGGACATGTCCATAAAGGTGCCCAGCAGCAACAGGACGAGGTTGATCAGCAAAAGGATCATGATGGGATTGTCCGAGAGGCCCTGCAGGGCACTCACAAGCATGGTCGGCACGCGTAAAAAGGCCAGCAACCAGCCAAAGGCCGCCGCGCAGCCAATCACCATCAGAACCATCGCCGTGGTACGCACTGCGGCAAGGGTTGCTGCCACGAATTCGCTCCACGTCAGGCTGCGATAAACCAGCAGAGTCACGAACAGCGCATAGACCACCGCAATGTTTGAGCTTTCCGAGGCAGTGAAGACACCAGAGCGCACGCCTCCAAAAATGATGACGATCAGGATCAACCCCGGTGCGGCGCTGGCAAAGAGAACGCCCAGCATCCGCAGCCCGGGAAAGGCCTCGGTGGGGTAGCCGCGCTTTTTGGCCACCATCCAGGCCACAGCCATCAAAGACAGCGCCAGCAAGAGGCCCGGCACGATACCGGCCGTGAACAGATCGGCGATGGAGATCTTTCCGCCCGCCGAGATCGAATAGATGATCATATTGTGCGAGGGCGGCAGCATCAGTGCTATGATCGACGACACAACGGTGATGTTAACCGCGTAGTCTGCGCCGTAGCCGCGCTCTTTCATTTGCGGCACCATCAGACCTCCGACAGCAGAGGCATCCGCTGCGGCAGATCCCGACACGCCGCCAAACATCACCGAGGCCGCGATATTGACCTGGCCCAATCCGCCGCGCATGTGCCCGACCAGGGCGGCAGCGAGTGCAACCAGACGGCGGGCGATGTCGCCGCGCACCATCAGATCGCCTGCATAGATGAAGAAGGGGATCGCCATTAACGCGTAGACGGAAACGCCCGAGTTCAGCCGCTGAAACACCACGACCGGCGGCAGGTCGAGGTAGAGCACCGTGGCAAAGGAAGCCGCGCCAAGGCAAAAGGCGACGGGTGTTCCTATCAACAACAGCACGGCAAAGGTGCCAAAAAGAATCCAGAGTTCCATCCGTTCAGGCCTTTTCCGTCATCATGGTTGCGCCGCCGCCTGCTGAAGGTTTTGTTGAGGCGTTCTGCGGGCTCGCTTGCGGAACATCGTCGTGGTCGTCTCCGAACCGGCGCGTTGGTAGTCCGGCAGCGCGTCGGGCGAGCCTTTCAAGGGTGAACAGCACCAGAAGGACGCCGCCAACCACCAAGGGCATGAAATCGAAAGCGCCTGAAATGCCCAAAGACGGCAATTTGTTCCCGGCAGTCTTTATTGCAAGATCGGTGCCGTATTTCGCCATTCCCGCGCCAAAGGCACAGATGACCGCATCTGATATGGAGAAACACCAAAGACGCGCGCGTTCGGGCAACACAAAGATCACGACGTCAAAGGCGAGGTGGTAACCTTCGCGGACGCCGACTGCGGCGCCAAGGAAGATGAACCAGCCCATGATCATGACCGCCGCAGGCTCTGTCCATTGCAGAGAGTCATTGAGCACATAGCGCCAAAAGACCTGCGCTGCGATAAAGATGGTCATCAGGACGACGCCCGTGCCTGCCACCCAAAGTCCGGCCTGGGCCAATAGCCCCGTTCCGCGCGCGATGCGCAACATGATCCGTTCCACGGCTCCCTCCCCCGTCAGCAAATCAGTTTGTCAGAGGCGCGACCGGGGCCGCTCCTCTGACAGCTGCTCTCGGTTATTCAGTTGCCTGAATACGGGTCACCAGATCTTTGAGTGTGTCGGTGGTGACGTATTTTTGGTAGACTGGAACCATGGCTTCGATGAAGGGAGTCTTGTCGATGTCGGTAATAACCTCGACACCTGCCGCGACGATTTTCGCCTCCGAGGCCTTTTCACGCTCGGCCCACATCTCGCGCATGACTGGCACCGATGCACGGGCAGCAGCTTTGACTTCGGCTTGTTGCTCGGCTGTCAGCCCGTCCCATGTTTTCTTGGACATGACGAGGACTTCCGGCACGATGAGATGCTGATCAAGGGTGTAGTACTTGGCAACCTCGAAATGGCCTGAGCTTTCGTAGGACGGCCAGTTGTTCTCAGCCCCGTCGATGACGCCGGTCTGGATCGAGGAATAGACCTCACCGTAGGGCATCGGGGTTGCGTTTGCGCCAAGCGCCGAAACCATGTCGACAAAAAGGTCCGACTGCATCACGCGGAATTTCATGCCCGCCAGGTCTTCCATCGAGGTGATCGGCTTCTGGCTGTTGTAGAAGCTGCGCGAGCCGCCATCGTAGAAGGCCAGGCCGATCAGGTCGTGGTCTGCAAAGGCGTCCAGTATCTGCTGGCCGACCGGGCCATCCATGACCTTGTGCATGTGTTCAACTGAGCGGAAAATGTAGGGAAGAGACGGAATTTGCGTTTCGGGAATGATATTGTTGAAGGGGCCGAGTGAAACGCGGTTGAGGTCTATGACGCCGAATTGGGTCTGCTCGATGGTGTCTTTTTCCTGACCGAGCTGGGCCGAGTGGAAGACTTCAACGCACAGGCTGCCGCCGGTGTTTTCCTTCAGCATTTCACCCATCTTCTGAACGGCGACCACAGTCGGGTAGCCTTCCGGGTGCGTGTCAGATGAACGCAGCGTTGTCTCACAAGCACCAGCGACGCTGGCGATGGCCGCCGAGGCCAGAAATGCGGCCGTAAGTGTAAGTTTTTTCATTTTTTCCTCCCAGAAATGGCTTTTCAAAGCCGATAGGCTTGGCGTGCAAGCCGGTGTGTGAGGTCCTCCATGACCTCGAATGCCTCGTCCATGGCCAGACGCCCGGTGGCGACCAGCGTGGCGAGGTAACTTGCATCGACCCTGCGCGCCACATCGTGGCGGGCAGGGATCGAGCAAAAGGCGCGGGTGTCGTCGTTGAAACCGACGGTATTGTAGAAACCCGCAGTTTCCGTCGTCATTTGACGAAATCGCATCATCCCCTCATAGCTGTCATGAAACCACCACGCGGGGCCAAGGCGCAGACAGGGATACACCCCCGCAAGGGGGGCCAATTCCCGCGCATAAGATGACTCATCGAGGGTGAACAGGATCAGGGTCAGGTCCGGTTCGGTGCCAACAGCGTCCAATAGCGGTTTGAGCGCGGTCACATAGTCGGTGCGGCCAGGGATATCATAGCCCTTGTCCCGTCCGAAGCGCTCCAAGGCGTTGGAAGAGTGGTTGCGCACGGATCCCGGGTGGATCTGCATCACCAGCCCGTCTTCTAGTGACAGACGCGCCATCTCGGTGAGCATCTGGCCACGAAAGTCTTCCTTTTCGCCGGCATCTGCCTTGCCGGACATGATGCGTGCATATAGCGCTTTGGTCTCACTCTGCGAGAAATTGCGCGTTGTGGCGCTCGGGTGGCCATGGTCGGTGGAAGTGGCGCCGAAGCTTTTGAAATAGGCACGACGGTTTCGATGGGCATTGAGATATCCGTCAAAGCTCTTGGCGCTTTCCCCGGCAAGAGCGCAGAAGGCTTCAACGTTCTCAGCGAAACCCTCAAAATCTGGGTCAACCACAGCATCAGGGCGATAGGCTGTGATGACGCGACCGTCCCAGTTGCTTTCTTTGATCAAACGATGCCACTTCAGGTCATCCAGTGGGCTTTCCGTTGTGGAAAGGACCTCGATGTCAAAGGCGTCGAACAAGGCGCGCGGACGGAACTCGGGGCGTTCCAGGCACTCGGAAATGTGGTCGTAGTAAAGGTCCGCGGTGTCTTTGCTAAGCCTGATGTCCAGCCCAAAGACTTCCTGGAATGCATGGTCGAGCCAGATCCGCGAAGGGGTGCCGCGAAACAGGTGATAGTTTTCGGCGAACAGTTTCCAGATTTTGCGGCCATCGGTTTCCGTTGGCCCGCCATCCGCTCTTGGGACGCCCAGGTCTTCAAGCGGGACACCCTGGCTATGAAGCATCCGGAAAACGTAGTGGTCCGGTGTCACAAACAGCTGTGCGGGATCTTCGAAAGGGGTGTTCTCGGCAAACCAGCGCGGATCAGTGTGTCCGTGCGGGGAAACGATCGGGGCATTTTCTGCGCTCTTGAAGAGTTCTTTTGCCAGGCCACGCAGCGTGGGGTCGGTCGGCAGTAGGCGATTCTCGTCCAGGATCTGCATTGGATACCTCCCCAACTTTTACAACGTTATCTGCTGGACATTCACCCGGCGCTCATAGTAATATTCTAGTATATCAGTTTCAGTCAAGGGAGAATTGTTATGCTTGAGATCAAGCCGCTTGCGAGCCAGGAGATGCCGTCGCGTCCGTCTGCGGCAGAGCAGGTCTTTGCCCAGTTGCAGCGGCAGATTCTCTCCCTGGAGCTTGAGCCCGGCAGCAAGATCTCTGAAGCGGAACTTGCAAAGGCACTGGGCGTGTCGCGCCAGCCGGTGCGCGACGCTTTCTTTCGGTTGGCCAAACTTGGGTTTCTCCTGATCCGCCCTCAAAGGGCGACAACGATCACGCTGATTTCGGAGAACGCGGTTCTGCGTGCGCGGGCGATCCGCACCGCGCTTGAGGTTGAAACTGTTCGAACGGCGGCCTTGAAGCTAAGTGCTGAGGATCTGGATGCGCTGGATCATCTGATTGACCAACAGGATGCAGCGGTTCGAGCGGAAGATAAGCAGGAGTTTCACCGGCTTGATGACCTGTTTCATCACGAAATTTGTACCCGTGCTGGGGTCGGCTTCTTTTGGGATCTGATCGCAGAGAACAAAGGTCATATGGACCGCGTGCGGATGCTGTCGCTTAGTTTTGCATCGCGAGATGCCTGGAATGACCATGTGGAAATCATGAAAAATCTCCGCGCCCGTGATGTCGACGGCGCCAGCAAGACCATCCGTGACCATCTCAGCCGCATACTTCAGCAAATTGACAGGATTAGAGCGGCAAACCACGAATGGTTTGCCCCAGAAGAGGCCGATTTGGATTTGCTGAATTAGACCCAAATGCAAGACTTTGCTGCTTGTCCTTGTTCCGTCGAAACGGGCGGCGGGGAGCGGGCAAAGATGTATTTTTCCAATGCGTTTTGTGGTCTGAGAAAGCAGGGGTCGGGACCTCGCGCCGAACGCTTCCTCCGTTGCGCCAGAGCCGGTTGCGTGACTTTGCCTTTCAACGGCCTGGTTGGTGTCTTTCAAAAGGCCAGTCATTCGCTCCCGTTCGAAACCTTCGTTCCGGAGCACGCCGTGATGTCAAAAGCTTGTTGTCAGCCCGATCCAGAAGGTGCGTCCGTTTTTGGTAGAACCGTGATTGGTGCTGTTGATGTCCGTGTCGGTCAGATTGTAGAGAGCCGCGCTGATTGTGACATTGTCGTTGATCAAGTAGTTGGCGCCCACATCGAAGGTCGAGTAGCCATCGTATTCCGTAATCACGACGCCGCCGCTGCGGTTCTGCGCGGCAGAAGAGCTATCTCCACGGTAGTTTGCCTGCCCCCATACTGCAAAACCTTCTGCGGGCGTTTGCCAATCCAGACGTAGACTGGCTTGATGAGACGGGGTTCGGTTCAAAGGCTGGCCCGCAAAAACGCCGCTCAACTGCTCCGAGTCGATGTAGGTATAGCTGCCAGTGATTTCCAGTTCATCGCTCAAGTAGTGCCCAACCGACAGCTCTACGCCGCGGTTTCGCACCTCGTCGACATTCACATAGCGGTAGAGATCACCGCCCTGTGGTGCTCCGCCCGCCGTCACAAATTCACTGTCGATCTTGTTGTCAAAATCGGTCTGGAAAAGCGTTGCCGTGGCGCGGGTTGTACCGTTGTCAAACCGCAGGCCAATCTCATAGTTGGTGCTTTCTTCGGGTTTCAGGTCCGGGTTGCCCTGGATCGCATCACCACTGCGGCTGCCATTGGTGGGCAGGTAGTAGTTTTCGTTCGCGTCCCTCAGTTCGGGAGTCTTGTACCCTGTGGATACACCACCATTAAGGAACAGGCTGGGCGTGAGTTCATAGACCGCATAGACGCGCGGCGTCACTTTGCTGCCAAATCGTTCGTCATCTGTAAGGCGCGCGCCAAATGTCAGATCCAGTTGGTTCGTTGCCTCCCACATGTCTTCAAAAAACACGGAGGTCTGGGAATTGCTGAACTCATAAGGGTCAGTGGTATTGGACGATCCGAGGTTCAGATCACTCAGATCGGAATCGAGATACTGCCCACCGATGCTGACCTGATGCAGGCCATTCCACGACATCTCCCGCGAAGCCTTTATGTCGAATGTTGTTGTGCCCAATTCGATTGTGCGGCCGACGTTTGAAGTGGGCGTCTCCCGTGTCGCCTCTTCCCGCGCGAGCAAGGCGCTCACATCCCAGGCGCCCAAAGCCCCTTCATATCCGAGAGAGGCAGAATTGCGTTCGTCTTCGCGGATGGTTGACACGAGGCTTGTGCCCCGCAGTGCCTGCGTTTCGCTGGTCGTGGTTGTGCGGCCAAGTTTGAGATATACCTCCTGACCCGCGCTGGGCGTCCAGCTGAGCTTTGCATTTGTATCGGTCAGATCCCGCTCGACAGAGCCGCCAGCCTCATCCTGATCTCGCTGCAAATGGCGCCCCCAAAGCTGCAGGCCCAGCCGGTCGGCAACAAGGGGGCCGCTCAGAAAATACGAACCCTGACGGGACGCGGTGTCTGCATCTCCTTGTGGGCTGGTGTTTTCTAGCGTCAAGGAGCCGGTCCAGGTTTCGTCCACGGGTTTGGTGATGATGTTGACAACTCCGCCAAGCGCTTCGGAGCCAAACAGAGACGACATCGGCCCGCGAACGATCTCGATCCGTTCGATGGCGGCAGCCGGTGGCATGTAGAGTTGATCAAGTCCGCCTGATCCATTGGTGCGCGATTGCCGCGTATTGACCCGCTGGCCGTCGATCAAGATAAGCGTGTCTTCCGGGCGCAAGCCTCGAAAAGTGATGTTGTCGTTCTGGTCGACAAAAACGCCGGGAACATTGCTTACAGCCTCGGTCAGGTCGGTAAAGCTCTCGTTTGCCAGTTGTTCCCCGGTCACTACTGTAACGCTGGCCGGCGCGGTCAGAGGATCGACGCCGACCCCTGCTGCAGAAAGGACGATGGTGCCAAGCTCATAGGGTTCACTGTCTTGAGCAGCACCAGCCCCCGGTGCGGTCAGAAGCAAGGTGGAGCACAGCAAGGCGCGCGTGGTTCTGGAGTTGGAAGGCATCAGGGCGTCCTCGGAAAAAGTGCAAGGTCGTCTGGGTGATGCTGAAGAACATCTGCCTTGACGGTTTTTGTCGGGAATATGGGCGCGGGCACGACTCGGCAAGCGGCAACGCCCGCGGCAGTCATAACTTTGGCAACGTCACTATGGGATTTGCTTATCACTCAGACGGAACAGCTTCGAACCGAGCAGCCTGCGCAAGAGCGCAGTTTTCCAGCACATCAAATAGGGCATATCCGGAGGCGCCCCGCACGAATGGATGTGGCCCCCCCGGTGTGCGGTCCTTAAGGGTGTCCAGCAAGTGAACTGTACCATCCCGCCCTGGATGCCCGGAAAGGAAGACGTCTACGCCCATATTCTTTGATATCCTTCGCATCTTTTGCGCCGATGCCGCGTAGCTGCGGAAAATTTCCGGATCAGGGCCAAAGTTGAATCCGGTGCCGCCCCACAGCATCGCAGCATGCCTGGTGTCGCCGTCAAAAAGCTCAAACACCGGGGACACGGTTCCGGGCGTATGACCTGGAGTGACATGGATTTGGATTTCAGATGTCCCGAAGCGCAGAACTTCACCGTCCTGCACTGTTCCGCCTTTGGCTGGGGGCGGCCCAAAACGGGGGTGGTCGCCCAGCGTTGCAACAAGATCCCAATCCTCTTGTGTCATGAGTATCTCTACGCCGAGAGTCTCTGACAGGTAGTCTGCGCCGCCGTAGTGGTCACCATGGCCATGTGTCACTAGAATTGCCTTGATCGCGGACGTATCGAGACCGGCTTCGGTCATTCCGTCCAACACATACTCCTGCGCCTCGGCGTCGGTGTTAAGGCCGTCGATCAATACATAACCGTCTTCGGTTCCGTAGAGCCAGGTTGTGGTGGAGGCCATGCCGAGGAACCAGAGATTGTCAAACACCTGCGTCGGCGGGATGCGCAGCGGTGCCGGGCGGTCTTTGCGCTGGGGGCGACTGCCTTGATCCCCATGGGCGTGGCCGTCTGCGGAGGGGCGAGCCCTTTGATCGCGGGGGAGATTCACGTTGCGAATGCGGGTCTCGAGATTGCAGAGCGAAGCATAGCCCGGATAATCATTCAGGGCCGCTGCAACCCCGCGCGCGGCGAATTCCTCTGCCTTTGACAGGTCTTGTGCTGCAGTTTCCTGCGTAATCAATCCGGCCGCAAGAGCAAGTGCTGTCAGATGACTTTTCATGGGTTGCCTCGTGATTTGGTTCAGCGCAGCAAAACGCCGCCCGAGTGCCTCTGGTTCTAGGCAGGCTTCTAATGCCAAACAGCTTGAAAGGCCTCCCTCTGAGCGATAACTTATTAAAACAGTCGATAATAAATCTGCATAGCATTTGGTGCCACAATGCCGCTCAGCGCTTCCAGCCTGCTAAACCGCTTTACTCTTCGCGCAAAGTTCAGGCACATGCAGATCCTTGTCGCCCTGGCAGAATTCGGCAGTATGCGCCGCGCTGCGCAGCACCTCAATATGACCCAGCCTGCGATCTCTCAGATGGTCGCCGAGTTGGAGCGTCTTGTGGAAGCGAACCTGTTCCTGCGCCACGCTCGTGGGGTCAGTCTAACCTCGGCCGGGCAAGAGCTGGTTCCGGCCGCGCAATCCATTCTTGCAACCCTTGGCGATGCGGCGGAACGTGTCACAAATGAACTGCAGGAACAGGGTGGCGTTGTGCGTATCAGCGCAAGTGCTGCGGCCGTAGGCGCCTTGTTGCATGGCCGCCTTGTCGACTTCGCTCAACGTCATCCCGAAACCCAACTGCACGTCACCCAATCACGTGATGATGCGGTGCTTCTTGAGCGAATGGACGTCCCTACAGACTTGATTTTGCTGCGCTCTCCGACGGTTACACCCGAAGGGTGGAGCTTTGTGCCCTGCGCGGCGGACCGGTTGTCGGTGGTGTGCCACGGCAGCCACCCGCTTGCGGCGTCAGGACATGCCGCACTTCAGGATCTGGCGGGTTGCACCTGGCTGATGCATCGGGTCGGCTCTGTCGCGCGAAACCGGCTCGAGGCTGCAGCGGCAGGGGCTGACTGGCCCGAACTAAAGCTTTGCCGGATCAATCTCCATATCCCGGACCTGTCCCGCGACATGCTTTCATCTGGCAAGTACGTCTCTCTCTTGCCGGAAAGCGTGATGCGGCCCTGGATTGATACGGGCGAATTTGTTGCCCTTGAATCGCCTCTGACCGAACCATTGTCTCCGCTTGGATTCCTCTGGCAGCCAGATCGCGCCCGACCGGGTGCGCGCAGAGTGGCAGCTTTTCTCGAAGAGCACACCGCACTTGCAGCAGCCTCGAGCGCAGTATCAAACAAAGAGCCATGAAGGGGAATCGGTTTGCATTCCCGTCGTCCGCCACAGTAATCACACGTTATTCACATGCAGCCAGTCCGCATCGGATCAGCCAGCACGCGCAACCGAACCGGATCATATGATGAAACACGCGATTTTCGCAGGCTGTGTTGCAGTCCTCTCTGCTACGATCGGCCATGCCGACATTCTGGCTCAGACGGCAACCGGCACCGTCACGCTTCAAACAACGCCCAAGTCTGCAGCTGTCTTTGACATCGCTGCAATCGACACCTTGACCGCATTGGGGGTCGAGGTTGCGGGTGTACCGAGCAAGCTTTATGTCGACTACCTGGAACCGGTAGCACAATCAGCCGCTATCGTCGGCACGCTGTTTGAGCCAGACTATGAGAAACTGGCAATCCTTGCCCCGGACCTCATCGTCGTCGGCTCCCGCACCTCTGAACTGGTGGATCCTCTGTCCCGCATTGCACCCGTGATCGATATGACAATTTCGGGCACGGATATCCTGGCACAGACGCGAGACCGCATCGCTGCTTTCGGCGCAGTGTTTGGCAAGAAGGAAAGGGCGGCGCGCCTTGCAGCCGAGCTGGAAGACAAGATCACTGAGGTCAGGAATACCCTGCAAGGCAAGGGCGATGCGCTGATCATCCTCACCAACGGCAACAAGATTTCTGCCTTCGGGCAGGGATCACGATTTGGTTGGCTCCATGCCGATCTGGGGCTTCCTATGGCCGCGTCAGACCTTGAGGCCAAGAACCACGGACAGGCGATTTCATTCGAATTCATCGCAGAAACCGACCCCGATTGGTTGATCGTCATTGATCGCGGCGCGGCCATCGGCCAGCAGGGTGCCGCCCAAGCAACGCTCGACAACTCTTTGGTCGCCAATACAAAAGCGGCTAAGTCCGGGCGCATTGTCTACCTGAGTTCGGCCCCTGTCTATGTCGCGGGTGGTGGCGCATCTTCGGTGATGCGGACACTTGATGAACTGGCCGAGGCTTTCGGAGGCTGACCGTGCGACCTTGGGTGGGCATTGGACTGGTCCTCATTGTGATGATCCTGGCCAGCCTCGCAGTCGGCGCGGCCAGTATCTCGGACGGGGACGGCGGCTGGCTTATCTGGGTCAGCCGCTTTCCTCGCACTGCGGCCGCTCTTTTGGCTGGGGCCGGCCTCGCATTGGCGGGGGTGGTCATTCAGAACGTGGTTCAAAACCGTCTTGTCGAACCCACTCTGACCGGGACGCCGGAGGCGGCGATGCTTGGCCTTCTGGGCGTGACACTGATCGCTCCGGGGCTGGCAGTGGCGGGCAAAATGCTGATTGCCGCCGGCTGTGCGCTACTGGGCATGGTGGGCTTTCTGGCCTTGGCCCGGCGCATTTCGCCACGTGATCCCATGCTTCTGCCCATTGTCGGGCTGATTTATGGCGGCATCCTGGGCGCCATCGCGACCTATGTGGCGTGGCAAACCGATCTGATGCAGTTCCTCGGGATCTGGCAGCTGGGTGAGTTTTCCGCTGTCATGCAGGGGCGCTATGAATGGCTGTGGGCTGTGGCTGCCTTGGCGTTTGGCCTCTACCTTATTGCCGACCGTATCACGATCCTGGGTCTTGGAGAGACACAAGCCCGGTCCCTGGGACTAGGCTATGAGCAAACGCGCGCGATTGGCCTTGTCATCGTTTCGGTCTTGACGGCCATCGTATTGGTGACCGTTGGCGCTTTTCCTTTTGTTGGACTTGTCGCCCCAAATCTCGCGTCGCGGTGGCAGGGTGACAACCTGCGCGCCAACCTGCCCATCATCGCCCTTGGAGGTGCCATGCTGGTCTTGGGAGCGGATATCATCGGTCGCCTGATCGTCTATCCTTACGAAATTCCCGCAGCGACACTCGTCGCCATATTGGGAGCGGGCGTTTTCCTGTGGCTATTGCACGCAGCGCCGAGACGCGCATGACGGGGATCGGTGCAAAAATCACGGGACTGAGCCTCGTACTCGCCACCTTGGTCTTTGGGTTCATGTTGTGGGGGCTTCGAGGGCCAACGGGCTTTATCCTTGAGCTGCGAGCGATCAAGCTTGTCTCACTTATCTGCGTTGGCGCGGCGGCAGGCGCAGCAACAGTGCTGTTTCAAACTGTCGCCAGGAATCAGCTTTTGACGCCAGGAATTGTGGGCTTTGATGCGCTTTTTGTGCTGATTCAAACACTCTTGGTGGCTGTTCTGGGCGGCATTGGAACGGCCCAACTACCCGCCGCGCTGCGCTTTGCCTTGGAAACCGGCGTTTTGATGCTGGCGGCCAGCCTCCTGTTTGGCAGCCTACTGCGCCGCGATGCCTCGGATATCACCCGTATGATCCTGACCGGCGTCATCGTCGGGGTATTGCTGCGGGGGCTATCTTCCATGGTGCAACGCCTTTTGGATCCTTCGGAATTTTCCATTGTGCAACAGGCCATGTTTGCAAGTTTCGGTCAGGTCGATGCCGGGCAGCTCGTGATCGCGGCTCTGACGCTTCTGGCTGCCTTTGCGCTCGCCATGCGTCTGGCCCCGATGCTGGACGTGGCAGCCCTTGGCCGACAGACAGCCCGGGGCTTGGGCGTCCCCTATGACAGTCTCATGCTCATCACGCTGCTGATTGTCGCGGCCATGATTTCGATCTCCACCGCCTTGGTCGGACCGATTACGTTTCTCGGCCTTTTGTGCGCGAGTCTTGCGCGGCTCTGGTTGGACACGCATCGCCATGCCGTCCTGATCCCTGCCTCTGCCCTCATAGGTGCCCTGACACTGGTCTCGGGGCAATTCGTATTCGAGCGCCTGCTGCACAGCGAGTCGGCTTTGGCCGTCGTGGTCGAGTTCTTTGGCGGGCTGCTCTTCCTCATTCTTGTTCTGCGAAAGGCCAAGACGTGATCGAAACTTCGCATCTGTCCTTCACGATCGGCGACTCTCAGATTCTGCGCGACGTGAGCCTGTCTATTCTGCCAGGGGTTGTGACCGGGTTGATTGGTCCAAATGGCGCCGGAAAGTCGACGCTGCTGCACTGCCTCGCCGGCCTCACCGAACCGAGCTCCGGCCATGTGCGCATAGACGGGCAGGATCCGTTCACGGCCCGTGACGATGACCGCGCGCGTATGGTGGCCTTTCTCCAGCAATCTCCGACAACAGTGTCCCGGCTCCGTGTAGAAGAGCTTGTCGCCTTTGGTCGTTGGCCACACCACCGAGGTCGTCCGGGACCAGAGGACGCGGAGCAGGTTGCCAAGGCTTTGGACGCTTTTGACCTCGAGGAACTGGCTGGTCGACCAATCGAAACCCTATCAGGCGGTCAAAAACAACGCGCCTTTGTCGCCATGACCTACGCGCAGGACACCCCGTGGATTCTGCTCGATGAACCGCTGAACGCGCTTGACCCGCGCCATGCGCGCAACCTGATGGCGAGGCTTGCGACCTTGGCCAATGAGGAAGGGCGCAGCATTGCAGTCGTGCTTCACGATATCAACGCCGCTGCGCGCTGGGCGGACCAGATTGTGGCGATGAAGGATGGGCAGGTTCTGGCCCATGGTGCGAGCAGAGACGTCTTAACTTCGGACACCCTTTATGCGTGTTTTGACACGCCATTTGACACTGTTCCCCATGCGGGGCGGAAACTGGTGGTTGCGACATAGGGTGAATGGACCATCTTCCGCACCGCACTTGTTTCATTGCGGAAGCGATCCGTTCAGCGCCGAAACGCCCCGATGGGCTGCGGGCAATTGAGACGTTCAGGTAAAGGCTAACCCAGGTCCCTGAACCGCGCGTGTGACATGTTCAACTGATACTGGGTGGGGTCCATTCCTGTGGGCGCATGCAGGGAGAATGCAGGGTATTTGTTCGTAAAATCATGCATATGCACCGTTACACAGTCATTGCTCAACAATACAACCCCATAGGCAGGCGGCTCCAGGTTGCCTGGGATCCTTGTCTGATCTGCAGACAGGTCCAAGGCGACCTGGTGATTGAGGCCACGCATGCAGGAAAAGCTGATGCCGCGCCAGTTGCCAAATATCGCCCGGTGCACATGGCCGAAAAACAGATGGCGGATGCGTGCTTTGTGCGGCGCGATCACGTCATGGAATGCTTCGGCATCCAGCATCATGATCCGGTCCATCGATGAAATGCCGACCGGAAAAGGCGGGTGGTGCATGAAGAGCAGGACAGGCCCATCAGTGCCTGAAAGCTCGGCCTCCAGCCACGCCAGACGCGCCGTACAGTATCCCCCGGCGTGGGTGCCGGGGCTTTTGGTGTCCAGACAGATGCCCCGGCCATGTGGGGTGTCAAAGGCAAACTGGACAAAGCCGTTTTCGTCCCGCGGTGTGCTGGGGAAATGATCTGAAAACGCTTCTGTATCATCGTGGTTGCCGACCATCAGATGTACGGGCATCAACAACCGCTCAATCTCATCTCGAAAGGCCGCATAGGCGTCGCTGTCGCCCCAATGGGTCATGTCACCCGTCAGCACGACGAAGGCAGCATCGCCATGTTCGCGATTGATGCTGTCAACGGCCAATGCCAGCCGCCGGGCCGGATCCGCTCCATAGAGCCTCCGCCCGTCACCGATCACATGGGTATCGGTCAGATGGACAAACTTCATTCCGCGGCCTCGGTCGGCTTTGCCCAATCCTCCCAGCCTGTTCCGGCAGTTGTGATCGGCCCATCCCAGGCAAAGGGGATCTGGTGGATCGTCGTATCGCTGCCATCGATCAGCAAAACGAAATAGGCCGGTGCCATGGGGGCGCCTTGCAGCAGCTCTTCCTCATTCAGGTCGGGGATCGATTGATTTCCCGTCGACGGTACACTGGCGAATTGCACCCCGGCGAAATGTCCATGGATCGGCGCATGGACGTGGCCGAAATGGATATAGTCGATCTTTGCGGCATGGGCTTCGATCAAGTCCCTGAAAGGGCCGCGGTCTTCGGGAACCAGCGCGATCTTGTCTTCGGCGGGCAGGCCGACGGGCATCGGGTTGTGATGCAGGAAAATCCGTGCCCGGTCGCATTCTTTAAGTTCGCTCTGCAGCCAGGCACGTCGCAGGTCGCAGAAATGGCCCGCATGGGTACGCTCCTTGACGCTGTCGAGATAGATGAACCGCACGCCGTTGATGGTTTCGGCATGGTTGATGAAGCCATTTTTGTCCGTCGGGTGGCCTTCAAAAACGCTCTGAAAGGCCGCGCGGTCATCGTGATTGCCGATCATCAGCCGAACCGGGATGGGCAGATCGCGGATCGCTTCCTTCAGCGCCTCGTAGGCGGCGGGTTCGCCCCAATGGGCCAGATCGCCGGTGATCACAATACGGGCGGCGTCGCTGTGATGTGACATGATATTCTGCAGGGCCTTTGAGAACCGCGCGTGTGGATCAAGTCCGCCCATCTCCTCGCCGGGGATGGTCAGGTGAATGTCGGAAGTATGGATGATTTTCATGTATCTATCTGCCCGAAAAAAGGAACGGCCGCGCAGGTCCCCGCGCGGCCGAAGATTGGAATTAGCCGTTCGGCAGAAGGTCGGCGACTTCCTCGACCAGTTCCTGCTGCAGCTCTTTCATGTCGGTGGCGTCACCGGTGACGATGCGTTCGATCCCGTCATAGATCACCTGGGTGATTGCCAGACCGTTGTCGCCCGGATAGGCCAGCCAGTCGCGGAGCAAGGGCAACTGGTCCACAGCGGTCTGCTTGTTGGGGTTCTGCTGATAGAAATCGGCCAGGATCACCTCGTTTGCGGCCTTGTTCGGGGGCATGTAGCCGGTGGTCTTGGCCACTTCGGCAGCGCCCTCACCCGAGGTGATGAACTTCAGCCAGGTCCAGGCGGCCTCTTGCACCTTGGGATCGTCCGAGGTCGAGGTCAGCATCGCAGCGTTGCCGCCTGCGGGCAGACCTTTCGGGGTTTCACCCATGCCGGGGAAAGGCCCTGTCACCAGCTCGAAATCGCCCTGGCTGCGCTCCACCGCACCCAGCGCCGAGGTCGACCAGAACATCATGCCGATCTCACCCGCCGAGAAGGACGACAGAGCCGCTTTCCATTCCAGGTTCTGCATGTCGCATTTGGTGAAGATCTCCTGCATCTGCTCCATGGCGGCCAGCGCCTCGGGGCTGTCCAGCGTGACATGGCCGCTTTCGACGATGGCCTTGTCCTGGCTCCACATCAGGGCCTGCATGAACCAGTTGCCGGTGATGTTCCAACCCCAGAAGATCGGGTTTTCGATGCCGTTTGCCTTCATGGTTTCACAGGCGCCGATCACCTCGTCCCAGGTGGTGGGCAGCTCTTCGATGCCACCTGCTTTCAGGATATCCATGTTGTAGTAGCCCACCGGCAGCGAGACTGAGAAGGGCAGCCCATGCACATCGCCGCCAAAGGTCGACAGGCTCAGCATGGCGTCGTGGTAGCCGTCCTTGGCGAAGTCGGCCTCCTTGGCGATGAAGGGCTCAAGCGATTTGGCGATGCCCTTTTCCACCAGGATCTGCTGGCGGTTCAAACCCTGCATGGTGACGTCGGGCAGGTTGCCGGACACCGCTTCGCGCAGGATGGTGTTGGTGCCGTCCTCGTAGCTTTCGTAAGTTGCGCGGAACTTCACTTCGATATTCGGATGCGCTTCCTTGAAGGCGGGCATCATCGCCTCATAGGTCACATCAAAGAGGTGGCTATAGGGGTAGGCGAATTCGATGGTGACGGTGTCTTCGGCGAAAACGGCGGTGGTGGACAGGGCCAGAGCCATTGCGGTGGCAGTCAGTTTCATGGTTTAGATCCTCATACTTGCCGGTCTTGGAGCAGTTGGTTTGCAGACTTGATGCTCCGGGTTTCATCCCTGTTGGGATATCGGGAGTGGGACCGCCCGAACCGGGGCGGTCCCGGTTCATTTCATGCCGCTCAGGGTGATCCCCTCGATGAAGCGTTTCTGAGCAATCAGGAAGGCGACAATCAGTGGCGCGACAATCACGGTGGCAGTGGCCATCATCGGCCCAAAGAAGGAGCCATCGCCATCGCCCTTGAATTCGCGCAGGCCAAGGGGCGGCGTGAAGAGATCGCGATTGCCGGTCACCACGATGCGGGGCCAGAAGTAATCGTTCCAATGGGCGACGATGGAAAAGATCGCAAAGGCCAGTAGGGCAGGGATCGCGGTGGGCAGCATCACCCGCCAGACGATGGCGAATTCCCCCATGCCATCCATCCGCGCTGCATCGATCAGATCATCCGGCACCGTCATGAAGAATTGGCGCATCAGGAATATCCCGAAAACAGAGATCGTCCAGGGCACCACAAGGGCGGCATAGGTATTGGTCAGCCCCAGCTTGGCCAGCATGATATAGAGCGGTAGCGCGATGGCATGGACCGGGATCAACAGGCAGAAGAGCACGAGCCCAAAGACCGCCTCGCGTCCCCAGAATTTCAGCTTGGCCAGCGCATAGGCGGCAGGCAGGGCGACCACGACTTGGATCAGAAAGATCGAGGCGGTGACGATGATCCCGTTCAAAAGGTAGCGCAGCAGCGGCGCCTCGGTAAACGCCTTGGTGTAGTTGAACACCACGGGCCGCATGGAACATTCAGCCGTGGCCTCGGCCAGAAGGGCATCGCGGATCTCGCTGTCGCTTTGCCCCGGGAACCTGTCAGTGGCGGTGGAAATGTCATCGCGGCTTGGGTCGCGCAGTTTGACGCAACGCTCATCCACCATCAGCTCTTGCCGCCCGAAAAAGCCCCCTTCGCCGCGGTCGATCTCGCCGGGGGATTTAAAGGAGTAGCTGACCATCATGTAAAAGGGTGCAATGACCACGATCACGCCAAGGATCAGGATCAGATGTTTCCACCAGTCACGTGTCATCAGTAGTGCACCTTTCGCTCGACCAGCCAGCGCTGGATCAGGGTGAGAAACATGACGAAGATCAGGAACAGCATGGTGATGGCAGAGCCGATCCCGATCAGGTTCTGCTGCACGCCCTTTTCAAAGATGGCGAACATCATCACGTAGGTGGATTTGTTGGGCCCGCCCCCTTGCGGCCAGAAGGCTTCGACGGTGTCAAAGACCTGAAACGCGCGGATGCAACTGATAGTCACGACAAAGACCGTGGTCGGCCCCAGCGCAGGCCATGTCACCAGGCGGAACCTTTCCCATGCGGATTTTGCACCGTCCATTTCGGCCGCATGATACAGCTCCCGGTGCACGCTCGTCAGACCGGCGAGATAGAGCACCATGTTAAAGCCAAAGCCCTGCCAGATACCGATAAAGCAGATCACCCAGATCGCATAGCGCTTGTCCCCCAGCCAGACCGGAAAACGGGTCGCGCAGCCCTCGGCCATGAAGGGCCAGAGGTTCTCAAGGAAGGTGCCACAGCCCATTTCAAGCGTGCGGTTGATCATTCCGATCGAGGGATGCAGCATGAACTCCCAGGCGATTGCCATGGCCAGAAGCGTCGCCATGACCGGCAGGAAATAGATCGTCTTGTAGACTTCGCGGAACCGGCCAAGCGAGTTGATCAGCAGTGCCGCCCCAAGCCCCAGCCCAACCGAGATCGGCACCACGGTGACGACATAGGTGAGCGTGGCCAGGAACATCTTTTCATAGGTCGAGCGGGTGAACAGCTTTTCGTAGTTCTTGGTCCCCACCCAATCAAAGCTCTCGTTGCCAAGGGAGTAATTGGTCAGGGACAGCATTCCGGCAATGATCACGGGCACAAGAAGGATCACCACCATCAGGATCAAAGCTGGCGCGGTCAAAGCCCAGGCGGCGCGGCGTTCTTTGGTGGCGTGGTCGGTCACCGGTCTAGGCACGGGGTTTGCCGTGGGTGCATCAACAGCGGTCATGTCAGGCCACCTCGGATGCGGCGGCGTTCACCTGCTGCAGCCCGCGCAGGCGTGTACCATCAGCGTCGAACAGCAGGGCGCGTTGAGGGTCAAAATCCAAGGCCACCGGAGTTCCGAGACCAAGCGAGGCGCGTTGATCCGGCGCGGCCCGCAGTGTGATGCGCTCTTGCCTTTCGGCCAACGCCACCTGAACGAACATCTCGGAGCCAAGGTTTTCGCTATGCACAACATGGCCCCGAAGCGGCGCATTTTCGCCCGCCAGTCTGAGCGCCTCGGGGCGCAGCCCGAGCGAGGCAACGCCCCTGACGGCACCCGGGATGGTCAAATCCAAGGGGCGATCCATCAGGCTCAGGCGTCCGCCGTCAGCAATCTCAACGGGGAGGATATTGATCTTTGGGGAGCCGATGAATTCGGCCACTTCGATATGGTCGGGATCCTCATAGACCACCTCGGGCGCGGCGGATTGCAGGATGCGCCCGCCCATCATCACAGCGATCCGGTCGGACATGGTCATGGCCTCGACCTGATCGTGGGTCACGTAGATGAATGTCGCCTGAAGTCGACGGTGCAGTTGGGCAATCTCTGCGCGGGTCTGCACACGCAGCTTGGCATCAAGGTTCGAGAGCGGCTCATCCAGCAAAAACGCGGCAGGCTCCCGTACCAGGGCGCGTCCAAGCGCCACGCGCTGGCGCTGACCGCCGGATAGCTGCCCGGGCTTGCGATCCAGAAGATGCGCAATCTCCAGCATCTGCGCGGCGTGATCGACGCTTTGTCCGATCTCCTTTGCCATTGCGCGGGCGCCCGGCACGAACCGCCCAATCAGCGGAAGGCGCTGCATACCGCTCATGCGGCGCATTTTCAGGGGAACGGCGATGTTGTCACCGACGCTCAGATGCGGATAGAGCGCGTAGGATTGAAACACCATCGACAGGTTGCGATCCGCCGCCCGCTGCCCCGCAACAGACTGGCCTGCGATGCTGATCTCGCCCGCGCTTTGCTCTTCCAGCCCCGCGATGATCCGCAACAGGGTCGACTTGCCGCACCCCGATGGCCCCACCAAAGAGACGAATTCGCCATCGGCAATGTCCAGTGACACCCCCTTGAGAACCTCGGTCTCGCCAAATCGTTTGGTCACTTGCTGAATGCTCAACCCGGCCATCTGATTCCTCCATCTGACGGGCACTGGTGTACGCAGGTCAGCTCTCACTTATGTGACGTCATATTAGTGAGACTAATGAGCTTTATGGCGTCTTCAGAGCGAGGGAGCCAAAATGCCTGCCAGTCATCATCAGTTTGTCGCCTTTGCCTACGTGGTTCGTGAGGGTAGTTTTTCGGCAGCGGCCGCTCGCCTTGGTGTGACGCAGTCGGCCGTCACACAGCATGTTGCCAAACTGGAAAAGCAGGTCGGATCGCAGTTGCTGCTGCGCAGCCGAGAAGGCCTTACCCTGACACGTACAGGCCAGGACTTTTACGATCTGGCCGACCGTCTGGTTGCACTGGACACAGAAATCAACGAACGTCTTGAAGGTTTTGAGGCGATGGCGCGTGGACATATCAAGGTCATCGCCAATGCGCCGCTGCCCGCTCTGAGGGCGATCAGCCTGTTCCGCCAAAGCTATCCGGATGTCGAGATCGAATTCGCGCTTTACTCCTGGACCACAGCAACGCGCCTATTGCGGGAAAGGCGCGCCGATGTGGGTGTCATCACGGATCCTCCCAAAACAGACGATTGGGAGCGGGTGCCCGTGCAAAAAGCGCGCTATGTTGCCTATGTGCTGCCAACTTCGCCGCTTGCCGACCGGGACATGCTGCATCTCGCTGATCTGGCTCGGGAAACCATCATCCTGCCGGAAAGCGGCTCCCTGACCGAGCGCGTCGTGCGCGAGGCCCTGGTCAGACACGGTATGCAATTTCGGCGTGCCATCAAAATGACCACTTTTCCGTTGATGTGCGAGGCCGTCATGCAGGGAGCAGGTATTGCCATTTTCCTCGGCAACAGTGGTCTGATTTCCCGTGGGTTGATCGAGATCCCCATCGTCGAACTGTCTCAGTCGCACGAAACAGCAGTTGTCGCGCCCAAGGATCGAGCCCGTTTGAGGCTGGTCAAGGCATTCATCGATATCGCGTCGTTTTCGGACTTTCGGTAGTGCCCTTGGGGGATGTTCACCGAAACCGGATGGGCGCAAGACTGGCTCGCAAAAGCATCCCTTTGAGCTGGCTCAGTGTCAGGCCAAGCTCGAGGCTGGGTTTCGCATGTCAAAGCCATTCCGCCTCTGACACGGGAAATGGGATAAAACGCGCGATCCTCGCTTTGAAAATGACGAAGAGGTCTGCCGCAGCCCCCGCTTGCGACACCTGGCCCGCCAGTAGAAGAGATGTCGCTGTGGCAAGCTGCGGCAGACCACGGGATCAGACCCGGCCCATTCCAATAAAGAGCTGCCGGTCCTCGTCCTTGATCGCACGGCGACCATGCATGAGGCGTGTGTTGTCAAGAACAGCAATGTCGCCATCCTGCCAATTGATTTCGGTGGTGAAATCTTCTGCAAGATCACGCAGTTCTTCGATTTCCTCTGTTGACACGATGGAGCCATCCGCAAGCTGGTATACCGGTGGCTCATAGTTGTGAGACGGGCCCAGAACCGCATTTGCAAAACCCTGACCGCCTGAGAGGGCCGATGGGCGCACCGGCTGCAGGGTGAGCATATAGGTCAGTGAGCCGTCATCATGTAATTCAAAGTCCTGGTTCGGAACCGCAGCTTTGAACTGAAGGATATGCTCCTGGGTAACCTCTTCTGGCGAAGACAGCGCCGGGTGCTCGTTTGCCAGATACCGTTTCCAAAGAGCTTCGGGCAGGCGCCGCGACACCGTCATCGGCTGCCCCCAGCGCTTTTTTTGCACTTCGCTCATGCCATTCCAGACATCCCGGCCATCGCAGATCGTCGTCTGAGATCCTTCAAAAGCTGCCCGCGCGGCAAAGAAGGTGACGATGTCCGGGCAAACCGGAGTGTTGCCGTTTTCGATGTGGAGGCCAATGGGGCCAAGACCGGCGTCGACTTTTTGCGTGTTCTCTTCGCTGTATTCCCGAGCCGGATCAAAGGTGATCGTCCGGCACAGGTTCGCGGTCAGCGCGCTGAAGCTGCTCATGTCGACGTCAAATCCGCGCAAGAGCGCCCAGCCGGCGCTGTTCAGATGCTCCTGTACCTCGGCGATGTCGGCCGCACTGATGGCCGCGCCGGGGGTAGGCGCGCGCAGAACGTTGTAGGTCATTGATCTGGTCCTTTTTTCTTGGAAGTCAGCTGCGCCGCAGGGTTTCCACGGCGGCAAGGGTCTTGGGCGCGCGGGCCTGCGCGCCGACGGATCTGTCGATCAGTTTCGGGAACAGCCGCTGGAGCTTCACAAAAATGCGCTCCTTACCTTTGGGGAAGGCCTCTCGTTGCCCGGCTTCGATGGCATCCCAGGCTTCGCGGGCAACCCGCTCAGCGCTGTCCAGTGTCATCTGCAAGGGTTCGATCAGCGGGGCAAATTCTGACTCGGCTGCCGTTCGCGTGGCGCGCGGTGCAACATAGGTGACGCCGATGCCGGTGCCGGACAGCTCGCGCCGCATGGCATCTGAAAACCCGCGCAGGCCGAATTTCGTGGCCGAATAGGCCGAAAAATAGGGGTAGGCGATGTCGCCGAAAACAGACCCGATATTGACGATCCGACCTCCCGCGGCGTCCAATGCAGGCAGAAGATCCCGCGTGAGCGCAACGGGCGCGACCAGATTTGTCTGCGCCATTCTATCAAGGTCCTGATCGCTCAAGGTCGACAAGGGGCCGACCGTAAGGCACCCGGCATTGTTGATCAGTATGTCCAGCCGCCCGGCCACCTCTTCTGCCAACCTGAGCCTGTCTTCGGATCTTGAAACATCCGCCACGATAATGGCTCCCTCGCCAAGCCCGGCGAGGGCCGCGGTTCTCTCGAGTGTGGCGTGGGTCCGGCCAGTGATCAGCGGCTGATATCCACGGCGCGTAGCCTCCAGCGTCAAGGCGCGCCCGATGCCCGAGCCGCCGCCCGTGATGAGTACGGTTTTCTGTTTTGTCATGACGCAAGGCTTTCTGTCTGAGCGGGAAGATCGACCGCGTCTTTTCTGTTGATGATCTGGGCCGCCACGGCGCGATTTGGGGTTCCGGCCGGGAACAGCAGGCCAGGCTCATGGGGAGAGGTCATGACTACGCCTTTTGGGACGGCATAGCCGGGAAGGTCACCAAGAAGACCTGCAATTTCGGACAGGGTGATCGGTGCAACGGCGGCGATGACAATGACCAATTCGCCATCATGCCGCAGGCCCAGGGCCGATGCGACAACGCGAGGGTCCGCGTCCACGCGTTGCTCCACCCATTCGGGCGAGATGTTGCGCCCGCTGGGGCTGATCAGCAACGCATCCTTGCGGCCCTCGACGATCAGGCGACCGTCCTCTATCCGCCCCAGGTCGCCCGTGTGCCATTGCGAGGGCGGCGGCGAAGCGTTCAGATAGCCGCTCATCACCGTTGGGCCGCCGACAGTGATTTCCCCGTCCACGATTTTCACATCGAGCCCGTTCAGGATCTCGCCAGCCGTGCCGATCCGGTTGGCGCCAGGGCGGTTCATGGCCACCACCGCGCAGCATTCCGACAGGCCGTAGCCTTCATGGACGGGAATACCGCTGTCCCAGGCTTGATGCAGCAGGGCAGGGGCGCTGGCCGCGCCGCCCACCGCAACAAGGCGCAGGCTGTTGGGGGCCTGCTGCCCGCGGCGCTGCAGATCCGCAACCCAGCGCCCCAGAAGCCCGGGCACCAGCAGGCTGGTGGAGGGCCGCTCGCGCTCAAAAGCCTCGGTCACCGCCGAGATTTCCGCCCCGAACAGACTGCGGGTGGCGGCGAAATCAAAGCGGGTTTCGGCCCCTGCCAGAATGGGCAGGTAAATGCCGCAGATCTGTTCCAGCAGCTGGGCAAGCGGCAGGATCGACAGGTGCCGGTCCTGTTCTGTGGCGACAGCCAGGGGTTGCAGGCCGGAAAGCGAGGCCATCAACTGACGTGCGCCGATCACAACGCCTTTTGGGGTGCCGGATGAGCCGGAAGTGTAGATGATCCGCTCGCTGCCCTCTGTCGGAAAGAAAGTGATTGGACGAGCAGGAACTCTGGCGTCAGCCTGAATGACAGGCAGGGGGCCAAATGCATCGGGGCGGTCGGTGATCACCGCCTCGGCCTGCGAGTCATGGATCACATGGGCAATCTGATCCTCGCTGAAGAAGAATGGCAAAGGCACTTGCCGCCTGCCGGTGAGGGCAAGGGCCAGATCTGCCACCACATAGGCGCAGCCGCCGGGGTGTCCGATGGCGATACGGTTGGGTGCACACTCAAGCGTTTCAGCAAGGGCGGCAACACGGGCGGCCAACTCGGCCCAGCTCATGCTCTTGCCGTCACCGGAAAAGGCGATTGCGTCCGGGCGTTCCTTGGCATGGCGGGCAAGAGCTTCGAAAACAGGCTGCATCAGAAGGCCCTCCGTTCGGACGCCGGGCTTGGCGAGCGTGCTACACGTGCCTGGTTGTCCGTGCTGTCGAGAACCGCGCATACCCAAGGATCGGTGGCATAATAGCTGCCCCAGACCTGCGGATCGGCCAGACGGTTGGGATCGGCCGCAAACAGGGGTGTATGGTTCAACCCGGTGCGGCGGAGCAGTTTGCGCAGCGCTCCGGTGGCGGTAAAAACACCGCAGACCATGCCGCGCGCCCGTCCCCATTCGATCACGCTGCTCAGCACCGAAAGAACCGGGAAAGGAGAGGTGGAGGCCAGCGAGGTGACCTCCATGATCTGGCTTTCATCGATCGCCAGCCCGATGCGTTTCAGCAGCGCGGTCGAAAAGTCGCTGTCAAGATAGCAGTCTGAAAAGAACCCGTCTTCGGCAGTCCGAATACCGGCGGCGCACAGGGTGTCGCCCGTGGCGTTAAAGGCTGCGGCAAGAAGGGGAGGAAAGCTGGAAATGCAGGCGTCATAGGTTTGGGCATAGATCTGCCGGACATGGTCTTCGGCTTTGGCCCGCTCGGGATGGGTCGCCGTCAGGAACTCGATTCGCATCAACTGCCTCGTATGAACTGTTTCTCAATGGGGACGTGCCCGCCGAGACTTACAGCCCGCTTACAAGGCGCATTATTTCTTGACCTGTGTCATGCCGATGCCAGTACGGGGAATTGCAGCGAGAAAACGCTGCCGCCGCCGGGGCGATCCGAAACCCGGATCTGGGCCCCATGCGCCTCGGCCACGGATTTGACAATTGCCAACCCGAGCCCTGAGCCTTCGGTCTTTGCGCTGCCCTTGCCACGTTTGAACCGTTCGAACAGCGTGGCACGCTCTTCCTGGGGTACACCGGGACCGCGGTCTTTTACCTCAAGCGTAGCGACCATGTCGTTGAGGTGCAGTTCCACCTCTGATCCTACCGGAGCATAGGCGAGGGCGTTGCGCACAAGGTTGTCGATGGCAATCTCCAAAAGCCCTGGATGCCCCTTAACAGGCAGGGTATCGGCGCCTGTGACGGCAAGGGATTTTCCCGCCTTTATCGCTTCGGGCCCCCGGTTGCAGCACACCTGCAAGGCCAGTTTCCTTAGGTCCGTCTGCTCAAAAGCGGCAGGCGCAAGCGCATCTGCTCGGGCCAGATCAATCAATTGCTCAAAGATCTCTTCCAGGCGGCGCAGATCGCGTTTCAACTGCGCACGCAGCTTTGGATCCTCGGCCAGATCCAGCCGAGAGCGCAGCACCGCCAGAGGTGTTCGCACCTCATGGGCGACATTGGCAGAGAAGGCCCGCTGCGCCTTGTAGCCCTTTTCTAGGCGTGAGAAGGCCCTGTTGACGGCATCGACCAGAGGCGTGATCTCGCTTGGCAGGCCTTCGGTGGACAATCGGCGCTCTGGGGTGTCCGGCCCGATATCGCGTGCCTCTTTCAGGACCTGACTTAAAGGGCGAAGCGTGAGCCGAGCCGTGACAAGGGCCGAGGCCAGAACCAAAAGGGAGCCGAAAAGGAACCAATGCACCTGCTCTTCCAGCTCATGCCACATATCGCCCAGAATAGTGGTGTCAGTGAGCGGGGCATAGGCGGAGGCCAAGACGCAAACACGCTGCTCCGCGATCTCACCGCATAGGCCCATGCCGCGCCTTTCCCCGGGAAGCGGGATGTGCTGCGCCGAGCCAAGGGGAAGAGCCGATAGGGCTGTTCGAATAGTCGGGCTGTTCTCGCTGCCGACAATTGCCGCCATCTGATGATCGAAAACGGTATATCGATAAGCACCGGATGCGCCTTTGAACCGCAGCGCGTTGGGAGCAAACCCAAAGAACGGCAGATCCGGCTCTGCCTGAATCAATACTTCCTTGGCTTCACGCCTCAGTGCGTCATCAAGGTTTTCCTCCAGGTGTTCAAAGAACTCATAGATCATGACGGCCGCAGCGAGCATCACCGCAGCCAAAAGTGCCAGCACGATATTGACCGTCAGCTTTCGGTGAAGCGAAGCGGCAGCACCAAATGGCGCGCGCAGGACGGTGAGCCAGGATTTCATTGGCCGTCGTCTTCCATCAGGTATCCGATGCCGCGCAAGGTGTGGACGCTGACCGAGGCCCCTAGATCCTTCATCTTTTTGCGCAGCCGGTGCATGGCCACCTCGATGGCATTCGGCGTTGGAGGATCGTCAAATCCGTAAAGTGCGCTTTCAAGTGTGTCTTTGGACAAAACCCGGCCTTTGCGGCGCATGAAGGTCTCAAGAAGCGTCAGTTCCCGTCGGGAGAACTGCGCGGATTTTCCGGCAATCTCAACCGAGCGATCCACGGTGTCAAAGGCGATATTGCCCATTTCCAGTTTGATACCAAGGGCGCCACCGGGGCGGCGTAGAACGGCGCGAATTCGGGCCAGAAGCTCTGCCGCATCAAAAGGTTTGACGATGTAGTCGTCTGATCCTGAGTCCAGCCCCTCGATGCGATCTTCCAGCGCATCGCGCGCGGTGCAGATAATGACCGGTGTGTCAGCATTGGCCTGTTTGATCTGGCCGAGCACGCTGAGGCCTTCCATGTCCGGAAGGCCCAGATCCAGAATGACTGCATCATATGCAAAACTGCGGGCAGAGTGCAGGGCATCCTCCCCCGTCGAGACCCAGTCGACCACAAAATCGCAGGCTCTCAGGCTGGTGCAGGTATTCTGGGCCAGCCGCTCATTGTCTTCAATGTAAAGAAGCCGCATGGCCTCCGATCCTATTTGCGCAGGTAGGTTACGGTCGAGCCATCATCTGCCTTGAAGGAGACATGCGCAAGGTTACCCTCGCCATCATACCAGATGTCTCGATCCAGGTCGCCCGAGATCCGATAGTGGCGCGCAATGATGTTTCCACTACGTGTCGGCACTGCCTGATCGCCTAGGTCTGTGACTTTCACCGACATGATCCGCCCGTCGATCGTATTCAGGAGCTTTCGGCTTTTTACGATTTCATCGTTCCATAGGCTGGCAGGCAATATGCCCTTGCCGTTCTCATCGAGTTGATGCGCGGTGCCGTCGTCATTGGTCGCCGAGCTGATCGCGGTCAGACTTTGGCCGTGCCAGCGTTCTGTGCTGTTTTGCTTGAAGACATAGGCATTGATCCGCAACAACGGGACTTTGACCGCAATGTCAGTTTGAACTCTCACTGAATAGTCGCCCGGTGACCCCGAGAACGTGTAGCTGTGATCGCCGATGTCCTTGCCTTTGCGGATAACGTCAAATCTCAGATTGCCCTTTGCGGGCAGCGACGATGAAAAGCCAGGTGCAGCGACAGATGCGGCCAGCAAGATGCTTCCCAATAGTTTTACAACAGGCACACCAAACTCCTTCTCTGACTGGGGTGTTGCAGTCGGCAGATATCCTTGGCGACTTACGCGAAGCTTACGTCTTAACTATGTGATGTGCCTGATTTTGAGTGTCGCCTTTGCAGCCTGCTGGTGTAAATTTGGTTATTTGTTAATGCCTTACAGGCTTATTGTGCAAAAATGCAACGTTATTCGGTAGAGTTCTTTGCGTATCTTTTACGACCTGCGAAAACCCGACAAACGTAGTCAGAAAATAGACGCGAACGATTCCGCCTGAGCAAACACTGGGTAGCCGAGGCAAGCTTGGAGACCCTGATGACCGTTTCTCGAATTGCCCTGCTCGCAGGACTTGCCGCTTTTTCCTCAGCATCCCCTGCATTTGCGCAGGATGAAAATGCGATAGATCTAGGCACCTTGATCCTTGAATCCGAAAGCGACGAGACCCTTGTGCAGAATGGTTATGTGGCGCAAAGCGGGCGGCAGGCCACTCGTGTCGACACAGCGATCCGCGATATCCCCCAGGCCATCAGCACCGTCGGGCAGGACCAGATCGAGGATCAGCAACCGCGCACCTTGCTTGACGCGCTTGGCTACACGTCGGGAACAAACGTCAACACCTTTGGTTTTGATAGCCGCTATGACGCGATCTATCTGCGGGGTTTTGCGTCTTATTACAATGGATTGTTCCGGGATGGGTTGCGGCAGGTGAACGGACCCTCCGCATGGTTCCAGAACCATCCCTACAGTTTCGAGGCGGTCTCCATCCTCAAAGGTCCGTCCTCTTCAATGTATGGGGTCAGCGGTGCTGGTGGCATCGTCAATGTGGTTTCCAAACGGCCCAAGGACACGCCCTTCAACGAGGTACAGCTTACCTTTGGCACCGACCACCGCAGTGAACTGGCCTTTGATATCAGCAGACCGGTCGCTGATGGACGTCTGAGCTATCGTCTGACCGGGGTGTTGCGCGATGCAGACACGCCGCTGGAGGGCTACAGCGATGATCTGGCGATGATTGCGCCTGCATTGACCTATCAATTGACGGACCGGACAAAGATTACGATCCTCGGAGAGTACTCCTCTTCCACACGCGGGGGGACGGCGTCTTACTACAACTCCTCCTACGGCGTGGCCTCAAACATTTATGTTGGCGACCCCGCATATAACGACTTCGACAATGATCAGTGGCGCATCGGCTATGAGATTGAACATGAGCTGACAGGCGCCATCACATTGCGTCAAAAGCTGCGCTATTCCGAGGTGGAGGCTGATCTGCAGTTCAGTGGGATTTATGCCTCGGGGACCGGCTTTGGGAGGTACTGGGGGCACTATCTCGAAAATTCGGAAAACCTGATGATCGACACCACGCTGGAGGCTGCGTTCGCCACCGGCGGTATGGATCACATAGTGGTGGCTGGCTTCGACTACGGCAAGTCGTCCTATGATGCCTACTATGGCGGTGTCGGCTATGTGTCCGCAGCGGCGGTTCAGGCGGCAGTGCAGCCTTATTCCGGTGGTCAGGATATGGATCAGAAAGGGATCTATCTGCACGATCAGATCCTGATGGGGCGCTGGACCACCTTCCTCAGCGCGCGCTACGATTGGGTTGATATCACCACCTTTGATGCAACACGTACCGGCACTGATACCTCTCACAATGCCTTCTCAGGCCGGATTGGCCTCAGCTATGCGCTCAACGCAGATCTGTCTGTCTACGCCAACCTTTCCAGCAGTTTTGTGCCGACGACCGGGCTTGTCTATGACGATCCGACGAACCCCTCCAGCAGCCGGGCGGCCGATCCGACCAAAGGTCTGCAAAAGGAAATTGGCATCAAGTATCAACTGCCTGGCACCGAGAGCCTGATCACGGCGGCGATCTTTGACATTGATCAGGACGATGGGGTGGTCTTCCAAACCGTGGATCCATCGGTCTTTGGCGGGCTCTACCAGGTGCAGGTCCCCTATGATTTGCGCTCGCGCGGGTTCGAAGTGGAGGGGCAGTTCAACTTCGCCAATGATCTGCGTTTGACTGGCTCCTACACCTACGTTGACATGGAGATCAAACGCGGCGCCACGGGCACTGTAGGCAAACAGCTCTCGGCAACGCCCGAACATACGGCGTCACTCTGGGGCTTTTACGAACCAAGTGCCGGAGCGCTCAAGGGCTGGGGTTTTGGGGCCGGTCTGCGCTATGTGGGTGAAAGCTGGGGCGACAACCAGAACACTTTCAGGAACAAAGAACAGTTCTACACGGATCTGACAGTATCCTATGATCTGGCGCAGGTCGGACTGGACGGGATGGGCCTGCAGCTCAACGTAAAGAACGCCTTCAACAATACCGACCAATCCTGCAGCGCCGGCTATTGCTACCGGACTGAGGGGCGCACCGCGACCTTTAGCCTTGCCTATCGCTTCTGATGCAGAGCAGAGGTCACACCTGGCGTGTTGTTGGCGCCATCGGCGGGGTCTACGTCGCCCAAAGTGTTATTGGCGGCGTCACATGGACCGGGCTGCCAGGCGTGCTCCGCACCCAGGACCTACCGCTTGACCAGATCGGGCTGGTGTCGCTGATCGTGCTGCCCTGGGCTCTCAAGTTCCTTTGGGCGCCAGTGATAGAACGGTTTCGCCTGCCGGATGGCGGGCGGGACCGCTCGGTGACCATTGTGTTGGTTGGTGCAGCGGTTGTCGTGGCCTCTCTTGCCGCGATCGGAGGTCTGGGGCCGTCGCCTGTCTTGCCGGTTCTGGCCGTCCTGATGGTTGCTGCCTTTGCCACGGCCACAGTCGATATCGCCTGCGATGGCTATGCGGTCGAGGCGCTGAGAGGAACGCCCTACGGCTGGGGAAATGCGGCGCAGGTGGGCGGGGCCTATCTGGGGGCAGCGATCGGTGGCGGTGTGTTTCTCGTACTTGTTGACCGTGTCGGCTGGTCCGCCGCCGCTTGGAGCATGGCTGCAGCGATTGCAGTGCTTTGTGTGCCATTCGCGCTTGTCGCAAAAGCCAAAACGGTGCGGGCGCGCCCGCATCAGCCGAGCCTTGCATCTGCTTTGTCGCGGCAGGAGGTGCGTCAGGGCCTCATGATCGCAGCGCTTTACGTCGTAGCTCAAAAAAGCGCGATGGGCATGTTCGGGCCTTTCTTTATCGATGCGGGGTATGATCTGGCGCAGCTTGGCATTCTCAGCGGCGCCGGGAGCCTGACGCTGGGGTTCCTTGGTGCAATTACCGGAGGCGGTTTCGTGCGTCGTTTCGGTGCTCGCGCGGTGCTGGTCGGAGCGGTTGCTCTGCAATCCATGATCTTGCTTCTGGTTGCTCTGTCGGCAGGTGACGCGGTTCTGCCTGCCGCCCAGGTCGCGCCGGTTGCGATGGTCGCCAGTGCCGCGGTCATGGCCTTTGGCTTTGTCGCCCTCTATGGCCAGTTCATGGCGTGGTCCGATCCCCGGCAGGGGGGCGTCGATTTCACCCTGTTCCAGTGCGTGGATGCCGCTGTCAGCATGGTCTCAGGGACCGCCGCTGGGCTTTTTGCCGAACAATTCGGCTATGGGACCTTCTTTGTTCTGGCTGCCGGTCTGTCCTGTGCAGCCCTCCCCTTCATTTGGCGCATTGCAGCGCGGAAAGCGACGATAGATGACTGAGATGACTGGCCTGAGCGATTTGCCGGGAGTCGCCTTCACCCCTTTGTGTCAGGTGACGCGCGCCGAAGCTCTTGAGCACGATCTTGAGATCCTTCACGACACAGATGCAAAGCTGACGGTGCAGACCCACTATGGGCAGATTTCTTTCTCGCCGATGCAGGGCGGAACCCGCGCCGAAATCAAGGCGCCTCATGCGGATTACCTGCAAACGCTGAAGGATTCGCTGGTGGAGCAGATCACTGCGGTCTTTCCCGACATTGCGCAACAGATCCGGTGGAGCGATGCTGCTGCTGCCGGTCAGCTTCCTGCCAATGCGCGCGTGATGTCGGTCGCAGCGGTTTCTTCCCTTGCCGGAGGGTTCCTCAGGGTGACGCTCAAGGGGGATGTGTCCCGGTTTTCTCAGGAGGCGATACATTTCCGCCTAGGTATTCCGCCCGAGGGACAGCCGGTCCAATGGCCGACTGTTGGGTCCAACGGCGCCACGCAGTGGCCGAAAGGTGACGCCAAGCTGCATCTGCCCGTCTATACGGCCCGCGATGTGCGCCCTGAGTTGGGCGAACTGGTTTTTGATCTGTTCAGGCATGAAGGCGGACGGGCGACAGGCTGGGCAGAAACAGTGGCGGCTGGAACAGAAGTCCTTGTGACTGGACCCGGAGGCGGCGGCTGCAAGATCAACGGTCCGATCCGCGGCTTTGCTGATGACACGGCATTTCCGGCGGTTGCGCGCATCCTGGAGGCCAATCCCGATTTGCACGGGCGGATCTCGTTGTTTGCCTCCTCAGCAGAAGGGGCTATGTACCCGCTGCCCGAGCATGCGGGGGTGGATATCATCTGGGAAAGCCCAGCGGCGCGCGGCTCAATGGCTGATGAGGCGGTGGCCGCCATTGGCGAGGAAAACCAGACCTTTCTGTGGTTCGCGGGTGAAAAACGTCTGACAACCAAGGTCCGCGCCGCCTGGAAAGAAAGCGGGCGGGCCGCGCAGGAGGCTTATATCTCGGCCTACTGGCAGAGCTAGCGTCAAAAGGCGTTACTTGATCCCAGCCGTGAGGAAGGCCTGCACGAACTGTCGCTGAAACAGCAGGAACAACAGCAGAAGCGGGGCAATGACCATCACGGTTGCAGCCGAGATGACAGAGATGTCGACGCCGTTTTCCGGCGCGCCAAAGATCGACAATCCAACGGTCAGCGGACGGGTGCTGTCTGAATTGGTGACGATCAGCGGCCAAAGGAAGTTGTTCCAGTGCGTCGACACCGAAACCAGCGCATAGGCGATATAGGTCGGGCGGGCGGCAGGGACGTACACCCGCCACAAGACGCCCAATAGCGAACAGCCCTCTACGCGCGCAGCTTCATCCAGTTCCTTGGGGACAGATTTAAAGGCTTGGCGCATAAGAAAGATGCCAAAGGCTGACGCCATATAGGGCGCTCCGATGCCAATAATGCTGTCAATCAGACCAAGGTTTGCAGCCACCCGGTAGTTCTCGACGATCAGTACTTCGGGCAGGATAAAGAGTTGCAGCAGCACCAGGGTAAAGAGCGCATCGCGGCCCCTGAATTGAACCTGTGCAAAGGCAAATCCGGCAAGCGTGGCCAGGACGAACTGTCCGATCAGGATCGTCGTGACCAGCAGGAATGAGTTGAAAAAGTAGCGCAGCCAGGGCGCGCCCTCCCAGGCGGTGCGGAAGTTTTCAAGCGTAATCGGAGAAAACAGGCGGAAATTGATCGCGTCTGAAACCCCGTGGAACGCCGCCCATACCGCAAAGACCAGCGGCGAGATCCAGACAACGGCCAGCGCAACGGCAAGGGCAGGTTCAATCCAGCGCATCATCGGTAGTGTGTCCTGCGGTCAAGCACGAGAAACTGGAAGGCTGCCAGAGCACCGAGCGCGATCAGCACCAGCACCGTCATCGCGGCGGCGGCAGGGCGGTCAAAATAGGCAAAGGCGTTTTCCCAGATGTAGTAGAGGATGAGTTTGGAGCTGTCGGAGGGGCCACCCTTGGTCAGGATGAACAGATGGTCGATCAGCTTGACCGAATTGATCATGGCGTTGACCAGGATGAACAGCGTTGTCGGCATCAAAAGCGGAAGCACGATGCGGCGCGTATAGGTCCAGCGGCTGGCGCCTTCGATCTCGGCGGCTTCACGCAGGTCCGGTGGGATGGTCTGCAAGGCGGCCAGATAGAAAATCATGAAGAACCCGGCCTCTTTCCAGATCGTGACCATGCAGATCGCCCAAAGAGCCGTATCCGGCTGTCCCAGCCAATTGACCGCCTCTGCCCCAAACAGCGCTCCGATCTTGTTCAGGATGCCAAAACTGGGGGTGTAGAAGAACAGCCACAGATTGCCTGCAGCGATCATTGGCAGGACCGTGGGCGTGAAATAGGCTGTCCGTAGAAAACTGCGCGCAGGCATTTTCGAGTTCGCCCAAAGCGCCATCGTCAGCGCGATGACCATGGAGGCTGGAATGGTAATGCCGGCATAGATCAGGTTGTTGGAGACGACCTTCCAGAAGGTAGGGTCATCGAGCAACTGCCTGTAGCCATCCAAGCCCACAAATTCGGAGGGCCGTCGGCGCGTACCCCGCGACCACAGGGAAGTCCAGAGCGTTGCCACGGACGGGTATAGGGCAAAGGCGGACAGCATGATCAGCGCCGGGGACAGCAAGAGCCAGCCATGAATGGCCCGGCGTTGGCGGTCTGGCGTGTTGGCGTGGCTCATGTCGGGACTGTCCGTCAAACGATAAGAAAAGCTGGGGGCCCGCCACAGGAAGGCCCCCAAACCATGTGTTCGCACTGCTTACTTGTAGGCGCTCAACTGGCGCTCGGCGGCGGCTTGAGCCTCAATCAGAGCCTCGGCAGCGGATTTGTCGCCGGTCAGGGCGGATTGGATCGCAGCGTTCAGCCCGTCACGTACACGCGCGGTCTCAAAGGTCGAGAATTCGGCGACGGCGTGTTCCAGCTGATCGCGGGCCACAAGGGCGGGTGGGAATTCGGCCGCATAGGCCTTTAGCGCATCGGTCTCATAGGCGGCGGGAGACACACCCATGTAACCGGTGGCGATGGACCATTCGGCGGCCTGTTCCGGCGCGGTCATGAACTGGATCAGCTTCAGTGCGGCATTCTTCTCCTCATCGGAGGCATCCTTAAAGACATAGAAGTTGCCACCGCCGGTGGGCGAGCCGAGACGCACGTTCCCGGGCAGCATGGCGACGCCAAAGTCGAATTCGGCGTTGTTCTTGACTGCCGTCAGGTTGCCGGTGGAATGCCACATCATCGCGGTTTTGCCTTCCAGGAAGGCCTGGCGCAGGGTGCCCCATTCGACTGTGCCTTCGGGCATGATGCGGTGCTCGGAGGACAGGGATTTCCAGAAGTCCAGCGTGTCGACGACGTCCTTGTCGTTGAAGAATGTTGTGGTGCCGTCGTTGGACATCACTTCCTTGCCGTTCTGGATCGCCAATGCCTGGAACATCCAGTACGGGTATCCGGTGGAGGGGATCATCAGCCCGTAGTGATCGTCATTGCTGAGCGCCTTGCCCATCTCGATCATCTCGTCCCAGGTGGTCGGGGCCTTTTCCGGGTCCAGTCCGGCCGCGCGGAACATGTCCTTGTTGTAGTAGGCCACGATGGTGGAGCGCTGGAACGGGATGCCCCAGGTTTTGCCTTCGATTTTGCTGTTGGCCATCAGCGCAGGGTAAAAGCTGTTCAGCCAGTTGCTGTCGTCTGTCAGGTCTTCGAAAGGAACGATCAGGTCCTGTTCGATCAGGTCATAAGCATCGATAGAGAACATCACGGCCAGTTGCGCAGGCTCACCGGCTTCAAGAGCTGCAAGCGCCTTGATGCGGGTGTCGTCATAGTTGCCGGCATAGATCGCATTGACCTTGATGTCGGGGTTCTCTGTCATGAAGTCATCGACGATACCGTCGACAACCTGAGTGAGCGGACCGCCAACGGCGATCGGGTAATACATGGTGAGTTCGGTTTCAGCCGCCGCCGGATTGACGAGGGCAGTGGTTGCGGCGAAGATCGCCGCCACGGCAGAGTAGCGTGTCATGGGTCGGTCCTTTGTAGATCGAACGTTGGTTCGGTTGCGGTGGGGGCCGTTTGGCCATCGCGCGGCGCGGTGTTTTGGCGAATGCGCGTCGCGGGATTCTGCTGAGGCTCCTTTTCGATCTTCCCGCTTTGGGTGTCGAAGAGGAGCCGGTGTTGCGCGGGGATGCAAAGCCCGACCGTGTCGCCCGGGGCATAGGGCGTGTCACCGGGCAGGATCAGAGCAAGGCCTTTGGCGCCCGGATGCTCAAGCGAAAGCAAGGTCTCAGAGCCAAGGAACTCTGCATCCAGAACGCGCGCGGTCAGATCGGCTTTGTTTGCTGGGGCCAGTTCGATGTGCTCTGGACGTGCGCCGACAGTCAGATCGGAGCTTGTTCCAAGGGCATCGCCTCTGATCAGGGCCATAGGGGGCTCGCCAATGAATTCGGCAGCAAAGGTGCTGGCGGGTCGGGCGTAAAGCTCGGCGGGAGTTCCAAACTGCTCGATCCGTCCCTTGCGCATCAGGACAACCCGGTCCGAAAGGCTCATGGCTTCGCCCTGGTCATGGGTCACATAGACGACGGTCAAGCCCAGCCGCCGTTGCAGAGCGCGGATGTCGCGGCGCACGGAATTGCGCAGCTTGGCATCCAGATTGGACAGAGGCTCATCCATCAGGCACAGGGGACGGTCCGCGACCACTGCACGCGCAAGGGCGACGCGCTGGCGCTGCCCACCCGACAGCTCGGAGGGTTTGCGCGTCTCAAGACCAGACAGTCCTGTGAGGGCGACCGCCTCGTGCAGGCGCCGCTCTCGGTCGGGTCGGCTGACCCGCCGCACTTTCAGGCCAAACAGAATGTTTTCGGCCACCGACAAATGCGGAAAGAGGGCATAGGATTGGAACACCATGGAGAGATCACGCTTGGAGGCGGGCAGGTCGGTCACATCCCGCCCTCGCATGTGAATCCGCCCGTCCTGCGGCTGCTCCAGACCGGCGATGAGGCGAAGAAGCGTTGATTTTCCGCACCCCGATGGACCAAGGATCGACAGAAAGGCGCCTTCGTTGAGCGAGAGAGAAATTCCCGCCACTCCGCCCTGGCCCTCCCATTGGCGCGTGACGTTCTCAAGGTTGAGGAAGGCCTGGCTCATGCCTCGTCCTCCGCAATGATCAACCTGTCGCCGAGGGCGGTGAGAAGCGGATGAAACGGCGCGGCCGGGAGCCGGTCGATCACCACGTGATCCGCATCGCGCAAATGCCCGCCAAGGGCAGCCGCGTGACGACCGAATTTCGACTGGTCCAAGACAAGGATCGATTGGCGCGCACTGGCGCGGATTGCCTGGCGGTTCTGGACTTCCTCCTCGTGGAAATCGAGCAGGCTGCCATCGTCATCGACCCCGCCAACGCCGTATATTCCAAAATCAGCGCGATAGGCTGCAAACATCTCGCGTGCGGCCTGACCCAGGATGTCCCGATCCGGCACGCGCAGTTCTCCGCCGGGGATGATGACCCGATTTGCGCGTTTCTCCGACACTGTCATGGCCACGTTCAGGTTGTTGGTGATGACAGTCAGCTCTTCATGCTCACCAAGCGCAGCGGCAACAAGTGCAGGCGTCGTTCCGATGGAAAAGGCGAGGGTCGCCCCATCGGGGATCAGAGCGGCAACCATTCGTGCAATGGCCTGTTTGGCTTGCACGTTCAGGATCCGGCGGGTGCCGTAGGGAAGGTTGTCCGTGCCTTGGATGAACTCGGCGCCGCCATGCAGTCTGCGCAGTTTGGACCGTTCACACAGAGCGTTGATATCCCGGCGAATCGTATGTGCAGAAACGCCGAACTGCTCTGCTAGCTCATCGACCGATACTCGACCCTGCCTTTGTGCGGTCTCCAGTATGACCTGTTGTCTGTCCATCGTTCCTCGCTTTCACGCTCATATGAGCATGAAATCGTGACAGGTGGATGACAGAAGTGCTCACTTGAGCAGCGTCGGCGGCTGGATAAGCGATTTTTACTGGTATGAGCTCACCTCAGATGGCGTTTTCACAGGGAATAAGCGAGCCATCGGGCAGGGGGCGTTGAAGATCCTTGGCCAACTCGAGCGGCGCTGTGAGCCATATGCGCCAGTCTTCAGGCCGCGTGAGGAGGACAGGCATGGCCTTGGGGTGAACCGCGCCTACCTCGGCGTTCGCTGCGCAGGTCAGAAAGGCAAACAGATCGTCTTCGGTTTCACCGTCCTTGACCTTGCGCACTGAACGCCAGGCGCGGGTTTCAATCCCGGCAAAGAACATCGGCATGTCTGGTGTAGTGGGGGCAAACCATTGGGTCCCACCTTTGCAGGGTTCGGCAAAAGAGGTCACGGGGACCAGGCAGCGATGCGCAGGCTCCAGCCAGCGCCGCCAGTGGGGGGAGGCAAGGTTGCGCACATTGGTGACCCCCGGATCGCGCTGTGTCTTGAGGGCAAAGCGCGGCGATGGCATGCCCCAGCGGGCCTTCACCAGTTCAAGGCCGTTGCCTGCATGGCGGATGATCGGGGCCAGTTGGTTGGGGTAGAACGGGCCCAACCCAAGGTTCCCGGCGCGATCCTCCAGATCCGGGAACAGGCCGCGCATGGCGTCCTGAGTGGTTGTGTTGCTGTAAAGGTTGCACATGGTCCATGTATGGGACGAAAGCCGGGCCTGATCCAAGCCCGGAATAGCGAGGCAGTCCCATGGGGCCTCAGCCTAACCAAGCTCCATGCTGGCGATGGCTTGCAGAGTGCCAGAGGTCTTTGGCGGCGTACCGCGATACATCCGTGCCGTCGCAAAGGTTTCTTGGAAGCCAAGATCTGTCAACATATCAATCAGTTCGATGTTGCTGCTGGGAATGTCAATGATGACAGGGTGCGCAGGCATCAGGGCCAGACCGGCCTGCACAAGCTGAAGTGCCGCAGCGGCATCGGGGGCTACGATGGGGCCGATCTTGATACCATTTCGGCAACGCCTGAATGTCGCAAATCCTGTGATAACGCCTGCCGGCTCAAGAACCAAACTGCGCCTGTTTTGCGTATCAGTGATCCAAGAGGTGAGAAAACGAGGGCGATCCACGCCGTTTGCAGCGCTGTCGAGGCGGGCGAGCACGGGGCGGTCCTGTTCCGCCACTGGCCGTACGCTCCCATCCGGTTTGCCAGCAAGGCTGCCCTCAAACCGGTGTGTGGCTCCGGTACGAACAAATCCGGATCTTGCGTAATTGGCTTCCTGATCTGCCACGCCGTCAAGGCCCACGGTGCGGGTGTCGGCATGGTCTAGTGCATGAGACCAAAGAGCCAGGCCAATGCCCTGTCCACGATAGCCAGGCGCGCAGATGTAAAAGCCCAGAAAGGCAAACTCGGGGCTATGATTGACAACTGAGATGGCGGCGACGGGGCGTCCTTTGATTTCTGCGATAAAGAACCCGCCGGGATCGGCATACAAAAAGGCCTCAGCATCGTCCAATCCCGGGTTCCAACCCTCGGCGGCGGCCCAATCCAGCATAGTGTTGAGATCCGAAAGCGAGGCCGTGCGGAAGTGAACGTTGCTCATTTGCCCAAAGCCTCTCGTAGCGATCCGGGCATCGGCGCCACGTTGCGCAGATCCAGCGAGGTGACCAGATCCAGAAGGTGTCCTTTCATCAGATCCTCGGCCCGGTCCCCGTCCCGGTCCCGGAAGGCCTCGATCAGGGCATGATGGGCATGGCTTTCGCACAGGGCGGCGCGGCGTTGCCAGTACAGCGCAATGATCAGAGAGGATCGCGACACCAGTTCCGAGACAAAGGCGGCGATGGTGGCCTGATCTGCGATCCGGGCGATTTCGATATGGAACTGCCCCGACAGGAACAGAGCCCGGCCTGAATCCCCGGCCGCAAGTGCGGCGTGCTCTTCTTCGATCTGACGGGTGAGGGCATCAAGGTCTGCCTTGGTCATCCGCTCGGCGGCGGAACGCGCTGTTCGGGGTTCAAGCAGGGCGCGCGCCTCAAAGACTTCCCGCGCCTCGCGTACGCTGGGCTGCGCGACAAAGGCGCCTTTGTTCCGGCGCAACTCCACCAGACGCTGATGTGCAAGGGTTTGCAAGGCGGCGCGGACAATGGTGCGGCTGACACCATAGACCTCGGCGATTTCGTCCTCCCCCAGCTTGGCGCCCGGTGTCAGACGGTGCTCGTGGATTGCGCGCTCAAGCTCCTGCGCGACCTGTTCGGCCTGGCTTGGCTGGGATGCCAGTGCTTTGGACTGCTCGTTCATCCGGTTCTCCTTGTCTCGCGAATCTGCCGGAAACCAAAGGTGAGGGCAAGGTGGGCAATGTTGAACGCATAATCGTATACAATACTGTGGTGATAATTGTGCACTCCATTGCGAAGCCTGCATGAATTTTGCGCAGTCGCTGTTTTGCTATGCCCGTGGCCTCGAATTTCCGGGACTGAAACCATCTGCCACACGCAGTCTGGCTTTATCGAAACGGCGGAGCGGACATGCAGACTGGATACGATCTTGAGCTCAGCACCCTGACCAAGCGCTACGGAGAGACCGTTGCCGTGCGCGGGCTCAATCATGTGTTTCACAGCGGGTCCTATGTGTGCCTACTTGGCCCGTCTGGTTGCGGCAAATCCTCGACCCTGCGGATGATTGCAGGGCACGAGGAGGTCTCCGAAGGGCAGATCCTTTTGGACGGGGCTGATATCTCCCGCCTGCCACCCGCGCGACGGGGCACGGCGATGATGTTCCAGAACTATGCTCTGTTTCCCCATTTGAACGTGCGCGACAACGTTGCCTTTTCCCTGCGCATGAAGGGCGTCGACAAAGTCACGCGACACGGGCGGGCGGATGAGCTGCTGGCACTGGTGGATATGACAGACTACGCCGAACGGCTGCCTGCGCAACTGTCGGGCGGGCAGCAACAGCGGGTGGCCCTTGCGCGGGCGCTGATCACGGATCCCAAGGTGCTGCTGCTGGATGAGCCTCTGTCGGCGCTTGATCCCTTCCTGCGCATTCGCATGCGGGCCGAGCTAAAGCGGCTGCAGCGCGAGCTGGGTATCACCTTTATTCATGTCACCCACGGCCAGGACGAAGCCCTTGCCCTGGCGGATGAGATCGTCGTGATGAATGACGCGGTGATCGAACAGGCCGGACCCGCGCGCGAGGTCTGGGATCGCCCGCGCAGCGCCTTTGTGGCCCGCTTTATCGGGGGTCACAACGTGTTGGAGCTGGACGGGGCCAAGGTTGCCGTGCGCGCCGATGCGGTGCGCGTGGGCTCCGACGGGCTGCCTGCGACAGTCACAACGGTTGAGTATCAGGGGGCCTCGGTGGCGCTGACCGCAAAGACGCAAACCGGGGACGAGGTGCTGGCCCTTCTGCCCGAGGCTGAGTTTTTCAGCGCTCCAAAAGAGCCGGGGGATGCAACCCATCTCAGTTGGAGTGACAGCCAGTTACACCGCCTGGAGGCCTGAACGGGCACATCACAATCACATCCATAAAAACCACAGGAGAGGACGAAACGATGGCAAAACCAAAGGTTGGATATACACGACGCGCGCTGCTTGGCAGCGGGGCTGCGGCCTTGGCGGCAAGCGCTTTGCCTGCCCCGATGCTCTGGGCGCAGGACACCAAGGATATCACGTTGCGCCAGTTCGGCACCGGGGTGTCGAACCTCAACGAGGTGGCGCAAAAGGTGAAGGAAGACCTCGGCTTCACGCTTGAGATGACCGCGCTGGATTCCGACAGCGTCACCCAGCGCGCGGCCACGCAGCCCGACAGTTTTGACATCGCAGATATCGAATACTGGATCTGCAAAAAGGTCTGGCCGACAGGCAACCTGCAGGCGATGGATACCTCCAAGATCAAGAACTATGACAAGATCGTTGGCATTTTCCGCGACGGCAAACTGACCCCCACATCCGAGATTGCGCAAGGCACCGCACCGCATACGGTGGGCTTTGTCGACGGGCCCGGCAGCACCACGTTTGCGACCGAAGAGACCGGTTGGATGACCCTGATCCCGACGATCTACAACGCTGATACGCTGGGCATCCGTCCCGATCTGATTGGCCGTCCGATCAAGAACTGGTCCGAGCTTTTGAACCCTGAATTCAAGGGCAAGGCGTCGATCCTCGACATTTCTTCCATCGGGATCATGGATATGGCCATGGTCGTGGAATCCATGGGCGAACACAAATATGCCGACAAGGGCAACATGACCCGCGATGAGATCGACCTGACCATCGGCATCTTTACCGAAGCCAAAAAGAACGGCCAGTTCCGCGCCTTCTGGAAGAGCTTTGACGAAAGCGTCAACCTGATGGCCTCGGGCGAGGTGGTGATCCAGTCGATGTGGTCGCCAGCAATCACAGCGGTGAAATCCCGCGGCATCCCTTGCGTCTACCAGCCGCTCGAAGAGGGCTACCGGTCGTGGGGCGGGGGCATTGGTCTGTCCAAATCCCTGTCGGGCATGGAGCTGGATGCGGCCTATGACTACATCAACTGGTATCTTGATGGCTGGGTCGGCGGCTTCCTGATGCGTCAGGGCTATTACTCTGCGGTGCCGGAGACCTCGAAGAACTTCATGACGGCCGATGAATGGGGCTACTGGTTCGAAGGCAAGCCCGCGACAGGCGACATCACCAACCCGTTCGGTGATGTGCTGGCCAGCGCCGGAGACACCCGCGATGGCGGCTCCTTCTATGACCGTATGGGCGCTGTGGCCTGCTGGAACGCGGTGATGGACGAGAACCAGTACATGGTCCGCAAATGGAATGAGTTCATCGCAGCCTGATGAACCCTTGCGCGGGGGGCAACGCTCCCTTTGCCTCCCGCGCGATCTTCCCGGAGATTTAGATGACCAGAACCCTTGTCGGCTGGCTTCAGGCCGCGCCACTGGCGCTGATCCTGCTGTGCTTCCTTGCGGCCCCTATCGTGATGATCGTTATCGTCAGTTTCTGGGGCGCGACGGAATATTCGATTTACCCGGCCTTCCAGTTCGACAACTATGAATTCCTTTTTGGCTCCGAAGTGGTCTGGCGCGTGTTCGGCGCCACCTTTCGCTATGCTGCAATCACCTGGGCGCTGACGCTGGTGATCGGTTTCGCCGTGGCCTATTTTCTGGCCTTCCATGTGCGCAGCACAACCTGGCAGATCGCTCTGTTCCTGTTGTGCACGATCCCGTTCTGGACCTCGAACATCATCCGCATGATCTCCTGGATTCCGTTTCTCGGGCGCAACGGGATTGCCAACAAGACGCTGATCGACTGGGGGCTGATCGACGCGCCGCTCGAATGGCTGCTCTATTCGGATTTCTCGGTGATCCTCGCCTTTGTGCATCTGTATACGCTGTTCATGGTGGTGCCGATCTTCAACACAATGATGCGGATCGATAAATCCCTGATCGAGGCGGCCTATGACGGCGGTGCCAGCGGGCTGCAAACCCTGTGGCATGTGATCATCCCGCTGACCAAACCGGGCATCATGATTGGCACGATCTTTGTGGTGACGCTGGTGATGGGCGATTTCATAACCGTGCGGTTCATGTCGGGCAGCCAGCGCGCCAATGTGGGGCGGCTGATCTCCAACGACATTGGCCTGTTGCAATACCCGTCTGCGGCGGCGACGGCGGTTGTTCTGCTCTGCACCGTGCTGATCATGATCGCGATCCTGCTGCGCTTTGTGAATATCCGAAAGGAGCTGTGAGCCATGGAAAAACGCTCCCCCGGTTTCTACCTGCTTGCAGCATTTTTCGCGCTCTTTTTGCTGTTCCTCTATGGGCCGACGATCACCATCGGCATCCTCAGTTTTCAGGGGCCGCAAGGCGGGCTGACCTTTCCGATGAACGGGGTTTCCACCTATTGGTTCCGGGATCTGTTTCAAGAGCAGGCGGTCGGTGACATCTGGGGTGCCTTTGGCCGCAGTTTCGTGCTGGGCCTGATGGTGATGGTGACAACCGTGGTGGTTTCCGTCCTTGCAGGGTTGGCTTTTCGCAAACGGTTCTTTGGCTCGGGTCTTTTGTTTTATGCGGCGATCACCTCGCTGGTGATCCCGTCCATCCTGATCTCGCTTGGGGTGGGGCTGATCTTCAACCAACTTGGATTGAAGGTGCATTGGGCCACATCCGGCTTTGGCTCGCAACTGACTTGGACGCTGCCCTTTGGCCTGTTGATTATGTTCGCCGTTTTCAACCGCTTTGACAAAAGCTATGAGGAGGCCGCGCGCGATCAGGGCGCCACAAGCTGGCAGACGATCCGGTATGTGGTCCTGCCGATCATCGCGCCCTCGCTGATCGGGGTTGCTCTGTTCGGCTTCACGCTCAGCTATGATGAATTCGCGCGAACTCTGCTGACGTCGGGCAGCTATAACACCCTGCCGCTTGAGGTGTTCGGCATGACGACCAATGTGACCACGCCGGTGATCTATGCGCTTGGCACGCTCACGACGGTGTTCTCTTTCCTGATCATTGCGGTGTTCCTTCTGACCGTCTGGATCCTGAACCGCCGCCGCGCGCGCCTAGGGTCTGACGCCGGAAAGGGCGTGTGATGCGGCTCCTTTACATCAATCCCAATGCCTCCGAGGCGATGACGCGCAGCATTGAGCGCATCGCGCGGCAGGCCTGCCCGGAGGCGCAGATTTCGGCAGTGACAAATGTCGATGGTCCGCCCAGCATTGAAGGCCCCGAAGATGGCGCGGCGGCCATTCCGGGACTTCTGGCGCAAGTCCGGCAGGCACAGGCCGATGCGGTGATCGTAGCCTGTTTCGATGACACCGGCCTTTCCGAGGCGCGAGCGGTTGCCAGCTGTCCGGTCCTGGGGATCGGTCAGGCCTCCTATGTGATGGCGCAGCTTCTGGGGCGGCGGTTTTCTGTGGTGACTTCGGTTGCGGCGGCGGTGCCGGTGATCAAAAGCAATATCGGCGCCGGCGGCTATGGCCAAGCATGCGCCTCGGTTCGGGCCAGCGGCCTGCCTGTCCTGACAATCGAGGAAGGCAGCGAAGACACAAGGCAGTGTCTCGCGGATCAGATCAGGCTTGCCAGAGATCAAGACCGGGCCGACGCCGTTATTCTTGGCTGCGCAGGAATGGCGGCGATGGCGCTTGACCTGTCTTCGCGTACAGGTGTTCTTTTGATCGATGGGGTCAGCGCCTCCGCGCATCTGGCGCAAGCGGTTGTCCGGCAGTCTGACGCGCGTCAGTAGACCGGACCGACTCGGTCAGTCATCCTTCGACTTTGCAAGATGCGACAGAACCACCTGCCAGTGGCTGAACGGGAGAATGTGGCCCGCACCCTCAACGGGTATCAATTGGGCACCCGTTTGCATTGCAAACTTGCTGGCGCGGGAGATCGGCAGGATCTCGTTCTGCACCCCATGAAGCATTTCCAATGAATACGGGCGCTCGGCGTTTTCATGCCCGGCTGTCCAATCTGCGGCAATCAGCCGACAGTCGTTGATAAAACTGTCGTTACCAGCGGCGACGTGAAAGAAATGCCCCTTCCACATGAGTTCCAGAACTTCAGGGTTTTGGCAGGCTTGTCGGTCGGTTTCAGCCGCACCAAAAACCGTCTTGGAGAAGGCACTCTGTCCCTCCTTGCGCAGCTTGCGATCACCGAGGACAGAAAGATATCGCAGCAAGGGCAGGGACAGGCGGGCGGCTGATGCGAGCACCCTTTGCTGGCGAGGCGCTGCGGCGAAGTCCCGAATGCTGCGCATGGGCGGCGGCGCAGAGAGCAGAACCACACGCCGCAGCCGATCGTCCAGCTGATCGGCGGCGCAGGTCGCATAGATGGCACCGGCGTCAAAGCCGACCAGAGTGAAACTCTTCAAACCCAGATGATCAGCCAGCGCGCTGATGTCGGTGGCATAGGAAGAGGGATCTTGAAGCAATGACGGGTTGCCGCTCGTCTCACCATGCCAGGGACGCGCCGGGGCAATCCATCTGATCGACAAGGCGCGAAGCGCTGCTTCTGCCTGTCGTGGCAGTCGGCGTCCACCCAGACAGCCATGGAGAAATATCACCGCTGTCCCGGTGCAGTCTCCGGCCTCTTCGTATGAAAGCAATCGCCTGTCGCTCAGTACGAGTTTCTGGTCCGTTCTTTCAACCCTCTCACGGCTTTGCGGCATGAGGCTCGTTTGGGCGAGGGCCCGCCCGATGTGCACAAGGTCATAGATACCTGCAGCCTCGGTCTTGGCCAGCATTGCGCGGATTTGCTGGCGGATGGTTTCCACCGACCGGTTGCGCAGGGCAGAGACATCCTGCGGGCTGTGTCCCTCGACCAGAAGGCCGAGAACGGCGGCTTCCGATGGGGTCAGACCATATAGGACCCGCGCGGCCTGGTTTGCCTTTTCGTGCCAGGGGACATCTACAGCCACCAATACAAGAGAGCCCGGCGCAGCCCCCCGTTCGCTTCTCAAAAGGAAGGGCTTTCCGGTGTCCTTACGCGGCAACCGAAGCATGGGGGCATGGGCACTATGCCCCCCGGCATATTCCATCAGGGCGCGGTGCTGATCCGGGTTGAGGTCAAGATCTGCCAGCGGCTGTCCTTGCCTGACGCCGAATAGGGCCTGCGCCAAGGCGTTGGGCTCGCTGATGCACCCATCTGCTGACAGGATGAAAGCGGCGCGCGGGTTTTCTGGCTGGGGGTCATTGGCCTGGCAGGGCAAGGCACAGAGCAGCCGTTCGGCCCGCGCAACGTGCCGTTCGATTGTGTGGCGCATGTCTGCGAGCCGATGGAACTCCGTTCCATCACTCAGGGTCTGTTCGGCCACGTCCAGCAAGGCGCCAAAGCTGCCGTGATCCAGCGCACTGTCATAGACCGTTTCGATCAAAGAGGAGGTCTTCCCAGTTGTCATTCTCGGCAGTCCTTTGCCAGCAGTCGTTGCCTTTGGTGCCATATAACCAAAGTTGGTCATGTCTGCGAAATGGCAAAGGTTTACCTGCTTTCCCCATGCCAGTGTTGGCGTATCTGTGATTTCCCCGGCATCGCCGGGGGCCAAGGAAATAAGATCGACATGACGTTTACTCTGCCGCTCGCCGCGGTTCTCTCTGTTCTACCCGCTGCCGCCCTATTGGCGGACTGTGCGCCTGCCACGATTTCCATTCCTTCTGAAGGGCCTGCGAACTACGAGGTGCCGGATGCGGATGCTGCGGCCTTGCGGGCAAAGACTTATGGCGCCGCTCCAGATGCGGATCATGTGCTCCTTTTGCACGAGGGCGAAGGCTATTGGATTCAAAGGGGCGATCTTGACGCGGCCCATGTGGTTCTGGGCTCAAAGTCCACCACCTACAGCTATGAGGGGCCGGACCATTGCGCGCCGCGGGACCTGACGATTGATCTTGGCCTCGAAGAGGATCCGGCGACCCCATTGCCTGCAAATTCAACTCTGGCGGTCTCGGGCGTAGCTCAGCCGAAATCCGGTATTTGGAAGTACAGCGCCACTCCGGTCACTTTCGAAGGCTGTCCGGCGATGATGCCGCGCAGTGGTCTGGCGGATTTTGGCGCGCTTCCCCCCGAAGCCATGAAGCCGCAACGACTAACTTTTCAATCGCCGTTTCACCCAGCCCAGTTGCCCTTGTCGCGGATGTCAAAGGGCTGGTGGCAAGAGGCCGCGAACGTTTGGCAAACGCGGGTCATGTTGCATGAATTTGGCGAAGCGTCGATCACTGTGGGGCAGGGATCCTTCATGATGTGGCAAATCATGGTGGAAAACGAACACAAGATCTTGCACACGACGCTGGTAAGCGTCGGCCTGCCGCCCGAAGCGGTTGCAGTCTTTGGCTCTGAACGTTGCAATGTGCAGTCAACGAATATCTGGACGCGGGTAGGGGACTGAGCCATGCACAAGACGATTGCTTTGGCCGCCTTCATGGCTGGCGCTGTGGTGGCCCCGCTTTTTGCCGAAGAGGCGCCGCGCAGCACTCTGGTTCTTGACGCCTCCGGCTCCATGTGGGGCCAGATCGACGGGGTGGCCAAGATCACCATTGCAAGGGATGTGATGCGCGACCTTCTGGGTGCCTTGCCCGAAACACAGCAGCTTGGCCTGATGGTCTACGGGCATCGGCGCAAAGGGGACTGCAGCGACATTGAAGAGGTAATCGCGCCCGCACCCGGCTCCCATGGGGCCATTGTATCGGCGCTTGATGGGATTTCGCCCAAGGGGAAAACGCCCTTGTCTGCGGCGGTTCTGCAGGCCGCCGAAGGGCTGCGCGCGACCGAGGAAAAGGCGACGGTCATCCTGATTTCAGACGGGAAAGAGACCTGCGGTCTGGATCCTTGTGCCATTGGCGCCCAGCTGGAACAGACGGGCGTCGATTTCACCTTGCACGCCATCGGCTTTGGCGTTGCAGATGAAGCGACGCGCGCGCAATTGCAGTGCCTGGCGGAAAACACCGGGGGTAGCTATCGGGATGCATCAAACGCGGCGGCGCTTGCCTCGGCTTTGGGCAGTGTTGCTGCGGCCAAACCTGCAGAGGCCCCGGATCTGCCGGAAGCCAGCCTTGAGGTGCCACGCAAAGCGCAGGCTGGAAGCCTTGTGGAGGTCGCATGGGAGGGGCCTGCCGAAGAGGGCGACTGGATCGGAACGCTGGCACCCGACGCGGAGGTGGGGGCGTTTTCCTCTCGCATTGGCATCGACCACGGCAACCCGGCACCAATGCCCGCGCCTAGCAAGGATGGCCGTTATGAGGTCGTCTATGTGCAAGCAGCCAGTGGCAAGGTCCTGGCGCGTCAGCCGATTGAGATCGCGCCGATGGTGGCCTCTGTCACCGCGCAGGCGGAAGGGCAGACCGGTGGCAAGGTCGTGGTCAATTGGCAGGGGCGCGGCTCCCCCAAGGATTTCATTGGCATCGCGCCAGTGGCAGATGGTTTTCCGGCAACGACTTTCTATTTCGAAACCATGGGACCACAAAGTCAGGCCTTGCAGATGCCCTCACAGCCCGGCGCCTATGAGATCGTCTATATTGCGACAACCGACCCTTGGGAGGTGCTGGCCCGCACGCCGATCAGCCTGACCGACCCTGATCTTTCGCTCAAGGCCGCTCCCAAGGTCGCGCGCGGGGGAGAGATCACGGCGCTCTGGAGCGGCACGCCGCCGAACCCTGACAACTACATTGCTCTGGCCAAACGCGGTGATGCCCTTCCGCATGTGGTCGATTATGCCCACACCCACAGCCATCTGGTGCGCTTGCAGGCGCCCGATCAGCCGGGTGAATATGAGTTGAGGTATTTCTATGCCGAGGGGGACCGGATCGTCACCTCCCTCCCGATTATGGTCGAATAACATGCAGGCGATGACATTTGTGAGCCGTGGCCTGTCCCTGTTCGGGGGCAAGGCCGGGCGCATCGGCGCCATGATACGGGCCGCGCTGTCGGTGCTGGGCAGTGATGTGAAAGTGTTTCTGCCGTTCTTGTTGTTGTTCCTGGTCAAGGCGGGGCGGGGGCTTTTGGCGCTTTGGCTGCTTTACCTCGGGTTTGTAACGCAGGATTGGGAGCAGGCTTTCTCGTTGATGCTGCTATATCTTGTGTATCTGCCGTTTGAGATCATCCTGCAGACCTTCTTGCAGGCAATGATGAGCCAGATGACCCGCGATACGCTGATTGAGGGGCGCATAAGCTGGGCCAGCATCGCAGGGGTACTGACGCGGCATCTGTTCACACTGCTGTTCATCGGCGCCATTTCCTATTTTGTGCGCCGTGCCTCTGACAGCAAGCAGGAGGGCTTTTTCGGCTTCCTTGTTGCCCTGCTGGTTTTCGTGGTGGCCGAGGTCTGGGATCTGGTGTCGAATTTTGGCATCGCGGCCATCGTGGTTGAGCGGGCCGGGATCAAGACCATTGTCGCTCGCCTGAAAGAGCTGCGCGCCAATGTGCCGGAAACACTCGTGGGTGTCCTGGGCATCGATCTGGTCGGCGGCGTTGCGCAGGCCATCTTTGCAGGCGGTGTAGTTCTAGGACTTTTTGGCGGCGGTGCGGTCGGGTATCTCTTTGCGGATCAGCTGCCGCAGATGTTCCTCGCTCAATTCGGCGAGGTGCCTGTGAACACGCTACCATCGCTTGCCATTTTGGCGCTGAGTTTTACTGTCTCGGCCTTCATCGCGGCGGCAACGGTTTTAGCAAAAAGCCTTTACTTCACCTGTCTCTATATCTTTGCAAACGACCACAAAGAGCTGCCCGAGGCCCGCAGCCAAGACCTTAAGGATGCTCTGTTGCAGGGAAAACCAGAGGTCTGAGGCCGTGATTTCATGCCATGGCGGTAGCGGCCTCTGAGGACAGTGTTTGCGCTGCGTGTTGCGTGTGACTTTGGATCAGGTGGTGCCAAGCTTGGGCAAAGTCACTTTCGCAACTCGTGGCTCTGTCTTGTGATGTGTGCTGGCCCTTTGCAGTTGCCGCCTGCAAGGCTGCTTGCCATGCTGCAACGCCAAAGCCTTGCACCACAGTGGCAGAAGGGCCAGCGCTCATGGACAGCCCGTCCACGCCAGAGCAGATCACGGGCCGACCGGCGGCGCGTGCTTCGAGGGCGACCAGACCAAAGGCTTCCCAGCGCGATGGCATGGCCACGATATCAACCGCCTCCAACGCGTCTTCGGAACGCGCGACATGTCCCATGAAGCGGATCCGGGGATCTCCGTTTGCTGCGGCGCGCAGGCGGGCTTCGTCAGGCCCGGTGCCATAGATATGCAGGGAGAGGCTTTGGCCCTCCAGCTGTCGAAAGGCCTCGATGAGGATGTCAAAACCCTTTTGCTGGTGCAGACGACCAATTGCGCCAATGATCTTTGGCTGCGCGTTAGGAGCGCGAAGGGAACGAAACCCATCCAATGCTACTGCAGAAGGAATGACGTGCAGGCGGCGCTCCGTGACAAGCTGACGTCTGCGCATCCATTTCGCCTGTCCCTCACTTACCGCAATCACGCTGTCAAACAAGGCATAGGCTGTCCGAAGCATAGCGAAAAACCGTAACTTTGAACGCACGTTGAGGGCTGTGAACATCTCAGTGTAGCTGTGCTCTACGTGTGAAATAGGCAAACTGGGATGGCGCGCCCGAAACGCGATAAGGGAAGGCACGCGGCGCCAGTTGAGGCTAAGGTGAGAGACGATCATATCTGCTTCACACTCAGGCAGAGTTCCGTGTTTCGGCACCATTTGCACCTTGTGTTGCGCGGTCCGTCCCATCAGAGGGCAAGTGCGAATATGGTCCAGAACCCGGGTTACACCGCCCGGGGTGGCATCGTCCAACAAATGCAGGATGCGGGTTTGAGAAGACATGGGGCGTCCTTTCTTGCAGTATCAGGTGTTGGCCGATCCCAGAACGGAGCGGGCAAAGCGCAAAGGGGCGTCGCCGAACCGCGCGGTGGCATGCGCTGCGACCCAGGTTGTCACAGTGCGCAGGGGTTCTTCGGCCAGGGGGCGGCGCGACTGTGCGAAGGCGCGGGTGATATGGGACAGTGCCGCAGGGCCATCGCCAGCGCTAATCGCGCGCCGGGCTAGGTACCTGAGTTGATAGGCGCGTGCGGCTGGTTCATGGAGGGCAAAGAACGCCGGTGCGGCAGGGCGCAGCTTGGTGACCATCCGTTCCCAGGAGGCGAGTTGAGCGGACATATTGGCCGAGAGGCCGCCCGGGTTCACCCGATATTCCGTCAACAGGCCTCGCACGCCCTCCAGCATCCAATCGCTAAGCAGGGCCATGCGCAGCCAGCATTCGATGTCCTCGGATTGCCGGAAGGTCTCGTCAAAGACCCAGGCGCGTTGCGTTTCGGTGCTTGGCCACCACATGATGTCTTCCAGCGCTGCGCGCCGAATGACCGGCGCAGAGCCATTGCCAACCGGATTGCGTTTGAACACATGCTCTGCCATGACGCCGCGCAGGCGAGGGCGCTGGGCATGGCCGATCGGTAGGGACCGCTCGTCGATCAAGGCAGAACCGGAGTAGCTGAGGCCCACCTCAGGACAGGCTTGCAAATGTGCGACATGGGCCGCCAGTTTTTCGGGGCGCCACAGATCGTCAGCGTCGCAAAACCCTATGACTTCACCGGTGGCGGCAGCAATGCCGCTGTTGCGGGCACCTGCAAGGCCGCGGTTGATCTGCCGCACCAACCGGATCCGTGGGTCGCGCCTTGCCTGGAGGCGGGCGATATGAGGTGTGGTGTCTGTGGAACCGTCGTCCACGACCACAACTTCAAAATCGCCAAACGTTTGCGCACTGAGAGAAGCAAGTGTTTCGAACAAAGTGGTTTCGGCATTGTAGGCTGGGACAACGATGGATGCATAGGGCATGAGGATCTCCTCAGTTTGAAAACAGGTGTTGACGCAGGGCGTTTGGCATCAGGGGGAGGATGACAGCGGCCAGCGCGATGAGAACTCCGCGGCGCGCCGGCAGAAGAAAGGCAGGGGCGTCTTCACGGCAGCCCTCAAGAACAAGGTCACGAACCAGCCGCACGGGGGCGCCTATGCGCAGAGCGCGGCGCGCAAGGTAGCGGAGGTGAACGGCTTCGGCACGCGGGTCGGGGCCTTGTCCAAAAGCTCCTGCGCTGCGCAACGCCTCTCGGCGCCCGGCGCGCATCGCCTCAAGATCTGCAGAGAGACCAAGCGGGCTGAGCCGGTAGAGCACGTGGTCTGCGTCAATTCCGGTAAGCTGATACCCATGTCCGACCAGGCGGATCAGGAATTCGAGGTCCTCGTTGTGAACCATGTCTTCACGAAAGCCCCTGAGCCGTTTGAAGACCGATCGATGCAAGGACAGGTTCGACACTGTGCAGACGGGGTTTTCCCCAATCAGCATGGATAGATCGACAGGCCCCTTGGGCAGGCTGGAGCGTGTGCGCACAAGGTTTGGGTCATCCCGGAAAAAGCAAATCCGTCCAAATGCAGCATCGCTGCCCGCGCGCATCGCGGCGCGGATCTGTGACAGTTTGTCCGGCATCCACATGTCATCGGCATCGCAAAAGGCAAGTATTGGTCCCTGTGCAAGATGCAAGGCGCCATGGTTGCGCGCCGCGCTGGGGCCCTTGCCGGGGTTGCGGACCAGTCGTAGGCGGTGATCTTGCCGGACTAGCGTTTGTGCAACCTGCCAGCTTGTGTCGCTGGAGCCATCCTCGATCAGGATCGCTTCCCAGTTCGTCAGTGTCTGTGCGCGCAGCGATGCGATGGTGTCCGGCAAGGTGGTTTCTGCGTTGTAGACCGGAATGATGACTGAGATCTCGGCCATAAGTCAGCTCCTTACTCGGGGTTGAAGGAAAGCGAGGCTGAGTGCCGGGCGCGACAGCCAGATCATGATGACGCAGGCGCAGGCGAGGTAGCCCCAGGACACGGCGACCAGCCCGAGGGGCGCTGTGATCAGAACGTTGAGGATCATCGCTGCAGCCAGGATCGCAGTGCCGCGCAACTCTTCAAGCGGCCGTCTCTCGGCGCGCAACCAGCCTGCGGTCGCGGTCCAGAACATGGTTGGGATCGCCACAAGGCAGAGGATCGAAACGGGCTGTACAAGAGCGTCCCAACCGTCACCGAGCAGGATGGGGATGTACCACGGCGCAAGAAGCGCCTGCAGGATGACCAGCGGAGCGACCAGGCCCAGAGAAATCCCAAGCCCCTGCCGCATGGAGGCGGCGCGATCACCACTTGTGCACAGATGCGGGAACAGGACTGAGGCAAAGGCCGTTGAAAACGAGGTCGCAAGGCTGAGGCCGGCGTTGAAAGCCATGAAATAGAGCCCCAGAAGTTCGGGGCCCAAAAGTGCGCCAACAATCAGTTTGTCTCCATGCAGGCGCGCGTTTTTTACAGCTTCGGTGCCGATGATGGGGGCTCCAAATCGCAGAAAGGGCGCGAGCGCTGCTTTTCCCGCACCGAGGGCAGGCTTCCAGGGATGCAGACGACGCATCCAGAGAAGCCAGAGCGGAGCGGTCAGCAATCGGGGCAGAACCAGAACCAATGGGGAGGGCCAGATGACGGCAAGGGCAATCGACATCAGGTTCGCGATTGACGACTGCCCGCCGGCGATGGCTGCGGTACGGGTGAGCTTGCCTGCACGCAGGGCAAGGCCCGTTTGCACCAGGCCGCCCGGCATGAATAGATATTCTCCGGCCAGAACCAGGATCAACCCCGCCAACGTGCCGTTTTCCGTCACCACCCAGACAACGGCGGCGACAAAGGCCTGAAGGGCAAACAGCCCGGTACACCAGGTCCAGAATATGCCATGGGCCCGGTTGCAGGTTGCGTCCAGCTCTGCCTCTGGGGCTGCAATGATGCGCTGCGTGACCCCATGCTCGGTCAGGGATTTCAGAAGATCACCCGTGGCCAGGGCGGCCGCTGCTATGCCAATTTCCTGTGCTTCCATTGTACGGGCCACCGCGATGACCACGCCAAGGCGCGACAGCTTGGTCGCAAGTTCGGAAGCGCCGTAGGCAAGAAGGTGTCTGAACATGGAAGAGGCGGGTCTTGGCAAAAGAAAAGTCCTGTGAGTTCGGGTTCTCTTCAGTATGCTCGTCTTTGACCGGCTGTCGTTCGCGCGGGTGGACGGTCTTGCGGCGCAGGGGCATTGTCTTCTATCCGGTTGGACAGGTTGAACATCCCACAGCGCGCATACCTGCCGTGCCACGCTCGCGCTAAGATAGAGAGCAGAATTCAAGGAAACTCTATGTCTTATTCAAGAAACGCCTTTCTCGGTTCATGTATCGGAATTGGCCTGCTGGCGGGTTGTAGCTCTGCGCCACAGCCAGAAAATATCGCCGAGGTTGAAACCGGCGGAGCCTATCAGGCGCAATACCGCATGCCTCCCAAAGGGCGGGACGCCGAGTCAAACCTGGTAGCAGAACAGATGAACGCACAAAAATGTCGGCGCGGGGGCAAGGTTACCGAGCCTTCCTCTTTTGTGGCTCCTGCAGTTCTGCGCGGCGAACGCCTGTCACGCAACGATCTGGTCGATGTGCGCGTTGCGGATGACGACACCTTCAATGGAGACTACGTGATCTCGCGAGATGGCGCCCTAAAGCTGCCTTTCCTGTCTCCCATTCCCGCGCAGGGTCGCAGCCCAGATGCGGTCGAAGCCGACATTGCAGCTGCGTTGGTCAGGGAGGGCTTTTATGATGAGCCTCCCCGGATCTCGGTCCGTCTTGCCGATTTTGCGGGCGTTAGCATTGCCGTGTCCGGTGCCGTCTTCGAAGCGCAGGCCGCACGTATCGGCGGTCAGCGAGGGGAGGATATCGACACCGCACGACAAGCCGCCCTTGGGGCCTCTACGGAGGCACGCAACCTTTCGGTGGCCTTGCGCTCGGCGGGCGGTGTGCGTCCGGATGCGGATCTGTCCTCGGTTGAACTGACGCGGGCCGGGCATAAGCACATTCTGGATCTGCGCGGTGTCTTTGCGGGGCGGGATGCGATGGACGTTATGCTACTGGCCGGGGATGAAATCACGGTGCCGAGCCGAGCCTGTTTTCAGGACGAAATGATGCGCCCAGGTCCGATCAGCCCTCCGGGCGTGACTTTGTTTCTTTCTAACCTCACAAAACCGGCGGCTGGTAATGCGGTCTCTGCCGTCGGGCGCAGCGTGCGTGAAGTGCCCTACGGAACGCGGTTCATGCAGGCGGTCATCGACACCAACTGTGTGGGCGGTGCAAGGGCCACGAGCGCGCATCGCTCGGCAGTGCTGATGACACGTGACCCGATTTCAGGCATCTCAACAGTGATCGAGCGCAATATCGAAGACATGCTGCGCCGGGCAGACCGGGACGACTATGATCCATATGTTCTGCCGGGCGACGCGATCGCCTGTTATGACAGCAGCATAACCAATCTGGCCGAGGTGGTTGGCGTCTTGGGCGCGATTGCGGCGGTTGGGAGCCTGTCCCCGTAAGGGGTTGAATCACCTCTCGCGCTGCTCGCAATCAGGCGAGCGCAGGCTCGGGTGCATTTGTCCAGGTGTCTCGGGCTCCCTTGATCGCAGAGGCGATCGCCGCATCCGAGCCGCTCTCTGCCGCCATTTCCAGAGCTATCAGCGCATCGCGCAGATCCGCCTGTCCGAATGCTGCGGCGCTTCCAGCCAATTTATGCGCCAGCTCTGCGATTTCCGCATGATCCTCTGGCGAAGTGCCCAGCCAGTCAAAAAGGCCCTGCATTTCGGTTTCATAGCGCGTGCAAAGATCGCCCAGGTCAGGATCGACCGCGACTTGTGTCTGGCCGCTGTTTGACTTTGTCGTGCAGAACTTTGACAGCACCTCCTGCAGGTCGGCCTGTTTCAGAGGTTTGGCCAGGAACCCGGACATGCCGGCCTCCACAAAGCGCGCTTTTGCCTCGGGAAGGACATTTGCGGAAAAAGCGATGAACGGCGCATCTCGGTTCGGGCCATTTCCGGCGCGAATGGTGCCTGTGGCCGAAAGACCGTCAAGGCGCGGCATTCGGATGTCCATAAGGATCAGGTCGAACTGGTGCGCGTCGGCAGCTGCCACAGCTTCCAAGCCATCGCGTGCGACAGTCACGTCATGGCCCAGACCGGTGAGCATCTCTCTGGCCAGTTCCAGATTCATCTCATTATCTTCAACCAAAAGAATGTCGCAGGCCTGGCTCGGCGTTGCGGTGGCCTTCATGGTTTTGGGACAGGAAGACGCGACTTCCAAAGGTGGCTTTGCCCGCGTCACCGGGATATGAAGCCAGAAGACACTGCCAACACCCGGCGTACTTTCACATCCGATTTCACCGCCCATCGAGGTGATGAACCGGCGCGCTATGCCAAGGCCGAGGCCGGTCCCTGTACCGCCCTCAAGGCCATTTGTCCCCAACACTTGGAAGTCATCAAAGATCCGCTGTTGGTCCACCTCAGAAATGCCGATGCCGGAATCGATGACTCGGATCTGAAGACCGGGGCGAAGGGTACCGTTATTGTCATATTGGCACTGTTCGGCTTCGATCAGGATGCGGCCACCCTTGGTGAATTTGATCGCATTGCCAAGCAGGTTCAAAAGCACCTGTTGCAGGCGGGTGGCGTCCAACTTGACCCATTTCAGGGGTGCGCCTTCCCAGCCCCACTGAATGTGATTGTCGTTGGCCTCTGCGGCGCTAACCTGTCCGTCAACGATATTTTGTATCAGGTGCCCCAGATGCACCACGTCTTCGGTCTTTTGAGTATGCCCGGCTTCAAAGCGTGCGACGTCCAGAACGGCGTCGACATGATGCATGAGAATTCCGCCCGAGATATCCATGTTGCGAACATAGCGGGCTTGTTGGCGGGACAGGGGGGTGTTTTCCAACAAAGCGAGATTGCCCAGCAGACCGTTCAGCGGCGTGCGGATCTCATGGGTCATCATGGCCAGGAATTCTGCTTTGGCCTTTTCTCCTGCCAAGGCCTTGTCCCGCGCTTCGACCAATTCTGCTTCGGAGGCAACCCGTCGGGAGATATCGCGCAGGAAGGCGACCACCATTTCACCTTCGCCGGTCTGTGCCTTTTCCAGAGCCATTTCCACAGGAAAGACCTCTCCGTCGCCGCGTTTGGCTTCAAGGCGGATCCGCCCATGCCCGATGACCGTGTGGACGCCGCTGCGTTGCATCCTTCGCATTCCGGCCTCGTGAGCCGCCTTCAGGTGGTCGGGAATGATGACGTCGGAAAGGCTCCGGCCTATGACATTGCTGCTGGTGTGCTGAAAGATCCGTTCGGCTGCAGAGTTGAAGTTCAGAATGCGCCCGTCTAGGTCGGACACGATCACGGCATCAAGCGAGGTTTCCAGGATCGTGTTAAGACGCGCATGGGCGTGGCTAAGCGCTGCGCCTCTCTGTTCGGCTTGAATTGCATTGCGGCGGTTAAAGGCGAGCATGAGGATGAGGGCGCAAACGAGTGAAACCATGAGGATCGCAAGATGCAGCAGGGTCTGCGAAATTGAGGTCCGGCTTTGGGCTGCTTGATCCGTGAAATAGTGCAGCCCCGAGGTGGTGACTCTTCGCAGCAGGGGCTTGATTGCATCCGCTTCCTCTGCAAGATGATCAAGGTTTTTCAATAGCCCTTCAGCAGATCCATCGATCAGAGGGACAAGGGCATCCAGCCGTGCGCGGATTTGGGTAACAGAGTCGCCGAACGGCGCAACTTCGCTTGCTCTTGTATACAAAGACCCGCTGCCCAGAGTGACAATGCGGCTATAGAAGAGATCGAACTCAACGACAACGGTGTCGAGTGCGGCGGCCTCACCTGTGCGCCTCGCGCTTTCCACGGCGGTTCTGAAATCCAGGTACTCAACCTCTGTCTGTGACAGGACCCAATGCACATTGTCGGAACTCGCCGTGCTGAGTGCACGCAATTGGGTGACGATTTCGGATACGAGAAACGCGATCGCAAAGGCACAAAGCAGGCCAATCCCGACCAGCAAACGAGGACTGTAGCACCGGGCCGAAAAAGGTTGCTTTGTTTCTGTCATCTTTGCGCTCTTTGGTTGCAGGTGTCTCGCAGTTTTGGACGCCGTCTTGAAAAAGTGCCGAGTGTTCGGTGGAACAACGGCACTTTTGGGCGTGCTGCACTTTTGGGGCGTAGTCTCCCACCGATGGGATCAAAAGTGCATGGGGACTTCGGGACGTGCATCTACCCGATCGGATAGGTCAGGACAGATGCCGGGATCAGTAAGCACCGCGTCCGGACAGCACGGCGCGAGTGGTCAAGGCCAGCAAGAGCAGGTCAAGCAGAAGGCTGCGTGAGCGCACATAGGCCACGTCCATGTCCACCATCTTGTCAAAGCCGATGTCCGCGCGGCCCGAGACCTGCCACAGCCCGGTGATCCCGGGCCGGACCTTCAAGCGCTCAAATGCCGCTTCAGGGTATGCGGCAACCTCGGATGGAATTGCAGGGCGGGGACCCACGAGGGACATATCCCCCGTCAGCACGTTGAGAATCTGTGGCAGTTCGTCGATTGAGAAACGGCGCAGGATACGCCCCAAACGGGTCACGCGTGGATCTTTGCGCGACTTGAAACAGATGCCTTGCCGATCTGAGGTCGTGCGCAGGGCTTCAAGCCTTGCTTCGGCGTCGATGTGCATGGTTCGAAACTTCAGGATCGTAAAGGGGGTGCCGTTCTGCCCGATACGCGTCTGCTTGAACAGGACCGGCCCCCGGCTGTCGAGCCGCACGCAAGTTGCCACCATGGCAAGAAAGGGTGCGAGCATCAGAACGAGGGCGCCGCTGACGGCGATATCCATCGCGCGCTTTGCTTCGAACCTTGGTTGGCCCTTTTGCAGAGCGTGGCGCACGGCGCGTGCCATAAATGTGGCGTTGCCGACGAGATATCGTTTGGCCAGGCGACGCGGTTCCTGCATCAGGCGCCAGATCCACTCCATTCTCGCTGCGCGGACCGCTCTTGGTGCGCGGCTGACATTCTCGGCCAGAAAGTCGAAGAGGGCTCCGACACCCAGAACAAGCCGCGGCGACAGGGCGGGCAGGTGCCGATCGATCCACAGTTCCTGTCTTGGCACGCCCATGGCGACCAATAAAATGTCGGCACCCGAAGCGTTGATTTTTGCGACGGCGGCGGCACTGTCATCAGCACCTGCGTAGCCATCAAGTGTTCCGGCGATCCGAAGGCCGGGGATTGAGCCCACAAGCGAGTGCGCCGCTCGTTCGGCTGTGCCGGGCTTGGCCCCGAACAAAAAGACGGACAGCCCTTGCTCGGCGGCCTGCCGCAGCAAGACGGGCGTGAAATCGGTACCGTTCAGGTTTTCCGTTAGCGGCGCTCCGGTCATCCGGGCGGCCAACTCAACCCCGATCCCATCCGGCAGCACCAGATCCGCGCGGGCGAGGGCTGCAGAATAGGCGCAATCCCTTGCCCGGACATTCGCGCAATGGGCATTCAGGAAGTAAACACTGCGCGACGTCCCCCCAAGCAAGGCATCGACCGTTTGCTGGGTTGTTGCATCCACGACGGGCTGCCCGAGTACCGAGCGAAAGGACAGGGGCCTTTGTCTGACCGCTGCTGACCTTTGCCTGGTGACCAGGATTCCGTGTTCAAAAGCTTTCACTGATTGGGACGTCATGGCCACTCCTCCGTTTGTTTTGGGGGCGTGGTCTGACTGTGTCGCGATGGTGGCTCTCCGGGCAATTCCGCGACCGGACTACGGGCAGGGGCATTGGTAAGGCAAATGGGGTGGTCGGGCTCGGTCGTGTTCTTAAGGCTTTGTTAACCATGCGAGCGGTGAGTGGCGCACCCAAAAGGATAGGTGACGTAACCCCAAGCGTTCGGGTCTTCGTTTCGCATTGTGCTAAAATTTTAGTGATCAGGCTGTGCTGGCCTCCTTTGGCTCGCCACTGGCCGTTGATGTGAAAGGGTTTGGAAATGAGAGTACTGATTGCCGACGACCATGATCTTCTGCGAGACACGCTGATCGCGTTTCTTGGCGCCGAGGGCGACATCGAACTTGGAAGCGCCTCGACGTTTGATGAGGCCTGCGCGCGCATATCCGATAGCGAAGAAGACTTCGATCTGATCTTGCTCGACTACAAGATGCCGGGCATGACGGGGCTGGAAAGTCTGTCCAAAGCCATCAAAATGAACGGAGGTCAGCGGGTTGCTCTGATTTCTGGTCAAGCGACCCGTGAGATTGCTGAAGAGGCTTTGAGGTTGGGCGCGGCCGGTTTCGTGCCCAAGACACTGCCGGCAAAATCGTTGGTCAGCGCGGTCAAATTCATGGCCATGGGCGAGCAATACGCGCCAATCGGTTTCATGACAGGTCCAGAGGCCAGTGAAAGCCACCCATTGGCCACCAGGCTGACGAAACGAGAGCGCGAAGTGCTGTTTGGGCTGACCGAAGGTAAGTCGAACAAGGAAATCGGGCGGGACCTCAGCCTGAGTGAGCCAACGATCAAGCTGCACATGAAGACCCTCTATCGCAAGCTCAAGGTGAGCAACCGAACACAGGCTGCGATTATCGCGCGGGACGCTGGATTGTTCTGAGCTCCCCGTTTTTGGAATAGCGAGCCTGTCCAAGAAGATCTGCCACCACTCATTTCTGCCGCATCATGCGCTCTTGCTGCTCAAGGCAAGGGGTAAGGAGACTGTCGATGAGCCTGTCTGAGATTGCCAGCCCACCTGCTTCGTCCGGGTCCAAGCCATCCGGTAGGGGGCGCCGCATGGTGCGGCGCGCCCTTATGGGCGGTTCTCCGACGGATCGGGGCCGAGTGCCGCGATATGTCTGGATCTTCGCTTTGGGCCTTGCTGCGATATGGGCGCCGATCTCCGGGTATCTGAAAACCGCCAAACCGGTTTTCGCGAGTGACATGTCGCTGATCCTGCCGGGCTCCGGCGCGGCTTCATCGGTAAACCTTGCCGAAATTGGGCAGGCCTCGAGCCATTCCAGTTCGGCCTTCTCCAGCAATTCTGTAAGCCCCACAGAAACATATAAACGGCTCCTTGCGGCGGACAGGGTTCTGCGGGCCGCGGCCGGATATGCCGGTGTCGATGCGAGAACCTTTGGCAAACCTCAGGTTCGGCTGGTCGATCAGACCGCATTTATCCATGTGAAGATGGTTGGCCCCGATCCAAGAGAGGCCCAAACCCGAAATGCGGCATTGCTCAAGGCCTTCTTTTCAGAAATTGACCGGCTGCGCAGCGATGAGATGGACAGCCGCCAGACTGGGGGATTGGATGCGATCCTTGAGTACCGGGACTCGGTGGCGCGCACGCGGGTTGAAATTGAGGCCCTGCGCAAGATCACGGGCCTGCATTCTGTCCAGCAATATGATCGCCAACTGGATGAGCTGGACGCCCTGCGGGCGCGGATCGATACGGCGGCGGCGGCTTACGAGCGGCAACTGGCCACGGTTCGCGGGCTTGAAGTGCGCCTTGGTGCTGATGCGCAAATGACGGCGCATATTCTGCGTTTGAACGCGGACACAGATTACGTCGCTCTGATTGATACGATGGCCGAGGCGACGTCCACCCTGTCGCAGGCGCGTTCCCGCTATGGCGCGCATCATCCAAAGGTGATCAAGGCCCGCACCGCTCGGGATGCTGCCCGCGCCAAGGCTGAGGCACGTGCCATTGCGCTGACCGGGGACGCAAGCGCACTGGAGCGTTCGATTGACGGCGGGCGCGGCGCCTTGATGACCGAATTGGTGCGTGAAGAGGCCGTGCGCCAAGGGCTGTTTGCTGAACTGGAGGAGATGCGTGCTCTTGCCTCCACCCAAAGCGCGCGCCTGTCTGAACTGGCTCCGCTCGCGGCCCGATTGGAGGACCTGCAGCGTGATTTCAATGTGGCTGAGGCCGTTTTTGCCTCTGCCATCGCGCGGTCGCAATCCAGTAAGGCAGACGTATTCGCATCATATCCACTGGTCCAGGTTCTCGAGGATCCAACCCTGCCCGAGCGGCCCACATCCCCTCGCAAGAAACTGGCTCTTGCCGCCGGTGGCGCAGCCAGTTTCCTTTTGCTTTTTGCCTTGTCGCTGGGCTGGATCCGTCGTGCCTTGATCGAACGTCTGATCATGGAAAAAGGCAGCCGCAGGTGAGCGTTCCTGCAAACCCGGCCGAGACTATGGTCTGGAGAATCATACTCTGGACTTGGCCGTTCTACGGGGTAGGCGCTCTTTATATCGTAGGGCCAGTACTGGCTTGGGTGATTGCGGGGCTTGCGGTGTTGTCCTTGTATCTTGGCCCCGCAATTCGCTCTGATCTGAGGCCTGCCGGTGCAGTTCCGCCGTTGATCTGGGCTTGGATCATCGGCATGGCCGTGATGCTGCTGGCGCTTTGGATTGGTCATTTGAACTGGGACCTTGGTCTAAAGCAAACAATCAAATCGACCATTGGCTGGGCCAAGGGCTGGGCCCTGCTGGCGTTGTTTCCCCTCGCCGGAGCAATTCTGCCGATCCGCCGCGAGGTGATCATCCGGGCACAATGCCGCCTTGGCCTGTGGACGCTCTGTCTGGCGCCGATCCTGCTAGCGGCGCCCTACGTCGGACTGCCGGAAAAGATTTTCACCTCACCGCTCAAGGTGGTGGGGGGACCGGGGCCAGAGTATTTCACCGTTTTCCTTTTCACCTATGACCCGGCCAGTTGGACGCCGCGCTGGCAATTCTTTGCCCCCTGGTCGCCCTTTGCTGCGCTGTTGGGGGTCACTATGGTCCTGTTTGCGCTGGAGGAGAAGGACAACCGGTGGCGTGCGGTCGGGGTCGCTGCTGGAACGGTCATGGTTCTGGCCTCAAAATCCCGCATGGGGCTGGTCGGTCTTGTCGCCTGCACGATCTGTCCGCGTATGGTGCCTTTGGTCCTGCGCAGTTGGGCTTGGGCGACACTGGCGGGAGCTACGGCTTCGCTGGCCGTTCTGGGGCCATGGTTGATGCAGACACTTGGCGCCGGGATTGCCGGGTTCAAGGCGGCCCGCGCCGACAGCACGCGTGTGCGCGCAACCCTTCAGCGCATCGCCCGAGAGCGCTGGCAAGAAGAGGCCCCTTGGTTTGGCCATGGCACCGTGCAGCCCGGACCACATCTGGTTGAATACATGCCGATCGGCAGCCATCACACTTGGTTCGGACTGTTGTTCGTCAAAGGGCTGGTGGGGTTTCTCGCGTTGCTGGTGCCGCTGGTCTGGCAGATCGGCCTGGCCTTGAAAGACGCGGCCGGATCAAGCCGGGGCAGGCTTCCCTTGGGGTTGTGCATGGTGCTGGTGCTGCTCTCGTTCGGCGAAAACGTGGAGATAGAAGCCTATCTCATGTGGCCTGCGCTTTTGTGCCTTGGCATCCATGCAAGGGAGGTTCGCGCCGGTGACGACGTCTCACCGTCAAGCCGCCAAGGCTAGGCGGCGGCACAGCTTCGGTAGGAACGCCTGTCTCTTGACCGCTTTGTGAGTTGCCAGAGCTATTCTGTCACTACATCTGGAGACTGTTCTGCGCATCGACTGGACACGCTTTGACGGAGTTATGCCTATCCAACATACATCTTTGCGTGTAGCATATGGGGGTGTTTTGCAAAGTTGCTTGGTTGGAGGAGACCGGTAGTATGGCCAATAGAGCCGAGCCTGAGCGTTCGATGTCGGTCACGTTGGAACTGCCTGAACAAGAGCGTACCTGGGTTCCGGTCTCGGTGGTTGTAAAGCGTGAAGACGTCTCCCACCGTGTTACCTTCTCGCAAAAGAAACCTTTTGAAGACGTATTCTGTGCTGAGCTGGTGCGATTCATCGAACCGCATCTGAGGGCCTTGGGGAGCGAGGCGAAGATACTCTCATTTCCAGATGCCGAGCTCAGAATGCCGGATCTGGTACTCGGCCGGGTTCGGGTGGTTTATTCACCGGACGAGAAAGGCTGTGCCAGAGTGCTTATCCGCTTTTCGGCCTTGGTTGGAAATCCCAATGTGGCCTTGGTCAAAGCCCCCGACGCTTTGTTGCTGCCGGTGAACACGGTTGTCGATGCTTTGGAAGACACGTTGGATTGGGTGCTTATTCCAGCCCTCAACATTACGTCGATCAGTGAACTGCCAAGTCTTTCCGGAGGGGGCAGGCACAGCCTGGAAGCCTGTCTGGAAAGACTGGAAAGCTCGCGCGAGCATATCATGATGCGCATTGAAATGGTCAGCGAGAGTCTGAACCAGTTACGGGTGACGCAAAGAGAGCTGGAGCAGATCGAACAGGGCCAAAAGCCGGTGTTGGAAAAAGCGACTACATGGGAAAAGTAGTCCGCTTCCCGTTGGTAGTGGTCGCAGTGCCAGCATTCAGCTAATGATTGCAGAGGCTGACGCAATTGTGCCCGACCTGATACCGGTTTTGGAAAGATGAAACCCATGGATAATGTGACTGTTGAACCTGCCGATCCGTTCAGCGTGGTTGCAATTGCGGCCTCTGCCGGTGGTTTGGAAGCGACGTCCATATTGGCGCAAAACCTGCCATCTGGCATGAATTGCTGCTACGTGATCGCGCAACACATGTCGCCGTCTCACAAAAGCATGCTGGTGGATCTCTTGTCCCGGGAAACACCGTTGCACGTGGAAGAGCTGCAGCAGCGAACTGTTCCAAAACCCAATATCATTTATATCCCGCCTCCGGCCAAAGACGTTATTTTCAATGATGGAGCGCTGGAACTGCGCAATCCATCGGAGCATCCGGCATCGCCAAAACCATCTGCGGACCGCCTGTTTGCGTCCCTTGCCGAGACAAAGGGCGAGAATGCGATCGGGGTTGTCTTGTCTGGCACCGGCAGCGACGGCAGCTACGGGGTGCGCCTGATCCGGGAAATGGGCGGGATCACCATCGCGCAGGAGCCGACCACCTGCAAATACGACAGCATGCCGCTTGCCGCTGTGCGCACGGGCTGTGTGGACCTGACGCTGACGCCGCAACAGATCGGTGCCCATATCGGGCTGATCCTGAAACACCCGCGGGACCTAAGTGCCTTAAAGGAGCTCAACGCCCACAACGGTCGCAACAATGACCTGTTCGACGTGCTTCTGGCGCATTCCTTGGTCGATTTCAGGCAGTACAAGAGCAACACCATCAATCGCCGCATCCAGCGGCGCATGATCGCAAAAGGCATGGAGAATTTTGACGACTATTTGGACCTGTGTCGCCGGTCCGTCGAAGAGGTCGATGCGCTTTACCGTGACCTGCTGATTTCGGTCACCCGCTTTTTCCGAGACGAAGAACAATACTCGGTGCTTGAGCGCGTCATCGCAGAACGTTTTGGGGACTACGAAGGAACTGAACCGATCAGAGTTTGGGTTCCCGGCTGCGCGACCGGTGAAGAGGCCTATTCCCTGGCCATCCTGATTGCCGAAGCGATGGGGGGACTGGATGTTGTGGCCTCCGACGCCATCCAGATTTTTGCCACTGACATTGATGAAGAGGCGATGCGCGTGGGGCGCAAGGGAATATACCCTCAGGCGGCCACGGCGGACATTCCTTCGAAATACCTGTCGAGATACTTCGAGGTGCACGGGGATACGGTTCTGGTAAAGCCGAAGCTGCGGAATTTTGTGATGTTTTCGCGCCACAACGTGTTTCAGGACGCGCCGTTCCTGAACATGGACCTGATCAGTATCCGCAACATGCTGATTTATTTCAGTACCAAGCTTCAGGAACGGGTCCTTACGCGATTGATCTATTCGCTCAAGCGGGACGGTATCCTGTTTCTGGGGACATCTGAAACACTGGGGCATATGGAAGACCATTTTGTCCAGATGTCCAGCAGTGCCCGCGTCTTTCAACTCAGAGGAAAGGGGCGGCTGTCACCGCGCGCGACCGAGGCGGCCTTTCGCGGCGGGCGATTGCCTGCGTCAAATTCAGGTGATGCATTCTCCAGAATGCCGCAACCGGTTGATCAGTGGGAACAGTTTGATCGCCTGGCCAAGTCGGTCGTCCGCGATGGCATTGTGCTCAACCGCGAACACACGGTTTTGCGGGTCTATGGTGATATCGCGCCATACTGCATGCTTACATCGCGGTCTTTTGGACTGAGCAACCTGTCGGTCTTGAAAAAGCCATTTGCATCGGACGCGGCAAGCCTGGCGCTTGTCTCGCTGAAATACGATGAGCGGCGCCAGGGGCCTTGGCACAAACTCCCGGAACTGGACGGCGAATTGGTGCAGCTATCTGCCTATCCGATGGGCGGCGTTCAAGACGGCGCCGAAGACATTGTCTTGATCGGTTTTGAGAGGCGCGTTGAGCCCACCGTTGAGAAAAAGGACATCGGCGATAGTGAATACGTCGGGTATCTTGAGGAAGAACTGTCCAGAACACGCGATGCGTTGCTGGTCACAATTGAACAGTTGCAGACCTCGAACGAAGAGCTGCAGGCCATCAACGAAGAGCTGCAATCGTCGAATGAAGAGCTGGAGTCCACCAATGAGGAGCTCGAGACCTCGAACGAGGAGCTTCAATCCACAAATGAAGAGTTGATTACCGTCAACGAGGAACTGTTGGTGAACACCAGCCAACTGGAGCGGACCTCGGCAGAGCTGACCGGGGTCATCGGAAATCTGCCAATGGCCATGATCATGGTCGATCACGGGCTTTTGATCCGCTACGCGTCGGATCTGGCGATTGATCTTTTCCAGCTGTCCGAGCGGGGTGTCGGCTTTGGTCATCTGTCGCAAGCCTTTGTGCCACAGGACTATCCTCCATTCATCGATCTTTGCACCAAAGCACTTGTGTCCCGATTGCCGTTGCGCCAAAGCTTCCGCGTCGGTACGCGTGATTTTTTCCTTGAGGTCGCCCCGGTGTTCTCGGTCGATGAAAACCTGATTGGTCTGATTTTGCAGATTCAATCCATGGAAAGCGATCTGGGCCAGCTCTTCATCAACGACAATTCCGGCGGTTTTGCCCATATGGGCACCTGGCGCATCAACATGAGCACAGGCGAAGTGCAAACCACGCCGCAACATGATACTTTGCTGGGATACACGGATGAAAACCGGCCCGACAATTTGGGCGAAGGTATGAATTTTGTCGTCGAAGAAGATCAGGAACGGCTGAATGCCGAGCTCACAAAGGCCGCAGACAACCAGTCTACGTTTGACTTCTACGCTCGTCTCATTCGGGCAGATGGCAAGATCTTTATCGGACATGTCTTTGGAGAGGCCGTTCTGGATGAGAAAACCGGCCACACGCTGCTCATCGGCGTGACACGCAACGTATCTGAAGAGCGGGGCAGGGATCTGCTGCTACAGCAATACAACCTGATCACCGAGGATCTGAAGGTGGGGGTCTATTCCCACGATTTGAAAAATGATCTGGTTTACTGGAGCCCCAGTTTGTTCAAGATTTTGGGATACGATGAGATCCCGAATCCGACCAACAAGATGCGCATGCAAGAGCTGACGTCAGAAGCTCAGACCGAACTGCAAAAGCTGACTGCAGAAGCTGTTAAGACCAAAGAATCTTTTAGCTACACACAGGATATTACCCGCCCTGATGGCTCCAAGGCTCGAGTGCACAGTACCTGCCATGTTGCCGTGGATGAGGCGGGCGAGGCTACGCATGTTTATGGGGTATTCAAGGTTATGGAAGAACTCAGCCCTAAACAGTGATTTTTCGGGGGCTAAGATACAGGCCTTTTCCAAAGGCAAACCTGAATGCCCTTGGTCTTGCAGTGAGCTATAAGCAAATCAGAGGACAGGCCGTGCCGGGGGCGCATGGGTGAGCAGTTCTTTTACCAACTTGTTTGGAAAGCGCCGCTTCAAAGTGATGGCGAAAAAATTCTCTTTGATTTGCGGGTGCTCATCGGCTTCGACCAGCCTGCCTGAGGATAGCTCATCTTGCACAACGATCGGGGCAACCAGGGCGAGGCCGATGTTCTCACGGGCGAGCAAGCGCATCATGGCCATGTCGTCCACCTCGGCCACGATCTGCGGGCGCACGGACAAGCGACTTGCCATGGCATCAAAGGCTGTCCGAAGCGAGTTGTCGGTGGTTGGCAGGATGAAGGGCTGCTCCCGCAGCAGATCCTTGATGGGCAGGGAAGGATCAAAGCGCTCGGGGGCGCCGACAATGCTTACGGGTTGCTCGGCGATGTGGTGGGTTTCATAGGGGGTAAGGCTGTCACTGGGCGGCTCACGGTTCATCAGCACCACATCCAGGTTCAGCGTCCCGAGGCCTTCCATCAATTCCGTCGGGCTACCTGATCGCAGAATCACCTCAACGTCCATGCGGGCCAGCATGGGCCTGAGAAAGCTGATCTGAAAGTTGCGCGAGAGAGTCGCCAGGGCACCTACCCGCAGCGCCTGCCGCGTGTTGCCTGTTTCCTGAAGCGTCGCAACAAGCTCCTGCCCCGTCGAAAAAATTGCGTCCGCGTGATCCAGAGTGATCCGGCCCGCTTCGGTCAAATGCAACTGTCGTCCGCGCCGGTCGAACAGGGAATGCCCAAGTCTTTCTTCCAACTGTTTGATTTGAGTGGATAAAGCGGATTGAGACAGGTTCAGCCGCTGGGCCGTGCGGGTCAAGTTACCGTCGTGGGCCACGGCCCAGAAGTAGCGCAGGTGGTGATAGTTGAGAGGCATATCGTTCTAAATAGTAGAATGATAGCTCAAAAACAATGAATTTTTATGGTCGCAAGTTGTGACGTATTTGACGGTCTGGACCGAATGTGACCCCTCAGCCCAAGGACGCCAACTGATGAGCCATCTGCTATTGCCGCTAATTTGTCCCGTGATCTTGGTGATCATGACGACCTACGCCCGACGTACGCCCGGAGCACGGCCGGGACGCCTGCCGCAGATCTCTGAATGGGCAACGCTTGCGGTCTTTGCAGCTAGCCTGCTGTCCGCGATGCTGGTGGCCTTGAACGGAGGCGGAACCTCCGGATTGCTTGGTGCCTGGGGGATCGGTCTTTCGGTGCGGCTTGATGCGGTCAGCCTGACAATGCTGGTTCTTGTCAGCTTTATTGGCTGGGTCGTAATGCGCTATTCGGCAACCTACATGGACGGAGAAGAGCGCCAGGGGGCTTTTACCGGGCTGATGCTGGCGACCCTCACGGCGGTTCTTTTGTTGGTGATTTCGGGCAATCTTTTCCAGCTTCTGGCGGCCTGGATCGCAACCAATCTGCTGCTCAACCGGCTTTTGCTGTTCTATCCTGATCGGATGACCGCCCAGCGTGCCGCCCGCAAAAAGGCGCTTGTTGCGCGTCTGAGCGAAGCGGTGCTGGCTGTGGCCATCACTCTTTTGCTGATCACCTACGACACATCGGATATTGCGACGATCCTGGCCTCTGCAAAGCCGGATCTGGCGACAACAGGCGCGGCCCTTCTGATCGCCCTTGCGGCAGTTCTGGCTTCGGCGCAGCTGCCCGCCCATGGCTGGCTGACCGAGGTGATGGAGGCTCCGACCCCGGTCTCTGCTTTGCTCCATGCCGGTGTCATCAATGCCGGTGGCTTCCTGCTGATCCGCTTTGCAGATGTGATGCTGACGGCGCCGGGCGTCATGGCGCTGCTGGTGATGCTGGGCGGGTTCACCGCGCTTTTTGGCGGTCTGGTCATGCTGACCCAACCTGCCGTCAAGACATCGCTGGCTTGGTCCACCATCGCACAGATGGGCTTCATGGTCATGCAGTGTGGCCTCGCGCTGTTCCCTCTCGCGCTGCTGCACATCCTCGCCCATTCGCTTTACAAGGCGCATGCTTTCCTCAGTGCGGGCGAGGCGGTGCGCAATGTCGCGGCGATCCGCCGACCGGGGCCGGTGGCTGTGCCCAGCATGCGCAATGTACTTCAGGCCTTTGTGATCGGTATCTCGATCTATGCGCTCGTCGGCTTTGTCATCGGGTTTGAGGGCAAGTCCATTCAGGCCATCGCCCTGGGCGTGATCCTGATCTTTGGTGTGGCCTACATTCTGGCGCAGGGGCTTGCGGATGCGGCTCCGGGCGTTCTGACGCGGCGCACCATGGTCTATGCTTTTGCCACCTCAGCGAGCTACTTCCTGCTGCAACTTCTGGCGAAACATGTCACCGCCGGGACTTTGCCCGCCACTCCGGCACCCGGTCCCTTGGAGTGGGCGCTGATGACCCTGGCGCTGATCAGCTTTGGTGCCGTGGCGCTGGCGCAGGCCACCTTCCCGCTATGGGCCAACCACCCGGCGGCGCTTGGGATCCGGGTGCACCTGTCCAACGGTTTTTACATCAACGCAATCTTTGACAAGCTGCTGGGCGGCTGGTCATCCCGGAAACACTCCTGAGATCGGAGCCTACTCATGCTGACCAAATTCGAAGTCTTCCCTGCCGCCCTGCTGGAACTGGTCCATGCCGCAAACGGCGCAGCCAAGGCGATCCCGCCGCTGTTTCCCCTGTCTGCGAGCGTGGCCGTCAACCCGTTCCTGGGGCAAACCGGCGAGCCTTTGGCCGTGACCGCAGCACGGCTTGCGCGGGTGGCCGGCAAACGGGTCATGCCCGCGCGCAGTCATTGGGCAAAAAAGCTAGAGGGCGGAGAGATCCTGGAAGAAGACTTGAGCGACGCGCTCGCAGGTCTTGAAGGCACCTTTGATCGCCCCACGCTGAGCGACGTTCTGAACAGTCTTGAGGCAGAAAGCCCTCTGCCGGAGGCGCTGCCAACCGTTGCTGATCTTGCGGCTGAGGCAACGGGGATCGACTGGCCCGGATTGATTGAGGACCGGATCGGGGTCTGGGCTGCAAGCCATTTCGATCAGGGACAGGCGCTGTGGCAGCCGGGCAGAGCGGGCGGTATTTTCAGCGCCTGGCGTGAATTCGGTGCGCGCGATTTGACTCCTGAAATCCATGGATTGACAGGATTTGGGGCCTTTGTCGCGGCCACCAACCGTTCTCACTGGCGGGCTATCGGGCGGGCCTCGGAATCGCTTGGCCTGTCGCCGGCTGCTGCGGGCACCGCTTTTCACCGCTGGTTGATGACACTGGGCGGGTGGGGGCAATATGCGCGCTACCTTCTGTGGCAGGCAGAGCTGGAGGGAGAGAGCGACAACTCCGTCACCGAGCTGCTCGCCATTCGCATGGTCTTTGAGGAGGCGCTTTTCCGGCTCTACAAAGACCAGATCGCAGAGCGTTGGGCAGAGGTCGTGGCCGCTCACGAAACGCCGGTTACGCCGACGCGGGATATCGTGATCGACGCGGTCCTGCAGGAGGCAGGCGAGCGGGCCGAGCAGAGGCGTCTGGCGGCCTCTCTGGCCGTGGCAGAGACGCCGTCTCGCAAGGAACGCCCCGAGGTGCAGGCGGCCTTTTGCATCGATGTGCGCTCCGAAGTGTTTCGCCGCGCCCTGGAGGCGCAGGGCGCAGGGATCGAGACCATTGGCTTTGCCGGCTTTTTTGGGCTGGCGGCGGCGCATCAATGCGCGGGGTCTGACGTGGTTGAGGCGCGTGGCCCGGTTCTGTTGCAGCCGGGTGTGGTTTCGCAGGCGCATGAGGGCGCGGAAAAGAACCTCAAGCGGCGTGGCGTTGCACGGGCAAAACGGGCCTGGGGGCGGTTCAAGCTTGCGGCGGTCTCTTCCTTTGCCTTTGTCGAGGCAACGGGCCCCATCTATGCGGGCAAACTGGTGCGCGATGCGCTTGGCATCGGTCACGCCCACAAGGCGGATCCGGCACCGCAGCTGGATCCGAGTATTGATCTGGGGCAGCGCGTCACTATGGCCAAAACGGTCCTGAGCGCCATGTCCCTGACCAAGAACTTTGCGCCGATTGTGATGTTGGCGGGCCACGGCGCGGATGTGACGAATAACCCGCATGAAAGCGCTTTGCACTGCGGGGCCTGTGGTGGCTTTGCCGGGGACGTCAATGCGCGCCTTCTGGCGGGTTTGCTGAATGATCGCGAGGTGCGTGCAGGGCTTACAGGTGTGGGGATTGAGATCCCGGCCGATACGGTATTCCTGCCCGCCATGCATCACACCACAACGGATAGGGTGACAGTCTTTGAACAAGATCTGCCAGAGAGTTCAAAGGCTAGGGAGATTGCCAAGCTGAAAGAGCTTCTGAGGGCGGCGGGGCAACTGGCCCGCAGCGAGCGGGCCAAGCGATTGCCGCGCGCCACCGGAGAGCAGGATGTTCTGCGCCGCGCGCAGGACTGGGCCGAGACGCGCCCGGAATGGGGGCTTGGCGGCTGCCGCGCCTTCATCGCGGCCCCACGTTCACGGACCTCTGGCGTTGGCCTTGCTGGTCAGTCGTTCCTGCACAGCTATGACTGGAGGGCGGACGAGGACTTTTCCGTGCTTGAGCTGATCCTGACCGCCCCGGTTCAGGTCGCCAGCTGGATCAGCCTTCAGTACTATGGGTCAACTGTAACGCCGGATCTGTTTGGAGGCGGCAACAAGCTACTGCACAACGTTGTGGGCGGGATCGGTGTTCTGGAAGGCAACGGCGGCAATCTGCGCGGCGGCCTTCCTTGGCAATCGGTGCATGACGGGGACGATTTCCAACATGATCCCTTGCGCCTTTCGGTGGTTATCGAAGCCCCACGCGAGGCGATGAGCGATATCCTGGCGCGTCATGCCAACGTGCGAGATCTGTTCGACAACCGCTGGCTGCACCTGATCGCCATGGATGAGGACGGCAAGCTGGCCTGGCGGTATGACGGGGACCTCAAATGGTCGCCAATCGGCGGCAGGGACAGGTCCGAACGTGCCATCGCAGCGGAGTAGAGCCACCTAATGGACTAGGCGGTCAGCGTCACAGGAATTGTGGCGGTGACCGTATGGGGCATGGTGATCGGAAGCAGTACAAGGCCGGTGGCCATTGCCGCTGCGAGCGCCATTACGACGAGGGAGGTCATCTCTTTCATGCGTATATTCCTTTGTTTCTGATGCCTGGCGTCAATCTTGGTGGGCTATTTGATCTGACCTTACGCTGATCGATTGCCTGGCTCTTGGCTACCTCTGCCAGTCTTATGTCACTTCCTGCCAAAGCGCCTGGAAGGCAGGATCAGGCCGCGGTGGGCTTTTGGCGATATTGCGCCGGCGCAAGGCCCGCCCAGCGTTTGAAAGCCCGGCTAAACGTGCTTTGTTCGGAAAATCCGGTGAGAAAAGCGATTTCGGCGATAGAGCGGTCAGACGTGGTCAGCAGTTCACGGGCCAGTTCACTTTGCGCCTGTTGTAGAACGTCGCGATAGGTAAGCCCCTCATCGGACAGGCGGCGGTAGAGGGTGCGTTCACTCATGCCCATTCGGTGTGCGATATCGGCGGCCTGCGGCAGACCGTGTTGCAGGGCTTGAGAAACGTGCCGCATCAGGTCTGTCATCAAGGGCGGCTTGCGATTCAAACCGGACAGCTCTTCCTCCAGATGCGCAATCAGGAAATTACAGACGCTCTTGTCTCCACGCAGCACCGGAAGATCGAGCGCATCTGGGTGCAGCCAGAGGGCATCATTTTGTTGCCGAAACAGGACTTCACAGCCAAAATCCTCGGCATATCGGTCTGGATCACCTGCGCAGGCATGTTGGAAAGAGACGCGAGTGATCGCAGCGTCTGAACCGGTCAGCGCCTTGATCTTGCGGGTCAGACCGAACAGTGCGCATTCGTTACGAAAGGGCAAGGCGGGATGCTGGTCGGTCTGGATCTCGATGTGCATGCTCGCGGGATTGCCCGAGCCGTCAAAGCGATAGATCACGGTATCGGTCATCAGTGCGAAGTAACGCTGGATGACTGTTAGGGCACTTCGCAGATCTGGTGCAGTCTTTATGGCCAGTCCCAAAACGCCGAGATCGTCCAGTTGGATTGTGTTCGCATAGGCGCGGATCAAGAGCAGATCGTCACCGAAATGGCTGCGGATCCGGTCAAGGGCGTCAAAGTGCTCTCTCTCGGATATGGTCTCTCGTGGAGCGCATTTGAATTGATGGATGAGATGCGCCCCGGAAAGGAGTTGCCCCTCCTGCGACAGGGTCAGTCCTGCGGCCTTGGCCATGGCGTTCACGAAAGCAGCGGTTACCGTCGGCATGAGCCCCTCCTGATGTCCTCAGGGCGGCAGGATGCGATTCCTGTCAGCCCTCTGTTGATCACCAAAGTGTGCACAAGGTGTACTGATCGGTACTCTTTTTGTCAACGCACAGTTTTTCAGCATTTGAAAAACGAGACCGGAATTGAACGGAACCTCTTTCTTCATAGTGTCTTGGGGTTGTTCGCGACCGAAATCGCCTTGGCTTGAATGTGTACTGATCGGTGCATTTTTTCGGTGCGCGCGAGAATCATGGCACCATGATTCAGGTCGCTGCCAATCAAAGATCAGTCGACTCAGCTTAGGTGGAATGGTCTTGTGGCTCAGAGCTATCTGACGCCGAGGCCCATTTGCATCAGGGTTCTGCGTACAGGTGCCATAGAATAGAGTGCACTCAGGCCAAAGGCCCGCAGATCGCGCAAGGGGCGCGGCTCCAGCATGGAGGTGCGGTTCAAAAGGTCGATACCTTTGACGCGCAACATGATATCCCGATGGCGCGCCTTGTGATATGCCTCCAGCATGGCGGCATCGCCCAGCCCAAGAGGCTGCGCCTGTGCCAGGTCCAGCAGACAGCGCAGATCGCTCAGCGACATGTTCAGGCCTTGCGCTCCGATAGGAGGGACAACATGGGCTGCCTCAGCCATCAGGGCGAGACGCTCGTCATAGAGACGTTCGGCGGATTGGCTGATGATTGGCCAGATCGTGCGCCGGGACGCCAGTTTGAGGTCGCCGAAAAGACCGCAGCTGCGCCGTGTCATTTCGGCTTCAAATGCTGCAGGCTCCATGTTCAGAAGGTCTGTTGCTCTCGGACCGCGCTCCATCCAGACAATGGCAGAAGAGGGTTGGCCTTGATAGTCCGGCAGGGGGACCAGGGTGAACGGCCCGCCAGAACGATGAATCTCGGTTGAGACGTTCTCATGTGGCACAGGGTGGGTCACGGCAAAGGCCAGCGCCTTTTGGCCGTAGCGGATTGTCTTGACCGGGATGCCTGCGGCTTCGCGCGTGGGCGAATTGCGGCCATCACAGGCCAGAACCAAACGCGCGCGTTCCTGGCGGCCATCCGTCAGGGTGATGCGGGCCTCATTCATTCGGGTAAACAGCTGCGTAGTGCCGACGCCCGGGCGGAAATCGACGTTGGGCATCTCTGCCACTGCTGCCAGCAATTCGCGCCGCAACAGCCAGTTGGGCAGGTTCCAGCCAAAGGGCTGTTCGGAGATATCCGCTGCGTTAAAGTCCTTGATCACCCGTGGTTCGGGCAGCTCACCGCCGGCATCGACAATCCGCATCACCTGCAGGGGCGCTGCATGATCCGTCAGTCGCGCCCAAAGCCCGTGTTCCTGCAGCAGGTCACGGGCAGGCTGCAATAGTGCCGTTGTGCGCATGTCCGACCCTTCGGCATCCCGCTGCGTGATGGGGGGCGTGGGATCAACGCAGATGACCTGAAACCCGGCAGACCCAAATACGGCGGCTGCAGTAAGACCGGCAATACCGCCGCCGGAAATAAGGATGTCGCAGGTCTCGGTCATGGCTGCCGCCTTTCATGGTCACTCTGAGCTGAGATATGCCTCCTTAGCGTTGAATGACAAGCGGCATATGGTCCTATCCGCGGGTGATCAGGATCAGCAGCGTGAACATGACCGGGACAAGACACAAGGCCGGGATGTAAAGGCCAGGGATGCCAAACATCAGGATCGAGCAGCCCCAGAGACTGACAAAGGTGCCAAGAGCGTAGTAGATGTTGTCGGCGGCGCCATAGGCGACCTCTTTTGCCATACGGCCCAGAATTGGGATGGCAAAAAGAATGCGCTGCCACAGGGACAGGCGCGCAGGCAGAGTGTAAGCAGTCATGTCGCGTTTCCTAAGTCTGTTTCTGCCGGTGATGTAGGTCAGCAAATATGACTCTTGGAGGTGCGATTTCGTCGCAGTTGGTGTGGCCTACAATAGCCGCGCAAGAAAGCGGCTCAGGTCATCTGTGTGATGGTGAATATGGTCTTGATCGTGCGGGTTTGGAGCAACGTGAACCGTGCGCATGCCCATGGCGTGAGGGGCTTCCAGATTTCTTGGGTCATCCTCGAACATGGCGGCGGTTTCCACTGCGATGCCTGCCTTGGCAAACACCGTATCAAAGGCCTGCCGTTCTGGCTTGGGACGATAGTTCGCATGTTCGACACCGTAAATACCATCGAACAGGCCTGACAGGCCGCGTGCCTCCAGCACCCGTTCCGCATAAGGGGCGCTGCCGTTTGTATAGACGATACGCTTGCCCGGCAGGTCCCGAATACGGGCGGCCAGTTCCGCATCGGGTTCCAGTGGCTCGAACGAAATGTCATGGACGGCATGAAGATAGGGATCGGGGTCGATCTGATGCTCCTGCATCAGGCCGGCCAGCGTTGTGCCATGCTCGTGCCAGTAGTGTTTGCGCAGGCGATCCGCCTCGGCTCTTTCGACGCCCAGTTCTTGCATGACGTAGTCGGTCATCTTGACCTCGATCTGGTCAAACAGACGGGCCGAGGGCGGATAGAGCGTGTTGTCGAGATCAAAGACCCAGTGACGGACGTGAGAAAAGAAAGGTTTTACCATAGGGTCCGATTAGGACCTGCGCGCCGGTTTTGCAATTGGGCTTGGGCCGCAAACTGTCTCAAGTGACTGCGTGATTTAGGCGCAAACTGCTGTAAAAGCTTGATTGGCTGCGGGCGGGCTGTAGAAAAGATCGAATGTACCAAGTTGGAAAACCCATGAGCCAGAGCCGCAGTAACCAGAAAGATGCCTATTCCCTCATCCTTGAGGCGATTGATGTGGGTGTCTTTAAGCCCGGTGACCGGCTGGTGGAAAGTGACCTGGCGGAGCGCTTCGGTGTGTCGCGCACGCCCATCCGCGAGGCGCTGCAGCGCCTTGAAACCCAGTCGCTGCTGGAACGGGATGGGCGTTCGCTGATTGTGGCGTCGCTTGATCATAACCAGATGGCTGAACTTTATGTGGTGCGCCGCGAACTTGAAGGCCTGGCCGCAGCGCTGGCGGCGCAGCACGCCACTGATGAGGAAATCCGCGTTCTTCAGGAGATGGTGAAAGCGGATGATCAACTGGTTGACAACCCGACCGAGCTGGCCAAAGCAAACCGGCGCTTTCACGAGCAGATTCATCTTGCGTCTCATAACCGCTACCTTGTGCAGCAACTGGATCTGGTGCACCGGACGATGGCCTTGATGGCGACAACCTCCCTTGCGGCCGAGGGTCGAGGCAAGATTGCCCAGTCCGAGCACAAGGGGATCGTGGATGCTATCAGTAAACGCGATGCGGATGGGGCTTCAGAGGCCCTGAGGCACCACATTTCCATTGCTTTCATGACGCGTTTGAAACAGGACGCAGGTGATCGCAGCAAGGGCTGACGAGGTCACGACCGTCGGTCGTCTTGTGGGGCGGGATCAGGCGCGTGAAGGCCATGGTTGGTTTTGTCCCAAAAGAAGGGACAAAAGACGAGTTCGTAAAGGGCTTTGTAGGCAGCTGCCGCGCCCAAAACAAAATAGGGCAAGAGAAGGGGCGCGCAAAGCGCCAAGCTCCGCCGCTTGCTTGCAAAGGCCGCGCAAACAGCCGTCACCTGATTGAGCAGCTCGAAGAACACAAGTACGCCCACCGCCAATGACAGCCAAAGGCCGGGAACATGTCCTTCAATCGGATGTGGCAAGCCGACCGCTACGAGCCAAAAGCTCCATAGTACCGGGGCAAGCAGGAACTGACCGACCGAGCAGAGAAAGAACACCTGAAGTCCTATGAAACGCCTCCAGCCCAGGTCTGCCACCAGCTTGCGGGGATCGCGCATATGCGTGGCATAGGTCATCATGAAGCCCTTGAGCCACCGCGAGCGTTGCTTGATCCATGGCCAGGCGTGGGAATTTGCTTCCTCGTAGGTGGTTGATGCCAGCATCTCTGTCCGATACCCGGCGCGGCACAAGCGGACTCCAAGATCGGCGTCCTCAGTTACGTTGTGGGCATCCCAGGCGCCGATTTCTTCGAGGACCTTTCGACGCACAAACATGGTGGTGCCTCCCAGAGGTACCACAAGTCCCAGTTTGGCGATGCCCGGCAGGATGATGCGAAACCAGCTCGCGTACTCGAGAGTAAAGCAGCGCGAGATCCACGTCGTCCGGGGATTGTAATAGTCCAGCACCCCTTGAAAGCAGGCAACCTCTGGAGGGGCGTTGGCAAAGGCAGCGGCGACCTTGTGCAGTTGGTCGACCATGGGGGCATCCTCGGCATCCCAGACCCCGATGATCTCGCCGCGGCAGAAATTGAGAGCGTAGTTCAAGGCACGAGGCTTTGTCTTGAGTTCTCCATACTCGGGAACTTTGACCACAGTGATCCAGTCCGGCAGCACCGCAGAACGCACCGCTTCCAAGGTCATGTGATCCCCGTCCTCCAGCACCAAGAAAATCTCGAGCAATCGGTGGGGGTATTTCAATTTGCTCAGGCGCCTGAGCAGATCCTTGCTGATCTCCGCTTCTTGGAACAGCGGAACCAAAATGGATATTGTCGGAAGTCTCGCGGTCGTACGCTGAGGGCGCTCCCACGTCCCAAGCCGGTCCCGCTCACTCACAAAACCGGCGAGTCCGGCAAGCCGGAAGCCTGTAAATAACACCAACAAAAGCAATGATACTGCGCAGGCCGCAAAGAACACGGCCAATGGGAACAGCAAGGACAGGCTGAGCACCAGACCGGCAAAAAGCCCGTAGTGCGAAAGCAGGTTTCGATTGGAAAGAAACCGGCTGCTTTGTGCCTGCGGTAGCGAGATGCTGGCTCTCCGTGCCATCTGATTTCCAAGACGTTTCGTCAGATGCGCCAGAATTTGATCTTCATTGGCTGAGACCGGAATAACCGTCCCGAACTGCCTTCCCAGGGCCTCTTGCACGTCTGCAGCCTTGGCTAGGTCAGCCATTGCCACAACCACCGCATTTCCGAGACGAAGCCAGGGCACGGCTCGATGGCGGAGCCAGAATGCGGGCGGCATACGATTCAACAGCCTCGTGTCCGGAGGAGAGCGCTCAAGGTCAATATGGCGAAACCGGGCAGGTGACAGCTGCGTTTGCCGGGTGCTTGTCGGTGCATTGGCGGGTGCTGGCCGACGATCGCTGAGCGGCGGCTGTTTCTCCGAGACAGTTTTGCCATGCTGGTTGAGGACAAGCTGACGCAATGCGTCTGATGTGAGCTCAGCAGTGTGCGGTCTCTGCTTGGGTGAGCCACCAAGCAGACCGTGAGTATCATTGCGACTGAACGGCTGTTCGTCGCTTCGGTTCCGCATTTGAGCCCCTCGCATGTGTGCGAGAGCCAAAACCTGCGGTCTGAAAGTTACTATGCCGGGGCGGCGCAAACCCCGCCGAGATTTAACCATTTACCAACACAATCCCAGGTGGAAACTGAGATTACGTTTTCTTGCCTTGGTTAACAACTGCTTAATGTCCGGTTCCTTCCAAAGCCGGACAACAAGTTTTTATGCGCCTTTGCGTTCCGCCATAGCGTCCGCAAATCTCTCAAAAAGATAGAAGCTGTCTTGCGGTCCGGGGCTGGCTTCCGGGTGGTGCTGCACCGAGTACACCGGTCGTCCAGTCACAGCGATTCCACAGTTGGAGCCGTCGAATAGCGATACGTGGGTCTCTTCCACACCCTCAGGCAGGGTCTGGGCATCTACCGCGAACCCGTGGTTCATCGAGGTGATCTCCACCTTGCCGGTGGAATGCTCTTTCACCGGATGGTTGGCACCGTGGTGGCCGTGGTTCATCTTGACGGTCTTGCCGCCAAGCGCCAGCGCCAGCATCTGGTGTCCAAGGCAGATCCCAAAGACAGGCAGGTCTGTTGTGTCGAGGATGGTCTTGATCATCGGCACGGCGTATTCGCCGGTGGCCGCCGGATCGCCCGGACCGTTGGACAGGAACACGCCATCAGGGTTATGGGCCAATACTTCTTCTGCGGTTGCAGTCGCAGGGAGAACGGTGACATCGCAACCAGCACTGGCCAGACAGCGCAGGATGTTGCGTTTTGCACCATAGTCAACGGCAACGACCTTGTGCTTAGGCGCCTCTTGCCGACTGTAGCCATCTGGCCAGGCCCACCGCATTTCATCCCAACGATAGCTTTGCGCGCAAGTGACGTCTTTGGCCAGATCGAGGCCTTCAAGGCCGGACCATTCGCGGGCCGAGGCGACCAACGCCTCAACGTCGAAGTTGCCCTCTGGATCATGGGCCAGCGCGGCGTGCGGGGCACCCTGCTGGCGGATCGCGCGGGTCAGACGGCGCGTGTCGATGCCGCCGATGGCAATACGGCCGGTCCGGGTCAGCCAGGCTTTCAGCTCTTCGCTTGCACGCCAGTTCGAGGCCAGTGTCGGGTCCCATTTCACCACCATGCCTGCCGCAACCGGATCGCCTGTTTCATCATCCTCAGGAGTTACACCGGTGTTGCCAATATGCGGGAAGGTGAAGGTCACGATCTGCCCGGCATAGGACGGATCGGTCATGATCTCTTGGTAGCCGGTCATTGCCGTATTAAAGCACAACTCAGCCACGCATCGCCCGGTTGCGCCGAACCCCATTCCGTAAAAAACGGTCCCATCTGCAAGCGCCAGGCATGCGGTTGGCTTGGACGCGGTGGTATCGGCCATGATACGACTCTCCATGAGGTGAAATTCAAGGGCTTTTAGGGGCAGGGGCATGGCGGGTCAAGGGTGGCATTATCCCTGACGTCAGGCGGTGAGAGGATCGGCTGGCGGTTTCCCATGCTTGAAAACTGCTTTCCAATTGGTTAAGGATCCGAGTTCCGATGCCATGGGGATGGATAGAGAGAAATGGATACGCGTACGCGGGTGAATCAGGCCCTGAAACAGGCGATGAAGGATAAGGCGGCTGACCGCCTGGCCACGCTTCGTCTGATCAATGCAGCCATCAAGGACAAAGAAATCGCCGCACGCGGCGAGGGCGGGGAAGAGAGCATCGGTGACCCAGAGATCCTCGCTATTCTCGGGAAAATGACAAAGCAGCGAAATGAAAGCGCCCGCGCCTATGAAGAAGGCGGCCGTCTTGATTTGGCTGAGCGTGAATTGGCTGAAATCTCCATCATCGAGGAGTTTTTGCCCAAACAGTTGGACGAGACGGAAATTCGCCAGGCGGTCAAGGATGCTGTCAGCGAAACCGGTGCCGATTCGATCCGCGATATGGGAAAAGTCATGGGTGTCCTCAAGTCCAAGTACACCGGACAGATGGATTTTGGCCGTGTAGGCCCCATGGTTAAGGACGAGTTGTGCACCGCAGGAGGCTGCTGAGCTACCCACGGAATGTCATGCACTGCTGATTCGATAGTATGATACGGCCCGCTTTGTGCGGGCCTTTTCTATTCTGTGTGCCCGTCGGGTGGCAGTGCGAGCGCCCGTGCTTTGCGCAGAAAGTCGTCGCGAACCTCTGTAGCGAATGGGTTTGCCTGGACGATTGCGGCAAACACGCCTGGTGGATCATCCTGGACCATGCGCGCCGCCTCAATCATTCGCTCGAAACTGGTGGTGGTCATACGTGAGGGGAGGGGGCCCATGTCCTTCAACACGCGCGCGATCAGATGTGTTAACCCTTGTACTGTGGCGAGTTCCCGGTCGTGTGCCTCAGCCGAGGTCAGGATGGTGTGCAAGCCGAGCGTCCGGCGAAGGAAGGCCGCCAGGCGCAGGTGAGATCGGCCCCGCACGTTGCACAGTGCTATCTTGTGCCCGGCAATGCCCCCGTCTGCGCTTTGGGGGCCGAACAGCGGATGGGTTCCTACCAGATCGACATGGGGCGGAAGAAGCTCGGACATAAGCCTGCAGGGCTCGAGCTTCACCGACCCGACGTCAGCTATGATTGCACCTGACTTTAGGTGGACGTGGATCGCGTTGCACAGGGATGGCATGGCATGCACAGGGACTGCGAGGATGACCAGTGGACAGGCCGCTGTTTCCTCCATGCTGGCCCTGTGCAGATTGGGCGGCAGCACCAGGTGGTCAGGCAGCGCCGGATCGTGAATGATCACAGGCACATGATTGCCAAGGTGCCGGGCAACCAATTGGCCAAAGGCGCCAAAGCCGAAAAGGCCGATAGAGTGGATATGGGAAAGCGATGTCATGGGGGCTCCGGTCTGCCGTGATGCCGGAGGAGTGCTTGCACCGTTTCTCACCACCGGATCGCGGCGGTTGAACTCTAGGTACAGAAAATGTGACCGCCGTTATGGAACGCGGCGATAATAGACGGTGCTGGAAACGGGCGTCATATTACACATGCTCATTGCCTAGCTCCGCTCTGTGGCAAAGTCAAAACATGTTTCGGTCTCTTCACCGACGCAGAGCTGTCTGCAGATCGTCAAACAATGCCTTGCGCTCCTCCTCTGACAAAAATGCCCCGATTTCCACCTCTCGCCCACCCCCCTTGAGGGTAACGTAATTGGGCACCGGCCCATCATCGCGGTGCAATTGAACAGTGGTCCAATACCGGTTGCATTCCCAGCTTTGCTGTCCCCCTCGGGGGCCTGTGCGTTCAAGGCGTGCTTCTTCGGGGCCGATGGTCAGCACTTCAAGAATTTGGCGGTCCCGGCGGCTGCGGTCCAAGGCCCACTTCATGCCAAAGAGTGCAATCAGAAGAAATGGCAAGATACCCCAAAGTACAAAGGAGCCGAGCAGCGGAAACAGGGGGACTGAAATCAACACCGCCGTCACAGCCAGAAAGCGCACATACCCTTCAGGAGGCAAGGACTGATGGGGCCAGAGGTGAAGCTCTTGAACTGTTCCTGCGTCGCGCGTGTCGTCTGATGACCAAGTATAGGGCATTGGGCTGCAGCATGCGTTTGTGTTGGTGACAGTTGAACTATGTGCCGGGCGCCTTGGTTTTCAAGGCGCGCTTTGTCGCAAAGTTTGCCACTGGAAAAGAACAAGGCCCCGGAGCATCTGCTCTGGGGCCTCATCCTTTTTTGTCGGACTCAAGTTAGTGAGAGTGGGATTTGTCCCAGTCTTCCTGCTTGGGCAGGATCTCAAAGGTGTGCTCTGGCGGCGGAGAGGGCAGGGTCCACTCCAGCGTATCCGCGTATTCGTTCCAGTAGTTGTTCTGGGTGATACGGGCGCCGCGCAGCAGCGAGTAGATCATCACGCCAAAGAAGAACACGAAGGAGGCAAAGGACAGGAACGCGCCATAGGACGAGATCTTGTTCCAGTAGGCAAAGCCTTCGGGATAGTCGATGTAGCGGCGCGGCATGCCCTGACGGCCCAGGAAGTGCTGGGGGAAGAAGGTCAGGTTTGCACCGATGAAGAACATCCAGAAGTGAATCTTTGCGCCCAGTTCCGAGTACTGCTTGCCGGTCATCTTGCCGAAGTAGAAGTAGATGCCTGCAAAGATCGCAAAGACGGCGCCCAGCGACATCACGTAGTGGAAGTGCGCAACCACGTAGTAGGTGTCGTGATAGGCACGGTCCACTGCGGCCTGCGACAGAACCACACCGGTCACACCACCAACGGTGAACAGGAACAGGAAGCCGAAAGCAAAAAGCATCGGCGCCTTGAACTCGATGGAACCGCCCCACATGGTCGCGATCCATGAGAAGACCTTAACGCCGGTCGGAACCGCGATCACCATGGTGGCCAGCATAAAGTAGGCCTGCTGGTTCAGCGACATGCCGACGGTGTACATGTGGTGCGCCCAGACGACGAAGCCCAGTACACCAATCGCAATGATCGCCCAAACCATCGGCAGGTAGCCAAATACCGGCTTGCGCGAGAAGGTTGCGATCACGTGAGAGATGATGCCGAAACCGGGCAGGATCACGATGTAGACTTCCGGGTGGCCAAAGAACCACAGGATGTGCTGGTAGAGGATCGGGTCACCGCCGCCTGCAGGATCGAAGAAGGTGAAGCCAAAGTTGCGGTCCATCAGCAGCATGGTGATGGCGCCGGCCAGAACCGGCAGCGACAACAGGATCAGCCAGGAGGTGACAAAGATCGACCAGGAGAACAGCGGCACCTTGAACAGGGTCATGCCGGGGGCACGCATGTTCAGGAAGGTGGTGATCATGTTGATCGCGCCGAGGATCGACGAGGCACCCGAAACGTGGACCGCGAAGATCGCCAGGTCCATCGAGAAACCGCCCTCATTGACGGACAGCGGCGGATAGAGCACCCAGCCAACGCCGGACCCCATCTGGTCGTTGCCGCCTGGTGCCAGCACAGATGCAACCGCCAGCGAGGTACCAGCGACATAAAGCCAGAAGCTGAGGTTGTTCATGCGCGGGAAGGCCATGTCCGGTGCACCGATCTGCAGCGGCATGAAGTAGTTGCCAAAGCCGCCGAACAGTGCCGGGATTACCACGAAGAACATCATCAGGATGCCGTGGGCGGTGATCATCACGTTCCACAGGTGTCCGTTCGGGGTACATTCGCCCGGAACCGATGCTGCCATCGAGCTCAGGAACCCGCTGATAAAGCCTTTATCCAGGTGCTCCATGCACATGTATTGAACGCCGGGATCCATCAGCTCCATCCGCATGAATACGGTGAACGCGACGGAAATGAAACCTGCAAGCGCCGAAACGATCAGGTAGAGAATGCCGATATCCTTATGGTTCGTGCTCATGAACCAGCGGGTAAAGAACCCCCGCTCGTCCTCATGGCCGTGACCATGAATGGCTGCGTCTGCCATTTAAGGTGCCTCCTGTTGCATAACGAAAGGCCACAGGAAATCTGTCCGGGCGGCCTTAGACTCAAAGGTGGTTTTAGATTGCCCTGCCAAGGCCTTCAATGGCGGAGTTTGATCTGGATCAAGAATAATTGTCGCGGGGGGATGACATTTCAGGGCCGAGATCCCACTGTGCCAGCGGGGAGCTTGACCCGGTCCGGCCCAGGGCGCACAACCGATGGGCAAGCCACAACGGAGACACCCCCAATGACAGCCTATGATCCGGACAACATCTTTGCCAAAATTCTGCGAGGAGAAATCCCCTCCACGCGGGTCTATGAAGACGATGATACGCTTGCGTTCATGGATATCATGCCGCGGGCGGATGGGCATTTGCTGGTGATCCCGAAAACGCCCTGCAGAAATGTGCTGGACGCCACTCCTGAACAGCTTGCTGCGGTAATGGGGACAGTTCAACGGCTGGGTCACGCTGTCCTGAAAGCCTTTGACGCGGACGGGGTTACGATCCAGCAGTTCAATGAAGCGGCCGGTGGCCAGGAAGTCTTTCACCTGCATTTTCATGTCCTGCCTCGCCAGGAAGGCGACAGACTGCGTCCTCCGGGCAAGATGGGGGATATGGAAGAAATAGCTCGTCAGGCAGAGAAAATCCGATCTGCAATTTAAGGTTGTGAGTTGCGAGACTGTTTCGCGGAAAATGTGCGAGTGCCCGAAATTTGGTTGAAAATTGAGACTAAATTGATATGAATTTTACGCTCATCCCTTGTTTTGGGTTGGGCGTTTTTCGTGGCAGAGGCCCAAATGGGAAGGAAAACCGGAAATTTCTGGGGGCTTGCAACGGCTTTGGATGAGGCTGCCTGAGCAAAATCTGCTGTGTTGAAACTGCCTTTTGCGTTGAAAGGGTGCGAGTGAGCGCGATCGTCTATGACAGCACTGGTCCGGTTTCAGCAGGCCCATCGCAGGATCAGATCATTTCCGCGATCTATGAAACGGTTGTTCAGCCACAGTGCTATGACAGGTTCTCCAGATACCAGCTCGACGATCCGGGAGAGCCGGTCGCGCCCACTGCCGCTGGCTGCCGGTCAGCACCGGTTGCATCGCATTTTTCCTTTCATTTTGCCAAGGCTCTGGAAACCCTGAAGGACCAATGGGTCAAGAAGCGATGCCCGGACCCGGCTTATGTCTATGAGGACGGTGGCGGGGCCTGGATTGTGACCAATTCGGCAGGACGCGCCCTCAGGTGTTCGCGGCAGGCCCGCCGCAGGGTCGGCGTCTTACCTCGAGACGTATTGAAAACCTTAGAGGCGGATAGCTTGCCAAATCTGACGGCTTGGGATCGCTTTACGGATCGCTTGCGGTCCGGGCGGTTTACCTGGGAGGACTTTGTCGTTCTTCAGTCAAAGCAGCAGGGCCTCATTCTTTTGTGCAGACCTTTGCCTGCTGGCTCAGTTGTTTCTGAACCCGCCCTTGTCATGGTTGAACCGCTGGATGTGCCTATGTTTCCCGGGGCCATATCCTACCTGGCACGCGGCTTCGCTTTGAACGAGCAAGAGACGCAGGCCCTTTCCGGCCTTCTGACGGGTGGTCAAACGCAGCTGGCTGAACAGCAAGAAGGTGGAAAGCAGCTGGTCACAAGTACAGGCGCGCCGGGCGGGGCCGAACTGCTGCGTCTTGTGGCCTTGTTGCTGCAGGAAGGCGCGTCTGACCTTGCGATCGCATCAGGCGAGAAAGTGCCGCCTTCGGCAACGTTGGTCTGTCCTGATGGCGCACGTATCCAGTATCTGCGCCTCGGCGCGGAGACCGGAAAATCGGTGATATTCATGCATGGCCTCCTCGATTGTCTGGCCGGGGTCATGCGCTTGCAGCCGCAACTTCGGCGAATGGGGTTTCGGGTCTATGTCCCCTTGCGAAATGGTTACGGAGAGTCGGGGCCTGTCCCAGACCGACACGGTTCTCTTGAGTTATTCACTGAACAGATCGGCGCCCTGCTAGAGCGCGAAGGTTTGCAACGTCCGATCCTTCTTGCGCATCGTGGCGGTATTGTTTTTGCGCATGCGGTGGCAAAGCGGTGGCGCAGTCGCATCGGTGGACTTGTTGCGGTTTCTCCCTCGGGACCTTTGAAGACCATCCGGGATTTTGCGACCCTTAAGGGGTATCAAAGGGTTTTTGCCGTCTGTTCGTCGCTGGCCCGCCCGCTGTTGCCTGTCCTCATGCGCAGTTGGTCGCGCAGCATACGCAAAAGGGGTGTCGAGTTGCTTCTGACCCGGCAGTCGACGGCAGGGTCGCTGGATGCCGCTGCCGTTGCCAAAATGAACCTGGCGCCACTGCTGCGCCATAGCCATGACTTTGCCATGCAGCAGGGCGGTAGCGGGTTTATTGCGGATGTTGATCTCGTGATGCGTGACTGGCGCCCGCTCGTTGCTGGCCGGGCTGGCAGGATACCCATGGTCTATCTCTGTGGCAGTGAGGATCCAACGGCGCAGGCTGGCAGAGATGCCTCCGGCATGGGTCAGAATATCCAATTTCGTGTGTGCGAGGGCGCCGACGGTACACTTCTTTACACCCGCCCGGAGCTCATTCTTACGGCCTTGGAGGATTTGGCAAATGAGCTAGATCACTCCGACGGGCAAGAGGCGGATTCGTTGCTGAATACCTGATCAAAGCTCCTTTTGAGCGCAACATCCACATCCGCCATCGACACCGGCAGGCCCATATCAACGAGGCTGGTCACACCGTATTCGGTGATGCCGCAGGGCACGATGCCGCCAAAATGCTCCAGATCCGGCTCCACGTTGATCGAAATGCCGTGAAAGCTGACCCACTTTCGCAGCCGGATCCCGATGGCAGCGATCTTGTCCTCTGCCATGTTTCCGTCGGCTGTTCGCGGTTTGTCAGGTCGCTCGATCCAAACGCCGACACGGCCGCAACGAATGTGTCCTGTAAGGTTGAACTCGGCCAAAGCCCGGATAACCCAGTCTTCCAACTGTTGAACAAATCGGCGAACGTCATGGCCCCGTTTCCCCACATCCAACATGACATAGACAACGCGCTGGCCCGGACCATGGTAGGTGTATTGCCCGCCTCGCTTTGACGGATACACCGGGAAACGGTCCGGGTCTGTAAGGTCTTCTGGCTTGGCTGACGTGCCGGCGGTATAGAGAGGGGGGTGCTCGAGTAGCCAGATGCATTCGTCGGCCTGCCCGGCAGCAATCGCAGCTGCACGCTGTTCCATGAACGCGGTCGCCTCTTCATAGTCGACCAGCTCTTCTGATGTGACCCATTCGACCATGGTATGGAAAGCCTCCGGAAAACTTTTGGAAAATGACGCGCAGATCACAACGGAAGATTAATGACACGATAACGCCGCATCCGGGTTACTCTATCTGCAGTGATTCTTTTCATTCATCAATAGAGGACCCGTTTCCATGGTACGCAATCCGATAAAGGCTGCTCTTGCCGCATCCCTGTTCTTGACCCCTGTGGCCGGACCATCGGCGGCGGACAATTTGGGGGCCGCTCTCTTGGGAGGGATCGTCGGCGGCGCCATTATCAACGAGGTAAACAGGAACAAGAAGCGAAGCACAGGCACGAATTATTCAGCCGCACGGGCCCAAAATCGTGAAACTCAGGCCTCGCTCAATTATTTTGGTTTCCCTGCCGGAACGCCTGATGGTGTTATGGGGCGCAAATCCCGGTCGGCGATCATGCAGTATCAGGTGCATATGGGGTTTCCCGCGACGGGCCAGTTGACTGCATATGAACGTGATTTCCTGGTCTCGTCTTACAACCGTGCTCAAGTGGGCGGTCCTCAGGTCATTAAGGCTATGCAAGGGCCAAACGGTGTGCGTGGCCTGCTGCACACTTGGCGCGATGAAGCCGCCGGGGTGCGTAGCGCCGGTAGCGGCTACCCAGGCTTGCCTATCGAGGTCAGTGATGCCGTTGATGAAATTGCGGCCTCCTCAGAGCCAAGCGCGGAGCAACTCTTGCAGCGCTCGGGCTTCATGCAACTTGCGGACCTGAACGGAGACGGCAAGAACGACTACATGATCGACACATCGGTGTCGGGCAGCTCGTTCTGGTGCGGAGCGTCCCATTGTTCGGTCATGGTCTTTGCCTCCACGCCGCAAGGGTATCAGCGAAATGATTTCATGGCCCGAGGTGTGACGCCTGCCAGCTTCTCATGTCATCAGGGCGTATGCCGGATGGGCGAAACCACAATGGCCTCGGCGTCTGTTCCATCGACACCTGTTCCTGCACCTTCCGCTCCCGCGCCTCAGCAGCAGGGCAACACGGTCATGGCGTCTGCGGCCGGGCAGGCAGGGGCCGCGATCCCGATGTTCGCAGCGCCCGCGGCACCTGCGCAAACGGCATCCCTGGCCAGCCATTGCAGCAAGGTCAGCCTGCTGACAAGTTCAAACGGTGGCTACATGACCGTCTCCAACATGACGGACCCGGATCTCGCCCTGGGGGAGCAGTTCTGCCTCGCGCGGTCATATGCATTGTCGTCGGGGGAAGCAGCCGTCGCCGGCCTTGCAAATGTCAGCACGGCCCAGGTGGACAGCCAGTGTGATGGGTTTGGTCCCGCAGTTCAGCCGTTCCTTGCTCGACTTGGTGCCGATAGCAGCCAGGCGCTCTTGGCGGATGTCCAAAAGTTCGTGCTGCAGTCGAATATGTCGCTAGAACAACTCGCCAATACCGCAACCATCTGCATGTTCTCGGGCTATCGCCGTGACAATCTGGAAATTGCGATGGGATCGGCGCTGATTATGGTTGCCATTGGGAAGCGTCCCTATGCCGAACTCATCGGTCACCATCTGTCGCAAGGGTTTGGAACTTCCAAAGCAACGGTGGCTGCTCAGGATTGGTACGGGCTGGCGGTTGCTGCACTGGAAAGCGGCGCTGAGCCTGTGTTCTCGCCAGGTCAGCCAGAGCGTGTCGCATTGATCAAGGCGGCATCGTCTGGACTGGGCGGACGTGCCATTGCACAGCCAGTGCCGGCATCCGGGAACGGGCTTGCTTTGCCGAGCTTTTCTTCGAATTGAAGCGTCCAAGACCGCAATTCTGGGTGTGCCGATATCGCGCCCGAACGTGCCGCTTGGTGGCCCGAGGTGCCGTTTGAAAGTTTGACGAGAGAAGAGGCAAATTTGGGCATTTTGCCTCTTCACATCCTTCGGTGGCTCGTCTATACGCCCCTACACCAAGCCAAGATAGTGCGGTCGTGGCGGAATTGGTAGACGCGCAGCGTTGAGGTCGCTGTGGGGTAACTCCCGTGGAAGTTCGAGTCTTCTCGACCGCACCATTTTACATCTCGATGTAAAACACGATGAAAAATCAAAGATTGCAGATGCTTGTGGAGTTCGTTAGCCGTTTTCACGGTCGAACGCCAAAGGACCTCTGAGCACAGTTTTTAGGATGGTTTTTCGCACCTCAAGAGTTATCTTTTCATAGATATTCCAAGGGTTTGAGAGAAATTCTCTCAGTAGTTCGATAACTTCACCAAGCGTACTCTTCAGTTTGACGGTCTGAGACAGCTTATCGCTCAACAAGAGCTTTTCCTCTTCCAGCTTCGCGATCTTGCTTTCAAGCGCAGCCATCACCTTCTGACTGGATGTCTCAATTTTGCGCTCAACTAGAGCGTCCTGCTGCTTATCCAGTTCCTTGTGTTGACGTTTAATCTCGGTTTTCGCCAGCTTTGCCTGATCACCACGCTGATCCCATGCGTCTTTAAGCATAGATACCGCGATATCCATCAAGCTCTTTGATGGCGTGAGTGAGTGCAGGATCTCCTCAAACCCAGAATCAATCTTTGAGCTACCCCCCCCCCCCCCCCGAAATTCGGACGGTGACGGAAGCTACGATTTTCAGTCTGCTGATCTTCCACGAGAAGGAGATCAGAGATGTCGAAACGTAAGCAGCACGCGCCTGGCCAAGAAAGGTGCGGTCTTCCTTATTGAGGTTCCGAACGCGCCACTGCTCAGGGTCAACATGACCAAAGTCAAACACTCCCCGCATTTGTCATTTTTCACGCGGCAATCCCTTGCGGCCTTTGTGGGGAAAAGCAAATGGGATCTGATTGAGGTCGAAGGATACGGTGGAGACCGCCCCCTGTCTCGAAGACCGCGTTACAAGCCAACAAATCCGGCGGACGACGTCAAAAGCGGAGCTCTTGTCGCGATTCTGAAGAAGTAGGCGGGGCCCATACGTCTGGACGACACTGGAGTGTTTGGGGGCGGGCGGATCTATCGGCCGACCCTTTCTGTGATCACTACCCCGAAAACACGAGTGCGAGTCCAGGAAAGGCCACCAACAAGGCCACAAGCAACAGCGAACAGCCGATGAATGGGAAGGCCGACGTGTAGATCGTACGCATGGTGGTGCCCTGCGGCGCCACGCCTTTCATCACAAACAGCAGCAGCCCGAAAGGCGGCGTCGTAAAGCTGATCTCGAGTGCCAGAAGCATGATCAGCCCGAACCAGATCGGATCAAATCCCAGAGTCTGTGCCAGTGGAAAGAAGATCGGCACCGTGAGCAGCATCATGGAAATCTGCTCCATGAACATGCCCAAGAGCAGCAGCACCGCGAACATTACCAGCAGCATCGAGATTGGCGCCAGATCAAAGGAGGTCGCCCAACTCACCAGCCCCCGCGAAGCGCCTGAAAAAGCCATGAGCTGGCTGAAGGTCGCAGAGCCGAAGACGATGAGATAGGCCATCAGCGTCACACGCAGAGCGCCATGGATCGATTTGCGCATCACCTTCCAGGTCAGGCAGCGAAAGACTGCGGCGAGGATCAAAACGCCAAGCGCGCCAAAGGCCGCAGCCTCTGATGGGGTGACAAATCCGTTGATCATCAAGACGATAATGACAACCATGACGCCCACCATCGGGACCACTTCGCGCATCAGGAGCGAGAGTTTGGCCACAAATGTCATCTCCTCGACCTCATAGGCGGGGGCCGCGTCAGGGTCGATCCGGGTCTGCAGCCAGATCGTACCGATGTAGAGGCTTGCGAGGATCAGTCCCGGAATGACGCCAGCGATCAGGAGGGCGCCTACATCAATCTGTGCTAATGTTGCCAGCAGCACCGCCAGTGCCGAGGGCGGGATGATGATGGCGAGCCCGCCGGTACCCAGGATCGGACCGATGCTCATGTGTGGTTTGTAACCCCGGCGGCTCATTTCCGGCACCATCAGCGAACCCAAAAGCGCGGTTGACCCCATGGAAGAGCCAGAAAGGGTGGAAAAGGCCGTGCCACCTAGGACGGTCACATAGCTGAGGCGTCCGGGCAAGCGGCCAAGCAGCCTGTCAATTGCATTGAACATGCGCCCGCCCAGCCCAGTGTGAAAGAAAATCTCTCCCATCAACAGGAACAGCGGGATCGGAACCAGCGCATATTTGGTCAGCGACCCAAGCCCGTTGTTGAGCAGCTGGCCGACGCCGCGGTCCCCGCCCATAAACACCCAGGCTCCGACGATATTGGCGGCCAGGAAGGCCAATGCGACGGGCATGCCGATGGCCATGAGGGCGACAATTGTGCCCAGCAACAGGGCAAGCGCTTCGTACCATTCCATTATTCGTGAATTCCTGCTTCGCCGGAGTGCATCAGTTCCGATCCAAAGACGAACCGGGAGAATTCGACCGCCATCAGCCCAAAGCTGATCGGAAAGGCAATGGTGAGCAGCCAGCGGGGGTAATAATAGGCGCGGGTGTCATAGTCGCCCCGCACGATGTTCTTGAGGAAGAGCTCCACGCCCTTCCACGCCAAAAGAACGCAGACCAGGACACATAATAGTGCAACCAATCGGCTCAGGACCCGGCGCGGGCTCTCTGGCAGGGCCGAGGTCACAAGTTCGATATGGACGTGACCGCGCTCGCGCACCAGCCAGGGCGCGCCCAGCATGGTCATGTACAACAGGCCATATTCGCCAGAGGTAAAAAGCCAGGCAAAGGGCTGAAGGCCAAGGTTGCGCATCAGAACCGAGGTCACCACTGAGACCATCAGCCAGACAAGTGTCGCCCCCGATATGAGTGCCATTGCGTTCACGAAGGCATCATAAGCTTTTGTGAGTGAGGTCATAAAAGGGCTCCGGGAGACGGCAGATTTGCAGGCCCGAAACTCATCGGACCCGCAAAACAGTTTTGGACAGGCTTATTTGGCTGCGTCCAGATCGTAGAACAACTCGATCAGGCGGTCATAGTTGCCGGTGCCTCCGGGCTGCTCGGCCATCAGGCCTTTCATCCGTTCCCAGGTCTTTTCACGCGCCGCCGCCAGGTAGTTTGCCTTGGCGTCCCCTTCCAAAGAGACGACCTTCATGCCAGCCGACTCCAACGCGGCAAAATCCTCGTCCCGCTTGGTCCGCAGGGCGGCTACGCTGTCTTTTTCGTGCTGGATGGCGACATCCTGAAGAATGGTCTTGGCCTCATCGCTCAGGCTGTCCCATTTTTCGAGGTTCACGATCACGCCAAGGTCGGTGGAGAAGAAGCAAGGCTCGATCCGGTAGTTCAGGAACTCGTTCCATTTCAGATCGATCAGGCCGATCTGGGTCCAGCCGGTCGCATCCACCACGCCGCGCTGCAGAGCGGAATAGACCTCGCCGGTGGGCAGGTCGATTACCTGCGCGCCCAGGTAGTTGGTGAAGAAGGCGTTGTATACATTGTTGCCGCGCAGTTTGAGGCCCTCGACCTCAAGATTGCCCGTAGCGTCAAAGGTTGGCTCTTCGCGGGTCCAAAGGTTGTAGCATACGCCGCTGTCGAACCAGCCGAGGTATTTCAGGCCCATCTTTTCCTGATGGATCTGGTCAATAAGAGCGATGCCGCCGTTTTCACGGGTTTCAACTGCGGTGAGGTTCGAGGCGACCATGGCGTCTTTTTCCGGTAGCGAACCGCCGTAGAACGAGCCGGGGGTATAGACCATGTCAACGATCCCGTCGCGCACAGCATCAGGCTGCTGGAACATGCCAATGGCTTCGGGACCACCGCGCACATCGATCTGAATGACACCCTTGCCGGCCTCATTCACCTTGTCCACGAAGGACAAAAAGCTCTTGGTGTAGATCAAGGTTTCCGGGAAGGCGTGCACCGCGGAAATGGTTTCCTCGGCCTGCGCCAGGCTGGCGATCAGGGTCGAGCTGGCGACAAGACCGCCCATAAAAGTCATCTTCATAGTCTTCCTCCTGTTGTCGGACAGACTGTGTCTGTCTCAATGCGTTGGATCTGGGGTTGAACCCGGTTTTTATTGCGCCCTTGTTCCAGGCGGTTCTTGGTCTTGCGCGGTAGGCCAGGCCCATCGCGATGTCTTTAGTCTTTGATCTCGAAAGCTGTGGATCTGATCGCGATGTGCGAGGGTCAGATCGATATCGTCCCAGCCGTTGATCAGCTTTGTTTGCCACCCGTCATCCAGTTCAAAGGCAAAGCTATGATCTCCGATGCGCAACTCCTTTGCGTCGATGTCGATCCGCGCGGCACCAGATTGATCGCCAAGATGCATCATGAGTTGCTTCACCTGCCGTTCGCTCAGACGTGCGGGCAGTAGGCCGTTGTTCACAGCATTGCTGGCAAAAATATCGCCGAAACTGGGCGCAATCACAGTCGTGATCCCGGCGTCGACCAGAGCGTAGACCGCCGCCTCCCGAGAGGAGCCGCTTCCAAAATTGCGCCCGGCTACAAGAATCGTTGCGTCGTCGTGACGGTTTAGCGGGAAGTCGGGAACTTCTGCGCCGTCGGCATCATGGCGCAGATCGTGCAAAAGAAACTTGCCGTAGCCCTCGCTCCGTGGCGCAGACATGAAGCGAGCCGGAATCAACTGGTCAGTGTCAATATTGTCGTGTGGCAGGGTAATCGCCCGACCTGCATGCGTGCGCCATCCTGCCATCAAGCCGCCCTTCCATGCAGCAAGGGGCGGACATCCGTGATGGTTCCGGTGACGGCTGCCGCAGCCACCATGGCGGGCGACATCAGATGGGTGCGTGCGCCTGGGCCTTGACGGCCACGGAAATTGCGGTTGGTCGAAGAGGCGCAGCGCTTGCCGGGCGCCACAAGATCTCCGTTCATGCCGACGCACATGGAGCAGCCGGAGGCGACCCAGTCGAGGCCCGCTTCGGTAAAAATGCGATCCAGACCTTCCTGTTCCGCCTGCGCTTTGACCTGCGCCGATCCGGGCGAGACCATCCCCGGCACTTTGGCCCTCCGCCCCGCCAAAACGGCGGCGGCGGCGCGCAGGTCCTCGATGCGCCCATTGGTGCAGGAGCCGAGAAACACCTGATCGACTGCAATACCCTCGAGCGCCCGCCCCGAAGGCAGGTCCATGTAGTCTAGTGCGGCCCGTGCTGCATCCGCCTTGCCGGGATCAAGTGTGGCCGGGTCGGGTATGGTTTCGGTCACAGGCAGCGCCTGTTCAGGACTGGTGCCCCAGGTCACAGTGGGGGCGATATCATCGCCGTGCAGGGTCACTTCCAGATCAAATTCGGCACCGTCATCCGAGGGCAGATTGGCCCAATCCTCCAAACCCGCGTCCCAGTCTGCCCCCTTGGGGGCATAGGGGCGATCTTTCAGATAGGCGAAGGTCACCTCGTCCGGTGCCACCATGCCCAGTCGCGCGCCGCCCTCGATCGACAGGTTGCACAGCGTCATGCGCCCTTCCATGCTCAGATCCCGCACCGCGCTGCCCGCGTATTCGATGGCGCAGCCCTGGGCGCCGCCAGTTCCGAGCCGGGCAATCCAGTTGAGCGCAATATCCTTGGCGCTGACACCGGGGCCAAGGCTGCCGTCAACGGTGATGCGCATGGACTTCGGCTTTTTCTGCCAGATCGTCTGCGTGGCCAGAACATGGGCGACCTCAGTGGCACCGATGCCAAAGGCCAGCGCGCCAAAGGCTCCGTGGGTCGAGGTGTGGCTGTCGCCGCAGTTGATGAGCAAACCGGGCAGGGTTAGGCCTTGTTCTGGTCCGACCACATGTACGATGCCCTGTCCGGGATCCATGAGATCGAACAGCTGCAGACGGTGCTGCTTGGCATTGTTTCGCAATGTGTCGATCATGCGCGACACCTGAGGATCCGCGATCCGCTCACGTTGGCGTGTCGGCGCGTAATGGTCCACCACGGCAAAGGTCAGATCCGGCGCCGCAACATCGGCCCCGCGCGCGGCCAGTTTGCCGAAGGCATGATGCGACCCTTCATGGACAAGGTGGCGATCCACCCACAAGAGTGACGTGCCATCCTCGCGTTTGAGGATCTCATGCGCCGACCAGAGTTTGTCCAGAAGGGTGCGTGGCTGTGTCACTGCGCCTCCTCCTCGGTCTTGCCGATGGCAGGCTCCCAATGGCGCGCGGCTCCGTTTCCGACGCGGGTCAGTGGCATTTCCAGACGGAACATGTCGGGGCGGTAAAGGCCCGCAAGATATTCAACGCCGTTGCCCTCCACATCACGAACCACGCGGCGCAGCGACAGAAGTGCAGAGCCAACTGCGACCTCCAGCGCTTCGGCCACATCCGGCCCGGCCAGAGTGGCGGTCACGGATTGGTGGGCTTCCTGGATCTGGACACCACTGCGTTCCAGCAGTTTGAAGAGTGGGGTCGTGGCCAGATCGTTCTCCGAGTAATTCCGGGCAATCTCGGCCGGGACATAGGTGGTCAGATGCGAGAACGGCGTATCACCCGCAAGGCGTACCCGGGTTGCGATCTGGACCTGCTCGCTTGCGTCGATACGCATGGCGGTGGCGACAAATTCCGGCGCGGTGCCGTATGAAAAGGACAGCAACCGCGCCGTGGTGGTCTGGCCCATTTCCACCAGTTGCGGCATCAGCGTGGTCATATCCATCGCCATCGGCTGGCTGCCCGCCGCACCAGCGCGCACGCGGGTGCCGCTGCCCGCGCGGCGTTCGACCAACCCCGCAGACGTCAGCGAATCCAGCGCCCGGCGAATGGTCACGCGGGAGACTTCGAACAACTCGGCCAGTTTCTGCTCCGAAGGCAGGTTCTCCCCTTCGGCCAGGCGCCCATCAGCAATCTGGTCTCGCAGGGACAGGTAGACGCGGCGCGCCTTTGCACCTTCGGGCAGGGTGATTTTTTCCGGCTTGTTCACCAGGGAGTCCTTTCAGAAGTCGAGGGCGATGGTACAGGCGGTTTTGGGAAAATCAAGCGTGCAGTGCAGTTCGTAATGCAAATTCTGTATTAACAAACGTGGTCAACCTGTATTACAGATAGTACAAATTATTCCTGCGGAGGGATCCATGCCCATTGTCGAACTGCATGTCTTGGAGGGCTATGACGCCGATGAAAAACGGCGTCTGGGCGAGGCTTTGACAGATGCGGTGCGCCTGGTGGTGCCCGCTGATCCCGAGGCCGTCACGGTGATGATTCGCGAAATGGCGCGCGAGGACTACATGCGTGGTCGCACATCGCGCGCGGGGGCTTTGGTTCTGCCGGATCCGCGCGCGGTCGTGCGGAGCTATCTTCAGGCGATGGAGCAGCGCGATCTGGAAGCTGCCCCGCGCGCTTCTGGCCGAGGGCTTCACCATGCAGTTTCCGGGCGCCCCGGAAATGACCACTCTGGAAGAGCTGATCGCTTGGTCGCGCCCGCGCTACACCTTCGTCAGCAAGACCTACGAGCGGTTCGATGCCATGCAGTCCGAAGGGGCGGCGGCCATCGTCTATTGCTTTGGGACATTGTCCGGGGAATGGCTGGATGGGTCGGAGTTTTCCGGCATCCGCTTTATCGACCGGTTTGAGCTCGAAGATGGAAAAATCACACGACAGGATGTCTGGAACGACATGGCAGAGGTAAAGGCACAAGCATGAGTGAAATCGATCCCATCACACTTTCGGTGCTGGCCGGACGCATGGAGCAGATCGCCGATGAAATGGATGCGACTCTGTTTCGGGCGGCTTTCAATCCGATCATCGCCGAGGCGCATGACGCCAGCCACGGATTGTATCACGCGACCACGGGCGACACTCTGGTGCAGGGCAAGTCGGGCCTGCCGATCTTCGTTGGTGTGATGTCCTTTGCGGTGAAGGCGGTGATCGAAAAGGCCGCCGCTGATGGGGATCTGCAGGATGGCGACATCTACATCTTCAATGATGCCCATATCGGCGGTACGCACCTGAGCGATATGCGCCTTGTGCGCCCCTATTTCCGCGATGGGGAGCTGTTCTGCTATCTGGCCTCCGTCGGCCACTGGCACGACGTGGGCGGTGCGGTGCCCGGTAACTATAATCCCGCGGCGACCGAGGTGTTCCAGGAGGCCTTTGTGCTGCCTCCGGTACGTCTGGCGCGCGCGGGTGAGGTCAATCAGGACATTATAGACATCCTGTTGCGCAACACGCGCCTGCCGCAATCGGCTATGGGCGACCTCAACGGCCAGCTGGGCGCGCTGGATCTGGGCGTCAGGCGCATGGATGAGCTGCTGGATGAATATGGCGCGGGCACGGTGCGCGCCGGGCTTGATGCGCTGGGCCACCGGGCCGAGGCGCTGATGCGATCAGAGCTGGATGCGCTGCCCGATGGGCGCTGGGAGGCTGAGGATTTCCTCGACAACGACGGGATCACTGATGAACCGCTGCCGATCCGTGTGGCGCTTGAGATCAAGGGCGACCGCATGACGCTCGATTTTGCAGGCTCCGCCCCGCAATGCGCAGGCCCGGTGAACATCGCCCTGCCGACCACCGTGGCGACGGCCTATGTGGCGATCAAGCATATCTTCCCCAGCTTGCCGGCCAACGCAGGCGTCATGCGCCCGATCGAGGTGAAGGTGCCTGAAGGATCCCTGTTGTCGGCAGAGTTCCCGGCGCCCACAGGCGGCTACACAGAGACCATACTGCGCATGATTGACGTGATGTTCTCGGCCTTTGCCAAGGTTGCGCCGGACCGGGTTGTCGCCAATGCCTATGGCACCATCAACGCGCTGTCGATTGCGGGCAAGCGCAAGAACGGCCAGCCTTGGGTCATGTTCAGCTTCTATGGCGGCGGCCATGGAGGTTCGCCCGAAAGTGACGGTCTGAACCATGGCAACGCGCCAATTTCCACCGCGACGATCCCGCCGATGGAGATTCTTGAGGCGGCATACCCGGTGATGTTCCGAACATGGGCGCTGCGCCCCGACAGCGCCGGCGCGGGGGCGCATCGTGGCGGCATGGGGGCAGTTTACGAGATCGAAGTGCTTGAGGAAAACGGCGCCGAAGCCTTCCTGTTTGGTGAACGCGGCCGTTTTGCGCCCAAGGGCATTGCCGAAGGGCAGGATGGCGCGCTCAACGTCTTTACCTATGAGCAGGATGACGGATGGAAGACACCGCCGCTGGCCTCGAAAATGCGCGGAATCAAGCTGCGCCAGGGGCAGGCGGTGCGGCTGGAAACACCGGGCGGCGGCGGTTACGGCAATGCCGCGGACCGCTCTGCAGAAGATGTCGCCCGCGACGTGGCGCGCGGCTTTGTAAGCGAAGCGCGTGCAGATGCGCTTTATGGACCCAAATGGCGGGAGGTCACGGCATGAGCGGCCGCATGATTGGCGTTGACGTGGGCGGAACCTTCACCGACGTCTTTGTGTTGAACGAAAAAGATGGCAGTGCCGCCGTGGCCAAGGTGCCGACAACGCGCCCCGACCAGTCGGGCGGCTTTCTGGACGGGATCGGCCAGCAGGTGACGGACCTGTCCGAGATTTCGGTGGTGGTCCATGGCACGACAGCGGGCACCAACGCGCTGCTTGAACGCAAGGGTGCCAAGACGGGTGTCATCTGTACCGAAGGGCTGCGGGATGTGCTTGAGATGCGCCGCCGGGACCGGCCGCGTACATGGGGGCTGCGCGGCGATTTCGAACCGGTGGTGGACCGCCGCAACCGTCTGGAAGTGCCCGAGCGCACCCTGGCCGATGGCACCATCCGCACGCCTGTCGATCTGGACGCGGTGCGGGCGGCAGCAAGCCAGCTGCGCGAGAACGGCTGCGATGCGGTGGCGATCCTCTTTGCCAATGCCTATGCCAACCCCGAAAACGAAGCCGCTGCCGTCGCCGCCGTTCGCGAAGTCTGGCCCAACCCGCATGTCTCGGCCTCCTCCGAGATCCTGCCGGAGATCCGCGAATTCGAGCGCTTTTCGACCACGGCACTCAATGCCTATCTGCAGCCCGAGGTCTCGGGCTATCTGGGACGGCTTGAGAACGCCTTGAAATCCGGCGGCTTTGATGGCGAGTTCATGATCGTGCAGTCAAACGGCGGCGTGATGGCGGTGGATACCGCCTGCCGCTTGCCCGTGCGCACGGCCCTTTCGGGGCCTGCGGCAGGGGTGATCGCGGCGGGCTACATCGCCTCCTCGGCGGGGTTCGACAACATCATCACCGGCGACATGGGCGGCACCAGTTTCGATGTTTCGCTGATTGCCGAAGGGCAGTCGATGCTCTCGCCGCAGACCTCTATCGATTTCGGCATGGTGGTGCGCACCCCGATGATCGAGATCACCACTATCGGCGCAGGCGGCGGCTCAATCGCCTGGGTCGACAAGGGCGGGCTTCTGAATATCGGTCCCGAAAGCGCAGGCTCCAACCCCGGCCCGGTGGCCTATGGTCTGGGCAACACGCGCCCCACAGTGACCGATGCCAATGTTGTTCTGGGCCGGATCGACCCGGATAACCCGATCGGCGGCAAGCTTGAGCGGCTGGATGTGGAGGCCGCAGCCAAGGCCATCGACACCCATGTGGGCGCGCCGCTGGGCCTCTCTACCGTCGAGGCGGCCGAGGCGATTTTGCGGGTTGCCAATTCACGCATGGCCGGTGCCATTCGTCTTGTCAGCATCGAGCGCGGCTTTGACCCCAAACGCTTTGCCTTCATGCCCTTTGGCGGTGGCGGAGCGCTCCATACCGGGGCCATGCTGGCCGAGGTCGGTATCGCCCGCGCCATCGTGCCCCGCTATCCCGGCGTGACCTCCGCCATGGGCTGTGTGATTGCAGACATGCGGCAGGACTTCGTGCAGACAATCAATTCGCTGGTGGATGGATTGGATGAGGCCGCGCTGGGCGCCTTCATGCAGGATCATGCGGATCAGGGCATGGCCTTGTTGGATGCGGCGCGCACCACATTCGAGGCACGCGAAGTGACGTTCGAACTTGATATGGCCTATGTGGGCCAGACCCATACGGTTTCGGTACCGCTCAGCATCGCGGTCACGGATGGAAAGGTCATCGCCCCCAGCAAGGCCGAGATCGAAACGGCCTTTGATGCGGCCTATGATGCAACCTTTGGACGTCTCTTGAAAAACGGCGTGCGCCGGATCCTGAACCTGCGCAGCGCGGTGACCGGTAAACGGCCCAAGTTCGATCTAAAGACGCTGGCCCCGCGCGAGGAAGGCACGATCTCGCCCAAGGCTACCCGCCGGGTGCATTTCGGCACCGACTGGTTTGACACCGCGATCTATGATCGTCTTGCGCTGCCGGTGGGGACGGTTATCAACGGGCCTGCAATTCTGGAACAACCCGATACAACCGTGCTGGTAGAGCCGACCCTGCAGGCGCGGGTGGACGACTTTGGAAATACCATCATCGAACCGGCAAAGGATCCGTCATGAGCGACCCGAACACATGGGATCTGACGCGCACCGCGCTGCTGACGATCGACCTGCAGAACGATTTCATCCACCCCGAAGGTGCCTATGGCCGGGCAGGCCAGACCAGCACTGCCATCGCGGCCTTGCCCGACCGGATCGCTCCGCTGGCTGCTGCGCTGCGGGCGCGGGGCGGGCATTACATCTCGGCTCAGTTTACCCTTGTCCCCGATGGAAAGGGCGAGCCGCTGATCTCGCCGCATCTGAAAAAGCTGCGCCCCTTTTTGGGGCGGGGGGATTTTGCGCCGGGCAGTCAGGGCAACCGGTTGGTCGATGCGCTTTTCCCCGCGGATTTCGTGATCGAGAAGGTCGCCTATTCCGCGCTTTATCAGACGCGGCTGGAATACATCATGCGCGCGGTTGGCATTGACCGGCTGATCGTTGGCGGCATTGTCACCAATGGCGGTGTTGCCTCTACCCTGCGCGATGCGCATCTGCGCGATATCGACACCGTGATGCTGACCGACGGCTGCGCGGCCTTCAAGCCCGAGGTGCATGACGCGACGCTGATGTCTCTTGGGACAGTGACACATCAGATGACCTGCGCCGAGGCGCTGACCTGGCTGGAGGGCGAGACATGAGCCTAAAGACACGGCTGACACAAAAGGACATTCTGGTCGCTCCCGGCGTCTATGACGGGCTGACCGCGTCACTGGCGACAGCTGCGGGGTTCGAGGCGCTCTATCTCAGCGGTGCCGCCGTCGCCTATACGCGCTTGGGTCGGCCCGATATTGGCCTGACCTCGGTGTCGGAAATGGCCGATACCATGACCCTGATCGCCGACCGGACCCACTTGCCTGTGATCATCGATGCCGATACCGGCTTTGGCAATGCGCTGAACGCGCAGCGCACGATGCGCCTTTATGAGCGGGCAGGGGCCTCCGCCCTGCAGGTCGAAGACCAGACCTACCCGAAACGCTGTGGTCATCTGACGGACAAGTCGCTGATCTCTGCGGCGGAAATGGCGGGCAAGATTGCAGCCATGGCCGATGCGCGTGCCTCTGATGAGACTCTGATCATCGCGCGCACCGATGCCATCGCTGTCGAAGGGTTCGACGCGGCCATTGCACGGGCAGAGACCTATGTGGAGGCGGGCGCCGATGTGCTCTTTATCGAAGCGCCGCAATCGCGGGAACAGTTGAGTGGGATTGCTAACCACTTTGCAGATCGTGTCCCGCTTTTGGCCAATATGGTTGAAGGGGGCGCAACGCCGATCACAGGGGCCGACGATCTGGAGGCGCAGGGCTTTTCCATCGTGATCTTCCCGGGTGGCATCGTGCGCGCCTTGGCCAAGACGGCGGGCGATTACTACCAAAGCCTGCATGCCAATGGCAGCAACCGGCCCTTTGCCGACCGGATGTATGACTTTGCCGGTTTGAACAATGTCATCGGCACCTCTGACATGCTGGCCAAGGGCGCAAGCTATGACCGCTCCGAAGATTGAGGTATCAGCGCCGCCCCCGGAGTTCGATTTTGACTGCGAAACCCTGATCATCGGCGCCGGAGCCTGCGGTCTGGTGGCAGCCTTGGCGGCGCATGAGGCGGGCCAGTCGGTCTTGGTGGTGGAAGCCGATGCTGTCGCCAGCGGATCGACCGCGCTGTCGGCGGGTCTAATCCCTGCGGCTGGCACAGCGGCGCAGCAAGAGGCCGGGATAAAGGACGATGCGCCGCGCTTTGCCGCCGATATTCAGGCAAAGGCGAAGGGCGAGAATGACCCGGCATTGGTGGATCTGCTGGCCTCAGGCTCTGCCGGGGTGATCGATTGGCTGAGCGCGCGCTACGGGCTCCCGTTCTCCGTGGTCGAGAATTTCACCTATCCCGGCCACAGCCGCCACCGGATGCACGGGCTGCCCAGCCGTTCGGGCGCAGAACTGATCAACGCCCTGCGTGCCGCGTGTGAAGCGGAAGGTATCGACATCGTCTTTGAGCGTCGCGCGCGCCGTCTTTACCATCGGGGCAAGCGGATCGAGGGCGTTGCGGTCACCCGCCCCGATGGCGGGGTTGAGGAAATTTGTTGCGAAAAACTCGTCCTCGCCTGCAACGGGTTTGGTGGCAATCGTGATCTGGTTGCAGAGCTTTTGCCAGCGATCAAGGACGGGCTGTGGTTCGGCCATGACGGCAATCGGGGTGAGGCGGTGCTGTGGGGGCAAGAGATCGGCGCGGACCTGAAGCACCTCGGTGCCTATCAGGGCCATGGAAATGTGGCCCACCCGCATGGGATCCTGATCACCTGGGCCACGATCACCGAAGGCGGCTTTCAGGTGAACCGAGACGGGCGACGCTTCTGGAACGAGGCGCAGGGTTATTCCGAGGCGGCGCAGGCGGTGTTGGCCCAGCCGGGCGGCGAGGCCTTCACGGTTTTTGATAGCCGCATCGCCGGGATAGCCCGTCAGTTCGAAGACTTCAAACAGGCCGAAGCCGCCGGGGCGATCCGCCAGAGCGACACCATTGAGGGGCTGGCGCAAGAGCTGGGTCTGCCTCCTGAGCCGCTCGCGCAGACGCTGGCGGAGCTTCCCCAAGGCGGTCTTGATGCGTTTGGGCGGGCCTTTTCCGGTCCGGGGCTGCAACCGCCCTATTGCGGGGTGCGAGTCACCGGAGCTCTGTTTCACACCCAAGGCGGGCTGCGGACGGATGCGCAGGCGCGGGTTCTTCACAGTGATGGAACGCCGTTTGACAACCTCCATGCCGGGGGTGGTGCGGCCTGCGGCGTATCGGGCAAATCCGACAGCGGATATCTGTCCGGCAACGGGCTGCTGGCGGCCGTGGTGTTGGGGCGGCTGGCCGGTGCGGCACCGGTGAAACCCGCCTAGCTCCAGTCCGCGGCTGCGATCCCGAAGGATTTGATCCGTGAATAGAGCGTCGTAGGTTTGATCTGCAACAGGGCAGCCGCGCCGCTGTCACCTGACACACGTCCTTTCGTCTCGCGCAAGGCGGCGATGATATTGTTGCGCATCATGTCCTGCATCCGCGCTTCCGTAACAAAAGAGCCGCGCCCCTGCGGTGCTTCGGGCGCGCTGGTGGAGAGTTCCAGCACCAGCTTACTCTCGCGTGAGACGATGGCGGCCCGCTCCATCACATTGTGCAGTTCGCGCACATTGCCGGGCCAGTCATAAGCCTGCATCTGCGCCACGGCGCGCTCCGTGATTACGGGCGGCTGCCGATTGAGCCTGCGGCAGGCGATCTTCAAAAGGTGCGAGGCCAACAGAGGTATGTCCTCGGGCCGTTCGCGCAAAGGCGGACAGGAGATCGGAAAGACATTGAGGAAAAGGTGCAGATCTTCGCGAATGCGGCCACTGCGGCGCACCGCCTCTTCAGACAGCGAGGTCGCGGCGATCACCCGAATATCGAGCGGTTTTTCACGCGTGTCGCCAAGCCGGGTTACCGCTCCCTTTTGCAACGCGTGCAACAGCTTGCCCTGAATCTCTAGCGGCAGCTCTTCCACATCGTCCACGAAAAGCGTGCCGCCATGGGCCAGCTCAAGCTTGCCGGGTTTATCCCGCGTCGCGCCATTGGGGGCGCCGCGCATCTGGCCGAACAGCTCTGCCTCGACCTCTTCCGGGGCGACTGAACTGCATTTGAAGTGGATCAGGGGGCGTTTGGCGCGGGGGCTGGTCTTGTGGATTTCGGTCGCCACCAGCGATTTGCCGGTTCCGGTCTCACCGCTGATCAGAACGGTTGCCGATGTCTGGGCCACCAGATCGATCCGGGCGATGATCTGCCGAATCGCGGGCGAGGTGCCGATGATGTCGTGATGTGCCCGCTCCGAGGTGATGGCCTCCTGCAGATACGCGTTCTCCTGCTCCAACCTGTCGCGCAGCGCGGCGACCTCCGCCATCGCCTCGCGCAGCTTGCGCTCGCTTTCCTTTCGTTCGGTGATATCGCGAAAGATCACCACGGCCCCTGCCAGAACCTGCTGATCGTAGATGGGGGTGGAGACATATTCGACACGGATCGGCTTGCCGTCCTTGCGCCAGAACACCTCGTCTTCGATCCGGTGGACTTGTTCAAACCGGAAAGACCGATAGATCGGGCATTCATGAGAGTGATAGATCTCACCGCTGAGGTGGTGGTGGTGGATCATCGAATGGATGTCCTTGCCCAGAAGATCTTCGGAGGTCCAGCCCAGCATCTCGCGGGCGGCGCGGTTCACGAAGGTTGTTTTGCCGTCTGCATTGACGCCGTAGATACCTTCTCCGGCAGCATTCAAGATCAGCTGGTTTTGCCGTTCCAGCTCTGCAAAGAAGCCTTCGGTGCGTTTCCAGTTGACGATGCCAGCGCGAAAGGTTTCCGCCAATGCGGCAGTTTCGGCGCGGTGATCCAATGCGCGCAGGTCTGTTATGGCGAGGATCAGCCAGCTCTGCTGCGCTGGCACTGGTCGCGCACGTATTTCGCATTTCAGAACGTTTCCGTCTGCGCTGCGCAGTGGAACGTCCCGCGTCCAGCTCGCGCCGCGGTGATCGACCTCTTCGATGAAGACGATAAACCGCGGAACGCCTGCGCCGAGGTAGTGAGAAAAAGGCGCGGGAGAACCGTCCTCTCGCCCGGCCAGCAAGAGGGCCGCCTGAGGGTTCCAGTTCACAATGCGGTCCGAGCCCGTGTCGAGGAGCAGTGTTGCCTCGGGGATGGACTGCAAGAGGGAATCAGCATCGAGAAGATCAAGGGACATGGCTCCAGATTATGGGCCGGTCAGTCGCATCGAAAACGAAATTTCGTAAATTATGAAACTTCGTAAACTCGTGTTGATTTTGCGGGGGGTAAGATATTGAATTAAATACTTTTTATTTGCTGCACAAATGTTGGGCGGCCGCTTTTTTGCGATCTCTCTGCCTGTCAGGGTTAACGAAACACTGACTGCGAAAGGGACCCCCATGACGATCAAGAGCCTTGGAAATCCGTTCTCCGAAAAGACAGATCTGCGGCATGGCGCCGACTGTGGTTGCGAAGGGTGCCTTTCGGGCCACGGCCACGACACGGCGCACATGGAACCGCAGCAGATGTCGTCGGAAGATATGCTGGAGCGTGCAGTTGAAAGCGCAGTGGTACGCTCGGTCTTTGGGCAGAACGACATCGGGCGTCGGTCTTTCATGGGGATGCTGGGCGGTGGCACCGTTGCGGCGGCTCTGGCCTCTGTCTTTCCGATCGAGAAGGCCAAGGCGGCGATCCTTGATGAGCTGGGACCGCCTGAAAAGACGGATCTCAACATTGGCTTTGTTCCGATTACCTGCGCAACGCCCATCATCATGGCGCAGCCGATGGGCTTTTATGAGCGCTATGGCCTCAATGCCCAGGTGATCAAGACGGCAGGCTGGGCGGTGGCGCGCGACAAGTCGCTTTCTGGGGAATATGACGCAAGCCACATGCTGACCCCGATGCCGCTGGCGATGACCCTTGGGGCAGGCTCGGTGGCGACACCCTATATCATGCCCGCCGTCGAGAACATCAACGGGCAGGCGATTGTCCTGTCGAACGAGCATCTGGACAAGCGGGATCCGAAACAGTGGAAAGGGTTCACCTTTGGCGTGCCTTTTGAATATTCCATGCACAACTTCCTGCTGCGTTACTATGTGGCGGAGTTCGGTCTGGACCCTGATGTAGACATTCAGATCCGTGTGGTGCCGCCGCCGGAGATGGTTGCCAACCTGCGGGCAGGGAACCTCGATGGCTATCTGTCGCCCGACCCGTTCAACCAGCGCGCGGTCTGGGAGGGCATCGGTTTTATCCATACCCTGACCAAGGATATCTGGGAGGGGCACCCCTGCTGTGCTTTTGCCGCGCCTCTGTCCTTTGCGACCGAATTGCCCAACACCTATGGCGCGCTGCTGAAGTCGATCATCGATGCGACGCAATATGCCTCCAACCCTGACAACCGCAAAGAAATCTCAGCCGCGATTGCGCCCACAAACTACCTGAACCAACCGGTTCCTGTGATCGAGCAGGTGTTGACCGGCACCTATGCCGATGGTCTGGGAGAAGTGCAGCGGGTGCCGGATCGGATCGATTTCGATCCTTTCCCCTGGCATTCCATGGGGGTCTGGATCCTCACACAGATGAAGCGCTGGGGCTATATAGAGGAAGACATCGACTATAAAGCGGTGGCAGAGCAGGTGTACCTGGCGGCGGACGCCAAGAAGGTGATGAACGATCTTGGCTACGACGCCCCGGATGTCACCTACAAGTCCCATACGATCATGGGCAAGACATTCGATCCGGCGCAGCCCGAGGAATATGTGTCCAGCTTTGCAATCGGGAAAGGCTGATCCATGCTGGATAACCTTTCAACAAACCAGCGTGCTTTGATCCTGTCTGTGGTGATGCTGGTGGTGGGCCTCCTGATCTGGGAGGCCGCCATTCCTGCTCAGAAAGCTGCATCAGAACTGACGGAGTATGAGCGTCTCACCGGCGGCGGTGCCCCAAAGGCGGGCGTGCCACCCCCCAGTCAGGTTCTGGCCAAGGCCTGGGAGCAGCTGTCGAACCCATTTTATGATGCGGGCCCCAACGACAAGGGCATCGGCATTCAGATCGGCTATTCCATCTACCGGGTGCTGACGGGCTATCTTTTTGCCGCGCTGATTGCGATACCGCTGGGATTCCTTATCGGGATGAGCCAGGTCGCCTACAAGGCCTTCAACCCGTTTATTCAGGTGCTGCGCCCGATCTCTCCGCTGGCATGGATGCCGCTGGCGCTGTTCATCATACAGGACAGTGAAGCCTCGGCCATTTTCGTGATCTTCATCTGTTCGATCTGGCCGATGCTGCTCAACACGGCTTTCGGGGTCGCCGGGGTGCGTGAGGACTGGGTCAATGTTGCCCGCACCCATGAACTTGGAGCCCTGCGCACGGCCTTTACCGTGATCCTGCCGGCTGCTGCGCCGACCATCATCACCGGTATGCGGATCTCCATCGGGATCGCCTGGCTGGTGATCGTGGCGGCAGAGATGCTCGTCGGGGGCACCGGCATCGGCTACTACGTTTGGAATGAGTGGAACAATCTCGACCTCACCTCCGTCATCTTCTCGATCCTCATGATCGGCGTTGTCGGCATGTTGCTGGATGCGGCCTTTGGCGTGTTGCAGCGCGCCGTCGCCTACGCGGAATAGGAGAATTTCCATGTCTAAGCCTTTTCTCAGCATTGAGCGTCTGACACAGCAATTCCCCGATGGTCAGGGCGGTGCTCTGACCGTGTTCGAAAACGCCACATTCGGCATCGAAAAGGGAGAGTTCGTCTGTATCCTCGGCCATTCCGGCTGCGGTAAATCGACGATCATGAACATCCTTGCCGGCCTGGCCGAACCGACCTCGGGCGGGGTCAAGATGGATGGCACCGAGGTTTCCGGCCCGTCGCTGGACCGGGGCGTGGTGTTTCAGAACTATTCCCTGCTGCCCTGGCTTTCGGCGCTCAAAAACGTGACCTTTGGTGTCAAGGCGCGCTATCCCGAATGGTCCAAGGCCAAGGTCGAGCAGCACGCCCGCGATTATCTGGCCATGGTGGGCCTTGAAGGTGACGTCGTGCATCGCAAGCCGAGCCAGCTGTCGGGCGGCATGCGGCAGCGCGTCTCCATTGCGCGGGCCTTTGCCAACCACCCCAAGCTGTTGCTGCTGGATGAACCCTTTGGTGCGCTGGATGCGCTGACGCGGGGCACCATCCAGGATGAGCTGCTCAAGATCTGGGGCGGGACAGAGCAGACGGTGTTCATGATCACCCATGATATCGATGAGGCGATCCTCTTGGCCGACCGCATCCTCTTGATGACAAACGGTCCCTTTGCCCGCGTGGCGGAATCGGTCGAGATCACCATCCCGCGTCCGCGCAACCGCACCGAGATCGTCGAACACCCCAACTACTACGCGATCCGCAACCACCTGGTGCAGTTCCTCGGCCAGCGCTCGAAAGAGCTGGCGGGGCAACCAAGCGACGATCCCGATCAACGCCCCGCCACAGTGCGCATTGACAAGACCGCCGCGGCTGACCCGGAGCCTGAGCCGGCCCCGCGCCTGCAGGCCGTGAACACTTGAACGTCCGGCCAAAGACAAAAAAGGAGAAACCCATGAAAGATACCTTTGAGGTGCCCACCATGATGACCAAGGAAGATGTGACGATGATGATCCTCTCGGCCAAGAAACAGGCCGGGTTGACCTGGGAAGGCATCGCCAAAAAGATCGATATGTCGCCGGTCTGGACCCATTCGGCCTGCATGGGCATGAATGCCTTCCCCACAGAAAAGGCCGAAGCGCTGGTGACTGCGCTGTCCTTGCCGCAAGAGGCTGCATCGGTGCTGGAAGAGCCGCCCACCAAAGTCTGGGAGCAATCCGTGCCAACGGACCCGTGCATCTACCGCCTGTATGAAATCGTTGGTGTTTACGGGCCGACCATCAAGGCGCTGATCGAAGAGAAGTTCGGCACTGGCATCATGTCGGCAATCGATTTCGACATGCAGATCATCCGGGTCCCGCACGAAAAGGGCGATCGGGTCAAGATCGAGATGTCTGGCAAGTATCTCGCCTATAATTCCTGGTAGGTCGTGACCAAGCCTATACTGATGGGGACTCACGGAACGGGAGCGCATGGGGAGGATGCGCTCCCGACTTTTTGGGGACTAGGCGGGGCGGCGCAGGTCGGCAATGCAATCTGATGCAGTCTTTACCTGTGCATAGCTCGCCGCCAAGGGTGCCATGATCGCTGCGTGGACCATGTCGGCAGGGACATCCACACCCCCATGGCTTACATTCGCCGCAGCGCAGGCGTCACTTGCTACGGTGACAGCGAACCCAAGATCGACGGCCGCCCGGGTGGTCGCGTCAATGCACATCTGGCTCATGGCGCCGCAGATCACCAGATCGTCGATTCCCGCCTCGAGCAGATGCTGTTCCAGATTTGTTTTCACAAAGCTGTTTGGCCGGGGCTTGTCTATGATCGGCTCATCTGGCAGCGGTGCGACACTGTGGTGTAGCGCGGCTCCAGCGGTGCCCGGCTTGAAAAAGGGCGCGGCGTCTGAAGCCATCACATGGCGCACGTGGACTGCCGGAGTTCCTGCCTCGCGCGCCGTCGCCAGAAGATCGGCGGCTTTTTCTGCGGCGGCGTCCATGCTCGGGAGGGCCATACGGGCGCCTTCGAAACTCGGAAAATAGTCGTTCTGGATATCGACCAACAGGAGTGCGGTTTTTGACATTGGGGGCCTCTTTCGGGACGCGTTTATCTTGTGTGATTGATCTTTACGCTCGAAGGTCGGGTCCTTACGATTGGCGTTTATGACATTTGATGTGCGAAACACGCCAAGTGTGGCGATTGTGGCCTATGACGGGGTTCAGCAGTCCGCAGTTCATGGCTTGGGCGAAATGTTCGATGTGGCAAGTCGGCTTGGGGTCGAGGGCGATGGCAAAAAAATATCTCACCGCGTTCTGAACCCCGAAGCGATCGATAGATTAGTCGAGTTCGACGCAGTGATCTTTCCGCCCAATCTGACAGGCGCCCGGGGAGAGGGGGATCGTGCTCTGCATGACTGGATCATCACCCAGCACAAGAGCGGCGCCTTGTTGGGTTCGGCCTGCGCCGGCAGTTTCTGGCTGGCAGAGGCGGGCGTTCTGGACGGTCGCCCGGCGACAACCCACTGGGCGCTTGAAGCCGAATTCATGTCCCGCTTTCCCAAGGTGCATCTGCAGCCTGAACGTACCTTGATGGATGACAATGATATTGTCACCGCTGGCGGGGTGATGGCCTGGGTCGATCTGGGCGTGCATCTGGTCGGGCGCTGGCTGGGGCCGTCAACGGTGTCGCGCCTGTGTCGTCAGATGCTGATCGAGCCGACAGGGCGTGACCAACGCAACTTTCGCTCTTTTCGCCCAAATCTGAGCCATAAGGACCAGGTAATCCGCGCGCTGCAGATATGGATTGAGGGCAATGTCGGCGCTGATCTGACGGTAGTGACGTTGGCGCGTCAGGCTGGTGTGTCTGAACGCTCGCTGCATCGGAAATTTGCGGCCCAGACAGGGCTCTCGGTCAATCGGTATGTGCAAGAGGTGCGTGTGGAAAAGGCCAAAGGCCTGCTGGAGATGACTGCAGATCCCGTTGCCTCGGTGTGCTGGCAGGTCGGCTATCAGGATGTCTCAGGGTTTTGCCGCCTGTTCAAATCGATCACAGGTACCAGCCCAGGCGAATACCGGAGCCGCTTCAACATCAGCCTACGGGGGGCGGTCTAGGGGGGATGCCCCCTAGGCCTGCATCGCGTTAGGACCGGGTGGAGACCTCTTGGGCAATCTGGCCGAACACGCTGCCCCCTGTGGGCAGATGCGCTTCCATGGTCACCACATCGCCATCTGTCAGAAAGGGTGTTGTGCCTTCTCCACTTTCGATCTGCTCGATGGCGCGGCGTTCGGCAATGCAGCTTGAACCAACCTCGCCGTAGTTTTGATTGGCCACTGTACCGGAGCCGAGTATGGTGCCTGCGGGCAGGTCGCGGGAATAAGCTGCATGTGCAATAAGGTCGCCAAAGCTGAATGACATCTCCTGTCCATTGGCCTGTCCAAACAGCGTTCCGTTGCGGTGGATCGTCAGCGGCAGGCACACCCGGCCATCGCGCCAGGCTTCGCCCAGCTCATCCGGGCTGACGGCAAAGGGAGCCACGCTACAGGCCGGTTTGCATTGCAGCCAGCCAAAGCCGGTCGCCATCTCAATGGGGCCAAGGGCGCGCAGGCTCCAGTCGTTGATCAAGACGATCAGCCGGACATATTGCAGCGCATCTTTGGCCGAAGTGCCCATCGGGACCTCTCCAAGGATCACGCCGAATTCGCCCTCAAAATCAATACCATCTTCGGCAGAGGGGAAGATAGCGGTCTCGGTCGGGGCCAGAAAACGATCCGACATGCCCTGATACATCAAGGGGCGTTTGGGCAGGCCGGTGACGGGCATGTCCCAGGCCTGTTGCAACAGCAGTGAATGGGTTTCAAAGGCAGAGCCATCCAGCCATTGAACCGCGCGGGGAAAAGGCGCCAATGCGGCGGAGCTGTCAAAGGGCGCACCACCTTCTTCCACCTCTTGGGCAAGACGTTGCAGGTCAGGCTCCAGCGTCTCCCAGGCCTCCATCGCATCCTGCAGACATTTCGCGCCCGCCACGGGCAGCACCCGGCTGCCGTCGCGGCTGACCACATGCAGGCGACCATCGCGGGTGCCATCGGCAAGTGTGACAAGTTTCATCTAGACCTCTACTCCATTTTCGGTGCCATTCAAAAAGACACGCGTTGTTGTCGGAACTGCGGATGCAACTGTTGCAATTGCCATGCAGGCGTCGCGGCAGACGGCAATGAGCTGCTCCAATTTTTCTGCAGGTTCCGGGCTGTCGATCAGCACATGGGCCGTATAGGCATCGCACATGCCCTGTCCCTGTTGTCCCTGATCTGGTTCTGGTGGCAGGGTGGCGTATTGGGCGCGAAGCTCGACCCTGATCTTGTCGATCTTCATGGGGACCTTGTGCAGATAGCCCTGGATGTGTGTCAAAAGACAAAAGGCAACGCCCATGATCAGATAGCCCAGCGGAGAAGGCGCGGCGTCATCTCCACCCATTCCGGTGCCTTCATCGCAGTGCACTTCCCAGGAGCTGTAGTCGGGACGCGGGCTGATGATGACGCCTCGTTTTGATTGGCCGGGGCCGGGTTCTGCCACCACCTCATAGGCAAAACGGATCGGCTCGCCGGGGCGGATGACGGGCTTTGGAAAGGGCGACATCGTCGTCACCTGCGGTGTTTCGCTGGCCCTTTTGACAATGTCGCTCATGAGGGGGCGCCGATTTTTGTGTTTGCCGCACCTTTCAGGTCCAGGATCTCGCGCGCCTCGTCGGGGCTTGCGATTTCATTTCCCTGCAAAGTCAGGATCTCGCGGATCTTTTCGACTTGCTGGGCGTTGGAACGGGCCAGCTTCCCGCGTGAGATATAGAGCGAATCCTCCAGTCCCACACGCACATGCCCGCCGAGTTGCGCGGCGACGGCTGCCAGTTTCATCTGTTGAGCTCCCGCGGCTACGACAGAGAATTCGTAGTCACCAAGCAGCTTGTCCGCGGTCTTTTTCAGAAACACGAGGTTTTCGATATCTGCGCCGATGCCGCCCATTACGCCCATTACGAATTGTAGAAAGACAGGGCCATCGAAATGACCGTCATCCAGGCAGTGTTTCAGGTTGTAGATGTGGCCAACGTCATAGCATTCGTGTTCGAACCGCGTGCCGTGAGGGCGCAATAGGGCCGAGATTTCGCGGATGTCGGTGAAGGTGTTCCGGAAGATATTGCTTTCAGAGCCGCGCAGATAAGGCTCTTCCCAGTCTTCCTTCCATGATGGGTATCTGTCGGCCAGCTTGTGCAGCGCAAAGTTCAGGCTTCCCATATTGAGCGAGCACATCTCGGGGCGAAACCGCAAGGCAGCCTGCAGCCGTTCTTCGACCGTCATCGTCGGAGAGCCGCCCGTGGTGATATTGAGGACCGCATCTGTGCCCTCAGCCAAGGTCGTCAAATAGGCCTCGTAGTGTTCAACTGCGCCAGACGGGGCGCCGTTCTGCGGATTGCGTGCATGAAGATGGAGGATCGAAGCGCCCGCCTTTGCCGCCTCAAGAGCGGATGTGCCGATCTGCTCTGGTGTGACCGGCAACGCATCGGACATCGTCGGGGTATGAAGGCTGCCTGTGACAGCGCAGGATATGATTGTCTTTTTCATGATCAGTCCCGGATCACGGCCACGGGGCGACACCAGCCGGCACTGGCAGCCTTGATGCTGACAGGAAAGCAGATCACCTCGAACCCGCTGCTTGGCAGGGTTTCAAGGTTTCCCAGTTTCTCGATATGGCAATAGGCACGGTCCATGCCTGCACGGTGGCCTTCCCATATCAAAGAGGCATCTCCGGTTTCCGCCACCCGTTTGGCGGTGTGGATGAAGGGGGCATCCCAGCTCCAGGCATCAGTACCTGTAATACGCACGCCGCGTTCCGTCAGGTAATTGGTGGCGGCGCGCCCGATGCCGCAGCCTGTGGCGACATACTCTGGCTTGCCATAGACCGCGCCAGCGGCGGTATTGACCAGAACGATATCCCCTTCGACCAGTTCATGCCCGATGCGGGCGAGTTCCGCTTCTATGTCTTCCGGGGTGGCCACATAGCCGTCCCCAAAGGCGCGAAAATCAAGTTTGACGCCGCGCCCCCAGCACCATTCCAGCGGCACCTCGTCTATGGTGATCGCCCGCGCGCCGCCATCCATGGTCGAATGGTAGTGATAGGGCGCATCAAGATGGGTGCCGTTGTGGGTCGAAAGGCTGACGCTTTCCACGGCCCAGCCTTCGCGCCCCGGCAGATCATCGGCTGTTACACCGGGGAAAAAGCCCAATAACTGCTGCGCCGTTTCCTGGTGGTTCATGTAGTCGATCTTGGGTCCCAAACCCGGCGGGTCAGCGTATTCTGTGTTTTCGAGGGGACGGGCGAGGTCGATGAGTTTCATGGGATGTTCCTTCAACGGCCCAAAAGGCCAGTAGCAATGGGAGGGTAGAAGATGACCAGAGCGAGGCAGAGCAGCATCATCAGCGCGAAAGGCGCGGCTCCGATGAAGATGTCCTTGAGACTGATCGCAGGATCATCCAGCGTTGCCTTGATCACATAGACCGAGATGCCAAAGGGCGGCGTCAAAAGCCCGATTTCAACCGCGATGACGGTGATGATCCCGAACCAGACCAGATCCACGTTGAGCGCCGTAACCACGGGCAGCATCAGCGGCACCAGGATCAGCATGATCGACCCGCTGTCGAGGATCATCCCCATCAGGATCACAACCAGACAGTAAAGCAGCAGGATGCCCAAGAGCGACAAATCAGCGGTGGCGACGTAGTGGCCAAAACCAGCAGGCAGGCCCGAGAAGGCCAGCATCCGCGAATACATCTGTGCGGCAATCAGCAAGAAACAGATGGCGGCGGTGATCATACCCGTTTCGACCAGAACCCGCCACAGCGCCGCCAGCGACAAACGCCCTTTGGCGACACCGATGACAAAGGCCCCGGCGGTGCCGATGGCACCAGCCTCGACTGGCGTAAAGAAACCAGCATAGATGCCCCCCAGAACAAGGGCGATCAGCAGCGCGATGGGCAGGCCTTTTGCCAGCAGATCGCCTGGTGTCAGATCGTCGCTATCCGCACTGAGGTTGCGGCCGACAAATCCAGGCGAAAAGACCGCCAATAGCACGGTGCCAAGACCAAAGAAGACTGCAAGAACCAGTCCCGGACCAAGACCGGCAAGAAAGAGATCGCCAATCGATTGCTCGGTCAAAAGACCATAGAGGATCAGCAGCAGGCTGGGCGGGATCAACATGCCAAGAACAGAGCTGCCTGCGACCACTCCGACCGAAAAACGCGTCTCATAGCCGTGGCGACGCAACTCGGGTACTGCGATCTTGGTGAAAACAGCCGCGGAGGCGATAGAGATCCCGGTGATCGCGGCAAAAATGGTGTTCGCTGCGATGGTGCCGACGCCAAGCCCGCCTTTGATCCGTTTGAACATGGCATTGGCCACATCAAAGGCGTCGCGCCCCATGCCGCTTTCGGAGACGATGAACCCCATCAGCACAAAGACTGGTACGACGCCAAAGAAGTAGCTTGAAATGGCGTCATTGGCGGCAAGGCCCAGCATCTTGGCCGCAAGGATGGCATTGCCCTTGATCGCCCAGACCCCGACAAAAGAGCACAGGATCAGGGCGATGGGGATGTAAAGCCCGGCAATCGCCAGACCGCCCATGGCGGCAAGGCTGAACAAGCCGATTTCGAAGGGGGTCATATGTCGTCTCCTGCAAATCGGCGCAAGATGCGGGCCAGGAATTGCAACAGCAACAAAAGCGCTCCTGCAAAGATCGCCAGTTTGACCGGCCAGGTCGGGAAGGTGAAATTGCCGACCGAGCCAACGAAATCACCGCGTTCGATCGACCGCGTCAGGATCGGCCAATGGGCATAGAGGATGGTGCCCACCACCAGCGCTCCGAGCAGTTCGAACAGGGTCTCCATGGCTTTGGCCAGCAAAGGCCTGCGGGTGTGCAGTACATTGATCAGCCCATCTGAGCGGGTCAGCCGACCCGATTTGAAGGCTTGGGGAACTTGCAGGAACACGATCGCCACAATGGAAAGGGAGACCATTTCGGGCACGCCCGAAAGGGGCGCGCCAAGCGTTTCACGGCCAACCACGTCGACGCAGATGATCACCACGAGGCCGACAATCAGCATCGTGCCAAGAATATTGGCGCCCTGCGTTGCCACATTGAGCAAACGCAGGGTCCGGGAGAAGAGTGTCATGGGAGGTTACTCTTTGTCCCAATCCCGAAGCGGGGTGGCTCCGGCTGCACGCATGGTGTCCATGTAAAGGGACATGATATCCGTGCCGCCCTGTCCCTTGGCATCAAGACCGGCGGCCCATTCGGCAGCGGCGTTATCCATCCCCGCCGCCCAGGACGCGCGCATCTCGTCCGGCGCAGCGGTCACCGTGGCACCGGCCTCCTGCATTTTTGCGTAGGCGAGCGCTACAAAACCTTCAAGGTCAGATAGATACCACTCCATTGCATCATCCGCAGCCCCGGTGAAGGCGGCCTGCACATCGGCATCCAAAGCCTCCCACCAATCCTTGTTGGCGCAGATGGCTCCCGCAAACTGAGCACCGAGACCGAACTGGGTGATATGCGGTGCCACCTCATAAAGCTTGCCGGGGAAGGCCGCCGAGGCAAAGACGATCACCCCATCGTAAACACCGGTTTGCAGCTCATTGTAATAGGTGGTCAGGTTGCCTTGCACGCCAACCGCGCCGGTTCCTGACAGCCAGTTGATGGCAGGGCCGGGGGCCGCGATCTTGCGCCCTTCAAGATCTGCCAGAGAGGTCACCGGGAAATTGGTCATCAAGAGGTAGTCGTCAATCGCCGTGGGCGAGCCGACATAAACGACGTTGTTGTCGGTGTAGGCCTGCGTCATGCGGGGATCGGTCTGGTGCAGCTTGTGCACGACGTCCGTCACCAGCCGGACATCATCGCTGACAAAGGGTGTGTAATAGGTGACATTCTGCACCGCGAGCTTTGCCGGATCAAACAGTGAGGAACAGACACCGAGTTCGGCAAGACCGGCCTCAACCGCTTCGAGTTCTTCTCCGACGCCAGCAATCGAACCACCATATTGTTCAGAGGCCGAGATGCTATGCCCAAGCGCCTCTAGAGCGGCCTCTGCGCTAGGAATGAAGGCTTCAGGAAACTGTTTGACCCAGCGAAACACCGGCGGATGACCGGCGGTAATTGTGACGTTGAAATTCTCCGCATGTGCGTCAGGGGCGCAGGCCAACAGGGCGGCGGCGCCGACAGCAAGTCTATTCATTTTATCCTCCCTTTGCGGACATCCTTCTCCCTTGCCCGCCTGTCCGAAGCCTAAGGTGCAACCTGAAATCTGCAAAATTTATATTTCATGTGGATGCCATTAATGGCATTAATGGCCATGCATCTGGAAAACCTTGACCTCAACCTCCTTGTAGCCATCGACGCGCTCTTGCGCAGGCGCAGTGTCACAGCTGCTGCAGAGGAGTTGCACATCACGCAGTCGGCCATGAGCAGTGCGCTCAAACGGGCGCGACTGCATTTCGAGGATGAGTTATTCTACTATGACGGTCAGCGCATGGTTCCGACGTCTTTTGGGGCCGAGCTTGAGGCGCGCGTCCCGGATATGGTGGCCCTTCTGCGGTCTGTATCACGCATGCGGCCATCAAATGACCTTGCGACGCTCAACAGGCACTTCACGATCATCGCTTCTGACTATGTCGCTGCGGTCTATATCTCAGCCTTGACCAAAAGGCTGGCGACGATCGCTCCTCATGTTTCCCTTTCGATTCTGCCATTCACACAAGAGGCCGTTCGGCAGTTTCAGCGGGGTGTTCTGGATTTCCTCATAGGGCCGGATTTCGCTCTGACCCCCCAGTACACCGCCGAGCCGTTGTTCCAGGACAGGTTTAAGTGTGTGTTGTGGAAAGACAATCCTGTCTTGGCCACGGGCTTTGAAGCGAATGATTTCTTCCGCTCACCCATGGTTGTGACCAATTTTTTCCTGGAAAATGGAAAAAGTCATTTTGAGCGTTGGTTGGAGGAACAGGCGCAAGATATCCGGGTGGCGGCTTCATTGCCCAGTTTCCTCGTGCTGCCCCACTATGTGGCAGGGACAGCGAATATCGCGACGATTCACGAAAGGCTTGTGCCGCATTTCGCGGGTTTTCCTGATCTCGCCTTTGTGGACCCGCCCGTCGATGTGCCCATGATCCAGGAGCATTTGGTCACTGCCGAGAAGCATCACCACGACAGCGACGCACAACTGTTGGCCCGAGTCATGCGAGAGGTCGGGAGAGACATCTGATCCCTGAAATTCTCGTCTTGCAGGAATAGCGTGGTGTCTGGTTTTCCCAAAGTCTCTGGGTTCTGGGAGGCGTGAAAGGATCGCATGGTGCGGGCGGTGGGACTCGAACCCACACGGGCATACGCCCTTCAGATTTTAAGTCTGATATGTCTACCATTCCATCACGCCCGCAAATTGCGTGAGTGCGCTTGTGATCTTGGGCCTTTGCCCGCATCAAGGTCGCAACACCCCGGTTGGTAAAAAGAATTCGCGACGGACACAAGGGGAGGGCGCCCGCAAGCCGCGTTTTTGTAGCATCCGCTCCATTTGAAAGGCCAAGCTGTGGCGGCTCTTGGCTTTTGGTATCGGAAAAATTGAATGTCAAAGCTCTACGAATGTGTAGATTGAGGGGAGCGAAACTATCAAATCTCCAAGAACGGCATAGATGACCCAACTCTTCGTTTCCGCTCCGGAACTGGCCAAGGCGATCCGGTCAATCGGAACCGCTGATTTCGTCCCCGCGCTGCTGGATTTCATGCGATCCGTGGCGCCCTTTCGCGGTGCCTTTGTCAGCCGTCTCAGCCCCAGCCGTTTGCCCGAGCACGTCTTTGACAATGTCCGGGCGGAGCGGCGCTCGGTTGTTGTGGATCGCTGGCTGGACAGGGCATGGCTGCTGGATCCCTTCGTGGTGAGCTACCTCGGTGGCCGCTTTGATCCGGTCATGGTCCTAGAGGAGGTCGCACCGGATCGGTTCTCCCAGACTGACTACTACAGCATCTACTACCGCTCGGTGCGTCTGAAAGACGAGTTGGCTGTGTTTGTTGAACTTCCCCAGAGCACCCTGTTCTTTTCCCTTGGGCGCTTGATCGATGAAGCCCGGTTTTCCCGCAAGGACAGGGCGCGGCTCCTTGAGGCACAGCCTGTCATCGCTTCTCTGTGCGAGCAGCATTTCAACGGGCAGGTTGCCCACAATCCGCAGCCTGAGCGCGGCACTGTCAGTCTTGAGGATCTGATCCAAGGGGTATGCGAAGGGCTCACCAACCGTGAGATTGAGATCGTTCAGCATCTGCTGCGCGGGCATTCAAGCCAGTCAATCGCCCTGGTGCTGGATCTGTCGCCCGCGACCGTGAAGGTGCACCGCAAGAACATTTACCGCAAACTGGGGATTTCCTCGCAGTCGGATCTGTTCTCGATCTTTCTGCAGTCGGTGATCTGAGCCGGATACCCCCCTGGGGGTAGAGTGCGCCTGCTTCCCTGGTGGTATTTTCCAGTCATTCGTGTGGGGCTAACCTGTCTCGAATACCGCCAAAAGGGGCCGACCGGAACACAGAATGATCGACGCAAGAGACGTAACAAAAAGGTTTGGCGAGGGCGCATCGGCTGTAACGGCGCTGGAGAGGGTATCGCTGCATGTGCCCGAGGGCAGTTTCTTTACGCTGCTGGGGCCGTCGGGCTGCGGCAAGACCACGCTGTTGCGTCTGATTGCCGGGTTCGAATTGCCCAGCGAAGGAGAGATCGCCCTTGATGGAGAGGTGATCGGCCATTTGCCGCCGAACAAGCGCCCGGTCAACACGGTGTTCCAGAACTACGCCCTGTTCCCGCATATGAGCGTGGCGCGCAATATCGGCTTTGGGCTGGAGATGCTGAACCGCCCCAAGGCAGAGATCTCGGCAACGGTTGAGGAGATGCTGGACCTCGTGCAGCTTGGCGCCTTTGCCGCGCGCCGGGTCGATCAGCTCTCGGGCGGACAACAGCAGCGGGTTGCGCTGGCGCGCGCTCTGGCGCCCCGGCCCAAGGTGCTGCTGCTGGATGAACCTCTGTCTGCGCTGGACCTGAAGCTGCGCAAGGGCATGCAGGGTGAGCTGAAACGGCTTCAGGCAGAAACCGGCATCACCTTTGTTTTTGTGACCCACGATCAGGGCGAAGCCCTGGCGATGTCGGATCAGATCGCGGTCATGTCGGCGGGCGCCATTCAGCAGGTCGGCACCCCCGAAGAGATCTACACCACCCCGCAAAGCCGCTTTGTTGCAGATTTCATCGGGGACACCAACATCGTGCCTGCCGAGCTGTTGGGATACGAGGGGGACAAGGCGCGCATTCGGTTTGCGGGCGGTCAGGCCGTGCTGGCAAATGCCGCCAGCGCCACGCTTGCGCCCGGCGCGGTTCATGTGGCGATCCGGCCCGAGACGATCACAGTGTGCGATGCGGCAGATGAGGCAGCGCTGCTCCACGGCACCGTTTTGGACAGCAGCTATTTTGGCGCGGGCTCGCAGATGCGGATCCGCCTGCGGGGCGGGACCGAGGTGCAGGCCCAGGTGGCGCAGCCTAGCCCGACGGGATGCGAAGTCGGTCTGATACCTGACACCTCCATGCTTCAGGTATTGGTGGACTGATGGGGCAGGGCGTTGAACATACCCTATCGGCGGCAGAGAGCCTGAGGCAGGCCGCGGCCGCGCGCAGCAGTGCCCAGCGGCGCAGGCGGCTGTTCCTCCTGCTTCCGGCGGTGACGATCATCGGGATCTTTGGCCTGGCGCCCTTGTCGATTGCGTTGCTCTATTCCTTCCTTGAGCCGGGCACCTATGGCGGCGTCGAATGGGTGTTCTCCACCGATGCCTATGTACAGTTTCTGTTCGAGCGGGACATCTTCGACGACAGTCTGATCTTCAACAGCGCCTATCTGCAGATCTTTGCGCGCTCCTTTGGGTTGGCGCTGTTCACCATGTGCGGCACGCTCTTGTTGGGCTTCCCAGTGGCCTACTTCATCGCCGCAAGACCGCCCGAGCAGCGCAATTTCTGGCTCTTCGCGATTACCCTGCCGTTCTGGACCAACCTCTTGATCCGCACCTATTCCATGCTGCTGATCGTGCGCGATGAGGGGTTCCTGAACCTGACGCTGATGAAACTGGGCGTGATCAGTGAACCGATCGAGATGCTCTATACCGATGGGGCGGTATTGGTCGGGCTGGTCTACAGCTTCCTGCCTTTCATGATCCTGCCGATCTATGCCTCGCTGGAAAAGTTCGACTTTTCGCTCTTGGAGGCGGGGCATGACCTATATGCCTCCCGCGCGCAGGTGTTCCGCCACATCGTCATCCCGATCAGCCGTCCGGGGATCGTCGGGGGATGCGCGCTGGTGCTGATCCCCTCGCTGGGCGCTTACATCACGCCCGAGCTATTGGGCGGTGGCAAGAAGCTGATGATCGGCAACCTGATTGCCATGCAGTTCGGCTCCGGGCGCAACTGGCCCTTTGGGTCGGCTGCGGCCCTGATCCTGATGGCCCTGGTGTTGGTCGCGATGATGATCTCGCTGCGGGCTGGGGCAGAAAAGGAGAGCCGCCATGGATAAGGCAACTCCGAAAAGAACCTTGTTCCGGCGCGCTACAGGCAGCCGAGAGCTGCGTCGCCAACCCCTGTTCACCGGCCTGTCCTGGCTCGTGCTGCTCTTGCTTTATGCGCCGATCGCTGTGCTGATCGTGTTCTCCTTCAACGACAACCGCTCGGTTGTTGTCTGGACCGAGGCCAGCCTGCGCTGGTACGAAACGGCCATCGGCAATGAAAACGTACGCAAAGCCGCATGGATCTCGATCCAGGTCGCGCTGACCGCCACGGGCGTTTCCACGGTAATCGCAACGATGGCGGCGCTGGCCACCACGCGCGGGGGTGACTTTCGGGGAAAATCGGCGGCGATTGCCCTGATCAACCAACCCCTGATGATCCCCGAGATCGTCACCGCCATTGCTACCCTGTCGTTCTTTTCGATCCTGCGCAAACTGACCGGGATTTCGGGCATCGGCTGGCTGATGCTGGCGCATACGGTGTTCTGTATCCCCTTTGCCTTCATGCCGATTCGCGCGCGCCTTGCGGATATGTCCGACACCTTCGAACTGGCCGCCGCCGATCTTTACGCGGCGCCCTGGCAGGCCTTCCGCCATGTGACCCTGCCGCTGTTGATGCCGGGCATCCTGTCGGGGGCGATGCTGGCCTTCGTGGTTTCGCTGGATGATGTGATCATCACCCTGCTTATCGCCGGTCCCGGAGAAACCACCCTGCCGCTTTATATCCTTGGCCAGATCCGCCGCGGCGTGACACCTGAGGTGAACGCGGTCTCGACCATCCTGATCCTGCTGACCGTGGCCATGGTCGCCCTGACCTTCGCCCTGCAACGCAAACGAAAATAACCAGAAGCCCGCACCCGGCGGGACAGACCCAACCAACAAGAGGACATCCCATGAAACTGACGACCCTGACGTCGGCGGTCACCTCCGCCATTGCCCTGAGTGCGGCCGCGGCCCAGGCCGAAGGCACGCTGAACATCTACAACTGGGGCAATTACACCAACCCCGAGATGATCGAGAAATTCGAGAAACAGTACGACATCGAGGTCAACCTTGATGGATATGACAGCAATGAAACCATGCTGGCCAAGGTCAAGGAAGGCGGCAGCGGCTACGATATCGTGGTGCCCGGCGACTATATGGTTGCGATCATGATCGGTGAGGGTCTGCTGGCCGAGATCAACGCCGCCGAGATGGAGAACTTCAAGAACCTCGATCCCAACTGGGTCGATGTCTACTGGGATCCGGGCCGCAAATACTCGGTTCCCTACCAGTGGGGCACCACCAGCTTTACCGTGGACAGCGAGGTTTATGGCGGCGATATCAACACGCTTGAGATCGTCTTCAATCCGCCCGAGGAGCTGAAGGGCCGCATCAACATGCTCAATGACATGAACGATGTGATCAACGCCGGTCTGCGCTACCTCGACTATCCGCGCTGCAACTCCAATCCCGAGCAGATGAAAGAGCTGCTGGAGCTGCTGCTGTCGGCCAAGGACAACTGGCGCACGATGGACTACGCGGTGATCGAAAAGCTGACATCAAAGGACGTGGATCTGTCGCAAAGCTGGAACGGCGCCGCGATGCGCGCCCGTGCCGACCGGCCCACGCTGACCTATGCCTACCCCAAGGAAGGCTTCACCGGCTGGATGGACAATGTGGCGGTGCTGGCGGATGCGCCCAATATGGAGAACGCCAGGCTCTTCGTGAACTTCATGATGGACCCCGAGAACGCGGCGATGACCTCGAACTTTGCGCGCTATGCAAATGGCGTACTGGGCTCGGAAGAGTTCATGGATGCCGAGATGCTGGACGCGCCCGAGATCGTGATGCCAGCGAGTGCCCCGGTGCCGGATTTCGTCAAGCCCTGCGATCAGCAGGTGGTCGAGATGTACAACAAGGTCTGGACCCGCCTGAAGCAGTAACAGCCAAAGCACGTTTCGTGGTGGCTCTGCGGGGCCACCACCCAAGGATATTTGACGGCGGTCCGCGCGTGCACGCAGCGATGGACCGAACTGAGGGAGCATGCCCGAATGCAGCGCAGATCACAGAGCCTCAATCCCAAGACAGCGCGGGACATCGGCATCATGCAAGGCTTTCCGCCGCCGCCGGAAAAGCGCCCGACGCTTGAGAACTGGGATCTGGCGCCCTTCAACCGCTGGTCGTTCCAGAACATGCGGAGCCTGTTTCCCACCGTCGATGTGCGGGCCGGGCGGGGTTCCGTTCAGGCTTTGGAAAGCGCAGCACGGGATCTATCAGGCATCGAGTTCCCCACTTTTGACGAGCGCCGCCTGTCTGTCGGTGACTGGCTCAGCGAAAGCTATACGGACGGCTTCCTGGTCCTGAAGGGCGGGACGGTTGTCACGGAAACCTATGCCAACGATTTTCACCCGGAGGCCGCGCATCTTGGCCAATCAGTATCAAAGTCCGTGGTCGGGATTCTGGCCGGTGTGCTGCACAGTGAGGGGCTCTTGGATCTGGCCGCGCCTTTGGAGGACATCATCCCGGAACTGATCGGCACCGGTTATGAGGGCTGCACCGTGGATCAGGCGCTCGATATGCTGTCGGGCGCGCGGTTCTCCGAGGACTACGGTCTGCCGGATAGCGACATGACGCGCGTCGATGTGGCTTCGGGCTGGCGCCCGGTACGCGACGGAGAGATCAAGCCGACCATTCGCGACGTGATCCTGACTCTGCCGGAGGAGCGCCCGCATGGTCTCAGCTTTTCCTACCGTTCGATCGAAACCGATGTGATCGCATGGGGGCTGGAGCGGGTTTCCGGCACCGATCTTGCCACGCTTCTGTCGGACAGGATCTGGCGCAAGCTGGGCTGCGAAAGAGATGGGTTTTTCACCGTGGATGACGCGGGCACCGCGCTGGCTGACGGCGGTTTTAGCGCGACCCTGCGGGACTATGCCCGGTTTGGAAAGATGGTCCTGGATGGTGGTCGGGCAGGGGATCAGCAGATCGTTCCTGCCGACTGGATCGACGGGATCTGCTCCGGCGCGGATCCGTCGAAATTCGGGGCGCCCTATGATCAGCTGTCGCCGCAGGGCGCTTATCGGCGCTTCTGGTGGGTCCATGATGCTGAGCGCGGCGTCTTCATGGCGCGGGGCGTTTTTGGTCAGATGATTTTTGTGGATCGCAGCGCCGATGTGGTGATCGTGAAGCTGTCGAGCTGGCCCGACTACCTGATCCCCTCGTTCAGCTGGGATGCGGTTGCGGCCAGCGAGGCCATCATCAAGGCCCTTTAGCCCTGCGCGCGGCGCAGGATATAGATGTCCATGATCCAGCCGTGATCGGCGCGGGCTTTGGCGCGCGTCTCGATTATCTGGGCGGCGGTCGTCGACAAATCACCCGCGATTGAGATTTCATTCTCCATCCCCGCATAGGCCGCCCACCAGATCTGGATGCCATCGGGGTTGATGCTTTGAAAGCTGCAGTCCCCGTCCAGCATGATCACCAGGGTGTCGGCGCTGCCCGGCCAGCCTGCCTCGCGCAGCTGACGCCCGGTGGTGATGGTGACTGGCGCGCCAATCTCGTTCAGCGGAATAGCATGGGCAGCGGTCAGCGCCTGGATCGAGGTGATGCCGGGAATGACACGCAGGGCGACATTTGTGCGCGCTTTCAGCCGCTCGGCAATGCGCATGGTGCTGTCGTACAGCGAGGGATCGCCCCAGACCAGAAAGCCAACCTTGCCACCCGCCGGTAGATTGGTTTGGATGTTCTGTTCCCAGACTTCGGCAATGGCGTCGTGCCAGTCGTCCACGCCCTTGCGGTAACTGGGGTTGGCCGCGTCCCGCTTTGGCAGGTCGAATTCGACGATCCTTGGACCCGGCCCCTCGATCACCTTGTCGCAGATCGCGCGGCGCAGGCCTGCCAGATCGTCCTTTCCCGCGCCCTTGTTGGGAATCAGGATCAGATCCAGACCATTCAGGGCCTCGATGGCCTCAAGCGTCAGGTGCTTGGGGTTGCCGGTGCCGATACCGACGAGGGTCAGGTCAATCATCGTTCTGGACCTTGAGATGGGATGCCTTGGAAAAGAAACACGGCCCCAAATGGGGCCGCGCTGAAATGCATATGGTTGCCTGCAGCCCTTAGGCAGCGGCGTACAGGCGCGGGGTCACAAGACCGCTACGCTCAAGGCCACGCAGGCTTTTGGCGGCGGCAAGGACAGCCAGATCGGCGAGCGGCTCGATCAGGATGACCATCATGTAGGCCGCACCAAAGGTGAAGACCGACGCCATGGTCTCCGCGCCGATGCCCTGACCATAAAAGGCCCAGAAGGCAACCCAGCCAACAACACCGGCCTGATAGGCGGTCGAAAGCGCCAGCGCCTGCGAGTATTTCAGGTCAACATAGGCGGTGTTCGGGGCGATGATCTTTTTGGCCAGCGCCTGCATCGCAAAGAGCGGCACCAGAAGCGTGGTCAGGTTGATGAAGTACTGGGGCAGATCGATCGGGGCAAAGAAGGTGCCCTGAATCAAAAGGCCCATGGCCAAACCAAAGGCGGCCGGGGCGGCGCCCAGCAGCAGGAACAGGGTCGAGCCGAGGATAAAGTGAACCTCCGATACGCCAACCGGGAAGTGCGGCAGAATTTCGAAGAAGGTGAAAACGCCGACCGTGGCGATGGCCGCGCGCATTGCGAAGGACGCGACGCCCGAGGTGCGCAACTCGTCCATGGTTTTCTTGGCGGCAAAGCCAAGCGCGCCTGCGGCGGTTGCATAGGACAGGGCGATCTTCGCGCCGTCGACGATACCGGGTTCGATATGCATATCTGTCTCCTTGCCGCCTCACCCGGCGGCCCTAAATAGATTACTGTTGGGCCAAATTGGCCGCGCATCCCAAGGGCAGGTCTCCTGACTCGCGGGTCTGTGCCGGTCCGGGGCCTTCCCAGTCCCGATTGGGACCAGTGGCAATGCCCGGTGGCTCGCCGCTCACAGTTGCGGGGGCAGTCACGGATTTGGCGCCTTTTGGCTACACCGCACCGTGTTCCCTTTTCATCCTTGGATCTTGGACCCGTCGGAACCTTTGGTCTTTCAGAGATGGCACAAGGGGCCAGAAGCTGTCAACGCGCCAGCGGCGTCATCCTTGTGCTATTTGCGGCATTCGGCAGCCTTCAGTGCGGCAGATCCTCATCCGCCAGCGGACCGTAAAGGATCAGCACCGGAGCCTTGGTCTCCAGTGCGCGCAGCACATCCGGCAGCTCTCCCACCGTGTGGCACGACAGGGACTGATCGGGAGTCGAGACACCCAGGGCAATCAGAGCATGGGTTTCGGGGGGTAATCCGGCCTCCAGCAGGCGCTCGGCGAGCGCTGCAAAGGTGCGTTTACCCATATAGACAACCGTGGTGGCCTCAGGGTCAGCCAGGGCGGCCATGTTCAAATCCTCGGGCAGGCCGCCGGTCACGTCATGGCCGGTGATGAACTGCAAACGCCGCGCGGTCAGGCGGCGCGTCAGGGGAATGTTCGCCGCGGCGGCTGCGGCAGAGGCTGCGGTCACGCCAGGGACAATCTCGAACCCTATGCCTGCTTTGCGCAGGGCGGTGATCTCTTCCTCAAGCCGCCCGAAGACGCCCGAATCACCGGATTTCAGCCGCACCACATGGGCACCGGTCGAGGCATATTCGACCAGAAGCTGGCTTACATGGTCCTGCCGGGGCGAGGGGCGACCGGCGCGTTTGCCAACACCCACAAGATCTGCGTCCTTGCGAGCATGGGTCAGGATCGGCCCCGAAGACAGATCGTCGAACAGCACCGCATCTGCGGCCTCAAGCCGCTTCACGGCCTTGACCGTCAAGAGTTCAGGGTCCCCCGGTCCTGAGGACACGAAACTGACAAAGCCGCTCATGGATGCTCTCCGGTGATCAGGTGGAAGAAGGTGCCGGTGACGTGGCCACGGGTTGAGCCGGTCTCGGGCACCGGGTTGCCGTCTGCGTCCATGACATTGGCCAATGGGGCATCGGGTTCATCCAGAATGGTCGAATAGTGGAACTCATGACCGCGCAGGGCGGTTCCGCCCGCAAACCCCGGCATCGGCGCCTGAAGGATGGCGCGGCGATAGCCAAGGTGGAACTTGCGCTTTTCGTAAGAGGTGACGAGGCCCAAAAGCCCTGCCATCTGGTGGCGGTTGCCCTCCTTGTCGATCAGGGCTTCGCCAAGGGCCATGTAGCCGCCGCATTCGCCGTGGACGGGGCGGGTTTCGGCGTGTTTGCGCAGGGCCGTGCGAAAGGTCTCGGCGGCTGCAAGTCGGCCGCCATGCAGTTCGGGGTATCCTCCCGGCAGCCATACAAGATCAGCATCCGCGTCAGGAGCTTCATCCGCAAGGGGCGAAAACGGCAGAATCTCGGCCCCCGCCGCGCGCCAGCCTTCCAGAAGGTGCGGATAGGTGAAGGAAAACGCTGCATCGCGCGCCAAGGCAATGCGCTGCGCCGGGGGGCGTGGCAGAGACGCCGCGGCGGGCGCAGACCCTGCACGGGCGGCAGCTTTGATGGCCTCAAGATCCACATTCTCGCGCAGAAAGGCTGCATAGCCTGCAATAGCGGCCTCAAGGTCCGGGTGCTCCACCGCTTGAATAAGGCCAAGGTGTCGCTCCGGCAGGGTGAGATCGCCGCGCCGGGGCAGGGAGCCGAGAACGGGAATGCCCGCGCGCTCCATGCCGAGCCGGGTCAGTCTTTCGTGGCGCGGGCTGGCAACGCGGTTGAGGATCACGCCAGCAAAGGGCAGATCCGGATCATAGGCGCGAAACCCCAACGCCGTGGCCGCCGCCGATTGTGCCTGTCCGCCCACATCGACGACCAGAACCACCGGCCAGCCCATGCGTTTTGCGGTTTCAGCCGACGAGCCAGACCCGCTTTGCCCGCGTGTGGCCACGCCGTCATAAAGCCCCATGGAGCCTTCACCGATGCAGATCTGCGCATCCACGGCCTGACCGGCGACGGCATCCAGCAAGCCACCCTCCATCGCCCATGTATCAAGGTTGAAAGAGGCGCGGCCCGCCGCCGCCAGGTGGAAGGCCGGGTCAATATAGTCTGGGCCGCTTTTGTAGGGCTGCACCACAAGGCCATCTTCGGCCAGCGCCCGCAACAGGCCCAGCATCACGGTGGTCTTGCCGGTGCCCGAGGCAGGCGCCGAAATCATCAGACCCGGCGGATAGGCTCCGGTCTTGCCTGTCTCAGTCATCGCCTTCGCTCCAGCTGGCCCATTGGCTGTTGGCGCTTTGCGGGCGGTAGCGCCGGTCGTAATCCTGCGCGTAAAGGCAGCTTTCGTCAAAGTCTTCGGCGCCCAGGGCTTGGCCCACAAGGATCAGGGCCGTGCGCCCGCGCGCGCCTTGGGTCGCCTCATTCAGGGTGCCAAGGGTGGCCTTGATGATCTTCTGATCCGGCCAGGAGGCGCGCCAGACCACAGCGACGGGGCAATCTGCGCCATAGGCGGGGGTGAGCCGATCCACCACGTCGTCCAGCACATGTACTGACAGGTGGATGGCGAGCGTTGCGCCGGTGCGGGCGAAGTTCTCCAGCGTCTCGCCTTCGGGCATCGAGGACGCCCGTCCCGAGGTGCGCGTCAGCACCAGAGATTGCGCAACGCCCGGCAGCGTCAGCTCCGCGCCAAGAGCGGCGGCGCTTGCAGCAAAGGCAGGTACGCCGGGCGTCACGTCATAGGGAATGCCCAGATCGCGCAGGCGGCGCAGCTGCTCGCCCATGGCGGACCAGACCGAAAGATCGCCGGAATGCAGCCGCGCCACATCGTGACCGGCGGCGTGGGCAGCTTCGATCTCGGCCATGATCTCATCCAGCGACATCGACGCGGTGTTGACGATTTTGGCGCCGTCCGGGCAGTGCTGCAACAATGCGTCCGGCACCAGCGATCCGGCATAAAGGCAGACAGGGCAGGCGGCGATCAGGTCGCGCCCGCGCAGGGTAATCAGGTCGGCAGCGCCGGGGCCGGCGCCGATGAAGTGAACGGTCATGGGGTCAGTCTTTCAGCTATGGCCGCAGTGGCAAGACCATCTGCGGTAACAACTCGGGGTCCCAGCAGGCGGGCGGTAGCAGTCTCACTGCCGTGGCATGCGCCCTTGAGAGCTGCAGCTTCGGCCAGCGATCCGGTGCCAAGGCGGGCCTGGATCCGGGGGGATGAGGTCAGGGTCGGTGTGCCGCGCAGCGCCTCTTCCGGCAGGGCGATGACGGGCAGGTCTAGCTCGGCGGCGAGGGTGCGAAACGCGGGCGCATTCGCTTTGGCCGCAACCGAGGTCAGCGCATCTGGGCGGTGCCCGGTCAGCCTCAGTGCGGCACGCAGATCGTCTGCAGTGGCGCCTTGGCGAAATCCGAAACCGGCCACTTTCATCGCGTCACACTCCACTGGATCACCGGGCGCGCCCGATCCCAGCCGCGCATAGAGCCGAGCGGGGCTACTTCGGCGATTTCGGCTTTCAGGAGATGCCCGCCGCGCTTTGCATGTGCCTCCATCAACAGCGTCTCGGTCTCCAGCGTGACGCCATTGGCGACGATGCGGGCGCCTTGGGGAAGAATCTGCCAGAGGTGATCCAGCAGCACCTGCGAGCCCCCTCCGCCGATAAAGACGCAATCGGGCATTTCAAACCCGTCCAGCACATCCGGTGCGCGGCCCAGAACCGGCTTCATCCGGTGCTCTACCCCAAAGGCAGTGGCATTGGCGCGGATATTGTCGATCCGGTCCTCGCGCGGCTCAAAGGTGATCGCGCGGGCGCCGGGGGCGGCAAGGCACCACTCCACCGAGACAGAGCCGGACCCGCCGCCGATGTCCCACAAGAGTTCCCCTGCGCGCGGGGCCAGGGCGGAGAGGGTCAAGGCGCGGATGGGGCGTTTGGTGATCTGACCGTCGCTGTGAAACAGATCGTCGGGCAGGCCGCAGGCGCGGGGCAGGCCTTTGCCGCCTGCCACATGCAAGGCCGCCAGCACGGGCGCGACGACATCGGTCAGAGCAAAAGCATCGGCGCGCTGCCTGCGGATCCGCTGGCGCGGACCGCCGAGCGCCTCCAATACGGTGATTTTCGTTTCGCCGAATTCTTGATCTGTGAGCCAGTCTGCAAGGGCTGCCGGCGCCGCTCCATCGCGCAGGGTGCAGATGATACGGGTGTCTTTGGCCAGAACCGGGGTTAGCCGCGCGAAGGGCGCAGCATGCAGGCCGAGGCAGAGCGTTTCTTCCAGCTTCCAACCCAACTGATTGGCAGCCAGTGCAAAGCAAGAAGGCGCTGGGTGAGAAATCCATTCACCCGGCGCAAGATGCGACACTAGGGATCCACCCGCGCCGTGCCAGAAGGGATCGCCCGAGGCCAGCACCACAGCGCGGTGGCCCCGCGCCGCCAGAACCGGGGAGGTGGAAAAGGGCACCGGCCAGGGCTGGCCGCGTGACCCTGCTTGCACGAGATCAAGATGGCGCGGGCCTCCGAAAATGACTTCTGCCTCTGAAATGGCTTTCCGGCTTGCATCCCGCAGCCCGGCCAGTCCATCTTCGCCGAGGCCGACGAGGGTCAGCCACGGTTTTTCTTGGGGATCAGACATGACGCGCATCCTGCTTTTGGGCGGCACAACGGAAGCCTCGCGACTTGCGGTGGCGCTGGCTGAGGCCGGGCTTGATGCGGTGTTCTCCTACGCGGGCCGTACGGCACACCCCGTATCCCGGCCGCTGCCCCTGCGGGTAGGCGGGTTCGGGGGCGTCAATGGGCTGGCGGGTTACCTGCGCAAGGAGGGCATCACCCATGTGGTCGATGCGACGCACCCCTTCGCGGCGCAGATGAGTACAAATGCGGTTGCGGCCTGCGCACAGGCGCGGGTGGCGTTGTGTGGATTTGAGCGAGCGCCCTGGCAGGCAGGCGCTGGTGATCTTTGGACACATGTGGGCAGTTTGGAAGCGGCGGTTGAGGCGCTCCCCGATCTGGGTGCGCGGGTGTTCCTGGCCATCGGAAAACAGAACCTTTCCGCCTTTGCAGGCAAGCCAGCAAACCACTATCTTTTGCGTCTTGTGGATCCGCCCGAGGCGCCGTTGCCGCTGCCCAACACCAGCGTCGAGATCGCGCGTGGACCTTTTGTGGCGGCGGGCGACCGGGCGCTGATGCAGGCTCATGGCATCACCCATGTGGTGTCCAAAAACGCGGGCGGCAGCGGCGCCGAAGCCAAGCTTCAGGCGGCCCGCGACTTGGGTCTGCCGGTCATCATTATCGCACGCCCCAAGGTGCCGCCACGCCTGGTGCTCGGCTCGGTGGCAGAGGTGATGGATTGGCTGGCGAACGCTGCGGGTCACGAGGAAACTTCCCCTGCAGACCGGGGTGTGTAAACAAACCGCCCGATGCGACGTGTATCGCGGTTGCCGACAATCACCATGGTGCGCATATCCGCCATTTCGGGCGTTGCGTCCTTCAGGGCGACGGTGGTGATCTCCTGGGTCGGCTTGGTCACATCACGGGCAAAGCTGATCAGCGTCTCGCCGCCACAGGCCTCGAGTAGGATTTCCAGCGCGTGGGCAAACTGATGAGGGCGCGATTTCGAACGCGGGTTATAAAAGGCCATGGCAAAGCCCGCTTCGCCCGCTGCCCGCAGGCGGGTTTCAATCAGCGACCAGGGTTTGAGGTTGTCGCTGAGGTTGATCGCGGCGAAGTCATGCCCCAAGGGCGCACCGATCTGCGCTGCTGCTGCCAGCATAGCGGTGATACCCGGCAGAACGCGGATGTCGAGATCAAGCCAGTCCTTGGGGCCTGCCTCCAGCGCCTCGAACAGGGCCGAGGCCATGGCGAATACGCCGGGATCGCCAGATGAGACCACAACCACACGCCGTCCTGCGGCGGCCATTTCCAATGCATGAGTGGCGCGGTCCAGCTCGACCCGGTTGTCTGAGGCATGCAGCATTAAGCCCTCGCGCGGGGCAATACGTTTCACGTAAGGGATGTAGCCGACGATATCGGTTGCGGCGTCTAACGCGTCGCGCACCTCTTGGGTCACCAGAGCCTCGTCTCCGGGGCCGAGGCCTGCAACCACTACCCATCCGGTTTCGGTTTGGGCGGTCATGGGCGGCGTCCCTGTCCGTGGACCAGAACGATGGAGAAATAGGGAACCTCTCCTGTGACGTCTGTCAGCTTCTGTACGGTTTGACCGGGCATGGTGCCACGTTCCACCAGCCATGCGGCGTCGAGCTTGCCCGCTGCCTTGAGCGCGCGGCGCAGTTTCGGCAGGTTGCGGCCGATCTTCATCACCACAAGCGCATCGGTGCCCTTTGCGCGCTCGGTCAGCTCTGCCTCGCTGAGGGTGGCCATGGCGACCGTCAGCACGTCATCGCCCCAGGTTATTGGCTGATCGGTGGCGGTCCAGCAGCCAGACATGCCGGTAATGCCGGGAATGATCTCCACCTCGGCGCGGCCCTGAAGGCGGCTGTGCAGATGCATGAAGGAGCCATAGAGAAAGGGATCGCCCTCGCACAGGACCACCACGTTATCGGTGCGGGCAATCTCCTCCAGCCGGTCGGCCCAGTCATCATAGAAAGCGGACAGGATGCGGTTGTATTCAGGGTCCGAGAAATGGATTTCAGTGGTGACCGGGTATTCCATTGCGTGTTCCTGCACGTCTTTCGGCAAGAGATCATCGACGATGGCGCGCGCCTGCCCCTTGCGGCCGGCCTTGCGGAAATAGGCAATATGGCGGGCGCTTATTATGGCCCGGTGCGATTTCACGCTCATGAGATCCGGATCGCCGGGGCCCAGCCCTGCGCAGATGACTTTGCCCATGGTCACTCTTTCCAGCTGGCCAGCGCGTTGACCGCCGCTACGGTGATGGCCGAGCCGCCGAGGCGGCCTTTCACGATCATCGAAGGCACCGGAAGATCCGCCATCAGCGCGTCCTTGGACTCCATGGCGCCGACAAACCCCACCGGGCAGCCGATGATGGCAGCGGGGCGCGGGCAGGCGGGGTCTTTCAGCATGTTCAGCAGGTGAAACAGCGCGGTCGGGGCATTGCCGATGGCGACCAAAGCGCCCTCAAGGTTTGGTCGCCACAGCTCCAGCGCGGCGGCAGAGCGGGTGTTGCCCATCTCCTTGGCCATATCCGGCACCTTAGGGTCGCGCAGAGTGCAGATCACCTCGTTGTTCGCGGGCAGGCGCGGGCGGGTGATGCCTTCGCTAACCATATAGGCGTCACACAGGATGGGCGCGCCTGCCGCCAGCGCCGCGCGGGCGGTTTCGGCCATGCCGGGAGAAAAACGAATGTGCTCTTCGAGGCCGACCATGCCGGCGGCATGGATCATGCGTACGGCGACGCTTTCCTCATCGCGGGTGAACCGGTCAAGATTGGCTTCGGCGCGGATGGTGGCAAAGCTTTCGGCGTAGATCTTGGCGCCGTCGGTTTCATAGGTGTGGAGCATATCAGCTGCCCTCTGTCAGACGTTCGGGAGCGGCGCGCAGGGTGCGGGCGCTCAATGGAGGTTCTAGCGGCTCATCTGCGGCGGTGCCATGGCGGATCAGGGCAAAGGTGTCGCAGGCGGTGGCGGTTAGGGTCAGCGGTGCAGGCCCGGGGTGGGCGCATCCCTTGGCGCAGCCCGACACATGCAGGTGGGCACCATCCGGCACATGGGGTGCCAGATCGCGGGCGAGATCACGGGTGGCCGAAAGCGCCTGCAGGCAGCCGGGCGCCCCGGTGCAGGCACTGACCCGCAGGCGCGGGTCCGTGGCGTCCAGGATCAGGCCGGGCAGAGGGGCAATGTTGCTGGCGCCTTCGATCAGCAGCATTCGCCAGGGAGTGAGACGCAAGGGGCCTTGGTCTGCCAGTGCTTTCAGGGTTTTCGCGCTCATCTGGCCGAACTCCAGCGCGACAAGAAGACCCGCTTCGACAGGACCGGGTTTCGCCTCTTGTCCGCTTTGTTCCGATACCGAGCGGTAGCCGCTGGGCAGCTGCATTCCCTTGGCAATATGCGCCTTCATCCGCCCGCGTCCGCCGGTTGCTCCTCCGGTTTCAAGAAACCATCGGGCCAGATTGATCGCTTCGCTGGCGGCGATGTCGCGGGTCACGGGCATACCATGCGTGGCGCCATCGGGGCGCAGGATCAGGCTGGACGACTTGCGCTCAATGCGTATGTCGGCGGCGGCGTTTTGCAAAACAGGCGCAGGCCCGCAATCCACGGCAAAGCCAAACTTTCCGGGCAATTTCAGATTGGTCGCTGCGGTCAGCGCCTTGGCCAGATCACCTGCGATCGCGGCGCTGTCGTCGCCTTCGGCCCAAAATGGGGTGAGCATGATGTTGCGGCGCGCCTCTGCGGCCTCTTCCCGGTCCAGAAGGCCAAGGTCGCGCAGGCCAGATAGGAGTGCCTCGTGGCGGTCCTCCCTGATGCCGCGCATCTGCAGGTTGGCACGGGCCGACAGGTCGAGCAGCCCGTTGCCGTGGGTTTCAGAGAGGTCGGCGATCCCGCGGGCCTGATCAGGCGTCAGCCGTCCCAGGGGCGCACGGATGCGCACCACCAGCCCGTCGCCGGACATCATCGGGCGCAGTGCACCGGGGCACCAGCCGTACACCTTCGGTACACCGCTCATGCAGCGCCGCTCTCCAGCGCGGCAATGATCGAGTTGCGGCGGGTGATCCAGAGACCGGCCTCTTGCAACGCCCGGAACCGGTCCTGCATCGCCGCCAGGGCCTCGGGGTTTTCGCGTTCAAGAAACGCCACGAGGTCGTCTCGTCCCAGCGTCGCTTCGAAATAGAGATCAAAGAGATGCGGTGGCACGGCCTGTGCGAGATGGGCAAAGGCGGCCATGTGATCCAGCGTTGCGGCGATCTCAGCACCGCCGCGAAACCCGTGGCGCATCATCGAGCTCGCCCAATCCGGGTTGGCGGCGCGGGCCCGGGTGACGCGGGCGATTTCCTCACCCAGGGAGCGCGCCTGAGGGGCATCGGGGCGGGTTGCGTCAAGGTGATAGAGCGCAGGGGCCTTTTGGCCAATACGTGCCATGGCAGCCGCAAAACCGGCCTCATGCGCGGCGTAGTCAGAAGCGATGAGGATATCTGTTTCCGGCAGGTCCTGCAGGTGCACAAAGCTATCGACGCCTTTCAGGCGGTCCTCAAGGGCGTCGCGCGCCTCGGCGATCTCGCCTTTTGCGTCGATGGCATGGGAGGAGGCATTGAGCCACGCCTCACCGGCCGCCGCGCGGGCCTCTTCGGAATAGTCATCAAGATGCGCCCCCATGGACAGGCCATACTGGCCGGGCTTGGGGCCAAAGACGCGCGGTGCTTCTTGCAGGTAGGGGTTGTCGGTCTGGGTCTCGTCCCGGTCAGCAAGGGCGGCGGCAGCGGCTTCAAACATCTGGGCAAGCCCTGGAAAGACATCGCGGAAGAGGCCCGAGACACGCAAAGTGACATCGATCCGGGGGCGGTTCAGCATCGAGAGCGGCAGGACTTCAAACCCCGAGACCCGTTCGGATCCTTCGTCCCATTTCGGCGCAAGGCCTGCCAGATGCAGCGCCATTGCGAATTCTTCACCCGCGGTGCGCATGGTGGCAGAGCCCCAAAGGTCGATCACCAGCCCCCTGGGCCAGTCGCCATGATCCTGAAGATGGCGGCGCAGCAGCTCTTCCGCCAGCTTGACCCCTTGCACATGCGCCGCCCGCGAGGGCACCGCCCGTGGATCGGTTGTAAAGAGGTTGCGCCCGGTGGGGATCACATCGCTGCGTCCGCGAAACGGAGACCCTGACGGGCCGGGGGCCACGAGCCGCCCCGAAAGCGCATTCATCACGCCGGCGATTTCCTGCGGCCCGCACTGGCCGGTGCCGAAGATGTGCAACCCCTCGCCGTACTGGCTTTCCTTGATGTCGCAGACAAAGGCGTCGATGCGGGTGATCGCCTCGGCGGCAGAGCAATCGGGGGTGAGGCCCAGATCCGCCTCGACGCCAGTGCCTTGAGCTTCGGCGCGGATATCCTCGATCAGGCGGTCGCGGCGGGCAGGGTCCAGCCCGTCAGCGGTGGAATATTCATCCAAGAGGCTTTCGAGCCGCGCCATGCCTTCGGGCAGGGTGGTCTGCGCCAGCGGCGGAGGCAGGTGGCCAATCGTGACGCCGCCGATGCGCCGCTTGGCCTGCGCCGCCTCGCCCGGATCGTTGACAATGAAGGGATAGATCACCGGCAGACGCCCGATCAGCGCCTCGGGCCAGCAGATGTTCGAAAGCGCTACGGCCTTGCCCGGCAGCCATTCAAGCGTGCCGTGCGCGCCGATATGCACAACCGCGTCCACCTGTGTTTGCAGCCAGAGATAAAAGGCCACATAGGCATGGCGCGGGGTGCGGTCCAGGTCGTGATAATCATCGACGCGGGTCTTGACCTCTCCGCGTTCGGGTTGCAGGGCGATCACGGCCTTGCCTGCAGTCAGGGCCTTGAGGTGGAAAGCGCCATCGCGGACATCCGGATCGCCCTCGGGAGCGCCCCAGGCAACATTCAGGTCCCTTTGCAGTGTTTCTGGAAGCGTTTTCAGGGCCGCTTTGTAGTCGTCCATCGGCAGGGCAATCCGCTCATGCCCAAGACGTGTGCCCAGTTTGTTTTGACGGGATACCGCAAAGCCCTGATCAGCCAGCGCACCCAGCAGTTCCTCGCAGGACGCCAGCGCATCAAGGCCAACCGCATGGGCGATGTTGTAGTCACGACCCGGGTAGGTGGACAGGACAAGCGCGAGCCTTTTTTGCTTTGGCTCCAGCGTCGCAAGGCGCAGCCAGCCTTCGACACGATCCACGGCGGCGCGAATGCGGTCGGGATCAGCACGGTGTGCAAAGCGCGAATACTGAAGGTCAGGATCCTTTTTGGCCGGGGCCTTGAAGCTGACCACACCAGCAAGAAGGCGACCATCCACTTCGGGCAGGACCACATGCATGGCAAGGTCTGCGGGCGACAGGCCGCGCGCGGCCTCGGCCCAATCCTTGCGCCGGGCGGTCGAAAGCGCGACCTGAAACACCGGGCAGCCCGTTGTGCTGAGCGGAGAGGGGCGTCCGTCCGATCCCTGCGCCGAAAAGGCGGTGGCGTTGATGATGGCGGCGGGGGACAGGCGGGAGAGTTCCGCTCGCAGCCAATCCGCAGCTGCGGGTGCCTTGAGGCTGGCGGCAAAGACACCAAAGGCGGCGTAGCCGCGCCCGCGCAGTTCGGTGATCAGCGCATCCACCGGGCCGGTGTCTGCGGCTGTCAGGTAAGAGCGGTAGAAGCTGACGAGAACGAGGGGCTTGTCCTCTTGGGGCAGCTCGGGAGTGACGCCGCGATCAGGGTCGTAATAGCCGAACTCCGGCATGGTCTTGAGACCCGGAACCGGCCCCGCATATAGGCCTGCCGCCAGCGCCAGCTGCGCGAGCGCTGCCTGTGCGGCAACAGCGCCGCCCGCATCGCACAGTGCCTGAAGGCGGCGCAGGGTTGAGACCGGCAGGGTCGACAGCTCATCAAGGCGCGGATCCTCGCGCCCGTCGGCGGGCAGGATGGCCAAGGCAATGCCCTTGCGGCGTGCCAGATCCTGCAGAGTGGCCAGGCCATAGGACCAATAGCTTTCTCCACCGATGAGACGCACCAACACGCCCTTTGCCCCTTCAAGGGTCTTTTCCGCGTAGGTATCGACCGACAGAGGGTGCTTCAGCGCCACCAGATTGGCAAGGCGGCAGGACGGCAGCTTGCCCTTGGCCCGGTGCCAGCCCGCTGCAAAAGCGCCAAGGTCGCTGTCGGAAAAGGACAGGACGATCAGATCCGCCGGATCCTGCCCGACATCAAAGGGGGTATCGGTTTCTTCCAGCCCGTGACTTTCGCGAAAGACGACATGCATGGGTCAGCTCCGCGCCAAAGCACTGAGGGGCGCGACCGGCCTCGGGGGGGCGTCATGCGCCCTCCCGGGGGGGAGGTCGGGCGCGTCCCGGCCTGCCAGCCGGGACATGTCCCAGTGAATGCCGCAGCTCTCTGGCATGCTGGTCAGGCTCCGAGATCCGCGTGGATGCCCGCGACGTCGATATCGTCGTGTTCGGCAATGACCACCAACTGGGTCTTGCGCGGCTGGGCACCCCAGGGTTGATCGTATTGGGCGCGCAGGCGCTCGCCCACGGCCTGAACCAGCATGCGCATCGGTTTTCCCTCCACCGCGACATAGCCCTTCACACGCAGAATCTTGCGTGTGCGGGCCATATTGATGATGCGATCTTGCAGGTCTTGCGGATCGGAGACTTCGCCCATTTCGACCACGATGGAGTCAAAATCGTCATGTTCGTGATCATGATGCCCATCGTGGTGGCTGGGGCGCGCATCCAGATCATTCTCGGCGGCGGCGCCGATCCCGAGCACAACGCGAGGATCGATCACGCCTTCGGTCATCGGCAGGATCGGCAGTTTGCGGGGGGCTTCGGCCTCGATCACGGCGCGGGCCTTGGTCAGACCCTCTTCACCGGCCAGATCGGCCTTGGACAAAAGCACGATGTCGGCGCAGGAGATCTGATCTTCGAAGACCTCGGACAGGGGCGTTTCGTGATCAAGGCTCTCGTCCGCCTCGCGCTGTGCCTGCACCGCATCCAGATCCGGGGCGAACTGGCCAGCGGCCACGGCTTCGGCATCGGCCAGGGCAATGACACCGTCCACCGTGATGCGCGAGCGGATCGCGGGCCAGTCAAAGGCTTTGAGCAGCGGTTTCGGCAGCGCCAATCCAGAGGTTTCAATCAGGATATGCTCGGGCGTTTCCGGCAGGGCCATCAGCGCCTCGATCGTGGGGATGAAATCATCGGCCACGGTGCAGCAGATGCAGCCGTTGGCCAGCTCTACAATGTTGTTTTCCGGGCAGTTTTCATCGGCGCAGGATTTCAGGATGTCGCCATCTACTCCGGCGGTGCCGAATTCGTTGACGAGAACCGCCAGACGCTTGCCTTGCGGGTTCTGCATCAGATGGCGGATCAGCGTGGTCTTGCCCGCGCCCAGAAAGCCGGTGATCACGGTGACGGGAATTTTGTTCAGATCGCTCATCGGTTACTCCTGAGATGGGCTGTCATCCGGCGCGGGCGCCGGGGGAATGCGGGCAATGGATTGCTTGCGAAAAACTTGCGGGCGTTCACGCCAGGGCACAAGGCCATCCTCGGTCGCGGCATAGGCGGCGGCGCCTTCCAGGATTTCCGCAACGTGCTGGTCGGGGTCAAGGTCGCCGTAAATATAGCTCCAGCGGGCCGCGCCGCCGCTCAGCACCATGGAGCAGCCGCGCTTGCAGGCCGACAGGCATTCAACACCGCGTACGGAAACGCCCTCGGGCAACTCGGTGCCTTTGAGGGCCTCGAGCAGCAGCGTGCCAGGGCGGGTGGCCTCGGGGTCAACACCTTCGCGCTTGCAGGTCGTGCAGACGGTCAAGAGGACCGGCGCCTTTGCCGGGGTTTGGATGTCTGAAGTGTCTTTCGCCATGGTCCGGCGACTCCTTCGCGTTCCTTTGGGCCGTCGGGGAAGAGCCAGAAGGGAGCCGCATCATCGCATCGGCTCTCATCCGGTCGCGGAAACACCCCGTCCGCCCGTTGATCCTATCCGTTGGCAGGTCTCCCGGCTTGCGGATCCCAAGGCCAGCGCAGGGCGCGGGCCTTTTCGGTCCTCCTGCCTTCCCGGTGTTACCCAGTGGCGTGGAGCCCTCTCCGGTCACGGTCGCGGGGGCGGCTGTGCTTGGGGCCGTTTGGGCCCCTGTCACATTCCCTCTTCGCCTGCTAGCGCAGGAACCAACAAAATCCCCTTGCGCTATTGGGGGCTTCCTTGTCAAGACATGGGGCCAATGAGCGCAAGCAGCAGGAGTGGACCCGGTGAGCGAAAAGTCCGAGAACGGCATTTCAGAAGAGGAAGCGGCACGTCACGCCTCCAAAATGGCCAAGAAGAAAGCCGCGCGCGATCGCATGATGGCCACCAAGGACGGCGAAAAGGGGCTAATCATCGTCCACACCGGCCCCGGCAAGGGCAAGTCCAGCTCGGGATTCGGCATGATCATGCGCTGCATTGCCCACAAGATGCCCTGTGCCGTGGTGCAGTTTATCAAGGGGGCCTGGCAGACCGGTGAGCGCACGCTGATTGAAGAGAATTTCAGTGATCTTTGCCAGTTCTACGCCATGGGCGAAGGGTTCACCTGGGAGACCCAGGACAAAGCGCGCGACATCGCCGCGGCCCGGGCGGGCTGGGAAAAGGCCAAGGAGATGATCCTTGATGAGAAAAACACCATGGTTCTGCTCGATGAGATCAACATTGCGCTGCGTTATGAATACCTCGACCTTGAGGAGGTGCTCGAGTTCCTGGTGGAGCAAAAGCCTCTGATGACCCATGTCGTTCTGACCGGGCGCAACGCCAAGGAAGAGTTGATCGAGATCGCCGATCTTGTGACCGAGATGGGGCAGATCAAGCATCCCTTCCGCGCCGGGATCAAGGCGCAGAAGGGGGTTGAGTTTTAGAGGGTACAGGTGGCGGCTTTGTCCCGGATGTAGGCGTCGACCGCCTCGCGCTGGGCCTCATTGAGGCGCAGCCCAAGCTTGGTGCGCCGCCAAAGGAAATCATCGCCGCTGCGCACCCATTCATTCGCAATGGCCCAGTCCAGCTCCCGCGCGGAGATGGTGGCTCCAAAGTCTTCGCCCAGGTCCTTGGGGCTGCCTGCCTTGCCCAGAACATCCCAGGCTTCTGTTCCATAGGCGCGGATCAGGCGGCGCACGGCATAGGGCTGCAGGAATGGATAATCCGCCGCCAGCCGGTCCTGCAGCTTCTTGACGTCTGCAACCGGGAAATCTCCGCCAGGCAGGGCCACGCCTGCGGTCCAGTCCTGCCCGACACCGGGCAGCGCTTCGGCGATCTTGGCCATCGCAGCTTCGGCCAGTTTGCGGTAGGTGGTGATCTTGCCGCCAAAGATATTCAGCAGCGGTGCCGCGCCTTTTTCCAGCGTCAGCACATATTCGCGCGTTGCGGCCGTGGCCGAGCTGGCCCCGTCATCATAAAGCGGGCGCACCCCGGAGTAGGTCCAGACAATATCCTCGCGCTTGATCGGTTTCTCAAAATACTGCGAGGCGAATTTGACCAGATAGTCCTGCTCTTCCGGCGTGCAGGTCGGGGCAGTTTGCGGATCGGGGTGGTCGGCGTCGGTGGTGCCGATCAGGGTAAAGTCTTCCTCATAGGGAATGGCAAAGATGATCCGCCCGTCCGTGCCTTGGAAGAAATAGCAGCGGTCGTGATCATAAAGTTTTGGCACGACAATATGGCTGCCCCGCACAAGGCGCACGCCTTCGCGACTGTTCTGGCCAAGCTTCGAGCGCAGCACATCGGCGACCCATGGGCCGCCTGCATTGACCAGCATCCGGGCGCGGCGCATGAAGACTTCCCCGGTGGCACGGTCCTTGAGGTGGATCAGCCAGTGATCTTCGGCCCGCTCGGCCACCAGAACCTCGGTGCGGGTCATGATTTCGGCGCCGCGCGCCTGAGCGTCGCGGGCATTCAGCACCACAAGGCGCGCATCTTCGACCCAGCAGTCCGAATATTCAAAGGCGGTCTGGAACTTCTCCTGCAGGGGCGCACCGGCGTCATCCGATGTCAGGTCCAGCCTGCGGGTTCCCGGCAGGATGCCGCGCTTGCCGAGCGTATCATAGAGGAACAGTCCGAGGCGGATCAGCCAGGCCGGACGGCGGCCCTTCATCCAGGGCATCACAAGCGTCAGCAGCCGCGAGGTGGGCGTTTCGCTGTCAAACCGCATGTCCTTGTGAAACGGCAAGACAAACCGCATCGGCCATGAAATATGCGGCATCGCCTTCAGAAGGACCTCGCGCTCAATCAGGGCTTCGCGCACCAGACGGAACTCGAAATACTCCAGATAGCGCAGGCCCCCGTGAAACAGCTTGGTCGAAGCAGAGGAGGTCGCGGATGCCAGATCGTTCATCTCTGCAAGGCTCACGGTGAGGCCGCGCCCCGCCGCATCGCGGGCAATCCCGCAGCCATTGATGCCGCCGCCGATAATGAAGAGGTCGGTGATGTTCTCATCCATCGTTTTCGCTGCTTTCGTTTTGGGTTTCGTTTTTGCCTGCGACCAGAATGCGTGTTCCGGCCGCGCGGGCGGCTTCGGCGAAGGGAGCAGGGGGTGGTGCGTCGGTGATCACAAGCTCCAGATCAGCCACATCGCAGATCCGCACAGGGGCAGAGCGCTGGAACTTGCTGTGATCGCAGACCAGAATCCGGGTCCGGGCGTTTTTTAGGATGGCCCGGGCAACCGAGACTTCGCGGGCGTCGTGGTCCAACACGGCACCATCCTCGTCCATTGCCGAGGCGCCGATCACCGCGAAATCCACCTTGTAGCGGGAAATGAATTCAACAGCATCTTCGCCGACAATAGCGCCGTCGCTTTGCCGGACCGCGCCGCCTACCAGCACCAATTCGCGGCTTTCGCCGCCCATCATCATATTGATAATGTTGATATTGTTTGAGATCACTGTCAGCCCGCGATGGCCGGACAGCGCGCGGGCCACCTGTTCTGTGGAGGTGCCGATGTTGAGCGTGACCGAGCAGTTCTCGGGGATGACCTCAGCCGCAAGGGCTGCCATGGCCAGTTTGCCATCCGCATTGAGCCTGCGCCGATCTTCATAGGCGCGACTGGCCCCTGCGCTGATGCGAACGGCACCACCATGAACGCGCGACAGTGCGCCACGTTCGGAGAGGTCCCGCAAATCGGCGCGCACAGTCTGCACCGAGACGCCAAAGCGTCGCGCAAGGTCATCGACCTCGACCCGGTCCTGCGCGTTCAGCAGGTCAATGATTTCGTTTTGGCGTGTAGCGGCGTCCATGGGCTTCCCTTTCCTGAAGCCCACATAGTGAGTGGCTTTCGATTTGTCATCGTTTTATTTTCGAAATTGCGCGCTTTGAGGCTTGGCGCCGGTTTTTCCCCGTTGTTCACGCAGGGGCATCGGCCGCTCTTGTCGGTGATGGGCGGACCCCATGTCATTCAGGGAGGTGAACCTGTGATTGTGTCTCAGGCGAGCCTGATCAGGTGGTTGTCCCATGCGATTGGCGTGTGGGCCAGCGCTGTGATGCCATCTTTGCCCATCTGCACGATCTGGCCGGTTCCTGAACTGGCAATCAGCCCATTTGCACCCTGAGTCAGACCGCAGACATCCTTCAGCCAGTGTTCTGCGGTGATTGTGCCGCTGCCAGTATCCATGACCTGCACCAGGCCACCACGCGGGGATGAGACGGCAACCTGCATGCCATCCTTGGAAAAGGCGATGGATCCGCCATAGCCTGAAAGGTTGCGCAGCCTCGGATCATCCTCGCCCATCAGTCGGGGAGCGCTGCCGGTCTGGTGCAGGCCAACAATCGGCACCACCGCGCCAAGATCGCCCTGCCATTGCATGGCAAAGGCCACCGTGCCATCGGCGTGCATTGCAAGGTGGCGGATCGAGTTCTTGCGCAGCTCCGGGACCAATTCGACCTGTTCGGTCAAACTGCCGTCAAAGCCAAGATAGCTGAGATTGGGCCGCATGGTGGGGATGTTCAGCTTGGCCCGCCCGCTGTCGGGGTGGGTTTCAATCCCGCCATTGGCGATGACCACGCCCATGCCATCCTCTCGCAACATCATGTCATGGGGGCCAACCCCGCCGGATGAGAAGCTGCCGATGCGGCGATAGCCCGCTGATGCATCCCAAAGGCCGATAACGCCGCGCCCGGCCTCATAATCGTTCTCCGTGGTCATCAGGAGGAGACCATCGGGGGTAAAGACACCATGGCCGTAGAAATGATGGTCCGAAGGCGGCGTAAGGCGGGCCAGTGGCGCGCCGCTGCGGCAGTCGATGACATCTGCAAAACGACCGGGGCGCCGGGCAAAGGCCACCGCTTCGGGGCGGCTTGGATGGGCCGCTGCCGCATGGCCGCGTGCCGGGATCTCGCGGGTGAATAGGATCCCACCGGCCCCGGTGAGACCTGCAAGCACATAGCGGCCGTCGTTGGTTTTGCCAGCCGACAACAAAGCCGGGGTGCCAAGATCGGCCCAGCTGGCTGCCGGCGCCATGCCCGCGGCCAGAAGACCTGCCAGAAATCCACGTCTTGAAGGCATTGCTGTCTCTCTCTTTGTCAGTCGCCGTCCAGCGCATTGAAACCCACCCCAACGCCAAGGGCGGGGCCAAGGGTGAGGCCAATCTCTTCGCGAAGGTTACGGATGTCCTGTTGCAAGGCCTCAATCCGCAGGCGTGGTCCAGGGGCGGCGACTCCGGCAAACACGGGATCCTCCAGCCGCTCGGCATGGGCGCGCACGGTGGCAAATGCCTTGGCAAGGTCATCCCCAAGATCCGGCGTGTCTGCTGAGAGGATCATGGCCAGATCTGCCAGGGCCTCAAGTGAAAGGACCACATGGCGCAGCGAGCGACCCGAACGATAGGCCTCGGCCCGCTTCGGGCGGGGCTTGTCGTATGTCCCAAGCGGGCGGCCAAGGCGCATGTCGACCAGGATCTGCAAACCCGTATCCAGTGCCTTGAACAGTTCCTGTCTGATCTCGGCCTCGCTCTGATAGCGTGCTCCTGGCTGCCGCATCTCCTCGGCGAACCGCTCGGACCAGTCTTTGTCGATTGCGGCGCTGGTTGCGGCAATGTCGCGGGCGATGGTCCGGGTCAGAGCGCAGCGATAGGTGTCGGTTCCGGCCTGCTGCAGGGGGGCATCGAATAGCAGGAATTCAAGTGCATAGAACCCTCGCGCCGCGATCGAGACAGCGGTGTAGGCTTCTGGATCGTCAATGATCGGGTCGTTTTTCCGGATCAGCGCATTGAGCGCCTTTGGAGTCTTGCCGCGGCTGTCGGGCCAGAAGGCCAGAGCAAAGGCGCGATTGTCGGTTTCGGTAGGGCCGAAGCGAAGGTGGCTGACGCGGACCCAGGCGTCGAAAGCCGTGCCATAGGCCGCGCGCAGGTCTACTGAATTGGCGTCACAATCTCTATTGGCAGTTTCGCTAAGCACCCTGGACCTGTCCGCCAACCTGTGAAAGCCTGGCAGGATGTGACTGTCAATTGCAATGTCCACCATATCGGCGCGCAAGGCAGCCGGGGCCAGGGCAAGCGTGGCTGAGAAGGCTGTGACCAGTATATGGGACAGGATAGGGCGTGTCATAGGCTCTCCAAGAATTGGATCAGATCTGCGCGGTCATTGGGCGTAAGGGCGATCACGTGGTCGCGGGCCGGTTGCGCCTCGCCGCCGTGCCAGAGGATCGCCTCGAGCAGCGAGCGGGCCCTGCCATCGTGCAGGAAGGTGGCGCGGGGCGAGACCTGTTGCGTCAGCCCGATCCCCCAAAGCGGAGCCGTGCGCCATTCGCGCCCCGTTGCGCGCGCTTCGGGGCGGTGATCGGCCAGACCTTCGCCCATGTCATGCAACAGCAGGTCACTATAGGGCCAGATCAACTGGAAACTGTGCTCGGGGCGATCAGTCAGGCGGTGCGTCACGAATTTTGGCCGGTGGCAGGCGGCGCAGCCTGCTGCGTAAAACACCTCTTTGCCACGCAACACACCGGGAGCCTCCACATCGCGGCGCGCTGGCACAGCAAGGTTGCGCGCGTAAAAGGTGACCAGATCCATGTTGGGTTGGTCGATCTCGGTCTCGCGTGCGTCGGCGTCCCCGTGGGGCGCTGTTCGGCAAGCCGTCTGCGCGGCAGAGCAGTCTCCCCAGGCGGCGGGAAAGAGCGGCGTGGAAATGCCGATATCGCCCGAAAAGGCAGCGGCGGATTGTTCATGCACGGTCGGCATCCCGGCTTTGAGGCCAAAGCGTCCGAGCATGATCTGTTGAAACTCTGTCGACCAGACCAGATTGGCGCGGCCTGAGATGCCGTCCCCGTCCATGTCATCGGGGTCGGCAGCAGCGAGGATATCGGCTGCCGGGATCGCTTCCAGCAGGCCAAGACCGATCATCGAAGGGGCAACGCGTGGAGACAGCATCGCCTGCGGGTGCAAGGGACCATAGCCAAGGTCCGTCGCGCGATATACGGGTTTGCGCAAGGAAGCGGTCTCACCGCCGTTCAGCGTGACGAGCACTTCCTCGTATTGGATGCCGAGTCGATATTCGGGTGCGATACCGGGGGCGGAGAAATCCTGAAGCTGTCCGCCATATGTCGGATCGGGCAGGGTGCCGATGTAATCCTTGATCGCATGCAACTTAGCCGGGACGGGGCCGGGGATCGAAATGCGCAGGAACATCGAAGCAGAGCTGTAGTCTGCTCCCTCAGGCACGTGACCGCGCCCGTCCTTGATGTGACACCGCTGGCAGGAGCGCGCGTTGTAAAGCGGGCCCAAACCGTCCGAGGCGCGGGTTGAGGAGGGGGAGAAGACCCAGATCTTCTTGAACAATCCGTTGCCGAGCTTGAATTCCAATTCCTGCTCGAATGAAAGGTTGGCAGAGTGTTGAGAAAACGCCTCGTCATCGCTGCGGACGCGCACGGTGGCGGCGCCCGCAGGCAGGAGCTCATAGGGTTCGGCAGTACTGAAGTCGGTTGCAGGGGCCGTGATCTGACTGATGCGCGCGGTGTCGTCTTCGGTGCGAGGGATGACTGCGAGATGCGGATCGCCAAGGGACAGCTGGCTGAGGTTCAGCGCCCCGGAGGGGGCGGCAAGGCTGGCTGCGAGCAGGGCCGCAGCCAGGCAGAGGTTACTCTTCGGCCTCTTCCATTTTGGTGGCGTTGAGTTGTGCATAGTTTTCGGCACCGATACGGTCGTGCAGTTCGAGCTGGGTTTCGAGGAAATCGATATGACCTTCCTCGTCGGCCATCAACTCCTCAAACAGCTTCATGGTCACATAGTCGCCTGCGGTATTGCAGGCTTCGCGGGCCTCTTTGTAGAGCGCCCTTGCGCTGACCTCGGCGGCCAGATCACATTCCAGCGTTTCCTTCGGGGTCTGACCAATGCGCAGAGGGTCAAGTTTCTGCAGGTTCGGGTGGCCGCCCAGGAAGAGGATCCGCGCAATCAGCTTGTCCGCGTGCTCCATCTCTTCGATGCTTTCTTCGCGGCTTTTCTTGGCCATGCTGCCAAGGCCCCAGTCGTCCTGCATCCGGTAGTGCAGCCAATACTGGCTGACGGCGGTCAACTCATGGCGCAAGGCTTTGTTGAGATACTCGATGACGGTTGGGTCGCCCTTCATGGCTGGTCTCCTGTCTGTGTGGCGTGCGCAAATTTTGCAGCTGCGCAGGTACCTTGACCATAGCATTGCTTCGCATGGTGTCGAGGAAGAGCGGCATACATCCGCCACAATCAGCAGATTTGCCCAAGGCATGATAGATTTTTCCCGGTGTGATGATGGTGTCCGGGTCAGCGGCTCGCATCCAGTCGATGGCGGCGTGGATGTCGTGATCGGTGATCTGGGTGCAGTGGCAGACTATCATCTTGGCGTTCCGGGCGCTGGTCAAACAGGTGTCCGTGGTTGATGATGAAATATCTGACAAAAAAAGTCAGTAAGCAAGGTGTAATCTTGATTTTTTCTGTCACCTTTTTGTGTCGTCATTGCTGAACAACAAAAAAGGGCCGCAGAATATGCGGCCCAGTCCGGTTTCATTGGATATCTCCAATCAAAACCGAGGGAAAATTCAGCCGCCCAGCGGAATGACGAGGCTAAGACCCAGCGTGGTGTCCTCAACGCCAGAATCATCGGTCTGCGCAAGTGCACCCGAAAGGGTCATTCCGTTTTTGAACTCATAGTCTGCGGCAAGGGAGATCAGGTCGGTGTCGCCCGCGCTGTTTAGGTCGCGGCGCGCCAAGGTACCCGAGAAGGTCCATTGGCCCACACCATAGGCGGCGTTCAGAGTGGCAAAGGTTGCATCATCCGCGCCGCCGCCAAAGTTTGAGAATGTGGCCGCTTCTGCAAAGATGTCGAGACCACCGGCAAATGAGTGGCCAAGGCCAACCACAAAGCCCTGCTCGTCATCCACATCGCCCGCGCTGGCGCTCAGGTGCCGGGCGCCGACGTGAAAACGAGTGCCGCCGACGCTATGCGCCCATTGGATCGCAAAGTTGTCCAACTCGCCGGTGTTGCCGGCACCGCCGGCCGAAGCGCGATTGCGACCGCGATCTTCTCCCCAGGAACGGCTGAGCCCGGTGTCGTCGGCAAAGAAAATGCCAAAGGACAGCGTGCCTGCTCCATCCAGTTCGATATCGGCCAGCACACCGATCTGTTCTGAGAGCTCATAATCTTCGGCCAGGGTGCTGCCGAAAAAGCCTGCAGCATCGTCCCAGGCGGTGCCAAAGACGGGGTGCAGCTTACCAATCGAAACCGTTGTTGCCTGTCCGATGCCAAAGCTGAGGCCAAGCTCTTCAACGTAAAGGCCCATGTCGTCAAAGGTCCGGTCGTCGGTGGCGTCCGTGACGCTTTCAGCGGTCAGTGTCGAAAACAGCGCAACGCCATTGCCAAAGGTGTAGGTGCCGGTGGCCGTGATCATCAGGTAGGTGTCGCGGATTTCATTGGCAGGGGCGTCGGAGGAAACGACTTGTTCGTTGCCGATCTCGATTTCACCTTCCCAGGTAAACTCCGCCTGTGCGGTTGTTGCGCACAGCATAAAAAGGGGCGCCGAAAGCCAGCGCCAGGGATGTCTTGGTTTTCATCAGGTATCTCTTTCAGGGGGTGGTCATCCTGACGGCGCGTTGCGATCAGGATGACCTATTGTCAGACATGTAATGTTATTACATATGCCTCACTTATTCAAAGACTGCCGAAGGATTGTCAAGGCTGTCAGACCCCTCGAATGCGATATCGCTCAGTTTCAAGGCGGCAACCGCGCGTTCGATCGAGCGGGTCTGGTCGATCAATCCGTTCACGCCGCCCATGATCAGCGCCTCGCCCGCTGCATTGCCCTGTTCCAGCATCTGGTCGTAAGAGAAACCGGCCTCTGCAGCGGTCTTGATCCGACCCAGAGCCAGCATGGTACCGGCCAGCTTGCCGCGCAGTTCGGCGTCAAGGTCTGCATCCGCAGCAGCGACCAGATCCGACAAGGAGGCGCCCGACACAAGTTCACCATTCACGCGGACATATTCACCCAAGTAGACGTTCTGTACTCCAAGGCCGTCATAATAATGGCTGTTGTGGGTGTTGTCCGAGAAACAGTCATGCTCTTCTTCGGGGTCGTTCAGCATCAGGCCAAGGCGCATCCGCTCACCGGCCTGCTCACCGTAAGAGAGCGAGCCCATGCCGGTCAGCATGGCGACGATCCCGGCGCCTTCCTCCGACATCACCTCGGCACGTGCGTCACCGCCCTCGGCCCATTGCGCCGTCATCCATTCCAGATCCGACACCAGAAGCTCTGTCGCCGCCTTGAGGTAAGCACCGCGGCGCTCGCAGTTGCCGCCCGTGCAGGCTTCGCCTGTGGCATAGTCAGTCCAGGGGCGGTTGCCCGCGCCATGATCTGTGCCGTTCAGGTCTTGGCCCCAAAGCAAGAATTCAATGGCGTGATAGCCGGTCGCGACATTGGCCTCGACGCCGTCCGCCTCGTGCAGGGTTTCCTCCAGCAGGGCGGGGGTGATCTCGCTGGTGTCTATGGTCTTGCCGGACAGCTCAAAGGTCGGGTTCGCAATGACATTCAGCGCCGCAAGGGCGTTTTCATCCGAGGGCCCGCCGTAGGAGGCGTCCACATAGTCGATCAGCCCTTCGTCCAGCGGCCAGGCGTTCACCTTGCCTTCCCAGTCATCGACGATGGCATTGCCGAAGCGGAACACCTCGGACTGCTGATAGGGCACACGCGCGGCCAGCCATGCAGCGCGAGCGGCCTGCAGAGCTTCGGCCGACGGGGCAGAGATCAGGGTTTCCACCGCATCCTGCAGTTTCCTGGCTATGGTCAGGCTGTCCTCATAGGTGGCCTGAGCGATGTCCGCGTAGGTGGTCAGTACGGCGCCTTTCTGCGGCGCTGCACTTGCGGCCAATGCCGTGCTGCCCGCCATGGCGAGGCCTGCCAGGGCGGTTCCGGTGCGAAACAGAGACTTCATCGGTGTGATCCTTGTCTGGTCTTCAAAAAATCGAGTTGGTGTGAGGCGTCTGGCACCGGTCTGCGTTGGCGGGCGATGCGGAGTTACTTGGTCAGGATCAGCTTGCCAGCGCGGGTGATGCGCAGGCTGTAGATCTGTCCGTTCAGCAGAATCCGCGCCTGAATGCCGCCGCGGGTCAGGTCCTCGGCGTGGTAGGTCGGAAAGGCTTCGGTGGTGGCGGTTGCAGCCACCGGTTCAGGAGTGATCTGGTTCATGAGGAATGCCCATTCTTGAAATCCGCCCTGTCGAATTCGGCCCGGTCCAGCAACCACTCAAGGCAAAAGCCAGAAAGCGTGCCGGAACGCGCAAAGACCTCCGGCCAGATCTGTGAAAGACTGTCCTGGTAGTCAGGTGCGGGCGTGCGCACGGTCTGGTTTGGGGCAGGATTCGACATGATGACGCATGTTGGTTGTCTCGGTTCATTCGGGCTGGCCTGACATGCGCCAGGTTGGCTGGATTGCCTTATACCTGATTTATTTACTCATCTTTGTCAATCTGAGTTTTTTAGTCGGAAATTAGATTTCTGCGCTGATTGTTCCCGAATCCGAGGCAACGTACCGAATTTAAACGGCTGGTTTTTGCGCAGTGCACAATGGTTTGTCGCCTGCGCAATGGAGTTTGACCGGTGAGTCGCTCCGCATCTCAGGGCAAGGCGCTGCCTTGCAAAGGAAAAGGCCACCCGAAGGTGGCCTTTGCATAGTTGATAGCACAGTGGCTCAGTCGCGCGTGCCAGAAAACCGCGCCTGCCAGTCTTCGCGCTGCTCGTCGGTGATCTTGGCAAAGAGCACCTCCGGCACGGTGAACCCATGCCCGGCAGGTAGCGCAGAGAGCGCTGCGGCCACGTCGCTGGGCCATTCCGTGTCGGAGCTGTTCAGCGCCTCCATCAGCTTTGCGCTGGCCTCTGGGATGAAGGGCGCGCTGAGGACCGCATAAAAGCGGATCAGGTTCAGACCCAGGCGCACTTGTGCTGCGGCGCGCTCGGGGTCTTCCTTGAAGACTGACCAGGGCGCGGCCGATTGCAGATATTCGTTGCCCGCAACCCAGATCGCGCGCAGCTCCTGCGCGGACTTGCGCACCTCCATTGCTTCCATGTGCTGCTCATAGGCACGCAGGCGGCTGGTCAGCTCTTGGATCAGCGCCGTTTCCTGTTCGCCGTATGCGCCGCCCGTGGGCACCTCTTCGCCGAACTTGGAGCGGCAGAACTTGGTGATGCGGCTGACGAAATTGCCCAGAACATCGGCCAGATCCTTGTTCACCGACTGCTGGAAGTTCTCCCAGGTGAATTCGGAATCGCTGCTTTCGGGCGCATGGCTCAAGAGCCACCAGCGCCAGTAATCGGCGGGCAGGATCTCAAGCGCCTGATCCATAAAGACGCCGCGCCCCTGGCTGGTGGAGAATTGGCCGCCATCATAGTTGAGGTAGTTGAAGGACTTGAGGTGATCGACCAGCTTCCACGGCTCGCCAGAGCCGAGGATGGTGGCCGGGAAGGACAGGGTGTGGAAGGGCACGTTGTCCTTGCCCATGAACTGGACGTATTTCACATCCTCCGCGCCCTTGTCGGTGCGCCACCAGCGCTCCCACTCGGCATCTGCTTTGCCGTTGGCATCGGCCCATTCCTTGGCGCAGGCGATGTATTCGATGGGGGCGTCGAACCAGACATAGAAGACCTTGCCTTCCATGCCGGGCCAGTCGTCCTCGCCCTTCTTGACCGGGATACCCCAAACAAGATCACGGGTGATGCCGCGATCCTGCAGCCCGTCACCATCGTGCAGCCATTTCTTTGCGATCGAGGTGGTCAGCACGGGCCAATCGGCCTTGCTGTCGATCCAGGCGTCGAGCTGGTCCTTCATGGCGGATTGGCAGAGGTACAGGTGCTTGGTCTCGCGCACTTCCAGATCGGTCGAGCCGGAAATAGCCGAGCGCGGGTTGATCAGGTCGGTGGGATCCAGCTGCTTGGTGCATTCCTCACACTGATCGCCGCGCGCCTTCTCGAACCCGCAGTTGGGGCAGGTGCCCTCGATATAGCGGTCCGGCAGAAAGCGACCATCGGCGTTGGAATAGACCTGCTTTTCGACCACTTCGCGGATCAGACCGGCCTCGGCCAGCTTGCCCGCGAAATGCTGGGTCAGCGCGTGGTTCTGCGGGCTGGAAGAGCGCCCGAAGTGGTCAAAGCTGAGGCAAAAGCCCTTGGCGATTTCAGCCTGTACATCGTGCATTTCGGCGCAATACTCCGCAACCGGCTTGCCCGCCTTGGCGGCGGCCAGCTCGGCCGGGGTGCCGTGTTCATCTGTGGCGCAGAGGAACATCACCTCATTGCCGCGCCCGCGCTGATAACGCGCATAAAGGTCGGCCGGCAGCTGGCTGCCCACGAGGTTGCCCAGATGTTTGATCCCGTTGATGTAAGGGATCGCCGAGGTAATCAGAATGCGTTCCATACCATCCATCCACATGTCGCTTTGACTGACCGTCTAACGCATGGCGGGGGCGGCGGGAACCCCGCCCGTGGCTTTCCTTGGAAATCCGGTCTTTCCATCGCAGGGCCGAGTTTTCTCTTGTCTATCAAGGGGCTCCCGGCCATCGTGCCCGCGGGTTGTACGGGGGTGGGGGTTGAAACGGGCGAAAAGCCTTCCCATATACATTGTATACTATCGCATACTTATTCGAATCCGAGTTGAGAGGTCCGTATCTAGATGCTGCAATTTCTGCTAGAGGGCGCCTTTGCCCCCTTTACCCTTGCGCTTGCGCTGCTGACCGGCCTGATGGTGCTGGAACTGGTGGCCTTGCTGCTTGGGGGCAGTCTGATCGGCGCTGATGGAGATGCGGATCTGGATGTCGGTGCAGGAGAGGTCGGTGATTTCGATCTTGACCTTGATGGTGCGGATCTGGGCGGGGTTGAGGGCATTGACGCCGCCGATCTGGAGCTGCCGGATGCGGATCTGGATCTGGAGCTTACCCCGGATACGCCAGTTGACGCAGGTGTTTCGGCACCGGCGGGCCTGGCTGGTTGGCTCGGGTTGGGCCGCATGCCGACGGTGATCTGGCTCGGCGCTATTCTGCTGGGCTTTGGCCTGTCGGGCATGGGCCTGCAGGTGGTGCTGTCCTCGACCTTTGGCCTGACGGCTCCGGCCTGGGTCGCGGCCATTCCCGCTGGGGCGTTTTCCTTCTGGTTCGCGCGGGTCTTTGGCGCGGGTTTTGCACGGCTCCTGCCTCAGACCGAAACCGAGGTCCTGTCAGAGCGCAACCTGGGGCGTCGCCGCGGCACCGTTACCCAAGGCACCGCCGCCAAGGGGCGCCCGGCCGAAGTGCGCGTCATCGATGGCTATGGCAATGCCCACTACCTGCGCGCTGAACCCTTGAAAGAGGGGGAGACCATTGCCCAGGGCACCGAGGTTCTGGTGATCCGGGATCGGCGCAAGGGGAGCTACGTGCTTGTTGCCGTCTCCGAATAAGCTTGACGATAGAATTCTAACTTTTGTCCCAAAGGGAGGTTTCTCAATGAAGTTTGAGTTTCTGCTGATTGCTGTACCTGGTGTTCTGGTTTTTCTGGCCCTAGTGGGCCTCGTAGTTGGGCGTCTCTATCGGCGTTCGACCCGCGAGATCAGCCTTGTGAAGACAGGGGCTGGTGGCAAGAAGGTGATCATGGATGGGGGCACTTTGGTGGTGCCGCTGCTGCATGAGGTCAGCCCGGTCAACATGAAGACCCTGCGCCTTGAGGTGAAGCGCGACGGTGAGGCGGCCCTGATCACCCAGGACCGGATGCGCGTCGATGTGGGCGTTGAGTTCTACGTCTCGGTCAATGCTACCTTTGAGGGGATTGCCCGCGCGGCCCAGACCCTTGGCAGCCGCACCTTCGATGTGGAGCAGCTGCGCGAGATGATCGAAGGTAAACTTATCGATGGTCTGCGTGCTGTTGCAGCGCAGATGACCATGGACGGGCTGCATGAAAACCGCGCCGACTTTGTGCAGGAGGTGCAGAATGCGGTTTCCGAAGACCTGCTCAAGAACGGCCTGTCGCTGGAATCCGTCTCTCTGACGGCGCTCGACCAGACCCCGTTCGAGGCGCTGGACGAGAACAACGCCTTTAACGCGGTGGGTATGCGCCGGCTGGCCGAGGTGATTGCGGTCTCGAAAAAGGAACGCGCCCAGATCGATGCGGAGGCGGATGTCGCTGTGCGCCGCGCCGCGATGGAGGCCGAGCGTCAGAAGCTGCTGATCGAACAGGACGAGGAACAGGCCCGGATCGAGCAGAAGCAAAAGGTCGAAACCATGCGCGTGGCACAAGAGGCGGAAATCGCAGCTCGCACCGAGGACAGCGTGCGCGAAACCGAACGGGCACGGATTGCGCGGGAAGAGGCCATCCGCGCCGCCGACATCGAGCGTGAGCGCAAGATCCGCGAGGCCGAAATCTCGAAAGAGCGCGAGCTGGAAGTGGCTGAACAGGAGCGCCAGATCATCATCGCGCAGAAATCCGAAGAGGAAAGCCGCGCCCGTGCCTCGGCTGACCTTGCCCGCGCCGAAGCCACCAAGGCGACCGAAGCGGTGGCCACCGCCCGTCAGGTCGCCGAGGCCGAGCGTCAGAAGCAGATTGTGCTGATCGAAGCCACGCGCGAGGCAGAGCGTCAGGCGACCGGCATTCGCCTTGCTGCCCAGGCGGAAAAGGAAGCCGCCGCCGACCGCGCCGAGGCCCGCCGCGAAGAGGCGCAGGCCGAAGCCGATGCGCTCAACATCCGTGCCGAGGCCAAGAAGAACGACATGCTGGCCGAGGCTGAAGGTAAGCGCGCCATCGTAGAGGCGGATAATGTCCTCTCGGAGGCGCAGATCCGCTTCAAGGTGGATCTGGCTCGGATCGAGGCGATGCCGTCCATCGTGGCCGAAATGGTCAAACCTGCGGAGAAGATCGACTCGATCAAGATCCACCAGGTGGGCGGCATGGGCGCTGGCGCGGGTGGTACTGGCTCGGTGGCGGCCTCTGCGGGCGGCGGCGATAAACCCGTCGTGAACCAGGCGCTGGATTCCATCATGGGTATGGCGGTGCAGATGCCTGCTCTCAAGAAACTGGGCGAAGAGCTTGGCCTGTCGATGGAGGACGGCGTGGCCGGGATCACCAGCGGTGCCTTGGGCGTTTCTCCCGAACCTGCCGGTGGTGCGACACAAGGCGAAGCCGCAGTCTCGGAAGCGGCGGACACTGTCGGGGCAGACCAGGTCGAGACAGGCAAGGCGTAAGCCAATTCCAGAATGAGCAAAGGGCCGGTTGTCTCCGGCCCTTTTTTCGTCTTTTTCCGTTACCGGTTTTCCCGCTCCCCCTTGGTGAGGCGGCCAATGGTAAAGGAGGTGCGCGGTGCATAGACGTAATTGGTGCGCTCGTCCGGTGTTGGGCGCGAGCGCATGCGGGAGAGGCCAAAGACGATCAATGCCAGATGGCCAAGCGCGATAAAGGCGAACAGGGCTTTGGGGCCGAAACTTCCGATCAGAACCGATGAGATATAGGGGGCCGCAATCGCGCCAAGCGCATAGAAGAACATCAGGGCAGCGGCCAGTTCGACCCTCTCATCGGAGGTGGCAAAATCGTTGGCATGGGCGGATGAGACGGAAAAGACCGGGAAGGCCGCCAGCCCAAAGAGCCCGGCCATCAGCATCGTGGCTTCGGTGCTGTAGCCCGAGATCATCACGGTCAGGCCACAGGACAGGATGGCGGCTGCCGAAAGCCAGATCAGAACCCAGCGGCGATCGAATTTATCCGCAAGCCAGCCCACCGGATATTGCGCCAGTGCTCCGCCAAGTACGAATGCGGCCAGGAAAAACGCGACCTGGTTCAGCTCAAGGCCCACTTCGGTGCCATAGATCGGCCCGACCATGCGAAAAGAGGCCGCTCCGATGGCGGCCACGATCACACCCACAACTGCCAGCGGTGAGCAGCGCCAGGCAAGGCCGGGGCGCAGGCGCGGAGCGGCTGGCATGGAGGGCTGGCTGGCGCGGGTCAGGGTCAGCGGCAGAAGGGCGGCGCAGCACAGAAGGGCCAAAAGATTGTAGGAGACATAAGAGGCAGGGGGCAGAACCGCGATCATCAACTGCGCTGCAAGCGAGGCGATGAGGTCCGCCAGTCGGTAAGTGCCCATGGCCCGCCCACGGTTCTCATTTGTGACCTTGGCGTTCATCCAGGCCTCGATTACCGTATAGCAGCCCGCGACCGAGAGCCCCGATGCGATGCGCATGGCTGCCCAGGCCAGGGGCGCTTCGGTCAATGTGTGGCCAATCAACCCCATGGCGCCAAGGGCCGTGCAGACGGCAAAGGCACGCGAATGCCCAACGGCGCCCATCAGCCGGGGTGCCCACCAGCAGCCGATGAAGAAGCCAAAGAAATGAGCCGATCCCAGAAGGCCGATTTCCTCCTTGCTGAACCCCAGTGTGAGGCCCGAGATGGCATCAAGCGGCCCGACGCCCCCCGCAGAGAGTTGCAGCAGAATGACCGACAGGAAGAGGGCGGCAAAGGATAAGATCAGGCGCATGACAGGGCGGACTGTGACTGCATTTGTGCACGATGCCTAGTGATTTACGGCATTTGTGGTCGCATTCGAACGATGGGACGGATTTCTTTTTCGTCTGGTGGCCCTCCCGCGCAGCGGCGGCCACCTTTCGGTGACCTTCGCCCCTTGGGCCCAGCGCCGGGCATAGCCCGGCGCTGGGCCCAAGTCGGTCAGGGGTGCAGAGGCGCAGCCGATGGATCCCGCAGACGCGGGAGGGCCACTGCCCTGTTTGAAGCTGCAGCATGTGCCATGAGCTGGGAGTCGCCATCCGCAGTTGCCTCGACCAGCGGAGCGCGCGGTGCGGGCTGCGTGACCTTCCATTGGCGCGGGGGCTGGGCGCGGGCCCGCAGGCGCTCCAACTGCCAGCAGCGATGGCGCTCCTGATGAGCGGGCTGCATGGACCAGCGGCTTTCGATGCCCTGGCCGCCACCGTCACCGGGTGTCAGCAAAAGGCCCAGAGGTGGGAGGCCGTCCGGGGCGGCTGTTGCGCCGGCTGCTGCGGCCAGATGCAGGCGGCGCACCGGTGTGATGGCTGGGGGGCTGGACAGCTCTGCCACCACAAGCGGGGCGCCGCCGCAGCGCAGGGCTTCTTCCATGACCCAGAGGATATCATCCTGCCGGGAGGGGGTGATCCACAGGAACCGGGCCGGATCCGCAAAATCAGAGATCCCGTCCGGGTTCAGATGAGTGTTCTCTTGCGGTGCTGAAACCCACACCACTGGACCGTGCATTGCCCCCGCCAGCCACAGGGCAAAACTGCACCGTGCGCGCCCGCAGGCTTCATGGGCACGCCCCCTGAGCAGGGCGGCGTCTTTCAGCAGGGCAAGACGGCCTGCCCGGTGGGTTTGGCGCGGCAATGACAAAGCCTGACTGGCGGCCAGAAGGCGAGAGGCACTGGGGTGAATCGACATGATGAAATGCTACCATGTTCACTTTTTGTTCTCAATGCGCATATTGGTGTGGAACGGGAGAGGGGGGCTATCCCCGGCCTGTCCATAATGGGGTTACTCCGGCAGATCAGCCTTCGCGCGGAACGACGGGGCCGCCGTCTTCGACCCATTTGGTAAAGCCGCCTTCAAGATGCAGCACAGGAGATAGCCCCATCTCCTGCGCGATGCGGGCGCTCAGCGCCGATCGCCAGGCGCTGGCGCAATAGAAGACATAGGTCTTGTCCTGGTTGAAAATCGGCTTGTGATAGGGGCTTTCGGGATCAATCCAGAATTCGAGCATGCCGCGCGGACAGGAAAAAGCACCCGGAATCATGCCAGAGCGTTGCAGTTCCCGGATGTCGCGCAGATCGACAAAGATATAGCCCTCGTCCTGCGCTTTCTCCTTGGCCTCTTCGATGGACATGGTGTCGACCATGGCATTGGCTTCGGCGAGCAAGGCTTTGACGCCTTTGGTGATGGTCTGCGGCATTAGGCTCTCCCTTGTCAGTCCTGACGCAGGCTCTGCGATTTTTCAGGGGGCGGCAAGGGTCGGAGACGGGAAAAGCGACCTTGGCAAGCGGGGTTGCACTTCGGCAGATCGGACCTACTGTCTGGCGCAACACGACAGACAGGGACCACGCGAGATGAAAATGAACCCCTTGGGCCGCACCGGAATGATGGTGTCCGAACTGTGCCTTGGCACGATGACCTTTGGCACCCAGACCACCGAGGCAGAGGCCCATGCCCAGATCGACATGGCGCTGGCGGCGGGCGTGAACTTTGTCGACACCGCCGAGATGTATCCGGTGAATCCGGTCAGCAAGGAAACGGTGGGCGACAGCGAAGCGATCATCGGCAACTGGAACGCCAAGACTGGGCGGCGCGGTGACTACATCCTCGCGACCAAACACTCCGGCGAGGGGCTGGCGGCGGTGCGCGACGGAGAGCCGATCTCTTCCAAGACCATCGCACCCACGATTGAAGGCTCGCTGAAGCGTCTGAAGACCGACTACATCGACCTTTATCAGTTCCACTGGCCCAACCGGGGCAGCTACATGTTCCGCAAGAACTGGACTTATGACCCCTCGGGGCAGAACCGGGAAGAGACCCTCGCCAATATGGAGGACTGTCTTGAGGCGCTGCAGGTGCAGGTCGACAAAGGCAATATCCGCGCCTTTGGTCTTTCGAACGAAAGCGCCTGGGGCACCGCGCAATGGTTGCGCCTCTCAGAGGAAAAGGGCTATCCGCGCGTAGCTTCGATTCAGAACGAATATTCGCTCCTGTGCCGCCTGTATGACACGGATCTGGCAGAGCTGAGTGTGAACGAGGATGTGGGGCTGATGGCCTTTTCACCGCTGGGCACGGGGCTTTTGACTGGTAAATACCAGAACGGTGCAGTGCCAGAGGGATCACGCAAGACGCTGAACCCGGATCTTGGTGGCCGCCATTCCCCGCGTGTCTACGGGGCGGTCGACGCCTATCTTGAGATCGCGCGCAAGCATGGGCTGGATCCTGTGCATATGGCGCTGGCCTGGTGCCGCACGCGCCCCTTCATGGCCTCGGCCATCTTTGGTGCGACAACTGTGCCGCAGCTCGAACATGCGCTGAAATCGGTTGAGGTTACGCTCAGCGATGAGGTGTTGGCTGAGATCGACGCGGTCCATCGCGCGCATCCGATGCCGTATTGATCTGTCAATGGCGAGGAGGCACTCCCGCGCCCGCAGGTGCATCGGCTGATGCCGATACCCCTTGGCGGCCTTGGGCCCGGCTCGGCGCTTTTGCGCCGAGCCGGGCCCAAGGGGCCGAGACACATGATTCATGTGCCGAGGCTGCGCGGGAGCGTCACCGATTTCATGTGGAAGGTTTCGATGGCTGGAAATCTCGCGCGCTCAATGGGTGATCGGGCGAGGGTCCTCTGCGCTGGGCCCATGTGCGGAATAGCTGGTCGTTTGCGCGTCATTGCGCGCCATGCGCAGATCGCGGGCTGATGTGCCATGGGCCAATCGAAATGCGCGGGCAAAGCTTGACTGCGAGGTGAACCCGGTTGCCATCGCCACATCCATCAGCGGCAGATCCGTATCGGTCACCAGGCGGCGCGCTTCGGCCAGGCGCAGCTGCAGGTAGTGATCCTGCGGCGTGGTGTTCAGCCGCAGGCGGAACTGCTGCTGTAGGCTGCGGGGGCTGGTGCCGAGCGTCTCGGCGATCTGCGCTAGAGGCATCGGCTCGTCCAGCGCGGCCTCCATCAGCGCGTTGGCCTTGGCGGTCAGCGCATTGTGCTTGTGCCCGCCCAAACGGCTTTGCGGGCGCGGGGCGCTGGTGGGGCCATCGTAGAGGAACAGCCCCGCCACACGTGCGGCGAACCCGGCGCCGTGGCGGGCGCTGATGATATGCAGCATCATCTCGATCGCCGGGGTCGCTCCGCCCGAGGTCAGCCGTCCCTCTGACACGGTGAAACGATCGCTGCGGCAATCCACATCCGGAAAACGGGCCGAGAAGTTCTCCAGATCCTCCCAATGGGTGGTGGCGGGATGGTCGTCCAGCAGACCTGCCTCGGCCATCAGCCAGGGACCACCGTCAATGCCAGCGATCGTGGCGCCGGTGCCTGCGATGCGTCGTAAACCGGCCAGAAGGCTGGGGGTTGCGTGGCGGGCAAGTTGGAACCCCGCGACCACGATCAGCAGATCGCAGCTCTCAAGCCGTGACAAGGGGGTGGTCGGGACCGTCAATCCGCTGGTCAGCATCGGCAGCTGGTCGGTGGCACCGATGTAATCCCAATCAAAGGCGCAGCGCCCCGCCAGCCGGTTGGCCGCCCGCATCGGATCGACCGCCGCCGCAAAGGAGAGCGTGTTGCATTCGTCCAGCACCAGGACCGCGCATTTCAGCGGGCGATGCTCGGGCTGCAGGATGTTTTTCGCGGATTTCATCAAGTGGGATTCGCTTTGCGTCAACTGTTCCTTCCAAGGCTGAGGCACAGTAAGCGCCAAAGCAAACAGGAATCTGGGGAGGAGCCTGGGGATAACCCACGGCAAAACCCTGTACATCGAGGGGAAAACCCAAACATGCCTCTGACCATGAACCGCGACGTATTCATCACCTGCGCCGTCACCGGATCGGGCGGCACCCAGGACCGCAGCCCGCATGTGCCCCGCTCCCCGCAGCAGATCGCCGAAAGCGCCATCGCTGCGGCCAAGGCGGGCGCTGCCGTGGTGCACTGCCACGTGCGCGATCCCGAAACCGGCGCGCCCAGCCGCGATCTGGGGCTTTACCGCGAAGTCACCGACCGCATCCGCGACAGTGACACCGATGTGGTGCTGAACCTGACTGCAGGCATGGGCGGCGATATCGTCTTCGGTGACGTGGAAAATCCGCTGCCGGTCAAGGAAGCCGGCACCGATATGATCGGCGCCACCGCGCGCATGGCCCATGTGGCCGAATGCCTGCCCGAGATCTGCACGCTCGACTGCGGCACCATGAACTTTGCCGAGGCCGACTACGTGATGACCAACACCCCCGGCACGCTGCGCGCCATGGGGCAGATGATGACCGACCTTGGCGTCAAGCCCGAGATCGAAGCCTTTGATACCGGTCATCTGTGGTTCGCCAAACAACTCGTTTCTGAGGGCATCCTGACCAGCCCCGCGCTGGTGCAGCTCTGCATGGGGGTGCCCTGGGGCGCGCCCAATGACCTCAATACCTTCATGGCGATGGTCAATAATGTGCCCGGTGATTGGGACTGGTCTGCCTTCTCATTGGGGCGCGATCAGATGGCCTATGTGGCGGCCTCGGTCCTGGCGGGCGGCAATGTGCGCGTCGGCCTTGAGGATAACCTCTGGCTGGAAAAAGGCGTTCTGGCCGAGAACTGGCAGCTGGTGGAACGCGCAGGCACCATCATCGCGAACATGGGCGCCCGCGTGATCGGCCCCGCCGAGGTGCGCGAAAAGCTGGGCCTGGTGAAGCGCGCGCCGGTGGCGAAGTAAGACAGGGCGGCAAACCTTAGGGTTAGGGTGCATTCCGAAAAGACCACTCTGCGCTCAAAGGGCACAGTCAAATGCGAATGGAAATGACAACATGAAAACAGCAGCAATCATCGGCGGTGGGGTTATTGGCGGCGGCTGGGCTGCGCGGTTCCTGTTGAACGGATGGAACGTGCGGGTGTTCGACCCCGACCCCGAGGCAGAGCGCAAGATCGCCGAGGTTCTTGGCAATGCGCGCCGCGCGCTGCCGGGGCTGGGGAATGTCGCATTGCCTGTTGAAGGCGCGCTGACCTTCCACCCAACCATTGCCGAGGCGGTCGCAGGCGCCACTTGGGTGCAGGAAAGCGTGCCCGAGCGGCTCGATCTGAAGCAGAAGGTCTACGCCGAGCTGCAGGATCATGTGGCACGCGGCGCGGTGATCGGCTCTTCGACCTCTGGCTACAAGCCATCGCAACTTCAGGAGGGGTTCGATAACGCCGCGCAGATCGTCGTCGCGCACCCCTTCAACCCGGTCTACCTGCTGCCGCTGGTCGAGGTCGTGGCAACGGATGCGAACAGCCCGGAGGTGATCGAAAAGGCCAAAGAGATCATCATCGGGATTGGCATGTATCCCCTGTATCTGAAAAAGGAAATCGACGCCCATGTGGCGGATCGCTTCCTTGAGGCCGTCTGGCGCGAGGCGCTGTGGCTGGTGAAGGACGGCATCGCCACGACGGAAGAGATCGACAATGCCATCCGCTATGGCTTTGGCATCCGCTGGGCGCAGATGGGCCTGTTTGAGACCTACCGCGTGGCGGGCGGTGAAGCGGGCATGAAGCACTTCTTGGCGCAATTCGGCCCCTGCCTCAGCTGGCCCTGGACCAAGCTGATGGATGTGCCCGAGTTCAACGACGAACTGGTCGATCTGATCGCGGGCCAGTCCGATGCCCAGTCGGGCAAATATTCCATCCGCGAACTGGAACGGATCCGCGATGACAACCTTGTTGGTATGATGCGGGCGCTGGGCAACACCAACTGGGGCGCGGGTGCGCTTCAGAACGCCCATGACAAGGCGCGGGAAGGCGCTATGGGGCTTGCCAATACCATGGCGGAGATCAGCGATCCGAGCCAGCCGGTGCTGACGCTGAACCGTGTGGTGCCGCTCGATTGGACCGATTACAACGGCCATATGACCGAAAGCCGCTACCTGGATGCCTTTGCCCAGTCTACCGACCGGCTGATGGCGATCATCGGCTGTAATGCGGAGTACATCGCCTCGGGTGGCAGTTTCTTCACCGCTGAAACCCATATCCGCCATATCGATGAGGTGCACGCAGGTCATCCCATTCAGGTGAAAACCCGCGTTATCATGGCTGAGGGCAAGAAGATGCACCTTTGGCATGAGATGTATGAGGGGGAGCGGCTCTTGGCGACTGGCGAGCATATGCTGCTCCATGTGGATCTTGCCACGCGCCGCTCGGCCCCGCCTGCGGCCCATCTGGCGGAAAACCTGGCCACTCTGGCGCAGGCCCATGCCGATCTGCCCACGCCCGAGGGGCTGGGCCGCGCCATCGGCGCACCGCGTTAGGTCCGGCGCTGTGCGGGTTCTTATCACGGCGGGCGCTTCTGGCATTGGGCGCGCAATGGGGGAGGCGTTTGCGGAGACTGGCGCGGAGGTCTGGGTCACCGACCTGAATGAGGCGGCGCTGCAGGAGCTACCGAAAACCTGGAAGACCCGTGTGGCAAATGCGGCGGATGAGACCCAGATGCGCGCGGTCTTTGATGATATCGCGGCGGCGGGAGGGCTTGATGTGCTCTGCGCCAATGCTGGCATCGCCGGGCCAACGGCACAGGTCGAAGACATCCACCTGGACGACTGGCGTGCCTGCGTCAGCGTCAACCTCGAAGGGGCTTTTCTATCGGCAAAATATGCCGCGCCCCAGATGAAAGCAGCGGGGCGGGGGGCGATCATCCTGACCTCCTCCACCGCCGGGATCTATGGCTATCCCAACCGCGCGCCCTATTCGGCGGCAAAATGGGCGGTGATCGGCTTGATGAAGACGCTGGCAATGGAACTGGGGCCATTCGGTATCCGCGCCAATGCCATCTGTCCCGGCGCTGTCGAAGGGCCGCGCATGGAAGGGGTGCTGGATCGAGAAGCGGCGCTGAAAGGGATGAGCCGCGATGCGGTCTATCAGGGCTATGCGGCGGGCACTTCTATGCGCTCCTGGGTGCGGGCAGAGGATATTGCAAATATGGCGGTGTTCCTTGGCTCAGACGCGGCGCGACTGGTGTCGGGGCAGGTGATCGCGGTCGACGGCCATACGGAAAACCCCGACCCAAAAGTCTAGGGGGCGTCGTCCTTGTAAGCGCGCAGCTTTTCGGGAAACTGGCGGGCGGTCAGATCGGCCTCACGTACCAGCCGGTCAAAGTGGTTGGTGAAGGTTTCTACCCGCTCTCGGTCGCGAAAAGCCATGTAGTGGCTGCCCGTGTAGAAAACGCACAGGAGCGGGCCAAAGATGGTCAGCGGCGAGGAAAACAGTCTTTTGGCATCAAAAAGATAGATCCTGAGCCTGGGATAAAGCTGGGTGCAGATCTGTTCGAAATGGTCCAGTTGCTCAAGCCGGATCTCGAGCGGCAGCCCTTCGTAGTATCCCGTGGCCTGTGCAAAGCTTTCCAGCTCATAGGTGGGCATTGCGATCTCATAGTCGGACTGGGCCTGACGCATCCAGGCAAGGCGATCTTCCGAGGCGCCGATGGCCTGATCGGCAGAGCGGCCCAGATGCGGCGCATATTCCCACTCCAATAACGCGCGGGTTTTCAGCATGTCGGGCAGGGCGGCCGGCACATGGCGGATCTTGTAGCCCGCAGCCTCGCGGTGCCAGTCAAAGATCTGCTCATCCACCAGGGCGCGGGGGGCCTCGCTGACCGACATGCTGGAAGCCAGCAGCTCGGCCGCGTTCTCGGGACGCTCCGACAGGCTCAGCAGCCAGTCCGCAGAAACACCAAGCGCAGAAGCGCAGGCCCCCACCACATGGGCATTGGGAAGCCTTGCACCCTGATCGGTCAGAAGCTGTGAAATGGTCGAGCGGTCAACCCCGGTTTGGCGGGCCAAAGCGCTTTGGCTCATGTTTCGGTTGCGCATCGCTCGGTTCAGGCGCTCCCGAAACTGCCTTGCCCGCAACCGTTTGTCGATTTTCATATCCATTGGTGACAAATATCACAGATGCAGAAATTTGTTAATCATATTCGGAATTTTGAACATCAGGAGGCGCTCGTAATCTGCCCGCAAACGGCTGCCATCCCCATGTGCAGCAATGAAAAAGAGGAAGTATGCCCGTGAAAGGAGGCGGAATGGAAACGCGCAGGCGGTCGGTGGTCAAGGCAGTGATCTGGAATGCAATCGGCTTCTCGGTGATGACGCTGGTCGGATTTCTGGCGACTGGGTCTGCCAGTATGGGCGGCGTGATGGCTCTGGTGAACACTGGTCTCGGATTCGTGACCTATCTGATCTATGAACGGGTCTGGGCTGGGATCTCCTGGGGGCGGGCGCATGTCTGAGGCGCCCAAGGTGCCCTCAGATCTGATGCCGCGCGGGGTGGAGTGGGGCACGCTTGCTCTGATCCTCGCGTGCTATGGGGCATGGGGTGCCTCGGTCTTTTGGCTGGCTGATTTCAGCCTTTGGACTGCTGCAATGCTGGCGGCCTTTCTGATCGCCTTCCACTCTTCGCTTTGCCACGAAGCCTTGCACGGCCACCCGTTTCGCACCAAGGCCTTGAATGAGGCGCTGATGGCGCTGCCACTAAACCTGGTCATCCCCTATGGACGTTTTCGCGACACCCATCTGGCCCATCATCGGGACGAGCGTCTGACCGACCCATACGATGATCCCGAAAGCAACTTTCTGTGCCCAAGGGTTTGGGGCGGGCTGCCGGGCTGGCAAAAGCTGGCTCTGCGGGCGAACAATACCCTGCTTGGACGGATGGTGCTGGGGCCGCTTATTTCTCAGGTTTGTTTCATGATCGGCGATTGGCGCCTGATCCGTGCAGGAGAAAGGCAGATCATCCTTGATTGGCTGTTGCACATCGCAGGTGCGGTGTTGGTGGTCTATCTGGTTTGGCTATCCCCAATGCCGGTCTGGGTCTATGCGGTGGCAGCCTATATTGGCCTCGCGCTGTTGAAGATCCGCACCTTTCTCGAACATCGCGCCCATGAGGAGACCCACGCCCGCACCGTCCTGGTCGAGGACCGCGGTCTTCTGGCATTCCTGTTTCTGAACAACAACCTGCATATAGTACACCATATGCATCCGGGCGTACCCTGGCACGCCCTGCCGCGTCTCTACCGCCGCAACAAAGCCGCTTATGGAGCGGCGAATGGAGGATATATCTATCGCTCCTACATGCAGGTTTTTCGTCACTATCTTTTGCGCGCAAAGGATCCCGTGCCGCATCCCCTCTGGCAAAGGCAGCGATAAGCGCTCATAAGCAAGCGCATGTTGACCTGGATCCCCGTTTCCATCGCTGCTGCAAGCTTTCAGACCGTGCGCTTCATGTTGCAGAAGGTGCTGAGCAGCGTCACCCTGTCGCCGGGCGGAGCGACCTTCGCGCGCTTTGCCTATTCGGCGCCGATCATTCTGGCCGCGCTTACGGCCTACCTGACCGCGACCGGGCAGAGCTTGCCCGAGCTAAGCACCCGGTTCTGGAGCTTTGCAGCCATTGGCGGCACGGCCCAGATCCTGGCAACGGTTTGCGTGGTGGCCCTGTTCAAGCAGCGCAATTTTGCGGTTGGCATCACCTTCAAGAAGACCGAAGTCATTCAGACCGCCATTGTCGGCCTTATCGTGCTGGGTGATGGCATCAGCCCATGGGGCTGGGCGGCGATCCTGATTGGTCTGTCTGCAGTTATGGTGCTGTCCAAAACCCCGGACGTTCAGGGCGCCTGGTGGCAGCACCTGACCAACAGAGCCTCACTGCTTGGGCTTGGATCGGGCGTTCTCTTTGCCTTTTCCGCCGTCAGTTATCGTGGGGCATCCCTGCAACTGGGCGATCTGGAGCCGATGCTGCGCGCAGGCATCACCCTGTCTGCCGTTGTCTCCTTGCAGACCCTCTTCATGCTGATCTGGCTTGCGCTGCGGGAAAAGGGTGAAATCACACGGGTCTGGCAGGCGCGCCGGGTGGCGGTCTGGGTGGGGCTGACCAGCATGGGGGGCTCTTTCTGCTGGTTCTGGGCCTTCACCTTGCAGAACGCCGCCTACGTCAAGGCGTTGGGCCAGATCGAGCTGGTCCTGTCGCTTCTGGCTTCGGTCCTGTTTTTCAAGGAAAAGATCTCGCCGCGCGAGATAATTGGCATGGGGCTGCTCGGCCTGTCGATCCTGGCGCTGGTGCTGGCGCTCTGACGCGAAAGACGCGTCAGTGGCTGTCGGGCATCGGGTAGCCTTTGAGGCGCAGAAACAGGCTGGTTTCATCGTCGTTGCGGAAATAGGGCACACTGCCGGGCGGGCTGGTGTCGCGGATGCGACCCGTGACCTCTGCCAGCACCACCTCGGTGATGAAAGGCAGATCGAAGGTGCGCACCTCGCTGAGCGGAATCCACTGAAGATGGGACAGCTCGTCCGAGGCTTTGGAGAAATCATCCAGATCGCCCGAGATCTCGGCCGCATCTATCAGAAAGAAGCGCGCATCAAACCGGCGTGGCCGTCCCGGAGGCGTCAGGGCGCGAAAGACGAATTGCAGCGCCCGAGCCGAGGGCAGATGACCGCTTTCGGCGAAGGTCTGCCAATCCTGCGGCACTGTACCGGACCAGTCTCCGGGCGTGCCCAGAAGAAGGCCGGTTTCTTCCCACAGCTCGCGGATCGCAGCGGCGGCAAGGGCGTGATGCAGATCTTCGGGGGCCTGCTCTGACAGGCGGTTGCGGCAGACCTCTGGTAGGGGATCGGCCAGCGGAACAGAGGCATCGGCCGGATCAACAGCGCCGCCGGGAAAGACAAATTTGTTCGGCATGAAGGCTGCCTTGGCGCCGCGCTGCCCCATCAGGACCTGAGGGTCGTCGGACATCCGATCACGGATGGCGATCACCGTGGCGGCATTGCGAATTGCCGATCTGTCCTGACTGGTAATGCCTTGCACATCTGCGCCGCTCATTTGCCTCTCCCCCATGTTGTTATTGCAAAGGAATCAGGCCCTGTCGTCGAACCCATGCATGCGCCGCGCCCATTGGTAGGCCACGACAACTCCCTTTAACCTCGGGAGAAGATACAAGGAGGAAGCCAGACATCCAATCGAGAAAATCGTAAAGGTGACAAGCGGTTCCGGCCTGTAGGCAAAATAAACCACATGCAGGATCGGCGCCATCAGGTGTCCGACGATCAGGATGGTCAGATAGGCCGGACCATCATCGGCGCGGTGTCCGGACAGATCGAGGCCGCAGTTCCCGCAGCGATCATTCACCTTGAGATAGGAATGCAGAAGATCGCCCTTGCCGCACTCGGGGCACTTACGGCGCCAGCCTTTGAAGAGGGCCGGTTTGGTGGGGCGGTCGTTCTCAATATCGGGGGCCGTTACGGCGTCTGTCTCGGTCATGGAAAATCCTGTGTTACGTGCCCATGTTCGCCCGCTTATTGCCCGAGGAAAAGGGGGGGGCACAAGCTCTGCGGCTGGATGCCGCAAGAATACCGGCCCAAGGTTAATTCACTTTTTTGCGACGGAAAGATCTGACCGGGGCGTTTCTCTTGTGCATCAGGCAGCACAGAGCGGTTGCCAACATAAGGGAAAATGACATGAAACATACGCAATTCATCGCAGTCATCGTTGCGGTTGCAGGTCTGACCGGAGCGTCCGCGGCCCTGGCCAAGCCGGGTATGGGAGCGCACGGTCCAAAGGTGACTTTTGAAGAGCTGGACGCCGATGGCAACGGTGAAGTGACCAAGGCCGAGATCGATTCCCACCGTGCGGCTCGCTTTGCGGCCACCGATACGGATGGGGACGGTAAGCTTTCGGCGGCAGAAATCGAAGCTGAAGGCGCCAAGCGCGCTGCAGAGCGTGCGGCGCGGATGATCAAGCGCCACGACAGCGATGGCGACGGTGCGCTCAGCCAAGACGAGTTGCCGAAACCGCGCGAGCGTGGTGATATGTTCGCGCGCATGGACAGCGACGGCAGCGGTGCGATCTCGAAAGAAGAGTTCGACGATGCGCGGGCCAAAATGCGCGGAAAACACCACAAAGGCCGGGATTGCGGCCGTGACTCAGGTCAAAAGCCACGGCAAGGCATGGGGCAGGACTGAAGCATCAACTGTGCTGCAGAGAACGGAGATATCAAGGGGCAGGGCGTCATCAAAAGGCCTGCCCAAGCTGAGCGAGCAGCCTTCTGATGAAGAGGCTTTGCTTGCCCGCTTTGCGGCGGGTGACGGTCGGGCGGCAGCGTTGCTGACCGACCGTCTCGGCCCTCGCGCCCTTGGTGTCGCCATGCGTGTTCTTGGCAATCGCGCCGAGGCGGAAGACGTCACACAGGAGGCGATGTTGCGCCTGTGGCGCATGGCGCCGGACTGGCAGCCGGGCCAGGCTCGGATATCGACCTGGCTGTACCGGGTGGTGATGAACCTTTGTATCGATCTGAAGCGGCGCCAGCGCGGCGGCCATCTTGATCTTGATGCCGTTCCCGAGCCTCCGGACCCGGCGAAAGGCGCCCCTGAACAGTTGCAGGAGGATGCACGCAATGATGCATTGCAGGCGGCCTTGATGCAATTGCCCGAGCGGCAGAGACAGGCGGTCGTGTTGCGTCATCTGGAAGAACTGGCCAATCCTGAGATTGCCACAATTATGGAAATCAGCGTCGAGGCGGTCGAAAGTCTGACCGCCCGGGGCAAACGGACGTTGGCGGGGATCCTTGCCAAACGTCGCGAAGAACTGGGGTACGCTGATGGCTGACACCGAAGATGATCTGAGCCGACTCGATGCGTTGTTTGCAGATGCGCGGCAGTTTCGGCCTGAAATGCCAGAGGCATTGAGCGCGCGAATCCTTGCGGATGCCGCCTTGGTGCAATCCGAGCTAAGCGGTCAAGATGCCCGGCTCCTGCGACGGCCTGCTATTGGCGCAGATGCAATGCAGCGCTGGTTGCAGTTCTGGCGTGCTGTAGGGGGGTGGCCTGCAATGGGCGGTATGGCTGCTGCCTGCGCCGCAGGGCTGTGGATCGGCCTGGCGCCACCTGATTTTGTACCAGATCCGGTCACCTTCGCAAAAGGTGCGGTCGAGACGGAGGTCTTGCCCTATGAAAGTTACGACCTGGCCATGTTGTTGGATGAGGAAACAGAATGAGCACTGACCAACAAGACAAAGGCCAAGGGCCCAAAATGGCGCCTGAGACGCCCGGCTCCCCTGAGCCGCGCCGGAGCGGAATGCGGCCCTGGCTGAAGGTTCTTCTTGCGGCTTCACTGGCAGCAAATCTCGCGGTTGCCGGGCTTGCCGTGGGGGCGGCGCTGCGGTGGAAGGATGGGGGCCACCCTGATCATCGACCGCCTTCGGTTGGTACGATGATTTTCCGGGATCTGGACCGTGACACCCGCCGGGATCTGCGCCGCCGCGTCGAAAGTGAACACGGAAGCTATGTGGCGCGCAGGCAGGCTGAAGGAGAGGCCGTGATTGCGGCTTTGATGGCTGAACCTTTCGATTCTCGTGTCTTGGCTGATCTGCTGCGGCGTCAGGCTGAAACGCGGCACACGTTCTATCTGACCGTTCAGAATGCCTGGGTCGCGCGAATTGAGGCCATGCAGCCGAGCGAACGAAAGAGCTATGCTCAAAAACTCCAGTCGATGTTGCATCATGAAGGGGGCTGGGCAAAGCCCAAGGGACAGCGGTATTGATCCATCATGCACGCGGTCAGGTCGATTTTGTTGATGGTGCAATGCCAGGGGCGACTTTTCGGGATCTCTCCGAGAAAACGCCCCTAAGCCACCGCTGTATCCGGATCCGATAGCTTGGCGCGGTTGCGGCCTGCGTTTTTGGCGTTGTAAAGCGCCTGATCCGCTTTTGCGATCAAATCGGTGACCGAACTGTTGGCGGCCTGTGTGCCACCACCGATCACCGCGCCGATACTGATTGTCACTGCAATTGGTTCGGAAACGCCCGGCACTTTGAAGGGTCTGCTGTTTATTGCATTGCACAGCGCGACTGCAGCTTGGCCAGTCTCAAGCTCGTCTGCACCAGGCAGAACGACCATGAACTCCTCGCCGCCCACGCGTGCCAGCAGATCCACTGGGCGCAGATGCGCTTGCAGACGCCGGGCCGCTTCGATCAGGACCGCGTCCCCGGCCGGGTGGCCATAGCGGTCGTTGATCTGTTTGAAATGATCGAGATCGGCCAGCATCAGGGCGAATTTGTCACCTGTTTCAGCTGCGCTGCGCGCGGTGCGGTCAAGGAAGGGTTTTGCATAGCGCCGGTTGTAAAGCCCGGTCATCGAGTCTTCGACCGCAGCGCGCAGGCCGTTGCGCACGCTGGCGCGCAGCAGATCGTGGCGATGCTTGTACTGCAGTTGAGTGTTGAGGCGCAGGGCCAGCTCTTCGACGTTGAAACCGGTTTGCAAGACGTCATGAGCGCCGCGGTCCAAGGCTTCGGCTGCGACATGGGGGTCGCCGGGGTTGGGAACGGCAATCACAACCGATTGACGGGTTGTCGCGCGTGCACGCAGGTCGGCCAGCAGCCGCAAGCCCGCGCCTGAGGTGGTCTCGTTGAGTTCTATGATAAAGACATCTGCGACCGGATCGCTCATCAGGGGCTGGATATCGCCGATCTGATGGGTGCGAATGTCGTGGCGTACATGGCCCGACAAGCGCTTTTTCCAGTCGCGCGCGGTCTGGATGTCTTCGGCAACCAGGGCGATGCTGGCCGGTCGTGTCTGCGCTGCGGCCGCGCGGTCAGTCAGCGGGAGAATAAACCCGTGCGAGGCGTCGCGCTGCATGTTCAGCTCTTCATTCGCGCTGCGTGCGCGCAACAGGCTGCGGATACGTGCCTGCAGAATAACATCGTCCAGGGGCTGCGGCAGCACATCGTCGATACCAGCCGAAAGCGCCTCAAGCCGGCGCATCGGATTGTCGGTACGGCTGACGGCAATGACCGGAACGTCCGCCAGGGCATCGTCGCGCCGCAGCTCTTTCTTGACGTCTGCTGCGCTGCCGTCGGGAAGCGCATTCGCGGTCAGAACCAGATCGGGTCGGCAGCTGCGGGCAACCTCCAGCACGCCATCCACGCGGGAGGCGAGAACGACGTCGTAATACGCCGCCGACAGCTGGACCTTCATCATGATCCTGTTGGTGGAAACACCGTCTATGACCAGAATGGTTCCCTGCACGTATGACCCTTTCAATGCATGGGTTTCGATGACTGGAAGTTTTCTCAGTCACTGGTTAATAAACTGTTTCGGATTTTTACTAAAATGGCCGCAACGTGTCAGGAAGGTGCCCATATGCAGATTTCCGCCGATCAAGCTGAGACAATCGCGCTGAAGGCTTTGGCCTGGGTGTCGGGAAATGATGAGCTTTTTCCTGTGTTTATGGGGGCGACGGGCGCAAGCCTGGATGACTTGAAGAGCCGCGCAGCGGATCCTGAATTTTTGGGCTCGGTGCTCGATTTCTTAATGATGGACGATGGTTGGGTCATCGAATTCTGCGACAGTGCGGGGCTGAAATATGAATCACCCATGCAGGCCCGGATGGCGCTTCCGGGTGGTGCGCAGATCCACTGGACCTGATACAGGGCGAAAAGACTGATGATGAAACCTTTGCGCAGGATATGCCCATGCCGGTAGATGCCTTTCTGTTCGACAAGGATGGAACGCTTTTTGATTTCGCCGCCACCTGGAACGGTTGGGCGGCAAAGATGCTGAGATCGCTGTCCGCGGGCGACGATGCTTTGGCCGTGGCCATGGCGCAGACCCTGCGGTATGACCTTGCCGCAGAGGCCTTCCATCCCGACAGTTTTGTGATTGCTGGCACAAATGCCGAGGTCGCCGGCGCCCTGGCTCCCTTTGTGCCGCACATGCCGGAACCCGAGCTGGAACGTTATCTGGCACAGAATGCGGCTGAGGCTGACCTCGCAGAAGCCGTGCCACTGGCAGCCTTCCTTGATGATCTCTTGGCACGCGGAAAAGTCCTGGGCGTGATGACCAATGACGCCGAGGTCTCGGCGGTCAGCCAATTGGATCGGGCGGGGGTGCTGGATCGCTTTGCTTTCGTTGCGGGCTTTGACAGCGGCCATGGGGCCAAGCCCGATCCGGCACCTCTTCTGGCCTTTTGCGAGCAATGCGGAATTTCTCCGCAGCGTTCGGCGATGGTCGGGGACAGCCTGCACGATCTTCAGGCGGGTGCGGCGGCTGGTATGCACCGCATTGGCGTCCTGACAGGATTGGCCGGTCATCAAGATCTCCACCCGCATGCGGATGCGGTATTGCCGAATATCGGTCATATCCCGGCTTGGCTGGATCGTCAGGGAACATGATCCACCGTTAGGCGCGCAGGAAATCTCTGATCCTCAGACCCTTGTTTTTGATCATTACTGTTCACATCTGTCCAGAATTTGCCACTCACGCCGGTTTTCTGCGGGAAAACGACAGGGGATGTCGTGAATGGGCAGGTTGACGGTCTTGATATCGGGCCTCTTGAGGGGCGCAGTACGAGACACCGCGTGATCGCACCCGTCAGGGCGCAGGAGCGGGACGGAGGGTATCATGGCACGAACAGCAGCGAGCCGCAGACGGGGTGGCGGCAGGGCAGGTGCGGCGGCGCGTCGGGGCGGGGCCGTTCTTTCTCAGATGCCCTGGTCCATTCCGGTGAACATGGACCGGCCGACCGAACCGCTGGCGCTGGACGGCGTGGAGGCGATCCATGATGGCGCCATGCGTATTCTCGAAGAGATCGGCGTGGTGTTCCTGAACCCCGAAGCCATCCAGATCTTCAAGCAGGCCGGTTGCAGAGTTGAAGATGAACTGGTTCGAATGGACCGTGATTTTGTGATGGAGATGGTTGGAAAGGCGCCTTCCAGTTTTGACATCACGCCGCGAAACCCGGACCGCAAGATCCCTGTGGGCGGCAATCATATCCTGTTCGGCAATGTCTCCTCCCCGCCGAACTATTGGGATCTCGAACTTGGAAAAAAGGTAACGGGCACCCGCGCGCACTGCCAGAACCTGCTCAAATTGACCCAGTACTTCAACTGCATTCATTTTGCAGGCGGTTATCCTGTTGAGGCTGTGGACGTCCATGCCTCAATCCGGCACCTGGACGTGCTTTATGACAAGCTGACTCTCACCGACAAAGTGATGCACGCCTATTCTCTGGGAAAGGAGCGGGTAGAAGACGTCATGGAAATGGTCCGCATTGCAGGCGGTCTCAGTCATGAAGAATTCGAGAGCCGTCCGCACATGTACACCAACATCAACTCCACCTCGCCGTTGAAGCACGATTTCCCGATGATCGACGGCTGCCTGCGCATGGTCCGCAAAGGACAGGCGGTGGTCGTCACCCCATTTACCCTGGCCGGAGCCATGGCGCCGGTCACGATCGCTGGCGCGGTCGCGCAGTCTATTGCCGAAGCCCTGTGTGCTATTGCCTTGTTCCAATATGTCCGCCCCGGTGCGCCCTGCGCCATCGGGACCTTTACCTCGAACGTGGACATGAAATCCGGGGCACCCGCCTTTGGCACACCCGAGTACATGCGCGCGACCCAGATGACAGGACAGATGGCTCGGTTCTACGGCCTGCCAATGCGTGCCTCCGGGGTTTGCGCCGCGAATGTGCCGGACGGTCAGGCCATGTGGGAGACCTCCAACTCTCTTTGGTCTGCAGTACAGTCAGGCACCAACATGGTCTATCACGCGGCGGGCTGGCTGGAAGGCGGGCTGATCGCCAGCCCCGAGAAATTCATTATGGATTGCGAGGTTCTCCAGCAGATCCAGCGTTACATGCAGCCAGAGATTTGCGCGACCGGCCCCGAGGATATTGCATTGGATGCGATCCGGGAGGTGGGCAACGATGGGCATTTCTTCGGCATTCAGCACACCCAGGACCGCTACGCCAATGCCTTTTACCAACCGTTCCTGAGCGATTGGCGCAACTTTGAGGCCTGGGAGGCAGCTGGTGCGGTCTGGACGCCAGAGCGTGCGCATAAAATCTACAAAGAGATCCTGGCAGATTTTGAAGCCCCGCCCATGGATGCATCGATCCAAGAAGAGTTGGCAGATTTTGTGTCACGCCGCAAAGCGGAGGGAGGTGCGCCCACAGACTTCTGATCATGCGTTCCAAACCGGCTTTCTGCCCTATGGCAACAGGCTGCAAAAATGCTGTGGCAATGATTCGCGGGGCGTTGCACTTGCGGGATTTGCCAAACGTTTGGGGATGCAGGCCGGTACCCGATCAACGAGAGGTCCTATGATCGCCTGAAACGCACATGCCTGTGTTCTGAAGGTCATCATCGAACGTTACGTCACCGTGAACGTGGCGATGACCCGGAAATTGCCACCTAATTTCAAACGCTTGTATTGTCCGCACCAGAGCGATGTGATCAAATCTTGCAACTTTTGATTGTTTTTTGGCGTTCCAAGAGCGAAGTTCGCCGCATTCTGACGACCTTCTGCGTCTGAAACCTAAAATTTGAGCAGGTGATCTAAGGGATTATTAGGAAACCTTTCCTATCCAAGACGGTGAATGTGCCTCACTAAAGGACTTGTTTCACATGCCCACGTTCTTGTACCGGTTACCGGCTCGAATTTATGCACTGGCTGGCTTGGCTATCGTTCTTGCTGCCGTGTTGACCTTCGCGATGCTGTCGCGTTCGGTCGAAAAATCCTACGATTTGCGCGCTGACAAACTCGACAGTTTGACAGATTCCGTGATTAGCATCCTGGCTGATCTTGAGGCTCAGGTGCAGGCCGGGACGCTTACTCTGGAAGAAGCTCAGGCGCTTGGTATCCAGGCCGTTGAAAAGCCGCGTTTCGGAACGGCTGGCTACTTTTTTGCCTTTGACAGCAACAATGTCATGGTGGCCCATGCGGTTGCCAAGCAGCTTGTCGGCAATGACCAGACAGAGTTTGAGGACGTCAACGGCGTGATGGTTTTCCAGGAGTTCCAGAAGGTCATCCAGGCCGATGGCGCAGGCCAGGTCATCTATCACTTCAATAAGCCCGGCTCGGAAGAACCCGAGGCCAAGATGGGCTACGTGAAGCTGTTCGAACCCTGGGGCTGGGTCGTGGGCACCGGTGACTACGTGGCGGACATCGACGCGGATATCGCAGTCTTCCGCAATGCAGCTCTCGCCGCTTTGGCAATCGGTCTTGCAGCCATGAGCGTGGCGGCCTTCTTCATCGCGCGCAGCGTGATCAATCCGATCGAGAACCTCAAGCAGCGTATGCAGTCGATGGCAGAGGGTGATACCGGCTCCGAAATTCCCGGAACCAACAGCCGAAATGAGATTGGGGACATGTCGCGCACTTTGGATGTCTTCCGCAAGTCGCTGATCCGTCAGAAGGAACTTGAGGCATCGCAGAAAGAACGTGATCGGGCCCAGGCCGAAGTCGTGCAGACCCTGACAAGCCGTCTTTCGGTTCTTGCTGGTGGTGACTTGACGGTGCGTATCGACAGCGCCTTCCCGGAGGACTACGAACAGCTCCGTCTCGATTTCAACAAGACGGTAGAGAACCTCAACGGAACCGTTGCCCAGGTGGTTGAATCGGCGGAAAGCATTCGCAACGGGGCGGCTGAGATCAGCCAGTCGTCGGATGACCTGTCGCACCGTACCGAAAGCCAGGCCGCGACGCTGGAAGAGACCGCTGCGGCTCTGGATGAACTCACGGCATCGGTGAAATCCGCCGCCGAAGGCGCCCGCAGCGTTGAGAACATCATGGAAGAGGCCAAGCAAGAGGCCGAGAACAGCGGTGTCGTGGTGCAAAGCGCGGTTTCGGCCATGACCGAGATCGAGCAGTCCTCGACCCATATCGCGCAGATCATCGGCGTGATCGACGACATCGCCTTCCAGACCAACCTCCTGGCGCTGAACGCAGGCGTCGAGGCCGCCCGTGCGGGCGAAGCGGGCCGCGGCTTTGCGGTGGTTGCCTCCGAAGTGCGCGCCCTGGCGCAGCGCTCCTCGGATGCGGCGATGGAGATCAAGACGCTGATCAGCGACTCCTCGCGCCAGGTGGAGCGCGGGGTGGATCTGGTCGGCAAGGCGGGCGATGCGCTGAACAACATCGTCGAGCGCGTCAACCACATCTCGAAACTGGTGACGGATATCGCCGAGGGCGCGGTGGAGCAATCCACGGGTCTGGGCGAGATCAACACCGGCGTTGTGCAGCTGGATCAGGTGACCCAGCAGAACGCGGCCATGGTCGAAGAGGCCACCGCGGCAGGGCATATGCTCAACAGCGATGCGACGAAGCTGGCCGAACTGGTGGCGCATTTCAAGATTTCGGGCGGTGGCGGCATCACGCAGATGAGCGCGCCAAAACCTGCCCCGAGCAAGCCGACGGCGCATGGCGATGATGACTGGGATTTCTCAGACTTCAGCGACGCCGCCCCGGCGGCCACCGGCACCGACGGCAACGCAGCCCTCGACAAGTGGCAGGATTTCTAGGCTACAGGGAACCTTGCAGCAAAACTACGAGAGTGACCCGTCCGGCGTGATTGCCGGGCGGGTTCTTGTCTTGCCCCGGTCAAGAAAAGCTTCCACCATTGAGTTGGCATCGGTCCCCGATGTGGTCAGTCCTCAGGCTCTTGATTGCGTTCTTTGGCCCCCTTTGTGAACAAACTTGGCCAATGGCTCCGAATACGTGCTTTGATGTGATCGCCATCTGGATATGAAACCTTGGGAAGCGCTATGTGGGACGTGTTGAAGGACCGCCGATACCGGCATCTATTTCTGGCGCAGGTTGTCGCCATATTGGGTACAGGTCTGGCCACTGTCGCCCTTGGGCTTTTGGCCTATGATCTGGCCGGAGAGAATGCCGCCCTGGTATTGGGCACTGTCTTTACCATAAAAATGGTTGCCTACGTGGGGATTGCGCCTCTTGCCGCTGCCCTGGCAGACCGGATTGACCGACGGCGTTTGCTGGTTGGGTTGGATGGTCTACGGGCCGCTGCTGCTCTGTCATTGCCATTCGTGGGTGAGGTCTGGCAGGTCTACGTTCTGATCTTTCTCATGCAGGCAGCTTCGGCAGGTTTCACCCCAATATTTCAGGCCACCATACCGGACGTGTTGCCGGACGAGAAACGCTTCACGCAAGCCCTGTCCCTGTCGCGTCTCGCCTATGATCTGGAGAGCATCGTCAGCCCATTGCTGGCCGGGCTTTTGCTGGTGGTCGTGAGCCATAACACTCTGTTCCTTGGGACTGTCCTCGGCTTTCTCGGATCGGCCTTGCTGGTGGTTTCGGTGAGCTTGCCAAGCCCTGAACCAGACCGGTCGACCCGCCGTGGGATCTATGATCGAACGACACGAGGTATCCGCATCTATTTGGCGACGCCGCGTCTGCGGGGCCTGCTGGCGTTGTGCTTTTCGGTCTCCGCGGCGGGAGCGATGGTCCTGGTGAATTCTGTCGTTCTCGTTCGGGCAGAACTTGGCCTCTCAGCCAGCGCGTTGGCCTGGGCCATGTGTGCCTTTGGGGGTGGGTCCATGATGACCGCCCTGGCTCTTCCACGATTGCTGGATGGGGTTCGAGACCGCCCGGTTATGCTCTTTGGCGCGCTCCTGATGGGGAGCGTGTTGACACTATTGGCCGTGGTGAACATGACGTCCGGTTTGTCCTGGGGGGTCCTGTTGCTTGCCTGGATCCTGATTGGTGTCGGCTATTCCGCAGTCATGACGCCGTCGGGTCGCTTGCTCAAACGCTCTTCGCAAGCGGCCGACCGACCCGCGATCTTTGCTGCGCAGTTCGCTCTGTCCCATGCCTGCTGGCTGCTGTCATACCCATTGTCGGGCTGGCTCATGACCCGATTTGGAACCTCTGTGACACTTTTCGTCTTGGCTGCGATGACGGCTCTTGGATGTCTTGTTGCGGCACGCCTTTGGCCGGGGGCAAATGATACTGAGGTGGAGCATACGCACGACAATCTGCCGCTTGATCATCCACATCTGAATGGCGTGCGCAGGCATCGCCATGCACTGGTGATTGATGATGACCATCCCTACTGGGGCGATCATTTCCGGGGCTGATCAGATTCCCAGAACCGTTACCTGTTGAACAAAAAACGCCCAGGGCAAAGCCTGGGCGTTTTCATTTCCAGTTGAGGTTCGGCTTAACCGATAATCGCGTTCAGTGTCGCGCTGGGGCGCATTACCTTGGCCTTCAGCTCAACACTCGGGCGGTAGTAGCCACCGATATCTGCCGCCGGGCCCTGCGCGGCCGCCAGTTCGGCCAGGATCGCCTCTTCGCCATCGGCAAGGGCCTTGGCGATCGGCGCAAATTCGGCGGCGAGATCAGCGTCGTCAGACTGCGCGGCCAGAGCTTCGGCCCAGTAGCGGGCGAACCAATAGTGGCTGTCGCGGTTGTCCGGCTCACCCACTTTGCGCGAGGGCGAGCGGTTGTTGTCGAGAATGCCTTGGGTGGCAACCTCTGCCGCAGCGCCCAGCACGCCCGCCTTGGCGTTTCCTTTGACATCGGCGAGGAAGTTCAGGCTTTCGCCGAGGGCGCAGAACTCACCCATGGAGTCCCAGCGCAGGTGGTTCTGCTCGACCAATTGCTGCACGTGTTTCGGGGCAGAGCCACCGGCACCGGTTTCGAAGAGGCCACCGCCCTGCATCAGCTTGACGATCGACAGCATCTTGGCCGAGGTGCCCAGCTCTAGGATCGGGAACAGGTCGGTCAGGTAGTCACGCAGCACGTTGCCGGTGATGGCAATGCTGTCCTTGCCCGCGGTGATGGTTTCCAGGCTCTGACGGGTTGCTTCGCGCGGGGCCATGATCAGGAACTTGTCGGCAACGCCAGCCGCCTCAAGCGCCGGTTTGACATATTTGATCAGCTCGGCGTCATGGGCACGGTTTGCGTCCAGCCAGAAGATCGCCTCGGAGCCGGTCAGGCGCTGACGGTCCATCGCGAGCTGGATCCAGTTCTCGATCGGGGCCTTCTTCACGGTGCAGGAGCGCCAGATGTCTCCCGCCTCGACCGCGTGGGCGTGCAGTGTTTCGCCATTGGCCAGAACGATGCGGATCTCGCCATCGGCGGGGGCCTCAAAGGTGGTCGGGTGGGAGCCGTATTCTTCGGCCTTCTGCGCCATCAGGCCGACGTTGGCGACGGATCCTGCCTTGGTCACGTCAAGCGCGCCATTGGCTTTGAAGAAGTTGATGGTCTCGTCATAGACGGTGGAGTAGCAGCGGTCAGGGATAACACAGTTGGTGTCGCCCTTGGCGCCAGTTTCATCCCAGCCTTTTCCGCCCGCGCGGATCACGGCAGGCATTGAGGCGTCGATGATTACATCCGACGGCACATGCAGGTTGGTGATGCCCTTGTCGCTATCCACCATATACATGGAGGGACGATCCAGAGCGGCGATCTCCGATTTGATCTCATCCGCGTTCGGGAGCGTGTCGATGGCGGCCAGAACGGCGCCGAGGCCGGAGTTCGGGGAGCCACCGGCAGCGGCAATCGCTGCGCCGTGCTTGTCCCAGACCGGGCCGAGCCAGGCTTTGACCGCGTGGCCAAAGATGATCGGGTCCGAGACCTTCATCATGGTGGCCTTCATGTGCAGGGAGAACATGGTGCCGTCCGCCTTGGTGTCCTCAATCGCTTCGGTCAGGAATGCGGCCAGCGCCTTGGCGGACATAAAGGTCGCATCGGCGACGGTGCCTTCTTCCAGCGGCCAGCCGTCTTTCAGAACGGTGACAGAGCCGTCCTTGGCCACGAATTCGATTTTGGCATCACCAGCCTGTACGGCAGTGATGGTGGCTGATTTTTCGTTGGCGTAGAAATCATTGCCGGGCATGGATGAGACTTTGGTCTTGCTGTCTGCCGACCATGCACCCATCGAATGCGGGTTGTTCTGGGCGTAGTTCTTGACCGCCCGTGCCGAGCGGCGGTCCGAGTTGCCTTCGCGCAGAACGGGGTTCACGGCAGAGCCCTTGATGCCGTCATAGCGGGCGCGGATCTCTTTTTCCGCGTCGGTCTGAGGGTCTTCGGGGTAGTTCGGGATGTCATAGCCTTGCGATTGCAGCTCGGCGATTGCGGCGGTCAGCTGCGGCACCGAGGCCGAGATGTTCGGCAGCTTGATGACGTTGGCATCCGGGGTCTTCACCAACTCGCCCAGGGCGGCCAGATCGTCAGTCTGTTTTTGTGCGTCGGTCAGGTTTTCCGGGAATGTCGCGATGATGCGCCCTGCCAGCGAAATGTCCTTGGTTCCGACGGTCACACCGGCGGCCGAAGCGAACTTGCGAATGATCGGCAGGAAGGAGGCCGAGGCCAGCTCGGGCGCTTCGTCTACGATGGTATACAAAATGTCGGGGTTTGAATTTTCTGTCATGTTCCACAACCTTTCAGCGATATCGGAAGCTTTGTCGACTTTGGGCGGTGGCCGCGCGCCCTTCGGTGTTTTGGCTGCGCTCCACAAAGGGCGCCGCGCTTTGGGGCTTGGCCAAACGTATCGCCCCCCGTGTAGAACACCAAAAGCCAAGGTGCAATTGTCTCTATGGGTTTTAGGATGAGCAGTTTGACGCGGAAGCCACGATTTGTGGCGATATCGGGCCAAACTCCTCGAATGCGCCGTACTTTTTGCCGCCGAAACGCACGCTTGGGCCGGGTAGGGCGCGGATCTTGTCGTGCGGTTGCTCCTGTGGCTGGTCAGAATCGCTGCATTGCGCTGGAGCCGGAAAAGAGCCGCGTTGACCCTTTTGGCGGGCTCTGCCACTGATGAAAGCCCGCCAACCCCGTCTGTTCAGACACCCTCGGAGAATTCTATGCCGCCGTTTCGTTTCTTGCACACCTCGGATCTGCATCTGGGCAAGCGGTTTGGGCGATTTGACGAAGAGACCCGGATGGCCCTGCAACAGGCGCGTCAGGACATTCTGCCTCGGCTCGCCGCTTTGGCGCGGGACAACCAGGCGGCGCATGTCCTGCTGGCCGGGGACACCTTTGATACCGAGACGCCATCGGATCGAGTGCAGCGGCAAGCGCTGGCCGCAATGGGCGCTGCCGAAGATCTGACCTGGTGGATCATACCCGGAAATCATGACAGCGCCACTGCCGAACCGCTTTGGGCCGCTTTGTCAAAGCATGCGTCTAGAAATGTGAAACTGGTGATGGCTCCAGAGCCTGCAGAGATGGCGCCGGGCGTCTTTCTCTTGCCCGGTCCCTGCAGCCATCGTTTTGCGGGGCGCGATCTCACGGCCTGGATGGATAGCTGCAATACCCCGCCTGGTGCGATACGGATCGGTCTGGCGCATGGCGGCGTGGTGGATTTCGGCAGTGAGGGCGACGGCGCAGGTGAGACGATCTCTCCGGCGCGCGCTGGCCTTGCGCGGCTTGACTACCTGGCGCTGGGGGACTGGCACGGCAGTTTGCAGGTGAATGAGCGAACCAATTACAGTGGCACGCCGGAAGCGGACCGGTTCAAACATGCTGGCCGCGGCAAATCTCTGCTGGTCGAAATTGCTGCCGCCGGGCAACCGCCAAGGGTCGAAGCCTTGGAGAGTGGTCAGTATCATTGGCAGGAGCTTGCGCTTGATCTGACCCCGGCCACGGACATTGCTGTGGAAATCGAAGGGATATTGCCTGCGGATCGCGCCAGCTGGCGGTATCACCTGCTGAGACTGCGTGTCTCTGGCTGGGCAACACCGCCGCAGCGGCTGACCCTTGAACAGTCCATCGCGCGCCTTGCGCCGGAGTTTTGTCACCTTGAGCTGGTTGCCGACCGTCTTGGAACGGAGCATCACATAGAAGATCTCGACCTTATCGGCCAGGGTGGCGCGCTGCGGGTGGCGGCAGAGGAGCTGATGCAGGCGGCCAAGGATCCGGCCTTGGCGCAAGAGGACCGGAGTGTGGCTTCGGCGGCGCTCAACCGTCTTTTTGCCTATATGCAGGCGGACGCCGGGACGGAGGAGCGGCGATGAAGATCCGTGCGATCCGCCTGCAAAATGTACGTCGCTTTGTGGACCCGGTCGAGATCACCGGGATCGGACCTGGCCTCAATGTGTTGTCCGCGCCAAATGAACAGGGGAAATCGACGATTTTCGATGCGCTGCATGCGCTGTTCTTCAAGGATGCAAAATCCTGGGACAGGGACATTCGCGCCTTGGTGCCCCATGCCGGGGGTGATCCGCGGGTTGAGGTAGATATCGATCATCAGAACGCGCGTTACCGAATTGCCAAGCATTTTTTCAAGACGGCCGGAAAGGGTGAGGTGCGCATCTGGCGGGAAGACCGCCTTTTGCACCAGGCCGACGCTGCGGAGCAATGGTTAAGGGCGCTGATCAAGCCGCCAAAGGACGGTGGTCCCTCTGGGCTTTTGTGGGTGCGCCAGGGGTTGACCGCCTTTGAAGACGCAAAAGACACCGAGCAGGCGCGGCGGGATCTCTTGTCTTCTGTGGCGGGCGAGGTGGACATGGTCACCGGCGGGCAGCGTATGGATGCGATCTGCCGCAAAGTTCAGGCGTCTCTGGATCAGGTTGTCACCAAGCGCGGGGCCAAGAAAGGCGGAGCGCTGGACCTGGCCGAGCGCGAGGTGGCAGAACTGCAGGACAAGCGCAATCAACTGAGCGACCAGGTGTCAGAACTGCGTCAGCTGTTGGAGGCGCGCCGCTCGCTTCGGGCTGAGCAGGCTGAACTCGATGACCCCGAAGAGCGCGCGGCCCTTGCTGCGCGTCTTGAAACGGCAGAAGTGGCGCTGGCGGCGGCGCAGCGTCATCAGGATCAACTGGCGCAGGCGAGCCGCGCGGTGAAGCTGGCCGAGACGCTTTTGGAAAACCATCGGCGCAAGATGGAGACTCTGTCGCAGCAATTGGATGAATGTGCGCAGGCGCGTCAGGAAGAAGAGGCTGCCATCGCAGAGGCGGAACTTCTGGCAAAGGAACTGAAAGCGCCGAAGGACCGGATGCAGACCCTCACGGACCTGTTGGCTGCGGCGCGCGCAAAGGTGAAGGTTGAGCGCCAGACCCTAGAGCGCGTCCAAATGGCCTATGCCGCCGCGCAGGCAAAAGACCTGCGCCGGGATCTGACCATGCGTCTGGAGAAGGCCAAAGTTCAGGTCAAGGTGCTAGAAGACCTTGCAGGTGCTGCGTCAGCTGGGCCTGATGCGGACATGATGCGGGGGCTTGAGGCAGCGCAGATGGCCTTTGGGGTTGCTTTGCGTGCACAGGAGCGCGCGGCAACAGCCCTCACTGTTCATTACGAGGAGGGCGCCGAGGCCACTGTTTCGCTGGACGGCGCGGCGGTGAGTGGCGGGGTGCGGCTTGCGCTGCCCGAAGGTGGCCAACTCTGCGTGCCGGGAGTGGCCGTCATCGACATTCATCCAGGGGAGGCCATTGGGGCGGATGCGGTTCAACAGGCTGGGGCCGAACGAGCGCAGGCGCTGGAAAGATCCGGGTGCACCAGCATCGAAGAGGCGCGCGCAGCTTTTGACAGTCGCCAGTCCGCAAGGCAGCAGCGACAGGAGGCAGAAACCGTGCTCTCGGTCCTGGCCCCAGAAGGGGTGGAGGCCCTGCAGCGGCAGCTGGAAGCGCTGCCGCAAGGTCTGTCCCTGGAGGAAGAGGGGGCGTCCACCGATACTTTGGACCGCGCTGCAGCCGAAGCGGCCTGCCGCGTTGCCGAGGAAGAGGTAGACCGTCTTTCTGCCGAATTGGAAGGCGTGCGCGGCGTTGCGGAAGCAAGGCGTCTTGCGGCTGAGATGGCGCGTTCGCGGGCTGAGGCGTCAAGGCAGAGAGTGGAGCGGTCACAGGCGGCGATTGGGGGTGAGGCGGAGAGCAAAGCATCCTTGGACAGGCTGGCCGCGCAACTGCCTGATTTGCAGCAAGAGCTATCGCAAACGCAGGCAACCGAGGCGGCGCTGCGCCGCGCCGCGCCCGATCTGGCGCAGGCCGAGGTCGCTGCCAAACGTGCGAGATCCGCCCAGCAGATCGCACGCCAGCGGAGCCAGGATCTTGTGCGGGATCTGGCGGTGCTGGATGCCCGTATTTCGGCACATGCGAGCGCTGCGGTTGAGGAGGAGCTGGCCGAGACCGTAGATCAACTGATGCGGGCACAGGGCCGCCTTGCCACCGTTGCCTTCGAGGTTGCTGTGCAAAGGCGGCTCCTGGCTGCACTCGAAGCGGCGCGCGCGCAGGCGCAGGAGCATTACGTCGGCCCAATCCTTGGCGAGTTGTTGCCGCTGCTCCGCATGCTATGGCCGGAGGCGCGGCTGAGGGTGGATGCGGATCAGATCCTACCGGAAGATCTGGAGCGAGGTGGCGAGGCAATAGGGTTTGAAAGCCTGTCCGGTGGCACGCAGGAGCAGATCGCGCTGTTGGTCCGCCTGGCCTTTGCCCGACTGCTGGCAAAGGCAGGGACACCGGCGCCGCTTATTCTGGACGATGCGATCGTCTACACTGACGATGCGCGGATCGAGAAGATTTTCGATGCCCTGACGTTGCAAGCTGATGATCTGCAGATGCTGGTGTTCACCTGCCGGCAAAAGGCCTTTCGCAGCCTTGGGGGCACCCCGCTCAGCATTCGCCCGGCGCAGGCTGCGGATTGAGGTGCAGTCTGCGGGGTTACTCCCGAACCTCGTCGGGCTTTACGCCCCAGATCTTGGTCTTGGGGGTCCAGCCGCCATAGCCGCCTGCAGAAATCTCGCACCAGTCGATGGTGCATTCGCCCAGACGCGCCACCACGCCAAGCTCAAAGGCCGCCGTAACGGGCGATCCGGTGTCGGGGCGTGCATGGACGGTCAGCATGTCTTCCTCGACCAGCACGGTGCGCACCCCCGAGATCAGCGTGTAGTGCACCCAGCCCCCGGCGTTGTCATGATCGCGCACACGGCGCCAGTGTCCGAACTCAGCGGTGACCTCAAGCGGCATACCGCGGCGCTTGAACACCCAGTCGATGCGATGGGTCAGCGACGGGCCGCGGCGCACATTGGCCTCCGAGGCTTTCATCGAGACAAAACGCGGAAGAGGCAGGTTGGTGACCGGACCGCGCGCGTCTGTGGCCGAGGCCCCGGTGGCGCCAGCAAGTGTGGCGCAAATAGCTACCAGAAAAGGACGCAGTTTCAAAGCCGTCATCGTTGCTGCCTGTTTGCCCATATTCAGTCGGATCGCCTGTCCGAAGTGTACCGCCCCTGTTGCGCCGCGCTGGATTTAGTCCCATGTCTGCCAAAGGGAAAGATCCGAATGTCGCGTCACTTGGTCCGGTTTGGAGCGGAAGGGTTCTTGTGCCTGCCTGCATCCTGCGCCACGATGCCATGGCGGTGCTGGAACTGAAAAGCCATGGGAGAGCGCAAGTGGTAAGAGAACGTCTGACTGTTGTCGTTACGCGACGGTTGCCGGAGCCGGTGGAGACCCGGTTGAGCGAGTTGTTCAACGTGCGGCTGCGCAGCGACGATGCGCCAATGACCCGCAGCGAACTGGCCCAGGCGGTGCAGGAGGCCGATGTGCTGGTGCCGACGGTCACCGATGACATCGATGCAGGTCTTCTGGCGCAGGCGGGACCGCGTCTGAAGCTTATCGCCAACTACGGCGCTGGGGTCGACCACATCGATGTTGCGACGGCGCGCCAACGCGGCATTCTGGTCTCCAACACACCCGGCGTGTTGACCGACGACACGGCGGATATGGCCATGGCGCTGATCATGGCCGTGGTTCGCCGGATCCCCGAAGGTCTGGCCTTGATGCAAAAGGGCGAATGGGAAGGCTGGGCGCCCACCGCGATGCTGGGCGGACGCCTTGCGGGACGGCGGCTCGGGATCCTTGGCATGGGGCGGATCGGTCAGGCTGTTGCCCGCCGGGCCAAGGCATTCGGCATGCAGATTCACTACCACAATCGCCGCCGCCTGCGCCCCGAGATCGAGGAGGAACTGGAGGCAACCTATTGGGAGAGCCTGGATCAGATGGTGGCGCGGATGGATGTCATCTCGGTCAATTGTCCTTCGACGCCCTCGACCTTTCATCTGATGAACGCGCGGCGCCTGAAGCTGATGAAACCCGATGCCGTGATCATCAACACTTCGCGTGGAGAGGTGATCGACGAACACGCTCTGACCCGGATGCTTCGCGCTGGAGAGATCGCGGGGGCCGGGCTCGACGTTTATGAACACGGCACCGATATCAACCCGCGCCTGCGCGAGCTGCCCAATGTGGTGCTTCTGCCGCATATGGGGTCGGCCACCATCGAAGGGCGGATCGAGATGGGTGAGAAGGTGCTCTTGAACATCAAGACCTTCGAGGACGGACACCGCCCGCCGGATCAGGTGGTGCCGTCCATGTTGTAAGACCTGACGCGGGCCATCGGTCCGCGTTTGCTTTTGTGTAGGAGGAATTTCATGAAACAGATTGCAATTGCAGCTTTTGTCGTAGCGGCCGGTGCCGCCGGGGCGCAGGAGGCCGCCGATGCGGTGGCGCCGGAACTGGCCACCGGGGGCAGCTTTGAGGCGCTATCCCCTGAGGTTGCCGCAGCGCTGCAGACCAAGGAAGCCGGCCAGCCCGTTGAGGCGAAGAATTGGATGATCGCGGCGGCCAACCCTCATGCGGTATCGGCTGGGGCAGAGATCTTGCGCGCCGGCGGTACGGCGGCGGATGCCATGGTGGCCGTGCAGGTGGTGCTTGGGCTGGTGGAGCCGCAGTCCTCGGGTCTTGGGGGTGGTGCTTTCCTTGTCTGGTATGACGCCGCCAGCGGTGAGATCACCACGCTGGATGGCCGAGAAACCGCGCCTTTGGCGGCCACACCGCGCCTGTTTCAGGACGAGAGCGGCGCGCCTTTGAAGTTCTATGACGCGGTGGTCGGCGGACGGTCTGTCGGAACGCCCGGAACGCCTGCGCTCTTGGAGGCGGCCCATCGCCGCTGGGGAAGGGCCAACTGGCCGTCGCTGTTTGAGGCTGGCATTGATCTCGCTGAAAACGGCTTTTCAGTCTCGCCGCGTCTGGCGGGGTTGATCGAAAGGGATGCCGACCGCCTGTCGCGTTTCAGGGCAACAGCCGACTATTTCCTACCGGGCGGTGCGCCCTTGCAGACAGGCGACAGGTTGCTGAACCCGGCCTATGCGGATGTGCTGCGTACCCTTGCGACCGAGGGCGCAGCGGGCTTTTACACCGGGCCTCTTGCGGCAGACATCGTGCGTACGGTGACGACAGCGGAAGGAAATCCGGGCGTGTTGTCGGCAGTGGATCTGGCGCTTTATCAGGTCAAGGAACGTCCTGCCGTTTGCGCCGAATACCGGGCCTTTGATATCTGTGGCATGGGGCCGCCCTCTTCGGGCGCGCTGACCGTTGGTCAGATCCTTGGCATGCTGGGGCAATATGATCTGGCGGCCTTGGGCGCCGAAAACTCCGAAGCCTGGCGGCTGATCGGCGATGCCTCGCGCCTCGCCTTTGCGGATCGGGGGCGGTACATGGCGGACAGCGATTTTGTTCCCATGCCCACCAAAGGTCTGGTTGATCCGGCTTATCTGGCCGAGCGGGCCAAGTTGCTGGCAGGGGATGATGCCCTGCCAGAGGTGGCTCCGGGCGCGCCAGAGTTCGATCATGCGGGCGTGGTGCATTGGGCCGATGATGCCTCGATCGAATTCCCCTCGACCTCCCATATCTCTATCGTGGATGGTTACGGCAACGTCTTGTCGATGACCACGACGATTGAGAACGGCTTTGGTTCACGGCTGATGACGAACGGCTTTCTTCTCAACAACGAGTTGACGGATTTCTCCTTCCGCACGCATCGCGATGGGGTGCCGATTGCCAACCGGTTGGAGCCGGGCAAGCGGCCACGCTCTTCAATGGCGCCGACGATTGTGATGCAGGACGGCAAGCCGGTGCTGGCCATTGGATCGCCCGGCGGCAGTCGGATCATCGGCTACGTGGCCAAGACCATCATCGCCTGGGCCGATTGGGGCATGAACGTGCAGCAGGCGGTTGCCCTGCCGCATGCGGTGAACCGGTTTGGGACTTATGACCTGGAGGAGGGGACCGGCGCCACCGCGCTGGCAGAGCCGCTTGAGGCAATGGGTTACAAGGTCAACCAGCGCGATCTCACCTCGGGGTTACATGCAATTGAGATTGGCAGCGTGTTGAAAGGGGGTGCCGATCCACGTCGTGAAGGCATCGCTTTGGGAGAGTGAACAGGGCGAACAGGATAGACCCCGCGCGTGCTTGCATATGGGCGCGGGAGACGTATAGTGCGCCTATGTGTTGACATGACAACACGAGCCTAGAGGAGGAAGATCCAGCCATGGTGCAAGCCACATCACTGCCGCGCAACGAACCGGGGATCAAAGCCGCAATTGGGGTTTTGAAACAACAGTTTGCGGACCGTCTGCAGACTGGCCAAGCCATTCGCGAGCAGCACGGCCATACCACCACCTGGATCGACAATCAGGCGCCCGATGCGGTGGTCTTCCCGACGTCCACCCAAGAGGTGTCGGAGATCGTGAAGGTCTGCGCGCAATATGGTGTGCCGGTTATTCCGTTTGGAACGGGAACTTCTCTGGAAGGCCATGTGAACGCGCCTGCTGGCGGCATATCTGTGGATATGAGCCGAATGGACAAGATCCTCGCGGTTCATGCCGAGGATCTGGATGTTGTCGTGCAGCCCGGCGTCACGCGCGAGCAGCTCAATACCTTCCTGCGCGATCAGGGGCTGTTCTTTCCGATTGATCCTGGCGCAAATGCCTCGCTCGGCGGCATGACAGCCACGCGGGCCTCTGGCACCAATGCGGTGCGCTATGGCACGATGAAGGACAATGTTATCGCGCTTGAGGTCGTGATGGCCGATGGCGAGGTGATCCGCACCGCGCAGCGGGCCAAGAAATCCTCGGCCGGCTATGATCTGACGCGGCTGATGGTCGGATCCGAGGGCACTTTGGGTCTGATCACCGAAATCACCCTGCGTCTGCAGGGCATCCCTGAGGCGATCCGCTCAGCGCGCTGTGCCTTTCGCACCGTCGACGATGCCTGCCGCGCGGTGATGATGACCATTCAGTATGGTATTCCGGTGGCGCGGATCGAACTGCTCGACACCATGAGCGTAAAGGCCGCCAACGCCTATTCGAAACTTGACCTTCCCGAGGTGCCGCTGCTGCTGCTGGAATTCCACGGCTCAGAAGCGGGCGTGGTGGAGCAGGCCGATATGTTCGGCTCCATCGCCGAGGAATTCGGCGGGTTTGATTTCGAGGCGACCTCCACCGCAGAAGAGCGCAACAAGCTCTGGCAGGCGCGCCATGACATGTATTGGGCGGGTCTGGGCCTGCGCCCCGGTGCCAAGGGACTATCGACGGATGTCTGTGTGCCGATCTCTCGCCTTGCGGAATGCGTTGGTAAGGCCCGCGACAAGGCAGAAGAGATGGGGCTTATGGCGCCCATGGTTGGCCATGTGGGCGACGGCAATTTCCACGCGCTGTTGCTGATCGACATGGAGAGCGCCGAAGAGCGCGAAAAGGCGGATGCCTACATTGGCTGGCTCAATGACATGGCGATTTCGATGGATGGGACCTGCACCGGGGAGCACGGGATCGGCCAGGGCAAACGCCCCTATCTGGCCAAGGAGTTGGGTGCGACTACGCGCTATATGGCTGCAGTCAAAGCTGCGCTGGATCCGGACAATATCCTCAACCCCGGCAAGATCATCAGCGATTGAGTCTGGGAGCAGTCTCATCGGTTTTTGAGGGGCGGCGCGTGGCAACCTGCGCCGCCTTTCGCGTTTTGGGCCTCCTTCAGGTGTCACCACCGGCAAGAATCCGACGCGGTTGACGCCAAAGGTCGGTTTTGTCGGATTTTGCGTCGGATGGATTTGACGGACAGCACCTGATTTCCGGCATATGATTTGCAAAAGCCTAGTCATTTCTTCCGGAGAAGCGGGACATGAAAACCCAAGTCAAAGCATTGGTTGTCGGCGGCGGCGCCGTCGGAACCTCGATCGCCTATCACCTGGCCAAGGCGGGTTGGGAGGATGTGATGCTGATCGAGCGGGATGAGTTGACCTCCGGCTCCACCTGGCACGCGGCGGGTCTTTTGCCGCTTTTCAACATGTCCTATGCGACCACGCACATCCATAAATACTCGGTCGATTTCTACAAGACGCTGGAAGAGGAAACCGGCCTCAATGCGGGCTTTGCCGTGGTCGGCAACCTGCGCATGGCGCAGACGCAGGATCGCATGGATGAATTCATGCTCTATGCCTCGACCGCCGAAACCTGTGATGTGAAATACGAATGGCTCACCCCGGATCAGATCAAGGAACGCTGGCCGCTGATCGAGACCTCGGATCTGAAAGGCGCGCTTTATCATACCGAGGATGGCTATATTAACCCCGCAGACGTGACGCAGGCGATGGCAAAGGGCGCGCGCCAGCGGGGCGTGGAGATCTTGCGCAAACTGCAGGCTGATGCCTTCCACTGGAATGGCACGCACTGGGAAGTGACCTGCACCAAGATGGTTGAAAAGGGCGGTAACCTTGTCGAGAGTGACGAGCAGGTGGTGATTACCGCCGAGCATGTCGTCACGGCTTCTGGCAACCACGCGCAGCGCACCGCCAAAATGCTGGGCATCAAGATGCCCGCGATCCCGGTCGAGCATACATTTATTGTGATGGACAAGGACCCCGAGCTGGTCAAATGGCGCGAGGCAGGCAACCCAGAGCACCCGGTTATCCGGGATGCTGACAATGAATCCTATGCCCGCGAGGAACGTGGTGGCTGGATCCTGGGGATCTATGAGCATGGCGCACCCGCGCGGTTCGAGCACGGCGTGCCGGACAGCTTCCGCGCCGATCTGTTCCCGCTGGACCTGGACCGGATTGCAGATCAGTACATGGCCATGGCCGAGCGTGTGCCGTCCTGTGCCGAAAGCGGCCTCAAGGACGATTTCAACGGTCCGATCTGCTACACCCCCGATGGCAATCCACTGGTTGGCCCGGCGCCGGGCCTGCGCAACATGTGGCTGGCCGAAGGTTTCTCCTTCGGGATCACCGCCGCAGGCGGCACCGGCTATTATCTGGCGCAGATGATGGTCGATGGCGAGGCCGAGATCGACATGGCGAGCTTGGATCCCAAACGCTATTCCTCGAACTGGATGACAACCGAGTTCGCCGCGCGCAAGAACGAGGAATGTTATGAGCACGTCTATATCCTGCACCACCCGGATGAAGAACGCGAAGCCTGCCGCCCCCTGCGCACAGCGCCCGCCTATGACCGGCAAAAGGCGCGCGGCGCACAGTTCGGCTGGGTCAACGGCTGGGAGCGCCCCAACTACTATGGCCCGGTGGATGCCCCCGATAATTTCGACAAGGAAGCCCGCTCCTTCCGCCGTGGCGGCTGGTGGCAATATGCCGTCGAAGAGGCGAAAGCCATTCGCACAGGGGTTGGTTTGATCGATGCCACGGCCTTTACCAAACATGTGGTAAAGGGGCCCGGTGCGACCCAGTTCCTCGATTGGTTCACCTGCAACAAGCTGCCAAAAGTGGGCCGTATCAATCTGACCTATGCGCTGACCTCGGCGGGCACCACCCGCACCGAATACACCATCGTGCGCAATGGTGAGAACAACTATTACCTCGTCTCGGCTGGGGCCTGGAGCGAATATGACGCCGACTTCCTGCGCAAGGCCGCCGAGGACAAGATGGAGGAGTTCGGCTATATCGAGATCCAGGATGTCACCACCCAATGGGGCGTCTTTGCCATCGCAGGGCCGAAATCCCGTGATGTGCTGAAAGAAGTGATCAACGACGCCGATCCCGCAACGGCGCTGTCGAACAAACGCTTCCCCTGGCTGTCAGCCCGCCAGATCGAGCTGGGCATGTGCCCGGTCAATGCGATCCGGGTGGCCTACACCGGGGAGCTGGGCTGGGAGCTGCACCACCCGATCGAGATGCAGAACTACCTGTGGGACCTCTTGAACACGGCGGGCGAGAAGCACGATATGAAGCTGGTCGGTGCCCGCGCCCAGAACTGGCTACGCCAGGAGAAAAGCTATCGCGCCTTTGGCACCGAACTGGGCCGCGACGCCACCCCGGCCGAAGCCGATTTGCCGCGCTTCATCGATCTTGAGAAAGACTTCCACGGCAAGGCGGCGATGATCGAAAAAGGCATCCGCGCTAAATGCTGCACGCTGCTGATCGACGGTCCTGCCGACGCCGACCCCTGGGGCCGCGAGGCGCTTTATGCCGAGGATGGCACCCGTGTCGGGCGTCTGACGTCGGGCGGCTATTCGGTCGCCTTCGAGAAGAGCATCGGCATGGGTTATGTCACCCCCGACCTGGCTGTCGAGGGCACCAAGCTGAAGGTCAAGATGCAGGACAAGCTGTGGGATGCGGTCGTCACCTGCGACAGCCCCTACGACCCGAAGAACGAAACCATCCGCAAGGACGGCTAGGATCTGACGAAAGAGACAAGACGCCCCGGCCAACGCGCCGGGGCTTTTCATTTTGGAAACCCGATGCTTGTTTGACCCATATCGGGGTGCAAGAGTTGCACCATCCAAAAGGGGAGGGATGGGATGCTTGGCTACCTCACGTTGATCCTGGTCTGTCAACTGGCCGGGGAGTTCATCACGGGCGCGCTTGCGCTTCCCGTGCCGGGGCCGGTTCTGGGGTTGGTGTTTCTGTTCACCTTCCTGATGCTGCGTGGCCATGTGCCCGAGAGACTGGATCAGACGGCGGACGGGCTGTTGCGCTCCATGTCGCTATTGTTCGTGCCTGCGGGCACCGGGGTGATCCTGCACTTTCAGCTGCTGGGGGAGGCGTTGTTGCCGCTTGGCCTGGCGCTGGTCGTCTCAACCCTTGTGACCATAGCCGTCACGGGCTTGCTGATGCAGTGGCTCGGCAAAGGGGAACGCGCGGAGAAGACGGATGGATAGTCTTCAGAACACATGGGTCTATCTCAGCGCATCGCCCCTGTTTCATCTCACCCTGACATTGGTGGCCTTTCACGTGGCGAGTGCCCTGTTCGAGAAGATGGGGCGCAATCCGCTTTTGAATCCTGTGCTGGGCGCGGTGCTGATCGTGGTCGCGGTTCTGGTGCTGACGGGCACGGAGTACGGCACCTATTTCGAGGGCGCACAGTTCGTGCATTTCCTGCTGGGGCCGGCCACGGTTGCCCTTGCGGTGCCGCTGTATCGCCAATGGCACCGGGTGCGCAGATCAGCACTGGCGATTGCGGTGAGCCTGCTGGCGGGCTCGCTTACGGCGGTTCTCGTGATCGTGACGGGGATCCTTGGTGCCATGCTGGGCCCCAAGGTGCTGGATGTGGCGGGTGTGGTCGACTGGCGTGCGCGAGGGCTGGCGATTGGCACTGCCAGCCACGGAATTGGCACTGCCCGTGCCTTGCAGGTGAATGAAACTGCGGGTGCCTTTTCCGGCCTGGCCATGGGCCTGAATGCGCTTGCGACCGCGCTGCTGCTGCCGCTGATCTGGGGAGGAGTGGTCTGGCTCATGGGGGGATAGTCCGCATCAATCGTCGCGGGTCTCGTTCAGCTCCATGTGCCCTTCGCCGCGCGCCAGTACCCGGCGCAGGATCGGATCGAAGAATTCCAGCGGCTTTGTGGGATAGTCCGGGTCAAAAGCGCATTGATCATAGTCGTGACAGAACCTGCGGCAGTCCTCCCAATAGGGGCTGTCGCGGTATTTGTCGCGCGCATGGCGATCACCCCCCAGGTGGTGATTGTAGTAGTAGCCCTGAAAGACGCAGTGGTGTTTCAGGATCCACCAGGTGCGCTCGCTCACATATGGCTTCATCATTGCCGCCGCCAGTTCGCCATGATTGTAGGGCGACAGAATATCGCCCACGTCATGCACCAGCGCGGCCACGACAATCTCGTCATCGGCGCCATCTACATAGGCGCGGGTGGCGGCCTGAAGGCAGTGCTGGTAGCGGTTGACCGGGTAGGGCGTCCAGTCCTCATCCAGCGAGCGGATCGCGTCCAGGATGCGGTCGGGCAGGGCGGCATTGTAGGCCTCCTCATACTTCATGACCGCGTCCCAGTCGGCCTTTCCTGCCTCCTCAAAGCTGGTCCACGTGGGGTTGTGGCGTTCGTCCTTCATGGCTGGCTCCCGGTTGCAGTTGTCGGAAGCCTAGCTGCTCTTTTTCGGCCTGTCAGCGGTTATCCCGCTTTCAGTTCGTCAAAGCAGGTCATCGCCTTGGCGGCATACATCATCGAGGGGCCTCCTCCCATCTGGATCGCCATGGCCAGAACATCGGCCACCTCTTCGCGGTTGGCGCCCGCCTTGATCAAGGCCTCCACATGCAGGCCGATGCAATCTTCACAGCGCAGGGCAACCGCAATGCCGAGGGCGACGAATTCCTTTTGCTTGAACTCCAGCGTGCCGCCCTGTTTTACGGCCTTTCCAAGTGCGCCAAAGGCCTGAGCCGTGTCGGGGATCGCCCGGTTCAGGTTTCGCAGGCCTGCGCGGGTCTTGTCCAGTTTGTCATGCCAGTCCATCGGTATTCCTTCGCATTTCATATTCGATTTTTTGAAGGAGTAGGTCGGGCAGGGACAGGCGGCTTTGATCTGGGTCAGAAATCCGGCTTTTGCGCCACTAGCGCGAGGTTGTTGGCAGGCATTTCGATTACATCCGTCATGTCGAGGCCAGCGTTCTGCAACCAGTCGATGGTGTCAAAATCGTCCTTGTAGCCCAGCGCAGGATCATGAGCGATGAGGGAGGCATGGAAGGCACGGTCGCCCTCGCTGGTTAGCTCCTCGGCCCGCATGAAGGGGCCGTAGATACAGAGCTTTCCGCCGGGTTTCAGCGCGCGGGCAGCTTCGCGGAGCAGCGTTTTTGCGTCGCCTTCTGTGATGAGGTGCAAGAGGTTCGAGAGCACGATGAAATCGACAGGTTCCACGTTCTGCGCCCAGCCGGGGGCGGTGGCATCCAGCTCCAGGGCGGGACGGATGTTCTCCAAGGCCGCCTCTGCCGAATGAGCATCGATGCTGGCGCGGCGGGTGCCGTCCACCTCGCTTGGCTGCCAAATCAGACCCGACAGGCAGGCGGCATAGGCAATGACATGCTGGCCGGTGCCACTGGCAATCTCCAACGCGCGGCCGGATCGCGGCGCGATATCCTGCAACAGGTTGCAAAGCGGCTCCAGATTGCGGGCGGCAGAGGGGGCAAAGAGCTTGCCGCCTTCGGGGGCAGCTACGGAGGCAGAGCCGGGGACGGAGCGGATGGGCATCAGCGCAGCCTTTCGGGGGAGAGGGCCGCGACGATATCGCGGTCGAGTTCTGAAGGGCGCCCGCCGATCAGATCGGCAATCAGGCGCGAGGCGGCTGGGGCGGTCTGGAACCCGTATCCGCCCTGCGCCGCACACCAGATGAAATCGGGCTGTGCGGGGTCTGGACCCAGCACCAGCGCACCATCGCGGACAAAACTGCGCAGGCCCGCCCAATTGCTTTCGACGCGGGTCACGGGCTCAGTAACCTTCTCCTCGTAGCGGGCGAGCCCTTCGGCCAATATCATGTCGTCGGCAAAGGCGTCATGGGGCTCCACCGGATCGGCATCTGCGGGTGAGACGAGCAGCTTGCCCGCATCGGGTTTGGCGTACCAGCCTTCACCGACCCCCATCATCATGGGCCAGGTGGTCACATCGTGCCCACCCGGTGCGGGCAGCCGCGCCATGGAACGGCGTTTGGGGATGATGCCGATGGGATCAACCCCGGCGAGGGCTGCGATGCGATCCACCCAGGCACCGGCGGCATTGACCAGTTGCTTGGCCTCGTAGACCTCACCGCCTGCCGTGACCTGCCAGCCTGCACCTGTGTGGCGGATGCCAGTGACTTCGGCCTTTGTTATGACCTGGCCGCCTGCGCCGCGCACCACACGGGCGAAATCCTGAATCATGCGGTCGGTGTCCAGATCCTGAGCGTCCTCGTGCAGGGCGGCTAGGGTCACGGTTTCGGGATTGAGGATCGGGACGCGTGCATAGGCATCGTTGATGTCGATGGGATGCAGGCCCAGCTCAGTCACATCTGCGCCGAACTGATCTTCCTCGCCGGGACCCGCCACCAGCATGAAGCCGCGCCGGGTCAGGTAGCCGCCATTGGCGGACCAGTGGTATTCAGCGCTCGCTTTGTTGAGGGCGACGGTGGCCGGGTTGCCGTAGTTTTCCTCAAACATCGCAGCCGAGCGACCCGAGGCGTGATAGCCAAGCGCCTCTTCCATCTCCAGCACCGTGACAGTGCCAAGCTCCGACAGGCGCGCGGCAGCGCTGATCCCGGCAATACCGCCACCAATCACGATGAAATCACTCATGCTGCGCTGCCTTCGTCCTGTTCCTCCAGCCGGTCGGTGGCGGGGGCGGGGCGCGGGCTGAGCGCAGAGATGCGCGCATAAAGCTCGGGTGTCATCTCGAATTCCATCGCCGCCAGCGAGGGCGCCAGTTGTTCCGCATTGCGTCCCGAGATGATCGGCATCGGCGCCGAGGGATGGGCGGCGGCCCAGGCCACGGCGAGGGTCGCGGGATCCGCTTGAACCTCTGCCGCGAGGGTGGCCAGATCAGCAGCGGCCTGATGCATCCAGCCTTGCCCATAGCGGCTGTTGTAGCGGGCATCTTCGCTGAGGCGCCCCTCTGCATCACCCGATGCATATTTCCCGGTCAAAAGGCCACCACCAAGCGGAGAGTAGGGCGCAACGGCGATGTCCTGATCAGCGCACATGGGCAGGATCTCGACCTCGGCCTGACGTTTGACCAGCGAATACATCGGCTGCAGGATATCCACCTTGAGGTCGAACTCCGCACCGACCATCTGCGCCTTTACCACCTGCCAGGCGGCAAAGTTCGACAGACCCACGTAGCGGATCAGACCCTGCTGTTTCATCGTGGCGAAACACTCGAGCGTTTCGCGCAGGTCGGTCACGGGATCAAAGCGATGCAGGTAAAGAACATCGACCATATCAAGGTCGAGCCGCGCCCGGCTGGTGTCGAACTGCGCGCGCATGTTGGCAGCGCCCGCACCGCCAGTATAGCCGACCTTGGTGGCAATCAGCAGCTTGTCGCGCTCTTCCCTGATCAGCTTGCCCAGAATGGTCTCGCTTGCGCCCTCGGTATAGACCCAGGCGGTGTCGAAATGACTGATGCCAGCGGCCCGGCAGGCGGCGTACATTTCGGCCGATTGCGCCTCGCTCGCGCGGCCTCCGAACTGCATGGTGCCAAAGGCAAAGCGGCTGACGGGAGTGTGATCGGGGGTGGTCAGGACAGGTGTCATGCGGCAGAACCTGCCACGTCCGTGTAACAGGGAAAAGAGCCAAGGTGACCCTTTCGCCGAAAACCCCGGCCCGCGTGATTGTGCCCGCGCAATTGTGACTGGAGCGCGCCGCGATTGCAGGGCACAACAGAGCCCATGTTCGACGCCCGCATCCGCCCCCTGATCGACCCGGCCCTCAACGCGCAGGGCCGTGTCATAGCGCGCTGGGGCATCACAGCCAATCAGGTGACGCTGGTGGGGCTGGGCTTTGGCCTGATGTCGGCGGCTCTGATCGCGCTGGGCGCCTTTGGCTGGGCGCTGCTTCCCTTGCTGCTGTCGCGCCTTGCCGATGGGCTGGACGGAGCGGTGGCGCGGGCCAGCGCGCCAACCGGCTTTGGCGGCTATTTGGATATCACCTGCGATTTCCTGTTCTACGGCGCGGTGCCGCTGGGGTTCGTTCTGGCCGATCCCACTGCCAACGGCGCGGCGGGGGCGTTCCTGCTCACGTCCTTCTACGTCAATGGTGCCAGCTTTCTTGGCTATTCCGTCCTGGCGGAGCGCCGCAAGATGACCAGCAGCGCGCGCGGCGTCAAAACGCTCTACTTCACCGGAGGGCTCTTGGAAGGGGCCGAGACAATCGCGTTTTTCGTTGCGCTCTGCCTGTTTCCGGGCGCTTTTGCCGTGATGGCTTGGGTGTTCGGGGCCTTGTGTTTCGTCACAGCTGGATCGCGGGTGCTGTTGGCCTATCGGGTGTTTTCAGACTAGGGTGAACTCTCTTCTTGATTGAGTTCAGGAGGGGGGGCTTTGCTCTGGCTGGTGCTGCCTCACTTCATTTGCCCTTCGGTTCAGTTGTGCAGACGACGCACCGGCATGTGCAGAGCCTGGTACATATCATTGTGGGAGGAGTAGGACGTATGAATGAAGCAACACTCAAATTGCTGGACAAATACATATGGGACCTGTTGGTCGTAACCTTCTCGATAATTCTCTTGTGGCGAGGGATATCAGTTGTTGGATCGCAGATACAGGCGAAGGGTATTGGTCCGATGACGATGCAAGCACTAGGGCTTGTGGTTCTTCTCCCGGCAATTTTGATGCTTTCGACGAATAACAGCGTTCCTGGGGAGCTGACAGCAACGCTTATTGGCGCAATTGCCGGATATATCTTTGGCGTGAGAAATGCGGAAACATCTTGATCTCGAACGCCATCAGTTGAGCGTCTGATCGACAAAAAAGGCCCGCCAAACCGGCGGGCCTTTCGGTAACTAGAACTGGCAAGCCGCTTACTGTGGGATGTCGCCTTCGATGCCTTCGACAAAGAAGTTCATACCCGCCAGGGTGCCGTCATCGGCGATCTCGCCGTCTGCCAGCCAGGCTGAGCCGTCCTGCTTGTTGATCGGGCCGGTGAACGGGTGGTAGGAGCCGTTTGCGATGGCGTCTTTCAGAGCCAGAGCTTCTGCCTTGACCTCGGCCGGAACCGCGTCGGAGATTTCACCGATGCCAACCATGCCCGGGCCGATGCCGTCCCAGGTGTCTACCGACGTCCAGGTGCCGTCCATCACGGCCTTGGTGCGGGCGATGTAATAGGGCGCCCAGTTGTCGATGATGGAGGAGACGCGCGGCAGCGGGCCGTATTCGGCCATGTCAGAGGCCTGACCAAAGGTGATCACGTTGCCAGCGGCCTGCGCGGCGGCCTGGGGCGCGGTGGAGTCGGTATGCTGCAGGATCACGTCCGCGCCCTGTTCGATCAGAACCTTGGCAGCGTCGGCCTCTTTTGCCGGGTCAAACCAGGTGAAGGCCCATACGATCTTGAAGGTGACGTCGGGGTTCACCTTCTTGGCGTGGAGATAGGCCGAGTTGATGCCGCGGATCACTTCGGGGATCGGGTAAGAGCCGATGTAGCCGACGATGTTGCTTTTGGTCATGTGGCCCGCGATGGTGCCTTGCACGGCGCGGCCCTCATAGAAGCGGGCGGAATAGGTCGACACGTTGTCCGCGCGCTTGTAGCCGGTGGCGTGCTCGAACTTCACGTTCGGGAACTTCTTGGCGACGTTGATGGTCGGGTCCATGTAGCCGAAGGAGGTCGTGAAGATCAGGTCGGCGCCCTGCAGAGCCATCTGGGTGATCACACGCTCGGCGTCGGGGCCTTCGGCGACGTTTTCAACATAGACGGTTTCGACCTTGTCGCCGAATTCCGCAACCACGGCCTTGCGCCCCTGATCGTGCTCATAGGTCCAGCCGCCGTCGCCGACGGGGCCAACATAGACAAAACCAACCTTGGTCTTGTCTTCGGCCATCGCGCTGGTGGCCAGGCCGAGCGCCATGGCGGCGCCGGTCAGAAGTTTCGTCAGTTTCATCAAAGGGATCTCCCGTTCTTGTTTTTGCTTTGCCCGGTGTCTTGGGCGTTCTGTTTGGCCTTCCGTCAGGTGCTAACGGGAGGCATGGAAATTTCGGCCGAGCGCAGCAGGTGCGCTGCTTTTGTCAGCCGAGAGAATGACAAGCACCACAATGGTGATCAGATAGGGCGACATTGCCAGATACTCTACCGGGATGGCAACGCCCGCTGCCTGCAGATTAAGCTGAACGACGGTCACGCCGCCAAAAAGATAGGCGCCCAGCAGCACACGCCAGGGTTTCCAGCTGGCAAAGACCACCAGCGCCAGGGCGATCCAGCCAATGCCCGCGGTCATGCCTTCGGTCCATTGGGGCACGCGAATGAGGCTGATGTATGCTCCGCCCATGCCTGCACAGGCGCCGCCAAAGAGGATTGCCAGCACCCTGATGCGCAGCACCTTGTATCCCAGCGCATGGGCGGCGTCGTGATTTTCCCCCACCGCGCGCAGGATCAGCCCGACACGAGAGTATTTCAGCACAGCCCAAATGGCTGCTGTCAGCGCGATTCCAAAATAGAGGATGATGTCATGGGTAAAAAGGATCGGTCCCACCACTGGCAGATCGCTGAGCAGCGGGAAATGAATGTCCTGCATCTGCGGTGGTTTTATCCCCACATAGGATTGCCCCATCAGCGCCGATAGTCCCAAGCCAAAAAGCGTCAGCGACAGGCCAGAGGCCACCTGATTGGCCTGGGCAAACTGCGTGAGGATCGCGAAGAGCGTCGACAGTGCCGCGCCCGCAATGGCTGCCACAACAAACCCAAGGAGGGGCGAGCCACTTTCGACCGCTGTGGCAAAGCCCGCGATGGCGCCCACGATCATCATGCCTTCGACGCCAAGGTTCAGAACGCCCGCCTTTTCCACAACCAGCTCACCCACGGCAGCCAGCAACAGTGGCGTCGCCGCCACCATCAGGGAGGCGATCAAAAGGACCGGATTGATTGCAGAAAGATCCATCTTACGCCACCTCCGGCTTGCCTAGACGCAGGCGAAAATTGGTGAGTAGGTCAAAGGCCAGAAGGAAGAACAGAAGCATCCCCTGAAAGACCTGGATTGCAGCCGAAGGCAGGCCCATGTTCGACTGGGCGATATCGCCGCCAATGTAGGTGAGCGCCATCAGCCCGCCCGCCAGCAGGATACCCACGGGATGCAAGCGGCCGAGGAAGGCGACGATGATGGCGGTGAACCCGTAGCCCACGTTGAAATCGATCGAGACCTGGCCCGAAGGCCCCGAGACCTCAAACATGCCCGCAAGGCCAGCCAGCATGCCCGACGCACCAAGGCAGAACAGGATCAGCCGCGCCGGTCTCACGCCTGCAAAGCGCGCGGCGCGTGGGGCTTCGCCGGTCAGGCGGATCTGGTAGCCCAGCATGTGGCGGTTCAGCAGAACATAGGCAAAGATCACCGCGATCAGCGCTGCAACCACGCCCCAGTGCATGCCAGAGCCTGCGATCAGATCAGCGTTATGGGCGCTTTCATATTGCTGAAGGTTGCGGCTGCCCGGAAAGCCAAAGCCTTCGGGGTTCTTCAACAATCCCAATGACATGGAGGCGAGGAACTGTTCGGCCACATAGACCAGCATCAGTGAAACGAGGATCTCGTTGGTGCCAAAACGCACCTTCAAGAGCGCCGGGATCATCGCCCAGAGCCAGCCACCAAAAGCCCCTGCAATGACCATCAGTGGAAAGATGTACCAGGCCTCAAGAGGGTAAAAGGCCAGCCCCATGCCTGCGCCAAAGAGGGCGCCCATGATGTATTGCCCTTCGGCGCCGATGTTCCAGATGCCAGCGCGAAAACCAAGCGACAAGCCTATGGCGATCAAGACCAGCGGCGCGCCTTTGATCAACAGTTGCGGGCGGTAGTAAAAGGCAAATTCGCCAAAGAGCGGCTCCCAGAAGATGGTGCGGATCGCCTCCACCGGATCCTTGCCAAGGATTGCGAACAACAGTCCGCCTGCAATCATCGTGGCCAGTACCGCCACAAGGGGCGTGGCTATGGACCATGCCCGGGATGGCTGTGGGCGTTTTTCAAGCCGGATCATGCTTCGGCCCCTTCATCGAAAGTCACAAACTGGCAGAGGTCACACATGGGCCACCTCCATCCCGTGGGCACCGCCCATCATCAGGCCGATTTCATCTACCGTGAGGCCCGCAGCGGCCCGTGGGGCGCTGAGTCTGCCTTCGTTCAGGGCGGCAAAACTGTCGGAAATCTCCATCAACTCGTCCAGATCCTGACTGATGCAGATGATTGCCGCACCACCGGCGGCCAGATCCAGCAGCGATTGCCGGATTGCAGCTGCGGCAGAAGCATCGACGCCCCAGGTGGGCTGGTTTACGACCAGTACCTCGGGGCGCTGCAACACCTCGCGGCCGATGACGAATTTCTGCAGGTTCCCCCCGGACAGGGAGCGCGCGGCGTTTTCCGGCCCTGGCGTGCGCACGTCAAATTCGGAAATCACCCGTTTGGCAAAAGCTTTGGCTGCGGGCCAGTTCAGGAATCCTCGGTTTTCCAGGTTTTCGCGCACGGCTGCGGTCAGAAGAGCGTTTTCGGTGAGGCTCATGTCTGGCGCGGCGGCATGGCCAAGGCGTTCCTCTGGAGCCGAAAGAAGACCAAGGCGTCGCCGGGCAACGGGTCCGAGCCGCCCGATGGGCTTGCCATGGAGTTTCACCGCATCAGCCGCCGACAGGGCTTCCCCCGACAGTACCGCGAGGAGTTCGTCCTGTCCGTTGCCCGCAACGCCGCCGATGCCCAGGATCTCGCCCTTGCGAACGGTCAGGTGGACGTTCTTCAAAGATGTTCCAAAGGCCGAAGGTGCCGGAACCGACAAGCCGCTGATATCAAGGGCCACATTGCCTACAATGCGATCCGAGCGGGTCGGTGTCTTGAGAGCCGTGCCCACCATCATTTCGGCCATGTCGCGGGCCGAGGTCTCAGCCGGGGTGCATTCGCCCACGTTCTTGCCGAGGCGCAGGATGGTGGCGTGATCACAAAGCTTGCGGATCTCTTCCAGCTTGTGACTGATATAAAGGATCGATGTCCCCTCGCTGCGCAGTTTCTGCAATGTCTCGAACAGGATCTCCACCTCCTGCGGCGTCAGGACCGAGGTCGGCTCGTCCATGATAAGCAGTTTCGGATCCTGCAAAAGGCAGCGGATGATCTCGACCCGCTGACGTTCGCCTGCCGAAAGGTCCCCCACGGTGCGGAAAGGATCCAGCGGCAGGCCGTAGGTTTCAGACACCTCGCGGATGCGGCTGGCCAGATCCCGCATGGCAGGCGGATTCTCCATGCCAAGGGCAATGTTTTCCGCCACATTCAGCGCATCGAACAATGAGAAATGCTGAAACACCATCGCGATACCATCGGCGCGGGCGGCGCGCGGTTCGGCCGGGGCAAAGGGGGCTCCGCGCAGCAGCATCTGGCCGCTGTCCGGTTTGACCAGCCCGTAGATCATCTTCACAAGTGTCGATTTCCCGGCGCCGTTTTCACCCAACAGGGCGTGGACCTCGCCTTCGCCGATGTCAAAGGAGACCTGGTCATTGGCGACGACGCCCGGATAGGCCTTGGTCAGGCCCTGAAGGCTGAGTAGGGGGACTGTCACGCGCGGCGATCCTTCCACTGTTCCAATTCTACGCCGTCTGGCGCGGCGTTTTTTGTCTTGTGCCAGGCCTCAAGCGCCAGCAGTTGCGCTGCCACACCAACCGCGATCATCTGCGGGTGCTTGCCCAAGGCGGGATCCCCGATCGGGCATGTGATCCGTGCGATCTGCGCTGGCTCATGCCCCAGCGCAGCAAGACGCGATTTGAACCGCGCCCATTTCGTGGCAGACCCGATCAGACCGGCAAAGGCAAAATCGTGTTTCAGCAGGGCGTGGCATAGCGCCAGATCCAGCTCATGGGAATAGGTGAGGACTAGATGCTGCGCAGATGACGGCGCGTGAGCCACCAAAAATGCCGGATTTTCAGCCCAAACCGGGGTGACGCCGCTGGCAATGGGCTCAGGAAACCGATCTTTGGCAGTGTCGACCCAAGTGATTGCATGATCCGGCAATGGAGACAGGACATTGACAAGCGCGCGCCCCACGTGACCTGCCCCCCAGATCCAAAGGGGGCGTTCTGGGCGATGCACGGGCTCAATCATCCAGCCGTCGATCAGTTGCGGTTCGGGGCGCGTGCCCTGGCTGCGCAGCTGCGACAGCTTGCGATGGACAGAGAGCGGCATCTCGCCGCCTGCTTCTGCCGGACGGGCGATCACCTCGGTCTCCAAAGTCTCCAGATCAGCGGCCTCATAGACCTCGCTCAGAAGCGTCACCGAGCCGCCGCAGCACTGGCCAAGATCCGGCCCGAGTGCATGGGTGTTCAGGAGGGATGGTTTCTCCTGCACTGCGGCCCGCTGCGCCGCCTCGAATTCCAGCGCGCCGCCACCGATGGTGCCGGACTGGGCAAAGCCATCCTCCGTGCGCCAGACCAGCATCGCGGCCCCCACTTCGCGGGGGGAGGAGCCACGGATCGCGGCGATCACCACCCGGGCGACACGTCCGTGGTTCGCGACGGCGGCTCTCAGCTCCTCAAGGTCAAACCCCATCCGAGACCCTCCGCGCCGCGTGCCAGATCTCTTCTGCCGTAGCGGGTGCATTGAGGGCCGGATAGGTCGTGCCAAAGCTGGCCACCGCATCCGACAGGGCCAGCCAGGCGGAGATGCCCAGCATGAAAGGCGGCTCGCCCACAGCCTTGGAGCGGTAGATGGTCTCTTCCCGGTTTTGCCCGTCGTATAGCGCCACGTTGAACACATCCGGCCGGTCGGAGCAGGCTGGGATTTTGTAGGTCGAGGGTGCGTGGGTTCGCAGGCTTCCCTTGCCATCCCAGACCAGTTCCTCGGTGGTGAGCCAGCCCGCGCCCTGCACATAGCCGCCTTCGACCTGTCCGATGTCCAGTGCAGGGTTCAGCGAGGCCCCTGCATCATGCAGGATGTCGGCGCGCAGGATGCGGTTCTCTCCGGTGAGCCGGTCCACCACGACCTCGGTCAGGGCGGCGCCATAGGCGAAATAGAAGAAGGGGCGCCCCTGTCCTTTGATCCGGTCCCAGGCCAGGGAGGGGGTCTTGTAAAAGCCGGTTGAGGACAGGCTGATCCGCCCCTCGTAGCAGAGCTTTGCAGCCTCATCAAAGCTGATTTCGATGCCATCGCCGATGCGGACCATGCCATTGTCAAACACCACGTCAGCGGGTTTGGCTTGATGTAGGCCCGCCAGATGTTCGGCCATACGGGCGCGCAGCGTATCGCAGGCGGCTTTGACCGCCATGCCGTTGAGATCAGATCCCGAAGACGCCGCAGTCGCCGATGTATTGGGAACCTTGGCCGTATCCGTTGCGGTGATCTTCACCTTCTCAAGCGGGATGCCGAACCGGCTGGCGGCCACCTGCGCCACCTTCTGGAATAATCCCTGTCCCATCTCGGTGCCACCGTGGTTCAAATGGACAGAGCCGTCCTGGTAGACGTGTACCAAGGCCCCCGCCTGATTGAGGTGGGTCAGGGTAAAGGAGATGCCGAATTTCACCGGCGAAAAGGCAAGCCCGCGCCTCAGGTGGGTCTGGCCCGCATTCCAGTAGGCGATTTCTGCCTTGCGGGCGGCGTAGTCGGCGCTTTCCAATAGCTGCGCGGTCATCTCGTGCAGCTCGAAATCGCTGACCTCCATGCCATAGGGGGTTGTGTTGTCGCCGGTGGCGGTGCCGGGTGCCGCATAGTAGTTGCGCCGCCGCAGCTCCACCGGATCAAGGCCCAGATCATGGGCGATATGATCCATCACCCGCTCGATACCGACCATGCCTTGCGGTCCGCCAAAGCCGCGATAGGCGGTGGCGCTTTGCAGGTTGGTCTTGAGGCGATGGCTTTCGATACGGATCGCGGGGATGGCATAGGCGTTGTCGGCATGCAGCATGGCGCGATCCGCCACCGGCAGCGACAGATCCTGCGCCCAGCCGCAGTTGACCAGATGGGTAAAGTCCACCCCCAAAAGCCGCCCTTCGTCATCAAAGCCAGCGCGGTAAGAGATGCGGAACGCATGGCGCTTGCCGGTGATCACCATGTCGTCGTCGCGGTCATAGCGCATTTTGCAGGCCTTGCCTGTCAGGCGCGCGGCAACGGCGCAGGCAACGGCCAGTGCGTTGCCCTGGCTTTCCTTGCCGCCAAAGCCGCCGCCCATGCGCCGGGTCTCGACCCGCACGGCATGCATCGGCAGACCGATCGCCTCGGCCACCTTGTGCTGGATCTCGGTGGGGTGCTGGGTAGAGGAGTTGACCAGCATGCCGCCGTCTTCCTGAGGCAGGGCAAGGGCGGCTTGGCCTTCGAGATAGAAATGCTCCTGCCCGCCAAGCTCGAATGTGCCTTCGACAACGCGCGGGGCGGCTGCAATGGCACTCGCGGTATCGCCCTTCTCGTAAATGCGCGGGCCTTCTTCGAACCGGCTGTCTGCGGCAAGCGCCTCGTCCAGGGTCAGAAGCGGTGTTTCCTCGGAATAGTCGATATTTGCCTTGCGCGCCGCGATACGAGCTGCGCGGTGGCTGGTGGCAACCACAAGGAATACGGGCTGGCCGACATAGTTGACCGTACCATCCGACAAGAGCGGCTCATCGTGAATGGACGGGGAGACGTCATTGTCAAAGGGCAGATCCTTTGCCGTCAGAACCGCAACCACGCCGGGGCTTTTGCGGACCGGGTCCAGATCCATCGAGGTGATCCGCCCCTTTGCGACCTGCGACAGGCCAAAGGCCAGATGCAGCGTGCCGCGCGGGGTAGGGGTATCATCCACATAGCGGGCGGCGCCGGTCACATGCAGGTGGGCGGCGTCATGGGGGAGGGGTTTTGCAACGCTCATTGGCTGACCTCCAACACGCTGACGGTCTCTTCCGCCAGATCCGCGAAATAGCGCAACAGCATGTTGCGGGCGCAGTCGAGGCGATAGGCGTCCGAGGCGCGCATGTCGCTCATCGGGGTGAAGTCCTGCTCGAAGGCGGCTTGCGCGAGGGTGATGGTTGCCAGAGACCAAGGCTGGCCCAGAAGGGCAGCCTCTACTTGGCTGGCCCGTTTCGGCACGCCCGCCATGCCCCCAAAGGCGATGCGGGCGGAATGGACCACGCCATTTTCCACCCGGACGTTGAAGGCGCCCAGCACCGCTGAGATATCCTGATCGAAGCGTTTCGAGAGCTTATAGACACGTAAGGCATCCGGTTGGCGGGAGAAAGAGACGGCTTCCACAAATTCGCCGGGCTTGCGGTCCTGTTTGCCATAGTCGAGGAAGAAGTCTTCCAGCGGCAGGCTACGGCGCTCATCGCCCATACGCAAATGCAGTGTAGCCCCCAACGCAATAAGGGCAGGCGGGTTGTCCCCGATGGGCGAGCCATTGGCGATATTGCCGCCTACTGTCGCCGCCGCGCGCACCTGTTGGCTGGCATAGCGGCGGATCATCTCGGCGTAGGAGGGGTGCAAAGGCGCGATGGCGGCGCGCATACGGTTCATGTCGACCATGGCTCCAATGCGCACGGCCTCATCTGTGATTTCGATCTGTTTCAGATCCTCGCAGGCATCCAGAAAAATCATCTGCCCCAGATCCCGCAGCCCTTTGGTGACCCAAAGGCCCACATCCGTCGCCCCGGCCACAAGGGTTGCTTCGGGGTTGGCGGCATAGAGCGTGGCCAGCGCGCCCGACGAGGTCGGCATATTGTCCAGCGGAGCTGCATCGGTCGGGGCCTCGGTCGCGATCCAGTCCGGCACGGGTTCGTCGGCGGCGGCCTTGGCGGCGCGAATGATCGGGGCATAGCCGGTGCAGCGGCAGAGGTTCCCGGCCAGCCGGTCGTCAAAGTCCTGCGCGCCGTCCTTATGGGCCGCCACCATAGACATCACAAAACCGGGGGTGCAAAAGCCGCACTGGCTGCCGTGATGGTCGATCATGGCGCGCTGTACGGGATGGAGGATCCCATCGGGCCCCGCTGCACCTTCGACGGTGCGAACGGATTTTCCATTGAGTTGTGGCAGGAACAGAATGCAGGCATTCAGCGGCTTTGCCCCGTGCCCGTCCGTTACCATAACCGTGCAGGCGCCGCAGTCGCCCTCGTTGCAGCCTTCCTTGGTGCCGCAAAGGCCACGCTCCTCGCGCAGCCAATCCAGCAGCGTTGCCGAAGGATCTGCATCCTTCAACGCAACCTCCTCACCGTTCAGCAGAAAGGTGATTGTCATCTTGTGAAACCCGTCGCGTTACCCTGTTTCCCCAAATGGCCGGACCTTCGATGCGACGTAGAAGAGCTGGCGGGGTTTTTGCGTGCTTATCCAAGGCAGACTAGAAAAGCAGATGGCCTTATGGCAAGGAAAAGCGACGCTTGAGTGTTGATTTCTGAAATAAGCCCGCGGCTTCAGCGCGAAGCAGGATCCTTGATGGTTATGAAAGGGTTATTGCTTTTCCAGGTGCACTGGTTTTAGGGCTCCCCAAAAGCACTTTTCGGAAATTCCTGAAAATCACGCTCATTATTCGGGCGAACCCGAGAGCCACATAGGGGAGTTCGGCCCCAAACCACCCTACATCATCCCTCACGAATGCGCTTTTATCCCGCGCACCGGATCGGATAGCTTGGCAACATGACTGATACTCCCCGATTCATTCACCTGCGCACCCACACGGAATACTCTCTGCTGGAAGGTGCGCTGCGGCTCAAGAAGCTTCCGGATCTCTGCAAGGCAAATGACATGCCTGCCATCGCCGTGACGGACACCAATGCGATGTTCTCCGCATTGGAGTTTTCGGTGACCCTTTCGGGGGCGGGGATCCAGCCGATCATCGGCTGCCAGGTGGATGTGACCTTTGAAAAAAGCGAACCGGGAGAGCGCGCCAAGGCCCCAGCGCCCATTGTCCTCTTGGCGCAGAATGAAACGGGGTATGAGCACCTCATGAAGCTTTCCTCCTGCCTTTACGTGGACAAGGGCGGGCAGCTGCCGCAGGTTACGCTGGAGGAGTTGCAGACAAATTCCGAGGGGTTGATCTGCCTCTCAGGTGGTCCGAACGGGCCGGTCGGGCAGTTGCTGCAGCAGGGGCAGCGCCCGGCGGCCGAGGCGTTGATGCAGCGCCTGAAAGAGATTTACCTGGATCGGCTTTACGTGGAGTTGCAGCGTCATCCCGGAGAGGATGGCCAGCCCGAGGCAGAGCGCCTGACCGAGCGCGGCCATGTGGAGATGGCCTATGCGATGGATCTGCCGCTGGTCGCCACCAATGACGTCTACTTCCCCAAAGCCGAGATGTACGAGGCGCATGATGCGATGATCTGCATCGCCGAGGGCGCTTATGTGGACCAGTCCGAGCCGCGCCGCCGCCTGACCGCGCAGCACTATTTCAAAAGCCAGCAGGAGATGGTGACGCTGTTCGCCGACCTGCCCGAGGCGATTGAAAATACGGTCGAGATCGCCAAACGCTGCGCCTTCATGGCCTACCGGCGCGACCCGATCCTGCCAAAATTCGCTGATGACGAGGTGCAGGAACTGCGCCGTCAGGCCAACGAAGGCTTGCAGAACCGGCTTGCGGTGATCCCCCATGCGGTGAGCGTTGAGGAATACCAGAAACGCCTCGATTTCGAGCTGGATATCATCGAGGGGATGGGCTTCCCCGGCTACTTCCTGATCGTTGCGGACTTCATCAAATGGGGCAAGGATCACGGCATTCCGGTGGGGCCGGGCAGGGGCTCTGGCGCGGGATCTTTGGTGGCCTATGCGCTGACCATCACCGACCTTGATCCGCTGCGCTACAGCCTGCTGTTCGAACGCTTCCTGAACCCGGAACGGGTGTCGATGCCCGACTTCGACATCGACTTTTGTATGGATCGCCGCGAAGAGGTGATCCGCTACGTGCAGCAGAAGTATGGCCGCGACAAGGTGGGGCAGATCATCACCTTTGGTGCGCTCCTGTCCAAGGCGGCGGTGCGAGACATTGGCCGCGTTTTGCAGATGCCCTATGGCCAGGTGGACCGCTTGTCCAAGATGATCCCGGTGGAAGGGGTGAAACCGGTCTCCATCGAAAAGGCCCTGCGGGACGAACCCCGCCTGCGCGAAGAGGCCAAGAATGAACCGGTGGTGGATCGCCTCCTGACCTACGGACAGCAGGTTGAGGGGCTCTTGAGGAATGCCTCGACCCACGCGGCGGGCGTCGTGATCGGGGACCGGCCCCTGGATGCGCTGGTGCCGCTCTATCAGGATCCGCGGTCCGATATGCCCGCAACCCAGTTCAACATGAAATGGGTGGAGCAGGCGGGGCTGGTGAAGTTTGACTTCCTTGGCCTCAAGACCCTGACGGTGATCCAGAACGCGGTGGATCTTATTCGCCAATCGGGGCGCGATCTGCATGTGGCCGCCGATGGCAGCCAGCTCTATGATCCACCCGAAGGCGCGGTGAACGAGATCAACGCCATTCCGCTGGATGACGAGGCCTCATATAAACTCTACTCTGCGGCGAAGACGGTTGCCGTGTTTCAGGTGGAATCCACCGGCATGATGGATGCGCTCAAGCGCATGAAACCGACCTGTATCGAGGATATTGTGGCCCTTGTGGCGCTTTATCGTCCGGGCCCGATGGAGAATATCCCGACCTATTGTGAGGTGAAGAACGGCCTGAAGGAGATCACATCGGTTCATCCGCTGATCGACCACATCCTTGAGGAAACCCAAGGCATCATCGTCTATCAAGAACAGGTGATGCAGATCGCCCAGGTGATGGCGGGCTACTCCCTTGGCGGCGCGGACCTTCTGCGCCGCGCCATGGGCAAGAAGATCAAAGAGGCAATGGACGCCGAACGCCCCAAGTTCGAAAAGGGCGCGGCGGAGAATGGCGTCGACAAGAAGAAGGCGTCAGAGGTTTTCGACCTTCTGGAGAAATTCGCCAACTACGGTTTCAACAAATCCCACGCGGCGGCCTATGCGGTGGTGTCCTACCAGACGGCCTGGCTGAAGGCGAACCACCCGGTCGAATTCATGGCGGGCGTCATGAACTGCGATATTCACCTCACGGACAAGCTGGCGATCTATTTCGAAGAGGTCCGCAAAGGGCTGAGCCTGCCCTATGTGCCGCCCTGCGTGAACCGCTCCGAGGCGACCTTCAATGTGGTCAATGGTGAGCTGGTCTATGCACTTGGCGCGCTCAAGAACGTTGGCGTCGATGTGATGCGACTGGTGACGGCGGCGCGGCGCGAGGATGGCAATGAGCGGCCCTTTGTTAGCATCTTTGACTTCGCCCGCCGGGTGAACCTCAAGAAGGTCGGCAAGCGCCCCCTGGAAATGCTGGTGCGGGCCGGGGCCTTTGACCAGCTCGACAGCAACCGGCGCCGCCTGTTTGAAAGCCTTGAGGGGCTGGTGAACTACTCTGCCGCGATCCACGAGCAGAAGAACTCGAACCAGGTCTCGCTCTTTGGTGAGGCGGGCGATGATCTGCCAGAGCCACGCCTTGTGGGCACCCCGGACTGGCTGCCCGCTGAGCGCTTGAGTGAGGAATTCAAGGCGATCGGCTTTTACCTTTCGGGCCACCCCTTGGACGACTACATGCCTGCCCTGAAACGCAAGGATGTGATGACGCTGGATGAGGTCACCGCCAAGGCGGAGCGCGGCCCCTTCATGGCCAAGATGGCCGGGGTCGTGGCGGGTCGGCAAGAGCGTAAATCGGCGCGCGGTAACCGCTTTGCCTTTGCCCAACTCAGCGATCCCAGCAGCGCTTTTGAGGTGACTCTGTTTTCGGAAGTTCTGGAAAAATCGAGAGAGTTTCTCGACACCGGTGCCAAGGTCGTGATCACTGCCGAGGCGACGATGGAAAGCGATCAGCTGAAACTACTGGTGCGGTCGGTTGGGCCGGTGGATGCGGCTATTGCCGATGCGGGCAAAAGCTCTTTGCGTGTCTATGTTAGCGACGCTGGAGCGATTGCAACTGTGGCCCGGGTGCTGGAAGACGCTAAATCTGCCGCCCGCAACGCCAGCCGCGGTGAGGTGCTGATGTATCTCCAAGACCCCGGTCTGCCTGGAGATGTGGAAATGGACCTTGGTCAGGCTTTCCCGATAAACCCACAGATCAAGGGGGCTTTGAAATCGCTAGAGGGGGTTTTGGATGTTGAAGAGATCTGACGTCAGCAGCTGATCCGGGCAGGGATCGGCAAGGTGCTTAAAGCTTTAGGAAAAGGCCCGTTTTCTACTGAACATGTTATTAGGAAAGCTGCCGTATCACGGGACGGGAATACCCCTTCCGGTGGAGCCGCTGCGTGTCGACTGTCTATGATAGGCTAAGAGAGAACTGGATCTACCTGCTGATTGCGGGTGGCACGGCGCTGACCTTTGCGATCAGCGTGCGGTTTGAACTTTTCGAAGAATTCCACGCTTACAGTCGTGCGCACGAGGATTGGGAGCTCGACGAACTCGCGGTTCTGATCCTGAACCTGACCTTTGGACTTCTGGTGGCATTTATTGTGCGATCTCGCCAATTGTCGAAGGTGGCCGCCGAACGCGACAAGGCGGAACGTCATGCGCAGGAGGTGGCCTGCAACGACGTTTTGACCGGACTGCCGAATCGCCGCGCCTTTATGGAGCATCTGTTGGATCTGGATCGTGCCGGTGCGGCGAATGGCGAAATCGTCATTATGCTAGATCTTGATCGCTTCAAGGCCGTCAACGATGTGCACGGGCATGCCTACGGTGATCTCGTGCTGGTCAGAACGGCGCAACGCCTGCAGGCAGAACTCGAAAACGAAGATCTGGTGGCGCGACTCGGGGGCGACGAGTTCGCGATTGCATTGAAACCTGGTTCCGATGCGGCGCGGGCAGAGGGCATCGCACGACGGATTTTGAAATCAGTGTCCCAGCCAATCGTCGAAGACGGACTGCGGCTATCTGTCGGCACAAGCATTGGATTGGCCCGCCTGACGGCCGACCAAGATGCATCAAACGCCCTGCAGTTCGCGGACCAGGCGCTGTATTCAGCCAAGAAAAGCGGGCGTGGGCAGTACGCCTGGTTCGATGCCGAACTTGAAAAGGTTGCAAGAGAGCGCCGCGCTTTGGAGCTGGACCTGAAGCAGGCGGTCTCCAATGACCAGATTGCGCCGTTTTTCCAACCGGTATTCGACATAGCCAGTGACCGGCTGCGCGGGTTCGAGGTTCTGGCTCGTTGGACTCATGAAACCCGTGGCGTCGTGCCCCCGGATGTGTTCATCGAAATTGCAGAGGATGTGGGCCTGATTTCGTCCCTGGGTTGGAGCATCTTGCGACAAGCGCTTCTGGCTGCAAAGGATTGGAACCCGGAACTGGCGCTGGCGGTCAATATCTCTCCAACCCAGTTTCGCGATGGCCATCTGGTCGAGCGGATCAAGGAGAACCTGAGCGAGACGGGATTTGACCCAACGCGTCTGGTGATCGAACTCACGGAAACGGCGATCATGTCGGATTTCAACCTGGCGCAGACAGCTCTTTTGGAGCTTCGAGACCTTGGTGTGAGGGTCGCGCTGGATGACTTTGGAGCAGGTTTTTCGGCGTTTTCGAACCTGCGTCAACTGCCGTTTGACAGCATCAAGATCGATGGCAGCTTCATCTCGCACATTCAGGGCAGCCCTGAAAACCAGCGTATCGTTACCGGGATTCTGGCGCTTGCACATGGGCTGGATCTGTCAGTGATCGCCGAAGGCGTTGAGACGGCTGAAGATCTTGATTTTCTGCAATCGATCAAATGTCAGATGGGACAGGGGTATCTTTTTGCCCGCCCGATGTCGGGCCGGGATGTGGAATGGATGCTGGAGACAAAATGGTCTTCTCTGACGCGCGGAGAAGATGAGCCTTCAACACCCAACACGCGTTTCCCAAAGGCAGGATGATGTGACCTTTTTGGGGTGAAATCTGACAGGCAAGACCTGTCCCTGGCCTTTGCTATGCGGATCAATAATGGGGCGGTCGTTCGTCGGCAAAAACCACGCCGCCGGTGCCTTCCTGCGCTCTGCTTGCTTCCCGTTCCATGAGCATCTGAACGCGGTGGGTCAGCCTGTCCAGCTCACTTTGCTGGCGGGCCATGACCTCGCTCAACTCGTCCACGGTGCGGGTCAGATGTGCAATCTGCTCTTCCAGGTGCTGCATGGTTCCTCTCCTTGGCTGCGCAACGTCATACGCGCAGCCAGCTTGCCGGTCCATGGGAGAAACGACAGTCTGGAGCGCGGGAGGATTGCTCATGACCGTGACCAGCAAAACTGTGGATGGCATTACCACCATTCTTATCTGCCGCCCTGAGGTGCGAAATGCGGTGGATCCGAAAACGGCGCGAGCCCTTTTTGATGCCTTCATTGCTTTTGAGCAGGATGGGGAGGCGCGGGTCGCTGTCTTGGCCGGGGAAGGGGGCTTCTTTTGTGCCGGGTTCGATCTGAATTCTGCAGGGTCCGGCGCGGCGGATGACTGGATTGCCGGGCTCGACATCCCTGATGGCTGGTGTGATCCGATTTCTGATCCTTTGCCGGGGCCGATGGGGCCGTCCCGGCTGATGCTGAAGAAACCCGTGATTGCGGCTATTGAGGGACCGGCTGTTGCAGGGGGATTGGAACTCGCCGCTTGGTGTGATCTGCGGGTCATGGCGAAAGGAGCTGTTGCCGGGGTTTATTGCAGGCGCTGGGGCGTGCCGTTGATTGATGGCGGGACCGTGCGTTTGCCGCGCATTCTGGGGCAGGGGCGAGCGAATGACCTGATCTTGACCGGGCGCGGGGTCGGGCCGGAAGAGGCGCAGGCCATGGGGCTGGCCGATCGTATCTGCGCCAAGGGCGAGGCTTTGCGGGCGGCGCAGGACCTTGCCGCAGATCTGGCCCGTTTCCCGCAGGCCTGCATGCTGGCGGATCATCTCTCTGCGCGCCTCGCCCCGGCCGATCTGGCGGCGGGGCTGCGGCGGGAATGGTTCTCGAAGGCGGCTTTTGGGGCCGAAGGGCGAGAAGGCGCGGCGCGTTTTGCTGGTGGAAAGGGGCGCGCCGGCGATTTTTCAGATATCTGAGGCCACTCTTTGACGCGGCAGATCTGCCGCAACAGGGGGCGCGCAACTACGCCTCCGTTCCACGCTACCTTGCCGTTGTTACAAGCATCGGCTAGACCGCGCGGCACAGATCAGACCCAAAGACACCCGTGAGGAGGCCACGATGGCCAAAGTCAAGAAACAACCTCGCCCAAAGGCCACGACGCCAAAGGGCTTCCGCGATTATTTCGGCGCCGAGGTTACTCAGCGTTCTGAAATGCTGCAGGCGATTGCCGGGGTCTATCATCGATACGGGTTTGAGGCTCTTGAATCTTCTGCCGTGGAAACGGTGGAGGCGCTGGGCAAGTTCTTGCCGGATGTGGACCGCCCCAATGAAGGTGTCTTTGCCTGGCAAGAGGCCGATGAAGACGGCAAGGGCGACTGGATGGCGCTGCGCTATGACCTGACGGCGCCGCTTGCGCGGGTCTATGCCCAGCACCGCAACGATCTGCCCACCCCCTATCGCCGCTATGCGATGGGGCCGGTCTGGCGCAATGAAAAGCCGGGACCGGGCCGCTATCGCCAGTTTTACCAGTGTGACGCCGATACCGTGGGCACGTCTTCCATGGCAGCGGATGCTGAGATCTGCGCCATGCTGTCCGACACGCTCGAAACTGTCGGGATTCCACGCGGCGACTACCTTGTGCGGGTCAATAACCGCAAGGTTCTGAATGGTGTGCTGGAGGCCATGGGGCTAGAGGAAGGTGCTGCCTCGCGCGATGACGTGCTGCGCACCATCGACAAGTTCGACAAGGTCGGTGAGGAGGGCGTACGCCAGTTGCTGACCAAAGGGCGGCTCGATGCCTCGGGCGCCTATATCGATGGTGTCGGCCTCAGCGACGATCAGGCGGCGCCGGTTCTGGCCTTCCTGACATCGAAAGCCGCCGACACGGCAGGCACTCTTGCCAACCTGCGCGCGGCCGTTGGGGACAGCAAGATTGGCGCCGAAGGTATCGCCGAGCTGGAACAGATCGGCGATTTGTTGGCCGCTGGTGGGTACGGCTCTGAGCGGATCGAGATCGACCCCTCTGTGGTTCGCGGTCTTGGATACTATACTGGTCCGGTATTCGAGGCCGAGCTGACATTTGAGATTTTCGATGAGAAGGGGCGCAAGCGACAGTTTGGGTCTGTGTCCGGCGGCGGGCGCTATGACGATCTTGTGAAGCGCTTCACCGGTCAGGAAGTCCCTGCAACGGGCCTGTCTATCGGCGTCGATCGCCTGCTGGCAGCGCTGCGCGAGAAGGGACGGCTTGCTGCTCAGCCGGTTGGCCCTGTGGTCGTGACCGTCATGGACCGCGATCGGATGGCCGACTATCAGGCGATGGTGGCAGAGCTGCGCAGCGCGGGCATCCGCGCCGAGGTCTATCTGGGCAATCCCAAGAACTTTGGCAACCAGCTGAAATATGCCGACAAACGCCATTCCCCGGTTGCCGTGATCGAGGGCGGCGACGAAAAGGAGCGCGGTGTGGTCCAGATCAAGGACCTGATCCTTGGTGCCAAGATCGCCGAAAGTGCGACGCTTGAGGAGTGGAAGGAACGCCCCAGCCAGTTCGAAGTACCGCGCACGGATCTTGTCGCAAAGGTGCGCGAGATCCTCGATAGTCAGGACTAGGCCGATGCCCAAACGCTCAGACATATTGGCCCGCGCCGCCCGGTTGCGGATGACCTTCGAGGCGGCCGGGGCGCAGGTGGTTGATCCGCCGCTGCTCCAGCCCGCTGAAACTCTGCTGGATCTATACGGTGAGGACATCCGCGCCCGCGCCTATATTACCTCGGACGCGCTCAGGGGGGAGCAGATGCTGCGCCCGGATTTCACCGTGCCGGTGGTGCAAATGCACATGCGCCAGGGAGCAGAGCCCGCTCGCTATACCTATGCAGGCGAGGTCTTCCGCCGCCAGGAACACGATCCGGACCGTGCCAACGAATACCTGCAGGTGGGCTACGAGGTCTTTGATCGCAACGATTCCGCCAGCGCCGATGCCGAGGTCTTTGCCCTGATCGCCTTGCAACTGCGGGGCCTGCCGGTGCGTGCGGCAACAGGTGACATCGGCATCCTGATGGCCGCCGTTGAAGGGTTGAACACGACCGAGAAACGCAAATCGGCCCTGATGCGGCACATCTGGCGCCCACGCCGTTTCCGCAGCCTGCTAGAGCGTTATGCAGGGCGTGCTGCCCTTCCGGACAGCCGCAAGAAACTCTTGTCGACCGAAGGCCCCTTGAGCGGATCTGCCCCGGCGATCGGCAAACGCCGCGCCGCCGAGGTGGATGCCCGCGTCGAACTCCTGCGCGCCGATGCCGCCATGCCTCCGATCTCGGAGCACGAGCTGTTGGCGTTGGAGGCTCTGATGGCCGTGCGAGAGACTCTGCCTTACGCCATTGAGCAAATGCGCGATATCGCCGTCGATTTGCCGTCGATCCTGCCTGCGCTGGATCGGCTTGAGGCGCGGACTGCAGCCATGAAGGCGCGCGGCATTGACGTGGACAGCCTCGATTTCGAGGCCTCCTATGGGCGCACCTCGATGGAATATTATGACGGTTTTGTCTTTGGCTTTTATGCCGAGACCAAGCCGGGCCTGCCCCCGGTGGCCAGTGGCGGGCGCTATGATGCGCTGACCCGGCAACTGGGGCAGGGCGATGAGATCCCGGCGGTGGGCGCTGTTTTGCGCCCCGACCTGATGCTGATGCTCGAGGAGGGCAAGCCATGAGCCTGAAACTCGGCGTGCCCTCCAAGGGGCGGTTGATGGAAAAGACCTTTGATTGGTTCGCCAAGCGGGACATCACCTTGTCCCGGACAGGCTCTGAGCGCGAATATGCCGGTGCGGTCGATGGAGTCGATGGGGTCGAGCTGGTGCTTTTGTCCGCCGGTGAAATCCCGCGGGAGCTGGCCGCTGGTCGCATTCACCTTGGGGTGACCGGAACCGATCTGGTGCAGGAAAAACTGCCGCGTTGGGAGCAGCAGATCGAAGAACTGGAGCCGATGGGGTTCGGCTTTGCAGATCTGGTGCTTGCGGTGCCGCAGTTCTGGATTGATGTAGATACTCTGGACGATCTCGACGCGGTGGCGGCAGCCTTTCGCCAGACACACGGCCATCGCCTGAGGATCGCCACCAAGTATCACCGTTTGGTGCGCGAATTCCTGACAGATGCCGGGGTTGCCGACTACCAGCTTGTCGACAGCCAGGGCGCCACCGAGGGAACGGTGAAGAATGAAACTGCCGAAATGGTGGCTGATATCACCTCGACCGGGGAAACCCTGCGCGCCAATCACCTCAAACTGCTGAGCGACGGGCTGGTGCTGAAATCCCAGGCCACTCTCTGGCGCAGCCGAGAAGCGGACTACGATCCGGCTGAAAAGAAGGCGCTGAAAGACCTGCTTTCCCTCATCGAGCAGGCGGGCTGATCAAAGCAGGACCGCCCCGCGGCAGCGGGGCCGGGCCCAAGCTGCACAGGGCAATTGAATGCCCGTATGCGGCGCGGGAGAGCACGCGTCTTGTCCGCGTGCATCCGGCTTCAGAGAACCCCGATATCGGCAAGGGCCTGTGACAGCTCTGGCGGCAAAGGCTCTTCCTGATCGCGCCCTTCTGGAAGGTCTGCCGGAGTGTCTTCGGGCTTGAGGTAGCGCCAGCCCTGAAAGGGGCGTTTGGGCGCCGTGTTGGTGCGGTGGATCTCTGGCTCCAGGACGATGGCGCAGCGGCGGATGCCATCGTTGCCGATGACCTCATCCAGGCGGAGGATACGCTGGCGGCACTGGATGAGCCCTTTGATCACCCAATAGATCGAACCGCCATTGAGCAGTTCCGCCTCGCGTTTGGGCCACATGCGGGTCACGTGGCGGGGCAGGCCCTCGGGCAGGGATTTGCGGTACTGGGCCTGCCAGGCCGACAGCGTGTCCACGCTTTCGGTGCCAACCGAGAGTTTGACGAGGTTCACATGTTTGTCCAAAGCGGTCCTCATTGGTTCTGGCCGGTGCAGCTCTGCATCCGGAAGGCATAGGTTAGGCGTTTTGCCCGGGACGGCAAGCTATCGCAAATCGATTTTCTGTGCCCGGGCAAGAGAAGGAACTCCGAAAGATTATTGTGGGAGAAAGCCCGGGTTCCGCGACTTGGCTTATCCACAGGCTATCCACAGAATCCTCCCCTGAGTTGTCATTATGTAGTGTCCCGCTGGGGGCTTTAGCGCAATATGTGGTGCAATCAACAGTAAAAAACTATGTCCGAAATGTGAATTGGACGTTGAGATGCGGTCAAACCGTGTAGTATCGAGAGCGCCACCTCACAACAAAAAGCCACAAGGGATTCGCTTTATGAGCCGCTTTGCCGCCCCCATCGCCGAGCAGATCTGGGACATGAAATACCGCTTCAAACAGGCGGACGGAACCCCGATTGATGTCACAGTAGAAGACACCTGGCGCCGCATCGCGCGGGATCTGGCCCGGGCAGAGGCCAAGCCGGATGTCTGGGAAGCAAAGTTCTTTGATGCGCTGGAGGACTTCAAATACCTTCCCGCAGGACGCATCACGGCTGGGGCGGGCACGGCGCGGCAGGTGACCCTGTTCAACTGCTTTGTGATGGGCACCGTGCCCGACAGCATGGGCGGCATCTTTGATATGCTGAAAGAGGCGGCTCTGACCATGCAGCAGGGTGGGGGTATCGGTTATGATTTCTCCACGGTCCGTCCACGGGGCGCGGATGTGAAGGGCGTGGCGGCGGATGCTTCCGGTCCCCTGTCCTTCATGGATGTCTGGGATGCCATGTGCCGCACGATCATGTCCGCAGGCTCGCGCAGGGGCGCGATGATGGCCACCATGCGTTGCGACCATCCCGATATCGAGCAGTTCATCACCGCGAAATCCGACCCGGCGCGGCTGCGGATGTTCAATATGTCGGTACTGGTCACCGATGATTTCATGGATGCAGTGAAGGCCGATGGATCCTGGGATCTGGTCTTTGGCGACAAGGTCTACCACACGGTTCAGGCACGCGACCTGTGGAACAAGATCATGCAAGCGACCTTTGACTACGCAGAGCCGGGCGTGATCTTCATCGACCGGATCAACAAGGCGAACAACCTTTCCTATGTCGAGGAGATCTGCGCGACCAACCCCTGCGGTGAGCAGCCGCTGCCGCCCTATGGCGCCTGTCTGCTTGGTTCTATCAACATGGCGCGGCTGGTCTCCAACCCGTTCGAGGCAAACGCCGAGCTGAACCTCGATGCAATGCAGGACCTGGTCGCCACTGCCGTGCGGATGATGGATAATGTCGTCGATGTCTCCAAGTTCCCGCTGGAGGCACAAGCGGCCGAGGCGCGCAACAAACGCCGGATCGGCCTCGGGGTGACCGGGCTGGCCGATGCGCTCTTGATGCTGGGTCTGCGCTATGGTTCGGACGAGGCGGCGCGTCAGACGGACCAATGGCTGCACCAGATCGCCCGCGCCGCCTATCTGGCGTCGGTGGACCTGGCCAAGGAAAAGGGCGCTTTCCCGCTGTTCGATCCGGAAAAATATCTGGCCTCGGGCAATATGATGAACATGGACGAGGACGTGCGTGACGCGATCCGTGAACATGGAATCCGCAACGCCCTGCTGACCTCGATCGCGCCCACAGGCACCATCAGCCTTTACGCCGGGAACGTCTCCTCCGGGATCGAGCCTGTCTTTGCCTATGCCTATACCCGCAAGGTTCTACAAAAGGACGGTTCGCGCACCGAAGAGGAAGTGGTGGATTATGCGGTCAAGATGTACCGCGACAAGTTCGGCGCCGACGCAGAGCTGCCCGAGTATTTTGTGAACGCTCAGACCCTTGCCCCGGCGGATCACGTCAAAATGCAGGCGGCCGCGCAGCGCTGGATCGACAGCTCGATCTCCAAGACGATCAACTGTCCCGAAGACATCTCCTTCGATGACTTCAAGGATGTCTACATGCAGGCCTGGGATCAGGGCTGCAAAGGTTGCACAACCTATCGGCCCAACGACGTCACCGGATCAGTGCTGTCGGTCAGCGAAAGCGCCGATACAGCGCCGGGCGAGACCGCAGATGCGCCCCACGAAAGCGATACGGAAAACGGCGCCGAAGTGGTTTACATGTCCGAACCGCTTGATCGCCCGCAGAGCCTTGAGGGCCATACCTACAAGCTGAAGTGGCCGGACAGCGAGCACGCCATTTATCTCACCATCAACGATATCATCATTGGTGGCCATCGCCGCCCATTCGAGGTCTTCATCAACTCCAAGAACATGGAGCACTACGCCTGGACACTGGCGCTGACCCGGATGATCTCGGCCGTGTTCCGCCGCGGGGGCGATGTGTCCTTTGTGGTGGAGGAACTGAAAGCGGTGTTTGATCCGCGCGGCGGGGCCTGGGTGCAGGGCAAGTATATTCCCTCGATCCTGGCGGCCATCGGCGGTGTGATCGAAACGCATATGGTTGTGACTGGCTTCCTCGAAGGTGAGGGCATGGGGCTGAAGTCCGATCCCAAGGCCGAGGTTGTGAGCCTCAACACGCCCCGTGGCAAGGCGTGCCCCAGCTGCGGTCAGTTTGAAATGCAGATGGTCGAAGGCTGCATGACCTGCCGGAGCTGTGGCCACTCCAAGTGCGGTTGACGCTCGGTTCGGCCCAAAGGCGCTGAATTGTTCAGCGTACAAACTGAAGAGAGCATTTCCCAGTTCTGCTGGGAGATGCTTTTTGGGGATGAGGCAGCGAAAGATGCACACCTTGATGCTGCCGCTTTCTGGCACTAAAAACATCCAAAGGTTGCAATTCTTTGGTGCGGCCGTCGCCGCAGTTCTTCTCGGATGCAGCTTTTCCTAGCGCGCCCACGCCAAGCCAAACGGAACGCGCCACAGTATTGAAACAGCGTTCTTGCCGGTATTCCTTTTTTGCGGTGTATTTCAATTTTTGACGTAGGCCTTCTTTTCCTACGAGCTACACTCTGTTGAACATGCCCATATTTTTCGTTTCTGCGGCCTGTCCGGGTGGAGCGCCGCGGGTTTGTCCGAGTGTGGGGAGAGCCGTGTTTCGGCATTGGCAATACAGCTTTTCGAATAATCAAGATGAGGAAGAAATGTCTGCACCTCGTTCCCTAACTCATTTTTTTGACACCGCTGATCCTGCCGATTTGGACAGTTGTGACCAGGAGAAAATCCATCTTTCCGGCAAAATTCAGGCCAACGGCGCACTCTTAATAGTTGATCCCAAAAGCGGGTTGGTCACGGGCGTTTCTGAGAATATCGAGGAGCTTTGGGGCATCGAGATGGACGGTGTTCTTGGCACGCCCCTGCGTGAAATCGATGCGGATTTGGCAGCGCAGGTGGCTAATGCAAAACACGATCAGGGCATGCTGCATTCGGTGCTTGACTACGATTTGCAGCGCAATGGTGTGCTCTATGATTTTGTGGTGCACTGTCACGCCGGACGCGTGCTCATTGAGATGGTTCCCAACAGCAGCGGGACCGCAAAACAGGTTCGGGCAAAAATGCGCGCCTGCAGTTCTGCTTGTGCCCGCATTATTCATGCCGAAAACTTCGAGGCTTCTTTGCAAATTGCAGTAGATGCCGTTCGTGAGATCACTGGTTATGCGCGGGCAAAAATATATCGCTTTCACGAGGACTGGTCCGGAGAAGTGATCGCAGAGAGCTCCAACGGAGTGTTGCCATCCTACCTTGGTCTCTGCTTTCCGGCGACGGACATTCCAAAACCCGTGCGGGAACTGTATTCGATTGTTCCCTACCGTGCCATTGGAACGGTGGCAAAGGACCCCGTTCGTATCAAATGCCTCGCCAGCGAGGACGCGGAGCTGGATCTGACAGGGTCTGTCTTGCGGTCGGTCTCCAACATGCACATCGCATATCTCGACAACATTGGAGTCGCCGCAAGTTTTTCCAATGCATTGATGCACCAGGGAAAACTATGGGGGTTGATCGCCATCCACAACGATACCTCCGATTTGGTTCCCTTCGACAATTGGAGCTTGGTGCAGGAGATTGGCACTTCATTGATGCTGCGCCATGCACAGCAACAGCGGACCGACACTGCTGATATGATCTCCCGGTTGCGGCAGATCGAAAGCCTGTTTTCCGCAGCCCTGCGGCGCAGCGGAAATATCGAGGAAGTAATCGGTAAACTAATACCGGTCTTGAGAGAGTTTCTGGGCGCAGACGGGTTTGCGTTTCAGTTTGGTGTCAATCTGCACACCTCGGGGCGGACACCTCCTCCAGAGTTTATTCGCAAGCTCACCAAATGGGCGTCGAGCAGACCAGGGGGATCTGACCAGTTCCAGACGATCTCCCTCCAAAAAGACTGGCCTGCGGCTGCTGACTATGCGGATACGGCGTGCGGTGTATTGATACAGCCCATCGTGGTGCACAGGGTATGCCAATTGATCTGGTTTCGAGGCCCGGTGACTCGGACGGTCCATTGGGCCGGTGAGCCGCAAAAAACGCTGGATCCTCAGGGACGGCTGACGCCGAGAACCTCATTTGAAATCTGGTCTCAAGAGCATTGTGATCAAAGCATTCCCTGGAATTTCGCAGAGCTGCAAAGCGCCCGAGAGATTTTTACGGAATTCCTGGACATCATGGCATCTCAGCTTCTGTTGAAAGAGGAGAACGAAAATCTGCGCTCCTTTGCCTATTCGGCTGCTCACGATCTTACGGCCCCGCTGCGCGGGATCAATATGGCGCTGGAATGGATGAGCGAGGATGGCTTTGACCCAGAAGCCGTCCGCGAAACCCATGCCTTGGCGCAGAAATCCACTGAGAAGCTTTCGGAGCTGGCCGAGGGTTTGCTGGAACTGGTCGTGCTGGAGAACCAGCTGCTGAAACGCAAGCCCGTTGATCTTGGCAAGGTGGTATCCGAAGTTCAGGATCTTCTTGCCGGACAAATCCTGGTTGAGAAGGCAAATGTCTCGATTGGCCACTTGCCGGTGATCGACAGCAACGAGCAGATGATGCAGCGTCTGTTTTTGAACCTGTTTTCGAATGCGCTCAAATACCGGCATCGGGACCGGCCGCCCGAGATAGAAATTTCATCTGTCGTCCATGGTGATGGGGTATTGGAGATTTCCTTTGCTGACAATGGGCTGGGCGTCGATATCAAATACGCCGATAAAATCTTTCAGCCGATGGAGCGCGGGCATGCGCAGGGGGTAGGAGACGGGACAGGGCTGGGGTTGGCCATATGCCAAAGAGTTGTTCACAAACACGGGGGAACGATCGCGCTGGACATGGCGCGACGGGACAGTGGTGCGCGTTTCCTGATCAGGCTTCCCCAGGATGTCGAGTATCTGCATGGGTGAAACGACCAAGGAAAGTGTGCGCAGCAAGCTTGCAAAAGCCACTGCCAAGCAGCACGAAAGTCTGCACAGTCACCCGTGGATCGCCTCCATGCTTGACCCCGGTTTGACGATACAAAAGTATTGCCTTGTCTTATCGGCCTATTTGCGGTTCTTCCAGGCGGTTGAGGCGACGCGGGTGCGCATGGGTGGTTTTCCCGATTGTTCTTTGGAATCGAGTATCGAGGCCTTGATCCGCGATACTGAGGATCTCCATCCTTTGTGCTTGTCTCCCGTTCCCATCGAAATGACGCATGCTGAGAGATCACTCGATGCCTTGATTGGTGTACTCTATGTGGTACATGGGGCCGGTTTTGGAGCCAGAACACTTTGTTCTGCGGTCAGGTCCACCTTGCCCGAGGCAAAGTGCAGTTATCTCTCTGCAGGCACGCCGCCAAAACTTTGGCGGTCGGTCCTGGATGAGTTGGAGTGTCTGGGCGGCAATTCGGTACGGCAACAGATCGCAATCGACAGTGCGGCGCGGACCTTTCTTGGTTTTGGTCGGTTCGTGACATCATATTGCGAAATTGCTTCGACCCGTGCTCGGGTAGAGGTGCCGTCCTATGACGTGGAGCGGCATGCTGTGGTCAGCTGAGGGGTGTCCTGCTCGCGCGCTTTCAGGGTTACATGAATTGTCGCGCCGCTATCCTTGCTCTCCCCGCACCAGATTTCGCCGCGGTGGCGTCTGGCAACCTTTTGACAGGTGGCCAAGCCGAGGCCGCTACCGGGCAAGCTTTCTGTTTGCTGTAGCCTTTTGAAAGGGGCAAAAATCGTTTCTCGAAATGCTTCGGGTATGCCCACGCCGTTGTCCGATACCGAGAGTTTTACCCCGCCCTCAATCTGTTCCACGTCAATGTGAATCTGCGGCACGCCCTCGCCGCAATACTTGATTGAATTGGCCACGAGGTTCTGAAGCATCTGGGCGATCTCAGGCGCGATGCAAAAGGTCGAGAGGTTTCTTGTATTCCACGTAAGCTGCGCGCCGCTGTCAGATATCTCGCGTGCCAGGGCCATGCTCACCCGCTCGCACAGGTTGTCCAAGGGAACGTGCTCCCATTTTGAGCTGCCATCAAGGCTGACATGGCAGGCCAGGCTTTCGATCAACTCCGACATGCGGATGACCGAAAGCTTCATCATGTCGAATTCTTTGTAGACCTCCTCCATATGGCCGCTGTCAAAGTCGGCCTGGATTTGCTCGCTCAGAAATTTGATTGCGCGAACGGGTGCTCTTAGGTCGTGGACCAAAGTGTCTGAAAACAGGCTGAGTTCACGTCGCTGCTCCTCCAGCTTCCAGCGCATGTGTGACAGTTTCATTCCATTTTCCATCATTCGGTTCAAAGCGCCTGATGTCATGATTGATTTGGGAATGTAGTCCGAGGCCCCCTGCAGGATGGCTGTCTTTGCAACTTCTTCATCGCCCTGTCCGGTCATCAGGATGATGGCAGCTTTGGGCCAGGTTCGTACAAAACGCTCCAGCAGATCCAACCCAGTCAGACCGGGCAGAAGGTAGTCCAGAAAAATAACATCAATGTGCTGCCCTGCGTGCTCCAATGCGGATTTCCCGCTGCTTGCCTCGCGAAAAGAGCGATCTTCCTGCGGTGATTTCAGAAGTCTGCGCAGAAGCTTGCGATCGGCATCATCGTCATCAACGATCATGATATCGAGCATGGGAAACCTCTCTTATATGTCAGGGAGTTCTACGACACGCCAATAGGCGTCCAAGGCATCCATCAAGTCCAGAAACATGTGACCGGCTCGTGATTTGACGATATAGCCTGCGACATTGTTGCGATAGGCTGTTTTTATGTCGCTTTCGTCATCTGATGTGGTGAGCATGAAAATGAGGGTCATGCGAAGGGCAGGGTCGTTGCGAATTTCATCTAAGAGTTCGAGCCCATTCATGCGCGGCATGTTGATGTCGCAAAGGACAACGAACTGGCGGGGTGGGAGGATTTCCATTTGCCCGCGCAGGAATTCGAGTGCCTCCACGCCGTCGTGGACGCGAAAGAGCGGGTTGGCGATTTTGGCCTTCTTAAAGGCGCGCTGCAGCGCCTTTGCGTCGCCGTCATCGTCTTCGACAAGGACTATGTTCAGTGCCCGATGAGAGAGGGAGAGTTGTTCCACCAATTCAGCCTGCCATTGTTCGAGGGGTTTGAGTCTTGGGCCAGAAAAGCGTGAATTTGGATCCTGATCGCCCATCGGACTCTACGCTGATTTCGGCATTGGCCAGCGTTGCGTGCTTCTTGACCAGGGCAAGACCCATGCCGCTGCTTTCCATTTCGTCTCGCGGCTTCAAAGTCTGAAATATTTCAAAGATCTTGCTGTGATATTCTTCTGGGATGCCGGGCCCATTGTCCTCGACGCTGATCACGAAATCATCCAAAGTGTCCTCCGCATCGACCCAGACTTTTCCATAAGCCTTGTCGTGGTGACGAACCGCATTGCTGATCAGATTCAGCAGAATTATCTGCAGGGGCAGCCGTTGCACTTCCAGGGAATCAAAGCGATCGGAGAACTGGACATTGATCCCCTTTGGAACATCCAAAAGCTCTGTCAGTTCCTCGCGCAGCTCTTTGCCGGAAATGATCACCACAGGCCCATCGTCTCGCCCAATCCGAGAATGCCGCAGCAGATCATCCAACAAGCGTTCCATACGGATGGCCCGATTGCACAGCAGGTCCAGGCTTTCCTGGGTGTCTTCGGTAAGGTGAGGCGCCAGGTCTTCGGCCAGCCAGTTTGCTGCATTGTTGATGACCCGCAAGGGCGCCTTTAGATCATGTGACGCGACATAGGCAAACTGGTCCAGTTCTTCGTTGGAGCGTTGTAATGCTTCGACCAAGGCATTTACTTCGTCTTCTGCGGCTCTTTGTTCCGAGGTATCGCGTATCATACCAATAAAGTGTGTTTCGTCTCCGTAGATTACGCGACTGACGGCGATACCGAGTGGGATACGACGTCCGTCCTTGCAAAGCCCAAAAATCTCGCGGCTTTTGGTCATGTTTTCAGGTGTTTCGGAGAGCATGGATCGGGCAAGAAAGACATGGTGGTGCTCGGCATCTTCCGGTGGCATCAGCTTGGTGATTGGCTGACCGATCAATTCATCCGAGGTGTAGCCAAACAGCTGTTCGGCCGCCGGGTTTGCTTCGGATATCGTCCCATCATTCTTGATGGCGATGATGCCCTCGGCCGCGCCTTGTACGATGGCCCTCAGGCGCGCCGCTTCTGAAATCCGGTTGTTGACCATTTGTGAAAAGCTGTTTGCCAGGTCGGAAACCTCGTCGTTGCGATGGCTTTCAAAGACGATCGGTTCAGTGCCGTGAATCTTCTTTTGAATTTCTGCATTTAGTTGAGTGAGTGGTTGCAAGAAACGAGAGGCAAGAACATAAGCGCAAAGTGCTGCCAGGATCGCCAAACTGGCAGAAAGCGATGCAATGCCGCGTAGTCTGGAAAGCCCAGGTGCGACGATAGCCTCGCCATCCGCGATCGCCAGAACTGTGATGTTCAAAGGACCGGCGCCGCCTTTTAGTGCGGACGACCAGTGGACGAGATCGCCGGTTTCCTCATCCAGGAGGGTGTAGGACTCGACACTGCCCAGCTGGTCAGCAAAAGGTGGAGCGCTCCAATCCGGTTCATCATGCATGATGAGCCGCCCTCGCTCGTCTGGGTTTTCAAGCGACATGAAGTCCAGATTGTTGCTGACTGCGTAGACATGCATTCCGGGTGCGACGGTCAGGTTGGCGCTCGCCAGCACATCTTCCGCGCTCGCATTGATCACTACGGCGCCAGTGATGCCTCCTGCGGCGTCTCGTACCGGCCAAACGGCACGGATCATCGGACGCCCTTCGAGACGGTTGTATTCCCGGTTTGGCGTCAGTTCTGACAGGTAAACATCCTCGGCGTATCCATTTTGCAACGGCCGAACGTATGGTTCATTTCCTTTCTGTTGCAACTCTTCGGGCGGGACGGTGATGAGGGTGTCACCTTCACGGTTTATTCGCACACGCTCTTGCCAGTTTCCCTCCCTGGAGAGCAGTCGCAGCTGTGTGAAATGTTCACGGGTGCTTAGAAACTCTCGGAAAACATATGCAATCCTATCCGTATTCGCCTGGATCTCTTGCTGTTGTTCAGCGCTCAACGCCCCGTCTGACAGGATAAGGTTTTTGGGGTCCAAGGATTGAACCGCAATACCCATGATCCGGGCATCAGCTTGCAGTCCTGTCAGGGTGGTTTCGATGCGCTTGGCGTAGGCTGTGCCGACAAACGTCATACGGTCCAACAAGGTGGCCCTGTAAGACCGAAGAAGTTGAGAATAAAGGAAGACCGAATAGCAAAGCAGCGCCACACCAGTCGACGCAAAAACCACCAGCGCGATCCGGGTTCTCAATGTAAAGCGCCGGGCGGTCGCCATGAGCCTATCGATCTCCGTGTCTGCGTTTGCGGTGCGCGACGGAGAATAAACCGGAGTCCCTTCAGGTTTTTCCACCGCGGGTCTTTTTGCAACTGTTCATGCGGTGACCGCGCAACTGACACCGTTTTGGGAGTATGATGAGTGGTTTAGGGCCGCCCTGTGATTTTTCGATGATTTCGACCAGAGACGCCGCGCGCAGTCGCTACAACGCTACTAAGATCATCGACAAGGACTGTGAGATCCTTGCACCCGCGTTCAAGCAGGGTAAAATTCGAAAGTATGACAGGATCAAGCGTGTTTTCGCTTCGATTTATGGCCCGCAAGCCACGCAAGGTTTTCAAGGTCTGGCTGAGGATTTCACGCATTTCCGGACCGCAGGTGCGCATAAAACGTTCGACCACGTCAGAAACAGACTTCTGAAAGGCCTTTGCATCGCTCAATTGCGAAAAAAGGATGCGCCGTTCAATCGCGGATGCGACCGACTTCACAAGAGAGGAAACAGTCAGTTCTTCCTTCACGATGTAGTCAGCACAGCCATTGCGCATGGCCTCGACAGCAATCGTGTGGGAGGTGACGCTGGTCAGCATAATAGGAATGGAATTCACCTGATCCTCGTGAGACAGCAGGATCTTGAGGGCGTCCAGCCCAGTTTCCATGCCCAGATTGTGATCAAGAAACACGATGTCAAACTCGTGATGATCAAGCTCCTGGCGCATCTCGTCCAGGGTTGCGACCTCCACAAAATCGATCTTCAATCCGGCGTTCTTGCAAATCTTTGCCAAACGCAGCCGGTCGATTGGATCGTCATCCACTGAAAGTGCCAGCAGCGGTTGCTCTGTCGCCATTGTTGCAGCGACAGAATTTGCTGACTCAACTTCGCTATCGTTTTCGTATTCCAACATAACCACAGGACCTCGTAACATACGCGAGCCGATGAAATGATCTGCGAGTATGCGTGCGCGTATTGGAAACGCGCACAAGAGCGGCAAGCAGATCCTGCGCCGACTTTATCTAACCTTAACCAGTGTAGTTAAAAATGTGTGACTATCCAGTCAGCTTGCGATGAATTTGCGGTTGGTTTAGCGCCAGGCCAAGAGGCGAGTCTGGACGTAGCATGAAACTCAGGGGGTAGGTCTGCCGATGTCCTGCTTCCGGCCCAAGGCACGGTCAACTTTGCAAAAGCAGTTTGCGTCGCATGCGCCAACACGGCTGTTCGGTCATGGACCTGTTTGGATCCCCTTATGTCTTGAAGGCATCCAAGTTTTGATGTGATGCCAGGCTGTCTGGACAGGTGTCACTCAACCCTTGCGTTTGTGTTGCGCTGATGCGTCTGGAATGCGCTCGGCCTGCTCGGAATTCCGGATTTTCCTTTGAGTGCTGGGCAGTGATTGCTACTCTTTTGGCAATAAGAAAAACTGAGGCAGAAAAGAGCAATGAAAACGGGCTTTTCGGGCACGTTTGTCATTTCGTGGTCGCAAACGGAATTGGACGGTCAACAGGCCGCGTCATTGGCAGAGATGCGCATCGGGTCCTTGTGGTCCTGGCGAGGAGAAGCGGTCTGCGTTGATGGCCCGACAGAGGTGTTGCGCCTGGAAATGGCGAATGATGAGAATGCTTTGCGTCAGCGGGCAGCGCGATCCGCACGCAAGCTTGTTGGCGCGGCAAGGGAGGCCTCTCCCTTGGAGCGACGATCTGCGCCGCTTGCTGAGGCGAGCTTTTCTATCACCGATGGGGTGAGCCGATATACTGCCACACTCATCGAGCCGACGCCGGGCAAGGCGCCTCTTTTGATGTTCGTGGATGAGTTGCCGCCACGCGACAGAGAGCTTTGGATCGTGAAACAGCGACTTGGTGGTCTGGGGGCGCAATCGGTATCAGGCTCTCCGGAAAGCGGGGTGATCTGTTTTACGCCGGGCACTTTGATCGACACACCCGACGGGCCGCGCCCGGTTGAGGCATTGCGCGAGGGAGAGCGGGTCCTGACCAGGGACAATGGTGCCCAGCGAATCCAGTGGATCGGTGCGCGGCGCATGACAGGCGCGCGCTTGTTTGTTTATCCGCATCTGCGGCCCGTGCGTCTATTCGCGGGTGCGCTTGCCACTGGTCGCCCCGGTGCCGATCTGGTGGTGTCGCCTGATCACCGATTGTTGTTGCGGGGGCGCCATGTCGAGGCTCTGTTCAATACCCCTGAGGTACTGGTCGCGGCCAAAGATCTGATCAACGGCAAGAGCATCGTTGCCGATACTCAGATGCGGGAGGTCACCTATATCCACCTGTTGTTGGAGGATCATCAGGTGCTCTGGGCGAATGGGGTAGAGAGTGAAAGTTTCCATCCGGCCAACGCCTCCCTTTCCGCGTTGTCGGTCGGGGATCTTGAGCGGCTGAAACAGGTGCTGCCAGCAGTTGAAGACGACGCTTTCAGCTATGGCGGCTATGCGCGTCGGAACCTGACGGGGGTCGAGGCCGCGATACTGTTGCACGAGGCGGCCTGAGGCGGTTCGGCAAATTCGAACAGCGCTGTCAAAGAGCTATTGACTCAGGGCAGCGCCTCTATATAAGCGCGGCTTCATTGGTGTTGGTGGCCCCCGCAAGGGGATGCCTGTCATGGGGAGGCTCGATCGGGCCAAGCCAAGAGGACAACGCCCTTCATATGTTGCAGGTCATCTGGAGCAGGTCGATCTTTTTACGGAGCAATGGCAGCCGCGATTGCAGCCCGAAAAGTGGGAACCGGTTTTCGGAAAAGCTGCAATGCCACTAAAGAAGGAGATCAGCCGTGACCAAACGCACGTCTGCCAAGTACAAGATCGACCGCCGTATGGGCGAAAACATCTGGGGTCGTCCGAAGTCCCCGGTCAACCGCCGCGAATACGGCCCCGGCCAGCACGGCCAGCGCCGCAAAGGCAAACTGTCCGACTTTGGTATCCAGCTGCGCGCCAAGCAAAAGCTGAAAGGCTACTACGGCGATCTGACCGAGAAACAATTCCGCCGCATCTACGGTGAAGCTGAGCGTGTCAAAGGCGATACCGGTGAAAACCTGATCGGCCTGCTGGAGCGCCGCCTTGACGCGGTTGTCTACCGCGCCAAGTTCGTGCCCACCGTCTTTGCTGCCCGTCAGTTCGTGAACCACGGTCACGTTCTGGTCAACGGCAAGCGCGTCAACATCCCTTCCTACCGCGTGAAGGAAGGTGATGTGATCGAGGTCCGCGACAAGTCCAAGCAGATGGCTGTTCTTCTGGAAGCCACCCAACTGGCTGAGCGCGATGTTCCCGATTACATCGAAGCCGACCACTCCAAGATGAAAGCCACTTTCGTGCGCACCCCGGGCCTTGGCGATGTGCCTTACCCGGTGGTGATGGAGCCGAACCTGGTCGTCGAATTCTACGCCAAGAACTAAGCTTTTCCCAATCCTGGGACTTGCGCTGGGGCTGCCTTTCGGGGCGGCCCTTTTTCGTGCGCGGACGGTGCTATTGTTGCTCACACCAACGGCGTGCACACCTGTACGCGGCGAAATGGCGCCCACGGCGCGATTTCCGTTTGGTTCTTCTTTGATCTCGGTATTAGGCTGAGGGTACGTTGCCTTGCTAGGGCAAGGGCATCGCTATGGAGGATAATCATGAAAGCCGTATTGAGGGCCTTTTCTGCTGTTGCTGCCATCGGAGCGGCGAGTATCGCATCTGCCGCGCCCTTGAAGCTGCAGCCTGCCAACCCTCAGCCAGGTAGCCTGCGGCCGGGCCTCGCTGTGCGGTATGCTTACCCAGAGGACGTAAAAGACCTGAGCCAGGCCCGAGCAGCCTTGAAAATCGGGTCAGAGGCTGGGCCTCCGCTCAAAGGGCTGGATTACCGCGACACGAATGAAGGCGATCCGACATTGACCTCAAAACGGGCTTTGCATGTTGCTGCAAAGATCACGGGTTATGTGAGATTCGACAAACCCGGCGTCTACAATATCGACTTTCTGACCAATGATGGTCTGCAGGCCAAGATTGGCGGGCAGGTCGTGGGGGAATTCAACGGTCGCCAGCCTTGCGACAGCACCGTCATGACCGAAGTCGAGGTGCCGACGGCTGGCTGGTACAAGCTCGACACCCTTTATTTCCAGCGCCTTGGAACCGCCTGCCTGCATATGCGCATGGGGCCGGAAGGCAAGCGCGTGAAATGGATGCCGGACTCGGCCTTTGGGCACTGACTGCTCCGGCTTTCTCTAGAACCAGATCAAAGCGGCAGGGGGCGGCCCTCGGCGATCGCTTCCATCGCGAAATAGGATGTCACACTGTCTAGCTCGACCCCTGCGATGAGACGCTGATACACGGTATCATAGCTCGCCATGTTCTGCGTTACCACCTTGAGCTGGTAGTCATAGTCTCCCCCGATCCGGTGAAAGTCGACGACCTCCGGTATGGTCAGAACATGGGCGCGGAACTGGTCCAGCCAATCCGCCGAATGATGGCGTGTGCGCAGCATCACAAAGACCACGAGGTCAAGGCCCAGCTTTGCGCGATCGATCCGTGCAGTTGAGCCTTGCAGCACCCCTTTTTCATTCAAGGCCTTGAGGCGGCGCCAGCAGGCGTTCTGTGACAGGCCGACCTTGTCAGCCAGATCGCGTTGCGACAGGGCGCCATCCACCTGGAGGGCGCGCAATATGCGGATATCAATTCGATCTACATTTTTCCCCATTTGACTATCATATGACATCCAAATTGCGAAATACATCAAAAAGATGGTGAGGTTTCTGCGGTGGGTATGAGGCAGACTGTCCGCAGTTATCGGAGAACCCCATGCCTTTTGCCTCATTCAAGCACAGCCTGAAAAATGCCGTTCAAAACGACCGCCTGACGGATGATCTGATTGGAGAAGGAGCCCAGATCCCGGGTCGGGACGGCCCTGTTTCACTGGTCTATGCCGACTTTGTTGCTTCGGGGCGGGCGATGCGCTGTGTTGAAGAGTTCATTGCAACGCAGGTTCTGCCGTTCTACGCCAACTCTCACACCGAAGCCTCGTATTGCGGGGCCCATATGACGGGCCTGCGCCGGGCCGCCCGCAGTGAAATTGCGCGCATTGCGGGGGCCACTTCAGACGATGCTGTGATCTTTGCCGGATCCGGTGCGACAGCGGGGCTCAACCGGCTCGTTAGCCTTTTCAAGGTGAACGCAGCCCAGGCGCCGGTGGTCTTTATCGGCCCGTATGAGCATCACTCCAACATCCTGCCCTGGCGGGAGAGCAAAGCAACGGTTGTTGAGATCCCCGAGGCCCCGGGCGGCGGCGTGGACCTTCGGGTCCTTGAGACGGCACTGAGGCAATATGCGGCCTGCGATTTGAAAATCGGCAGTTTCTCGGCCGCCTCAAATGTGACCGGCGTTTTGACGGATGTCGATGCGGTCACCCGGATCCTGAAAGCACATGGCGCTCTTTCGGTTTGGGATTATGCGGGGGGCGGACCCTATCTGCCCATCGACATGGGCGGCAATGGCGCGGTGCGCAAAGATGCGGTGGTTGTTTCACCGCACAAGTTCCCGGGTGGCCCCGGTGCGTCTGGAGTGTTGATCGTGAACCGTCAGTCTGTCCGCCGCCTTGCCCCCTCCTGGCCGGGGGGCGGTACCGTCAGCTTCGTCTCTCCATGGGATCATGCGTACAGCCAAGACCTTGCCGCACGCGAAGAGGCCGGAACGCCCAATGTCATTGGCGATATTCGTGCCGCGCTGGCCTTTCTTGTCAAGGATGCCGTCGGAGAGGCTGAGATCGCCCGAAAGGAGGCACATTTCGCCGATATGGCGCGGGCAGGCTGGAAAGACAATCCACGTCTCACGCTGTTGGGGCATCCCAGCGCGCCGCGCCTGCCGATCTTTTCTTTCACCGTTCGGGGCGTTTCGGGGCAGCCGGTGCATCAGCAGCTGTTTACGCGCATGCTGAGCGATTTCTATGGCATCCAGGCGCGGGGCGGGTGTGCCTGCGCGGGGCCCTATGCGCACCGGCTTCTGGGCATCGACGAGGCGCACTCGCGTGCTTTGTTTGCGGATCTTCAAGCCGGGCAGGAACTGCGCAAACCGGGTTGGGTGCGGCTCAACTTTTCCTATCTCATGTCGGACGAGACCGCGCGTTTCATCATCGATAGCGTGAATGAGCTGACGCTGCGCGCCGAAGATCTGGCACAGCGTTATCAGGCCGATCCAGCCACGGCCCGCTTCCATCCCAAGGCTGCGTAACGGGCACAGCGTGCAGGATGTTGGGCCTCTCGCAGACGGCCCGACCCATCTTGCGCCTTTTCGATTGTGATTTGCAGGGGTAAGAACAGGGCGGAACCAAGGAGTCCGTCGAATGAGCCAGATCACACCGCAGCCCGGAATTATGGATATCGCTCTTTATCAGGGCGGGGCTGCCCATGTGGAAGGGGTGAGCAATACAGTCAAGCTTTCCTCGAATGAGAACCCTCTCGGCCCAAGCCCCCGCGCCATCGAGGCCATGCGCGAGGCTGCGGCCAATATGCACCGCTACCCCAGTTCGGATCATGCAGAGCTGCGCACGGCCATCGGAGAGGTTCACGGCCTCAACCCCGAGCAGATCATCTGCGGCGCAGGCAGCGATGAGATCATCACCTTCCTGTGTCAGGCCTATGCCGGGCCAGGGGATGAGGTGCTCTACACTGAGCACGGCTTTGCCATGTACCGCATCAGTGCGCAGGCCGCAGGCGCGACACCGGTGGAGGTGCGCGAGCATGAGCGCGTGACGGATGTGGATGCGCTTTTGGCGGGCTGCAGCGAGCGCACCAAGCTGGTGTTCATCGCGAACCCGAACAACCCGACAGGCACCATGATTGGTGCTGCCGATGTTGCGCGTCTGGCTGGTGGTATTCCAGATGGTGCCCTTTTGGTGCTGGATGGGGCCTATGCCGAATATGTCGAGGGGTTTGATGCGGGGGCATCGCTGATCGCCGAGCGCAGCAACGTTTTCATGACACGGACGTTTTCCAAGATCTACGGCCTGGGCGGTGCACGCATTGGCTGGGGCTACGGCCCGCAAGAGATCATCGACGTGCTGAACCGTCTTCGGGGGCCGTTCAATGTGTCGTCGACCGCTTTGGCCGGCGCATTGGCCTCTGTGCGCGATACCGATTATGTCGACCAGTGCCGGGCGGAAAATGCCAAATGGCGGGGTTGGCTGGCGGATGCGCTGGCTGAGGTTGGCGTGCCGTCGGATACCTCCTGCACCAATTTCATCCTTGCTCGGTTCTCCAGCCAGGCCGAGGCCGAAGCCTGCGATGATTTTCTGAAGGCAAGAGGCCTGATCGTGCGCAGGGTCGCGGGCTATAACCTGCCCAACGCCCTGCGGATCACCGTTGGCGATGAGGCCGCCTGCCGCGCCGTGGCCGCTGCCGTCAAAGCCTTCAAAGCAGGGGAGAGCGCGGCATGAGCGCACCGGTCTACAAACGCGTTGCCCTGATCGGTCTCGGCCTGATCGCCTCTTCGATGTTCTGGGCGATGAAACGCGCTGGACTTTCCGGTGAGGTTACTGGCTATGCCCGCAGCAGCGAGACCCGCGAGACCGCGCGCCGCATCGGGCTGTGCGACCGGGTGTGCGACAGCGCGGCAGAAGCGGTGGAGGGCGCGGACCTTGTGGTGCTCTGCGTGCCGGTTGGTGCCATGAGCACCGTGATGGAAGACATCTCTGCCGCGCTGATGCCCGGTGCCACGGTATCCGACGTGGGCTCGGTCAAGCGTCACGTGATTGAGGCCGTGTCTCCGCATATCCCCGAAGGTGTGCATTTTGTCCCGGCGCACCCGCTGGCAGGGACAGAACACTCCGGCCCGGAGGCAGGCTTTGCCGAGCTCTTTGACAACCGCTGGAGCCTGTTGGTGCCGGTCGAGGGAACAGAACCTGTGGCCGTCGACCGTTTGCGCCGCCTTTGGGAAGGGATGGGCGCCAATGTGGATGAGATGGACGCCGATCACCATGATCTGGTTCTGGCGGTCACCAGCCATGCGCCGCACCTCATTGCCTATACGATGGTTGGGGTAGCCGATGATCTGCGCCGGGTGACCGACAGCGAGGTCATAAAATACTCGGCTGCGGGTTTTCGGGATTTCACCCGGATTGCAGCCTCGGATCCTACCATGTGGCGTGATGTCTTCCTCACAAACAAGGACGCAACGCTGGAAATCCTTGGTCGCTTCACCGAGGAACTCTTTGCCCTGCAGCGCGCCATTCGCACCGGAGACGGGGAGCATTTGCACCAGTACTTCACCCGCACCCGCGCCATCCGCCGGGGCATTATCGAGGCAGGGCAGGACACGGATGCCCCGGATTTTGGGCGGACCAAGACGTGATGTTCGGGCGGGTTGCCGTTCTGATTGGCCTGATGGCTGCAGGGGGCGCCAGTGCCACGGCCCCCGAGGAATCCCTTCGCCCAAACCTGCGCCCGGCCCATGCCCAACTGCCGATTGCGCCAGAACTGTCGACGGTCCGGCCCGTGGCGCGCCCTTTCGTGGAGGGGAACCCAGTCATGGCGTCCGCCCCAACGCTCATTCCTGTGGAAACCATTGCGACACCTGAATTGCGCCCTGTTGCGCGGCCCAAAGCTATGGTCGAGCAAGTCCTCTTCAAACAGAGAGCCTTGCGAAAAACCTCAGTCTGCGGTGACGTCGATATCCAGGGAGAAGCCGTGGGCACGGTCACTGGCACGTTGCCGGGCTGCGGGGCAAAGGACGCGGTGCGGGTGCGCTCTGTGTCTGGCGTCCGCCTGAGTACGCCGTCGGTAATGCATTGCGATCTGGCCAAGTCGCTCAACCGCTGGGTCAGCAAAGACGTGGAAAAGGCATTTGGGCGACGCAACAAGGTGGTCTCTTTGCGGGTTGCGGCGCACTACGCCTGCCGCACACGGAACAGCCGCCCCGGCGCACGTATTTCTGAACATGGCAAAGCGCGCGCGATTGATATCTCGGGCTTTACGCTGGAGGATGGTCAGACTGTAACGGTGCTTGAGGGGTGGAAAAAACGCCAAACCCGCAAGAAACTGCGCAAGGTTTGGAAAGCGGCTTGTGGACCTTTTGGTACGGTGCTGGGGCCGGATGCAGATCGCTATCACCAGGATCACTTTCATCTTGATGTGGCGCGGCACCGGGGCGGAGCTTACTGCCGCTGATTGATGTTGGGGGGGGGCGGTGCTCCCGCCACTAAAAGCGCCTTGGTCCCTGACGGGCCAGACGATTTCCAGTGTTGGGCATGGCAGCCCGCAAAGCGGGCTGCTGCGCCTTAGGCGCATGTTGCCTTGCCAAACACCCGGACTTGGGCGCAAACCCCATGAATTCCTGACAGGCAGTCAATGAGCCTCTTTTGTATGGGACAAAAGTACTGTTTACAGGCGGCAATCGGAAAGGACCAATTGCTATGACCATGTGGGTATTCGGGTACGGATCGCTTCTTTGGAACCCTGGCTTTGCCGTGGCGCGGCGCGAGGTCGCGACCCTGCACGGCTATGCGCGGTCCTTTTGCATGAGTTCGATCCATCACCGGGGCACCGAAGAAGAACCGGGCCTTGTTCTGGCGCTGGATGAGGTTTCGGGCGCGCGCTGCGCGGGTTTGGCGCTTGCGGTAGAGGCTGGCGCAGAAGCGCAAACGCTGGACTACTTGCGGGAACGCGAGTTGATCTCTTCGGCCTATCTGGAGCGCAACCTGGATGTTGAGCTTCAAACCGGCGAAACCGTAACGGCAGTGACCTATGTGATCGACCCACACCACGTTCAGTATTGCGGTGGCATGAGCCTGGAAGAGCAGGCGCGCATCATTGCCACAGCCATCGGCGGGCGCGGCCCCAACACCGAGTATCTTTACAACACAGCCAGCCATCTCACCGAGATTGGGCTGCACGATGAAGAACTGGACTGGCTGGCACAGCGGGTACGCCAGATTACGTCATAAAGCCTTGGCCTTGCACTCTCTTTCCCTATAGGCTGCAGGCGCGAGACATGCACGAAAGAGCGGCAGGAGCCTCTGAATATGGCGGAGCCAGACGGAAAGATAAGGCCTCAGTTTTCCCAACCCGTCCGACAAGTTATCCTGATGCTGATCGCGCTGGGGCTTGCCGGGTTTGGTGCCTTTGTGGCTTTGCCGCGCGTGCTGCCGGTGTTTCAGGCCAATCCCTGGCTCAACGGATTTATCCTCGTTGTCTTTGTTATCGGCGTTCTGTCCTGCTTCTGGCAGGTTGTTCAGCTCATCGGCTCGGTACGCTGGATCGAGAGCTTTGCTGTCGGCGGTGCACGCGGTGATGGTCGCCCGCCCTCAATGCTGGCACCGCTTGCTTCGCTGCTGCGCTCGCGCGGCGCGCGGATGCAGCTGGGATCCTCGTCGACACGATCAATCCTGGATTCTGTTGCAACGCGGATCGACGAGGATCGGGAAATCACTCGGTACATTGTCAACCTTTTGATTTTTCTTGGGCTTTTGGGTACATTTTACGGTTTGGCGACCACTGTTCCTGCTGTGGTTGATACCATCCGCAGCCTGGCCCCGCGTGAAGGTGAAGAGAGCCTTGATATCTTCAACCGCCTGATGACCGGTCTTGAGTCTCAGCTGGGCGGCATGGGCGTCGCTTTTGCCTCGTCCCTGTTGGGGTTGGCCGGCTCGCTGATTGTCGGGCTTCTGGAGCTTTTTGCTGGGCATGGTCAGAACCGGTTCTACCGGGAGCTTGAGGAATGGATGTCGACCTTCACCCGCGTCAGCTTTTCATCGGGCGAGGATGGGGCAGGCGAGAGCGGCGTGGTTTCTCAGGTGCTGGACACAATGGCAGAGCAAATGGATGCTTTGCAGGGCATGTTTGCTGAAACAGCCCAAGGACGTGCCGTGGTCGAAGCGAAGCTGTCGGAACTGGTGGACAGCATCAACGACATGAACCGACGCCAGGAGCAGACCGAATCCGTCAGTGCTGCATTGGAGAGGGTCGCTGTTGGTCAAGAGGCGCTTGCCGAAATCATGCGTGCTCATGGCGATGTGGGTATGGACGCAGAAAGCCGTATGCGGCTGCGCTCGATTGATGTGCAAATGCTGCGGATCCTCGAAGAGATCTCTGCGGGGCGGCAGGAAAGCCTGGCGGAACTGCGCAAAGATATCGATCTCATGGTCAAAGCTTTTGCGCCGCGGGCCGTTCAACGGTCCGCCCGTTCATCAGTGCCGCCATCGCAGGACGAGGGCTGATCCATGGCCCTGTCCCGGCGTACTGGACAAAGGTTTCAGGCTTCGATCTGGCCGGGTTTTGTTGATGCGATGACCGGCCTTTTGCTGGTCCTGATGTTTGTCCTGACGATCTTCATGATCGTGCAATTCGTGTTGCGCGAAACGATCACCGGGCAGGAAAGCGAACTTGATGAGCTTTCGGCCGAAGTGCAGGCGCTGGCCGATGCGCTTGGCCTTGAAGAACGCTCCAACAGTCTTTTGACAGCACGGCTTGGTGCGCTGAATGCGACGCTCAATACGGCCCAAAGCGATCTGGATCAGGCAGAGGCGCAGCTTGCGCAGCAGCGCAGTCTGATTGCATCGCTCACCTCTGAACGGGACGCTCAGGCCGCCGATCTTGAGGCCGCGCGAAGCCGGATCACTGCCTTTGAAGCGCAGGTTGCGGCCATGGTCGCGGAACGAGACGCGGCCGCTGCGCAGATTTCTGACCTTACTGCCGAGCGCAGTGCCCTTGAAGCAGAGCGGGCGACCCTGCTGAGCGAACAAGAGGCCTTGAACCTGGCACTGGCCCGGGCACGCGAAGAGGTTGACGCTGGTGCCGAAGCCGCGCGGTTGGCAGCTGCACGCAGGGAAGCTCTTGAAGCCATGATCGCGGATTTGAAACGCGAAGGCAGTGAACAGGCTGATGCCCTTGCTGCCTTGGAACAGCAGTTGAGTGAAGAGGAAGCCGCGCGCCTTACCGAAGCGGCTGCAGCCGAAGCCCTACGCCAAAAGCTTGAAGACTCGGATGCGGAACTGACGGCGATGACACTGGCGCTTGAGGCTCAGCGCAAAAAGGCAGAGGACACTTTGACGCTGTTGGCGGCTGCGGATGCGGCCAAAGCGCAACTCGACAGCAAGCTGGAAGAAACGCTATCGGCACTGGAAGCGGCAAGGGCGCAGTCAAATGAGCGCGATGAGTTGGCCGAACGCCTGACCCGTGTACTGGCTCAGATGGAGGTCAATCAGTCTGAGGCGGACGCTCGGGTCCGCGCCCTGGAGGCGGAATTGGGCCGTGTGCGGGCGGATGCAGAGACAACGCATGCGCGTTTGACGAGCGACCTGCAAGAGGCGCGGCAGCTTGCAGCGCAAACGCGGGATGATTTGGAAGCGGAGTTGGCGCGCCAGCAGGCTGCCACTGTGCAGACGCAGTCGGATTTCGAGGCCCAAATTGCGGCGCTGCAAGCGGCCCACGCACGGGCGCGGGCTGAATTGGAACAGCGGAATGAAACCTCGGCTCGGGAGGCCGACGCGATGCAGCGCGATCTCGAGCAACAGCTTGCGGATCTGCGCGCGGATGCAGCTGGAATAAAGGCTGGACTGGAGGCACAGCTTGAGCAGGCTCAGGCGGACCTTTCTGCCGCGCGCAATGCGGCTACCTCGACAGCTGAAGACCGCGCCGCGATTGAACAGCGCCTGTTGACAGCATTGGAGGCGCTCGAGAAAGCGCAAGCGGCGGCCAGCGATACAGATGTATTACAACAACGACTGCTTGCGGCGCTCAATGCCCAAAGCGCGGCAGAAACGCGTGCCGAAGAGCAACTGACCCTTGCAGAACAGCGCGCAAACCTGCTGGCCGAGGCACGGCGGGCTTTGGCCGACCAACAGCAGCTGTCCACCAAAGCACAGCGCGAGGCGGCTTTGCTGAACCAGCAGATTGCTGCCCTGCGAGAACAGCTTGGAGGTCTTCAAGCCATCCTCGATGATTATGAGGAAAGGGATGCGGCGCAACAGGTCCAACTTCAGAACCTGGGACAGGACCTGAATGCAGCCTTGGCGCGAGCCGCGTCCGAAGAGCGGCGCAGGCGTATCCTGGAAGAGCAAGAGCGTAAACGGCTGGAAGCGGAGGCGGCGGCCCTGGCCGACCGTGCGCAAAGCGCCGAGACAAAGGCCGAAGACCTCGAGCGCTATCGCTCTGAGTTCTTTGGCCGTCTGCGCGATGTTCTGGGCAGTCAGGAGGGGGTGCGAATCGAAGGCGACCGCTTTGTTTTTGCCTCTGAGGTGCTGTTTGCACCGGCAAGTGCGGAGCTGTCTGAGGAAGGAAAAGCCGAAATCGCCAAGGTTGCTCGGATCCTGCAAAGCGTAGCAGCAGCGATTCCCCCTGAACTCGACTGGATCATCCGCGTGGATGGACATACTGACAGTACGACCCTGCTGGGTCATCCAAAATTCAAGGACAATTGGGAGCTTAGCCAGGGGCGCGCGCTCTCGGTTGTACGATACATGATCGATGCGCTTGGCATTCCTCCGAACAGGCTCGCGGCGAATGGATTTGGCGAATACCAGCCGGTGAACCCGGCGAATACGCCCGAGGCGCACTCGCAAAACCGGCGGATTGAGCTGAAATTCACCGAACGCTAGGCGTCTGCAGCATCAGAAACGAATGGTCCGGATAACGCGGTCGACTTCCCTGCCGTTGCGGACCAACCGCGACGTTCCAGTATAGAGTCCAGTGGGCCACGAAGATGCTCTTAGCCGTTTGCCTGCAGCCCGGAAGAATTGTGCCTGATCTTTTTCCAGCGTCACCGTCTGGTCGATGATCATACCGTCCGGTCCCTCAACGGTTAGAGTGATGGTGTCCCCTTTGAGACCGCCATAGGCAAATGCCCAAAGGACCAGGGCAGGCGCTTTGGGCGTGAGGCTGTCAACCTGCTCAGATGCGTCACCGGATTTTATCGCATCATAGCGTGGAACCTCGTGGCTGAAGCCTGCGCCTATGAAAGCGCCGGCGACGTAGGAGATGGGGCTGGACCAGAGTTGGTTTTTGGGTGATGCACCGCATATCGCCTTGGGGTCAGGCATAAAGGGATCAACCACTTGACCGTCTTGGCGGACCGAAACATGCAGGTGCGGAAACTGCGTTTGCCCGGATAGGCCGACCTCGCCCAGGGTGCTGCCCGTTGCAACGCGATCCCCGGTTTTGACGCCGATTGACCCCTTTTTCATGTGGCAATACTGGGTTTCCCAGCCCCCCACGTGACGCAGGACAACACCATTACCGCATTCGCGGCCCTTGATCTGGGCTGAATTGTCTTTGGTTGCGTATGTATCGTCCATGTTGTTGCGGACGCCTGCAACAACGCCATCTGCCGCGGCGCGCACAGGAACGCCAGCTGTCATGTCGCTGAGGTAAGGCAGCGCAATGTCGGTGCCCTTGTGGCCGTCATAGGTCAGCTTGTTGCAGGTGAAATCCACGGCACCCGGTCCGTGATCACGGTCCACATACTGTTGGATGTAGCATGTCTCACCAAGTGTGCAGTCAATTGGCCAGGACAAAGAAAATTCGCTCGCCGCAATAGGGGCGGCGAGCGAGGAAAAGAGCGCAACAAGTGTGCGGTACATCAGTCGGCAGTCAAAAGCGGCGGCTTGTCACCCGAGATGCGGGGCTTGCCCGGCCCTTCGAGACGCAGGTCGATCTTGCCATCTTTTATGCCAACCTTGACGACACCGCCTTTGGTCAGCTTGCCGAACAGCAGTTCTTCGGCGAGCGGCTTTTTGATGTGTTCCTGGATGACACGGCCCAGAGGGCGGGCGCCCATCTTGTCGTCATAGCCTTTGTCGGCCAGCCATTCCGCAGCCTTTCGGGTCAGTTCGATGGAGACGTTGCGGTCCATAAGCTGGGCTTCTAGCTGCAGCACGAACTTCTCGACGACCTGCAGGATGACCTCTTTGGGTAGCGGCGCGAAGGAGATCACCGCGTCCAGACGGTTGCGGAATTCAGGCGTAAAGGTGCGTTCAATAGCGGCCGTGTCCTCGCCCTCGCGGCGGTCGCGGCCAAAGCCGATGGCGGCCTTTGCCTGCTCAGAGGCACCCGCGTTTGAGGTCATGATCAGGACAACGTTGCGGAAGTTCACGGTGCGCCCGTTGTGATCGGTCAGCTGCCCGTTGTCCATCACCTGCAAGAGGATGTTGAAGACATCCGGGTGCGCCTTTTCGATCTCATCCAGCAGCAGAACGCAATGAGGATGCTGATCCACGCCATCGGTCAAAAGACCGCCTTGATCAAAGCCCACATAGCCCGGAGGCGCACCGATCAGACGTGATACCGCGTGTTTCTCCATGTATTCCGACATGTCGAACCGCAGCAGCTCCACGCCCAGCGTATCGGCGAGTTGCTTGGCAACCTCGGTCTTGCCGACCCCGGTGGGGCCTGCGAACAGGTAGTTGCCGATGGGTTTTTCGGGCTCGCGCAGGCCTGCACGGGCCAGCTTAATCGCGCTCGACAGGGCATCGATGGCATCGTCCTGACCAAAGACTACGCGTTTGAGCGATTTTTCCAGATCCTTCAGCACTTCGGCATCGTCCTTGGAGACGCTCTTTGGCGGGATGCGGGCGATCTTGGCCACAACCGCCTCGACCTCTTTGACGCCAATGGTCTTGCGTCGCTTGCTTTCGGGCACGAGATGCTGCGCAGCGCCAGCTTCGTCGATCACATCGATCGCCTTGTCCGGCAGTTTTCGGTCGTTGATGTAGCGCGCCGACAGCTCTACCGCCGATTTGATCGCATCGGTGGTGAATTTCACGCTGTGATGTTCTTCGAAGTAGGGTTTCAGGCCCTTGAGAATAGCAATCGCGTCTTCAACGGTTGGTTCGTTCACGTCGATTTTCTGGAACCGGCGGGACAGGGCGCGGTCCTTCTCGAAATGCTGGCGGAACTCTTTGTAGGTGGTGGAGCCCATGGTACGCAACTTGCCGCCCTGCAGGGCGGGTTTCAGCAGGTTCGAGGCATCCATGGCGCCGCCGGAGGTTGCACCAGCGCCGATCACCGTGTGGATTTCATCGATGAACAGGACCGCGTCGGGATGTGATTCGAGTTCCGTGACCACAGCCTTGAGGCGTTCTTCGAAGTCGCCGCGATAGCGGGTGCCCGCCAAGAGCGCGCCCATGTCGAGCGAATAGATCGTGGTTTCCGACAGAACCTCCGGCACTTCGCCCTGCACAATCTTGCGGGCTAGACCTTCGGCGATAGCGGTTTTGCCAACGCCGGGATCGCCCACCAGAAGCGGGTTGTTCTTGCGGCGGCGGCATAGCACCTGAATGCAGCGCTCGACCTCGTGGCCGCGGCCAATCAGCGGATCGATGTCGCCCTCGCGGGACTTTGCGTTCAGGTCCACGCAGTATTTCGCAAGCGCGCTTTCCTTCTTTTCGCCTTCCGAGCTTGCCTGCGGCTGCGGCTCTTCCTCGGCCTCATGGGCCCCGGTCACGGGGCGCTGTTCACCGTAGGCCGGGTCTTTGGCTACACCATGTGCGATAAAGTTGACCGCATCATAGCGGGTCATGTCCTGATCCTGCAGGAAGTAGGCAGCATCGCTTTCGCGTTCTGCAAAGATCGCAACGAGGACATTTGCGCCAGTAACCTCGGTACGGCCCGAACTTTGGACGTGGATCGCAGCACGCTGGATCACACGTTGGAAGGCTGCCGTGGGCACGGCCTCGCTGCCATCGATATCGGTGACCAGGTTCGACAGGTCCTCGTCCACAAACGTTACCAAAGACGATCGGAGCTCATCCAGATCGACGCTGCAGGCGCGCATGACGCGGGCAGCATCGGGTTCGTCGAGCAGCGCCAGAAGAAGGTGTTCCAGCGTTGCGAATTCATGTCGCCGCTCATTCGCCAGCGCAAGTGCTGCGTGAATGGCGTGTTCCAGTGTGCTCGAGAATGAAGGCACGGGCGTGCTCCTCTGTCTTGGGTTGAGAGGGCGGGCGGGCCTGTTAACCATCCTGCCCCATCATCAACCATGGCCTCATAGTGTTAGAGTTTGGTTGATAGATCCCCTTCTTCAAGCGGATTCTTTCATTTTTCAGTCACATTTCTTTCCAGTCGGGCAGAAATGGCGCAGGAAGCCCCCTAAAAACTGTCCTTCCGTTTTCGGATTTCCGTAAACACCTCAACAGGTTCAGCCCCTGCCATGCCAAGCAATTCCTTAACTTTGGGCAGATGGGCACGCAGGAAGGGATTTGTGTCGAGTTCCAGTTGCATTGCCGATGGAACGGTCGCCTTTCCCGTGCCGCGGGCTGAGTCTATCTGTGCAATCCGACTCTTGAGCGCCGGGTTGTCTGGCTCAATTGTGAGGGCAAAGGCCGCATTCGATTGCGTGTACTCATGGCCGGAGTAGACCAGAATGTCGGCAGGAAGTCGCATCAGCTTGGACAGGCTCTCCCACATCTGAGCCGGTGTGCCTTCAAACAGGCGCCCGCATCCAAGCGCCATCAGGCTGTCCGCCGTAAAGACTGCGTTGCTGCCTGGAATGTAAAAGGCGATGTGGCCGATGGTGTGACCCGAGACATCCAGGACCTGCACCTCATGGCCGAATAGGTCAAAGCTTTCTCCATCATTGACCGCGCGGTCCAGTTTGGGGAGTCGATGGGCATCGGCAGCTGCCCCTGTGACCTTGGCGCCATAGGCCTCGCGCAGGGGCGCGACGCCATCGATATGGTCCCAGTGGTGGTGTGTCAGAAGGATTTCATCCAATGTCCAGCCGCGCGCGGTCAGTTCGGCGGTGATGGCATCGGCGTCCGGCGCATCCACCAGCGCGGTCTGGCCCGATTCCGTATCGTGCAGCAAAAATGCGTAGTTGTCTGAAAGGCAGGGGACGGTGACGATCTCAAGGGGCATGGCCATTCGCTCTTTCATTGTTAAAGTGCCACCAGAGTGACCCAAGCAGCAGGCGCCCGCAATGCATCTTGACGTGCAGGATCTGAGGAACTTCTACTACCGCAGTACCCTGGGCCGTGCCGCTCAGTCTTCTGTGCGTTCCCGGCTGCTGCAGATGTGGCCCGAGGCGGCAGGCCAGACCATGGTTGGTTTTGGCTTTGCAGCGCCGCTTATGCGGCCCTATCTTCCAGATGCGCGCCGTGTGATAGCCTTGATGCCCGCGCCGCAAGGCGTGATGCAATGGCCCGCGGGCCTGCCCAACGTGTCGGTTCTGTGTGAGGAAACCCGCTGGCCGATTGATACGGGACGGGTGGATCGTCTTGTGGTCTTGCACGGGCTTGAGACTTCGGAGCGGCCTTCGGAATTGCTCGAGGAGGCCTGGCGTGTTCTTGGCCCTGGCGGGCGGGCGATATTCATCGTCCCGAACCGTGCGGGGTTCTGGGCCCGGTCCGACAGGACCCCTTTCGGCTATGGTCGGCCCTACACGCTGATCCAGCTGGAAAACCAGCTGCGCCTGCACCAGTTCACTATCGAGCAGCACACCGCCGCCCTTTACCGTTTGCCCAGCTCCCGCCGGTTCTGGCTGAAATCCGGTGCGCTTTTTGAGCGGATGGGGCGCCGCCTGCCTGCGATGCTGGCCGGAGGTGTATTCATGGTCGAAGTCAGCAAGCAAACCCATCAGCAAAAGGGGCTGATGACGCGGGTCAAACGCTCAAATCCGATCCGCGTGCTGGAGGGGCTGTCAAACCCCGTTGCCGAGCCGGTATGACCGCATGCCGGCACACTTCCTGACATGACGTTCCGTGGCACTCAGGCCTCCTTGATCGGGTGATTCCCGTGACTTTGTCGCGCAACGGCATGTGGCTTTATCAAAGCAACACCCCGCACGAAGGGAGAACAAAAGTCGTTTTGTGACGCTCAGGAATCGCAATTTTATGAACAAGACGTTCATTTTTTGACGTCCTTTGTGGGGGCAAAGGGCCGCAGTTGGGCTAAGGTATTGAAAATATTTAATTCAGTCATTTTGCCGTTACCGTTATAGGCAGTTGATAGGTTGGGAGCGCTCTGCTACATCCACGCTGATTTCGATGACCTGCCGTATCGGTGGGCTGACTCACACCCCCGGGTGCTGCTCTTTCAGGGTACGCAGACCGGGGCCAAAATAATATCGGAAGGGTGGACGTGTCCGAACCAGCTTCGATTTCTGCAGGCATCGCCGCGCGCTATGCCACAGCGGTCTTTGAGATCGCTGAAGAGAACAAGGCGCTCGACAGCCTTGAGACCAGCATCAATGACCTGGCAGCTGCCCTGGCTGACAGCGAAGATCTCCAAAATCTGATCAGCTCGCCCCTGGTGACGCGTGAAGAGCAGGCCGCAGCGATCACCGCTGTTGCAGCAAAGATGGGATTGGATCCGGTTCTGGCCAATACCCTGTCTTTGATGGCAGCCAAACGCCGCCTGTTTGTCGTGCCCGCGCTGATCGAGGCGCTGCGCGCCAGCCTGGCCGAGGCGCGCGGTGAAGTCACCGCTGAGGTGACCTCTGCCAAGGCGCTGACCAAGACCCAAAGCGAAAAGCTGGCCAAGACCCTGGCCGAGCGCGTGGGCAAGAAAGTCACCATCAATGCAACCGTCGATGAAAGCATCATTGGCGGTCTCGTCGTCAAAGTGGGCTCGAAGATGATCGACAGTTCGATCCGCTCCAAGCTCAACTCCCTACAGAACGCAATGAAAGAGGTCGGATAAATGGGTATCCAAGCAGCAGAGATTTCTGCGATCCTGAAAGACCAGATCAAGAATTTTGGTCAAGAAGCAGAGGTGGCCGAAATCGGTCGCGTGCTGAGCGTCGGTGACGGTATCGCCCGCGTTTACGGCCTCGACAACGTTCAGGCCGGTGAAATGGTCGAGTTCCCCGGCGGCATCATGGGCATGGCGCTGAACCTCGAAGCCGACAACGTCGGTATCGTGATCTTCGGCTCGGACCGTGACATTAAAGAAGGTGACGTGGTCAAGCGCACCAACTCGATCGTGGACGTTCCGGTTGGCCCCGAACTGCTGGGTCGCGTTGTGGATGGTCTGGGCAATCCGCTGGACGGCAAGGGTCCCATCGACGCCAAGGAACGCGGCATCGCCGACTCCAAGGCGCCGGGCATCATCCCGCGTAAATCGGTGCACGAGCCGATGGCAACCGGCCTCAAGTCCGTTGACGCGATGATCCCGATTGGCCGTGGCCAGCGTGAACTTATCATTGGCGACCGTCAGACCGGTAAGACCGCCGTTGCTCTGGACGCGATCCTGAACCAGAAGGTCTACAACGACGCCGCAGGCGACGATGAGTCCAAGAAACTCTACTGTGTCTACGTTGCTGTTGGCCAGAAGCGTTCCACCGTTGCCCAGCTGGTGAAAAAGCTGGAAGAAAGCGGCGCGATGGAATACTCGATCGTGGTTGCCGCAACCGCGTCCGATCCGGCTCCGCTGCAGTTCCTGGCGCCTTACGCCGCAACCGCGATGGCCGAATACTTCCGTGACAATGGCAAGCACGCGCTGATCATCTATGATGACCTCTCCAAGCAGGCCGTTGCTTATCGTCAGATGTCCCTGCTGCTGCGCCGCCCGCCGGGCCGTGAAGCCTATCCGGGTGACGTTTTCTACCTGCACTCCCGTCTGCTGGAACGTTCAGCCAAGCTGAACGAAGACTTCGGCGCCGGCTCGCTGACCGCTCTGCCCGTCATCGAAACTCAAGGCGGCGACGTGTCGGCCTTTATTCCGACCAACGTGATCTCGATCACCGACGGCCAAATCTTCCTGGAAACCGAACTGTTCTACCAGGGCATCCGTCCTGCTGTGAACACCGGTCTGTCGGTTTCGCGTGTGGGCTCCTCGGCGCAGACAAAAGCGATGTCGAGCGTTGCCGGTCCGGTGAAACTGTCGCTGGCTCAGTACCGTGAAATGGCGGCCTTTGCGCAGTTCGGTTCTGACCTTGATGCCGCAACCCAGCAGCTGCTGGCCCGTGGCGCGCGTCTGACCGAGCTGATGAAGCAGCCGCAGTATGCACCGCTGACCAATGCGGAAATCGTCTGCGTCATCTTTGCTGGCACCAATGGCTATCTCGACAAAGTCGACGTCAAGGACGTTGGCCGCTACGAGGCAGGCCTGCTGGCGCACCTGCGCAGCAAGCACGCCGATCTGCTGGCGGACATCACCAACAATGACCGTAAGGTGAAAGACGAGCTCGCCGATAAGGTTAAGTCTGCGCTGGACGAATTCGCAGCTGACTTCGCTTAAGGGGGGACGAGGCAATGCCGAGTCTTAAGGACCTTAAAAACAGGATCGAGTCGGTCAAATCGACCCGCAAGATCACAAAAGCCATGCAAATGGTGGCCGCGGCGAAACTTCGCCGCGCCCAGGAGGCTGCCGAAGACAGCCGTCCCTATGCCAAGCGGTTCAATGCCGTGATGGCCTCTTTGGCGGCTTCGGTTGGTGACAGTGACGCGGCGCCCAAGCTGCTGCGCGGCACTGGCAGCGATCAGGTGCAGCTTCTGGTCGTGATGACAGCCGAGCGTGGTCTTTGTGGTGGCTTCAACGCCAACATCGCCAAGCTGGCCCGTCAAAAGGCGGCAGAGCTTAAGGCGGCAGGCAAGACGGTCAAGATCCTGACCGTTGGCAAAAAGGGCCGTGACGCCCTGCGCCGTGATCTTGGCGATGCCTTTGTCGGCCACGTGGATCTGAGCGAAGTCAAGCGCATCGGCTATGCCAATGCGCAGGACATTGCAAAGGACATCCTGACCCGTTTCGACGCTGGTGAATTCGACGTTGCCACGATCTTCTATGCGGAGTTCGTCAACGTCGTGACCCAGGTTCCGACGGCGCAGCAGATCATTCCGGCCTCCTACGAGGGCGGCGCAGCCGAAGGGTCCTCGGCGGTATACGATTACGAGCCCAGCGAAGAGGCGATCCTCGCCGACCTGCTGCCGCGTGGCGTATCCACCCAGATCTTCTCGGCGCTGCTGGAGAATGGCGCATCCGAGCAGGGTGCCCGGATGAGCGCGATGGACAACGCGACCCGCAACGCGGGCGATATGATCGACAAGCTGACCATCCAGTTCAACCGTTCCCGTCAGGCCGTGATCACCAACGAGCTGATTGAAATTATTTCGGGCGCCGAGGCGCTCTAAGAGACAACCGGAGACCAATCACATGGCAAATGCAAAAGGCAAGGTGGTTCAGATCATCGGCGCCGTTGTCGACGTCCAGTTCGACGATGACCTGCCCGCGATCTTGAACGCCCTCAACACCGACAACAACGGTAAGAATCTGGTTCTGGAAGTTGCGCAGCACCTGGGCGAAAACACCGTCCGTACCATTGCAATGGACGCAACCGAAGGTCTGGTGCGCGGTCAGGACGTGACCGACACCGGCGCGCCGATCTCGATCCCGGTTGGCAACGCCACCCTGGGCCGCATCCTGAACGTCGTGGGTGAGCCCGTGGACGAGCAGGGCCCGGTCGCAGCGGAAGAAACCCGCCCGATCCACGCTCCCGCGCCCGAGTTCAACGACCAGTCGACCGAGTCGGAAATCCTCGTGACGGGCATCAAGGTGATCGACCTGCTCGCACCCTATTCCAAGGGTGGTAAGATCGGTCTCTTCGGCGGTGCCGGCGTGGGCAAGACCGTTCTCATCATGGAACTGATCAACAACATCGCAAAAGTGCACTCGGGCTTCTCCGTGTTCGCCGGTGTTGGTGAGCGGACCCGTGAAGGGAACGACCTCTACCACGAGATGATCGAATCCAACGTGATCAAGCCCGACAACCTGTCGGAAAGCCAGGTTGCGCTGGTTTACGGTCAGATGAACGAACCTCCGGGTGCGCGTGCCCGTGTTGCTTTGACCGGTCTGACCCTGGCCGAACAGTTCCGCGACCAGTCCGGTACCGACGTTCTGTTCTTTGTGGACAACATCTTCCGCTTTACTCAGGCGGGTTCCGAGGTGTCGGCGCTTCTGGGCCGTATTCCTTCGGCGGTGGGCTACCAGCCGACCCTGGCAACCGACATGGGCGCCATGCAGGAACGCATCACCTCGACCAAGAACGGCTCGATCACCTCGATCCAGGCCGTCTACGTTCCCGCGGACGACCTTACCGACCCTGCACCTGCAACCACCTTTGCGCACCTTGACGCAACCACGGTTCTGAGCCGTGCGATCTCCGAGCTGGGCATCTACCCGGCTGTGGACCCGCTCGACTCCACCTCGCGTCTGATGGACCCTGCAATCGTTGGCGAAGAGCACTACAAAGTGGCCTCCGACGTTCAGCAGATCCTTCAGCGCTACAAGTCGCTGCAGGACATCATCGCCATCCTTGGCATGGACGAACTGTCCGAAGAGGACAAGCTGACCGTGGCCCGTGCCCGTAAGATCCAGCGTTTCCTCTCTCAGCCGTTCGACGTTGCGAAGGTCTTCACCGGCTCTGACGGTGTTCAGGTTCCGCTGGAAGACACCATTGCTTCGTTCAAAGCAGTTGTGGCCGGCGAGTACGACCACCTGCCCGAAGGCGCCTTCTACATGGTTGGCGGCATCGAAGAGGTGAAGGCAAAAGCCGAGAAAATGGCTGCTGAGGCGGCCTAAGGAGGGCCCTGATGGCTGATACCATGCAATTCGACCTCGTAAGCCCGGAGCGGAGCCTTGCTTCGCTTCAGGTGAGCGCGGTTCAGATCCCCGGCGCGGAAGGCGACATGACGGCGATGCCGATGCATGCGCCGACCATCACCACCCTGCGCCCGGGTGTCCTGCGGGTCGAAAGCCCCCAAGGCACTTCGGAGTATGTGGTCACCGGCGGCTTTGCCGAAATCGGCTCCGAGGCGCTCTCGGTTCTGGCCGAAAAGGCAATCCCGATGGATGAAATGACCCGTGCGCATCTGGATGAGCTGATCGAGGACGCACGCAATACCTACAAGACCGCAAAGGAAGCGGACCAGCCCCACGACATCGTCGAGGAAGCTGCGAAACTCCTGGCGGACATGGAGGCCCTCGGCACTCACATGAGCCTCTGATCTGCTCTTAGCGCCAAGGCGACAAGACTTTGGAAACCGGTCCCTTTGGGGCCGGTTTTCTTTTGATCTTACGGATGATCATGTATTGGGTTGAGCAATGCCTCCAAAATCAACCAAAAGGCGCAAGGAGCCACCCGGCAATGAAGAGACTACAAAACCAAAGAACAGGCATCGATCAGGGTGATGTGGTCGTCTTCTCCGAATTTGACAGCGGAGGACCGATGTGGACGGGGCAGGGCGCGCGCGAACGGCGCAAATCGGTACGCTTTGCCGAATCCTTTGCCCGCCCGCCTGCGGTGCATGTGTCGCTGTCGATGTGGGATATGGACACTCAGGGTGCGGTTAGGGCTGATCTATCTGCTGAGAAGATCTCTGAGACTGGTTTCGAGATCGTCTTTCGTACCTGGTCAGACAGTCGCATCGCCCGTGTGCGTGCCGCCTGGATGGCGATCGGGGACCTGCCGTTTGAGGATGATTGGGATGTCGATTGAGCAATACAGTATGATCTTGGGGTTGTGCTTCCGAAGTTGCCCGAATTTGGCTTGTTGCAGCACGTCAAATCATTCAAAAGCTGTACCGCAACAAAAGAAAACGTTGTACTTAAACAATAGATTATCTGGAGAAATTCATATGAAATCAGCCAGTCCAATTGCTCTCGCTGCCCTTGTCGCCCTGACGGCCTGCGGGGGCGGGATTGATCCGGTCGAAAACCCCAACCAATTTGTCTATCGGATGGATGATGGCGTGATACGTGGCAGCTACAACCCAGCCGGTTTCAGCGCCAAGCAAGTCAAGTTTTTTGCCAAGCAATACTGCAGCCAGACGCGGCTTGGCTCCTACTCCGAATCTGCAGCTGCAGAAAACGGCCTGATTGGGTTCCAAGCTTCCTGCAGTGGCGGGCTACCCTACGGTGGTCACGCGGTTGTCGCACGACAGGCGGATGGTTCCGTTCTTGTAGAGGCGACACTGTCGAAGGACGGAAACATCTTTTTCGATCAAAAGACGTTTTGACCTGAGCGAGAAGCTTGGCTTTTGGTCAACCCCCAACTTCACGTCTGAGGTTTGATAGAAAAGAAAGGCCCCGCGCAAGTCGATGCACGGGGCCTATTGTTGTCGGTGCAGTCGGTTTCAGACGTGGCTGTAGAGCGACTCATAGATTGGGATCAGGGTCTTGTCTTCAAAGAGCGACGAGACCGAGGTACCGTGCCAGATGTTCAGGATGGCTTGGGTGAACAGCGGTGCGGTGGGCAGAATGCGGATATTGGGGGCGCCTTGAACTGCCTCGGTCGGCTGAATGGTATCGGTCAGCACCAGCGACTTCATCACCGAGTTGGTCACGCGCTCAACAGCCGGGCCGCTCATCACGCCGTGGGTGATATAGGCGTGAACTTCGCGCGCGCCATTGTCCAGCAGCACCTGCGCCGCTTTGCAGAGCGTGCCGGCGGTGTCGCACATATCATCCACAATGAGGCAGATCTTGTCGGTAACGTCGCCGATCACGGTCATCTCGGCCACTTCACCGGGCTTTTCACGGCGCTTGTCCACGATCGACAGCGGCGCGTTGATCCGCTTGGCCAACTCGCGAGCGCGGGCCACACCGCCCACGTCGGGCGAGACGACCATCAGGTCGCCCATATTGTCCTTGAACTGGTTGCGCACATCCAGCGCGAAGATGGGCGAAGCGTAAAGGTTGTCCACCGGAATATCGAAGAAACCCTGGATCTGGGCCGCATGCAGGTCCATGGTCAGAATCCGCTCGATCCCGGCGCCGGTCAGCATATTGGCAACCAGTTTTGCCGAAATCGGTGTGCGGGCCTTGGTACGGCGGTCCTGACGTGCATAGCCGAAGTAGGGAATGACAGCGGTGGTGCGGCGGGCAGACGACCGGCGCAGCGCGTCCGAGATGATCAGCAGCTCCATCAGGTTGTCATTGGCCGGGTTGGAGGTCGGCTGAATAATGAACATGTCCTCGCCGCGGACGTTCTCATAGACCTCGACGAAGATTTCGCCGTCGTTGAACCGCTCGACGCGGGCGTCCACCAGTCCCTGATCGACCCCGCGGTGCAGGCTCATACGGCGGGCAATGGAATTGGCAAGAGGAAGGTTGGCGTTCCCAGCGATAAGCTTGGGTTCGTTCATGGTCGGCATTGGCTGGTATCCCCGGGCAGCAAGACAATGTGACAGATTCGTGATATTGAACCCCGCTTAACATGTGCCTAGGGTCCAGCCTAGTTCTAAGCCGGAGAAAACCGACATGGCGTCCATTGATTTCTATTTCTCGACCCTTTCGCCGTATAGCTATCTCGCCGGAAACCGCCTGGAAGAGCTTGCCGCGCGGCATGGTGCACAAATTACATACAAACCCTTCGATATCATGGCCCTGTTTCCGCGCACCGGCGGCACGCCTCCCAAAGAGCGTCACCCGGCGCGCCAGGAATACCGGCTGATCGAGCTGGAGCGGCAGGCGAAAAAGCTGCAGATGCCGCTAAACCTCAAGCCCGCCCATTGGCCCACCAATGCCGCGCCGTCTTCATACGCGATCATCGCCGCGCAAAAGGCTGGCGGCGGCGACCTTGGGGCGCTGGTGCAGGGGATCCTGCGCGCCTGCTGGGCCGAGGAAAAGAACATCGCCGAGGATGCCGTTGTCAAGGATTGTCTGACGGCGGCAGGATTTGATGCGTCGCTGGCCGATAGTGGGCTTCTGGTTGGCGCCGAGACGTATGGTCAGAACCTTGAAGACGCGGTTTCCGCTGGCGTTTTTGGCGCACCGTTCTATGTCACGGACGACGGCGCCCGGTTCTGGGGCCAGGACCGGCTGGATGATCTGGACCGGCATCTATCGGAGCACCAAACCTGATGAAAGATCTGCCGCACAGCCTGCCGCAGCCCGTATTTTCCCGTAGCTTCGGGACTGGTCCGCGACAGATGCTGGCGGTGCATTGTTCCCTTGCCCATTCGGGCACATGGCGGGGCGTGGCCGAGGCGCTGAAAGGTGCGGTCACCATCACCGCCTTTGACATGCTCTCTCATGGGCGCAGCCCCGATTGGGACGGGCAGGGGGACTATCAGGACCGCAACACCGAGGCGGGGCTCTCACTGATGCCGGATGCGCCGGTAGACCTGATCGGCCATTCCTTTGGCGCGACGGTCGCCCTGCGCATGGCGCTGGCCCGCCCCGAACGCGTGCGCAGCCTTATTCTGATCGAGCCGGTTCTCTTCCGCGTCGCGGTAGAGGATGCCCCCGAAGTGGCCCACCGCACCCAAGAGGAAAGCAAACCTTTCATGGAGGCCTTTGAGGCCGGGGATGAGGCGCTGGCGGCACGGCTGTTCAATCGCAGCTGGAGTTCAGGCGCGCCGCGTTGGCCGGACCTGCCCGAGGCAACCCGCGCGGCGATGACCCGCGCCATCCATATCGTTCCGGCCTGCGATGCGTCGGTCTACAAGGACCGTGCGGGCGTCTTGCAGCCTGGCGTATTACAGGGTTTGGAGCTGCCTGTTCTGCTGGTACGCGGGGCCGAGACGCAACCTGTCATTGCCGTGGTGAACGATGGCCTTGCGCGGCGGCTTCCAAACGCCCGTTCCGAGGTGATCGAGGGTGCAGGGCATATGGTATCGATCACCCACCCGTCCGAGACTGCTGCTGCGATCCAGGCCTTCTGGGCTCGGCTCTAGAGCAGGTTCAGAAAGGCCGTGATCTCTTCGCGGCTGATCGACCAGTCACAGACAAAGCGGGCGGTGACGGGGGCGTCATCCGGCCCCTCCAGCGGGCCATCCCACAGATGATAGACCGCCCCGGCCGCCATCAGGCGCTTGTGGGTGCTGCGGGGCAGGGCGGCAAAGACCATATTGGCCTCAGGGTCTGACTGGAAGGTGGCGCCTGCATTGCGCAGACCTTCGGCCAGGAAGGCTGCCGAGGCATTCGCCGCTTGTGCACTGGACAGCCACAGATCGTTCCTCAGGTAGGCCAGCATCTGCGCCGACAGGTAGCGGTGTTTCGAAAACAGATGCGCGCCTCGTTTTCGGCGCAACTCGAACTCCCAGGCGTGTTTGGGATCGAAAAAGATCACCGCCTCGACCCCCATCAGACCGTTCTTGGTGCCGCCGAAGGAGACCGCGTCAATGCCTGCCTTCCAGGTCATTTCGGCCGGGGAACACTTCAGCGAGACCAGCGCATTGGTGAAGCGCGCGCCATCAAGGTGAACGGGCAGCCCGTAGTCCTTCGCCACGGCGCAGAGGGCGGTCAGCTCGTCGCAGGAATAGACGGATCCGCGCTCAGTCACTTGGGTGATCGACACAGGCCCGCGCTGGGGCCCGTGGACGCCGCGCGTCTCTTCGCCCGCGATGCTCTGGCGCAGGGCCTTAGGCGTCATCTTGTCACCACCGGGCACCAAGGTCAGCTTGGCCCCGCCGGTGTAGAATTCGGGCGCGTTGCACTCGTCCTCGTGGATATGGGCGACGGGGCTGCAAAAGATGGTCTGAAACGGCTCTGACAGGGTCGCAAGCGCTAGCGAGTTGGCGGCGGTTCCGGTGGCAACCAGATAGATCGCCGCTTCGGGCGCTTCAAAGATGTCGCGCAGGCGCTGGCGCACCGCCTCCATCTGCGCATCGGCGCCATAGCCCATTGCATAGCCCATGTTCGCTTCGCTGAGGGCCTCCAGAACTTCGGGGTGAACAGGGCCGGAGTTGTCAGAGGCAAAGAACATCAGATGGGCTCCTCGATGATGTAGTCTTCCCAGTCTTCTTCGGGGGTGTCGAATTCGGAGACGGTCATGCCCTGCACCGAAACGCCCGCTTCATGGACCGAAGCCGGATCGCCGGTGATCAGCGGGTGCCAGCCGGGCAGGGGCTTGCCCTGCCACAAGAGGCGGTAGGCGCAGGTCTGCGGCATCCAATAGGCGTGGGTGTCAAGGTTGTCCGGGCGCAGAACGATGCACTCGGGAATGAACTGGTGGCGGTTTTCATAATGGGCGCAGCGGCAGGTCTGATCGTCCAGCAGGCGGCAGGCGACGCGGGTGAGGGCAACCTCGCCGCTGTCCTCATCCTCCAGCTTGTTCAGGCAGCATTTTCCGCAGCCATCGCAGAGCGCCTCCCACTCGGCAGGCGAGAGCTTGCCGAGCGGCTTTTTCTCCCAGAATCGGGGGGCGAGCTGTGTCATACCGCCGCCAGGATGTCGCGCGCCTTGGCGCAGTCGGCGTCCATCTGGGCGATTAGCCCGTCCAGTCCGTCGAACTTCATTTCTGGACGCAGGTAGTCCACGAGGCCCACGGAAAGGGTCGAGCCATAAAGATCACCGGTGAAGTCAAAGAGAAAGGTTTCGATATTGGGGTGATCGCCGTCGAACATGGGGCGCACACCGATTGAGGCCGCGCCATGATAGCTGCCCTTGTGCGGGCCATCCAGCACATCGACCAGCACCGCATAGACGCCGAATGCGGGCGGGTGCAGCCCGTCGATTGACATGTTCGCGGTGGGAAAGCCGAGATCACGCCCGCGCTGCTCGCCGCCGATCACGGTGCCTTCGATCCGGTGCCAGTGCCCAAGCATGGCCGCCGCATCGCGCGGACGCCCATCACTCAGCGCCTGTCGGATCGCGGTCGAGGACACGGTGTGTTCTGTGTACTCCATCAGGGGCGCGATGGTGACTCCAAAGCCCATCTCCTGCCCAAAGCGCGTCAGATCCTCGGCCGTGCCGGTTCGCCCTTTTCCAAAGCAGAAATCAGCGCCCACCACGACATGCGTCAGACCAAGACCTTTTGACAGGACCTTGCTGGCAAAATCCTCGGGCGTAAGGTTCGAGAGGGCAGCGTTGAAATTCAGCTGGTAGAGTTTTTCCACCCCCAGCTTTTCCAGCCGGGAGGCCCGAGCTGCCGCCGACATCAGCCGGAACGCAGGTGCGGTGGGGGCGAAGAACTCGCGCGGGTGAGGCTCGAAGGTCACGACGCCCAGGGGGGCCTTGGGGGCCGCAGCGCGGGCCAGATCGATCACCGAGCGGTGGCCACGATGAACGCCATCGAAATTGCCTATCGCGACGCTGGCGCCGCGGTCTTGGTCTTCGACGAATTGATAGTCACGAATGATGCGCATGGCGCCTGCCTAGCGCCCTGTGACGGGGCATGCAAGCGTGCCGTTGCGCATCACAAGCCGCCTGGAAGACCTCAGTCGAACTTGCGCGAGGGCGCCATAACCATGGCTTCGCCGACAAGAACCTTCTTGCCGTCGACCATGCAGCGGCAGTCGAGCTTAACGCGGCGTTTGTCGATCTGAATGTCGGTCACCTCGACCTCTGCCAGGACCATGTCGCCGGGGCGCACCGGGGCGAGGAACTTCAGGGACTGGCTCATGTAGATGGTGCCATGGCCAGGCAGTTGTTCCCCGATGACAGCCGAGATCAGACCTGCTGTCAGCATCCCATGGGCGATACGCCCTTCAAAGATGGTGTCGCGGGCATAGTCGTCATCCATATGCACAGGGTTATGGTCGGTCGAGACATCGGCGAATTTCTGGATGTCCTCGTCCGTCACAACTTTGCGCAGGTAACGGACCATCCCCATTTCAATATCTTCGATGCAGATGGTTCCGCGTGGCAGATTGTCCAACATGCGCCCCTCCGGGTTTGCGGGCAGTGGTGGATGCCCTTGAAATTTTTGAGCGCCTGGACGCCCTGTTGTGCAACTTTATTACTTTGCAGTTGCAGAAAATCAAGGGTTTTCTGACGGGTTTGCGGGTTATCGCAAACGGCCAATGGAAAAGGTCGGGGCGCTTTCTTCCTTTTCTAGATAAGCAGTTAGCGCCTCAGGGTCCGGTTGGTGCGACGTTTTGGTTTCTGCTGCAGCGAGGCCCCCTGTGATGAACAGAGAATCGATTCCCTCGCCCATGGCTCCGGCCACGTCGGTATGCGGGCCGTCTCCGATTGCCAGAATGTCGCCATCAGCAATGTCATTCCCCAGCTCTGCGAGGCGCCGACGGGCAAGGTCATAGATCGGCGGGTGGGGCTTGCCAAAGTAGAGGCTCTCTCCGCCCATTTCGGAATAGAGCCGCGCCAGTGCGCCAGCGCACCATTCGCGAGTCTCGCCGCGGTCCACGACGATGTCCGGGTTGGCGCAGAGGAGCTTCATGCCCTTTTGCTTGGCATAAAGGAAGTCGGCCCGGTTCACTTCCGGGTCTGCCATGGGATCAAAGGGACCGCAGCAGACGATTCCGGTCGCCTCCTGCAAGGGGACGCGGGTGATGTCGACCGGGCTGTCGATCACGTGTAGGGGCTCAAAGAACCCGGCATCGCGCTGCCATTCGCCCATGAAATAGACCTTGTCGCCGACGGCGCCGGTGAACATGGCCGCGCGTGCAGAATCGCCAGAGGTGGCAATGGTGTCATATGCGTCCTCGGGTACGCCGAATTGCTTGAGCTGCTCTGCCACACCGGCGCGCGGTTTTGGGGAGTTGGTCACCAGAACAACGATCCCGCCGTTTTTCCGGTAGGTCTGCAGGGCGGCAACAGCCTCAGGGTAGGCGGTGATCCCGTTGTGCACACATCCCCACAGATCCACAAAAAGCGCCCGGTACGGGGTAGAAACCTCTGCGAGCGTTTCGATGATTCGGGTCATAATCCGGGCCTTTCCTGTCTGAACATGCGGGGCGCGACAGATATGACCGAGTTCCTGCCGTAGCGCCACCGGTTAATCTGAGGCTTGGTTTGGGCGAAACTCTGCGCGTTCATGCGGTCTGCGGCAACTTCCCGCGCAGGTCTGCGGCGCTGATTTTCGGGTAGGGCTTTCTTAAACATTCTAGAAATACGATGTGTTTGCGTGCGAACTAGGGCAGCAACCTGAAAAGGCAGAGCAATGAAATCCAAGACTTATACACATCTTCTTGCGCCAGCTTTGGTCACGGCGGTTTGGGCCGTGGCGTCGACACCGGTAATTGCGGCGCATGCAAACCCCTGGGCGGATGAGGACGACGAGGTGCAAGAGCAATACCACGACGTCAATCAAGCGAAATCCGAAGGCACTCCAGGGCAGGATGAAATGAACGGCGTTATGACGCGCAGCGCGCATGGCAAACTGGGAACTGCGGCTGACGCAAGTGGTCGGGCTGGCGGTGCCAACGGTGGCGATGGTGCCGGAAACGGTGCAGGCCACGGCGGTGGTGGCGCCGGGCACGGTGGTGGCGGCGGTGCAGGCAACGGCGGCGGAGGCCACGGAGGTGGCGGTGCCGGAAACGGAGGTGGTGGTCACGGCGGTGGCCGAGGATGATCGCCCGCGCAACGTGAAAAAGGCGCCTAAAAGGGCGCCTTTTTTGTGTTTTTGCCTTGAGATCAGACCTTGAGGTTCGGAATGATCTGCTTCTTGCGGCTCATTACGCCGGGCAGCACGACTGTGTCGCCATCCGCATCGGCGTAAAAGCTTTTCTTCGCTACAGTTTTGACCAGATCGTTCGGCACCAGCAGGGTGGCTTCTTCGTTGAGGATGTCCACCACAAACAGCAGAACCTGATCGACGCCATCCTCGGCGGCGACGGTGGTCATGCTCTCCATCAGCGAGGCCTTGCGGTCCAGCACAACGCCAGGCGCGGTGGTTTCCAAAACCGAAACGCGGAACTTGGTGCCGTCGACCTCGTACTCCTTGGAGTCCATGCGGATCAACTCGGCATCAGAGAAGGACGAGACATCGGATTTCGCGGCAAACATCTCGGCTGCGTAGTCGGCAATGTCGATGCCCAGATCTGCGGCCAGTTTTTCGGCCACGGCGCGGTCGTGGTCCGTGGTGGTCGGAGAGCGGAACTCCAGCGTGTCCGACAGGATGCAGGTCAGCGCGGCGCCTTTGACGGCTTCGGGCATCTTCGCCATGTCATCGCCGATCAGGTCGTGCATGATGGTGGCGGTGCAGGCCAGCGGGCGGATGGTGATGTCGATCGGGCCTTTGGTCTCCAGGCCGCCGACCAGCTTGTGGTGGTCGATGATCGCCTGAACGTCGGCGCCGTTGATATTGGCGGGCAGTTCGGCCGGGTTGTTGGTGTCCACGATGACGACGGGCTGATCATCGGCCACATCGGCGATGATCTCGGGCTTTTCAAGGCCCCAGCGCTGCAGCATGAAGGCGGCTTCGGTGTTCGGCTCACCCAGCAGTTTTGGGGCGGCGTCGACGCCTTTTACCTCATTCAGGTACCAGGCCCAGACGATAGGGGAGCCGGTGGAATCGGTGTCAGGGGATTTGTGGCCGAAAACGAGCGTGGTCATGATGCAATCCTGTAGAAACGGGAGAATTTGCGCGCGTTATAGCAGGGCCGGGGCGTTTGTCACCCCATCACCGCTGCGCTGCGGCGCTTGGCCCGCCAAGGAACTGCGGCTCCGCGTGGCCGGAATGGCAATTTGTGGCCTCTTGTCTTGTTGACGACCCCAAAGAGCCGAGCCATGGTCGCGGCCATGGACCGCGAAGATCAGCTATATCCTCCTATCAAATCATTGCTTGAAGGGCAGGGCTATGAGGTGAAGGGAGAGGTCGGCGCGGCGGATGTGGTGGCGCGGCGCGGCGATGAGGATCCTGTCATCGTGGAGCTGAAGCTGCGGTTTTCCCTGTCGCTGTTCCATCAGGCCATTGCCCGCCAGGCGATCACCGATCTGGTCTACATTGCGGTGCCAAAGCCCAAGGGCAAACAGGCCCGGCGGATGTTGAAGGACAACCTGTCCCTCTGTCGTCGGCTTGGCCTCGGTCTGATTACGGTGCTGGCCGATGGCCGGGTCGAGGTGCAGTGCGACCCCGGCCCCTACGCGCCACGAAAGTCAAAGGTACGCAAGCAGCGCTTGCTGCGAGAGTTCGAACGGTTGCGGGGCGACCCGAACGCAGGCGGCGCGACGCGCTATGGCATCGTCACAGCGTATCGGCAGGATGCGCTGGCCTGTGCGCAGCATCTGGCAGAGCACGGTGCCAGCAAGGGGGCCGATGTGGCCAAGGCCACGGGCGTCAGTCGGGCAACAACGCTGATGCGGGACAATCACTACGGCTGGTTCGACAAGGTGGAAAAAGGTATCTACGCGCTCAGTGATCAGGGGCGCACGGGCCTAGAAGACTGGGATCACAGTCTGTCTTGAAAGAGGCCCCGCCTTTTCGCGCAAACGCTGCAAAGCAGCAATGACTTTTCTACGCGAGACAGGGCATTTTCTTGCATCAAACCTGTTGACTCGTTGCGGACCGCTGCCTAGCTATTGCTCCGTTAGCACTCACTGACTGTGAGTGATAACGCCTCTGCGGGGAGCAGGGGCTGACCAGAAAACAACCTTTGAGCCTATTAAGGAGCTGCAAAGATGGCATTGAAACCGCTTCATGACCGCGTGCTGGTACGCCGCACCGAAAGCGAAGAAAAAACCGCTGGCGGGCTGATCATCCCCGATAGCGCCAAGGAAAAGCCCTCGGAAGGCGTTGTTGTTGCCACCGGTGAAGGTGCCCGCAAAGACAGCGGTGAGCTGATCGCAATGGCCGTGAAGGCCGGTGACAAGATCCTGTTCGGCAAATGGTCCGGCACCGAAGTCACCGTCGACGGCGAAGAGCTGCTGATGATGAAAGAAAGCGACATCATGGGCATCATCGAGTAAGCCACTGGGGTTTCCCAACTGGCTTCTCTGATCCCAACTCGCTGACAAACACAGACTTTCTCAAGGAGAAACGAAAATGGCTGCTAAGGACGTCAAATTCGACACCGATGCCCGCAACCGTATGCTCAAAGGCGTGAACGTTCTCGCCGACGCGGTTAAAGTGACCCTCGGCCCCAAAGGCCGTAACGTGGTTCTGGACAAATCCTTTGGCGCGCCGCGCATCACCAAGGACGGTGTGTCGGTTGCCAAGGAAATCGAACTGGAAGACAAGTTCGAGAACATGGGCGCCCAGATGGTGAAGGAAGTCGCTTCCCGCACCAATGACGAAGCCGGTGACGGTACCACCACCGCAACCGTTCTGGCCCAGGCCATCGTCAAGGAAGGCCTCAAGCAGGTTGCTGCCGGTCTGAACCCGATGGACCTGAAGCGCGGCATCGACATGGCGACTTCCAAGGTCGTAGAAGCGATCAAGGACATGGCACGCCCTGTGAACGATAGCGCTGAGGTTGCTCAGGTCGGTACGATCTCTGCCAACGGCGAAGCCGAGATCGGCCAGCAGATCGCAGACGCGATGCAGAAAGTCGGCAACGAAGGCGTGATCACCGTCGAAGAAAACAAAGGCATGGAAACCGAGACCGACGTGGTCGAAGGCATGCAGTTCGACCGTGGCTACCTGTCGCCCTACTTCGTCACCAACCCGGACAAGATGATTGCAGAGCTCGACGACTGCATGATCCTGCTGCACGAGAAGAAACTCTCCTCCCTGCAGCCGATGGTTCCGCTGCTCGAGCAGGTGATCCAGTCGCAGAAACCGCTTCTGATCATCGCCGAAGACGTTGAAGGCGAAGCGCTGGCGACCCTGGTTGTGAACAAACTGCGCGGCGGTCTGAAGATTGCAGCCGTCAAGGCACCGGGCTTCGGCGATCGTCGCAAGGCCATGCTGCAGGACATCGCGATCCTGACCGGCGGTCAGGTCATCTCCGAAGATCTGGGCATGAAGCTCGAGTCCGTGACCATGGACATGCTGGGCACCGCCAAAAAGATCGAGATCACCAAAGACGAGACCACCATCGTTGACGGTGCAGGCGAGAAGGCCGAGATCGAAGCCCGCGTTGCTCAGATCCGCACCCAGATCGAAGAAACCACCTCGGACTACGACCGTGAGAAGCTGCAAGAGCGCGTTGCCAAACTGGCAGGCGGTGTTGCCGTGATCCGCGTCGGCGGCATGACCGAAGTCGAAGTGAAAGAGCGCAAAGACCGTGTGGACGATGCTCTGAACGCAACCCGCGCAGCTGTGCAGGAAGGCGTGATCGTCGGCGGTGGTGTTGCTCTGGTTCAGGCCGGCAAAGGCCTCGAAGGTCTGACCGGTGCCAACGCAGACCAGAACGCCGGTATCGCCATCGTGCGTCGTGCCATTGAAGCGCCGCTGCGCCAGATCGCCGAAAACGCAGGTGTCGATGGTGCGGTTGTTGCTGGCAAGGTCCGCGAATCCGAGGATAAGAACTTCGGCTATAACGCTCAGACCGACGAATATGGTGACATGTTCTCCTTCGGCGTGATCGACCCGGCGAAAGTGACCCGTACCGCTCTGGAAGATGCGGCATCGGTTGCCGGCCTCTTGATCACCACCGAAGCCATGGTTGCTGACAAGCCCGCCAAAGAAGGCGCAGGCGCAGGCGGCGGCATGCCCGACATGGGCGGCATGGGCGGCATGGGCGGCATGATGTAATCATCCCGCACCTCTGCGTGAAACAGAAAGGGTCGCCTTCGGGCGACCCTTTTTTTGACCCCGGTGCGTGAACGGATTGGCTGTCGTCGTGAGTATTGCTTAACCGGATTATCTGATGATACCCGCTGCCGAGCGCGCTCAGGGGAACCCGATGTCCGATATCTTTGACCGTTTTAACACCAAGCTTCGACCTGCGTATTTTGTTGAACCGCTATTCTACGAACACGACTATGCGCTGCGGTTTGAGCTGGGCGGCGAGGATGTGTCGACGCAATACCCCATCCGTCGTTTTATTCAGGCGCATGCGCGCGCCGTGCGGATTGCAAAGGCCGCCTTTGCCAAATCTGCGCGGGTCTGGTTGCTGACCTGCGACTATGGTGGTGAGAAGCCGCGGAAAAAGCACCTGAAACCCTTCGGTGAGATTGGAATCCGCAAGCGTCACTTTGACTATCTCGGTGCGGTGAAATGCGCGGGTGATCCCGACCTTCCCGACTATTTCACCCACTGCCACTGGCACGCGACGGATATCTGGGACCGGCGTCATCTGGATGAGGCGCTCTGGCTCACGCTCGGGGCTGAGCTGGGCGTTCGCCCAACCTATCCCGGGCCGCTCTACATGGTGGATTTTGATCGCAACATCGTGTTGTTTCCCTATGATGACCGGGGCATGGATCTGGTGGCACTGGAGCGTGCTCCGCTGGAGCGCGTCTATCACGCCCATTCTGATTGGCTGTTGGAGTGGAACCGGGAAGAAATCGACGCGGTTTTCAAAGGCTGACACCAGCGCGTTTTCCAGTGCACCAACGCTGGGGCATGCGCGGATGTGGTCATTGGATCGCAGCGCCCAATGCACTGCCTTTGATGGAAAGGCTTTTCAGTCTCTGTTGGGCACGTGACGGTTTGGTCTTGGTGTTTTCAGTGGCACGCTCCTAATCTGGTATCATCCATCAGCCGAAATATTGGGGGGGGAGCATGAAGCTATTTGGACGTTTGATTGTGGCTGCCACGTTGTTCGGGGCGGTCGGGCCTGTCAGTGCGGACAATCTGAGATGGACCATCCGCAGTGACTATCCTCATATCGTCAGCCTCGAATTCTACAGTCAAGACTACAGCCGGGCCTGGCCCGGGGACGGTGAGGTCTATATTCTCAACGACTATGACGTTCACGAATACAACCTGAGCTGCGAAACCGGCGAAACCATTTGCTACGGGGCCTGGGTGCGCGGCAACAGCAACAGGTACTGGGGCGTCGGTCTCGACAACTCACAAGGCTGTAATGACTGTTGCTACACCTGCGGATACGGTGATACGGCCTTGCGTATTCTGAACTGATAGGCGGCACTGACCGGCCTGAGCAGGAGAGGCCGGAACTTGCATTTTGTCGGATTGGTTCTGATTGTCCTGATCGCTTTTGCGGCCAATTCCGTTCTGGGGCGCATGGCGATTGGAGGCGGCTATATGGATGCCTTGGGCTTTGGCCTCCTGCGCCTGGCGTCCGGGGCGTCCATGTTGTTGGCCCTGTGCTGGCGACAAATCCAGCCAGGGGGCTCAGGCTCCCAGAGCATACCGCCGGTCAAGTGGTCCGAAGCCTTGAGCGGCGGGGCAGCACTGACCCTCTATATGATTGGTTTTTGCCTTGCCTATCAAGGGCTTGATGCCGGGCTTGGCGCGCTGGTTCTCTTCGGTGTCGTCCAGATCTCCATGTTCGGGTGGGGTGCCCTCAGAGGCAACCGGATTGGCGCAGGGCAAATCCTGGGGGCAAGCATGGCCTTTCTGGGACTGGCCTATGTGGTTTGGCCCAGTGGGCCGGTTCAGGTGCCCCTTGGCGCCTCCCTGTTGATGGCGGCAAGCGGGTTTGGCTGGGCGGCCTATACCCTGCTTGGCCGGGGCGCGCGCGAGCCTTTGCGCGCCAGTGCGATGAACTTTCTTGTGGCGACAATCATGATGTTTCCCTTTGTTCTGCTGACGCTGTCGGAATTGCATGTCAGCGGAACGGGTGTCGTTCTTGCGGTCTTGTCGGGGGCTGTGACCTCGGGCCTTGGCTATGCGCTTTGGTATCGGGTCCTGCCGCAGCTTCAGTCCGCAACGGCGGCCACGATCCAGCTGAGCGTTCCGGTCATCGCCATCATCGGCGGGGCCGTTATCCTGGCAGAGCCGGTGGGCCTGCGCCTGATGCTTGGAACTGTTGCGGTGCTTGGAGGCATCGCACTTGTGATCTGGTCGGCGCCAAAGCGGTGAAAGGGGTTTTCGAAGGCAAGGCCTGGCCCTATCTGGAAGCCATGAAACGAGTCCTTGCTTTTCTGCCTGTCGCCGCCTTGAGCCTTCTGCCCTCGGTGGGGATGGCCGATTGTGTCATCCTGCTCCATGGGTTGGCGCGCAGCGAATCCTCCTTTTCCATCATGGAAGACGTGCTGAGGGGGCGAGGTCTGGATGTGGTGCGCCCGGGCTATCCTTCGACGGATGACCCTATCGGATCTCTTGCAAATGAGGTCCTGCCCAAAGCTTTTGAGACCTGCGGCGCGCAGCCTGTGCATCTGGTCACGCATTCGATGGGCGGCATTCTGGTGCGCTATTGGCTCAAGGATCATCGCCCGGAAAGGCTTGGCCGTGTGGTCATGCTTGGCCCGCCCAATCATGGCAGCGAACTGGTGGACGAGCTTGGCGATTGGGAGGTCTTTGGCCTCCTGAACGGCCCAGCGGGCCTGCAGCTGGGCACAGGGCCGGACAGCCTTCCAAGCCAACTGCCGCCGGTTGATTTTCCCTTGGGGGTCATTGCCGGCGACGTTTCTCTCAACCCGGTGTTTTCCAACCTGATCCCGGGCCCGGATGATGGCAAGGTATCGGTCGCCAGCACGCGGGTGACAGGGATGGCGGACCATATCGTTCTTCCTGTCACCCACACCTTCATGATGAACAACCCGCTGGTGATCTCGCAGGCGCTGCATTTTCTGCGTCATGAGCGTTTTGACCCCGAGATGACCTTTCTGGACGCTGTGCTTGGCTTGCCCGAAGGGCTGTGCGATGACGGCGCATGTAGTGGCGCCCCAGAAAAGGAAAAGACGCGTGACGACCCTTGAATTGACCTTGCAGGGCGGTGACGTGCTGCTGCCGGAGGGTCTGGTTGAAAACGGTGAGTTGAGCATCGCGGAGGGTCAGGTCGCCTCTGCGCGGGCAGGGCGCATTGTCGATCTGCAAGGCTACCTGGTTCTTCCCGGTATCATCGATCTGCACGGTGATGGGTTTGAGCGCCACCTGGCCCCGCGTCGTGGGGCTATGAAGCAGATGGATGAAGGCGTTATTGCCGCTGAGGCCGAACTCGCTGCAAATGGTATCACGACGGCGGTACTGGCACAGTTTCACAGCTGGGAAGGCGGCTTGCGCAGCCCGGACTATGCCGATCAGGTCTTTGCCGCGATTGCTTCAGTTCGTGAGCGTGTGGTCACGGATATTCTGCCGCAGCTGCGCTTTGAAACCCATATGCTGGACGACTATGCCGCGCTGCCCGCGCGGCTGGCGGCATCGGGCGTGAATTATATCGTTTTCAACGATCATCTGCCGCATGACCGGCTGGCGGACGGGAAAAAACCGCCGCGTCTTGTGGGGCAGGCGCTGAAAGCCGGACGAAACCCCGATATTCACTGGCAGATGCTGCAGGAAATGCATGCCCGCAGCGCCGAGGTCCCAGCGGCATTGGATGCCATCTGCGAACAGCTTGCGGAAACGGGCGTGCGTATGGGTAGCCATGATGACAACAGCGGCGCGGCGCGCGCCACATGGCGGGGACGGGGCGTGAAGATCAGCGAGTTCCCGGAAACGCTTGAGGCCGCCGAGGCGGCGCGGGCCGGAGGCGATCACATCATTCTTGGCTCTCCCAATGTGGTACGGGGCGGCTCGCATAAAGGTAATGTCTCGGCAATCGAACTCATAGCGATGGGGCTATGTGATGCGCTGGCGTCGGATTACCACTACCCAAGCCCGCGCCGTGCGGCCTTGATGCTGCAGCGCACGGGGGTCCTGGATTTGGCTTCCGCCTGGGCCCTGCTATCCGAGGGGCCTGCGCGGGTTCTGGGGTTGACTGACCGCGGCGAACTGGCGGCGGGCAAGCGCGCCGATATCTTGATCCTGGAAAAGGAGACCGGCCGCGTCGCAGCAACCCTGTCCGGCGGGCGCTTCAGCTATATGAGTGGCGATGTGGCTACCCGTTTTGTGACGTAGGGGGGCCGGGCGCAGCAAATCCTGCCCGGCCAGCGGGCCGTCTTTGCTGCGCGCGAAACCCGCTTTGAGCGAATTTCGCAGATCCGGTGGCGACGGCAGCGGTCACTTGCCCCGGATGATCCGGTTGACGTGACCCATCTTGCGGCCTGGCTTAGCCTCGGCCTTTCCATAAAGGTGGAGCGCGCAGTCCCGTTCGCGCGCGAGCTCGGGGATGCGCTCCACATCGGCGCCAATCAGGTTCTCCATGACCACATCGCTGTGGCGCTGGCCATCGCCAAGGGGCCAGCCGACCACGGCCCGGATGTGCTGTTCGAACTGATCTACGGCGCAGCCATTTTGCGTCCAGTGGCCCGAATTGTGGACGCGCGGCGCGATCTCATTGACCACGAGGCCCTCGGCTGTGACGAACAGTTCGACCCCCATCACGCCCACATAGTCGAGCGCATTGAGGATCTTGGCGGCAATCAGCACCGCATCCATGCGCTGGCTTTGGCCAAGGCGCGCGGGCACCGTCGTTGTGTGAAGGATGCCGTCTCGGTGCACGTTTTCGCCGGGATCAAAGCAGGCCACCTCGCCGCTGGGGCTGCGGGCTGCAATGACCGAGACCTCGTGGCTGAAATCGACAAAGCCTTCCAGAATGGCTGCGGCGCCCGCAAGGGACGCCAGAGCAGGGGCGGCCTCATCAAGGGTCTTGATACGGGCCTGCCCCTTGCCGTCATAGCCAAAGCGGCGGGTTTTCAAGATCGCAGGTGCACCGATCCGGGTGAGGGCTGCGTCGAGGTCTTCCTGGGAGGCGATGTCGGCAAAGGGCGCTGTTTGCAGGCCGAGATCCTGAAGGAAAGCCTTTTCGGTGAGGCGATCTTGCGAAACGCGCAGCGCTTCGCGCCCCGGGCGGATAGGGCGGTGCTGCTCCAGGACATCCAGCGCAGTAGTCGGGATGTTCTCAAACTCATAGGTGATCACATCGACGGATGCAGCAAAGGCCGCCAGAGCGGTCTCATCCTCATAAGGGGCGGTTGTGACCTGATGCGCCACGTCGCCTGCGGGGGGATTTGCACCGGGTTCGAAAATATGCGTCTTGAAGCCTAGGCGAGAGGCTGCGACCGAGAGCATGCGGCCAAGTTGACCCCCGCCCAGAATTCCGATGGTTGCGCCTGGCTGTAGAAGATCACTCATCGACGGGCTCCTCAGGGATTGAGGCTGAAAGCGCCGCGCGCCAGTCATCCAGCCGCTGCGCCAAGGCAGGGTCCTGCAAGGCTAGGATCCCAGCGGCCATCAGACCGGCATTTGCTGCGCCAGCCGCGCCGATGGCCATGGTGGCAACAGGAAAGCCCTTGGGCATCTGCACGATCGAATAGAGCGAGTCCACGCCGGACAGGGCACGCGTCTGCACGGGCACGCCAACCACCGGAACGCGCGTCTTGGAGGCAACCATGCCTGGCAGATGCGCTGCACCGCCGGCCCCAGCAATGATGACTTGCAATCCGCGCTCGGCGGCCGTTTTGCCATAGGCCCAAAGTCGGTCTGGGGTCCGATGTGCCGAGACGATCTTTGCCTCATAGGGCACGCCCAATTCATCCAGAATAGTGGCAGCTTCTTTTAGCGTCGGCCAGTCCGACTGGCTGCCCATGATGATGCCTACTTTGATGTCAGCGGTGGTGTCTGGCATGTGATCCGGTCCTGTCATGCCGCAGGCCCTGCGCGTGCCTGCTCGGGTGGAAGGAGCGCGCACTATAGTCGAAGACGCTTGCGGCGCAATGCGGTTTGTCCCCGCCGAAGAAGCAATGAAATGGCAGCAAACTGTCTAGGGTGAGCCGCATTGCGCAACCGCAGCGCGCCTTGGCGCGTTGCCATGCCCAAGGCTATTGCCTGCGGCAGTGCAACTGCCGACCGGCAAAAGGCGCGGGAGCCCCGCTTTCATAGAGACGTATTTGCCGCCTCCCATTGACGGTAGCAGTGACTAGGCGATGATGTCGGGGGTCAGCCGGTCTTCGATCAGGGCGATCTTATCCTTCAGGATCAGCTTCTGCTTTTTTAGGCGCTGGATCGTCAACTGATCCGAGGTGCCGCGCTCTTGCAGCGCGGTGATGGCTTCGTCCAGATCCCGGTGCTGCCTGCGAAACACCTCAAGCTCTACCTTCAACACGTCGTCGGTCTTCATCGAGATATCGTTGGGGGCGTTCATTGGCGACTCGGGTAGCTGATGAAAGAAGCGATCTGCAGGATACTTCGTTAACGCCTTTTGGGCTAGTCCTAGTCATGCACACTCTTGAGAATTCAAGAGAAGTTACCATATTCTCTAAGGGCGGTGCCCACACCGGGGCCGCAAGACTATCCGTCGCTTTCGAACAAAGGACGAAACACGTGTCGAAACTTACCTTGGGCTCATACCCGCATATGTTGGGGTTCGAGCAGCTTGAACGCCTTCTGGAACGCTCGGCGAAGTCCGGCAACGAGGGCTATCCTCCGTACAATATCGAACAGACTTCGGATCACTCTTATCGCATAACTCTGGCTGTGGCCGGTTTTGCCGAGGAAGATCTCTCCATTACCGTTGAAGACCGCCAATTGGTGATCCGTGGGCGTCAGAACGATGATGCCGATGGTCGGGTGTTTCTGCACCGGGGCATCGCTTCGCGTCAGTTTCAGCGCATGTTCGTCCTCGCCGATGGAGTCGAGGTGGGCGAGGCGCTGATGGAAAACGGCCTGTTGCACGTGGACCTGACCCGAGCCCGCCCGGAAACCGTTGTTCAGACCATCAACATTCGAAAGGGGTAAAAGACATGCACACACCGTTTGATTTCAATGACGCGGGCAAGCGCATCGTATACGTAAAAGCCGTGGATGTGTCAGATCTTCCAGCCGAACTTCGGGCCGGTGCACATGGGCGCAAGCATCTTTATGCAGTTCATGACGCTGAAGGAGAACAGCTGGCCCTCGTGGCAGATCGGCGCCTGGCCTTTGTGCTGGCGCGGCAGAATGATCTGTCGCCCGTGGCGGTGCACTGAAGAAAGGTTTGCCCCACAGGCATGGGGCAAGCTGCATCCGCTGTCAGTATCGGGGAAATAGGCTTTGGTACTGCGGAGTCTCTCTGGCACTGTCAGGCGCGCGCCGATATCATCTCGGCATCCTATTTTTCTGAGCGGGGCCTAGAGGATGGCAGTCTACGATTTCGATTGGGTCGATGCTTTTTCAGGGCAGGCTTTCGGCGGCAATGGCTGTGCAGTGGTGCACGGAGGCGCAGCTCTGTCGGATGAGGTCTGCACCTCTTTTGTCCGCGAGACTTCGCTTGTCGAATGCACATTCACGGGTGCATCCAAAGTGGCGGACATCCGCGTACGCTACTTTCTGGCCAGTCGTGAGATCCCGTTTGCCGGTCATCCGACCATCGCTACGGTTGCGGCTCTCAAGGACAGAGGGCTGATTTCGGGCACATCCGTGACCTTGGAAACCGGCGCGGGGCTGGTGCCGGTGACAATCGATGGCGACATGATCGAGATGACGCAGGTCGCACCGCAATTCGGTCCCATGCCGGATCCCGAATTGGTCGCGGCGGCGGTTTCCCTGCCAGTTGACGTCATTGTCGGGCAGCCGCAGAAGGTTTCAACCGGATTGCCTTTCTGTATCACGGTGCTCAAGGATCACGCGGCCCTCAAGGCGGCGCGCCTCGATGTCGAGGCACTCGCGCGTCTGGCGCGGGCATTGGGTGCCGATGGGATCGATATGATGGAGCCGTTCCTCGTCACTCTGGAGGGGGCGAGTGCGACCGGAGACACGTACTCTCGCCTGCTGATGGCGCCTCCCAGCCCACCAGAGGATCCCTTTACGGGATCTGCAACCGGTGCCATGGCGGCTTACCTGTGGAAACATGGCCTGATGCAAAAGGATAGTTTTGTGGCCGAACAGGGCCATGGGATGGGAAGGCCTGGTCAGGCGCGGGTCACGCGGGTGGGGCCGGCCGAGGCGCCAACAGGCGTTCGCGTTGCGGGCGAGGGTTTTATCCTGATGCGGGGCACGGTTGATTTGCCGGCCGAGGCTTGACGCCACTTGTGTTTTGGCTGCATCTGCAGCCTGTGTCCAAAGGCCGCCTGCATGAGTGAACCCGCAATTGCCATTCTTCCCTATGGTGACAAGCTTGACCGAGGCTTGACATCACGCCCTCTGAGTGAGCTGCTATGGCCGCTTGGATGTCCGGCGCACCTGACCGGAGGCGTGGTGGGGGATATGGCGCCCGACGACCACCTGATTGTCTTTGCCAAGCGGGGCATGCACTTCCAGCTCAACTGGCATTGCCGGGCAAATGTGTCCCTGATGCTTATTGAGCCAAAGATCATGTCGGCGGCCCATCACCGTCTATTGCGTCTGACGCATCGGCGCTTTTTTCGCGTCTTCACCTATGATCCAGACCTTCTGGCGCGCTTGCCCAATGGTATTTTCCTTCCCTTCGGATCGACCTGGGTGCCCGGCTGGCAAGAGCTGACCCTTCAGAAGACAGAGGATTTGTCTCTGATCGCTTCGGCCAAACGCGACCATCCCGGCCACAAACTGCGCCATCAGGTGGTGGAATACCTCCAGCGCGAAGGCGTCCCCTCCAAAGTTCTGGGTAGGGGCTATGAGCCATTTGAAGCCAAATCGGATGGTCTGGCGCCTTTTCGCTATTCCGTTGTGATCGAAAACGTCCAGGAGCCGAATTATTTCACTGAAAAACTCATTGATGCGATCCTTTGTGAGACCGTGCCGATCTACTGGGGCTGTTCCAATATCGAGGAATTCTTTGACCCTGAGGCGATGATCATCTGCAAGGATCGCGCCGATCTGGAGGCCGCAATTCGAAGTGTGAGCGTGCAGGACTACGAGCATCGCCTGCCTGTCTTGCGCCGCCAAAAAGACGCGGCCGCCCATTTTGGAAATCTGCTGGGGCGGGCCGCCACTGCGCTGAAAGAAAGCCTTTAGAGGCAGAATATCTGGCGTCGGGGTGGGGGCAGTTAGTGTGGCCGTTCCGTTTTTGCCAACTTGCGCGCTCGGCGCTCAGACTTTTTGACTTCGTACCAGTCCCTCAGGCGTCGTGTCTTGAGCTCTGCCTCCGGCGCGAACAAGAGAATGGCATTGCGCAGCGCCCATTCCGGCAGACTGCCCCTGCAGCCTTCTTCGGGCCACAAAGACCGTTCAGACCAGATGTAACGCGGACGCGACGACCGGGGTTTTTCCGATCGTTTGGCAGCTTCCTGTGCAAGATTTGCCATTAGCACCATAATGTTCTCTTCTTCGAGGACGGTTTGTCGGGCAGAGGCGATGGCGGATTGTGCCGCTTCCCATCGGCCGTTCTGGATTTCCTCGACCATGCGTTTGGCCTCGGCCACCGGATCGTCGAGGTTGATCAACTCAAAACTGCCTCTTGGAAAATAGTCGTCAACATTGCTGCAGCCGGCGTAGAATGGAAAAGACCAGCACAACCACGGGTCTGTCAGTTTTTCCGTCCAGACATGTGGCCCTTCACCATTCTCGACCGAAAGAGCGTATTTGTAGGGCAGGAGGGCATCTGCCTTGTCCCCGATGGGTTTGAAGCCGCGGCCATAGATCTCGATATGTTCTGGGATCTGCTCAATCAGCGTGTCGACGAGGCGCATGCGTTTGCGGTGGTACTCGGTGTGCACCTTGTTTGATGTGACGATGGCGATCTTGTCTTGTTTGTTTTCCGGTATCGCCAGGACTTTGAACCAGTCATAACCGCGGTGCGCATGGTTGCCTGAAAAATCGTAGCCCGCCCACCAGTACCAGCACACCGCCCGATGCCGTTTTTCCGCAGCAAGAGCCTTTTCCGTGGTGGTCAGAACCAGTCCGAACTGGTTCAGAAAGCGGCAGCTATATGGGTGAATGACATCCGGCTCTGCCGCGATGAATATCGTGCGCTCCCGGGGAACATGGGTCTTGATCGTGTAGGAGGCCCGGTTGAAGGAAATCAGGACATCGGTGTCATCCGGTACAGCCGTGCCGAAAGTGAAAGAGACATTTCGCATAAGCGGACTGTTGCCTGGGGATTGCTTCAGAAAAGGTTGCCCCGTGGTGTCGGTGAAAACATGTGCCTTGATAGGGGCAACCATGGTGCGCCTCCGAAAATCCAAACTGCCCAGCCGTACCTAATCCGAAACTCCCGATCACAAAAGATTGAAATGCTCCTTCTTGCGGCTCCAACGCAATCGGCCCGCCAAATGGCGGGCCGACAGGTGGTGTGAAGGTGGTGATCGGGATCAGGCGCTGATCAGGCCCATGCTTTCCAGCTTGAGCAAAACCTGGTGTGCGCAGTTGTCGACTTCCACGTTTTCTGTTTCGACGCGCAGTTCCGGGTCTGCTGGAACATCATAGGGATCCGAGATGCCGGTGAACTCTTTGATCTTGCCTTCGCGCGCCAGTTTGTAGAGGCCCTTGCGGTCGCGGCGCTCACATTCTTCGATGGAGGTCGCAACGTGCACTTCGACAAAAGCGCCGAATTGTTCGATATCTTCACGCACGGCGCGGCGGGTGGTGGCGTATGGCGCAATGGGGGCACAGATGGCAATCCCACCGTTCTTGGTGATCTCCGAGGCCACATAGCCGATGCGGCGGATGTTGAGGTCCCGGTGCTCTTTCGAGAAGCCCAGTTCGCTCGACAGGTTTTTCCGCACGATGTCACCATCCAGGAGCGTCACCGGACGACCGCCCATCTCCATCAGCTTGACCATCAGAGCGTTTGCAATGGTGGATTTGCCAGAGCCCGAAAAGCCGGTGAAGAAGACGGTAAAGCCCTGCTTACTGCGTGGCGGTTTGGTCTTGCGCAGCTCGGCCACAACCTCGGGGAAGGAGAACCATTCGGGGATCTCCAGACCTTCGGCCAGACGGCGGCGCAATTCTGTGCCCGAGATGTTGAGGATGGTCACATCGTCCTTGTCCGCGATCTCGTCGGCGGGTTCGTACTGGGCGCGTTCCTGAACGTATACCATGTGCTTGAAGTCGACCATTTCGCAGCCGATTTCGGACTGATGCGCACGGTAGAGCTCTTGTGCGTCATAGGGACCGTAGAAATCTTCGCCAGCCGAATTCTTGCCGGGGCCGGCATGGTCGCGGCCAACGATGAAGTGGGTGCAGCCGTGGTTGGCGCGGATCAGCCCGTGCCAGACCGCTTCACGCGGGCCCGCCATGCGCATGGCCAGGTTCAGAAGGCTCATCGATGTAGTGGCCGCAGGATACTTGTCCAGAACCGCCTCATAGCAACGCACGCGGGTGAAGTGATCCACATCGCCCGGTTTGGTCATGCCGACAACTGGGTGGATCAAGAGGTTCGCCTGCGCTTCGCGCGCGGCGCGGAAGGTCAGCTCCTGGTGAGCGCGGTGCAGCGGGTTGCGGGTCTGAAAGGCGACAACCTTGCGCCAGCCCATCTTGCGGAAATAGGCGCGCAGCTCGTTCGGTGTGTCGCGACGGGCGCGGAAATCATAGTGGACCGGCTGCTGGATGCCTGTCACGGGGCCGCCAAGATAGATCTTGCCCGCAGTGTTATGCAGGTAGTTCACGGCCGGGTGGGCGTCGTCATCGGCGCCAAAGACCTTTTCGGCCTCGCGGGATTTGTTCGGCTCCCATTTGTCGGTCACGGTCATGGTTGCCAGAATGACGCCTTCCTGATCGCGCAGGGCAATATCCTGACCCAGCTCAATGGTCTCGGCGAAACCTTCGGAAACGTCCAGCGTGATCGGCATTGGCCAAAGGGTGCCATCGACCAGGCGCATGTTTTCGACGACGCTGTCGTAATCCGCTTCGCTCAGAAACCCCTTCAGCGGGTTGAAGCCGCCGTTCATCAGGAGTTCCAGGTCGCAAATCTGGCGTGGGCTCAAGTCGTGGCTGGTGAGATCGGCAGCCTCAACCTTTAGTTTCTGAGCGCTGTCATAAGAGACGTAGAGCTCGGGGATCGGAGCGAGATTGTTTTGCATGAATTTGGTCCTGTGCTTGAATGGTTCGAGGCCGCTGGTCGTGCCGGTGAGCTCCGCATGCAGAGCGTCATACTCGGCAAACTTGCGGATCAGGAAATTGTCTCTGAGGCGAATTTGTTCTGCCGCGCCACGTGTTGTGATCTCGTAGGCGTAACGCTGACGCCTATCCGGGCCGTCGCGTTCGGTGATTTTCACCAGGCCCTTGTCTGCTGCCGCTCTGAGGGCAGCGTTCAGGCGCCCAAGCGAGACGCCCAAAGCTTGAGCGATCGCACGCTGTGAGGCGTCCGGAGCAGCTTCAAGCTGGCGCAGCATCCGGAAAAGAAGGTCTTCTTCTTCCGGTGAGCTGGGGGCAGGGGTCGTGATTGGCATTGGCGACTCAAAGTATGTTCACGGGTGAACGCATCGCATATGCGCGTCCCGATTTGAAGCATTTAGTGAATCTGTTGGCGGATTAGGGCCGACTGTTTTACCAATATTCGCAGAATAGGAACACTGTGTCGCTGGAGTGGTCAAAGCCGGGACGCCGCCCTTGATCAGGCAGGTGAAAGGCCATCGGGAGCACACACGGGAGATCCGCAGCTCCGCTTGGGGCCTTGTCCGCCAGCACTTCCCTGCAAAAAGGAGGCTGTGTCGGCGGACAAGGGGGCGCAGGCTAGTCCTGTTCTGCCAGGAAACGTTCGGCGTCCAGGGCGGCCATGCAGCCCATGCCGGCGGATGTAACCGCCTGGCGATACTTGTGGTCGGTCAGGTCGCCAGCGGCAAATACGCCGGGAACGGAGGTTTCGGTCGAACCGGGCTTGACCTTGACGTAACCGCCGTTGTGCAGCTCCAGAACGTCCTTCACCAGTTCAGTGGCCGGGGCATGTCCGATGGCCACGAAAACGCCCTTGCAGGGAATCTCGGAAATCTCGCCGGTTTGCACGTTCTTGACCTTGACCGCCTCGACGCCGAGCGGGTTGTCGGTGCCGACGACCTCGTCCAGTTCATGAAACCACAGGGGTTCGATCTTGGGGTTCTTCAAAAGACGATCCTGCAGGATCTTTTCTGCGCGCAGCTCGTCGCGGCGGTGGATCAGCGTCACCTTGGAGGCAAAGTTGGTCAGGAAGAGCGCCTCTTCCACGGCCGTGTTGCCGCCACCGATCACGACGATTTCCTGGCCGCGATAAAAGAACCCGTCGCAGGTGGCGCAGGCTGAGACGCCAAAGCCCTTGAACTTTTCTTCCGACGGCAGGCCGAGCCATTTGGCACGGGCGCCGGTTGCCAGGATCACGGCATCCGCAGTGTAGGTGGTGCCGCTGTCACCCTTGGCGGTGAAGGGGCGTTTACTGACGTCCAGATCGGTAATGATGTCGCCGATGATTTCACAGCCCATGGCTTTGGCGTGATCCTGCATGCGCACCATCAAATCGGGCCCCTGAACCTCGGTGTCTCCGGGCCAGTTCTCAACCTCGGTGGTGGTGGTCAGCTGGCCCCCCGGTTCGATGCCTTGCACAAGGATCGGCTCCAGCATCGCGCGCGACGCATAGACACCGGCCGTATACCCGGCCGGACCCGATCCGATAATCAATACCTTTGTGTGGCGCGTTTCGCTCATGTCAAATCCCCAGTGCGTTGGTGTGCGGGCGTGCCGCCGTCAGAAAAGGCATATAGCCGCAGAGTAGGGGCGCTTAAACCCCCGGCATCGCCTTCATGACGGTGCCGTTATCTCGGGCAGCTTGATATATTGCACAGCAAAGAATATTTCGCCCGGGTGAAATATTATTGCGTGCCGCATCGGCGCTGATATAAGAAACGAAAAAACGACGGGAGCCTTCACGATGGTCACTACACGCCTTGATCCGATTGATCGCAAGATTTTGTCGGAGCTGCAGGCCGATGGACGCATGACCAATGTGGAGCTGGCGAAACGCGTTGGTATCTCGGCGCCACCGTGTTTGCGTCGCGTGCGCGCCTTGGAGGAAGCAGGTTTGATCCGGGGGTACCATGCCGAGGTCAACAGCCGTGAGCTGGGCTTTGAGGTGCAGGTCTTTGCCATGGTTGGGCTTGAAAGCCAGGCCGAAGCAGAATTGAGCGCTTTTGAGGAAAAATGCCGCAGCTGGCCTTTGGTTCGGGAGTGCCACATGTTGAACGGCGAGGTGGACTTCATCCTGAAGTGTGTCTCTCCTGACCTCAGTACCTTCCAGAGTTTTCTGACTGGAGAGTTGCTCACCACGCCCAATGTGGCCAGCGTCAAGACCTCACTCGTAATCCGGGGTGCAAAGGATGAACCGGGTGTGCCGTTTGATGTGCTGGAAGATCGTCTGGCCCGCGAGGCCTGATGTCTGCTCCCGCGGGGCTGCACGCGATACCAGGCCCGCAGAGCCGTTCGTCAGAATTCAGCGCGCTCAAAGGCCAGTGGGCCGAAATCTGAAATGCTGTCCGCATGGCTGAACATGTTCAGGAACAGCGTCTTGATCGGATAGCTCACCAGATTCAAGGCAGCGGGACCGGGGTGATAGCTTTCGAACTCAAGGCCGCCAACGTGTATCACGGCATGTTCCGGCAGGCAGAGGTGATAGAGTTCAATGGCGGTCGGTGGGGCGGTTTCAAAAATGTTCATTCCATCCTGAAACGCTTGAACCGGTGTCAGCAATTTGTTGTCCTGGGCGGACGCGCGCATGTGTGGTGGCGTGCATAGCAATCGCGCTGCTGGACCTGCGACGACGCATGACGTTGGCTTTTGCATGCCAAAACTGTCGGCCATGAAGCTTGTCAGCGGATGTCTTTGGCCTTTGAAATCAGCCCGCGCAGGGACGAGGCTTGTAGAGCCTTTCCACAAAAGGGGCTGGTAGCCGCCGCCGAGAGTGGCGATCTTGTCACCAGGCCAAAGGTCCTCGATGGCCACCGGCCCTTCATCGGTCTGAACCAGTGAGCCACGCGTGAAAGCGCAGAAAGCATCTTCAAAAAGCGGCAGCGCAGGCGCAATGTGGCGCGTTTCAGCCGTGCTGCCATTGGACAAAAGCGTGCTTACCTCAAACCTGCGCAGCTGCGGTTTGGTCGTCATGCGCAGCGCAGCCGGATCCTGAAGAAGGGCAGACGCTTCCGCAGCTGTAGCTGCAGCGTGTTGTAGCGATTGTGGCGTATTCACGACTTCAGGCCTTTCTCACTTCGTACCGCGCCCCGAACTCAGCACCCCACTAGGCAAGCGCCATTGGCAGGCCGTGCGTTCGGATGGATCAGGCGCGACAAGCTTTCGTTGCGCTCCCCTCGTGCAAGTGAACAGTCTTTCCTAAAGAAAACCCTACAAGGAAAGAAAAAGGCCACAAAAACACAAGTCCGGCGGTTTCGGTTTGCCGGGAAAATTTCGGAGGCTTATCGGTTCGCCGTATCCGTGCTTGTCCTAGGCGGACCTGAGCATGCGGACCGACAGTTTTCGGGCGCGAATGGACGCGACGCGGATTGAGCCTCTGTGCCAAGGCAATGTGCATTTCTCGCTTTTGGCAGTTGCCACAATTGATGCGATAAACCGGGTTCTGGCTTTCATTTGGTGCTCCTGCCGCCTCCATTCTGGATCGTCTCGGTGGGATCGATTTATTGGTAATCAATGCGACGCGAATAAGGCGCGGGCATGGAAAAGCACCGGCAGGGTACTAGGACGCCGCCACAATTGAGTGTTTCAAACAGAAAATCCTGGCGCCAGTTGAGCCAATCGTCCCTTCGCGCGCCCGTAAGACGGCTTGGGCCTCAGCTACAGGCGAATGCAGGAAATGAGCCTGCCGTAGTCGGCTTGGCGCTCATGGGTTGCCCGCCGGTAGGAATAAAAGCGTTCCGGATCGCTATAGGTGCAATGACGAGTCCATTCAGCCTCTCTTATGCCAGCACTGCGCAGTTTCTGTAGACCAAGTCCGGGCAGGTCAAACAGAAACCTGTCACCCTCACCATTGGTGAAGAAACGGGCATTCTCCGGGTTCTCGGCCATGAAGTCTTCAAAGAACTCGGGCCCAACCTCGTAGGCGCGCTGGGAAATTGTCGGCCCGATCACGGCTGTGATGCGGTCGCGTGATGCGCCAAGGTTCACCATGGTGTCGATTGTCGCTTCAAGTACCCCGTCCAAAGCGCCCCGCCACCCGGCATGCGCAGCGCCGATCACGCCGGCCGCAGGGTCGGCCAAAAGCACTGGCTGGCAGTCGGCTGTCAGAATCGACAGGGCAATGCCGGGAACGCGAGTGACCATGGCGTCGGCAGACACAGGGGTGTTGTGCGCCTCTTCGATCACGGCGACATCCGGCGAGTGGACCTGATTGACCCGCGCCAAATGGTCCAGGGTTACCCCCATGGCATCTGCGACCCGTGCGCGATTCAACTCAACCGCCTCACGCTGGTCCGAAGAACCCAGACCGCAGTTCAGCCCCTCGAAGATACCCGATGAGGCGCCGCCGCGGCGCGTGAAGAACCCATGGCGCAGCGGAGACAGCAGGTCCGATGTGAGAATTTCCAGTGTCATGACTGCAGCCCCGGTGGAGGTGTTGCGGTGGCCGGAAAAAGACCCAGCACTTTGAACAGGTTTCCCATTTCCTCCGGGTGCGTCAACCGCCGATGTGCGGTGATGAGATTTTCCAGTGCAGCCCCCTGCAGCGGCGCGGCCAGAGCGCGGGCGCGATCCGTGATTCCAAGGCGTTCAAGGAAGACGCCCTGAGGAGTGAGGCGCGAAAAGGCGCACCCCGCAGTTTGTGCCGCGCCACACAGGGCTTCGAAATCCACATGTGTGGTCAGATCGGCCATGCCCGGTGCGTCCAGCGGGTCAGAAGGGGCGTGATAGCGCAGGGCTTGCAATGTGTCTCCCAAAGAACGCCAGTCGCCATAGTCGATGATCAGCGCCGCGCCGCCGTGGGCGGTGATCCGCTCTGCGAGGGCGGTGGTGATTGGAGCCGCAGCCTCGCAGATTTCGATCAGGTCGCCATCGCGGGTGTCCTCAACCCGGTGAGCGAGCGCAGTCTGCTGCGCAATCGGACCCAGCCCAAAGGACAATGCCCCATCCGAAAACCCGACGCGTTTTTCCCGCCAGCCAGAACCGTCGCGCAAAAACTGGCGCACGGGCAGGGCATCAAAGAACTCGTTCGCCACCACGAACAAAGGCTGCTGTGGCAGGGCTTCGATGCTGTCGTGCCATTCCGGGGAGTGGCCCTGCAGCGCTTCGGCCTGTGCTTTGCGCAAGGCGGGCGAGGCTTCGACCAGATGCAGGTCCATGGCCTTGTGAAAGCCGGGAACGGCGCGGGTGGCGCGCAGAAAATCCGCCATCAAAGTGCCCCGACCTGGGCCAAGTTCGGCAAGCGTGAAAGGCGCTGGAGACCCCTGATCCATCCATGCCTGGGCAAGGCACAGGCCGAGCAGTTCGCCGAACATCTGGCTGATTTCGGGCGCGGTGGTGAAATCCCCGGCTGCGCCGATGGGAGAGCGGGTGGTATAATAGCCGTACTTCGGGTTTAGCAGGCACTCGGCCATATAGTCCGCAAGGCTGAGCGGTCCGTCGATGTCGATCCGGGCGATGAGGTGGTCCAGCAGGCTCATGTCGCGGTCCTGTTGTGGTGCCGGGCGCGAAGGGCAAAGGCAAGTCCCAGTGCAATCATCGGCAGTGACAGCATTTGCCCCATGGTCAGACCATAGCCAGAGATGTGAAAGGCCAGCCCAAGGGGATTGCCCGGGGAGATGAATTGCGCGTCTGGCTGGCGGGCGAATTCGACCAGGAAGCGGGCCAGACCATAGCCAGCGAGGAAGGTGCCCAGAGACAGCCCTGGCGCGAGAAAGGCCTTCTTTCGGAACACAAGCCAAAGCAAGGCCACGCCAAGGATCAGCCCTTCGAGGACGGCCTCATAAAGCTGAGAGGGGTGGCGCGCGCAGATTTCGCCCAGGGCTTGACCACAGTCTTGCGCGGCCTGCCCTGGAAAGGCGACCCCCCAGGGCAGACCGGTGGCCCGGCCCCAAAGCTCGGCATTGATGAAATTCGCCAGCCTGCCCAGCATCAGCCCCCAGGGCACCGTAAAGGCGACAAGGTCTGCCATCTGAAGTTTCGGGATGTTGTGGCGGATGGCATAAACCCAGGATGCCAGCACAACACCGATCAGGCCCCCATGAAAGGCCATGCCGCCTTCCCAGATGCGCAGGATCTGCGAGGGGTTCGAAAGGTAGTAGCCCGGCTGATAGAACAGAACAAAGCCAAGCCGCCCGCCGAGGATGACGCCAAGGATGATCCATGTGAGCAGATCCTCAACCTGTTCGGGCCTCATCGGCGGTTGGCAATCGGGCCAGAGCGCGGGACGTTTCAGCGCCATGACGGCCAGACGCCAGGCAATCACGATGCCGACGATGTAAGCCAGCGCATACCAGCGCAGGGCAAACTCCATGCCAAACAAAGAGATGGAGAAAATCTCGGGCGAGAGGTCGGGGAATTGGATCATCGCGTGCATGGCCACTCAATGCCTTTGCTGAACACGGGAAGTCAACGGGGCACGGCAATGGCTTGCCCACGGGCCTTTGGTTGCCCATATAGGGCATAAGCCTGAATTGGAGAAAACGATGCAAAGCCGCAACAAGATCCTGGACGATATTTCCCAGTTGATGACCAATGCCATGGGTGTGGCCCACGGTGCGCGCGAAGAAGCGGAAACCGCGATGAAAAGCATGATCGACCGCTGGCTGGCGGATCGCGATTTTGTGACCCGCGAAGAATTTGATGCTGTGCGTGCCATGGCGCAAAAAGCGCGCGAAGAGAATGAAGCGCTCAAGGCGCGCCTCGATGCGCTGGAAGCGGCGTCCAAAGACTGATCACACTGTTGTTTTGAGCTTTGCTTTGGCGGCTCCTGCGACCTGTGGCGCAGAAGGGGTGCCTGTCCCGATACGGCTGATGCACCGCTCGTCGGCCGTGGGTTGCCTCACGCAAAACTTTTGCAAGAGCATCCACGGCGCGTTGCCGGGATTTTGGGTGCCTTTTCACTTCATCCACAACTTATTGCAGATATCCCCAAATAAAGGGTTGCCAGCCTGACCTTGCGCCGCCACCATATCTAGTATGGGAGCGGGGATGCCTCCCCGGTCCTTTGAGCGCAAAGCTAGCTCTTGCGGGCCCGTAGAGGTCCCATGCTAGATACCAGAGAGGTGGCGTCATGGCCCTATCCGAGCATCATCTGGAAGACGACATTCATCCCATAGACATTGTCGAAAACATCGCGTCCCACCACGATTGGGATTTTGATCGCATCGGCGATGATCAGATCGCCATGGCGGTTGAAGGGCAGTGGCGCACCTATTCGGTCACGTTGGCCTGGTCGGGCTATGAGGAGACCCTGCGCTTGGTCTGCAGCTTTGAAATGGAGCCGCCGGAAGACAAACTTCCAAAGCTCTATGAGCTGTTGAACCTGATCAATGATCAATGCTGGGCGGGTGCCTTTACCTATTGGGCCGAGCACAAGCTGATGCTTTATCGCTATGGTCTGATCCTGTCGGGCGGTCAGGCAGCCAGCCCCAGCCAGATCGACGCGATGATCCATGCGGCGGTCTCCAACAGTGAGCGCTACTACCCGGCGGTGCAACTGACCACCTGGGCGGGACATGCGCCAAGCGAGTCCTTGCAGGTCGCCATTGCAGAGGCCTACGGTCGCGCATAAACCTGTGCCCCGAGGGTGAGGATCAAACACTGGGGGCAATCATGGACATGAATGAAATAGCAAAGCGGGGGCTTGTCCTGCTTGGCTGCGGCAAGATGGGATCGGCCATGCTGGCGGGCTGGCTGGATGGCGGATTGCCCGCGTCTTCGGTCTGGGTGATTGATCCCTATCCGTCGGACTGGCTGAAGGGGACGGGCGTAGCAATCAATCGGGGCGTGCCAGATAATCCGGCGATTGTTCTGATTGCGGTCAAGCCGCAGATGATGGGCGATGCGCTTCCCAGCCTCAAGGCGCTGGGCAATGGCGATACACTTTTCATCTCGGTGGCAGCGGGCATCTCATGCGCAAGCTACGAGGCGATGCTTGGGGACAAGACACCAATCGTGCGCGCCATGCCGAACACTCCGGCCGCGATCGGTCGTGGCATCACCGCTCTGATCGGCAACAGCCAAAGCGGTGCACAGCACATCGACATGGCCGAGGCCCTGTTGTCGGCCATTGGCCAGACGGTGCGTCTGCAATCCGAGGATCAGATGGATGCGGTAACGGGTGTCAGCGGATCTGGCCCCGCTTATGTCTTTCATATGATCGAAACCCTGGCCGCAGCAGGCGAGGCGCAGGGCCTGCCTGCGGATCTTGCGATGCAGCTGGCCAAGGCGACCGTGGCCGGGGCAGGGGCCTTGGCCGAGGCGGCAGACGAAAGCCCCGCGCAGCTGCGCATCAATGTGACAAGCCCCAACGGTACGACCCAGGCCGCGCTTGAGGTTTTGATGGACAAAGAGCGCGGTTTCCCCGAGCTGATGACACGCGCGGTTGCGGCCGCCGCCAACCGATCCAAGGAGCTGTCCGGTGGCTGAGATTACATTCGATGATTTTCTGAAAGTCGATATCCGCGTCGGCAAGGTTGTGAAGGCAGAGCCATATCCAGAAGCGCGCAAGCCTGCGATCAAGATGTGGATCGATTTTGGCGATGAGATCGGCGAGAAGAAGACCTCGGCCCAGGTCACTGCGCATTACACGCCTGAAACACTGGTGGGCAAACAGGTGCTGGCCGTCGTGAACTTCCCGCCTCGCCAAATCGGCAAGTTCATGTCCGAGGTTCTGGTACTTGGCCTGCCGGACGAGGCGGGAGAGATTCGCCTGATCGGCCCCGATGGCCCGGTGCCTTTGGGTGGAAGGATGCACTGACCCATGAAGCTTTGGATCACTCGACCCATGACTGCCGCTGTCGAAGCAAGGGCGCGGGCTGAATTCGATGTGCATATTCGCCCGGATACCGGCGTCCTCAGTCGCGCAGAAATGGAGCGTGCACTGCGGGACTATGATGTCGTGATGCCCACCCTTGGCGATTTGTTTTCTGCAGAGGTGATCGCCAGCGTTCCCGATACACGTTGCCGTTTGCTGGCCAATTTCGGAGTGGGATACAATCATATCGATGTGTCGGCGGCTCGCGCCGCCGGGATCGCGGTTACCAATACGCCAGGCGCTGTGACCGATGCCACCGCCGATATCGCCATGACGCTGATCCTGATGTCCGCGCGCCGCGCAGGCGAGGGGGAGCGGCTGGTCCGTTCGGGCTCCTGGCGGGGGTGGCATCCGACCCAGATGCTGGGCCTCCATGTGACCGGTAAGACGGTTGGCATCATCGGCCTTGGCAGGATCGGCGCGGCCATCGGGCGACGCTGCCATTTCGGCTTTGGTATGAAGGTGCTTTATACCGCGCGCAGCGACAAAGACCCAGGATACCCGGTTTCCCGTTGCGACTCGGTAGAGGAGATGGCCGCTCAGGTCGATTTTCTGGTGGTCGCTGTGCCGGGCGGCGCAGAAACGCGGCATCTGGTCGATGAGGGCGTTCTGGCCGCCATGCAGCCTCATGCGCATCTGATCAACATTGCACGCGGCGAGATCGTGAAGGAAAGCGCCTTGATTGCGGCGCTGCAGGACAATCAGATCGCCGGGGCCGGGTTGGATGTCTACGAGTTCGAACCCAAAGTGCCTGAGGCCCTGCGCGGGCTGGACAGTGTGACCCTTCTGCCGCACCTCGGCACCGCCACCGAAGAGGTTAGGACGAATATGGGGCATATGGCCTTGGACAACGTTGCAGCCCTTGCGGCAGGCAAACCCCTGCCCAATCCGGTTTAACGCGCGAAAATCAGGAGGTTTTCCCTCTGTCGCCCACGGCTTCACGCCAATGGCGGCGGCAGAGCGAAACATAGGTTTCATTGCCGCCGATCTGCACCTGATCCCCCTCGGTGATGGCGCGCCCCTGTTCGTCTTGGCGAATGACCATGGTGGCCTTCTTACCGCAATGGCAGATGGTGCGCACTTCGCGCATCTCATCCGCGAGCGCCAGCAAGGTGGCCGAGCCGGGAAACAGTTTGCCTTGGAAATCCACCCGAAGGCCGTAGCACAGGACCGGGACGCCCAGATCGTCCACCACGCGGGCAAGCTGCCAGACCTGGTCGGGCGACAGGAACTGCGCCTCGTCAACAAAGATGCTCGCCAGCGCCCCCTGATCGAGGCGGATCTTGACCCGGTCAAATAGATCATCGTCTGGCGAAAAAACATCAGCGCTTTCGCTGATCCCGATCCTGGACGCAATACGCCCTGCGCCGGCGCGATCATCAATGCGCGCGGTCAGAAGGTATGTTTCCATGTTGTTTTCGCGGTAGTTGTGGGATGCCTGTAGCAAAACAGCCGATTTGCCCGCGTTCATGGTCGAATAGTGGAAGTAGAGCTTTGCCATGGAGGCGGTTTAGCCTCTGCCATCAGGTGAGTGAACCGAAAATCGCTCAAAATTGTCCAACGGGGCACAAGTCACAGGCGCGAGATGTCGTTCCTTTGGTTGGCAGCCTTGAAACGAATTGCGTCCTTGCACTGGCTTTGCCTGATCCGGGCCGCAGCAGGCCCTGGGGATGGATAGGACAAAAGCCGACAAGGACGCAGAAACCAGAAAGCCTCGCCTTATGCCCACGCACACGGGCAGACGGAACCCTCGACAATAGACAGAAGCCCAACCTCACTCACAAAGCCCGCTTCTCCCCATAAAAGATGCAAAAATGGCATCGGGGACACTCGTTAAATCCCTGAAAACGCAAGGGATGGATCAAGTATTGCAATTCGTTTAAAAGGGTAGCATGGGAAATTGACGATTTCATTCCCCGCCCAGGGAAACCGCGATTTAGTGAGACTACATGGCAGACATTGGCACGTACCTGAAGAAGCACACGGAAGCCCTGGTCAAGGACGTCGGCATCGAAGCCGCCTGTCAGATCACTGGTAAGTCCAAAGCCACCCTTGGGCGGTATTATTCGGACAATGCCGAGCATGCTGAGCGTTTCATGCCCGTGGACTCCGTTGCCAAACTGGAAGGCGCGGCCTCTTTCCCACATGTGACGGCGGCCCTTGCGGACCTCAAGAACATCACGTTGTCCTATAATCACTCTGACGAAGAAGAGGGGAGCGCCGGGCGCAACAAGGGTGGCGTGAACGCAGACGTTATCGCGCTGAGCCAGCGGTTCGCGACCTTGATGAGCGAGTATCAGGAAGCCATTGCCGACGGGATCATCACCGTGAACGAGGCAAAGCGTCTTCTGCGGGAAACGGTATTGCTACAGCAGGTCCTGCTCGAGATGAAACTCCACCTGGAGGAAGAAAGCACCTGATCGTCGCGGACGCACAGTCCACGACGATCAGGTGCAGCTTTCGTAAGGTTAACCCTGCCGACGCAGCAACACTGAGCCGACTGAGTAACCGGCGCCAAAGGAGCATATCAGGCCCATGTCCTGATCGCTCATGTCTTCTGAGTTCTGTGAGAACGCGATAATCGATCCAGCCGAAGACGTATTGGCATAGTCCTGCAGAATATTGGGCTGCTCTTCGGGGGTCGGGGTGCGCCCCAGAACCTTTTTGCCGATAAAGTCATTCATGGATTTGTTCGCCTGATGCAGCCACAGGCGTTTGAGATCATCGCTGGTGGCTCCGCTGTCGCTCAGGTGCTGGGCAATGTGGTCGCTGACCATGGGCAGGACTTCCTTGAACACTTTGCGGCCGTTCTGCATGAACTGCATGTCGCGGCGATCCGCGACCCCATCGGGGCGCGAGCGGCGCAGGAATCCATTGTTGTTGCGAATATTGTTGGAAAACTCTGTGGCACAGCGGGTAGACAGGATCTCAAAATGAGGGCCCTTTGCGTCTTCGATCCGTTCCACCAGGGTTGCGGTGGCCACATCGCCAAAGATGAAATGGCAATCCCGGTCGCGCCACTCCAGATGGCCCGAACATATTTCGGGGTTGACCACCAGCGCCGAACGGATGCTGCCAGAGCGGATCATGTCGGCGGCCACCTGCAAGCCGAAGGTAGCCGAAGAACAGGCGACGTTCATGTCAAAGGCAAAACCCTTGATGCCCAGTAGGTTCTGGATCTCGACGGCAACCGCCGGATAGGCCCGCTCCATGTTCGATGCCGCACATATCACGGCATCCACATCTTCTGCCGATTTGCCCGCCTGTGCCATAGCTTTCTTCGCCGCATCGACCGCCATCTCAGCCATGATGCCGGGTTCGTCGTCACTGCGCTGGCGGAAAAGGGGGTGCATCACCTCGGGATCCAGGATGCCGGATTTGTCCATCACAAAGCGCCGCTCGATGCCCGATGCCTTGACGATGAATTCTTCCGAAGAATGCTGCATCGGCTCCATTTCGCCTGCGGCAATGGCCTCGGCGTTTTGCGCATTCATTCGGTCGGCATAGGCATTGAAGGCCTCAACCAGTTCGGCATTTGTTATGGACTGCGAAGGGGTGAAGACCCCTGTGCCGGTGATGGCAGCTGTGAACATTGCAAGGAACCCAGAATTTTTGAAGTGCCGCATATGTGGGCACTTTGCACGGGGAAGGTCAAGGGCAGTCCATGCTTGCCCCAAGGGCAAGAATGACCGGAAAAGTGAACTTCTTCACATGAAAAGTTCATTTGCTGAATTATTATGGGCCGAATCCCAACGATTGGGGAGTTCTGTTTTGCCTTGGAAAGGGTCAATCCAAGATGTCAGAGACACCGATGAGCGAGGAGACCTCCTGCCTGTTGCCGGAAGTCTGCGCCATGTTGGGCATCTATGCGCTTTACTGGAAGATGGACGCGGCCCTTGATGAAACGGATCTCGCGCCGCGTCTGGGGCACACGGAAAGTCGGCTCTTGATCCAGCTGGACCGCCCGCGCCGTATGGGGGCCTTGGCGCAGCTGCTGCTGACGGGCGCCCCGTCGGTCACTGCGGCTGCTGACAAGCTGGAGGAGTTGGCTCTGGTTGAACGCATGCCCGACCCAGATGATCGCCGAGCCTTATTGTTGCACCTGACGGAACGGGGCCAGCAGACACGCCAGCAGCTACAAAACCAGGTCAGTGAACTGTTCCGAAGGATTTCCGGTCTCACGAAATCCGATATTGATCAGTTCGCGACCTTATCGATGAAAATCCATGATACGATTCTGGGACAAGGGGCGCGTCTGTCCGCGCAGGTCCCGAAAGGAGATAGTGAATGACTAGGTTCAAGAGATTGGCGGCGCGCTCTGCGTTTGCCCTGGCGATTGCCTCTTTCATGCCGTTTGCGGCGCTTGCGGCCGATGAGGCTGCCAAGCCGGTCAAATTGCTCCAGACACAAACCGGAAGCATGACGATCGAGCGGCAGTTCTTTGGTCAGGTTGCTGCGAAGCAATCTGTGGATCTGGCCTTTCAGGTTGGCGGACAGGTTGTGAAGTTTCCTGTTGCCCAAGGTTTTGTCGTGCCAAAGGGGCAGATGGTTGCCCAACTGGACCTTGAGCCTTTTGAGCTGCAACTGGAACAGGCGCGTTTGCAGAAAGAGCAGGCCGACCGAACAGTCGCACGGATGGAAAAACTGGCCGGAACTGTGAGCCAAGTCTCTATTGATGATGCAGAAACCCAGGCCGGCCTGTCGGGGGTTGCGCTGAGGAATGCGGAATACGAACTGCAGCATGCTACGCTTGAGGCGCCGTTTGACGCACTGGTCTCGAGCCGGGAAGTCGATAATTTCACCACCGTTGCCGCAGGAACCCCAATCGTGCGCTTGCATGATATGTCGGAACTGCACATCAAAGTGGATGTGCCTGAAATCCTGTTCCAGCAGGCAGACCAAAGCGATCAGGTTGAAATCACCGCTTCATTTCCGGGCTGGGATGCGACCTATCCGGTAGAGATCCTCGAGTTCGATGCCGAGGCGAGCAGCGTGGGGCAGACCTATCGCGTGACGTTCCGTCTGGCGCCGCCAGAAGACCGCCAGATCCTCCCCGGCGCTTCGGTTGCCGTGCGTGTCAAGGTTGAAACTGATGCCGAAGCCATCGTGCTGCCCGCCACAGCAATCGTGACGTCGCCGGACGGAAAGACCGGCGTAATGGTCTTTTCCCCAAGCGGCGCGGATCAGGGCACGGTTGCATGGCAGGGCGTAACCGTCACGCCCACTCAGGATGGGGAGTTTGCCGTCCAAAGTGGTCTTGAAGGCGGTGAGGAAGTTGTTCTGACGGGTGGAAATGCCCTGAGCGATGGGCAGGCGGTACGCCGCTTTGCCGGTTTCGCGAACTGAGGTCGGCGCAATGGATATCGCACGCGGCTCAATCGAAAAGCCACTCTACACTTGGCTGATCATGTTGATTGCCCTCTTCGGGGGGATCTGGGGCTTCCTGTCGCTTGGGCGGCTTGAAGACCCTGCCTTTACCATCAAACAGGCGGTGATCGTCACTCAGTACCCCGGCGCCACGGCAGAACAGGTCGCCTTGGAAGTGTCTGAACCTTTGGAGTCGGCCATTCAGAAAATGGCTGAGGTGGACATCATCACATCGATCAACCAGCCTGGGAAATCGCTGATCGAGGTCGAGATCAAATCGACCTATGATGGCACCGAATTGCCGGTTGTCTGGACAAAACTGCGGGCCAAGATACGCGATGCCTCCAGATCCTTGCCGGATGGCACCAGCACCCCCTACGTGAACGACTCATTTGGCGATGTGTTCGGTCTGTTCTATGCGGTGACTGCCGAAGGCTTCACGGACGCCGAGAAACATGAGCTTGCAACCTTTCTGAGGCGCGAGTTGCTTACGGTCGACGGCGTTGCAGATGTCGACGTCGCGGGCCTGCCGGATGAGGCGATCTATGTGGAGCCGGATCTTGCGGTTTCGGTCAACCTCAACGTTCCCATGACGGCAATCGCCAGTGCCATTGCAACCTCGAATTCGGTGCGTGAGGCAGGCAAGCTTGATGCCGGGGAGACGGACACGCGCCTGATCGCACCGGACGGCTCTGACAGCGTGTCGGAAATTGCTGGCCTGTCGGTCGGGGTTCAGGGTGAGGTGATCAACGTTGTCGACATGGCCAAGGTCCATCGGGGGCGGATCGCTGATCCGAGCCTGATCGTGCGATACAATGGCACCGAAGCCTTTACCTTGGGAGTTGCCGGTATTGCCTCTGAAAACATCGTCGATGTGGGGAACAACGTTGATGCGAAACTGGCGCAGCTGGACAGCGAAATCCCCTATGGCGTAACCCTCCAGCCGATCTATCAGCAACATGTTGTGGTGGATCAGGCCTCGAACGACTTTCTGGTGAACCTTGCCATGTCAGTCGCCATCGTTGTTGTCGTTCTGGGGCTGTTCATGGGGCTGCGGGCGGCGGTTGTGGTTGGGGTCACCCTGCTTCTGACCGTGGTGGGTACGCTTTTGTTCATGAACCTCTTCAGCATTGAAATGGAGCGCATCTCGCTGGGCGCCCTGATCATTGCCATGGGCATGCTGGTGGACAATGCCATCGTTGTGGCAGAAGGCATGCAGATCGCCATGCTGCGCGGCAAATCCTCTCGTGATGCCGCAGAAGAGGCGGCAAGCAAAACCCAGATCCCGCTTTTGGGGGCGACCGTCATTGGGATCATGGCCTTTGCCGGCATCGGCCTGAGCCCGGATGCGACCGGGGAATTCATGTTCTCGCTGTTCGCGGTCATCGGGATTTCGCTGCTGTTGAGCTGGATTTTGGCGCTGACTGCGACACCGCTTTTGGGGCACTATTTCTTCAAAGTCGGCACAGGCGGCGGAGGCGACGAATACGGCGGACTGATCTTCCGGGCCTATGGCGCCATCCTGCGCCTGGCGCTGAAGCTACGTTGGCTTGTGGTTGTAGGGTTGGTGGTGCTGACGGCGGCCTGCTATGTGGGCTTTGGCCAAGTGAAGCAGGCTTTCTTCCCGGATTCCAATACGCCTTTGTTCTTTGCCCACCTCAAGCTGCCGCAGGGGACATCAATCGACACAACCTCCCGGCAGCTCAGCGTGATCGAGGACTGGCTGTCAAAGCGGGATGATGTGGTCTCGACCTCAGCATTCGTGGGACAGGGGGCCACCCGCTTCATGCTGACCTATTCGGCTGAGAAAGCGAATCCAAGCTACGGGCATCTGATCATTCGGGCGCCCAGCCTGGAGGCGATTCCAGCTTTGCAGGCGGATCTCGAGGCCTTTGGAGCAGAGGCCCTGCCAGAAGCTGAATTCCGCACCAAACGGCTGGTCTTTGGCCCGGGCGGCGGCGATCCGATCCAGGTGCGTTTTTCGGGCCCGGATCCAAAGGTGCTGCGCCAGCTTGGCGAAGAGGCCATGGCCCGTCTCAAGCAAAGCTCGGACGATATCCTGAGCGTGCGTCACAACTGGCGAGAGCAGGAACTTGTCCTGCAACCCATCTACGCAACAGACCGTGCTCAGACCGCCGGTATCGCGCGGGAGGATATCGCGGATGCCATGCAGTTTGCCACCGATGGGATCACTGCGGGTGTCTTCCGCGAGCGGGACCGCCTGATCCCGATCATCATTCGCCGTTCTCCAGACGATCACTCCAACATCATGGATCAGCTGGTGTTCTCATCCTCGTCGGGAGGTTTCTTGCCTTTGGAGCAGATGATCGATGGGGTCGATGTTCAGGTTCAAAACACGCTGGTTCATCGCCGCGACCGCGTCTTCACGCTGACCGTTGGAGCTGATATTTCGGCTGATGTGACGGCGGCCACCGTCTTTGGGCAGATCCAATCCAGTATAGAGAGCATGGAGCTGCCGCTCGGCTATCAGATGGAATGGGGCGGGGAGCATGAAAACTCTGCCGAGGCAAATGAAAGCCTAGGGGCTCAGTTGCCGGTCTCGTTGTTGATCATGGTGTTGATTTCGGTGCTGCTGTTCAATGCGATCCGCCAGCCGGTGATCATCTGGCTTCTGGTCCCGATGTCCGTCAACGGTGTGGTGATCGGCCTTTTGGGGTCTGGCATGCCATTCACCTTTACCGCGCTTCTGGGTCTGCTGAGCCTTTCGGGCATGCTGATCAAGAACGGTATCGTGCTGGTGGAGGAAATCGATCTGGTGCGGGCCGAGGGGCGTCCGCTGCGCAAGGCCATTGTCGAGGCGTCGGTCTCGCGTCTGCGGCCGGTGATGCTGGCGGCGGTGACAACCATCCTTGGCATGTTGCCGCTCCTTGGTGACGCCTTCTTTGTCTCGATGGCGATCACGATCATGGGTGGTCTGGCCTTTGCAACAATCCTGACCCTTGTTGCTGCGCCGGTCTTCTACCTGATCTTCTTTGCGCGCGATGAAAAACGGGAAGCGGCAGCCGCCTGAGGGCAGGGAACACGGCTGTTCACTTCGAAATGGCCCCGGCGTGTGTCGGGGCCATTTTTTTGACTGCCCCTAGCCTTTAGATCAGCGGAACAAAGGGCACATCACAGGCAGATAGGGCGGCAAGAGCCGCAAGGACAACGAACAGGCGCATTTGGGAAGCTCCCTATGAGGTTGGCACATGGCAGAAGACCGCAAAGAGAGATCCGGGTCAAATCTCGCGGCTCTCGCATCAGTGTATTTGTCGTTATTAAAAACTTATGCAAACAATGGTATGCAAATTCCGAGCGTGCGAAGGTTCATCAACCGGCGAGGGAGATCCCAATGAATCCCAGTAAGCATAAGTGTTTAAGTGTCTCGTTCCTGTCAACTATTCTGCTCTGTGCAGGATCGACGCTCTGGGCTGCTTCGGATGGCGCCCATAGCGTCGATGACACAGTGATCGCCGAGCAGCGGCGGAGCCTTGCGGAAAATACCCTGTTTGCAGGCTACGGGCCGCAGTCGCCAAGGAACATCGACAGTCGAAGCGGCAGCAACCACGTTCAGTTCGAGGCGGCGCCTCCCTCAACGGAGATGAACCTGTGCAACATCCACTTTCATGAAAGCGCAGAGCATCGCGGCGGCGAGTTCACCGCCTATGCCGGGAACGGCGATGGGCATGGCTACGGCACGGGTTTCAAATACTCGGGTGAATTGAGCGTTGCGGAGACTGCGCCTCTCTCAGAGCCTATCGCACAAACCGCGCATGGCAGCCTTGAACCGGGTGATACCATCGAGGTCCACTACGTCTACACCACCGCTCGGGTTGATCCGGGGCCAACCCTGGGATCTTGCCTCAGCGAGGCGATCAAGAACCCACAGCTGAGGGTCGAGGCGCAAGTGTTTGTGCTGGTAAATGACGAAGAGGCGCTGGATTTCACCAAGCTGACCCGCCTGCAAAAGGTGGGCGGCCTGACGCAGGCAATCAACATTCCCACCGATACCGGCCGCCCCGTAGAATATGCCGGCTCCACCACCGGGCCGGGCTACAACGAAAAGGGCTCTCCCTTTCAGGTGACATGGTCTGTGCGCCCAAAGGTGGCCAAGGTCAGCATCCAGTCGGTGGCTCGGTGGCTCGCGTATAATCCCTTTGACGAGGACCACGCCCACGGCGTGCGAAATCTTGTCATCAACCCGGATCTGTTGTCGAATATCGGCAGGTAGAAACTGACGAGATATCCGGTTCCAAGGTCGAACCTGTTGCGGGTGCTGTGAAATCCTGTGGTTCTTATTCTAGGGACGCTCGGAAGCTCATCGGATCTGGAAAAGAATGAACCACTCAGACGATTTCATTGACCGCGAAGCCCGGGACAGGGCTTCGCAGATCATGCGTGATTTCATCTCTGGCAAAATCTCAAATGACGCCTTTGCTGACGCTTGCCCCAGAACGGAGGATCGCGCGGTGTATGCCATCTGGGATACGGCCTGGCTGTTTTACGATGACTTCAAAGAACATCGTCTGGCCGGTCGGTATCGGCTTTCACCCGAGCAGAAACGCGCCTGCGTGCGTTGGATCCTCTTCTTGCATAGTGACCTTCCATATGTGTGGCCAGACATTCGTTTCCCAGGAGCAGATCCCGCCGCCCGCGTCGAGCCGAGCATCATTCGGCGGTTCCTCTCCTCCTTGAATGCCATTGGTCCAGAGCGCGCAGCCGAATTCCTGTCGGCTGGACATTACCCAGTCTGGCCATTTCAAAAGAAGGCCGACTACAAGCGAAGCCTGAATGCCCCGAGGTTGCTCGCAGGGCGCAGAGGATAGTCAAACCTGTTGTTGAGCAGGGGCCTGAACCAGCCTTTTCTTTCTTTGTCTTTACGGTTTCTAGACGCCTGCCGTGAATATTTGCGCGGAAGCATTTGCCTAGAAAGGGAAGAAAAGCTTGCTGCAAGACCACGGGCCTATGGCTGTTGAAACCGCCCCTCATCATGTTGTTCAAGATATTGCGCAACTTATGGAAACTGCAAAATCGACCCCTTTGACCGACGGAGGTCTGCGGACGTCTCAGATCCTGTCCGAGGTTCTTGAGCAGGATCCCCACCATCACGAGGCGCAGATCCTGAAAGAGAGACTGCACCAGATGTTCGTGCCGCGCTGGCATTTTCCCATGATGGCGGACAAGGCGCGCAACCGGGCCTATGCACAGGCCATCGAGGCCAAGGTGAAGCCTGGAGATATCGTGCTGGACATCGGTTGCGGGGCTGGCCTGACGGCCATGATGGCGGCGCGGGCGGGGGCCAAGCATGTCTATACTTGCGAGCAGCAACCGCTCATTGCCGAAGCCGCAAAACAGGTCATTGCCGACAATGGGCTGAGCGACCGCGTCACCGTCATTTCCAAATGGTCGCATGAAATCGTGATTGGCGAAGACATGCCTGAGCCTGCGGATTTGGTGATTTCTGAAATCGTCGATACCGTCCTGCTGGGCGAGGGGGCGCTGGCAACGCTTACGCATGCCATGGGGGCGCTGGCCAAACCCGGTGCCCGTGCCATCCCTGAACGTGGAACGCTGATGGCGCAGCTGGTCGAAAGCGAAAACCTCGTGGCGCAGTGGCAGCCGCAAAAGGCCGAAGGCTTTGATATCAGCGCCTTTACACGTCTGGTGGATGTGGCGCAGATCACGCCGAACGACTTTGCAGCCTGCGACCTGCGTCCTCTTGGTCCGACGGCGGATCTGTTTGCGTTTGATTTTGTCCGCCCCAATCTGAATCCCGCGCGCACTACCGAAGATCTGTTTTGCGTCGGAGCCGGAACCATTCATGCGGTCCTTGTCTGCTTTGATATGGAGCTGGCACCGGGCATCTCGGTGACCAATGACATCTCGTCCGATGGCCACTGGGGACGTACCGCCTATCTCCTGGACACGCCGCGCGAGGTCAAATCGGGCGATTACCTGCGGGTGACCGCCCAACACGACACATCGCAGCTTAGCCTTTCCGTTCACGACATGCCTGTCTGCGCAGAGGATACCGAAAGTACCGCCGCCTGGATGTCGCGTGCCGAAGAAGCTCGAAAAATGCTGCAGGGGCGCAACACTGCAACCGGGCGGTCTTTTGGCAGCCACGTTGCCTAAGGCTCTCGGCTCCCCAATGCTCGAATAATAAAAGCCCCGGAACCTGTCCGGGGCTTTTTTCTGAGCTTGTCTCTGGGGTCTTACCCTTGCAGGCTTTTGACCTGAACCTCGCCTTCGGCCTGCGCCTTGATCGCCAAAGCGGCAGCGTGGGCGGCGGCGGCGGTGGTGAAGTAAGGGATCTTATCATAAAGCGCGACCGAGCGCATTTCCTTGCTGTCCTCGACCGCCTGGGTGCCTTCAGTGGTGTTCATCAGGATCTGCACGTGCCCGTCTTTCAAGAGGTCCACCACATGCGGGCGACCCTCATAGACCTTGTTGACGCCCTCGCAAGGCACGCCGTGGCCGTCCAGCCAGGATTTGGTGCCGCCGGTGGCGACAAGGGTAAAGCCTTGCTCTACAAGGATCTTTGCGGCCTCCAGCATTGTGGCGCCCTTGTCGGCATCCTTGATGGAGATGAAGGCGCGCCCTTCTGAGGGTAGCACCATGCCCGCGCCCATCTGCGCCTTGAGGAAGGCCCCTGCAAAGGAGCGATCCCAGCCCATCACCTCGCCAGTGGAGCGCATTTCCGGGCCAAGAATAGTGTCGACGCCGGGGAAACGGGCAAAGGGCAGTACTGCCTCCTTGACCGAGAACCACGGCATATCGGGATCGGCCAGCGTCATCGGGTCAGCCATGGGCACGTCCACGTCATAGCCCGCATCGGGTTCATAGGGGGCACGCTGCGGGAAGGCAGAGAGTTTCTCACCCGCCATGACGCGGGCCGCGATTGAGGCGATGGCGCTGTCTGTGGCCTTGGCCACAAAGGGCACGGTACGGCTTGCACGCGGGTTCACTTCGATCAGGAAAATCTCGCCATCCTTGATCGCGAATTGCACGTTCATCAGGCCGACCACATTCAGCGCCTTGGCCAGCGCGTGGGTCTGAGTCTTGATCTCTGCGATCACGTCTTTGGACAGGGAGTAGGGCGGCAGGGAACAGGCACTGTCGCCCGAGTGCACGCCGGCCTCTTCGATGTGCTGCATGATGCCAGCCACATGCACATCTGTACCGTCGCAGATCGCATCCACGTCCAGTTCGACCGCACCCGCCAGATAGCTGTCGAGCAGGACAGGGCTGTCGCCGGACACCACCACGGCCTCGGCGATATAGCGTTTGAGCTGATCCATGTCGCGCACGATCTCCATCGCGCGCCCACCCAGAACGTAGGAGGGGCGGATCACCAGCGGGAAGCCAATTTCCTTTGCGATTTCCAGCGCCTGTTCATCGGTGGAGGCAATACCGTTGTGCGGCTGCTTGAGGCCCAGTTTGTTGACCAGATCCTGGAAGCGTTCGCGGTCTTCGGCCAGGTCGATGGCGTCAGGCGTGGTGCCGAGGATCGGTATGCCTTCGTCCTGCAGGGCATTCGCCAGTTTCAGCGGTGTCTGACCGCCGAACTGCACGATGACGCCATGCAGGGTGCCGTTCTCCTGTTCGGCGCGCAGGATCTCCATCACGTGCTCAAAGGTGAGCGGTTCAAAGTACAGCCGGTCCGAGGTGTCATAGTCGGTCGACACGGTCTCCGGGTTGCAGTTGATCATGATGGTTTCATAACCGGCATCCGTCAGCGCATAGCAGGCGTGGCAGCAGCAGTAGTCGAACTCGATCCCCTGGCCGATCCGGTTCGGGCCTCCGCCGAGGATCACCACCTTTTTGCGGTCCGAGGGGCGCGCCTCGCATTCCACTTCGCCCATCATCGGGGTTTCATAGGTGGAGTACATATAGGGGGTCTGCGCTTCGAATTCGGCGGCGCAGGTATCGATCCGCTTGAAGACAGCGTTGACGCCGAGGTTCTGACGCGCGCGGCGCACGTTGTCCTCGTCGCGGCCCGTCAGCTTGCCAAGGCGCGCATCGGTAAAGCCGAGCATCTTGAGCGCGCGCAGGCCTTCTTCGCGCATTGGCAGGCCTTCCTTGCGCACCTTGCGCTCGGCGTCGACGATTTCGCGGATCCGGGCGAGAAACCAGGGGTCGAACTTGGTCACGCCCTGGATCTCATCATCGCTGAGGCCGTGACGCATGGCTTGCGCGATGGTGCGCATCCGGTCCGGGGTCTGCTGGCTGATCGCTTTGATCACTGCGGCCTTGTCATCACCGTTGGCCTCATCCCAAAGACCCACAGTCATGCCGGGGATCTCGACCTCGTCAAATCCGGTGAGGCCCGATTCCATCGAGGCGAGCGCCTTTTGCATGCTTTCGTGGATGGTGCGGCCTATGGCCATTGCTTCGCCCACGGATTTCATTGCGGTGGTGAGGTAGGGCTCGGAGCCGGGGAATTTCTCAAAAGCGAATTTCGGGATCTTGGTGACGACATAGTCGATGGAGGGTTCAAAGGACGCCGGGGTCACCCCGGTGATGTCATTGTCCAGCTCATCAAGCGTATAGCCGACCGCCAGCTTTGCGGCGATCTTTGCAATCGGGAAGCCGGTCGCCTTGGAGGCCAGCGCGGAGGAGCGGCTGACGCGCGGGTTCATCTCGATCACCACCATGCGGCCATCGGCGGGGTTCACCGCCCACTGTACATTGGAGCCGCCGGTTTCCACGCCGATCTCGCGCAGCACCTCGATCGAGGCGGTGCGCATCATCTGGTATTCCTTGTCGGTCAGCGTGAGGGCTGGGGCCACGGTGATCGAATCACCGGTGTGTACGCCCATGGGATCGACGTTCTCGATCGAGCAGACGATGATCGCATTGTCCGCCTTGTCGCGGACCACTTCCATCTCATATTCTTTCCAGCCCAAAAGACTCTCGTCCACCAGGATCTGGTTCACGGGCGATGCATCCATGCCAGAGCGACAGTAGTGGATATAGTCCTCACGGTTGTAGGCCACACCGCCGCCGGTCCCGCCCAGAGTAAAGGCCGGGCGGATGATGGCAGGCAGGCCGACCTCGTCCAGCGCGTCGAGCGCCAGTTGAACGCCTGCCTCCAGATCGGCTGAGCCATTGTCTCGGGTGGGGGCGGTGATGATCGTGGCGCGCGGATTTTCCAGCCCCAGACGATCCATCGCCTCGCGGAACAGTTTGCGGTCTTCTGCCATTTCAATGGCTTCGCGCTTGGCACCGATCATTTCGACGCCAAATTTCTCCAGCACGCCCATCTCTTCGAGCGCAAGAGAGGTGTTCAAACCTGTCTGCCCGCCCATGGTCGGCAAAAGTGCGTCAGGGCGCTCTTTTTCGATGATCTTGGCGACAACTTCGGGCGTGATCGGCTCGATATAGGTGGCGTCTGCCAGACCCGGATCGGTCATGATCGTCGCAGGGTTGGAGTTCACCAGAATGACCCGGTAGCCCTCTTCGCGCAGCGCCTTACAGGCCTGAGCACCGGAATAGTCAAACTCACAGGCCTGCCCGATGATGATGGGCCCCGCACCAATGATCATGATCGACTGGATGTCGGTTCTTTTTGGCATGGCCTGGCTTCCTTCGGTTGTGCGTGCGGAATATGGGTCGATTCACCGGGCGCCCCCAGCGCCCAAATTGTCCTGCGTTATAGGGACAGAGCGAAAAGGTGCAAGGGGCAGATCAAAGGGGATCGGGACGGCGCTGCAATTTCCCGCTTTTGTCGCATGGATCCCACTTTGGCGCAAACCGGCCTCTCGTCGCTTTTGGGTGTCTTTGTGGGGGCCCCGCTGCGCTTGAAACGGCTGTTGGGCAGGGCGAAACCGGCTGTAGATGGCCTCAGCCCTTGACTTCCGCAGGCACAGAAGGTGTATCGGCGCAAAGCTATCGGAAGTCTTCCGACCCCAATTGCCCGTTTCAGCCGACAAGAGGCCAACCCATGCACGCATATCGCAGCCATACCTGCGCCGAACTGAACAAATCCAATGTAGGCGAGACCGTGCGCCTGTCCGGCTGGGTCCACCGGGTCCGCGACCATGGCGGGCTGTTGTTCATCGACCTGCGCGATCACTATGGCATCACACAGGTCATGGCCGACCCCGACAGCCCGGTCTTTGCCGAGATTGAAAAGGTGCGCTCGGAATGGTGCATCCGCATCGACGGCAATGTGCTGGCGCGCGACGAAAGCCTTGTGAACCCCAAGATCCCCACAGGCGAGATCGAAGTCTTTATCCGCGACATCGAGGTTCTGGGTAAAGCCGAGGAACTGCCACTGATGGTCTTTGGTGATCAGGAGTACCCGGAAGAAACCCGCCTGCGCTATCGCTACCTCGACCTGCGCCGCGAGAAGATGCAAAGCAACATGGTGTTGCGCTCGAAGATGATCCAGTCGATCCGCAAGCGCATGTGGGACAAGGGCTTCAACGAATACCAGACGCCGATCATCACGGCCTCCTCCCCCGAAGGCGCGCGCGACTTCCTGGTGCCGTCCCGTTTGCATCCGGGCAAGTTCTACGCGCTGCCGCAGGCCCCGCAGCAGTTCAAGCAGCTGATGATGGTCTCGGGCTTTGACAAGTATTTCCAGATCGCGCCTTGCTTCCGCGATGAAGACCCGCGCGCCGACCGCTCGCCTGCGGATTTCTATCAGCTGGACATGGAGATGTCCTTTGTCACCCAGCAGGACGTCTTTGACACCATCCAGCCGGTGATGCAGGGCGTCTTTGAAGAATTCGGCGGTGGCCGCAAGGTCGACAGCGAATGGCCGCAGATTTCCTACAAGGATGCCGCCAAATGGTACGGCACCGACAAGCCGGACCTGCGCAACCCGATCAAGATGCAGGATTGCTCGCACCATTTCCGCGGCTCGGGTTTTGCCATCTTTGCCAAACTGCTGGAGCAGGAAGGCACAGAGGTGCGCGCCATCCCGGCCCCGACGGGCGGCAGCCGCAAGTTCTGCGACCGCATGAACAAGTTTGCGCAAGGCGAAGGTCTGCCGGGCATGGGCTATATCTTCTGGCGCGACCAGGGTGAAGGCATGGAGGCCGCAGGCCCCCTGGCCAAGAACATCGGCCCCGAGCGCACCGAGGCAATCCGCCAGCAGCTGGGCCTTGGCGTGGGCGATGCGGCCTTCTTCCTGGGCGGCAAGCCTAAGGCATTTGAGGCCGTCGCGGGCCGTGCCCGCAATGTGATCGGCGAGGAACTGGGGCTGATCGACAAGGACCGCTTTGCCTTTGCCTGGATCGTGGATTTCCCGATCTACGAACAGGACGAGGAAACCGGCAAGATCGATTTTGAGCACAACCCCTTCTCGATGCCGCAGGGCGGGATGGAGGCGCTGGAGGGCGATCCCCTGAAGGTTCACGGCTATCAGTACGACCTGGCCTGCAACGGCTATGAGCTGGTTTCGGGCGCGATCCGGAACCACAAGCCGGAGATCATGTTCAAGGCTTTCGAGATTGCCGGCTATGGCAAGGAAGAGGTCGAGAAACGCTTTGGCGGCATGGTCAACGCCTTCCAATATGGCGCGCCGCCCCACGGTGGCTGTGCGGCAGGCATCGACCGGATGGTGATGCTGCTGGCGGATGAGGCCAACATTCGTGAGGTTATCATGTTCCCGATGAACCAGCGCGCCGAGGATCTGATGATGTCGGCGCCAAGCGAGCCGATGGCCGAGCAGCTGATGGAACTGGGCCTGCGCGTGATCCCGCAAGATCAGTAAACCAATAGCGCACCTCTTTAGAAACGACTTAAGCCCGGAGCACTGCCTCCGGGCTTTTTGGTATCGATTGAGGGGTATTGGAAGGTGCGGGAGCGCTCACCGGTCGGAGCGATGGATCACCATTGGCTCACCGAGGGTGCGGTCACGGTTTTCGCGTATCTCACGCGCCGCATGGCGGGCCTGAAGATAAAGGGCGATGCCCAAGGTGGCCAAAGCGATCAAGATGATTTCAAGCATGTCAGATTGCGATTTTCCGTTCTAGTCGCTCTTGAACCATCCCGGCAAGGACTGCGGTTTCGGCACCCACAGGCAGGCCGTTGATGCGGGATTTGGCAAGGTTGGCAGCCGCTGTGGCAAGAGGCGCATCGCCGGCGCTGCGGGCAACGCCAGCAACGAATTGAGCGAGGTAATCGAGCGTCTTGCCTTCCTGGTCTTCGCTCAGAACATCTGCTGCATGGGCCATGTCATCGCGGAAAGCCAATAGGTCAGGCACGATGGTTTCATCCTTCAGCTCCTGTAGCCCGGCAGGCTGACGATCTGCAGGCAGGCGGGACAGGATCGCATGCTGGAAAGCCGCGAGGGAGGTGATGGGTTTGGCTAGGAACCCGTCTGCTCCAGCCTCGATGGCCTCGGCTGCCTTTGTTTCATCGCCCGAGATTGCGAGGATGACCGAGACGCGCGGGGACACGCGGCTGATTTCAGAGATGAGTTCGGCGCCAGACCCATCCGGCAGCCCCACATCAGCAATCACGACGGAGGGGCGATATTCCTTCAGGTGGCGGCGGGCCGATTTCAGGCAATCCGCGCGGCGAATACGGGCCCCGCTGCGCAGGCACAAAAGGCGCAAGGCCTCGCAGGCAAAGCGGCTGTCCTCGACCACCAGAATGGTGAGGCCAAGAAGGGGGCGCCGCTTGGTGGGCAAACGCTGTGCGGCAGCAAACAGTTCCGAATCGTCCATAACTCATACTCCTTGCGGGATACGGGCTTGACGCTATGGATTCGAGGCTAATTACAGGTTAACGCGCTGCTGGCATGTCTCAGAGCTTTTGGGTCGAACGCCGCGTCCCGTGCGGTTTGGCGCACTTGCCAGCTGCTGCCTGCTGCCCGTATTGAAGGGCGAAACAGGATGTCAGAGGAGAACACCCGTCATGATCGGTCGATTGAACCATGTTGCCATTGCCGTGCCAGATCTTGAGGCCGCTTCCGCTCAGTACCGGGATGCGCTGGGAGCGAAGGTTGGTGCGCCGCAGGACGAGCCGGATCACGGCGTGACGGTTGTGTTTATTGAACTCCCAAACACCAAGATCGAGTTGCTGTACCCCCTGGGAGACGACTCGCCGATCAAGGGCTTCCTGGAAAAGAACCCCTCAGGGGGCATCCACCATGTCTGCTATGAAGTGGAGGATATCCTTGCAGCGCGTGATCACCTGAAAGAGCAGGGCGCGCGGGTGCTCGGATCAGGGGAGCCGAAGATCGGCGCACATGGCAAGCCGGTTCTCTTCCTCCATCCGAAGGATTTCAATGGCTGCCTGGTGGAACTGGAGCAGGTTTGATCCTATCTGTAGCCCGCGCCGTTTGGGGCGCGCGGAACTGGGAGTGATGGCGCGATGGGGATAACATCGGGACTGGTGCTATATGCGGTGATTTGGTTCATGACCTTTCTGATCGTGATCCCGATCCGGCTTGAAACCCAAGGGGACAAGGGTGAGATCGTTCCCGGCACCCATGCCGGTGCGCCTGAGCACCATTATCTTAGGCAAAAGGCCTGGATCACAACCTTTGCGTCTTTTGTCATCTGGGCCATCATTGCAGGGATCATCCTGTCTGGCGTGATCAGCGTCAATGACTTCGACTGGTTTGATCGCCTGCCCGATCCCAGTTGATGTGACGATAATAGGCGGGCTTCTCCCGTCCGTCGTCGATCTTTTGTCCAAAGACCTCCTCCCGTTGGGCCCGGCGCTGCGCTTTGCGCAGCGCCGGGCCCAAGGCCGCCAGGGCGTATCAGCCTCTGGCTGAGCGCCTGCGGGCGCGGGAGCCCTTGTTTGCTTCAGCCTCGCCGATGTAACCCGTGAAAGATATGCGTGAAAGTTGCTGCCCCCAAGATCGGGATGATCAGGTTCAAAACGGGAATTGACAGTGGCATGGCCATCAACGTCCCGGCTAGCCATATCGTTCCCAGGTGCTGGCGTCGCATCTGGCGTGCTTCAGGCATGCCGACACGCCGCGCCGCGGCAAGCGTGAAGTATTCCCGCCCCAGGAAGAACCCGTTCAGGCCCCAGAAAATGAACATCGCCACAGGCGGAAACATGAAATAGAGCACCAGCGCCAAAAGGTTCGCGGCAATAAGCACGCCGAGGAAATTCACCGTGTCCCGAACCGCCTCAAGAAAGGTTGGCTCGGTGGCCTTGGGCAGGGCCGGAAAATGCCTGTCCTCGACAGCCTGCGCCACTTCGTCCAGAAACATCGATGTGATCGCTGAGGCAACAGGGATCATCAGAAATACGGACAGGACCATCATCAGGAAGATCGACCCGATGGACAGGATATCGTCCAGCCAGGTCACTTCTCCAAGGATGGGGAGGGTGACCTGCGGTCCGACGAGCCACTGTACCCCAAAGAAAAAGAGCACATAGGTACCCATCAAAAGGGCCAGGGTCAGCCCGACCCCAAGCATCAGCACCTTGCGAAAGCGAGGGTCTCCCACCTGGGCGAGGGTCTTGAAAAAGGCGTCAAATATCATTCACTCATCCAGCTGGTGATGCGCTCCAAATCCGGGCGCGGACGTTCGGGCGGCTTGGTGCCCTCCGTTGCAATGTGAATCAGACCTGCAATCCGTTCATTGGCGGCAAGGCCAAAGGCCTCCTCGCAAAACTGACGGTCGTGGCTCACCCAACCAGAGAGCCAGTTCGCGCCCCAGCCTGCAGCAAGGGCTGCGTTCAAAAGGGCCAGGCAAACGGCGCCCGCAGAATAGGTTTGCTCGACCACGGGAATCTTTGTGCTTTCGATCTGAACCTCAACCACGACGACGGCCAGCTGACCCAGATCGAACTGGCTGCGCCCTTTTGCGATGTCTTCTGGCGATTTGCCGAGCCGTTCTCCCGCGGAGGTTGTCAGCTCCGCCAGCCGTGCCATGGCGGGTTTTTCCACCACGATAAAACGCCAGGGTTCCAGTTTGCCGTGGTCCGGCGTGCGCGCTGCAGCAGTCAAAAGCGGCATCAGCTCTTCGCGGCTCGGGGCTGGCGCTATCAGTGTTTTTGCGGGCCGTGACCGGCGTGTCAGAAGAAATTCCAGGGCGGCGTCATTGCGTTCCGGCATATGTGAAACCTTTTTACATTTGTGGTGTATATGTTGGCCAGCCAAGCTATTTCAAGGGGCTGAGGACCAGCTGACAAGTATATCCGAGCGATGACTGCGGGTGTGCTGAGCCCGTATCATTGTGCGAATGGCATGCCAAATCTTGCCGGCCCATCGGCGGATGTGAAGATAGACAGGTTTTGCCTGTAGGATAAAGAGCCTTCTGACTGAGGCGGGGCCTGTATCGGGTTATTCCCAGACAAGCCTTTGGCCGCTGAGGCAGGCATGCAAAGCGCCAGCTGGGACAAGTCCCAACTGTTCGAAAAAGGTGATATAGTCCATGTGCCCTATGTATTCGGCAATTCTGTCGCCCTCGAAGCGAACCATAAGAGAATCATAGCCTTCGATCTGCTTGCTGTTCCCGAGGCGACGCGCGGTAATGTGTATGCGCATTGAAATCCAATCGGCGTCTTCGACTTTGTGCGTTACGCTGAATGTGGTGGGGCCAATCAGCCCGCGCACGACGTGAGACAGTTCTGCCCATTCCTGGATCGGGACCTCTTCACCGCGCGTAACGGCGCCGCGGTAAGTTGCACCTTGGACGACAAAGTCTTCGATTTTGCCCGGTGAAGCCCCCCCAAAGGCCGCATTCAGGAAATCACGTACACGGGTTTCTTTGTCAAAAGTACAGTATGCGGAATGCGACTGAGCCATTTGTGACACCTGATAGCGATATGCTATGGCAGTGTGACCCGGTTGGGGGGCACCTGTACAGGGCGTTTTCAACGTCAGGTGGAGCAAATTCAGCATGGAGCGAAAATGGGGCGCCTCAAAAAGAAAGATCTGCCTGATCTGACTGACCTTGCAGTTCCCGGAGCCAGCCTGTCTGTTCGGGCCGTTCCAAAGGCATCAAGCAATGCCATTCAGCGCACGCCCGTCGGCCTGAAGGTGCTGGTCACGGCAGCGCCAGAAAATGGAAAAGCAAATGACGCGGTCCGCGCACTTCTTGCAAGCGCATTGGGGGTGGCGCCCTCGGATCTGAAATTGCAGCGCGGTGCCACATCACGGGACAAGGTCTTTGTCCTGATCGGCTGACTATGTGGCGTTTGCCGTATCTCAGCCCTTGGTACCTGCAGTGTCTTCCGGCACCAGCCTGTAGACCCCCTCTGGCAGGTCCAATGCAGCGGCCAAGTCGCGCAGCTGCCCATGGGAGAGAGTGATTTTCTCTACCCTGTCCGTGCGTGGGTCAAATTGCTCTACCGTGATGCATTCGGAAAAGGCGTTGATGACGACATCTTCCAGAAGCGGCGCTTCGCCTTCATCGACGAGCGTCACGATGGTCGAGTCGAATTCGTGTTCGATTGTAAACATAGGCAGATGTTGCCATTCGCGGGCTCGGATTTGCAAGTGGTCCTGTTGGCGAAAAGGCGCGCTTGCATTCTGAAATGGCGCCATGCGGCTTGATAGATCCCGCGGGGTGGTTGATCCTTGTGACGCTCGGGCCGTATGACAGGGCAATCAGGAACAAGGGTGGCGGAATGCGCTTTGTAATTTTGACTTTGGTCCTTGCTGTGCTGGGGGGCTGTTCGGTTCCGGTACCGCCATTGCAGACCGCAGATGCGCCAAATACGGGCAGTGTCGGCGGCAGTGTTCCCGGACTGTCTCCTCGAGAGGCCCAGGCTGCCTTTTCCACGGTGAAGGCACGGGTCGAGCCGGTGGCCGAGCAGACCTGCCGGACCCAGACCCGTGGGATGAATTGCGATTTTGCGATCGTGATCGACCCGGACCCTCAGGCGCCGCCCAATGCCTATCAGAGCCTGTCCCGATCTGGCCGCCCGGTCATCACCTTTACCCGCTCCATGCTGGGGCAGATTGCCAATCAGGACGAGTTGGCTTTTGTCATGGCCCATGAGGCGGCTCACCACATAGAAGGGCATTTGGCGCGTCAGCAGCAGAACGCGGTTGCGGGGTCGGTCCTATTGGCCGGGCTGGCGAGCCTCGCGGGGGGCAGCGCGGCGGAGATTTCGAACGCGCAGGATCTGGGCGCCATCGTCGGTGCGCGCAGCTATTCAAAGGAGTTCGAGCTGGAGGCCGACCGGCTTGGCACGCTCATCACGCACAAGGCGGGCTACCGGCCCAGTGTGGGCGTCAAGTTCTTTGACCGCCTGCCGGATCCCGGTGATCGCTTCCTTGGTACACACCCGGCCAATCCGGACCGGGTTCGTATCGTGCAGGAGACCATCACACGCTATGGTCTGAACTGAGTTTGAGCATGGCCGATCTACGCAAACTTGGGGTGGTTCTTACGGACCGTGGGTCGCGCTATGCCGTGAGCGGAGCCTTTGTCTCCTGTCGCGAGGATGTGGATGCTGTGCTGGCCGAACTCAAGTCTGACCGGGCCTATGCCAAGGCGACACACAACACATGGGCCGCCATCCTGCCGACCGGCGGGCTAAAAGCCGATGACGGAGAGAGCGGTGCTGGTATGGTCATCCTGCGCATGATGGAACGCGAGGGGCTGAGCGATCACGTGATTATTGTTACCCGCTGGTATGGGGGCAAAAAGCTGGGCGGCGACCGGTTTCGCCGTGTTCAGGATGCCGTGCGCGCCTATCTTGAGGAACTCTGACGCTGCTGTGGCGCGCGGCGCAGCGCCTTGACCTGCATCAAGGTGGAATTTCCGTTCCCTGCTACCCTTTTGCCTGAAACGCATCTGGGAGAACGCGCGATGGCTGATTTCTCAACTCACGGGAAAGGTACACTCCGAACGCATGCTGCGCTGTTTGACGAAATGGGGCGTGCGCTGGGGCTGGATCTGCAGGAAGCTGCCATTGCCGGTCGGCTCAACTTCGACGAAATCGGCGAGGCTGTGCTGCGCTGCAGACGCTGTGCGCACCCGGGCAAATGCGCGGTTTGGCTGCAATCTCATGACGGGCAAGGAACCGCAGGAGACACCCCAGACTACTGCCGCAATCGGGATTTGTTGGGATACCTGCGCGAGCCTTCGGGGTGCTGAACCTCGGAAGGTGGCGTTTTCGAGACATGATCACATAGCTATCAAGGGAGGGCGTTATGCAGCCTTTAGGTGATGCACTGGTCCATCTGAGACTGCTGGGCCTCATGGCAAAAACCGTTGACGTGGATCTGGCCGAAGCCTTTGCCGAAGGGAAAATCACTCCGGAGGAGTGGGCAAAGATGGTCAATCGCTGCAGGGCCTGTGGCTGCGTTGAAAGATGCGAGCGTTGGCTGGCTTGCCATGAGCATTCCGCAGATGCGCCAGAAGGGTGCAACAATGCGAACCGCCTGCGCAGCTTACGGAAGCCTGAAACCTCTGCGGTCGATTGAAGCATCTGCTCCATCGCAAAACCCGTGGTCTGATCCTCGGTCGCGCTGATCATCAACGGCGGGCTCCCGCGCCCGCGCGGGCCTTGGCTGCGCCAAGACCCTCTGGCGGCCTTGGGCCCGGCGCCGCTGCGCGGCGCTCACCTTGCGCAAAAAAACATCCATTCCCAAACCCAGGCCCGCGTATTATATGCGCTGCCATGACCAGCAATCCGCCAGATCTCCGCCCCGACCTTGCCCCGAAAGCCCAGTTCGGTGATGCGCCCCGCGAAGGCCAGCCGACCCTTGGCATGGTGTCACTCGGCTGTCCCAAAGCGCTGGTGGACAGCGAGCGGATCCTGACTCGCCTGCGCGCAGAAGGATATGGGATCTCGGCGGACTACGCCGGCGCCGATGCGGTGATCGTCAACACTTGCGGGTTTCTCGACAGCGCCAAGGCCGAAAGCCTTGAGGCCATCGGCGAGGCCCTGAAAGAAAATGGCAAGGTCATTGTCACGGGCTGCCTGGGGGCTGAGCCGGATTACATTCGCGAGCATCATCCACGCATTCTGGCGGTCACCGGCCCACATCAATATGAGCAGGTTCTGGATGCCGTCCATGCCGCCGTGCCGCCCAGCCCCGATCCTTTTGTGGACCTCTTGCCTGCCACAGGTGTCAGTCTCACACCGCGCCACTTCAGCTATCTGAAGATATCGGAAGGGTGCAATCACAAGTGCAAGTTCTGCATCATCCCCGACATGCGCGGACGGCTCACCTCGCGCCCGGCCCACGCGGTGCTGCGCGAGGCGGAGAAGCTGGTCGATGCGGGCGTGCGTGAACTGCTGGTGATCAGCCAGGACACCTCGGCCTATGGGCTCGATCGCAAGTATGACGTGAATCCCTGGAAGGAGGGCGAGATCCGCAGCCACATCACGGATCTGTCCCGCGCCTTGGGAGAGCTGGCGCCTGCGTCTGACCTGTGGGTGCGGCTGCATTATGTCTACCCGTATCCCCATGTGCGCGAGCTGATCCCGCTGATGGCGGACCCGGACAATGCGCTGCTGCCCTATCTGGATATTCCCTTCCAACACGCCCACCCGGATGTGCTGAAACGCATGGCGCGCCCCGCAGCGGCGGCCAAGACGCTGGACGAAATCCGCGCATGGCGCGAGATCTGCCCCGATATCACTCTGCGCTCTACCTTCATTGTCGGCTATCCGGGAGAGACGGAGGCCGAGTTCCAGCACCTGCTGGACTGGATGGATGAGGCGCAGCTCGACCGGGTGGGTTGCTTCAAGTATGAAAATGTAGCCGGAGCACGATCAAATGATTTGCCGGATCACGTGCCCGAAGAGGTGAAGCAGGAGCGCTGGGAGCGTTTCATGGAAAAGGCGCAAGGAATTTCCGAGGCCAAGCTGGCGGCCAAGGTCGGCCAGATATTTCAGGTCATCGTAGACGACATCGATGAAGACGGAATCGCCACCTGCCGCACCAAGGCCGATGCGCCCGAGATCGACGGGAACCTGTTCATCGACGAGGGCACCGAAGGTCTGCGCGTGGGCGATCTGGTCACGGTCGAGGTGGACGAGGCCGGGGAGTATGACTTGTGGGGCGCGTTGGTCGCGGCCGAGTAGTTATCACTCTCCTTGTGCTGCCATCTCCGCCTCATCTTCAAGGCCTTGGATGTCAACCTCCGGTTGGGGATCCTTGATCTTTGGCGCAGGTTTGCGCCAAGCTATCAGATTCTGACCGATGTCACGATAGAATGCGGGTACGATCTGTTCCAGTTCTGCTATGAAGTTGGATTGTTGGGTAAATTTGGCGCCTAGCCTCTTAGCTGTGTAGATGTGAAAGCTGACCACTTGCAGGCCATTCTTGTCTTTTTCACAAAGATCAGGGGATGCAATCAGGTCGGCCACAGGAAACTGTGTGTCCTCACTACGACCTGGCCATTTCATACGCAGGAAGACATCGTCCAAGCTGTCCACTTTTATTTGTCGCAACAGCCAGTTCAATCTTGCCTTGGATGACTTTTTGTCTTCGGGTGCCCTGAGCGTCATGCCAACTTCAATCGTTCTGCGGTTCATGTCGGCAACGACGTCCAACGGGGCTGCGGCGTCGGGAACATCGAAGGTTGCGCTTAGCTGCTGCATTTCCCTAAGTAGCCGTAGCTCGTCTTTCTGGCGATTGGCCGGGTCGCTAATATGTTTGCGGCTGAGCTTTTGCGATACAGCCGTGTCAGTGTGGCGACTTAGGATAAGAGCCAAGTCCTTTGTTTCCTGATGCCATGCCTCGACAACAGTGGTCGCTTCGAAAGAGCGCGCCAAGATCTTCCCGCCGGCTGACACATGTCTGTTTAGCTCACTCCATTCTGCTGGCATCCGGGTAAAGCCCTTCACGCCGGCACTTTCATGGGTGAGGAACCGTTTGAGTTCGTTCAAGAGAATACGTTGATCGGTGTCGGCAACGGAGTTGCTGCTGAGCAATAGATCTGCGACGGTTAGAATATACATCCAGGACCAATGAAAGACCGGAATTTTCGACCGACTCTTGCGCACCTCTTCCAATGGATGGTTGGAGGGTACCGTTGCGAACTGATTGGAAATCGTAACAACGCAGTCGATCTGACATTCTTTTGCGATTGCTCGGTACTTTTCGATCTGTTCGACGGTCAAGGGAGTGTTCCCTACTTTAGTTTCAACCATCGCCCGCCACTCTTTGGTGCCGGTTCTCAGAACGATGAGGCCATCTGGTCTATCCTTCTCCTTTTGAGCTTGGGTTTGAAACACTACCTCGGTGTATGTCTCTATTTTGGAGCGTTTGCCGACACGTTGCCCAAGTGAGGAAAGCAGCTCGGCGCCAAACTCTTCGACTTTTGAAAGGCAAGCCAGAACAATGGACGTTGTTCGCCCTTCCTTGGATGTGTCTGATAGAATGGGAAATAGACGTGCTGCTTCTCCCCGCAGTAGATAGTCAGGTTTTTCCATTTCACTCCTCCATGCACTTAAATCGTGCATTGATGAGCGCATAAATCAATCAAAGGTTATGCGCCGAAGCAACACCATGTCGTTCTGGACCAAAAATGCTTGGCCACGACGCAGTTTGTGTATTTGTACCAATCTCCTGACTGAGCCCCAGGCCACTCTCTTGCACCCTTCCCGCCGCGCTGTATCCTTGGGCAAACAGGCAGGGGAGGGCGCTATGCGGCTGATCATTCGGGTTCTTTCGGCAATCATTCTGACGCTGGCGCTGCTCGTTGGCGTCGTCCTGATGCTGCCGGGAGAAAAGGTGGCCTCCCTCGCGGCGCAGCAGCTTGAGGCACAGACCGGGCGCAAGCTGGAGTTTCAGGGCGATGTGGGCTTTACCCTCTGGCCAGTGCTGGGGGTCAGGACCGAGCGGGTGACGCTCTCCAATGCCGATTGGGCCGGACCAGAGCCGATGTTGGAAGCTGCGCGCATGTCCATTGGCGTGTCGGCGGCGGATCTGCTTCGGGGCAAGGTGCGGGTGACCGAAATCACGGCATTGTTGCCGCGTCTCAACCTCTCCACACGGGCTGACGGGACCGGGAACTGGGTGATGACTCCGGGTGCTTCGGAAGCGGACAGCTCTGTGGCCTCCGCAAGTGACAGCGAGGCCGCCAATGGGGCTTTGCCCGTGCAGATCGAAAAGTTGGCCTTGACCGGCGCTTCTTTGCGATATGCACCACACGGTGGGGATGTGGTCGAAATGAAGGCGATTGACCTGGCGCTCCGCTGGCCTGACCCGAGCGGCACCGTGAATATGGAGGCAACCTTGCGTCCAACCGGGACCCCGGTACAGATCATGGGGGAGGTTGGGACCTTTGCCGAGTTTCTTGCAGGCAAGGTGTCGTCGGTGGGCGCAACGGTAACTGCTCCGGGCGGCGTGCTGCGGTTTGACGGGCGCGCAGGCATCGAGGGGGCAGGCAGCGGTCGCGTTACCCTCAAAACCTCGGACACGGGTGCCTTTTTGGCCGCAGTCGGCTCAGAAGGCGTGGCCTTACCAAAGGGGGCAGGTCAGATCGCTGTGGTTGGCGCCGATGCAACATACACGCCCGATGGGCGTCTTGCCTTGCGCGATCTATCGCTTGATCTGGACGGAAACCTTATCAGGGGAGCCGTGGATCTGGTCTTGAAAGAGGTGCCAGAGGTGACGGCGCAACTCTCGGCAGGGGCGTTGTCGTTTCCCGGGCTGGCGGCGGCAGCAGCGGACAGTACCGCAGGATCAGGCGATGGGGCCAGCGCCGATGGCTGGCCGACGGAACGCATTGATGCCTCGGCGTTGTCGTCTCTGAACGGCACGGCTGTTCTGAGTTTCAAGAGCCTGAATGCGGCCGGATACAGCCTGGGCGAAAGCAAACTGACACTGACCATTGATCGGGCCCGCGCCGTGCTGAAGGCACAGCCTGCGGCCCTGTTCGGCGGCCAGGTCACGGGGCAACTGGTGGCCAACAACCGCAATGGTTTATCTGTCGGGGGCAAGCTGGGCTTCAATGGCATCCAGCTGGAGCAGGCCCTAGGCCAGACGGCGGGCTATTCTCGGCTGCATGGCGCCGCTTTGGGGGAGCTGGAATACCTTGGCGTCGGCAATTCGATCGATGCGATCATGCGTTCGCTCAGCGGCAAGGGCTGGCTAGAGGTTGGCAAAGGGTTCTTTACCGGTTTCGACCTCGAAGGTTTGATGCGCGCAGGACGCGGCAATGGTGGAAGCACGGTCTTCGAAAGCCTGACTGGCAGCTATACAATCAAGGACGGAAATCTGCAGAACCCGGATCTTCTGGTCTCGATCAAGGGGCTGAGGGCGGATGGCGCCGGCCGGATCGGTCTTGGCGCGCGGGATCTCGACTATCGTTTCACGCCGACGCTGCAGGGCTCCGACGGCGGGGTGGGGCTGTCTATCCCGGTGGCCATCACAGGCCCCTGGAGCGCCCCCAAGATACGTCCCGATCTGGAAACCGCCCTGCGGCCAAAGATCGAAGAGGTCGAAGAAGAGGCCAAGGAGCGGGTGCGCGAGAAGCTCAGCGAAGAGCTGGAGACCGAAATCGCTCCGGGTGCCGATCTCAACGAGGTGATCAAGGACCGTATCGAGCAGGAGGCAAAGGAGCAGCTCTTGCGGCTGTTGCAGGGAAATTGAACCTGTTTGGGGTGCCGGTAGTTGTAGAATGGAAACAGCGCGCCCATCAAAGGTGGGCGCGCCGGTCGACTGGCGCAAGCCAGGCGAAATACCTCTGAGATAAGGCGGGATCAGATGGTCTGATCGTAGTCCCCGACCAGTGGCTCGGTGCGGATCACCGCGTCGATATCGGCAAAGATCGCGCGCATTTCCTCTTCGCTCTCACTGCTTTCGCAGACCACTACGAGATTTGGAGTATTGGACGACGCGCGCACCAGACCCCAAGAACCGTTGTCCAGAATAACGCGGGCACCGTTGACCGTGACCACCTCTTTGATCGGGCGACCCGCAACAGTGTCGCCAGCTTTGGCCTTGGCAACCAGTTTTTCCACCAAACGCTCGAGTACGGTGTATTTCTCGGTGTCGGCGCAATAGGGGGACATGGTTGGCGTCGACCAGGTCTTGGGCAGGGCCTTTCTGAGATCCGACATCTTCATGTCCGGGTTGCGGTCCATCAGCTTGCAGATTTCGACCGCCACGCGCATGCCGCAGTCATAGCCGCGACCCACCGGTTCGGCGAGGAAGTAGTGGCCGGACTTTTCGAAGCCAGCGAGGGCGCCGATTTCTTTCACGCGCCGCTTCATGTGGCTGTGGCCGGTTTTCCAATAGTCCGCGGTGACGCCGTTTTTCTGCAGCTCGGGGTCCGAGGCAAAAAGCCCAGTGGATTTTACATCTGCCACAAAGGTCGAGTTCGGGTAGATCTTGGACAAGTCACGCGCCATGATGACGCCCACCTTGTCGGCAAAGATCTCCTCGCCCTCATCGTCCACCACTCCGCAGCGGTCGCCATCGCCATCAAAGCCAAGGGCAAAATCCGCGCCGGAGGCTTTGACGGTGTCCGACATATCATGGAGCATTTCCATGGCTTCGGGGTTGGGGTTGTAATTGGGGAAGGTGTAATCAAGCTCGTTGTGGCTGGGCACGACCTCGACGCCGATCCGTTCGAACAATTCGGGGCCAAAGGCCGAGGCAGTGCCATTGCCGGTGGCGCAGACCACCTTGAGTTTGCGGGACATCTTGAAATCGCCGACCAGATCGTCGAGATAGGCTTCCTTGACGCCATCTACGAATTCATAGGATCCACCGTCGCGGGCGATGCCTTCGCCATTCAGCACGATATCGCGCAGCTCTGCCATTTCATCCGGGCCATGGGTCAGTGGGCGCTCAAAGCCCATCTTGACCCCGGTCCATCCGTTGGGGTTGTGGCTGGCGGTGACCATGGCAACGGCAGGCACATCCAGATGGAACTGCGCAAAATACGCCATGGGCGAGACGGCGGGGCCAATGTCCTTGACCTTGATGCCAGCCTGCATCAGCCCCAGGATCAGCGCCTGTTTGATGGCCAGCGAGTAGTCGCGATAGTCGTTGCCCACCGCGATGACCGGCTCGATCCCGCGCTTGTGCATCTGGGTGCCAAGGCCAAGGCCAAGGGCCGTCATGCCGGGCAGATTGATTTCCTCAGGGTATTTCCAGCGCGCATCATATTCACGAAAGCCGGTGGGGGTGATCATCGGATCGCGCAGAAAGGACCAGGTATTTGGCGTGACCGGCGAGATGGGTTTAGTCATGAAACGTCCCTTTCGGGTTTTAAATCGTAATTGGGTTGGCTTTTGCCAGCCGGTCAAAACCCATGAGCGTTTCAACCAGTTTTGGCATGTCATCAAGGTAGATCATATTCGGCCCATCCGAGGGCGCGCGATCAGGATCTTCGTGAGTTTCTATGAAAACGGCAGAGATGCCCAATGAGACAGCAGCGCGCGCCATGACAGGCGCAAATTCACGCTTGCCACCAGAGGATCCACCCTGTCCGCCGGGCTGCTGCACGGCATGAGTTGCGTCCATGACAACAGGGTATCCTGTCTGCGCCATAATTGGCAAAGATCGCATGTCGGCTACAAGGGTGTTGTACCCAAAGGAGGCACCCCGCTCGGTCAGCAGGATCTTGTCATTGCCGGTGCTTTCGACCTTGGCGACCACATTGGCCATGTCCCAGGGCGCAAGGAATTGCCCCTTCTTGATGTTGACCGCCTTTCCGGTCCGTCCCGCGGCCAGCAGCATATCGGTCTGACGGCACAGGAATGCAGGGATCTGCAGGATATCCACGGCTTCGGCGGCCACAGCGCACTGATCTTCGGTGTGCACGTCGGTCAGGACAGGAACATCGAATTCACGTCGGATCTCGGCCAGCACCTTTAGGCCTTCGTCGATGCCAAGGCCGCGCTTGCCGGACAGTGAGGTCCGATTGGCTTTGTCATAGGATGCCTTGAAGACATACTGCGCCCCTGCGGCTGCACAGGCCTCTTTCATTTTGCCGGCAATCATGCGGGCGTGATCAGCGGTTTCCAGCTGGCAAGGCCCGGCAATCACCGTCAGTGGACAGTCGTTGCCGATGGTCAGCCCGGCGATATCGATGTGTTTCATGAGATTAAGAGGATACCTGTTCCCGAAGAATGGATGCTGTGAGCGAACACATCAGGTAGATACCGGAAAAGATCAGGAAAGCCAAAATCGTATTTTCGAACTTGCGCGGATAAGAGGCTTCCTCGCTCGGGACTGGCTCGACCGCTGTGGTCAGGTAACGCACCTGTCGGTTGGCCTCCATGCGGGTGGTTTCCACTTGCTGCAAGGCCGATTGCAGCATCAGATCGCGGGTCGCCAGGTCGGCCTGGGCCATCTGGATCTGCACGCTGAGGCTCGCCAGCGAGTTTTCGCCGGCCGATGCATTTGTCATCCTGTCATTCAGCCGCTGGATCAACGCTTCAAGCCGCTCAATGTCCGCCTCGGCCCCGGCCACTTTGGCGCGGTTTGGGCGCGTGTTGTCCAGAAGGGCGGCCAGTTCCAGTTCTTTTTCCTGCAACTGCACTTCGAAAGTCGAGATCTGCGAACGCAGAGACATGATCACGCCTTCAGGATCCAGTACCGCGCCTTTCTGCTGTAGGCGCACCAAGTGTTCCTGGGCCTCGCGGCGCTGGGTCTCAGCAAGCGCCAGAGCGGCTTCGGCCTCGCCGACCTGGTCAGAGCGTTTTTGTTCCGAAAGGTGGTTCACTTTCTGTTGGGCGTATGTGATCAGGCGCCGCGAGAATTCAGCAGAGACTTCAGGGTTTGCCGCTGTGACTTCCATGCGGATCACACCTTCTGTCGGATCATAGCCGATTTTGACGTTCCGCTGGTATGTCTTGTAGGCTTCTTCGTTCGAAGGTTCCGGATTCAGGCGCTGGATTGGATCGATCCAATCCTGGGTGAAATGGGATTTGAAGCCAACTTCTTCTTCCAGACGCAGCATTGCTTCTTTTGACTGCAGGTAGCTTTGCACCGCAATCGAGTCCTGGCTGGTGGCAAATTGTGTACCGCTCAGCAGCCCGCCAAGGCCGCCGCCACCTGCGCTGTCGGCCTTGAGGACCAGAAACTCGGACTTGGCCGCGTACATCGGCGTTGCGACTTTGTAGAAGTAGTAACCAGTGATCACCGTCGGCAGCATCACGAAAAATGCAAGGCGGGCCAGAAGAAGGCCAAGCTTGCGGCGACGCCTGCGGGCAAGATCGCGTTGAATTTCCTGAATTTCCCGGTTCCGACGTTCCGCCGGGCTGAGTTCCGTAGAGGGCAGGGTCGTCTGTCCTGCTGATACGGTTTGGGGCAGTTGGATTGCGCCGGGGGTGGGCGTGCCTTCTGGTCGTGCCGTGTTTTGCGGCACCACCAGTTCAAGCATGTTGGCCCGTTTGAAAGGGTCGATGCCTTTCAGCCGCAGCAGGCGCACAGCCTCGAAATCAGACGTCACGGGCAAGTTGTGTTGCTGGGCGACCCTGCGTGCAAGGCGCAGCTGACGGCCCGTCAGACCTTCACGCCGGATATCGTCGATGTCTGTAGAGGCCTTCATCTCCCGCGCGCTGCTGACCTGCCCTGCGCGCACTGTGTTTGCCGTGTCTTGAGCCGGTGGCTTGGCGCTTGCCCGTGCCGAGTCGCTTGCAGCCTGAGCACTGCTTCCGTGAACCGGCGTCTCCACCGGGCGGGCCGCAACCGCCTGCCCACTCTGCGTTCCGCTGGAACTGGTGCTCCGGCGAATCCGGAATTTCTTAGCCTTGGGTTTGATAGTCATAGAGCTGTTTCGCTTCTTCCAAGGTTTCAAACATGTGCAGGCGTCCGTCCATCAATACGGCAGCGGAGCGCGCGAATTTCTCCAGCGTTTTGGGCTGGTGAGACACGATGATGATTGTCGTTGTTTGCAGGCGTTCCTGCAGGATTTCACCGGCTTTGCGGTTGAATTCAACATCCGTCGTGCTGGGCATGCCTTCGTCGATAAGATAGATATCGAAATCCAGCGCCAGCATCAAAGAAAAGCTAAACCGGGCGCGCATGCCAGAAGAGTAGGTTCCAAGAGGCTGGTCAAAGTATTCTCCCAACCCGCAAAGCCAACGGCAATAGGCTTCGACATAGTCTGGGTCCAGCCCATATAGCTTGGCGATGTAGCGGCTATTGTCCATCCCGGACAGACGGCTGATCACGCCGCCCATGAAGCCCAGAGGGAATGAGATCTTGCAGCCGCGCCGGATCTCTCCTTCGTCGGGTTTTTCCAATCCCGCCATCATGTTGATCAACGTCGTTTTGCCCGTTCCATTGGGCGCCAGGATACCGACTGATTTGCCAAGCTCGACTCGAAAGGAGACCCGGTCAAGGATCACCTTGTGCTGTTTGCCCGTCCAAAAGGACTTGCTGACATTTTCAAACTCGAGCATCGCGTTTTCCGGTCTTGCCTGTTTGTCCGCTCTCCGGCTCTGGTCGTTTTACGGCCGCCTCCCGCTTTCATCGGATGGCAAGCCTTGGTTCAATCAGATTGTATCCGTCTTGGATAGCTGGATAATATTAACGTCCTAAGGGCGGAATCGGGCCTTGTTGTGTCAAATTGTGAACCTTTTTTGAAACGTGGTGTTAACCCTATACAGCCTGTCAGGGCCTTTTGGGGATGGAATACCATTGTTTCGAGAGTTGCGCGCCTCCCCCTCGGCATACACTTTTTGTTGCAAAATGTGAAACACTGGCGGAGTGCGTGGTCATAGAATTCGGTTTGGAACGGCAGATTGGTGAGTGCCGCCTTTGCAAAGAACGCTTTGCCTTGACAGCGACAGCCCATGCCCCACGACCTGTTGTGTGGTTTCACCCGTCCGCTCGCCTTTTGATCGCAGGTCAGGCGCCGGGAGCGAGGGTTCATGAAAGCGGGCGCCCCTTTACGGATGCATCCGGTGATCGTTTGCGCCAGTGGCTCGGTATGAGTGACGCTCAGTTTTACGACAAGGACCGGGTTGCAATTGTCCCGATGGCTTTTTGTTTCCCTGGATATGATGCAAAAAAGGCCGACCTTCCGCCGCCGCCGGTTTGCGCGCGCACCTGGCGGGCCAGGGTTCTTGACGCCTTGCCCGAGATTGAACTGACTGTCCTTGTTGGTGCCTATGCCCAGCGGTATCATCTTGGTGGATCAGCTCGCGTGACAGACCGGGTTTTTGCCTGGCGCGAATATGCGCCGCGGATCTTTCCCTTGCCTCATCCCTCGTGGCGCAATACCGCATGGGTAAAACGCCACCCATGGTTTGAAACGGATCTGCTGCCGGCCTTGCAGGCGCGGGTCAAGGAGCTGCTGTAATGTCATTGCCGACCCAACTGGACCAAGCTCATGCGCAGATGGAGGCAGATCCCTCTTCGGATGCAGCACGCCTGCGCTTTTACGAACGTCTGTCCGATTGTGAGCTGTTTGTGATGCTGGAAAAGGAAGTGCAGGGCGAAACGATCGAGCCTGCCCTGTTTGACACCCCGGACGGACGGTTTGTGCTGGTGTTTGACAGGGAGGAACGTCTGGCGGAGTTCGCGGGGCGTGCGGTGCCCTATGCAGCTTTGTCGGGCCGCGGAATCGTACAGATGCTGGCGGGGCAGCAGATTGGTATGGGCGTGAACCTTGAGGTGGCTCCCTCGGCCATGTTGATCCCACCCGAGGCTGTGACCTGGCTTCAGGAGACGTTGGGCCACGCGCCGGACAAGGTCGAGGCAGAAGTGGAGAGTTTCCTGCCGCCGAAAGGGTTGCCTGAGGCGTTTCTGACCGCGCTGGATGCCAAGCTTGCCACGGCTGCAGGGCTGGCGCATTCCGCCTATCTGGTGGGCGTGACTTACCAGAGTGGGGGCAGGGGGCATCTGTTGGGCATTGTCGATGCCAAAGAAGGTGCGCAAAGCGCTTTGGCGAGAGCGGTCAGCGAGGCGCTGACCTTTTCTGGGATTGAGGCTGGCGCGCTGGATGTAGGCTTTTTTGCGCAGTCTGATGTGGCGGCGGCCAGCCTGGCCCGCGTGGGTCTGCGGTTTGAGCTGCCCCAGCCGCAAGAGGCGCAGGTCTATCAGCCGACAATTCCGGGAAGCGACCCGGACAAACCACCGCGGCTGAAGTAGCAAGGAGGCTGTTGGACGGAGGCTCTCCCGCCCGTCAAGACCCGCCCAGTGGGCGTATCTTTCCCGTTGGGCCTAGCGCCGCGCGGTGCGCGGCGCTTTCGGTTTGCCTCGCAGGGCGATGTATGTTGGTGCAAGAAGGGCTCCAACGGGAGATGGGCGCGCCGCAGCCGTGCTGCGGCGCCGGGCCCAAGGGCGCCAAGGCTCAGGTCGGCCTTGGGCCGACCTGAGCCTGCGTGCGCGGGAGCGTTTCCTGCGCGGGGCCAGACGGCCTTCAGGTGTCGCCGGCTTCAAGTTTGTCCTGCGTGCGGGTTTCAAAGTCGCTTGCGTCATGGCGTTCGCGCAGCTGGGTATGCAGCTCTCCAAAGGCCCGGTTCACCATGCGGCCGCGGCTGACGGCGGGGCGGGCGTCAATGGCCTTGGCCCAACGCATCACGTTCTTGTAGCTCTCGACGTCCAGGAATTCGGCGGCTTCGTAAAGGCGTCCCAGAACCAACTGACCATACCAGGGCCAGATTGCGATATCAGCAATGGAGTAGTCGTCGCCTGCGATGAAGTCGCGGCTCTCTAGCTGCCGATCCAGCACATCAAGCTGGCGCTTGGTTTCCATTGCGAAACGGTCGATGGGATACTGCCATTTTTCCGGTGCATAGGCATAGAAGTGGCCAAATCCACCGCCCAAATAGGGCGCGCTGCCCATCTGCCAGAACAGCCAGTTCATCACCTCGGTGCGTTCTGGCCCGGATGCGGGCAGGAATTCTCCAAATTTTTCGGCAAGATGCACCAGGATCGAACCGGACTCAAAAACCCGCAGGGGCGCATCGCCGCTGCGATCCATCAGCGCCGGGATCTTGGAGTTGGGGTTGATGTCAACAAAATCAGAGCCGAACTGATCGCCTTCGCCGATGTTGATGAGCCATGCATCATATTCGGCCCCGGCGTGGCCCTTGGCCAGAAGCTCTTCGAACATCACGGTGACTTTGACGCCATTGGGTGTGGCCAGCGAATAAAGCTGGAAGGGGTGTTTGCCGACGGGCAGCTCCTTGTCGTGGGTTGCGCCCGATATGGGACGGTTGATGGAAGCAAAGCGGCCTCCGCTTTCCTGGTCCCAAGTCCAGACTTTTGGCGGTGTATAGCTGGTGTCGTTCATGTGATTGGCCCTGTTCGGTTTGCTGGCTGGCCGCAAGATGTGCCCGCCGGTTTCAGTGTTCGTCATCGACGTAGGATAGTTTCGAAAAATTCCAATGACTGGAAGGTGTGGTCGGCATCTTTTTCGTGCAAGCGCGCAGAAAGGGGGCTGCGCTCACGCAGGGACACAGGCTCGTGAGGGGTGCTTCGCAGCGAAGATGATGGCGATATGCTGGTTCGGTCAAAGGCGCGGTCTGCGAAACGGCCGTGGCCCATCGGGAAGGGACGAGCTATGAAGAGTTTTGTGTTTGGCGCTGTGACAGCGCTTGTGATGTCGACCGGCGCTTTTGCCGGCGAACAATATCTGGATGGCACGGGTTTTGCCGTCTCGGGCTACGATGTTGTGGCCTATCGCAGCCTTGAACAATCGCCACTGGGAAGCCCGCAACCTGCGGCAGTGCCGGGCCGCGCGGATATCACAGCCGACTATAATGGCGCACGTTTCGCCTTTGCCAGCACGGAAAACCGTGATCGGTTTCTTGCCAATCCGGCATACTACGCACCACAATACGATGGGCATTGTGCCTTTGGTGTCTCCAAAGGCGGCAAAGTCCCCGGGAATCCGAACCTTTGGCGGATTGTGGATGACAAGCTCTACCTCAACATAACCCCCGTGGTCGTTGGCTTTTGGGAGTCGGATGTCCCCGGCAATATCTCAAAGGCCGAAGGCAATTGGCCGGGGATTGAGGCTCAAGCGGCCTCTGATCGTGTTATCCCGGGCTTTTCCTCTGAGGCTCCAAAGGGCAACTAGAGGCCCTAAGCCCGCCCCCACGGCGGTGTTCAAAGGGCCTGCGCCGCCGAGGTAAGGCGGCGCCAGCGCCCGGGGCTAAGACCGAATGCTGCGTTGAAATGTCGGCTCATATGGGCCTGATCGCTGAAACCCAAAAGGGCGGCGGTTTCTGCCAGTGGGGTGCCTTCTGATATTGCCTGCCTGGCCCGGTCCAGCCGCCGCATCATCAAGAAGCGATAGGGGCTGGTGCCATAGGCCCGCCGGAACTGCCGGGCGAGACTGTAGCGGTCGATTTGCGCCAGGTCCTCCAATTCCTCGGAATGAACTGTCCGCGTCGCGTTTGCCTCTAAAAATGCCTCGACGCGAGACATCGCCCGCGAATCGATGCGCTGCCTTCGCTGTTGTTTGAGAGACGGGTCATGGGCCAGCAGACGGTCCGCTATGGTTGCAATGATCTGATCCATCAGCAAAGGGTCGATTGGCCTTTCCAGATCGCCACAAGCCGCAGCAAGGGTGGACAGAAGGCGCGCATCCCCGAAAACGGTCTCCTTGGCAAAGGGCAGGGTATCTGCCCGCCCGTCCAGGGCGGCGCGAATTCGGGATGGCTCGACATAGAGCATTCGATACAGAAATCCGTCTTCGGTTCCGGCGTGGCCATCGTGGACTTCGTCCGGGTGAATGACCATGATCCGGCCGGGTAGGCTGCTGGTTTCACTGCCGCGATAGCGAAAGCACTGCACGCCGCCCAAGGTATAGCCGATGGCGTAGGTGTCGTGTCGATGGGGCGTGTAAGCATGTCCTGCGAAATACGCCTCGATCCGCTGCACCCCATCTTGCGGCGCCGAGAGCCGCATCCAATCCGATTTGCACGATCGTTCAAGACCACGGGGAGCAGGCTGCGTATCTGCTGTGGGTGAAATGGTCACGTCTGGGCCCTTGTTTGAATGGTCTGGCGGAATGTCTGCGACAAGAATGCAATGGAAAGGGTCAACACTTGCGCACCAAGAAAGTGAATATCGAAAACGCGGCAAAGGCTCAAATCACGGAGGTCTTTGATCCTCATATCGTCGCGGATGTGAACGAGTCGCAAGTCAAAGTGGCTTACTTTGGCGCCGAGTTCGACTGGCACAGCCACCCAAACGAGGATGAGGCCTTCTTTGTGGTTTCAGGCCGGATCGCCATCGATTTCCGCGATGGTCCTGTCGAGATGGGGGCAGGCGATTTCCTTTTGGTTTCCAAAGGTGTGGAGCATCGCCCGCGGGCGCTGAGCGACCGGCCACTCGTGATGATGTTTGAACCTGCGAGCACCCTGAATACCGGGGATCGGGCAAGCAATCTGACCGTTGCCCGGCCCAAGCGCCTGTCGGCGGGTTAAGGAGACGGTTCATGCAGTTTGACACCAAGATCGCCATTGTCCTTTGCGAAGAGCTGCTGACCTGGCAAAAGCTCAACGTCACCGCCTTTCTGATGTCAGGGATTGTCGGGCAGGACCCGGGTTTGATCGGAGAGCCTTACAGGGACGCTGACGGAAACAGCTACCGCGCACTGGCGATTCAGCCTGTCATTGTTCTTTCTGCTGGAGACATCTTGATTCGGAGGATCTACGAGCGCGCGATGGGGCGTGACGCGTGGCTGTCGATTTACACCCGGCAAATGTTCGCAACCGGCCATGACGCCGCGAACCGGACGGCTGTTTCAGAGGTCGCGGCAGCGGATCTCGACCTTGTGGGGCTGGCCCTGCGCGAGGACCGCAAGATTGTCGACAAAATCACCAAAGGCGCCAAGATGCACCCCTGAATGGGACCATTCGCACCTGCTCGACCCGTCCTGTGCGGCAAAACGAACAAAACAAAAAGGCCCGGCATAAAAGGCCGGGCCACATCTTTTCACAAGTCGCTAATTATCGCTTGCGGTCGCGACGGGAGCTCATGGGCTGAAACGCAACGCCCACATGCGCTTCGCAATAGGGTTTGCCCTGTTGCACAGGCAGGCCACAGAACCAGAAATCCTCGGTCGCGGGATCCCCCACAGGCCATTTACAGGTCCGCTCGGTCAGCTCCATCAGCGTCAGCTTTTTCGCTTTCTTTTCGACCTCATTGACCTTGGCCAGCGCCTCGGGGCTGATTTCATTGGCCGAAGGCTGTGGCGGCAGGGGCTGTCCGGCAGGGATGATCTGCTTGCGCGCGGGAATGGCGGACTTGGTCTCAGCCGATGCGGCCGGGGCCGGGGTGGCAGGACGGGCCGGTTCCGTTTTGGGCTGAGGCTTGGGTTTAGGCGCGGGTCTGGGAGCCGCGGCGGCTGGAGCGGGCTTTTCCTTGGGTTCGGCGGCTTTCGATGCGCCGGTCGCGCGATTGGACAGACCGAGGCGATGCACCTTGCCGATCACGGCATTGCGGGTCACCCCGCCCAGTTCCTTGGCGATCTGGCTGGCCGACTGACCTTCGCCCCACATTTTTTTGAGCAGTTCGACGCGCTCGTCTGTCCAGGACATATGTTGCCTTTCCAAGCTGAAAGCGGCCCCAGAATCCTGCGGCCGCCATCGAGTTCCGATACAAGCGCCTATTTTAATCACTGACGCCCGAGTTACAAGGCGTCTTGCGCCTCGCGCCCCAATGGCTATGCAAAGGGCGCGCAGATGCTACTTTTACGGCTGAAAATGTGCAAAGGCACAGAAGGAGCGAACCCCATGGGCGAGACGAGCAAGGCATATCGGGTCGGAATGGGAGAGCGCCGCTTTGGCGCGGTCAACTGGTTGGGTCTGAAGACTCTGGCGGGGCGGGAGATCAAGCGCTTTGGCGTGGTCTGGACCCAGACCCTGCTGGCGCCCCTGGTAACTGCAGCGCTGTTCTTGATGATCTTCAATATCGCCATCGGCCCCAAACGGGGGGATGTGATGGGCGTGCCCTTCCTGACCTTCCTTGCGCCCGGGATCATGATGATGACGGTGATCCAGAACGCTTTTGCCAATACCTCGTCTTCCATCGTGATTTCCAAGGTTCAGGGCAATATCGTCGACACGCTCATGCCGCCCTTGTCTGGATTTGAACTGCTTCTCGGCTATCTCGCGGGGGCCATTGCGCGCGGTGCAGTCGTAGCCTTGGCCATTGGTTTGGGGCTCATGCTGGTCTTGCAGATCGTCCCGGCGCATCCGCTGATTGCCCTTGTTTTTGTCGTGCTTGGTGCAGCTTTTCTGGGCGGCCTGGGCATTGTCGCGGGGGTATTCGCTGACAAATTCGACCAAATGGCGGCCATCACAAATTTCATCGTGACGCCGTTGGCGTTCCTGTCGGGCACCTTCTACTCGGTCTCCTCCATGCCGCCTGTACTGCAGGCGATTTCTCATGCAAACCCGGTCTTCTACCTTATCGATGGTGTACGCTATGGGGTGATCGGAACTTCCGATAGCTCGCCACTTTTGGGGTTTGTTGTCTGCCTTTGTGCGACAACGGCGGTCTGCCTGTTGGCCTGGGTGATGCTGCGCAAGGGATACCGGCTGAAAGCCTGAGCGAAAGTCAGGCGATCTTGGCCGCACGGCCTTCGCGCCACGCAAGGATCGCCGCGCCCGTCAAGATGATGCCCGCGCCGAGCAGGGTGACAGCATCCGGTATCACGTCAAAGCTCAGGAAGTCATAGAGCGCAGCAAAGATCAGGGTGGCATAGCTGAAAGGCGCGACAAAGGAGGCATCCCCTCGCGCCATGGCGTTGATGAAACAGGTTTGCGCGCAGGCCATCAGCCCCCCAAGCGCAGCAAGGGCCATCCATTGCTGGCTCGTTGGCATTTGCCAGACTGGCAGAACGGCGAGGCTTGCGATGGCTACGCCGATCGCGTTGTTGATCCACAGAATCTGCAGCGGCGCCTCGCGCCCCGAGAGTTTCTTGATAAAGATCACCTCCATTCCCATCACAGCCGCTGCAGCAAGGGCCAAGAGGGCGGCGGGCTGAAAGCTTTCGGGTGTGGGGCGCAAGAGAACCATGGCGCCGACCAGGGCGATCCCAGCCGCGCCCCAGCGCCACGGGCCGACGCGCTCACCCAGAAGCGGGATCGCCAGCAGCATACAGAAAACCGGATTGAGAAAGGTGATCGCCGTGGCATCTGCCAGCGGAATATAGGCAACGGCTGCAAACATCAGCGTCACGCCGCCCCAGCCGAAGGCGGTGCGCCCGATATGAAGCGGCAGATGCGGGCGGGTGACCTGGGGGCGAACGACCACCATCACCGATGAAATCGCGAAAAATGCGAAAACAAACCGACCATGCGATATCTGAAGAGGGTGCAGCGCTGGGCCAAGGAGATCGCTTCCAAGTGTCTTGGCGATCAAAGTGGTTCCCGCAATGAAGGCTGTCGCCAAAAGCATCAGCGTGGCAGCAAGCGTCGGGTTCTGCGGTGTGGTACGGCTCATGGCGCAAGCGGTGCGCCCATTGCAGCCGAAGTGCAAGAGTAAAAGCTGCGGCGGACATCGAACCGTTTCAATCTGGCGCACCTTGACCACCGGCTTTGCTGCGCCGATTTGATCACAGGGAGTGTACAAAAGGGGTTTCCTTTTGATCAATCCTCCCTTATGGATCCAAGCCATGATCAAACGTGCACATATCACCACGACCCGACGCCGACGCTTTTTTGCGTAATCGGCCTCTTTGATCTTTCGTGCCCGAATGGGGGCACAGACACCTCTCTACAGTATTGACCCTCCGGCCCGGCTATGCACAGCTTTGGCCTCCATGTTTGAAAAGGATGATCCTGATGATCCCGTCCGTTCTGCCGACCTACAATCGTGCTCCGCTTCAGTTCGTCAAAGGCGAAGGCGCCTGGCTGATCGAGGCCGACGGGCGACGCTTTCTGGATCTCGGCGCCGGGATCGCGGTCAATGCGCTGGGCCATGCCCATCCGGCCCTGGTCGAGGCGCTGACCAATCAGGCGCAGAATCTCTGGCATGTCTCCAACCTTTACCAGATCCCGCAGCAGCAGGCCCTTGCGGACAAACTGGTGGCGCACAGCTTTGCCGATACGGTCTTCTTCACCAATTCGGGCACCGAAAGCTGCGAATTGGCGGTGAAGATGGCGCGCAAGTATTTCTACGACAAGGGCCAGCCCGAGCGAGTCGAGATCATCACCTTTGAAGGCTCCTTTCACGGGCGCTCGTCTGCGGGCATCGCTGCGGCGGGGTCTGAAAAGATGACCAAGGGTTTTGGCCCCTTGCTGCCCGGATTCGTTCATCTGCCCTGGAACGACCACGATGCAGTGGCTGCCGCCATTGATGAAAAGACCGCTGCCATCCTGATCGAGCCGGTGCAGGGGGAGGGCGGCATTCGCCCGCTTCCGGATGCCTGCCTCAAAGGTCTGCGCGATCTGTGTGATGAGCACGGCATCCTGCTGATCCTCGATGAGGTCCAATGCGGGGTGGGCCGCACTGGCAAGCTCTTTGCCCATGAATGGGCGGGTGTTGAACCAGACATCATGATGGTGGCCAAGGGCATCGGCGGTGGGTTCCCTCTGGGCGCCGTACTGGCCACCGAAGAGGCGGCCAGCGGCATGACTGCGGGCACCCACGGGTCGACCTATGGCGGCAATCCCTTGGGCTGCGCTGTGGGCTGCGCTGTGATGGATACCGTGGCCGATCCCGACTTCCTCGCCGAGGTGAACCGCAAGGCGGGCCTGTTGCGGCAGAAACTGGAAGGCCTGGTCGCCAGCCACCCCGAGGTGTTCGAAGAGGTGCGCGGCTCTGGCCTGATGCTGGGCCTCAAATGCAAGGCGGCTAACATGGATGTGGTGAGCGCAGGCTATGACAATGCGCTTATCACCGTGCCCGCTGCCGACAACGTCATTCGCCTGTTGCCGCCCCTGAACCTGACGGACGACGACATCGCCGAGGCTTGCCTGCGTCTTGAAAAAGCGGCCGCTCAAGTGAGCGCCGCCTGACCATCTTTTGAATTGCAATGCGAAAGGCGGGGGAATGGCCCAGCCTTTCATCCGACAAGAAGTGACAAGACATGAACCATTTCCTCGATATTCACAAAACCGACGCGGCTGCGCTGCGGGGCATCATCGATCACGCGGGCGCAATGAAACAGGCGCGCCTTGGCCGCCCCAAAGGCACGCCCGATGATGAGCAGCCGCTTGCGGGCCAGATGGTTGCGCTGATCTTTGAAAAACCCTCGACCCGGACGCGCGTCTCTTTTGATGTGGGTGTGCGCCAGATGGGCGGGCAGACCATGGTACTGTCTGGCAATGACATGCAACTGGGCCACGGCGAGACCATCGCCGACACCGCCCGCGTGCTGTCGCGCTATGTGGATCTGATCATGATCCGCACCTTTGATGAATCGGTTCTTGTGGAAATGGCGGAATATGCCGACGTTCCGGTGATCAACGGTCTGACCGACCGCACCCATCCCTGCCAGATCATGGCCGATATCCTCACCTATGAAGAGCATCGCGGCCCGATCAAGGGCAAAAAGGTGGTCTGGACCGGCGATGGCAACAATGTCTGCGCCTCCTTCCTGCATGCGGCGGCTCAGTTCGGCTTTGATCTGACCTTCACCGGGCCCTCGCAGCTGGATCCCGAGGATGAGTTTGTGGGCCTTGCGCGCAAGGCAGGCTGCAAGGTGGTGATTGAGCGAGACCCCGTGAAGGCTGTGACCGGCGCCGATCTGGTGGTGGCCGATACCTGGGTCAGCATGCATGACAGCCAGTCCTCAAAAGAGCGGCGCCACAATATGCTGCGCCCCTATCAGGTCAACGATGCACTGATGGCCCACGCCAAGGATGACGCCCTGTTCATGCATTGCCTGCCGGCGCACCGCGAGGAAGAAGTGACCTCTTCCGTTATGGATGGGCCGCAGTCGGTGATCTTTGACGAGGCCGAAAACCGTCTGCATGCCCAGAAGGCGATTATGCGCTGGTGCCTTGGGGTCTGATCTGCCAGTCTCGCGGTGAGACAGTTTTCACCGTGAGGGTTTCCAATGGCTGGCAAGACAGCGCTTTTGATCGTTGATATGCAAATGGAGATGGCCAATGCGACGGCATCTGGCCGTCCCCGCGCCAACCCGCAGGCCGAAGATCGCGTGGCCGATCTGCTGGCCGGGTTTCGCGCCGCTGGTCTGCCCGTCGTGCATGTGATGCACGATGATCCGCGCCCCGAAAGCAAGTTCCGCAAAGACCTGGCCTCTGGCCAGCCGATGCTCTGCGCGATGCCGCAGGAGGACGAGCAGGTGTTCTGGAAGACCGGCTCTTCGGGGTTTGTGGGAACCGGGCTTGATCAATTCCTGCGGGATCAGGGAATTGACCGCCTTGTCATCGTGGGCGGCGTTGCGGCTTTTTGTGTGAACTCCACGGCGCGGTCTGCGGCCAACCTCGGGTTTGAGGTGCTGGTGGCCGAAGATGCGCTGATCGCCTTTGCAATGCCCGCGCGCAAGGGCGGTGATCTGGACGCCGAGGTGGTGCTTGAGGTGACCCTCTCTGCGCTTCATGCTGGGTTTGGCCGGGTGCTCACCACCAAAGAGGTGCTGGACGAAGTGGTGGCCGTTCCAGCCTGAAGTGCCGAGACGGGATCAGCCGATGATAGTCGTCAAGATCCAGAACGTTACACCGGACAGCAGTGCCGCAGCGGGCACCGTTATCACCCAGGCGGCGACGATCGTCATGAAATGACTGCGGCGCACCAGTTTGCGGCGGCGGCGTTCTTCGGGGGCGATGCGCAGCTCTGCCGGGCGCTGAAGCGCGAATTTGCGCAACCGGTTCTCGGCGTGCCATTCCCGAAAGAACCCGACGCCAAAGACGGCGCCCACGGCGATGTGGGTCGAAGATACCGGCAGACCCAGCCAACTGGCCACAATCACCGTGATGGCCGCTGACAGAGACACGCAATAGGCCCGCATCGGGTTCAGCTTTGTGATCTGGCTGCCCACCATTCGGATCAGTTTTGGGCCAAAAAGAAACAGGCCAAAGGAAATTCCAAAGGCACCGATCACCATGACCCAGCTTGGGATGGCGACCTTGGCGGCAAAGTCCCCGAATTCTGAGGCATGGACGATTGCGGCGAGGGGGCCGACCGCATTGGCGACATCATTTGCGCCATGAGCAAAGGACAAAAGCGCGGCCGAAATCACCAGAGGAAAGCGGAAAAGGACCTTGAGAGACTTGTTACGATTCTCAAGGCCGACGGACTGGCGCGCGATCAGCGGGCGTGTGATCAGCCAGCTCAGCACCCCGAAAGACAGGCCAATCAACAGGGCGGTTTGAAGGTCGATCTTGATGATCTTCTTGAGCCCCTTCAGCGCCAGGTAAGAGGCGAAGGCGCCCGCCATAATACCGACCAGGATCGGAACCCAGCGCCGGGCGGCTGCGATCTTGTCCTCCTGGTAGATCACCTTGGCCTTGATCACGGCAAGGAACAGCGCCGCAATAACGCCGCCAAGCACAGGAGATATGATCCAGCTGGCGGCGATCTTGCTCATGGTGGGCCAGTTCACGGCCGCAAAACCGGCGGCGGCGATCCCAGCCCCCATGACGCCGCCCACCACCGAGTGCGTCGTGGAAACCGGCGCGCCAATCCATGTCGCCAGGTTCACCCACAGGGCCGAAGAGACCAGCGCGGCCATCATTGCCCAGATGAATGTATTTGTCGTGGCAACCGCCTGTGGGTCGATAATTCCTTTGGAGATGGTTGATACCACGTCACCCCCGGCCAGAAGGGCACCGGCGCTTTCTGCGATGGCGGCAATGACGATGGCACCGCCCATAGTCAGCGCATTGGCCCCAACGGCCGGACCCATGTTGTTGGCCACATCGTTCGCGCCAATGTTGAGCGCCATATAGGCGCCAAAGACAGCGGCGGCGACTACAACGAAACTGGCAGGCGTGCTGCCAAGGAAAACGGCGGCAGCCGCGCCGGCCAGAACGATGAAGGCCAGAGCGATACCGGGTCCGACCAAGGGGCGCGCAACATAGGCCGTGGCAAGCTCAAGCTGAGAGATCCGGTTCAGATCCCTGTCGAGCGTTTCCCAGTGCTTGCTGTCGATCTTTTCGCCATGCTGGCCATCGGTGCCCATACCAAACGTCTCCCCGCAATAAGTGAAGGTGCGGTAGACTCGCGCGCACTGACCCGCAAGGGGGGTGTCACATAATATTTACAATATTGTTACAATTGGCGCAGGATATCCTGCAGCTCGGGTTCCTGCACCAGATTGGCGGCTTTCTGCGCGGGCATCCAGACCCTCTTGCGCTGGTGGGCTTCAGGATAGTCGTCCTGCATCCGCTTGACCTCAGCCATGTAGACGAGGGTTTCAACGGGCTCGCGTACGCCGTTGTTGCGTTCCTTGGCGTAGGCGTAGGTTCCCAGCGGCGCGCTTTCGATCAAGGCATCGACAACGCCGGCTTCTTCCCAGGCTTCCTGCAGGGCGGACTCAGGTCCATCTTTGCCGCGGATCGGCCAGCCCTTGGGAATGATCCAGCGCCCGGTGCCGCGGCTGGTGATCATCAGAACATCTGTACCTGCACTTGTCTTGCGGCAGCACAGCGCTGCCACCTGCACCCGTTTGGGGCGGAAGATCATGGGGCGAAGAAATTCTGCCCATGCCTGTGCGAGGAGCGATGTCATGCCTGATCTGCTTTCGGTCGTTTCTTGTGTTCTGTGCTCGTGCCGTCTGGCCCATTCGGGTCGTGTTAGCGCACCAATATATGTGGAAAAGATACATTTTTCAATCCCAGCTAGAGTTTCTGGCGAAAAATGCGGTTTTCAAAACATCTGTGCCCTTGCTCACAGTACGGCTGCCCGACATTTTGCAGAGGCACGGAGCATATCGGGGAGGTGGCTGAAATGAAAGCAGCATTGGTGACTGGAGCGGCGCGTGGGATCGGGCTTGCCACCGCAGAAGGGTTGATTGAGGAAGGCTGGCAGGTGGCCATCCTTGACCGCGACAGAGAGGCGCTGGAGGCTGCGGGAAAGGCGCTGGATGGCGCGGTCTTGGTCGATGCGGACGTCTCACGCCCGGAAGATGTTGCGCGCGCGGTGGCTGAGGTGACGGCTGCGTTTGGTCGGCTGGATGGGTTGGTGAACAATGCAGGTGTAGCCGATTTCGGGCCCATCCGGGAAACCACTTTTGAACGCTGGCGCCGCGTGATGGAGACCAACCTGGATGGCCCCTTTTTGATGACGCAAGCCTTTACCGACCTGCTTGCAGGAGACGGGGGCGGGGCCGTTGTCAATATCACCTCGATCTCGGGCCTGCGGGCAAGCACCCTGCGGGTGGCTTATGGCACGTCCAAGGCGGCGTTGGCGCAGTTGACTTTGCAACAGGCTGCAGAGCTGGGCGAGATCGGGATCCGGGTCAATGCTGTGGCGCCTGGGCCAGTGGCGACGAAACTGGCGATGGCGGTGCACAGCCCGGAGATCATCGCGGCCTATCACGATGCCCTGCCGCTGAACCGGTATGGCAAGGAAGAGGAGATCGCGGCGGCAATCATTTTTCTGCTGTCGAACAAGGCCAGTTTCATCACCGGGCAGATCCTTGCGGCCGACGGCGGGTTCGAGGCGACGGGGATCGGCCTGCCCGCGCTGCGCTCTGAGGCAGCCAAGGGCTGAACCCTTGGGAGCGGGGGGCTCCCGCCCACGGCCCGCCGTATCATAGATACGGCGTCCGCAGTTGGGCGTGGCAGCGCGCATGCGCGCTGCGGTTGCGCGACAGGATGCGTTTGCGTTGACCTCAGGTCTTGCGCCGATTGGCACGCAGGGTGGGGTCGGCTTTGGTCGGATCCTCGGGCCAGGGATGTTTCGGATACTGCGCACGCATATCCTTGCGCACATCGGCGTAGGATCCGGCCCAGAAACCCGGCAGATCGCGGGTGATCTGAATTGGGCGCTGAGCGGGCGACAGAAGCGTCACCTTCAGGGCCACGCCCGCGACTGTGGGGTGGCGCGCAACGCCGAACATCTCTTGCAGGCGCACCGCGATTTCCGGCACCTCCTGTGCGTAATCGATGGGGATCTTGCGGCCTAGGGGGGTGACAAAGCTGCCGGGCGCCTCTTGGTCCAAGAGCTGCGTCTGCTCCCAGCTGAGCGCCGCGCGCAGGGCGGGCAAAGGATCGAACTGTTTCCAGTCCTGAGCGGTTTTCACACCGGTCAGCATCGGTAGGAGCCAATCCTCCAGCGAGGCCATCAACCCTTCTGGTGAGAAATCCGGCAGATCGTGACCCTCGGCGCGGAGCAGCTCTACCCGCGCAACCAGCCGCGCTGCAGCGCCTTCGAGGCGCAGGCCCAGATCTCGCACCCCGTCGAGCATGGCGCGGGCAATGTGCTCAGGGGGGATGTCCTTCCAGATGCGGTCGTCCAGAACGATGGCGCCAAGGCGCTCCTGACTGCGGGCGATCACACGGCGCTCACGTTTGGACCAGGCGCAGTTATCGACCCAAGCGATCTGATCGGCAAAGAACTCGCGGATTTCGCCCAGTGTGATCTGCGCCGCCATGCGGATCTTTGCCTCGCGCGGATTGCCGTCGGTGTCGAGCGCCACAAGAAACGGTGCGGAGGCTAGCGTGTCCTCTGACGGCAGCACGGCGCCTTTGCCGCCAGAGAGTACATACCGCGGCGCATCGCCTTTGCGGCGCTGACCGATGCGGTCGGGATATGCGAGGGCGACGAGGGCTGCAGGCGACAGGCGTGTGTTACCGGCCGTGGTGCCCTTGCGCAGGTGTTGTTCCAGCCTGCGGGCCTCGGCGCGGATGCGATCGATCACGGGCAGCGCAACCTGATGGGGGCGTTTGCGCTGAAAACCCTTTGCATCTTTCACAGCCTCGAGGCGCAGCATCAGGTCAGATGGGGCGCCGCGCAGCGGGTCACGCTCGGCCAGAAGCGCTGCAAGTGTCGCGGCCTCTGCACGTTGCGCGGGGCCAGCCCAAAGCAGCATATGCCCCAGGCGCGGATGTAGCGGCAGGACGGAAAGCGCCTTGCCGTGATCTGTGATGCGGCCCTGATCATCCAGCGCGCCGAGGAAGGTCAGCAGGTTTCGCGCTTCTTGCAGAGCGCCCTCGGGCGGCGGGGTCAGAAAGGCGAGATCCTCTGCCGATGCCCCCCAAAGTGCCAGCTCCAATGCCAGCCCGGAGAGATCTGCCGAAGCGATCTCGGGCGGGGGAAAGGCGGCAAGCGCGCCTTCTTCGCCTTTGCTCCACAAGCGATAGCAGGTGCCTTCGCTGACGCGTCCGGCACGGCCCTGCCGCTGGGTCGCTTCGGCGCGGGTGACGCGCTCGGTCACCAGCCGCGACATGCCGGAGCCCGGATCGAACCGCGCGCGGCGCGATTGCCCCATGTCCACCACCACGCGCACGCCTTCGATAGTGAGCGAGGTTTCGGCAATGGATGTGGCCAGAACCACCTTGCGCCCTGAGTTGGCGGGCTGGATGGCGGCGCGCTGCTGGGCAAAGGGCAGGGCGCCAAACAGGGGATGGACCGAGCAGCCATCGGGCAGCCGGTTGTCCAGCGCGGCGGCCGCGCGGCGGATTTCCCCCTCACCAGGGAGGAATACGAGAATGCCGCCGCCCGCCTTGCGCGTCTCCGCCTCGGCGTGGACCACCAGATCGACCAAAGCCTCCACGCGGCGCGCATTTGCGGGCAGGGGGCGGTCCAGCCAGCGGGTTTCCACCGGGTAGCTGCGCCCCTCGGAGGTCACGAGGGGAGCATCCATCAAGGTGCTGACCGGTTCGGCGTCAAGGGTTGCGGACATCGCCAGCAGGATCAGATCCTCGCGCAGGGCGCCCGCCACCTCAAGACACAGCGCAAGGCCAAGATCGGCATTGAGCGAGCGTTCGTGAAATTCGTCAAAGATCACCGCCCCGACGCCGGGCAGGTCGGGGGCCGATTGCAACATCCGCGTCAGGATGCCTTCGGTGACCACCTCAATCCGGGTCGCCTTGCTGATCTTGGCTTCGCCACGAATACGGTAGCCGACTGTTTCGCCGGGCCTTTCGCCCAGGGTTTCGGCCATGCGCTCGGCAGCAGCGCGGGCGGCAAGCCGGCGGGGCTCCAGCATGACGATCCGGCCCGCGCACAGGCCTGCCTCCAGCATGGCAAGCGGCACCTTGGTGGTCTTGCCTGCACCGGGGGGCGCCTGCAGCACGGCGCGGCCACGGGCGCGCAGGGCGGCGATCAGGTCGGGCAGGGCGTCGTCGATGGGCAGGCGTGTCATATGCGCCTTATCGCCAATGGGATGGAGCGGGTCCAGAGGGCGCGCCTCCGAGGGGGGGCAAAACTGCGGCGGCCTGGGCACTGGACAATCCGGCCCCGCCTGCGTCAAGTATGCGAAACTTTCAAAGATGGGGCAGGCCATGGAGATCGCTGATATGGAGGAAAGGATCCTGAAAGGAGACCGGCGGGCTCTGGCGCGGGCTATCACATTGGTTGAAAGCGGCCGGAGCGATCACCGCGAACAGGCTCTTGCGCTGCTCGAGCAACTTGCCAGATCCGGGCGGCAGTCTTTGCGTATCGGTCTTTCGGGCACGCCCGGCGTGGGTAAATCCACCTTTATCGAGAGCTTTGGCATGATGCTGGTGGAGCGGGGCCTCAAGGTTGCTGTGCTGGCCGTCGATCCCAGCTCGGCCCGCTCGGGCGGGTCGATCCTTGGCGACAAAACCCGGATGGAGCATCTCAGTCGTCAGAAGAACGCCTTTATCCGCCCTTCGCCCAGCCAGACCACCCTTGGCGGTGTTGCCCGCCGCACCCGCGAGGCGGTCTCCCTGTGCGAGGCGGCGGGCTTTGATGTGGTCTTGATCGAGACCGTCGGTGTGGGGCAATCCGAAACCGTGGTGGCGCAGATGTCGGATCTGTTCCTGCTGCTGCTGGCGCCTGCGGGCGGGGATGAGCTGCAAGGGGTCAAGCGCGGCATCATGGAGATGGCAGACATGATCCTTGTGAACAAGGCCGATGGCGATCTGAAACCGGCCGCCACGCGCACCTGTGCCGATTATGCCGGTGCGCTGCGCTTGTTGCGCAAACGTCCACAAGACCCGGAGGGGTTTCCCAAGGCGATGATGGTTTCCGCGCTCGCCCGTGAGGGGTTGGAGGGCGCCTGGGCTGATATCGAAGCGCTGGCCGACTGGCGGCGCGAGAGCGGCAACTGGGAGCGCACCCGCGCGGAGCAGGCCCGCTACTGGTTTGCCGAAGACGTCCGTCAGGCCCTGCTGGCGCGGCTTGAAACACCCTGGGCGCGGGGGCGCATGGCTGAGCTGTCAGAGGCGGTTGCGGCGGGCCAGCAAACCCCGGCCACTGCTGCGCGGGACATGCTGAAAGGGCTGGGTTTGGAATAAGGCGGCAGTTTCCTGCACGTGGGGCTCATAAAACCCCGCCATATGTCTTGACCCTGCCGGTGATTCCTCCTAAACGCATCCAACCAGTTTTCGGGCGCAGCCAATGGCAGCGCCCCTTGTGATTTGGCGGTAGATTCGGGGCATTTCCCGGCGCGCCGCCCCAGATACGAAGGAAAAACCCATGTCGCGCCGTTGCGAACTGACCGGAAAAGGCCCGATGACTGGCAACAATGTCAGCCACGCCAACAACAAAACCAAGCGTCGTTTTCTGCCGAACCTGAACGATGTGACCCTGCAGTCCGAAACTCTGGGCCGCGGCGTCAAGCTGCGCATCTCTGCAGCTGCCCTGCGTTCGGTCGATCACCGTGGTGGTCTGGACGCGTTCCTGGCCAAAGCCAAGGACGAAGAGCTGTCCGCAGCCGCGCTGAAAGTGAAGAAAGAGATCGCCAAGGCACAAGCTGCCGAGGCCTGATCCGCTACACCGATCCTGTTTTATGAGACGCCGCGCTGGAACATACAGCGCGGCGTTTTGCCGTTCCGCAAGGCGCGCAATGCGGCTTGCAGTTCGTGCTGTGCATGGGCATATCTGCATGTGATGATGCAACGCCTTCGCATATTCGTCGGGATTATTCTGTCTCTGGCCGTGGTGCTGACAGCCCACAGCGCTGCGGCGATGCGCGGTGCGCAAGATGCATCGGGCCAGATGGTGATCTGTACCGGCACGGGGCCGGTGACGATCTACGTCGATAGCGAAGGCCAGCCGACCGGGCCACCACACTATTGCCCCGACTGCATCATGCATCTTCTGGATGCTTCCGCTCCTGCAAGTTGGGGGGCGCCCGCGCCTGCCGATTTCGCAAGCCTCACGCCATTTCTGGTTCCGGCTGCAGGCAGGCATGCCTCCTTCGTGTCCGGTGCCTTTGCGCGGGGCCCTCCTGTGTCTGTCTGACCCTTCTTCCCAACACTTTCCGGTCCTACGGGCCGGGTACCAAAACAGACAATGACAACAGGAGACACCAGATGTCTTTCAAATCCTTCGTTTTCGCCGCATCCAGCGTAGCCGCACTGACCCTGGCCGGAGCGGCAATGGCCGGTGGCATGATGGTGCACGATGCCTATGCGCGTGTGTCTACCAAGATGTCCGCCAGCGGCGCCGCCTTCATGGAGATCATGAACCACACCGGCGCGGATGACCGGCTGATCGACGCCCGTTCTGACGTGGCCGAGCGGGTCGAACTCCACACTCATCTGAGCGATGCCAATGGCGTGATGAAGATGGTCCATGTGGAGGAAGGCTTTGCCATCCCGGCAGGCGAGACCCACATGCTCAAGCGTGGCGGCGACCACGTGATGTTCCTTGGCCTAAAGGAAACTCTGCATCACGGTGACACCATTCCGCTGACATTGGTGTTCGAAAAAGCAGGTGAAGTCAGCCTTGAGGTTGCCGTGGACCTGGAGCGCAAACCGGCTCATGGTGGTATGAAGCACGGCACGCATTCGAACTAAGGCGTTCGACGTTTTCGATAGCGCGTGTTGCGGCGCTGTCTATTTGGCCAGCCTTCGCGGCTGGCCATCTGCTTTTCCTAGGTTCTGTAGCTTGGGTATTCAGGTTTGTGCCAATAGCTCTTCCGTCCAGGCCGGGACAATTTCTGTGGCAGGCCCCAGGCGGCTTTCTGCAAAACTGGAAGCCCCGGCGGAAGGTTCCAGGTTCAGTTCAATCGTATGTGCGCCTGCCATGCGGGCCTCCTGCACAAAGGCGGCGGCCGGGTAGACCTGCCCCGAGGTGCCGATCGATGCAAAGATATCAGCCGCGCCCAAGTGGTCGTAGATCTCTTCCATGTCGTAGGGCATCTCTCCGAACCAGACGATATCAGGACGGGTGCTGGGGGCATGGCAGGCCGGGCAAGTGTCGGATGGAAGCATCTCTGCGGGTGCTTCCCAGCGGTGTTCACAGACCGAACAGAGGGCGCCATCCAGAACCCCATGCATATGCAGAACCTTTGAGGCGCCTCCCTTTTCGTGCAGACCATCCACATTCTGAGTGATGATGACTACGTCATCAGGCCATCTCTGTTGCAGTGAAGCGAGGGCGATGTGAGCTGCATTCGGGGTTGCGCTTGCCGCCTGCGCACGACGGGCATTGTAGAACCGATGCACCAGGCCCGGGTCGCGGGCAAAGCCTTCAGGGGTTGCTACATCCTCGATCCGGTGCTGTGCCCAGAGGCCGTCTTCGTCTCGAAACGTACCAAGACCGCTTTCGGCAGAAATGCCTGCCCCGGTCAGGACCACGATCTTGCCAGCGCTCATTCTCATAGTAGCAAAGCCTCTTGGTTTTGATCTTTCGAAAAGGAGTATTTATGATGCGTAAACGGATTCTGCACGTCTGCCTAGGCTCGGGACCCATCGATTTCAGAGGAGTAGCATGATTCACGGTTCGAAAAGCGAGCGGTGAATTTGTCCGATCTTTCTGGCAGAAGGATGCGCAGATGGCGCGTCTTGAGCCTTTCTTCCCGAAGTCCCATGGCAAGCCGCGCTTTCATTGCCCTGCCCGGCAGTGAACGCAACCTATCTGAAGGCACACCGCGCAGCGACCAGTTTAGGCGTCAAGCAAGGAGGATCAGGAATTGATCCAGTGGATCAATTTCCCGACGAACGGGGGCGTGGACGCCTGATCCGCCGCACCAAAGGCGGTATGAACACCGCGCTATATGCCATCTGCGACAACCAGGGACGTCCGCTCAACCTGTTCGTCACAGCCGGGCAGCGATGCGAAATCATGTCCGGCAGGCTCAAAGACTGGCGGCGTGTGGCGACCCGATACGACAGATCCCGAAGGTCTTCCTCTCAGCCATCGCACTGGCTGGCAACCGTCATCTATTGGCTATGAGTCCTGCACCTAAAGTCCTCGCACGACACGCAGACGGGCGATGAGACCTGTATCTCCGTTTTCCAAAGTTGCGCCTCCAGCGTGTAGTTCGGCAATCTCCTGGGCGATTGCCAAGCCTAGACCAACACCGTCTCCACGCGTGTGGCCGCGCGAGAAGGGGCGCATCATGGTCGCAATACGATCTGGTGGAATCCCGGGGCCGTCGTCTGCAATCACGACCTCCAGCTCATCAGAGCCAATGCTTTCGATTGACACTGTGACGTGCTGACCATACGCCAAGCCGTTGTCGATCAGATTGCAAATCGCGCGTCGCAACTTGTCCGGCTGTCCGCGCATCATGCTTTGCCCCTCCGTTTCCACACGCATGGGTGCGCTGCGGCCGAACACGGTCGGAACACCGGGCAGGCGCATCGGGCGTTGGCCAATGAACTGGACATTGCGCCCTGTGTCCCGGTAGTCATCCACCAGGCTTTCCACGAGGCTTGCCAAGGGGAAAATATGGCTCTGTTCACTTTGGTGGCGAATGCTGAGCAGATCCAGAGCGCCATCGATGATACGCGAAATCTCATCGAGATCCGCGCTGAATTTTTCATGTAGGTTCGGGTCCTCCAGCAACTCACTGCGAAGCCTCAGGCGCGTCACCGGGGTGCGAAGATCGTGGGAGATTGCGGCCAGACCCTGCGCTTTGTGGTCTTGCTCCGCGGCAAAGCGTTCTTTGAGATGATCTATTCGATCACGCACCTGAATAGCCTCGAGAGAAGCCAGGGGCGGCAGCTGCGCTGTACCGCGCCGCGCAAGAAGCCGGAAAGGCGCCGCCAGGTTGATCGCCAGGGGCACAATCGCCGCCATTCCCAAAAGAAATGCCGCCAGACCGATCAGCGCAACCTTGGTTTCCTCAAGCCTGTTGCGCCACAGCCTGGTTGCCGTGACCGACAATACGCTTCCGTCAGGTTGAAACACTGACAAAGTGGCGCCGCTGTCTTGTCGGGCAATGGCGCGGGACAGATCGCCCAAACGTCCTTCGGGGGATTGCTGCTCGCCGGAAGCGCGCAGGGCATCGGGCCGTTTGGGGGGCGCGTCAAACACGGCCGCGGCGCGCAGGCGTTGATCATCCAGGATCAGAATCAGGGGCACCGTATGGGTCGCCTCCGCCGTGAAGCCGCTTGCAGCAATTTGCCAGTCATAGGGGGGTAGGTTCCCCGATAGTGGCACCTCGTTTGTGCGGGCCGCCCTAATGATCTGCAACAAGGCAGGCCCGGAAGTCTCTGCAATCAGGAGTGCGGAGCGGCGTTCGAAAATCCGGTGCAGGGTCCAGCCGGAGACCAGACTGCCCGCGAGGAAAGACAGAACCACCAGCAAGGGCAGTCGCTGCGCCAGCGAACCGGGAAGCTGGCGCAATGCGCGCAGCAGGAGGGCGTTCAGCGCCATGCCGCTAGCTGCTGATCGGGGCGCAGAACTGATAGCCCCGGTTGCGCACCGTCTTGATAAAATCGGCATCCTCATCCGCGGCTGAGAGCTTCTTTCGCAAGCGGCTGACAAGGATATCTACCCTGCGGTCCTCGGGGCCGAGGTCCACGCCAAAGATCTCTCTCCCGATCACCTCACGCGATACCGGATCGGGCAGGGCTCCGACCAAAGCCGTAATCAGCCGGTACTCGGTTGAGCTAAGTGGAACCAGCATGCCCGCCGGGCTGTGCAATTTTTGACGTGTGCAGTCCAGGCACCAGCCGGAAAAGCGGATCTGCCCGGTCGGCGCTTTGCGCCCGCGTTGCACCTGTGTGCGGCGCAGGAGGGCATTCATGCGTGCAAGCAATTCACGGGGATTGAAGGGCTTCTCCAGGTAGTCGTCAGCGCCCAGTTCCAAGCCAATGATACGCTCGTTATCCCCTCGGACTGCCGACAGAATGATCACCGGAACTTCAGATGTTTCACGCAGCCATCGACAAAAGGAAAGACCGTCTTCTCCTGGAAGCATCACGTCCACAACATAGACGTCAAAATCTGCCGGGGCATGTTCTTTTGCGGACTCGCTGGACGGGGAGACGCGACACGCGAACCCTCGGTTCGACAGGTAGGCGGACAGCAGATCCGAAATCTCACTGTCGTCTTCGACGATATGCACTGAGGGCACGGAGGCGTCTTGTCCTTTTGTGGTGCTGCGATCTGCCACTGCAGTCGATGAGCGGCCGGATCTCTTTATGGTTTTGTTCGGCTTGTGAGGATGGCCGAGAATGCAACAAATCGCAACAAATTGCTTGGACCGGTGCGGCGCAATTCCCGGTAGAGTGTCACAACAGGTGCCTGATGAGACAGGTACGATCTGGGAGGATATCATGAACAAAGTTGCAAAAGCGCTGCTTGGCGCTGCCTCAATGCTGGCCGTCACCGTTGCTGCCCCTGCCGTGGCGGACCCCAAGGCCGAAGTGCTGCACTACTGGACCTCTGGCGGTGAGGCCAAGGCGGTTCAGGCCCTGCAAGAAGCTTTCAAGGCGCGCGGTGGTGAGTGGGTCGATGCTCCGGTTGCCGGCGGCGGCGGTGATGCGCAGGCCGCTGTTCTACGCGCCCGCGTCCTGGCGGGCGATCCGCCTGCTGCGGTTCAGATCAAAGGGCCGAATATTCAGGAATGGGCCGAGGCTGGCGCGCTGGGCGATCTGAGCGATGTGGCCGCCGCGCAGAACTGGGACAAGGTGCTGCCCGAGACCATCCAGAACATCGTCAAACACGACGGTCAGTATGTGGCCGTGCCGGTCAATGTGCACCGGGTGGACTGGATCTGGGCCAACCCTGCGGTTCTGGCCAAGGTTGGTGCCGATGTGCCCACCACATGGGATGAGTTCAACGAGACTGCCGAGAAACTGAAGGCCGCCGGGATCATCCCGCTGGCCCATGGCGGTCAGCCCTGGCAGGACGCGACGGTGTTTGAAACGGTGGTTCTGGGCGTTGGCGGTATCGACTTCTACCAAAAGGCGCTGGTCGATCTCGACATGGATGCGCTGGGATCCGACACCATGGTCAAGGTCTTTGACCAGATGCGCAAGATGCGCGGCTACGTGGATCCCGATTTCCCGGGCCGCGACTGGAACCTTGCCACCGCCATGGTGATGCGCGGCGAAGCCGCGATGCAGATCATGGGCGACTGGGCCAAGGGCGAATTCGCGGCTGCAGGTCTTGAACCGGGCAAGGATTACATCTGTGCCGCCACACCGTCGGATGGCGGCTATATCCTCAACTCCGACAGCTTTGCCATGTTCAACGTCAAGGGCGACGACAATGTGCAAGGGCAGGCTCTGCTCGCTGAGCTGATCCTTGGTACCGAGTTCCAGGAGACCTTCAACCTGTTCAAAGGGTCTATCCCGGCGCGCACCGATGTGCCGCGCGGCGAGTTCGACGCATGCGCAATCAAGTCGATGGACGATATGGTTTCAGCTGCTAAGGGTGGCACGCTGATGGGATCCATGGCGCACGAAATTGCCCAGGCCGGTGCCGTACGCGGTGCTTTCATCGACGTGGTGACCGCGCATTTCAATTCGGACATGTCCTCCACCGAGGCCACCGAGAAGCTGGTAAAAGCCATCAAGCTGGCCATGTAAGCCTGCGCATGGCGTCTGAACAGCGCGGTCCCTTGTGAAGGGGACCGTGCATCTAAACACTCACCCTCTCGAAAGAAGACCCGCTGTGACCCGTCCCCCTGTCACCCTGATGGACCGTCTGGCCCGCATCCTGCCGCAGATCGTGGTGGCGCCGGGGTTTGCCGCCATCCTGTTCTTCGTCTACGGCTTCATTCTTTGGACTGGCTATATGTCGCTGACCAAGTCCAAGATGCTGCCGAACTACACCCTGACCGGATTTCGCCAGTACGAGCGCCTGTTTCAGATGGACCGCTGGTCGGTCGCCATCGACAACCTGTTTGTCTTTGGGGTGCTCTTCATCCTTGTCGCCATCGTGATCGGCTGCCTGCTGGCGGTGCTTTTGGATCAGAAGATCCGCGCCGAGGGTTTCATCCGCACCATCTACCTTTATCCGATGGCGATTTCCTTCATCATCACCGGCACCGCCTGGAAATGGATCATGAACCCCTCGCTGGGGCTGGAAACCGTGGTGCGGAGCTGGGGCTGGGAGACATTCCGCTTTGGCTGGACTGTGGATGAGAACCTTGCGGTCTATGCGCTGGTCATGGCCGCCGTCTGGCAAAGCGCCGGGTTCGTGATGGCGCTGTTCCTGTCGGCCCTGCGCAGTGTCGATCAGGACATCATCAAGGCGGCGAGCTTGGATGGCGCCTCGCCCTGGCAGATCTACCTGCGCATCATCCTTCCCTCGATGCGCCCCGTCTTCATGAGCGCGGTGGTTATCCTTGCCCACCTAGCAATCAAGAGCTTTGACCTTGTCGTGGCCCTGACCGGCGGCGGACCCGGCTATGCCTCAACCCTGCCAGCCAATTTCATGTATGAGATGACCTTCCGCCGCAACGAGATCGGCGTTGGCGCTGCCTCGGCCATGGTGATGCTGGCGACGGTCGCCGCGATCATGGTGCCCTATCTTTACTCAGAACTGAGGGGCAAGAAACATGTCTGAGACCTCTCCCATGTCCCAATCCGGTTCTGGCAGCCAGATCCTTTTGCGGGTGTTGCTCTGGGCCGTTCTGATCCTTTTTGCGATATGGTTCCTGTTGCCGGCCTATGTGGTCGTCGGCACCTCGATGAAGGATCTGGAGGAGATCCGGGGCGGATCCCTCTTGGCGCTGCCGCACGAGCTGAACTTTGCTGCCTGGCGTCATGCCTGGAGCGAGGCCTGCATCGGGGTCGAGTGCACGGGGCTTGAGCCCTATTTCTGGAACTCGGTCCGCATGGCGCTGCCTGCGGTGGTGATCTCGACCCTTCTGGGGGCGATCACCGGATTTGCCCTCACTAAATTTCGCTTTCGCGGGGCAAACCTTGTCTTTGCGCTGATCCTGTTCGGCTGCTTCGTGCCCTTTCAGGTGGTGATCCTGCCAATGGCGCAGACATTGGGGAAACTCGGCATCACCAACACCGTTTACGGGTTGATCCTGGTGCATTCGGTCTATGGCCTTGCCTTCACCACGCTGTTCTTCCGCAACTACTATGTCACTATCCCGGATGAGCTGGTGCGCGCGGCCACCATCGACGGGGCGGGGTTCTTCACGATCTTCTGGCGGATCATCCTGCCCCTGTCGCCGCCGATTATCGTGGTCTCGGTGATCTGGCAGTTCACCCAGATCTGGAACGACTTCCTGTTCGGCGCGAGCTTTACCACTGGCGGGGCGCAGCCCGTGACCGTGGCGCTCAATAACCTCGTGAACACCACCACCGGGGTCAAACAATACAATGTGGACATGGCGGCGGCTTTGATCACCGCAGCTCCCACGCTTTTCGTTTATATCGTCGCGGGCCGATACTTCGTGCGCGGTCTTACCGCCGGCTCGGTCAAAGGATGAGGACAGGCAGATGGCTTCTCTGACTATCAACAATGCAGTGAAACGCTATGGGCAGGTGGAGGTCCTGAAGGGCGTGTCGATCGATCTTCAGGATGGCGAGTTTCTGGTGCTCTTGGGCGCCTCTGGCTGTGGGAAATCCACACTGCTGAACATGATCGCCGGTCTGGAAAGCGTCACCGAGGGGGAAATCAGCATCGGCGGGCGCGTGGTGAACGATGTGCACCCAAAGGACCGCGACATCGCCATGGTGTTCCAATCGTATGCTCTGTATCCGACCATGACGGTGGCGCAGAACATCGCCTTTGGACTTGAGATGCGCGGCATGCCCAAGGCTGAGCGGCAAAAACGGGTGCTTGAGGTCGCCAAGATGCTGCAGATGGATCACCTCTTGGATCGCAAGCCCAGCCAGCTGTCTGGTGGCCAGCGTCAACGGGTGGCCATGGGGCGTGCCCTTGTGCGCGACCCCGAGGTGTTTCTGTTCGACGAGCCGCTCAGCAATCTGGATGCGAAGCTGCGCCTTGAGATGCGAACCGAGATCAAGCGGCTGCACAAGCGGCTCAATGCCACCATGGTCTATGTTACCCACGACCAGATCGAGGCGCTGACCCTGGCGGACAGGATCGCCATTCTGAAGGATGGCGAGGTTCAGCAACTGGCCAGCCCGGCGGAGATATACGAACAGCCCGCCAATATGTTCGTTGCAGGTCTGGTTGGATCGCCGCCGATGAATTTCATCGACATCGTGCCGCAGGCTTCGGATCAAGGGGTGGTGGCGGAAATCGCCGTGCGCGCGGATGGTGAGGACCGACCGCTGGTGCTTGATCTCTCGTCCCATGCCGCACGGCTCGCAGGGCGTATGGGGGAAAAACTGGTGCTGGGCCTGCGTCCCGAAATGATCAGCCAGGGCGCCAGTGAAGCGGGGCAGGTGGTCGCCGCCGAGATTGACGTGACCGAGGCGACTGGGGCCGACACGCTTTGTGTGCTGACGTGGAACGGCAAGGAAGTGCTGGCGCGGGGGACATCCGGCTATGCAAAGCTGTTGGAAGGGACCATGGAGTTCTGCATCAACACGGAACGGGCAGTGCTGTTCGACAGCCAAACGGGCCTGCGTCTGGGCTGAGGCCCCGGCGCCCTGTGCCCAGCTTGGCAGATTGGGCCTGGCGTTAACGGATTGCGGCAACAAGGCGCAGATGCGCTCCTGATCCTGTCGACGTCTGCCCCGCGTTTCCTCGACCAAGATTCGCCACATTCCCCCCAGAGCTGCCCTGATTGGCGCAAGTGTTGATAGAAGGTTTCAGCCAGAGCGCCAATTTGAACGGGGATGCGGCGGTAAATCTCTATTGTTTTTCAGGCATTTGCGAAAAAGTTAATGAAAATTGGCAAGCTTTGTTAGGCTTTTCCTAAGGTTTCGGCCATTCTGGGGAGGGAATAACCGGGGGGTTAGAATTTTGTTAACTACGTCACATTCTGTCCATCATTTCGTCCGTTCGACGCAACATTGAGCCCCATTCCAGCCGCAGCCCTCACCGAGGGTGGTGATGTGGAAAGTGGAGTGGATGACGATGAGACTACGAGCTGCATTCGCGGCAGTATGCCTGTCATTGGGCATGCCTGTTGGCGCCTTGGCAGAGGACAGCCGCTATGGCGTCAATGCGATGCCTGGCTGGGAGGCTGTTGGCCGCCTGAATATTGCTGGGCGCAACATGTGCACAGGCTCTTTGGTTGCGCACAATCTGGTTCTGACCGCGGCGCATTGTCTGTTTGATCCTGCAACCGGGCGCCGGGTCGATCCGACGCGTATCAAGTTTGAAGCAGGGCTCTACGGAGGTTCTGCCAAAGCCTCGCGCACGGTGAGCAAAGCGGTCCTGCATCCGGGCTATCGGTTTGGCAGTGGTGGTATTGCCCAGATCGGGACGGACATTGCGGTGCTTCGTTTGTCGACGCCCATTGATAGCCGCCAAATTCGTCCTCTGAGCCTGTCTTGGCAGGCATCGCGTGGGGATATTGTGGATGTCGTATCCTATTCTCACAACCGCGCTACTACTCCGAGCCTGCAGCGCGGCTGCGAGGTTCTGGCCAAACAGAACCAGACCCTGGTAACCTCGTGCCAGGTGGACTATGGCGCGTCCGGCTCGCCTGTCTTTGAGGCGGCCCCGGGCCATGCCCCACGGCTGGTATCGGTGATCTCATCCAAGGCCGCCATCGGAGCCAGGCGTGTCTCTCTTGGCTCTGTTCTGGACGGCACCCTGCGCGCTTTGATGCAAAGCGCCGGATAGCACCCACTGAACAAATCGTGCGAAAAGAACTTTCGCGCGCGCGGCCTGTCTGATCCAGCGACCTGTCTGATCCAGCAGAGGCATGCGAAGAACACAGCACTTGGGCGATCACGTCTTGAGTGCCGGTCTGAAACAGCCCCCCAAAACATCGACCTCAGAGTATTCTTTCCGCAGACCTATGGTTCGCGGAATGCTTCGCGCGACTTGTAGAGCGGTTTGAGAAGGTAATTTAGAACGGTTTTGGACCCGGTCCTCAATTCAGCCGTTGCGCGCATGCCAGGGCGGATTTCTATGGACTGCTGGCGCTCGGTGAATCCTGACCGGTCTACGCGGACGGTCACGCGATAGAATGGCTCGGCGCGCGGGTTGCGCTCATCCTCAAATGTATCGGCGGACACGAAATCAACCGTACCCTTGAGCGCGCCATAGATCGTGTAATCATAGGCCGATAGTTTGATTGTAGCCTCCTGGCCGGGCTCTACGCTGGCGATGTCCTTTGGATTGACGCGTGCCTCAACGAACAATTCTTCACCCAGCGGGATGATCTCAAAGATTTCTTCGCCGGGGCGCACGACGCCGCCGATGGTGGTCACGGCAAGGCTGTTGACGATGCCGCTCATGGGGGCGGTGATAACCGTGCGATTGAGCTGATCCGTGGCCAGACGCAGCTCCTGGCGCAGGGAGGCCAGCTCGCGCAGCGCCTTTGAATACTCCTCGGCCAGATCCAATTCGTTTTGGGTGCCAAGCTCGGTATATTTTGCCGCCGCATCAGTTGCGGACTTTTGCGCCTTGTTGACCTCGTTGAGCGCTACAATGTTGGTCTTGTAAAGCTTTTGCAGGTTTTCCAGCTCGTCATTGAGCTGCGTCATGATGGTTCGGGCACTGTCGCGGCGGCTTTGGAAGTCTGTTTGCCGCGCTTTCAAAAGGGTGCGCTCCGATGCCAGGATCTCGGCAGAGCGCTGGGCCAGCGGGGCAGGGACCTCGAACTCGAGCGCGCCGTTCATTTCCGCTTCCAGCCGGTACTGCTTGATCTCAAGCGCATCGATCTGTTCCTGCAGCTCATCTGCCGCTGCGCGGAACTTTGTATCCTGAAGGCGCCCAAGAACCTGTCCAGCCTGAACGCTGTCGCCTTGCCGCACAAAAAGTTCGGCCAGAATACCGCCTTCAAGGTTTTGCACGATCTGCGCCCGGGAAGAAGAGACCACCTCGCCATCGCCGCGTACGATCTCATCGACCGAAGCAAAGGCCGCCCAGGCGAGAAAGGTCACGACAGAGGCGGCCACCAGGTAGATGATCCGCCCCGATCCGCGTGTCTCTTCGGTAAAGTCGAAATCCGTTATCGCGGTCATTTCTTCTCTCCTGCGGCGAGATGGGCCAGAACCTGATCGCGCGGCCCGTCGACGACCATGCGTCCAGCCTGCAGAATCAATGTGCGGTTGGTCAGGGACAGGATCGGCATCCGGTGCGTTGCAATAACTGCAGTGCGCCCCTCAAGCCAGCTTTCCAGACGGCTCACCATGGTGCGTTCCAGCGTTTGATCCAGCGCCGCGGTGGGTTCATCCAGCAGCACGATGGACGGGTTCTGCAGCCACAGCCGCGCCCAGCCGATGGACTGACGCTGACCAATCGAAAGCCCGCTGCCGCCATCGGTGATCTCCAGATCCAGCCCCTTGTGGTGAGCGCGCACAAAGGCGCCGAGGCCGGCAAATTCCAGGGCCTCCATCAGGCGGGCATCGTTGCGCTCAAGCTGACCAAGGTTCAGGTTGTCCCTCAGAGTGCCGCTCATCAGGCGCACATCCTGGCTGAGATAGCCGATATGGCGGCGTAGATCGCGGGGGTCGATCTGGGCCATGTCGGTGCCGTCCAGCATGATCCGGCCTTTTTCCGGCGCGTAAAGACCGGAAAGGAGTTTCAGAAGCGTCGACTTGCCGGACCCGTTCACCCCCAACACCGCAATCTTTTGGCCGGGCAAAATGGCAACGGCAGGGACATCCAGCGTTGGTGCGGCGTCGGAATCATAGCGAAACACCACTTCACGCAGATCGAAACGTCCGGTCAGTCTGTCCCGGCGCAGGTAGCTGCGGGAGGCGTCCTTGTCCTGGGGAGCTTCTGCAATGGCGTCCAGCGCCTCAAGGGCTGCTTTGACGTTGCTCCAGCGGGCCAGGGTCCCGGCGAATTGCGTCAGCGGTGCCAGGGTGCGGCTGGTGAGGATGCCGGTGGCAATGATGGTGCCGACGGTGAATTCGCCGACAAACACCATCAGCGTACCAAGGACCACAGCACAGACATAGGTGGCCTGCTGCACCCCTTGCGACCAGTAGGTGAGGGCGCTCGACAGGCGGCGCTGTTCGGTCGAAGAATGAGAGGCAAGGATGTTCAGCTCATCCCAGAGGCGCATCACGCGATCTTCGCCGCGCTGGGACTTGACGGTGTCGAGCTCGCTCAGGGTTTCATGCAACAGGCGCCCAGCCTTGGCATTGGCCCCCTGGGTCTGGCGGGTGAGGGCGATCATGCGCTTTTGCAGGAAATAGGCCGGCAGCAGCATCAGTATGCCGCCGGCAACCAGCACCCAGACAATGGGCCCTGCGATCGAGGCCACCAGCAGCAGGAACACCGCGATGAACGGAATATCCGCAAGGGTCGACAGGGTGGAGGAGGTAAAGAACTCCCGCACCGAGCCAAAATCACGCATCGCGGCAAACAGCCCCGAAGGTGGCAGCGGTTTCTTGTCAGAGCGCATGCCGATGAGGCGGCGCATCAGGCTGTGCTGCACGGTCAGTTCGATCTGGCGGCCGGCACTGTCGGTCAGACGGGCACGGGCCACTTTCAGGCAAGCCTCCAGCGTGATGGCAAGGAAGGCGCCAATGGCCAGCACCCACAGGGTCGCATGGGACTGGTGCGGAACCACCCGATCATAGACCTGTAGGGAAAACAGCGCGACGGACACCGCCAGAACGTTGGCCACGAGCGAGCCAAGTATGATCTCGCCCACCTGGCGGCGATACTTTGGGAACTCTCCCCAGAACCAATGCCCGGTGTCGAGCTTTGGTGTGTGGCGAGCCGACATCTGCGACAGGGGCGTCCGTGCCCCCAGGGTCAGGCCCTTGAAATAGGGTTGGAATTCTTCCAGCGGCACCTCGGCACGGTTGTCCGGGCAGGTGGTGTCATAGATGAACAGCCTGTCGTCGCTTTGTTCAAGCACCAGAACGCATTGACCGCCCTGCATCATGGCGAGGGCAGGCCAGATCTCGGGGGTGAGCGCTTTGACCTTGCGCAACTTGGCCTTCAGCCCGGTTGAGCGCAACGCCTTGGCGAGGCTTTTGGGAGAGGTATCGCCCTTGGCGCTTTTCCACAGGTGGGCGGCGATATCGCCGGCCTGGGTCTGGGCGCCTTTGAGGGCTGCGAGCGTTGCAATCAGCTCTGCGCGATGCTGGACGCGGTCCTCGGCGGCCTTTGCGATGGCAGCTTCATCGAGGTCCGGCTCTTGATGGGACGGCTCTTGCGCATCAACGCGCGTGCTCAAGGGCAGGATTTCGGCCTCTGACGCTTCCGGCAATCCACTGTTTTCGGCCCCCAAGGCCTCTGGTTGCGGTGCGGCGTTCTGGTCCGGCGCATAGGTGGTGATATGAACAACGGGGTCCTGAATAGGGGCCACCTCATCTGCCGGCTCAGGGTTTGTATCGGGCGCGGGGACATGCGTGTCGAGGACCAGCGGATCGCCAGGTTGAAACGGCGGCGGGGTTTGGCCCTGTGGCGCGGGCGCGTCGTCGAAGGGGTCAGACGCAGCAAAGGTATCTGGCAGGGGCTCAAAGGCAGGCGGGCTGAACGGGGGAGGCGGCGCAAAGGACGCCACATTGTCCGGGGCTTCGGCGATGGGCACCGCCTCTGCCGTTTGAGCGCCGTCTTGCGCCTTGCGGGGTTTCCTGAATTTTCCGGGGAACCTGATCATATCTTATTCCCATCTGCCAACAGGCCCATATCCCGGGCCAGCTCTAGCTGGATCAGGATGACCTCGTATTTTGCATCGATATGTGCCTGTTCGCGGCGGATCAGCTCTTCGTAGATGGAGACGACCTCCATCACCGGGCGCTGACCGGCCTCATATTGCGATTTGAACAGTTTGTATGTTTCGCGACTGGCGCGGGCGAGGGCGGCGGTTTCGCTTTCCTGCCGGATGTAAGAGGCCAGACGCTGCATTTGACGCGAATAGGTGCGCCGGGCGTCTTCCTCGGCTTCGCCAACGGTGCGGCGTGCAGCTTCCTTGGTGGCGTCCAGCGCTTTCAGGGCGGCCGGTGTGCCCAGGCCCAGAGGTGTCGCCATATCCAGGGTCAGCCCTGCGCCGGATCCGTCGCTTGTTGCATTGCCGGCGGCGGCGACCTGCGGCAGCAGACCTGCGCGCCCGGCCTTGGCTTCGGCGATGGTGCGCTCGGCTTCGGCCTGCGCTTTCATTACGTCCAGAAAGGAGGTTTGTTGCGGAGGCGTGCCCAGATCCATGCGCCGCGGTTTTTCGGGAAAACGCTGGCCGGTCATCGCCTGCAGTTCGGCCCGCGCCGTGGCGGCCGAATCTGCCGCAGTTGCTTTGGCGGTGCGCAGGCCCGAGATCTTGCTATCCACCACGTTGAGGTCGGATTGATCATTAAGGCCGCCTTGGACGCGTCCGCTCACAATGCGGCGAAATTCACTCATCTGGTTGATGGCACGGCCCAGATAGGCGGCTTTCTCATCCCCGCGAAGACCTGCAGAGTACAGCCCCACCGCCGACTGCACCCGCGTGTTCATGTCAATCGACAGATTGACGGCGGCCACTTCCACATCGGCGGCGGCAAATTCGCGTTCCGCCTTGCGGCGGCCGTTGTCGAAAATGATCTGCTCAATCAGGATCCCCGCCACCAGATCGCCGAGGTCCGTCAGACTGACCGAAGGGCCGATGGTCGGCAGCCAGTTCTTGGATTTCGCCTCGGCGCGCAGTTTGGCGCTGATCAGCTCGGCTTCGGAGGCGCGGGCTGAGGCTGAAATGGCGGCTTCACCGACCTCACGGTAGATGCTGCCGTCCTCAAGCAGTGACCGGCGCTGCAAGAGCGCCGAGATGATGGGGGAGGCCGCTTCACTGTCGTTTTGTTCAAAACTGCTGGCGGTGCGCGAGACGGAGCCGTCGTCATTTTTGACGAGAAATGGTGATTTTTCTGCACAGGCCGAGAGGCTGCACAGCAGCGCCATCACCATAGCGGATCGTCCCAAGTGCATACTGCCCCGTGCCCTTCTTCTCGCGTGCCTTTTCGGCTTTTTGTTTTGGGATTCGGCGGGCCTGCCTGACGGGCCGCGCCGAAACAGTCATTAGATGAGAACGTTGACGTCCTGGTCCACCAGCAGGGTCGTGCCGTCAGTGCCGACGGTGTAGACGTTGTAGATCTGCCCATCCACAAGTTGCGTACCTGCGGCAGATGCACCTGCCACCGTCAGGGTGTCATCCGCGCCGCCGTGCACCGTCAGTGTGTCAGAATTGCCCGACAACGCCTTTATGTTGGCTTCCGTGAGGCTGAGAGACACATCGGCTGCATAGTCCAGGTTCAAGGCATCAATGTTGAACTGTGACAGGCCTGCGTGATCCATCGTGCCGCTGTTGACGGCATTGTCTTCCAAGACCACCAGAGTGCTGGAGGCGTTTCCGGCCGTGTCTTCGCTGCTCACAACCAGGTGGGTTCCATCAGGCACGGGTGTCGAGAATGTAAACTCGGTGCCGAAGACCGGATCCTGTGCAACAACGGCCGAAGGCGAAGTGACCGAACCGTTGCTTTCCAGGGCGTTGACCGAATAGCTGTCGGTGACACCTTCGGCGCTGATCCGACGCACGTCGCCGCTTGAGAAGGTGACAGAATCCACATCCGGGGTCGTGTACTCGGTATCCACGGTAAAGGACTCAGAGATCGAGCGGGTGTTGCCTGCCGCATCCGTTGCAACGATCGTTGCGTTGGTTGCGTATTCGCCGCTTGGGATGTCGGCTTCAGCAAAAGTCACGCTCCAGTTGCCGGCGGCATCGACGCTGGCGGTACGTGTGATGCTACCGATGGAAACCTCAACGCCAGAGCCCTGTTCCACCGTTCCCGTTAGGGTCACACCCGCACTGCGCTCGGCCAGGTTGATCACGTCATCAGCCGTTTGACTGGATGCAACGGTAAGGGGGGTCACCTCTGTGTCAATCGCCAGGGTGTGCGACGTGCTCGCGGTGTTGCCCACTGCATCGGTTGCCTGAACCGTTACTGCCGCATTGTAGCTACCTGCCGGAATGTCCGAGGCCGAAAAACTTGCGGTCCAGTTGCCCTGTGCATCGACTGAGGCGGTCCGGGTGACGGAGCCGAGCTGCACCAAGACGGTTGATCCCGGCTCCACGGTTCCGGTCAGGTCTATTCCACCGCTACGTTCGGCTGCGTTTACAGTGTCGTCTCCGCCTGCCTGCCCCGCGGCGATACCCACTGCGGTTTCAGTGTCGATGCGCACTGTGTGAGTTTCAGAGGAGCTGTTGCCTGCCGCATCGGTCGAGGTGATGGAAATTGCACTGTCGTAGGTGCCACCGGAAATCTGCCCGGCGCCAAAGTTGATCGACCAGCTACCGTCGTTTGCGACCGTGGTTGAACGTGTATGACCTTGAAACTCAACAGTTATCGAAGCTCCGGCTTCGCCTGTGCCGGATAGAGCCACGCCGTCTGACGCTTCAGCCAAATTGATGATGTCGTCGCCTTCGACGGTATCGATCGCGATCGGAGGCGCGATCGTGTCGACCTCTAGAACGTCGTTGTAGCTGTTGCTGTTGCCTGCTGCATCGGTGGTCGTAATCACAACCGGAGTTTCGTATTCACCGGTCGGGATGTCGGCGGAGTCGAAGGTAACCGACCATGTTCCATCTGGATTCACGGTCGTGCTTTGCGTGACCCCGTTGACGAGGACCTCCAAGCTGGCTCCGGGCTCGCCTGTGCCGCTGATAACGGGGCCTGCAGAGTGGTCCGCTGCATTCACAATGTCACCCACGGACTGGGTGCCGTCGGTCACATCGGCAACTGGTGCGGTGGTGTCCGGTGTCGACGACGATCCTCCGTCGCCGTCGTCATTGAGAACGGCAGCCGTACCGACGACCCCGGCTGCGGCGGCGCCTGCGGCGCCAAAACCGCCAAACAGCGGTGCGGCAAGCGGCGCGATCACGGGTTCAATCCGGTCCACATCCAGGAAGACCAGATCGTCATAGGCGCTCCATTTGCCAGTCAGATCCAAGGATTCGTAACTGGCAAAAAGCATGCCGTCCGCTTTGTCCTCAAGGACGACTTCGATGAAATCACCATTGGCGCTGAGGAACAGATTCTTTCCACCGGTTCCAGCGGCGCTGAAGTAGTTGTCCAGCACCAGCGTTTCACCATTGGCCAAAACGATGTGAAGATCCGCGCCGCGCCTGGCGTAGCTTTCGATCTCGGCCCGCTCCAGGTTGAGGGAGATGTCTTTGGCCCGACTTACGTCGAGATGAGCGGGAGAACCCTCAGGGAAGGTTCCCTGAAAGGTGGTTCCCGTCACGCCACGGGAAATATATCCGACAGTACTCATTTTCTGCTCGCCTATACGCATGGTGTCGCCGCTTCCGGGCGTTCACCTGGTTCATTGCCTGTACGTTTGTCTCAACTCACAAATGGCCGTCTTTTGCGGCCTTATTTACTTCGCATTGTGACTAATTTCAGTCTTGTGTCCAGTGAATGCATGGCTGGATGAGAGCCAAAACTCCACAAATAGTGGCCCAATAGTGTCAAAAACTAAAATTTTAAACAAATTTGTAGCCTTTTGGTGTCAGTTCTTACCGAAAGGTTAACGGCGTGTCGGTGCGGTCGTGGCGGGTGTTTTCCTGCATATTTGCGGTTGGCTTTGGCCCTCGTTTGTGGCGAAGGTACTGGCAAATTGCGGCGATCAAACGGAGATGCAAAAATGCCCGAAGCCCTTGATGACTACCGATTGCTGGCAAGGCGTTTGCAGGTAGAGGCGGTTGCGCTGGTGCCAGGGCCGAACTTCACACGGGCGCTGGGGCATAGCTTCATGAGCCATGAACGCCCCTTTTTGCTCGTGGTTCCTGCCGAGGGCGTACCGGCCGCGATTGTGCCCAATCTGGAGCTTGGCTCGTGGGAGCAGGTGGGGTTTAAGGGGGCTGTTTTCGATTGGCGCGATCAGGATGGGTATGCGCCTGCCTTTGCCGCCCTGGCGTCACATATGCCACTGAAGCGTCTCGCCGTCGAAGGGCAGGTCATGCGTGTTTTTGTGCATCATGCCTTGAGACAGGCCATGCCGGATCTTGAAATTCTGGATGCGGAACGTGAAATCTCGGGTCTGCGGATGATCAAAAGCGCGTCTGACATCGCAGCGTTGGAGGCCGCAATCGGCTTGTCGGAAAGAGCCTTGTTCAAAGTGCTTGAGGGCGTGCGGATCGGGCAGACCGAAAAGGAGATCGAAGGCGCCCTCATCCAGGCTTTGTTTGCCGAAGGGGCGGACAATCTGGCATTTTCGCCCATCGTTGCAGCTGCCGACAACTCGGCGCGCCCTCATGCCCATGCGCGCGCTGACTATGAGGTGCAGTCAGGGGATGCCCTGCTGTTTGATTTCGGCGCGCGAAAGGACGGGTTCTGTGCCGATATCACCCGCACAGTGTTCGTTGGCGATGCCAGCGAAGAAGGACGTGCGGTTTATGACACGGTTTTACGGGCCAATCTGGCGGGGCTTGAGGTGACGCGGGCCGGGGTGACGGCCCATGAAATCGACGATGTGGTGACAGGTGTTCTCGAAGCCTCGCCCTTTGCTGACCGGATCCGCACCAAAACAGGGCACGGCTTGGGCCGGGATGTGCATGAGGCACCCTATATCATGCGGGGCAATCACGAGGTTCTGCCCGCGGGCACCGTCTACACAAACGAACCCGGTCTTTACGGCCCCGGCAAGTTCGGCGTGCGGATCGAGGATGATGTACTTGTCACCAAGGAGGGCTGCCGGACCCTGACAAGCTTCCCCAAAGAGCTTATGATTGTCGGCTAGGCCGGGCGCTCAGGTCGCAGACATCAGTTGCCGCTGAAGAGAGGCCTTGGCATCCTGAATATGGGCATAGGTCAGGCGCGCAGCCTCTTCTGCATCGCCTTGGGCGCAGGCGGCAAGGATGGCGCGATGCTCTTCGGTGCTGCGATCCACACCGCCGCTCATCACAAGCTGAGCACGCAGGTAGCGGTCGATCCGGTCAATGGCGTTTTCGATGACCTCGATGTGGTAGGGCATGTCGCTCACGCTGTAGAGCGCGCCGTGAAATTGGCGGTTCAACTCGCCCCAGCGCATGGGATCTTCGGTGGTGGCAAAACGGTCCAGATGCTCCTGAGCCTTGGCCAGTACCTTTGCCGACATGTTCGGCACAGCGGCCCGGATCACATCTGACTCCAATCGGGCACGCAGATCAAAGATTTCGCCGGCCTCTTTCATGGATAGGGTTGCAACCACGGCGCCTTTGTAGCGCTGGGTCTTGACCAGCCCCTGTTGTTCTAGACGGTTCAACGCCTCGCGCACCGGAAAACGGGAGGTGTTGAAGGACTTGGCAATCTCCTCCTGACGCAGCGGCTCCCCATCGCGCAGAGCGCCTTCGATGATAGCTTTGCGCAGGGCATCAAAGATGATCGTCGCGGCACTGTCTCGCTGGGAAATGTCAGTGGTGTCGTATTTCAAACCCTTGCCTCGTCAAAGCGTCGATAAATCCTGTGTCCCTATACATGCGTAGAGGCCGTGCGGCAAAGACTCTCGCCCCGGCGGACCTTTCAAAAGAAAGCACCGCAGGCCAAATGGCCTGCGGTGCCGATGCTCGTCAATTCGAAGGTCAGGAATCAGAATTCCACGACAGCGCGGATAGATTTGCCTTCATGCATCAGATCGAACCCCTCATTGATCTGGTCCAGAGACAGCTTGTGCGTAATCATGGGATCGATCTCGATCTTGCCGTCCATGTACCAATCCACGATCTTGGGCACATCGGTGCGCCCAGAGGCGCCGCCAAAGGCGGTGCCACGCCAGCTGCGTCCGGTGACAAGCTGGAAGGGGCGAGTGGAGATTTCTGCGCCAGCAGGGGCGACGCCGATGATGATGCTTTCACCCCAGCCCTTGTGTGCGGCCTCAAGGGCGGTGCGCATGACGTTGACATTCCCGGTTGCGTCAAAGGTGTAATCTGCGCCACCGCCGGTCAGTTCGACCAGATGGGCCACCAGATCGCCGGTGACTTCGGAGGGGTTCACAAAGTGGGTCATGCCGAAATGCTCAGCCATCTCCACCTTGCCCGGGTTCAGGTCAACGCCGACAATCTGATCCGCGCCCGCGAGCCGCAGGCCCTGGATCACGTTCAGACCGATGCCGCCGAGGCCGAAAACGATGGCGGTAGAGCCGATCTCGACCTTGGCGGTGTTGATCACAGCGCCGATGCCTGTGGTGACCCCGCAACCGATATAGCAGATCTTGTCAAAAGGCGCGTCCTTGCGCACCTTGGCAAGCGCGATTTCCGGCACCACTGTGTGGTTGGCAAAGGTCGAGCAGCCCATGTAGTGGTGGATCGGGGTGCCATCCAGCATCGAAAACCGCGTGGTGCCATCGGGCAAAAGACCCTGGCCTTGGGTCGCGCGGATCGATTGACACAGGTTTGTCTTGGGATTTAGGCAGTATTCGCATTCCCGGCACTCTGGCGTATAGAGCGGGATGACGTGGTCGCCCACCTCAAGGCTGGTCACGCCTTCGCCCACTTCAACAACCACGCCAGCGCCCTCATGGCCGAGGATCGCGGGGAAGATGCCTTCGGGATCGTCACCCGAGCGGGTGAATTCATCTGTGTGGCACAGGCCCGTTGCCTTGATTTCCACCAGAACCTCGCCCGCCTTGGGCCCTTCGAGGTTCACCTCCATGATTTCCAGCGGTTTGCCGGCGGCTACTGCAACGGCGGCTCGGGTGCGGATCATTTGTCTTTTCCTTTGCGATTTTCTGCGGGGGAATTGGTCCCGGCGGTCCCTGTCTGGCGGGCATTGATCTATGCGAACAGACACTTTCTGAGGCGTCTGAGCCAAGCGTTACATTTGCCGCCCCTTAGGCGCAACCTCCCCCGATCCTTGTAGCAAAGGGCCCGTGTCTTCGTGGCTCAAATCCGCCTCGAAATGGTCCTTCTGCGTCAGGGGCCGTACCGGTGGAATTTTTTGCAAGAGAGGCCTTGACCTTCCCTTGACTGGAAGGTCCATATCAGCGGTCATTGGAGAAGCCGCCAGGAGAGTGTCATGGCTCAGGATTGGGAAATTACGCTGCAGGTGACTGGGCTCAACTGTGCGGGATGTACAGGGCGGGCGGAACGGGCGCTCGCTGGTGTTGGTGGCGTGAATGCTGCGTCCGTGAACCTCGCCACGTCCAAAGGGCAGGTGACCGCCGCGGCGGATGTGCCGATATCCGCCTTGACCGAGGCTTTGGAAGACGCAGGCTACCCGGCTGCAACAAGCACGGTTTCGCTTCAGGTCGATGGGCTGAGCTGCGCCTCCTGTGTGGGGCGGGTCGAAGCTGCACTGAAGGCGGTGCCCGGCGTAGTGAGCGCGGATGTGAGCCTTGCATCGGAGCGCGCCGAGGTTTCCTATCTGACCGGGGCAACCCGCGGGGCTGATCTGGCGCGGGCCGCGACCGCTGCGGGATATCCCGCGCGCCTGAGGGGCGGCGAAGCGGATGAGGCGGCGCAAGAAACGGCGCGCAAGGCGGAAGAGATCCGCAGCCTTGGTCTGCAGGTCCTGATCGCAGCGGCTTTGGCTTTGCCAGTGTTTTTGATCGAGATGGGCGGGCATATGATCCCCGGCGTTCACCTTTGGGTCATGGAGACACTCGGCCACCAGCAAAGCTATTATCTGCAATTTGTGCTGACCACGCTGGTTCTTGTCGGCCCAGGGCTGCAGTTCTATCGCAAGGGCTTTCCGGCCCTGTTGCGCGGTGCCCCTGACATGAACTCCCTCGTCGCTTTGGGAACTTCGGCCGCCTATGTGTTTTCGGTCATCTCGACCTTTGCGCCGCAGCTTTTGCCCTATGGTACAGCCAACGTCTACTATGAGGCAGCGGCCGTGATCGTGGTTTTGATCCTGACAGGACGCTCCCTTGAGGCGCGCGCCAAGGGGCGTACTGGCGCCGCGATCAAGGCGCTGATCGGCTTGCAACCGAAAACGGCCCTTGTCGTGAGCGGCGGCGACGCGATTGAGACCAAGGTAGATGAGATTGCTGCTGGCGATCTTATCCGGGTGCGTCCGGGAGAGCGGATTGCCGTCGATGGCGAGGTGGTTTCGGGCACCTCATACGTCGATGAGAGCATGATCACGGGCGAGCCGGTGCCAGTGCAGAAATCCGGCGGCGATCCGGTGACGGCGGGTACGATCAACGGCAACGCTCCGCTGGAGTTCCGCGCCACAAAGGTCGGCGGAGAAACGGTGCTGGCGCAGATCATCCGCATGGTGGAACAGGCCCAGGGCGCCAAGCTGCCTGTGCAGGGCATGGTCGACCGGATCACCCTGTGGTTCGTGCCGACGGTGATGGTTGCAGCGGCGCTGACGGTTCTGGTCTGGGCGGTTTTTGGTCCGTCTCCCGCCTTGCCCTTTGCGCTGGTGGCCGGGGTTTCGGTTTTGATCATCGCCTGCCCCTGCGCCATGGGGCTGGCGACGCCCACCTCGATCATGGTGGGCATTGGCCGCGCTGCTCAGATGGGTGTTCTGTTCCGCAAGGGCGATGCGCTGCAGCGGCTGGAAGAGGTTCGCACTGTGGCGCTCGACAAGACCGGCACCCTGACCGAGGGACGCCCGGCCTTGCGCGATGTGATCTGCGCAGAGGGGGTCACCCGCGATGAGGTGCTGCGTCTTGTTGGCGCTGCCGAAGCCTCATCCGAACACCCCATCGCCCGTGCGCTGGTTGCGGCGGCGGGCAAGGGGTTGCCCACGGCCGAAAGCGTCGAGGCGATCCCCGGTTTTGGTCTGCGGGCGCGTGTCGAAGGGCGTGGGGTGTTGATCGGTGCCGCCCGGCTGATGGCGCGCGAAGGGATCGCCGTTGGTGACATTGAGGAACAGGCCAAGGCCCGGGCCGCGCGGGGGGAGACGGTGTTCTTTGCGGCCATTGACGGCCACATGGCGGCATTGCTCTCGGTTTCAGATTCGGTGAAAGAAGGCAGTGCGGATGCGATCCGTGCACTTCATGCGCAAGGTCTGAAGGTTGCGATGATCAGCGGAGATGGCGCGGCCACGGCCCAGGCCGTTGCGGATGACTTGGGCATCGATCTGGTTGTGGCCGATTGCCTGCCGGGCGACAAAGTTGCGGCTCTGGCGAACCTGCGCGCGGAGCATGGGGCGCTGGCCTTTGTGGGGGATGGCATCAACGATGCACCTGCGCTGGCGGCGGCAGATGTGGGGCTGGCCATCGGTACCGGCACCGATGTCGCGATCGAGGCGGCGGATGTGGTGCTGGTCTCGGGCGATCTGCGCGGCGTGGTGAATGCCCTGACCGCCAGCCGCGCCACCCTGCGCAATATCCGTCAGAACCTGTTCTGGGCCTTTGGCTATAACGTGCTGCTGGTGCCGGTGGCGGCGGGCGTGCTGTATCCCTTTGGCGGGCCGATGCTGTCGCCCGTCCTGGCGGGGGGCGCCATGGCCCTGTCCAGCGTTTTTGTACTCAGCAATGCCTTGCGCTTGTACCGGCTGCAGCCCGCCTTACATGAAAAGGGTGAAGGCAAGAGCGGCACCGCAGGCACCGGGATGGAGGAGGCACCGGCATGAATATCGGAGACGTGGCAACCCGTTCGGGCCTGCCTGCCAAGACCATTCGCTATTACGAGGATATCGGCCTCATAAAACCGCACCGCAGCGCCAATGGCTATCGCTGCTTTCAGGAGGCCGACCTGCACAAGCTGGCCTTTCTTGGACGCGCGCGGGCGTTGGGCTTCAGCATCGAGGATTGCCGCATGCTGATGGCGCTATATGAGGATGAAAGCCGCGCCAGCGCTGATGTAAAGCAGCTGGCGCTGGAGCATCTGTCAAAGATCGAGGCCAAGATCGCCGATCTGCAGGCGATGCGGGACACGCTGACCGAGCTGGTACACTGCTGCGCAGGCGACAGCAGGCCGGACTGTCCGATCCTGAAAGATCTCTCTGGCGCGCTAAGTCCTGAGGTAGAGGCCAAGGCTGAGTAGCCTCCCGGCCTTGGCACGCTGTGACTACGTATAGATCGGATTGGCCATCGGGTTGGACCAGGCCCGCTTGCCCGCCCGGTCGATAACGGTCACACGCAGCCAGGGGCTGTTTTGCAGCCGCTCCAGCGGGATACGTGCCTGGGTCAGCGAGGCACCATGGGAGATCGTCGCAGCTGAACCATGGCCCTGAACGATCACCGAAGAGACGGGCGAACAGGCCACATCCACATGACCGTCGTTGAGGGCAACGGCTTTCAATTCGGGGCCTTGCGATGCGTAGAAATGGCCGGCCTTCAGCGCCTCAAGCAACAAATCCGGCTCATTGGCCTCGGCCTTGACCATGACCCAGCCACCAAAGTGGTCGGGACCTTTGAAATGGGCATCATCGGTGGCGATCAGGTTCAGATCGCACCCGTCCGATAGCAGCAGATCGGTCATATGTCCGCCTTCGCCGCGATCATTGCCCACGGCACAGGTGTGGTTGTAGATCTCGACCGCATGGGCGGCCTCTATGCTGCGCGCATCGGCCAGGGTCATGCCGGACCAATGCGGATGGGCAATGGTGACAAAAGCGCCTGCATCGCGGGCGCGCCGGGCGATCTCGGGCCCGGTTTCCTGCCCCTCGACCGGATGAAAATCTGGGGAATGGGAGGGCGCAAAATCTGCGGGCAGGCCAACGGCAAGGATATGCCACAGCTCTCCGTTTTCCATGGCGCCCGAATGCAGCTCGGCCCCAAGGAGGGTGGTGAACACTTCGTCCCGAAAGGCGCTCGTGTCGGTGATCGGATAGTCAAAGCGGCCCACAAAATGATCCGTCAAAGCGATGAAGTCATAGCCTTCGGCCTTGTAGCGGCGGCAAACCTCGCCGGGGTCAAGAACGCCGTCCGACTGGTTCGAATGGCAATGCAAATTGCCACGAAAGAATGTGCCGGGAGCGGCAAAGGCGGGGTGCAGCATGGGGGTCTCCTGTCCGTGTTCCCCGGCCAGTAGCTGCTTTTGATGATGGTTCTGTGACAGGTGAGCGGGTGCCTTACACGAGAGCAGATCATTTGGGGCAGGAGATCGCGTGCGGCGGGACTGTCGCTGATCAAAGATCAGACGGCGCCGAGGGAGGAGCGGCTCGAAACAGCCCCGCCGCGCGCAAGGGGCTACCTAAGCTTCCGTGAACGAACCGCAAGGGCAAAAGGCTCAAAATGACGTAACGGCCCGCCCCAAGGCGTTGGGACGGGCCGTTTCCGTTTTTTAAAGGTCAAGCCAGTCAGGCCGGGCGCAGGTCCAGGATTTCGCGCGCCTGCTGCCATGTGGCAACCGGCCGCTCGTATTTCTCGCAGAGTTCCACCGCGCGTTTGACCAGCGCCGCATTGGAGGGCGCCTTGGTTTCACGATCAAGGCGCAGGTTATCCTCAAGGCCTGTGCGGGTGTGACCACCTGCTGCAATGGCCCATTCATTGAGGACGATTTGACCGGGGCCAATGCCCGCACCGCACCATTCGGCATCCGGCGCAAGGCGCTTCACGGTCTGGACGTAGAAATCGAAGGTCTCCTTGTCCACCGGCATTGCGTTTTTCACACCCATGACGAACTGCACATAAAGCTTGCCGGGAATGGCGCCTTCACGGCTCATCTTCACCGCCTGGTGAATGTGGCTGAGGTCAAAGGCTTCGATCTCGGGCTTCACCTCATGGGTGCGCATTTCCGAGGCGAGCCAGTCCACCAGATCCGGCGGGTTCTCATAGACGCGGGTGGGGAAGTTGTTGGACCCGACCGAGAGCGACGCCATGTCGGGGCGCAGGGACAGCATGCCGCCGCGCTCCTTGCCGGCACCCGAACGACCGCCGGTCGAGAGCTGCACGATCATGCCGGGGCAATGCTTGTTCAGCCCTTCCAGCAGACGCCCAAATTTCTCGGGGTCCGAGGTCGGCGTCTCATCGTCATTGCGCACGTGACAATGGGCGATGGTGGCGCCCGCCTCAAAGGCCTCCTGGGTGCTCTCGATCTGCTCTTCGATGGTGATCGGCACCGCCGGGTTATGTTCCTTGCGCGGCACCGAGCCGGTGATCGCCACGCAGATGATGCAGGGTTTGCTCAACTCTGTCTCTCCTCAGATGTCGAAGAATACGGTTTCATCTTCACCTTGCAGGCAAATGTCAAAACGATAAACCGTCTGCCCGTCCCGTTCGCTGCGCTTAGCGATCAAAGTTTTGCGACGTTTTTCCCATTCGATCACGTTGATCACCGGATCTGCGGCATTGGCCTCGGCTTCATCTTCGAAGTAAAGACGGGTGTTGAGGCCCACATTGATGCCGCGCGCCACGATCCAGAGGTTGATATGCGGCGCCATCACCTGACCGTTGCGGCCCATGACCGGTCCGGGCTTTACGGTCTCGAACGCCCATTCGCCGGTTTCGAAATCGGTGATCACACGGCCCCAGCCGCGAAAGCCTTCTTCGACCTCGCCCTCATGTTCGGGGTGGGCATAGACACCGGCGGCATTGGCCTGCCAGGCCTCCAGCAGCACGTCCTTCACCGGTGAGCCGATACCGTCGATCACCAGACCTTCGACCCGGATCCGCTCACCGGCGGCATTGGGGCCTGCAATGTCCTGACCCAGTTCCTGATCGTAGATCTGGAAGCCCGCGGCGCCCGGAGCCAGACCGATATGGACGTAAGGACCAGCGGTCTGCGAAGGGGTTTCCTTCAGGTAATCAAGCTGTTGTGGCATCAGTTCCCCTCCAGGCGGTTTTCGAACAGGGTCGAGCGGCGCCCGCGCAGCACGATGTCGAATTTATAGGCAATGGTATCCAGCGGAATGGTCGCATTCATATCAAGGCGTGCGATCAGCTGCTCGATGGCCTCCGGGTCCGGGATGGTCGCCACGATGGGGCAGGTCTTGATCAGCGGATCGCCCTCGAAATAGAGCTGGGTGATCAGGCGCTGGGCAAAAGCGGAGCCGAAGACCGACACGTGAATATGCGCCGGGCGCCAGTCGTTGACCCAGTTGCGCCAGGGGTATGCACCGGGTTTCACGGTGCGGAAGTAGTAATACCCGTTCTCATCCGTGATGGTCCGCCCGCAGCCGCCAAAGTTTGGGTCGATGGGGGCGAGATAGGTGTCTTTCTTGTGGCGATAGCGGCCGCCTGCGTTAGCCTGCCAGATTTCCACCAAAGTGTTCGGCACCGGGCGGGCGTTTTCGTCGAGCACCCGGCCATGCACAATGATGCGCTCGCCAATCGGGCTTTCGCCGGGCTGAGCGTAGTTCGAGATCAGGTCGTTGTCTGTGGCGGCGATATCGCTGTGGCCAAAGCGCGGGCCGGTGATCTCGCTCGGGGTGTTCTCAAGGCTGATCAGCGAGAACTTGGGCGAGCGCGCGACCGAGGTCTTGTAGTCCTTGGCATAGGCGGGCGGATGCCAGCGGCGGTCGCGCTGGTAATATTCCGCCATGTTTTGACTGGGTTTGGTCATAGTGGTTTCCTCCTCAGGCCTTGGTCGCGTCTGATGCGGCTTCGGCCTCCATCTCAGCGTAGGTTTGCTTGGCCAGTTTCAGGGCATGATTGGCGCGGGGCACGCCCGCATAGATCGCCACGTGCTGAAAGGCTTCGATCACATCCTGGCGGCTGGCGCCGGTGCGGGCGGTAGCGCGGATGTGCATCGGGATTTCCTCGAAATTGCCCATCGCGGCCAGCAGGGCCAGCGTCAGCATCGAGCGTTCGCGGCGGCTGATTCCATCCGACGCCCAGACCGTGCCCCAGGCGCCTTCGGTGATCAGGGTCTGAAAGGCCTCGTCCAGATCGGTCTTTCCCGCCTCGGCGCGGTCCACATGGGCATCCCCCAGCACCGAGCGGCGCACGCTCATGCCTTGGTCAAAGCGGCTCTCGCTCATCCCATCCTCCTCAATCTTGCTGGTTGGCACTGTCGCATATCAAAAAGGGACTGTATAATGCTATGAATTGGATATTTTTATATCGGAATCGATATGCGGCTGTCTGCTGAGCTAAAGCTGCGCCACTTGGAGGTCTTTGTCGAAGTGGCCCGGCAGGAAAGCGTCACCCAGGCTGCCGAGGCGCTGGGCATGACGCAACCTGCGGTCACGCGCACTCTGCGCGAGCTGGAAGGCGTCGTGGGCAAGCCCTTGGTGGAGCGGCACGGGCGCGGCATTCGCCTGTCTGCCTACGGGGAGATGTTTCGCCACCACGCCGGGCGCAGCCTGGCTCTGGCCCGCGATGGCGTGGCCATGCTGCGCGAACTTGACGAGGCCGAGGGGCCAAGGGTTGCCATCGGGGCGCTGCCGACCGTTTCAGCCACGGCGGTTCCCGAAGCGCTGGCGCGCCTGAGGGCAGAGGGCAGCCGCAGCCGGTTTTCTGTTGTTTCCGGGGACAATCGCTATCTGCTGGACCAGCTCAGACGCGGTAATCTGGATGTTGTGGTGGGGCGCCTGCCTGCTCCGGATCATATGGTGGGGCTCGATTTCGATCCTCTGTTTCGCGAAAGGGTGGTGGCCGTTGTGGCAGTGGGGCACCCCTTGGCTACGGCAAGCCACCTGCCGACCAGCGCCTTTGAGGATTTTCCGGTCTTGATGCCTTCGGAAGGGTCGATCATCCGCCCGATGGTGGACCGCATGTTCCTTGAGCAGGGCTTGACCCTGCCACGTTTTCCGATCGAGACGGTGTCTGCCACCTTCGGGCGCCGTTTCACGCTGCAACACCAGGCGATCTGGATCATCAGCCATGGTGTGGTGCGCGCAGATCTGGAAGACGGCGTGCTGCAGCTCCTGCCGCTCAATACAGATAGCACCCTTGGACCGGTCGGCCTCTGTATCCGTAGCGAGCACCGGCTGTCCGCGGCAGCGGAGCGCTTTTGCGCCACCCTGCGCCAGGCGTGCGACGGCTAGGCCCTCAGGCTGGCCAGAGCCATTTCGGCCAGATCGTCGGCCACGGTTTTGCGAAAGTTCTGCTCGTCGCCGCGCCCTGATTGATACCAGAAGACCGGGGAGTTCAGCGTCAGCATCAAACCGGCAACCGTGACCCGCAATGTGCGCGGGGCAAAAGTTCCGTTTGCCATCCCGCGCGAGACCTGCGCGGCAAAGAGTTCGGTATACTGCCGCTGCTCGGCGCGCACCTGCGCCTGCAGGCCCTCTTCGGCGGCTTTGGACGGGGATTTGCCGCGCGCACCGGTAAAGGTCTGAAGAATCACCTTGTGATAGGGAAGGGAGCGCAGCACCTCCAGCACATGCGCCTGTGCCATCTTATGCAGGCAGGCCTCTGGGGTGAGCCGCTCATCGATCACTGCCTGGACCGCGCCGTAGGTAAAGCGCGCCGCCCTGAGCTGTACGGCGGCCAGTAACGCGCCCTTTGAGGGAAAGTGGTGATAAATCCGCCCCTTGGTCGATCCGAGGCTGGCCGCGATGTCGTCAATTGAGGCCGCATCTGCTCCAAGCGTCATGAAGCAATGGGCCGCTGCATCCAGAATTTCGCTTTTTGAGGCGCTGATTTGCTCTAACATCCCGTCCTGTCTGCCCTGTGTTTCCTGCGGACCACAGCGACTGTTCGGGCCTGCCCGCCTTTTGGAGACAGCGCAGGACACTCACGAGAGCGGTTGCGCACAATAGGCGGGCATAGGCTCAAAATATAGCCGCTTTTTGCCATTCTGACGCTGGGTCTTACCAATTGACAGAAGAAAAACATACTCAGTAGTCTGTTTTTAGACGCCATGGGTTCCGCCGCTTGAGGAGGCGCAGCGAAACCCCAGAAAAATGGCGCTTTCGCCCGGGTCTTTCCGGGTCAGAAGCCGCTCATTTCGGGCGGGGGGAGGAAAATTTGGAAGTATTGCAGCTCCTGGTCAGCGGGCTTGCGAATGGCTGTGTCTACGGCCTGATCGCGCTCGGCTTCGTGCTGATCTACAAGGCCACCGAGGCGGTCAATTTCGCCCAGGGCGATTTCATGATGCTGGGGGCCTTTGTGACCCTTGGCCTCACCAATGCAGAGTATATGGATCTGCCTTTCTGGATCGCGGCGCCGCTGGCGATTTCGATCATGGCGGTTCTTGGTTACCTGCTCGACTTTTTCATTCTGCGGCACCTGTTCGGACAAAGTCAGACCGCCGTGGTCATCCTGACCATCGCGCTGGGCTTTGTGCTGCGCTTTGTGGCCGGTCTGATCTGGGGCCACGAGCCGCAGACACTGGAAAGCCCGCTGGCGCTGGGGGATGTGCAGTTCGGCGGTGTTGTGCTTGGCATGGCTGATGTGGCCGTGATCGTGGTGACCTTCCTGCTCACGTGGTCGCTCTATCAGTTCTTCCAGCGCACCAAGCTGGGTCTGGCCATGCAGGCGGCCAGTCAGAACCAGATGGCGGCCTATTTCATGGGCATCCCGGTGCGCCGGGTGCAGGGGCTGATCTGGGGGTTGGCAGGCGCAACTGCTGCCGTCGCCGGGATCCTCTTTGCCTCCAAGGGCGCAATTGATCCCAATGCGGGTCTTCTGGGGATCAAGGCCTTTGCGGCGGCGGTCATCGGCGGCTTTGGCTCGCTTCCGGGCGCCTTGGCGGGTGGTCTGATCGTTGGCGTGATCGAGCCTTTCGCGGCGCGCTATCTTGCAGCAGGCTATTCGCAGATCGCGCCCTATGCACTGCTTCTGGCAGTGCTGATCTTCCGTCCACATGGCCTGTTCAGCCAGGTCCGCGTGAAGAAGGTCTGATCCCATGCGTATTCATTTCAAAACCACCTACGAGCAGGATATCCGCCTGTTTCCCGATTTGTGGACGGCCTGCGTCTATGGCGCGCTGATCCTTCTGGCCTTTGCGCTGCCCTACCTGATCAATGAGTTCTATGTTGGTGAGGTCACCAATGTCCTGATTTGGGCGATTGCGGGGCTGGGCCTTATGCTGCTCACCGGTCAAACAGGTCAGGCCAGCCTTGGTCATGCGGCCTTCCTGGCGATCGGCTGCTATACCAATACGATCTTGATCGAGCAGGGGCTGCCCTTCATCATTGCCTTCCCGCTGGCGGGAGTCATCACAGGGGTGGTTGGCGCAATTATCGCCATTCCCGCCCTGCGGCTGCACGGGATCTACCTCGCCATTGCCACCATCGCCCTGTCGATCCTGGCCGATGACATCATCGTCCTTTTGGAGCCATGGACCGGCGGCGTGTCGGGCAAGTTCCCCGAGATGATCTCAATCTTCGGGTTTGAGATCGAACGCTGGACCATGCCGACGCGGTTTTACTACCTAGTGCTGGTCGTCACCATCATCTGCACGCTGTTCTACCGCAACCTTCTGCGCTCGCCCTTGGGCCGTGCATTTGCGGCGGTGCGCGACAGCGAGGTCTCTGCCACCGCCATGGGCGTTCATATCGCCCGCACAAAGGCGACTGCTTTCGGCCTGTCGTGCATGATTACCGGCTGGGCTGGAGCCCTGATGGGCTACTACGCGGGGACCTTCAACAACGAGACCTTCTCAATCGTGATCTCCATCACGCTGTTGATGATGATCGTCATTGGCGGCCTCGGCTCCATCCACGGCGCTTTCTTTGGTGCGGTTGTGGTGGCTTTCCTGCCGCAGGGCCTGTCGATCCTGAAGGATGGGCTGATCGGTGGAGGTGTTGCCATTCCCGGCCTCGAAACGGGCGTCTTTGGGATGATCCTGATCCTCTTCATCCTGTTCGAACCCATGGGCATCTACGGGCGCTGGCTGAAGATCCGCATCTGGTTCGAGCTGTTCCCATTCGCGCGCAAGGACATGTTCCGCCGCCAGAAATCCTACCTCAAGACGGAGCGGTTGAGATGAGCCTTCTGGAAATCAAGAACGCGACGCTGAAATTCGGCGGGGTTGTGGCCGTGAACGATCTGTCTTTCTCGGTCGAAGAAGGCGAGGTCTATGCCATCGTCGGCCCGAACGGGGCGGGGAAGTCCACCGTCTTCAACCTGATTTCGCGGTTTTACGAACCCTACGCCGGGGAGTTCACCTTTGACGGGCAGAACCTTCTGGACCGCGCGCCGGATGAGGTGGCCGACCTTGGCATCGCGCGCACCTTTCAGAACATCGAGCTGTTCGACCATGCAACGGTTCTGCAGAACCTTCTGGTCGGGCGCCATCGCCATCGCAAGTCGACACTGATCGAAGAGCTGTTCTTTGCGCCGCGGGTGCGCGCCGAGGAGCACCGCCACCGCGAGGCGGTGGAAGAGGTGATCGATTTCCTCGATCTGCAGCCCTACCGCAACAAGATGATCGCGGGTCTGCCTTATGGTGTGCGCAAGGTGGTGGAGCTGGGCCGGGCGCTGGCCTCTGGGCCGCGGCTTTTGCTGCTGGATGAGCCTGCCTCGGGCCTGTCGGTCGAAGAGACGCAGGACATGCGCTGGTGGATCGATGACATCCGCAAACAGATGGGGATCACGGTGTTGATGGTCGAACATGACATGGGGCTGGTGTCGGGCGTTTCCGACCGGGTTCTGGCCCTGGCCGATGGCGCGAAACTTGCCGAGGGCACCCCGGCCGAGGTGCAATCCAACCCGGCCGTAATCGAGGCCTATCTTGGCGCGGGGGCGGTCTGATGGGAGAGCCTTTGCTGGAAATCAAGAACCTTGAGAGCTTTTACGGGCCGATCATGGCTATCCGGGGTGTCTCGCTCAAGGTGGACAAGGGGCAGATCGTCACCGTCCTTGGGGCCAATGGCGCCGGAAAGTCCACGCTTTTGAAAACGATCTCGGGCATCATGGACCCTGAAAAGGGTGAGGTGCTGTTTGGCGGCAAACCCATTCAGGGGGAGGAGCCGCACAAGATCGTCAGCCGTGGTATCGTGCATGTGCCGGAGGGGCGCGAGGTCTTTCCGCTCTTGACGGTGAACGAGAACCTGAGCCTTGGTGCCTATACGCGCTCTGACAAGGCCGAGATCGAGCGCGACCGGGAGATGGTCTTTGACTACTTCCCGATCCTGGCCGAGCGGCGCGATCAGGAGGCAGGCACGCTCTCGGGCGGTCAGCAGCAGATGCTGGCGATTGGGCGGGGCCTCATGCTGCGGCCCAAGATCATGCTACTGGATGAGCCGAGTCTCGGGCTGTCGCCACTGCTGGTGCAGGAGATCTTTGCCATCCTGCGCAGGCTCAACACCGAAGAGCATGTGACCATGATGCTGGTGGAACAGAACGCCCGTATCGCGCTGGAACTGGCCGATATCGGCTATGTGATGGAGATCGGCCGCATCGTGATGGACGGCACTGCCGACCGGCTGATGCAGTCCGAGGATATCCAGTCCTTCTACCTGGGCCATCAGGAAGAAGGTCAGCGCGGTGAGAAGCGTTGGAAACGCAAGAAGACCTGGCGTTAAGGGGGGAAGGGATGAACATGCAACACCTTGGACAGACCGCAAACCCGCAGGTCCTCATCAACGGCGTGTCGTTCAATGCCGACCCGGGACAAAGGCCGGTCGTCGTGGATGGCTGCGCGACAATCACCCAGCTGTTTCAGCAGCGCTGCGCGGCTCAGGGCGCGCGAACCGCGCACCGCGAAAAGGATATGGGCATCTGGAAGGCCTATTCCTGGCAGGATTATTGGGATCACTCCAAATGGATCGGCCTGGGCCTGATGTCGCTTGGCCTCAAACGGGGCGAGGTGGTCTCGATCTTAAGCGAGGACCGCCGCGAGTGGCTCTATTCAGATATGGGCGTTCAGGGGGCAGGGGGCATTGCCTCGGGTGTCTACACCACCGACTCTGCCTCGCAGCTCGCCTATCTGGTCAACGACAGCGACAGCCGGTTTTTGTTCGTGGAAAACGACGAACAGCTCGACAAGTATCTGGAGATTGCCGATCAGGTTCCGGGCCTGGCAAAGGTCATCATCTACGAGCGTGAAGGGCTTCATGATCTTGATCATGAGAAATGCCTCTTCATCGATGAGCTCTACGAGATGGGCAAAGCCTATGAGGCGCAGCATCCCGGTGCCTATGAGGCCGAAATCGCAAAGACCCGGCCAGAAGATACCGCGCTTTTGATTTATACCTCTGGCACCACTGGCATGCCCAAGGGTGCCATGCTCAGCAATGAGAACATCCTGGCCTCAATCGAAGCCGGGGCACGCGCGCTGGAATTCACCGGAAACGATGAACAGCTCTGCTTTCTGCCGCTCTGCCACATTCTGGAACGCAACGTATCGGTCTATTTTCCACTTGCGGCGACCAGCACGGTGAATTTTGCCGAAAGCCCGGAGACCGTTTTTGACAACATGCAGGAGGTCTCTCCTGCGACGTTTTTCGCGGTGCCGCGGGTCTGGGAAAAGATCTATTCCCGCGTGCTGGTCCTGGCGCAGGAGGCCACACCCATTGGCCGTATGGCCTTTCATGCGGCCATCAAAGCCGGGCGCAAACGGGCCGAATATGTGATGCATGGCAAGCCGGTGCCTTCGGGCGTGGCGGCCAATTATGCGATCTGGGATTTCCTTGTTCTGCGCAACCTACGCCGGATGCTGGGCATGGACAAGATGCGTCGGGGCGGCACGGGTGCGGCGCCGATCTCACCCGAATTGCTGAGCTGGTACTGGTCCATCGGGGTGCCGCTGATCGAAGGCTACGGCATGACCGAAAACGCCGGTCTTTCTACGACCAACACCTTTGAGAGCAACGCGCCCGGCACAGTTGGTCCGGCGGTTCCGGGCGTCAAGCTGCGCATTGCGGAGGATGGCGAGATCCAGACCCTGGGCCTCAACAACTTTCAAGGCTACTGGCGCAACAATGAAAAGACCGCCGAGACCTTTACCGACGACGGCTGGCTGCGCACAGGTGACGTCGGGCGGCTGGATGAGAAGGGCAACCTGACCATCACCGGGCGGATCAAGGACATTATCATCACCGCAGGCGGCAAGAACATCACCCCGGCCGAGATCGAAAGCCGCTTGAAGTTCAGCCACTACATTTCGGACGCGGTGGTGATTGGCGATGCGCGCAAATATCTCACCTGCCTGATCATGATCGATCAGGAAAATGTTGAGAAATTCGCACAGGACCGCAAGATACCATTCAGCGACTTTGCGTCGCTCTGCGCCGCGGAGGAGGTGGTGCAGCTGATCGGGGCCGAAGTCGAGGCCGTCAACAAGGAGTTCGCGCGGGTCGAACAGATCAAGGATTTCCGCCTGATCAACGTTCTGCTCACGGCCGAGGACGACGAGTTGACCGCCACGATGAAGCTGAAACGCAGTTTCGTGGAGAAGAAACACAAGGCACTGATCGACGACATGTACTGACGGCGCGCATGACAAAGGACGCCGCACGCATATCCAGGGAGGAAGCGAAAATGAAGAAACTGACATCCGCGCTCAAGGTGACGGCGATGGCCCTTGCAGGCGCCACTGCCGCGCAGGCCGACACTCAAGGGGTTTCCGATACGGAAATCGTCATCGGCTCGGTAAACGACCTCAGCGGAATCTTTGCGGCCGTTGGCGTGCCGGCCGTGAATGGCGCCAACATGCGCTTTGACGAAGCCAATGCCGCTGGTGGTGTCCATGGCCGTCAGATCAAGTTTGTGGTGGAGGACAACGGCTATCAGATCCCGCGCGCGATGCAGGGCTACAACAAGCTGCTGAACCGTGACAAAGCCTTTGCCATGCTTCTGTCGCTGGGCACGCCCATGAACGTGGCAGGCTTCAAGCTGCTGGACCCCAAGGGCATCCCGAACATCGGCCCGCTGTCGGCGGCACGTCAGATGTTGCAGGACCCGATGAACAACAAGTTCATCGGTTTTTCCAGCTACTATGATCAGGTGCAGGTCGGGGTGAAATACCTGGCAGGGGAGTTCGACTCCAAAGAGATCTGCTCGATGTATATCCCGTCCGATTTTGGCAAGGAGATTCAGGAAAGCACGAAGGACGTGACCGAGGAACTGGGCCTGACTTATGCGGCCGAAACCTCTCACAAGCCGGATGAGCTGGACTTTGTCGGCTCGCTCACCAAACTGAAGTCGGCAGGCTGTGACGTGGTCACAATGGCACTGGGTGTGCGCCAGGGCATCACGGTTGTGGGAACGGCCAAGAAACTCGGCTGGACCGACGTGAAGTTCCTCAACACCTCTGCGGGCTTTCTCGATGTGGTTGCAGCTGTCCCCGGTGGTGTGACCGACGGTCTTTACGCGGCCTCCGGCTGGGTGAGCCTTTTGGCCCGCGCTGAAGAGCCAATCCCCGCCGCCTTTATCAAAGGCTATGAAGAAAAGTTCGATCAGCCCGCCGGGGGCTTTGCAATGCTGGGGTATTCGGCCGCCGACACCGTTATCCGGGCGCTTGAGGCCGCAGGCAAAGATCTGACCCATGATGCTTTTATCAAGGGGATGGAAAGCCTGTCATACTTTGACGATCTGACTGACACGCAGATTACCTATGCGGCGGATGATCACCGCGGCGCCGATGATATCGTGATTTCGATCGTCGAGAACGGCAAGTGGAAGGAATTGAGCCGTCAATAAGTAGAATGTCGATCTGAGATTGTGGGGCCGGTGCGGAATTCCGCGCCGGTCACTTTTTTGTGAAAAGGCGCCCCTCATTAAGATGTATTTTCAGTAAATCTTTACATGGAAGGCCTGAGTCAGTTATGAATTCAGATATGCGAATGTAAAGTGAACCCGTATGTTGCGGCCATTCGCCAGACTGAGTTGCGTTTTGATCCGCAAATACAATGGGTGCAGTTTGGGGCTGAAGAAAATGAACAGGCGAGACTTTTTGCAAGGTACTGCTGCGGCAGCTGTAACCTCTGTGGTGCTGCCCTCGCCGACATGGGCCAGTGCGCCGACGGGTGCTGCCTTGAGCATCGGTGACATGACGATCCAGACCCTGTCGGATGGCAGCCTGCGTCTTCCGAAAGGTTTGCTGTTCCCGGATCTGCCCCAGGACCAGCTCGATCCGATCCTGTCTCGCCACGGCATAACCCAGGATCCTTTGGAGCCGCCACTGAACATCACTCTGTTGCGTCACGGTGATCAGGTCGTCTTGTTTGATGCAGGATCTGGTCCTGCCTTTCAGGATAGCGCAGGGCGGCTGCCTCTTGCTCTGGAAGAAGCAGGTGTTTCACCCGAAGAGATCACGCATGTTGTGTTCACTCATGCCCATCCAGACCATCTTTGGGGAGTCCTGGACGATTTTGATGATCCATTGTTTGCCAACGCGGAACATTTGATGGGTCAAGCGGAGTGGGACTATTGGTTCGACCCGGCAACCATCAGCACGATCGGAGAAGAACGGGCCAATATGGCAGCCGGGGCGTATCGCCGTTTGGAAATCCTTGAGGATCAGGTAACCCGTTTCAGGGATGGGGAGGAGATCCTGCCCGGCGTTGCAGCGCGGGCAACCCATGGGCACACGCCCGGTCATATGTCGTTCGAGCTTAGATCCGGTGGCGAAAGCATCATGGTTCTGGGGGATGCGATCGGCAATCACCACGTCAGTTTCGCACAACCTGAATGGCATGTTGGCACCGACCATGATCCGGATATGGCGGCCGGAACACGGGTCGGCCTCCTTGATCAGCTTGCGCATGATCAAATTCGAGTCATCGGCTATCACCTCCCCGGCGGAGGGCTGGGCGAGGTTGTCCGAGCAGGCAGCGGGTTCAGGTTTATTTCAACTTGACTTTCAAAAACGTAAAACTAATTCGTTAAGAGATATGTCAGGTGGCGCTCTGTTCCTCAAGGTTGCGGGGGGCTTTCTGCGCGAAAGAAACCATCAGGTGCTCCGCAATACTTGCGGTTTGGCATCTATTTTTGCGGCTTAAGGTTGTAAATATTGCCGGGTGAATTAATTCAAGTAATGCGTTAATTCATTCAATTTTTGAAAAACCTGCTTTTTCCCTACATGTTTGCGCCAAATTGCTGTAATTTCATCATTGTGTCACGGTTGATTGGGTGAGGTTATGAGTATTGTTATCAGGTTGAACCAATTCGGCGCGTTTGGAGTGTTTCGCGCGGACGGCAGCAGCGTTCCATTGGGGGCAAAGCATCAAGCGCTTCTTGCGCTGCTTTCGACATCAGCATCAGGCATTCGAACGCGTGCGTTTCTGGAACACACGCTCTGGAGCCTCGCGCAACCCGAGCAGGCAAAGGCGAGTTTGCGAACGGCGTTGTCGACGCTTAAACGACACCTTGGTCCCGAGGCTGCGCAGGCTATCACTGCAAATCGGGAGCGGGTGACGTTGGACTTGCAGCGTGTGCAGTTCATGGAGCCAGAGGGGCACGCGGAGTTCATGGAAGGCTTCGAGTTGCCACATGAAGCCCAGTTCGAAAGCTGGCTCGCTCAGATGCGTGCCGATTTTGACGCCAAAAACTCCGATCATATCGAGGGGCCAAGGGGGGTATCGGGGCGAATGCTCTATGATGATCTTCTGCCGCCGATTGCCGTGCTGCCATTTGTGCAGCATACACCCGGAGAAGATACATCGCCACTCGGCTCCCTCTTGTCTGAGGAATTGTCTCGGTGCTTGGCCCGAAGCCAGGCATTCACGGTGACGTCCTATTTGGCTTCTCGTCAGTTCGATCCAACCCGAGTGCGCCCATCCGAGGTGTCTTCGGTCGCTGGGGTGACCTATCTGGTTTCGGGGGTTGTTCATGTCCGCGGTCAGGAAATGGTGCTTGATGTCGAGCTTCACGAGGCGATCCGGGAAAAGGTTATCTGGTCCCGCAGTTTCAAAGGCCCTCTTGCGGACCTGATGACGGGTCAAAGCGAAGCCTTGCGGGATGTTACGCGCCAGATTGGTCAGACCCTCATCGGTGAGGCGGTCCGACTGGCAAGCTTTAAGCCGTTGAGCAGCCTGGAGGGACATACCCTTCTAATGGCAGCGATTTCCTTGATGCAGGAAATGAAGCTCACGTCCTTTGAAAAGTCCCGCGAGATCCTGAATGTGCTGCTGGCCCGTGAGCCAAGGCATCCCCTGCCGTTGACCTGGTTGGGCTTCTGGCATGTCATGCGGGTGCAGAAAGGATATTCCAGTGACCGTCAGCTGGATACGCATCTCGCCAGTCAAATGGCCACATCCGCGTTGGAGGCTGACCCGGCTTTTTCCCTGGCGCATACGCTGAGGGGGGCAATTTCCAGTCATTTGCTGTTTCATTTCGATCTGGCACAGAATGAATACGATCTGGCCTTGAAGGACAACCCGAACGAGGCCCTGGCCGTCCTGTTGAAGGGGGCGACCCGTGCCTATCAGAACCGGCCCGAAGAAGCGGTGAAACTCACAGATGCGGCCCGAAGGCTTTCACCGCTCGGGCCGCAGAGGTACTATTTCGATGCAGAGTCGGCACTGGCCAACCTGACGGCGGGCGACTACGGACGGGCAATCGAGCTTGCCGACCGTTCGCTGCAGTCCAATGCATTCTATCCGGGAAGCCTAAGCACAAAGGCCATTGCATTGCAGATGTCAGGCCGCCCGCAAGAGGCCCGGGATGCGGTTCAAAGCCTGTTGGATGCAACCCCGACCTTTAGCCTTTCGCGATACCGGCAGGAGAATCCGGGTGCGATAGGCCGAGCGGGTGAACGTTGGGCTGATGCTTTGCGGCAGGCTGGTGTTCCCGAGTAGGCCAGCGAAAAAGGCTCAGCGACGCAACTGCCTGAGAGCGGAAACCGCTTGCGCTGCGGTTCCGCTTTCGGCTTCTCTGACGACAAATGGGCCGTCCCGTCAGGGCGTCCTGATGGTGTAGTTGGAGGCAAGTGATGCAGGCAGTCACATATCGGGCATTCGGGCCCGCTCAAACCGTCCTGTCCGTTGAAACTCTGGACAGGCCCAGTCTTGCTCCGGGGGAGGTGCGCGTTGCTTTGGACTATTCCGGAGTGAACCCTTCCGATGTCAAGGCGCGGGCTGGTGCGCGTGCGGGAGTGAGCGAGCTGCCCTTCCCGATCATCATTCCGCACAGTGACGGGGCAGGGGTCATCTGCGAAGTGTCCGATGGCGTGGATCCGGCACGGCTTGGTCAGAAGGTCTGGATCTGGAACGGGCAGTGGCAGCGTGCATATGGCACGGCCGCCTCGGAGATTTGCCTGCCGCAGGAGCAGGCCGTCCCGCTGCCGGATGGGGTCAGCATGGAAACCGGGGCAGTGCTGGGTATTCCGGGGCTGACAGCCTGCCACACGGTGTTCTCTGGTGGGGATGTGAAGGGCAAAACGGTTCTTGTTCAGGGAGGAGCCGGTACGGTGGGCTACCTTGCCGTGCAGCTTGCCAAATGGGGCGGGGCACAGGTCATCGCGACCTGCTCTCCTGCCGCGCGTGAACGTGTTCTGGCGGCTGGTGCAGATGCCGTTCTGGACTATCGCTGCGAAGATCTCGGAGATCAGATTCTGGATGCAAATGGCGGGCGCCCCGTTGACCGCATTGTGGAGGTTGAGTTCGGCCTCAATGCGGCCGTGGATGCAGAAGTCATTGCTCCAAATGGACGTATCACGGCCTACGGCTCGGCCAGGATGATGGAACCGACCCTGCCGTTCTATCCGCTGATGTTCAAGGCGGTGACCTTGGAAATGGCGCTGGTGTATCTTCTGCCCGCTCAGCAAAGACGGTCTGCGATCTCCCTGCTGCACCGGGCGCTGGAGGAGAGCGCGCTGAAGGTTCCGATCGCAAAGGTCTTTTCGATGGACCGGGCGGCACAGGCTCATCAGGCGGTGCAAAATGGCGAACGCTGCGGAGCGATTTTGCTGCAAACTTCATAGAACTCAAGGAATTAGGGGAAAGGCGAAGGGGGCTGCGGGGATGCAAAAAAAACCTCCCCAGATTTTTTCAAAAACCCCTTGCGCAGCCCCCGAACTCCCTTTAGAAGGCCGTTCACCGATGGGGTGTAGCCAAGTGGTAAGGCAGCGGTTTTTGGTACCGTGTATCGTAGGTTCGAATCCTACCACCCCAGCCACGGCCTTCAAAAAACCCGATGCGTCCAGCGTCGGGTTTTTGCGTTTCTTTCGATTGTTATCAATGGCTTGACCGCTCGGGCCGATCTCGCCCCTTGCTTTGGTCTTGCGAATTCATCAACATTTCCATCAACAAATGCATCAACATTTTGCCAGTCTGACACCTAGCGTGCGTGTTTGAAGGAGGGTTAGACCGTGGGTCTGGCGGAGGTCAAAGCCGCATTCAGAAATGACCGTGTGCGTCGGTGCTGTCGCCTGACCATCGAGATCGCTGTGCTTATCCTTCTCTATGTCTTTCTCGCATACAAAGTGTACTACGTCGCAAAGCTGTTTGGGTTTTTTTCTGCCTCCTCCTCCCTCGCCGGTGTCCCATGGGGATAGTCCTAAACCGTGGACGGTATTACTGGGTAAAACGCATCCCAAAGCGCTATCGGGGCCTTGTGGTGGGGGCCACAGGCCAGCCCGTGACCCAGGTGCGGCAAGCCCTCCATACGGACAGTAAGGTGGAGGCCTTGGCCAAGGCAGCCCAGGTAGAGGCGGCACGTCTTGCCGAGTGGGAAGCCATACGCCTTGGCGATAGTGAAAGCGCCCGCAAGAACTATCTCATCGCTAAGAAACTGGCAGAGGCGAGAGGGCTTTCCTACAAGCCGATAGACGATCTTGCGGCCGGGGACATTGTGGATCTGGTGAACCGGGTTTTGTCCCTGGCGACTGGGCAAAGTCTGAGGGAGCCAGCGCCGGTTACCCAGGCGGTTCTGGGCGTGGCGCCAGAGGCTTTGCCGACCCTCAGCGAGGTCTTGGAAGAGTATTACAGCCTGACCCGAACGCGGCACCTGCAAAAGTCCGAGGCGCAAAAGCACCGCTGGAAGCTGCCCCGTGAACGCGCTGTGAGAAACTTCCTGGAGGTGACCGGCCGAAAGGACGCCAAGGGGGACCTGATCCCGGTCCCGGTTGACCAAATCACCCGCGCCGATGCGCTCAAGTTTCGCAAATGGTGGTCTGCGCGTGTCGAGGGCGGAATGAAGATCGAAAGCGCCAACAAGGATTTTGGCCACCTTGCAGAGATATTCGGCACCTGGGCCGAACTGACCGAAACGGAAATCTCCAACCCCTTTGTCAAACTGCGGCTGGAGGGCAGGGACGAACGCGGCGTTCCACCGTTTACCCGCAACTGGATCGCAACCAAGATCCTGGCCCCGGACGCCTTGTCTGGGCTGAATGAAGAGGCGCGGGATGTGTTTCTGATGATGATCAACACGGGGCTGCGGCCAAGTGAAATCACAGATGCGCCGCTGGAGGATTTCGAGACGAGTAGCAATATCCCCTTCTTCAGAGTCGCGGCACATGGTCGGGAGTTGAAGGTGGCGCACACCAAGCGGGAAATCCCCCTGCTTGGTGTCTCGCTCGAGGCCGCGCGCCGGATTGTCAGTCGGGGTGGGATTTCTCGCTATCGGCACAAGGCGGGCGGTTGGTCCGCCTCAGTGAACAAATACCTGTCCAACAATAACCTGAAGGAGTCCCCGCTGCATGTGGCCTATTCGCTGCGCCACTACGTGGAGAACGCCCTACTGGCGGCTGACGTGGATGACAGGGTGAGGGCCGACATTCTGGGGCACAAGTACAACCGCCCACGCTATGGGGATGGCGGCGCGCTGGAGGGGCGGCGAATGGCGTTGGAGCGGATAGCTCTTTGATCCTCGCCTGCGGTTTCATCGGCAACTAAGGCCAGCGCGCGTTTCAAAGCCGCGTTGCGCTCCTCCTGCAATGCCACCTCCTGTTCCAGCCGCACAAACACCGGCAAGAAGGCCTCTCCATCCCGTGCAACGATTTGGGCGGCAATGAGCAGCGCTCTGCGTATGCGTTCGGGGTCATTCTGCATGGTAGGTCACCCGCAGGCCCAAGAGGTTCAGCTTTCGTGTGAAGGTTTGGTAGGCCATCCCGGCAATGCGGGCCGCTTCAGCTTTGTTGCCCTCTGCCTTGTTCAGTGCCCAGCAAAAATATCGGCGCTCGACGTCCAGCAAAACCTGGCTTAGTGGTCTTCCTTCAAAGTCGCCTATGTCGTTCACATCCGTCATGGAGGCCTCGCTGTCGGACCACTCGTGGGAAGTACCGCAGGGGTTGTGTAGTCACAAAATAACGTGATAATCACAAAATACAATGATAAATCTCCCCTTTTTGGTAGCTTTTCACGCCTCGCAAAACCACTTATGGTGAAGTTGCACAGGGTTAGCAGGGGGCGTGGCTTTGACAGATGCGAGCGAAGACACCGAACTTTGGGAGCGCCGCAGGCGAAACCTGAATGCTCTGATCCACTACAGGGGAATGAAGCCCTCACCTTTGGCGCGCAAAGCGGGGTTAGGGGTCAATACGGTGAATTCTTTCCTCTCAGGGGCCGCCAAGCCAAAGTTTGAGACGCTGGAAAAGATCTGCAAGGTTCTTGGACTGAACAATGTGTCCATGCTTGATGCTGAAAACCCAATGTCAGCTATTCGGAACGATCTTTATGGGATGGTTCAGCGCATGGGGGAGGAACAGGCGAAAGAGGCTCTTGAGTTTCTTCAAGCGAAGTATCCTGACCTGAACGCCGCGCTGCGAGAAACTGAAACAGATTGAGCGCTGCTGCGTTCGAAAGTTTCGGCAGAGCCTTCAACAGCGCTTCACGATACATAACCCAACCTCAGCTCAACAGAGTTTCAAGAGTACACTTTTTGGTTGTTTTGTCACTGTGTTTTGTTAAAATCACCTCAAACGGTGTTTCTGGGTGCGGTGTTAGAGATGGAGCTACTGGCTGCGAGCGACTTTTGTGATCTGGCAGAGCTATCAAGTCAGTTCTGTTCCATTGGCTTTGGTAATTTTGCCCACGGGCAAATAGGTTACTTCTCCAGCTACCCGGATGATTTTCAGAAGATGTATTTTGAAAACAACTGGTTGTCTCTTGACCCGGTGGTCCAGAAGTGCGCGCCGCGCGCAATGACCTTTGAATGGGACGGGCACGACCCACGGGCTAATCCGGTCATGTCAACGGCTCGAGATTTTGGGCTGCACAATGGTATCTCGTTCTCAAGCCAGATTGCTGGCAGTGGCTTGATTGTGAGCTATGCCGGTCCGAGCAAGCTTTCAGAAACGGCAGGGGCTGAAGCGGTCCGTTTGCTGCGCAGATCGCACCTTCATCGCCTGACCCTAAACGCGATGAGGCTGAGCCAAGAACAGTGCGAACTGGTAGCCCTCTTTGCCAATGGAATGCGCGCTAGCCATGTGGCGCACTATTATGAAGTAAGCGAGGACGCCATAAAGCTGCGCAAGCGGCGTATTGAAGCCATTCTTGGCGTCAATAATTTCCTGGCAGCGGTGCATGTGTGCGCTGTGGCTGGTGTGACGGTTGATTTCTAGTTTGTTATCCTATCGCCTTCAGGTTGAGCTTTTCGGCCAACTTGGAGGGACAAATGGAAACCATCGTTTGCGACTGGAGCAGCATTCATAGGCACGGCTCTCTCTGGTATGATCACCTAAAGCTGAGGAAGGCCGCCTTTGTTGACAAACAAGGATGGGATGTTCCCCACACTGCTGAGGCTGAATGGGACCAATACGACACCCCGCTAACTCAGTATGTCATCACTCATGACGCCGGGCGCGTCTTGTCCGCGTCTCGCGTGTTCCCATGCAGCTATTCAGGCCCGAACTTCAGCTACATGATTCGGGATGCGACTTTGGGACGCCTGCCCAATATCCCCCAACACATAATCCCCGTTGCTTGCACCTCTACCAAGTCTTTTGAGGCAACCCGCTTCACCGTGGACCTGACCTTGGCAAGGCGGCTTCGAACCGATGCCCTGAAGGAGAATGCGATCCGCCTTATGGAGCATTGCGCGGGGAAGGGGGCAAATCATGTGTTCGCCTTGATGCCCCCTGGTTTTGTGGCCTGGCTGCGCAGAGCTGGCCTGGACGCCCGTGCAGCCGGACCAGTCGTAACCAACTCTCAAGGGGAAGCATTCTGTGTGATCGAATGTAGGCGCCCGTTCTTCAAGGGGGCAGACCTCGCCTTGAGCGCTTAATCAAGCACTACTCACACACGTTTCGAGGGGCGGACAGGTGTCCGCCCTTTTTGTATGCGTGAACAGAAGTGAGAAAAAATCCCAAATGTGAGAATGAAGCTCACCAAGGGCATGATGCTGACAGGATTTCTATCACTTTGTAAATGTTGGGAAAAAATATCTCTTTTGACGATCACGCCCAATCGGCAGCCTCCGCATAAAGGTTCCACCCTGAACCTTTGGAGGCATACATGAAAACGCCTGACGAAGACCCTGCCTACCGGCGCGATCCGATCCGAAATCACCCGGCGTGGAGCCTGTCCATTCGGACGCTGCCGGGTACTGAAGCCATCCTGCAAACCGTGATTGCCGAATGTGGCCTGACCTTTTGGGGACAAGGCGCGTCGATGATCTTTGACCACTTCGCGGATCATCCAGCCGAGGCCGACCTTGGGGCCCTGAAAGATTGCCCGCCAGAATTGACAGAGCGGTCACTACTGCGCGGCAAGAACGCGTGCCTCGCTTCTCGGGCTTTGCTCACGCCTCTGTCCCGAAAGGCGCGCCGCTGGCTGAGGGCCGTAGCCAAGAACAATTCCCTTCCTGTTGACCGGGCGGCCTCGCTTGTCCTCTACCGCAACGCCCAACAGGGCGCCGATGCGGTCCTTGACCAGTGGAAAGGGGGACAGCATGACCGTTGATCTTTCGACCCTGAAGAACCCCCGCCTTCTGGACTTCCTGCAAGCCGTCGCGGCGGCGCAGCATAGCCCGCAAACCCCGCTGCGCGCTCTGACCGGATTTGACTCCCTGGAAACCAATATCGCCGTGGCCACGGCCATGCGTCTTGGAATGCTCAAGAGCGCAGGGGGCGGCCATCTGGCTTTGACGGAAACCGGGCTGGAGTGGGCTTTGGCTCAACTGCTGCCCGGCCGTGCCATTTACATCCTCAAGGGACGGATGGCGGCGGAAACCTCCAATCAAGAGGTGGCGCAATGAAGTATCTTGAACCTGAAATCTCTCCCCTCCTGTTGGAACTCCTCGAACAGGGCGCTGCCAAAAGCCGCAGGCGACTGCCGGGGTATATGCAGCCGTCTGTGCGCCACCATTTCAGCCCCACCAATGTGGAGACGGCCGAGGCCTTTGCCGACGCCTGCGCGGTTAACCCCACGGAGTCCCCGATCTTTCTTGAAGCCCTGGCAATCCTGCCCGCAGGTCTCTTTTCGGCCTTGGTGCTGGCCTGCGGCGCGCGAATGCGGTTCGAGGAAATCGAGAAGTTCCTGGACTGGCCCGCGCGCTCCGCAAAGCTGGCGTTGCATATGGCACTAACAGAAATCCAGCGCCGGGGGGTGATCTGATGCAGCCTCCAGACCCCGCGCCGGATGCGCTGTTCAAGTGATGCCGGGACCCTGCAAGTGCTGCGGCGATAGCTGCGCGCCTTTTGGCTATCGCCGCCGGGGATGGATGGCGGATCTGCCCCCGGACAAACGCACCATGATCTTTGTTTGCGGCGCCCCGGCCTGCCTCGCGCTGGCAGAGGACTGGAAGCGAAAGGCGGACGCCGAACTGGCGTTCCCCGGCGGCCCAAAAGAACCGAAATCACCAACCCGCAGACCGGCCAAACCCAGCCCGGCGCAAGGGTCTTTGTTCTGAACCCCACTCAAACGCCTGAATAGATGGAGGCAAAAATGGACCCTCGTTTCAACGGCATCGTCTGGACCGGCTCGCACCTTCTGGACGTGCGCGATCCGAATCCTGACCTGATCAAGACGCGGGATATTGCGCGCGGTCTGTCGCGAAAGAACCGTTTCGGCGGTCACACGCGCGACGATCTGCCAGCCTATCCCATCACCTGGCATTCCCTGTTTTGCGAGGCGGTGGCCGATCAAATGGGGCTGCCCCTCTGGGTGCGGTTTCAGGCCCTATTGCACGATGCCCCGGAATACATCCTGTCCGACATTATCACCCCCGTGAAAGCCTTGCTGGCGGGGTATCACCCGCTTGAATCCGGGCTGTGGCGGGCGATTGCGCAGCGCTTCCAGCTCCCGGCCGAGTTCCACCCGGCCATCCATGAGATCGACGCTCTGGCACTTGAGGCCGAACGCTTCTTTCTGGTCACGCCAAATGCCTGGCACCCCAAACCGGAAATCCCGGCAGAATGGGCGGTGATGGCGCAAAGGTGGTTTGAATTCGCCCTGTCGCGCCAAGGCTCAAAGCCGCAGTTTTCCGCCGGTCTTTTTGTGTCCCGCGTCCGCGCTTTGGAGGAGGCCATGGCCGATGGGGGGAACGATGCAGAAATCTGATCGCATCAAGGCCGAGGTCTCGCTGCGGGCGATTGCCGATGCGGCCGGGACAGTCTGGGACCTGAAGAAATCCCGCCCGGCCAAAGGGGATTGGTGGGGGTCTTGCCCCCTCCATGGGGAGGCCACGGCCTCTTTCCATGTGGTGGAACCGGCTGGAACGGGCGGCGTCTTCAAATGCTTTGGCTGCCACAAGGGCGGATCCGTGATTGACTTCACGATGGAGCATCTGGGCCTTGATTTTGTTGAGGCTATGCGCCGCCTGGCAGATGATGCAGGCATATCGGGTGAGATTTCCGAGGAGCGCCAGCGCGACCTCGAGCGCCAGCGCCAGAAGGCAAAAGACAAGGCAGAACGGGAGGCGCAGCGCCAGGCCGAAACCGGCCACCGGATCGCCTTGCAGATCTGGCGGCGGGCCTCCACTCGCAGGCGACCTTATACGGGCAGCGCCAAGGATGTGGTGACCAGTGTCTTGCCGCGCTACCTCAAGGCGCGCGGTGTCCGCTTGGCGGCCATTGGTGGCATTCCTGGAACGCTGCGCATCGCGCCCATGCTGGATCACCGGGAAAACGGCGGCGCCGTGGTGCATTCCGGCCCGGCCATGGTCGCGGCCATTGGTCGGGGCAAGCTGCTTGGTGTGCATCGCACATGGATCACGGCCAAGGGTCGCGCCAGCCACAGCGACGGGCGCAAGATCGCGAAACAGTGGATCGGCCGCACCGGCGCGCTGATGGGCCAGCCTTGTGTCCTGACTGCGCCGTCTCCCTCTGTTGTGGTTGGGGAAGGGATCGAAACCACCCTTGCGGCCTATTCCTCGCTTGTCTCCGCTGGCCAGGTGCAATGGTCGGCCGAGGCTGCCTTGTCCCGTGGCGCCATCACTGGGCCGAGCCAGTACGCGGGCCAGCTATGGACCCCGCGCCCCGGTGTGGAGGAGGTGCTGATCCTCGGGGAAGGCTCCAGCAAACACCCGGCCGAGGCCCGCCAGCTTTATGAGGGCGCGGCCGCCCGGCTGCGAGCCATGGGGCTGCGGGTCCGCCTGACGGTCCCGCATGGCCGCTGGGATCTGGATCTTGATTTTGCGGACGTGGCGCTGATGGAAATTCTGAAAGGAGTAGTCCATGGGCATGATTGACCAATTGGAAGGCAAGTATGGCGAGGCCAAAGCGCGCAAGGATTTCAGCCTCTCGACGCAGGAACGCGCCTATCTGGAATTGAACGATCGGGGCAACGCCCGGCGCATTCTGGCGGCCTATGGCGAGGATCTGCTCTTCGTCCTGGGTAAAGGCTGGGGTGTCTGGAATGGGAACTGCTATTCCTTCCAGTCGGGCATCCTGCGCGCGGCCGAGATTGCCGCTCGCCTGCCGGATCTGGTGGCTGAAGAGATCAAGGCCGTGGCTATGCAGCAATTCTCCGAACTGGAGGTGGCCCGCTTCCGCCAGCGCGAGGCGGATAAGGCGAAAGACCCGCGCCGTTTTGTCACCGAAGAGGAAGCCGCTGAGGCCATGCGCCAGGATCGCATCAAGGCCCTGTGCAAACACCAGACCACCGTTGGCAACGTGGACAAGCAAGGCAAGGCGCTCAAGGCCTGCGAATGGCAGGTCAGCGCGGAAATCCACCAGTTGGATGCGGACCCCTGGCTCCTGGTCGTGAAGAATGGCGCGGTGGATCTGAAGCGGGTCAAGGACGCCAAGCCCCCGAGGAAACGCAAGGGCAGCAATGCGCCGGATCTGGCGGCCTGGCGGCGGGACTGGCTGGTGCCGATTGACCGCACCCCGCGCCCCACCAAATGCGCCGGAACGCCCTTTGTCCCCGGCGCGACCTGCCCAGAATGGGACCAGTTCATGGCCCTCATCGTGCCGGACCCGGACATTCGCCATTGCCTGCAACGTGCCCTTGGGGCGCTGGTCTTTGGCCAGAACCCGGCCCAGGTGGCCATCCTGATCCGGGGTGCGGGCGGCAATGGGAAATCCACCCTCACCAAGATCCTGGGCGAAGTGCTGGGCAACTTTGGCGGCTATGCGGCCCCGGCCAAGGTGGAGCTGTTCCTGCAAACCCAGAACCAGAACCCAGGTCAGGCCACGCCAGAGGAGGTCGATTTGCCCGGCGCGCGGGTGATCCTAGCCTCTGAACCGGCCGTCACAGACGTGTTCAGCGCCAAAAAGATCAAGTCTCTGACAGGCGGCGATCTGCGCCCGGCGCGGGCACTCGGGATGCCGCAATTTGTCTACCGCCCAACCGGCATTCCGGTGATTTCCTTCAACCGGACGCCAAAGATCAAGGATGAGGATTACGGCACCCGCCGCCGTCTTGTCTTCTTCCCGCTGGAGGTCAACTTGCGGGAACTGCCCCCAGACCAGCGCCGCAGTGAGCTGGAGGTAGACGCCGCCCTGCGGGCCGAGCTGCCGGGCATTCTGAACTGGCTTCTGGATGGCTTCCGGGACTTCTTTGCCCGCCTGGAAAAGGGCGTGGGCGTGCCTCCCGGCATTGACCCGCCTCAGGCCATGCTGACCCTCAAGGACCGGATCATGGAAGCGGCGGACCCGGTGGGCACCTTCCTGCGCGAATGCGCCGATATTGAGCCGGACACGCGCACCCGCACAGCCGATTTCTTCCGGGCCTTCAAGGCCTGGGCCAAGGACAACGGCGCGCGCGTCTTCTCGGATTCTGCGCTGCGGGACAACCTCTCGGAAAAGGGGTTCGAGCGTGGCAAAACCAATGGGCTGATGGTGTTCCGGGGCTTCAAGCTGAAGGATGACCCACTGGTCCAGAAGTACCTTGAGACGTCAAAACCGCCAGCCGATGGCGGGGGGAATCCAGATGATTTTGCCTGAGGCCTCATCTCTGCCCTGCACCCCGCACCCCTGTTTCACCTCCCTAATGCAGGGAAAATCAGGGAGGCCCAGGGAGGCTTTAAGCGGACAGACCGCAAGCGGTCTGACTGAGAATGTTTGGGGTTTGGCGATTTCAGGGAGGCTTAGGGAGGCTGTAGGGAGGATTTTGCCGTTGTTCAGGGAGGGCGAAAAGTCGCAAATCGTATTTCTATCAGTACCTTACAGGTAACCCCTGTTAAATAGGGAGTTTAGGGAGGGGTATATAGAGGTAAGGCAAAGAAAACCCCAAAAATCGCGTTTTTCATAAGGGCCTATAGGAGGGTACTCCCTAACCTCCCTTGGCTTGCGAAAGAGGAAAGGAACCGAGGCTATGAGCAAGTACACTAATCCAACCGACATGACGAACTTTGAGGCCGCGACCATCCGGGACGGTCACCAGGTGAATGTTGTCTACCGGCGCCGTGGTCCTGCGATCCTGACCCGGCTGTCCCCCGCCGCCCGCCACGCCGTGGAGACCTACACCGCCACGGCCGAGGCGGTTCTATCCGGTGGCGCCAGTTCTCCCCGCGATAGCCTGACCCGATCCGCCAGAACCTCAGGCGGCCCCGCCAGCGAGGGCAGGCAGGCGGGATTTGTGGACCAGGTGGCCTTCCTGCGACGGATGGAGGCAGCCGTGGGGCATGATCCGATCATCCTGCGCGAAAAGCCCCGCGTTGTAGCCGATCCGCTGGACCTATGGCGCCGGGTTTGCCTGGGCGATATGTCGATGAAAGAATATATTACCTGCAAGGGCATCGCGCTGTCTGAAAAGCGTATGAAGGCCTTGCAGGAAGCATTTCTGGCGGCTGGTAACCGAGTGGCGGATGCAATCGGCGCAACAAAATCACCTCCTGGTTGATTTTTGTCTTGACTTTCAGAATTCGAATCCGTTCTCTTTTCATACGCTGGAGTAGTCGGTTAAAAATGCGGCGGCGCATACCATCGACGTGTAATCATTTGGACTGGATGCGTTCCGTTACTTCCTTCCTATTTAGTCAAAAAAGCGCAAGCGAGTAGGGGGCCTTGTTTTCAAGGCCCGGCCAAATCAATCCAGAGCGCTAGCAGAAATACATGTCTGTGGCACGAATTCTGAAACAGATTTCATCTGTCATTGAGGCGGAAATTATCGCTCGTACTCCGCTTGACGGACAGCCTCTGCATTTGGGTCGTTTAGAAATGAGATTAGATCACGCAGCAAGATAACATCCATAACATGGTTGCCATGCTCATCTGAGAGAGTATGGGTAATACCGTGATACTCACGATCTGAACTACCCTCATCGATAAGCAAAGATGTAAGGCCAAAGAGTTGCATGTAATCCTCTCCTGCCTCCCAAGCAATCACCAAATCGATATCAGAGGCTTGCTTGTCACCAGTTGTTAGGTCGGAAATCAAACCGTCCAGTGAAAACTTGTACTCCAATACTTTAAGCTTCTTAGATAAAAAACCATCAGGATGGTCCTCCTCAAAATCCGCCGCCAACTCATCGGTCACTCCGAGGGGGTTAGACGTTTCATCATACACATGGCTTTCGTAGTCAGGACCGACCCTTGCGCGGTAGGCCCCATCATAGGTGCTCATTTCGTTGGTTCCAACGACTTTGATGCCACGCACAACGCCGCCTGCAACTAACTGATTAAATAAGGCTATGACATCCTGCTCTCTTGATGGTTCAGAAGAAATCGATATTTCATTTATCGGCACGAAGAAATTTGGATTCTTCAGAAGTAGTGGGGAATCGGCCTCGTGTTGTTCAAGTTGTTTCTTCCAGCCATCCACTTTGTCGCTCTTAATTAGACTTTTGCTCTTGTTATCTTCATTTCGCAGGCAGTCACGAATCCGCGTAAAATTTTTCTCCAAAAGTAGTCGGGAGAGTTGTTTCGCAAAGTCCACGAATGCTTTGTCAAAACCTTTCCTCCCAAGATCGACCACACAGTCCTTGAAGTGCATCGCGATGTGAACTTGATTTTGCCTGCCGGTATAGCGCACCAGTGGAATTTGGAGCATATCTCCTTGCGGCATGTTGTCCGCCGCCAATTGTAGGCCCGCCTCGTATATTTTTGCGGTGGATCGATACCCGAATTGTTTTTCCGCAAATCGTTTCCAAATCTTCGCCCCTGACATAAATGATGCAATAACGTTTACATCATGCGCCTTGCAAAAATCCTGTTCCTCCTTGTTAAGGCCATCGACCCTGTCAATAATTTCCTCACTGTTCCAGGAAATTGAGACCGCGTCTAGGTTTCTAATTTTACCAGGGAGTTTCGCCGCTGCTCCCTTCTTTTGGACATTTTTTTCGATTGCTTCAATCACGTCATCATATGCAGCCACTTTCTTTACGTGAGAGTGAGGCGGCAAGTAACACGTCTTGTTCGCAGAAGCCTGCGTCTTATTCCCATTTCGGTCAATGTGTGTAACTTTTACTTCTACGTCGGTACTTTGCGAAACGGCACCCAGTGCGGTTTTCACGGATAATGCCATGTGCCAGATTTCAGCAGATTTTAGTCCGGGCCAAGATAGCTTGGATGGTTTAGTGGTTTCATCAAAACGTATTGTTATAGAAACTCCTGAGGAGATCTCATCAAACAAGCTATCAATGTGCGGCTCATTTGTAGGAAATACCTCTGGGTTTGAGCTTGCATTTTCGTTGTGAAGCCAGTTTCTTGCATCCTCCATTTCGCCGCAAGCTTGAAAATGTTTGGTCTTTGTGTCAATGCGAATGTAGTTGAAGCCGTATGCAAGAAATGTTGCTCCTACTCCCTTGCTGCCGCGCTCACCTTTTTCCTTAAAAGATTCATGCGGGGCCAGAAACTTATAGAAGGCACTCTCATCTAGTCCAATGCCGTTGTCGGTGACAGTAACTTGGTTGTCCTTTTCATCTATTATTATGCTGATCTTCTTGCCGTAGTTTTCTTTTTGAGCGCGTTTTTCAACAGCGTCCATTGCGTTCTGGATAAGTTCAGCAAATGGGTCGTACCAACCAACGTAGGAATGAAGAATAGAGTGAATGCTGCGCTTTGTGCGCTTTAGAATAATGCTCTCATCTGGCAACGCCGAATCATTAACGTTCAACGGGTCGAAATTCGTAAACATCTGTGGGGTCTCTCATTTAAGGTTGACCGCAGTATATTGGGTTCTCGTGCTCTAGACCACTTTTTTCAAGCAAGTACCTGAGTGAAGGCGCCCGACAGTTCGGGTCTGAGTGGAAATGTGCCTGATGAAGCGGTCTTCTGAAACTCAATCTTGGCTACACCTCGCAGCAATGCCTACCGTTAGGACGCGTTCTCCCATGAAAATCAGCCTCCAGTCCAACCTGCGCGACGTCGAGCGCGACCTGTCAGACGCGGCCCGACGCCAACTTCCCTTTGCTACCTCGGTTGCGCTCAATGACACCGGCAAGGATCTGATAGAGCTGAACAAGCGCCACATGCGGCGGACCTTTCACAATCCGACGCGCTGGACGCTCAACGCCTTTCACTTTCGCCGGGCCACCAAGCGGCAGTTGCAGATCAAGATCGAACGCAAGTTGGCCGCCGCCCGCAAGGACTATCTCTTGCGCCAGGTGGAAGGCGGGCCGAGGCACAAGACTGGGCTGGAGCGGCTGCTGAATGCCCGGCTGGGCGTGGGCTATGTGCTGCCCACCAAGCATGCGCGCAAGAACCGCCATGGCAATGTCTCACCCGGTCAGATCCAAAAGGTCTTGTCAGGCCTCAAGGCGCAGGGCGATGCGGCGCAGAACGAAACCAAGGCCACGGCCGCCCGCAAGCGCCGGTCCAATGCTGCACGCTACTTCACGCCGCGCGCGGGTAGCCGGTTGACGCCGGGCATCTATGAACGCAAGGGGCGGAAGGCCCCGAAAAAGATCTTTGCCTTCACCGACAAGCCTCCCAGCTATCGCAGGGCGTTCAAATTCTATCCGAAAATGAGCGCCGCGACGGGTCGCCGCTTTCCCCGCCACTTCTATCGCGCCTTGGCCAAGGCCTTCACCACCTATCGGTAGCAATATGAAAATGGGGTGAAGTTTGTCGGTCTGAGGAACCGAAGAAAGCATCAAAAAACTCGAATATCGACAAGCTCTTTCCCGGTTAGGCCTTTGTAGAATGCCTTAAGGGTTCGTTCAATTTTGTCGATCTCGGAGAGCGCATAATCAGGAAAGCCAGGTAGGAAAGTATGATCATGGCTCTGAAGGAGATCAACCATGCTGTGCCTAAGGCCATCCAACTCTTTGGCGCCGTCGCTTGCTTCCATCGCAGTTTCGAACATCTCTTTGTCTACTAGCGCCAGTTCCAGAAGGCTGCCGGATAGCACCTCAGTGTGTACTGTTCCTATTGGACTTTGATAGAGCACCTGCCCTTCTTCCGATAGTTTCAGGTGTAATTTCCCAAATGCTCCCTCGATGACTTTCAGCTTCAGATCACTGTCAGATTCCAAATATCCTTCAGCCAACGCTCGCTGAATCGTGGCGCAGCAACCGCGCAATCGCCTGATTTGAAAGTTATTCCTTTCGACCTCATCAGCTAGGAGGCGGCGAAGGGCACGGCGCTTTCTACTGTTCGTGCCCCGTCTGCGTCGGGTCTCCAGGAACTCCTTAACTCCAAATAGTACGATGGCTGAGATAACGGTTACAGGTAACAATTTCCCAGCACTACCCAAGAAGGCGAAGACTTCTTCCATAAGATCAAACCTCTACACACTCGAAGATTGCTGCAATACTTCGTGTTTTTCCCCGCACAAACAACCGAGCTTTTGCTCGTCTATTGCCCGCTTGGCGCGCGTCGAAATCAAAGGAGAACACAAATGTGAAACACGGGTCCTTCTGGCACCGCGTCACGTGGGTATATTCGCGCCCCGCTGTTTTGGGCGGCGGGGGAATTTCGAGGGGTGGCTTTTTGGGTTGGGGTTGTTGTTATGCCAGAGGATGAGATCCCGCCGGTTCCAGAGCTGCCACCGCTGGCCGGGGAAGAACGGGCGCTAGTGCAGAAATACCCGATGCCAAAAGGCGTGCCGGATGCCGAGGTGAACAAGAACCTCCTGGGCGCTGCGCTGGATGTGTCCACCACCACAATCGACAAATGGTTGGTGCTGCCAGAGGCCGAGCGCATCCCCTTTGTTGAACGAGGCACCAATGGTCGCTCTTACGTGTTCCGCCTGTCCGTCGCTTATGCCTGGCGCATGGCCCGCGATGCTGAAGAGGCCGCGACCCGGCAACATGCTGAGGACGCTACGGCGCAACTGCGCATGGAATTGCTTGGCGGATCGATCCAGGATCTTGGCCGGGCGGCCCTGTCCCCCAAGGAACAGGAGCAAGCCCTGCGGGTGGAAAAGGAATGGATCACCGCCGCCGCCGCGCGCCGGGACTTCATCCGCGCCAGCGATGTGGCCCAGGCGTTTGAGGAGGCTTTTGTGGCGATCCGCGACGGGCTGGACGCAGCGCCGGACCGATTGGCCCGCGAATTGAACTTGCCCCCGGCGGCTGTCGAGACAATCCAAGCGATCCTTGACGATGTACTCCACGGCGCGCGCGGCGCGGTGGAGGATCTGCTGTCCAAAGACTAACCCCGAAAGGATGATCCTATGAAGAACCCATTCGAAGCGCGCGTCGTTCCTGTCCACGGTCCGGCGGCTGATCTTGTCCCGGCGGTGGCAAGCGACACTGAGGACCTGCCCTTTATCGGGATTGCCTTCTTGGCGGCGACCTCGGGAACCGTTGTCTTTGACACGCCGATGGGGGATGCGCCCCGGACCATTCCCGTGACCGCCAGTCAACTCATTCCTTGTGGAGTGACGCGGGTTTACGCCACTGGCACCACGGCCGAGGTCCATGTTCTGCGCGCCTATCAATTCTGATCCCAAGGTGACGAATGCTGCAAAACGATGCCCCCGATTACAGGGAGGGCGCGCCCCTTCCGGGGTTTCGGCCGGTGCGGGATGCGATCCGCGCGGCGCTGCCAGCCCTTTCTCCGCCTTCCCGGATTTCCGTTTCTGAGGCCGCCACCCGCCGCAAGGTGAACGCGGGCGGCCATTGGACGTTCTGGGACAATGCGGTGGCACCCTACATGGTGGAGCCGCAGGACACCACAATGTCCCGCCGGTTTGAAAGCGTGGTCTTTGTCGGCCCGGCGCGATCTTCGAAGACGGAAAGCCTGATCATCAACCCTTGGGTCCATTCGGTCCTGACTTATCCGCGCATGGTCTCCATCTTCTACATGTCCCAGGCTGCGGCGCGGGAATGGTCGCTGCAAGAGCTGCGCCCGATCATCAAGAACTCGCCAGAGCTGCGGGACGCGCTGCGGGTGGATAACACTCATGAAAAAACCTTTGTGGGCGGGGGACGCCTGACGCTGGATTGGCCGGTGGACAACAAGTTGTCGGGCCGGTCCATTCCGTTGGTCCTGATGGCGGACTATGATCAGAAGGCCTATCAGGACGTGGAGGGGCAAGGCCCTGCGTTCGATCTGGGCCGCAAGCGTCATACCCAGGCCGGATCGCGCGGCATGAATGTAGCCGAGTCCTCGCCCCGCTTTCCGATCCTGGACGAAAACTGGCAGCCCAAAACGCCCCATGAGGCACCGCCCTGCGAGGGGCTTTTGGGCATCTACAACACCGGCACCCGTGGCCGCCTTTACTGGACCTGCCCGGATTGCCGGGGGGAGTTCCAGCCGACCTTCGAGCGGATCGGCTATCCCAAAGAGGGCAGCCCGGCCGAGCGTGGCAAGGGCGCCTATATGTCGTGCCTCCATTGCGGCGCGGTGATTGAACCCCACCACAAGGCCGAGCTGAACCGTACGTCCCGCTGGCTGCATGAAAGCCAGGAGGGGGAGCTGGTGCCCCTTGGCGATGACGTACGCGAAACCCCGGTGGCCTCCTACTGGATGGAAGGCCCGGCGGCGGCGCTGGCCACCTGGTCCCAGATTGTGACGCGGGTTCTTGAGGGCGAGGAGGAACTGGCCCGCACCGGCAATGAGAAACCCTTGCAGGCGGCCACCAATCTGGACGTGGGTCGCCCGTACCGCCCGCGCGCCTTGAACGATGCGGCGGCGATTTCCGAAAGCGCGCTGCGCGATGGGCTGACGGATCATGGTTGGAAAGTGGCCCCGGCGGAAACCCGATTCATTCTGATCGCGGTTGACGTCCAGGGCGGGCGCTTTGTGGTTCAGGTGATGGCGCATCTGGCCCAGGGGGAGCGGGTTCTGATGGACCGTTTCGACATTCACAAACCGCCCGAGGGCGCGCCGCGCGCCGCAGACCGCCAGATTGACCCGGCAAAGTATGGTGAAGACTGGGACGCCTTGCTGGATCTGATGGAGCTGTCCTATCCGGTGGCCAATGCCGATCACCGGCTCAAGGCGTTGTCGGTCATTTGCGATGCCGGTGGCAAGGCGGGTGTCACCCCGCGCGCCTATACCTTCTGGCGCAAGATGCGCAAAAACCATCCGCGCCGGTTTCATCTGGTGCGCGGTGTTGGCGGCGACAACAAAAAGCGGGCCGAGGTGAAGGCCCCGGAAACCTCCCACCAGGGCCGCAAGAAAGTGGCGCGGGACGTTCTTCTGGTGCGGGCCGGAACAGATCGGCTGAAAGATGAGATCGCCGCCAGCCTCAACCGCGAGGACGGGGGCGCCAGTGCCATCCACATTCCCAAGGGCGCGCCGCCTGAGATCTGCGCCGAACTGGCAGCCGAGCGGCGCAGCGAAAAGGGCTGGGAACCCCGGCCTGGCGTCAAGCGCAATGAGGCGCTGGACCTGGCAGTCTATGACCTCGCCCTGGCCATTGTGCTGGGGGTTGAGAAAATCGACTGGAGCAACCCGAAATCCTGCCCCGGCTGGGCCTTGATCGGCCCTGACAACACTTTTGCGGTGCTGGATCTGGAAGCGGATCAAGAGCTGGAGGCCGAGGTCACGGCTCCGATCAAACCGAAGAAACCAAAAAGACGGCGCGGCGCAAAACGTCGTGGCCGTTCCTTTGGTGGCTGGGACTAGCCCCAGCCTTTTCCGTGTCAATGCAACCCAAAATCAGGAGGCCGCGCCATGCAGTCGCCCAAAGACATTGCGCTTGAAATTATCCGCCGTGAGGGGGGATTTGTGAATGACCCCTCTGACCCAGGCGGGGCCACGAAACACGGGGTCACTATCCACACCCTGCGCCGCCTCGGGCTGGATCTGGACGGCGATGGCGACGTGGATGTGGCGGACGTCAGGCTGGTGTCGGTGGAGTTGGCGGTGGATCTGTACCTGCGCCACTACTTCCACGGCCCGAGGATTGCGCATCTGCCGCAGCCACTCCAGGCCAGCGTCTTTGATATGTATGTGAACGCCGGGTCCAATGCGGTGAAGATCCTGCAACGGCTGATCAATGAAACGGGCCTGGGGGATGCGGATCTGGTGGTGGACGGGGGGATAGGTCCCCTGACGATTGCCGCCGTCACCCGCGCCCATGACCAGATGGGCGCCTTCCTGGTGGATGCGTACGGCATTGCCCGCCGGGACTATTACTATGGGCTGGCGGATCGGCGCCCCCAATCCCGCAAATATGCCCGCCGCCGCGATGGCGGAAAGGGCGGCTGGATCGTGCGGGCCGAGGACTTCATGCGCCCCCGCTATCGCCTGTCAGAGGCGGATCACCGGGCGCGCTGTGCCGCCTGGGGCTGATCCTTGAATGATCCCCTGAGTGATCCCTGTGACGACTGGTCCGCCGATCTGGGCGGCCTGCCAACTTCCCCAAAACTGAGGTCTGCAAATGAACCTGTTGAAACTGCTTTTTGGCGGTGGTGCAAACGTGCTGCGCGATTCCGTGGAAGTCTTTCGCCCCAATGCCGAGGCCAGCGCCGCGCGCGCTTTCGATCTGGACGCCGCCGCTCTGGCGCAGCTATCGGCCGAGTTCCACCAGAGACAGGCCCGGACCTGGTTTGACGTGCTGGTGGATGGCCTGAACCGATTGCCGCGCCCGCTGATGGTGATCACGGTCTTTGGCCTGTTGATCTGGACGGCGATTGATCCCATCCGCATGGCCGAGGTCTTCACCGCCTGGGCCATCATTCCGGCCGGTCTTTGGGCGATCATCGGCGTGATTGTGTCCTTCTTCTTTGGCGGCCGTGCCCAGATCAAGAATCATGATTTCCAGCGCGAGTTCGCCGCGACACTGGCCGCCGCGCCGCAGGTGGTGAACAGTCTCCGCGCGGTCCAAAGCCTGCGGGATGAGGGTGGCAAAGAAGGCCCGGCCGAACCTGAGGCCAGCAATCCGGCGCTTCAGGATTGGCGGGCCGAGAGTGACCGGGGGGCGGCATGACGGGCAATGCCTTCACGCCCGCGCAGGGAGTTCCTGCGGAGTTGGTGGCCGGTGATTTGTGGGCCTGGCGTCTGGATGACCTGGCCGCCAGCTATCCCGGCTCTGACTATGCGCTGGCCTATTCGCTGGCGCCCAGATCCGGCGGGGCGCCCACCACGGCCCCGGCCGTCTGGGATGCGGATGGCTGGGGGGTGTCTATCCTTCCAACCGTCACCACTGGGCTGACCGCCGGTCCCTATGTCTGGACGCTCTTTGCCACCCGGACTTCTGATGGGGCGCGGCTGTCGATCTGCGCCGGGTGCCTGACCGTGGCGCCAGATCCGGCCCAGTCCCATGACACCCGCACCCAAGCGCAAAAGCTGTTGGATGCAATCAACGCCGTTCTGGAGGGGCGGGCCACCAAGGATGTGGAGGCCTATTCCATTGAAGGTCGCTCGCTGACCCGCACGCCCTTCGAGGTCCTGCGCAATACCCGTGCCCGGCTCATGCGCGAGGTGGAGGCAGAACAGGCCGCTGCCGCTGGACAATCCTATGGCCCCCGTTACCGCAAAGTGAGGCTCTGACATGAACCTGGCAAAACCTCTTGAGCTGCGCGGCGGGATGCTTGGCTATGCCCCAGAGACCAACCCGGCGCAGGTGAAGCCTGCCAGCCAAACCCAGGTCCGCCGCTTCAAGGCGGCGCGCGGTGGGCGCTTGGTTGGGGGCTTTGGCAATATCCTCGGGGACTCGTCCAGATCGCAGACCCGCATGGATCTGCGCGGCTTGATCAACCACGCCCGCGTGGCGGCGCAGAATGTCGATTACCTCAAGTCCTATGAAATGATGGTCCGTCGCCATGTGGTGGGTTGGAACGGTATTTCCCTGCAAATGAACGGCAAGAACCGCGACGGCAAGCCGGACAAGGCGGCAAACCAGGCGATTGAAACCGCCTGGGCCTCCTGGTGCAGGCGGGGCAATTGTACCCCTTGCGGGCGGCTTTCCTGGTGGAAGATCGAAAAGGTGGCGGCCACCATGCTGGCGCGCGAGGGCAACTTTATCCTGCGCGAATGGCGCGGGTCCCGGTTCGGGAAGTTCGGCTATCAGGTGCAGCCCTTGTCCATTGATTTGCTGGATCTGGACCTGGTGCAAACCCTGTCCGGCGGGCGCTACATCGACGGCGGTGTGGAGTTCAACCAGTTTGGCCGCCCGCTTGCCTTTCATATGTTTGACGGCCACCCGATGGAGGCGCACACCGGGCAAAGCCGCAACCGTATCCGCATCCCCGCCCGCGAGATCATCCACGTCATTCGCGAGACGGAAACCGGACAGGCCCTTGGCACGCCGGAATCCCACACCGCTTTGCGCCGCTTCAACATGCTGTCGAAATATGAGGAATCGGCCCTGACCGCTGCCCACTATGGCGCGGCGGCCATGGTGTTTCTGGAGCAGGTGGACGCGGACGGCGCGCCCACGGCGGCCCGTAGCGATGAGGATGAAATCCCCGAGGAGATTGAAGCGGGGTCCATCGTGGATCTGCCGCCCGGCTATACCGCCAAGGGCAATCCTTCGAATTACCCGGATGCCAATATGCCGGGCTTCATGAAATCCCTGACACGCGGCGGCGCTGCGGGTCTTGGGGTCTCCTATGCGGGGCTGTCCTCGGACATGGAGGGCGCCAGTTTCTCCAGCCTCAAGGATGGGCGGGGGGAGGAGCGCGACGAATGGCGCGTGTTCCAGCGCGATCTGTCCGAGGGGCTGCATGATGAGGTGTTCAAGTCCTTCCTGCCCATGGCCTTCCTGTCAAATCAGGTGAGGCTGGAGTCTGGCGCGGTGCTGCCAATGTCCAGCGAGGGCAAGTTCCGCGAGGCGGCCACCTGGCGCGGCCGGGGCTGGGCCTCGGTCAATCCCAAGGATGACGCGGTGGCCAATGAAAAGAACCTCGCCAATCTTCTGGTGGCGCCGTCCGACATTGTGGCCGAGCGGGGCGAAGACTTTGAGCAGGTGGCACTGCGCTTTGCCCGCGATGTGGAGACGCTGGACGCGGCGCGCCCCGGCCTTGGCCAGGCGCTCCTGTCTTCATTGAAATCCTCCACCGCCCTTTCCCCGCCAGACCCAAATCAGGGCGAGGACGCGGCCCCCGATCCCGGCAACGGATAACCAAGAGGCTCCAAACATGAGTGACAAAATCAAGGTTCCCGCGCGCCTTTTGCGCGCCGGGGTTCTCGAGGCGCGCGCGCCTGACGGGTCAGATGGCGCAGATCGCCGGGTGGCCCTGACATTCTCGAGCGAGGCCCCCGTGGCCCGCAACTTCATTCTTGAGTCCGGCGAGGATTTCGTGGGTCTCGAGGTTCTGGGACATGGCGAGGGAGAGGTGGACCTGTCGCGCTTGGCGACGGGCCGCGCCCCTCTTTTGACCGATCATTCCCAGTCAATCGACTCCCAGGCTGGGGTTGTCGAAAAGGCCTGGATTGAAGGAGGGCGCGGCCGTGCCATTTGCCGGATCGGCAAGGGCGCGCGCGCTTCTGAAATCCTTGAGCGCATCCGGGATGGCGAAATCTCGGGTGTCTCCGTTGGCTACACAATCAAGGGCTTTTCCCAGGTTGGGACGGACCCGGAAAGCGGCCACCGGATCTTGCGGGCGCATTGGTGCCCCTATGAGATCACCCTTTGCCCTGTGCCTGCCGACCCCTCTGTGGGGATCGGGCGCGCCGCAAGCGGTGACGCAGAAATCACTCTTCCCCTGAAAATCGAAATGGAAGGCCACGACATGGCAAAAGACGACACCACCCAGCACACGGGCACCCAGCACACAGTCGCCGGGGGCGATGATGCCCAGACCCGCAGCATTCCGGCCGCGCCCAAGGGGCCGTCTGCGGCGGATGCCCTGCGCGCCGACAAGGCCCGCCAAAGGGAGATCCGCGCCTTGGGGCGCAAGTTCGAGGTGGACCCGGACAAGGTGGAAGCGGCCCTGGAAGGGGACACCACCGTGGCCGCTTTCCAGCGTGCCATCCTAGACGATATGGGCAGTGAGCAGGCCGAGGGCACCCGCTCCAAGAACGCCGAAATCGGCCTCACGGAAAAAGAGGTCAAAAGCTTTTCCCTCATGCGGGCGGTGCGCTTCCTGACCGACCCCACCGACCAGAAGGCACGCGCGGCAGCGGCCTTTGAGCTGGAGGTCTCCGAGGCGGCGCAGGACAAGCTGGGGCGCTCTGCCAAGGGCATTCTGGTTCCGGGGGATGTGCTGTCGCACCAGGATTTTGTCCGGGGACAGACCCGTGCGCAGAATGTGGGCACGCCATCGGCGGGCGGCGCGCTGGTAGACACCCAGTATATGGACGGCTCTTTCATCGGGCTGTTGCGCAAGCGCGCGGCCCTGACCCGGCTTGGGGTGCGCACTCTGACCGGCCTGTCTGGCAATGTCACCATTCCGCGCCAGACCAGTGGCGGGACCGCCTATTGGGTTGGGGAGGGCGGCGCGCCCACCGAAAGCCAGTCCAGCTTTGATGGCCTCAGCCTCACCCCGCACACTCTGGCGGCGGCGGTGCCGATCACTCGCCGGGCCATGTTGCAGACCTCGCCCGATATGGAGGCGCTGGTCCGGGATGACCTGATCCGCATCATGGCGCTGGAAATCGACCGGGTGGGCATCAACGGCGATGCAGACAGTGACGCGCCGGACGGCCTGATGGACGCGGCAATCTCGGACGTGGATTTTGCCACGGCGGGCGCGCCCACCTGGGCCGAGGTGGTGCAGATGGAGTCTGTGATTGCGGCTGATGATGCGGACGTGGAGGGCATGAAGTATTGCTTCAACGCCAATATGCGCGGCTGGCTGAAGTCCACCCCCAAGGTGTCCGGGACGGCCGAGTTCATGATGAAGGGCACAGAGCTGAACGGCTATCAGTCGGTGGTCTCCAACAACGCCCCGGCGGCAAGCCTGCTCTATGGTAACTGGATGGACTTCATCATTGCCATGTGGTCGGGCCTGGATTTGACCGTGGACACGGCCACCCTTGCGGCTTCTGGCGGCGTCCATCTGCGGGCCTTCCAGGACGTGGACTTTGGCCTGCGCCATGACAAGTCGTTCTCCTACGGGCGCGATTACGTCTAATCCCCACTCCCCCTTCTGACCTCTCGAAATGATCTGGCTGCGCCCCGTGCTGGGGCGCGGCCTGTCACCCTTTTGAAAAGGCAAAACCATGAGCAATGAGCAATCCGAAAAAACCGTAGGCGTGATCCTGAAAACAGGCCTCACCCATAAGGGCAAAAAGCATGTGGTCGGGGAAACCGTCCAGGTGGGGGGCGCGCTAGCCAAGCGGCTGGTCAGCCGCAAACAGGCGGTGCGGGTGGAACAGGACAAGGCCCGCCAGACCCGCAAGGCCAAGGCTGCCACCGATGATACCGGGGCCAGTTGATGTTTGAAGACTGGGACGTCTTCTTTGATCCCGCCGATTTTGCCGATGCCGCCACCTGGGACACTCAGGGCGGCGAGCTGGTGGACCTCAATGGCATCTTTGAGGAGGCGCGCGAGGTCGCGCTGGCGGGGGACGCGGTGGGCGTTTCGGCAATCTATTCCGTCCTGACCGTGGCCAGCGTGGAGGTTCCCGCTAGTGCTGCCCAGGGCGACGACCTGGAGATCTTAAACGTGAATTACCGGGTCGCGGATCTGCAACCGGACGGGTCAGGACTGACCCGCGTTATCCTGGAAAGGGGTTAATCATGGGAAAAATCCACGGCCACGGCGGCGTGGTCAAAGTGAACGGTGTTTCGGGCGATGCCATTGGACAGTTGCAGTCCTGGAACGTGGACCCGCAAGCCACTGTCACCGAGGGCTACAGCATGGGCGATGCCTGGGCCGACAATGAGGCCACGATCAAGAAATGGTCCGGCTCTGCCGAGGCGTATTTTGATCCCAATGACGCGGGCCAAATCTCGCTGGAGCCGGGGGACGTGGTGCCCTTGCACTTCTACCCCGGAGGCGATGCCACGGGGCAGCCCTATCGCTCTGGCACGGCCGTGGTGACGGGAACGCCGATCACCGCCAACAAGGACGGCTGGGTCTCCATCACCTTCAACTTTGCAGGCAAGGGCGCGCTTGTCACCGGCACCGCCGCGTAAAGGCATGGCCAGGCTCCTGCCGGGCCTGGCTGCATTCTCCCTCAAACCCAGACATCTCTGGAGGTCTTTGATATGTCCACTTCCGATGCAATCCTGACGGCTGCCCGCGCGCATTTTGACAATATGCGGGGGCAGGAACTCGAGATCCCCGAATGGGGGCAGGAGGGCAAGCCGCTGGTCGCCTTCTATGATCCGCCCACTTTGCGGAAGCGCCAGGAGATCAACGCCCGCTGCGGCAAATCCGAGTCCCGGCAGATGGCCCTCACCTGCATTCTTTGCCTCAAGGACAAGGACGGGAAACCGCTCCTGACCGATGATGCCGAAACCCTCGCCACGCTGGAAGGGGCGAGCGACCCCAAGGTGGTGTCGCGCATCGCCATGGATGTTTTGGGCCTCACCCCGGCGGCCAAACTGGGAAACTGATCGAGGAGGACACGGAAACCCGCAACCTCTACCGGGTTGCCTTCCACCTCAAGAAATCCTTGGGCGAGGTGCTGGACCTTCCGGCCGAGGAGATCCGGGGCTGGGTGGTGTTTCTCTCCTCCACACATTCCTCAAACTGAACAACCTCCAACTGAACAAGAGGCGGCTATATGGGCGTTCGAGATCTGTTTTTTGCCATCAAGGCGCGCGATGAAACCGGCGCGGCCTTCAATGCGGTGCGGGCCAATCTGCGTGGCATTGACGGCATGGCGGCCACCGCCTCCACCCGCCTGGCAGGCATGGGGCGGGGGCTGATGGGATTTGGCGCGGCTGCCACCGCTGCCACCGCGCCGATCCTCTTTGCCTTCCGGGATTCCCTCTCGCTCTATGACACGCAGGAGCGGGCGCAGGCCAAGGTGATGCAGGGCATCAAATCCACCGGCGGTGCGGCTGGGTTTGCGGCGGATGAGTTGTTCCGCCAGGCTTCCGCACTGCAAGAGGTGACCCGCTTTGGCGATGAGGAGATCCTGAACGGGGTCACGGCGCAGCTTTTGACCTTTACTAATCTGTCGGGCCAACAGTTCGAGCTGGCCCAGGAGCGGGCGCTGGATCTGGCCACCACCCTGGACGGGGATTTGCGCTCTGCCGCCATCATGATTGGCAAGGCGCTGAACGATCCTGCCAAGGGTCTCACGGCAATGTCGCGGGCCGGTGTGACCTTTTCCGAGGACCAGACCAAGGTGATCAAGGCGCTGGCGCAAACCGGCGATCTGGCCAGCGCGCAAACCCTGATCCTGGAGGAGCTGGAAAAGCAATATGGCGGGCAGGCCCAGGCAGCGGCCGAGGCCGGGCTGGGCGCTATGGATCAACTTTCCAATGCCTGGGGCGATCTGAAAGAGGAGGTGGGCGCCGTGGTGGCCGAGTTGCTGCCACCGATCACCGAATTTTTCCGCGCAACTGTAGAGGGGTTCCGATCCCTGCCAGACCCGGTTCAGAAATCCATAGTGGTCCTAGGCCTTTTGACCGTAACTGTCGGCCCGCTGGCACTGGCGATTGGCGGCCTCACTCTGGCATTCTCTGCCCTCTCTGGCCCCATTGGGCTGGCGGTTGCCGCGCTTGGTGTTGCCACCGCTGCGGCGGCCGCGCTTTGGCCGGAAACGGATAATGCCACCGCCTCAACGGATGTTTTGACCCAGGCGCTTGCCGATGAGATCACCCAGACGCAGCTATTGGCGCAGGCCTTGGGGACCAACACCACATTGTCGGTGGAGGCCGCGCAAAAGAAACTGGCCGAGGCCCGCGCCCGCTATGAAAACGTCAATGCGATCATTGCAGAGCAGCGCGCCCTGGCGCTGGCCTCGGGTGAATATGCCGGTCTGACCGATCAAATCAGCGATGCCCAGGCCGCGCTCAATTCGCTGGGCTTTCCCAGCATTGACGCCGCAACCGCGCGCAAGGCCGAGGCCTTTGAGGAGGCGCAACAGCATTTGGCGGACCTTCTGGTGGAGCGCCAGCGCCTTCTGGATACGGACCAGGAAATGTCGGACCAGTTGCGCCAGACAGAGGAGAATATCCGCACCCTTGAGGAGGCTCTGGCAGACGCAAAGGACGGGACGGTCTCCTTTGGCGAGGGGCTGGTGACGCCCATTGATCCGGCCGAGCGGTTGAAAGCCAGCCTTGGCGGCTTGCGCCAGGAGGCGTCCGACATGGGCAAAGAGTTCGATGCAGAATCCAAGGTGGTGTCGGACGCTCTGAAAGCCATGTTTGACGATGGCAAACTGACCCTTGATGACTTTGGCGATGTGATCGACGCCTGGGGCAAGCATGTTCTGGATGGCATTCTGACGGACGTCTTTGATCCCATATCCGACGCGCTCACCCAGCTTGCGCAGAACCTTTTTGCAGGGGGCTTTGGCGGCACTGGTGGAGGCAACTTTCTGTCCGGCGTTGGCAGTTTCTTTGGCAGCCTACTGGGGTTTGACACCGGCGGCGAAATGGAGGTGGCCGGGCGCGCTGGGATTGATCGCAACGTGGCGGCCTTCCGGGTCTCTGCTGATGAAAACATCAAGGTTGTGAAACGCGGCCAGCCAGAGGGCGGCCGCCCGGTGAATGTCACCATCCAGACGCCAGATCCCGCATCCTTCAAGGCCTCCTCGGGCCGCATCGGCGCCACCATCGCCCGCGCCGTGGGGCGTGGCGGGCGGTTTGCTTGAGAAAGGGCCGTTTCGAACCTCAGTCGTCATCCTTCGGAGTAAAAAAGCGCCGAAGGACGGCTGGGCCAGCACTGAGGCCAATACGCAGGATTAGAGTGGCGAGGGTCAGGCAGATTATTGATGCGCCAAAGCCAGAAAACTCCATGCCGAAAGCTTTGATGTTCGTTTCTTGGAGAAATTCCCAAATGTTCATCTCGCACCTCCAGTTCAGCTGATCAAATTCTTCATTCCTCAAGCTGTTGGCCTATGAGTTTTCCCAGGCATTTGAATTAAGTTTTCTCGACATCCTTAAGCCATAATAAAAGCTCAATAATGAATAAGAAGTTTACGGAAGGACAAGGCTCTGATTTGATTAGATATTCAGAGATTGAGAAGGGCGTGAGGGAAAAATGCCTCCGTTATTCTCTCAAAACTGGCCAACCCAAAAGCCGTTGTTAAAGCAACGATTTACAAAGGTTAAGCTTACCAACCGAATCATCTCTCTTTGGGCAAAACCTCCCCAAAAAACACAAGCTGGAGAACCGAATGAGCTTCTTAGATTTGGCTTTCCCACGTGACGTTGCGTCAGGCGTGGTTGGCGGACCCGAACGCCGGGTTGATATTGTGGCTTTGGCGAGCGGCGATGAGGAGCGCAACGCGCGCTGGAAGAACTCGCGCCGGTCCTATGACGCGGGCTTTGGCATCCGGTCCGTGGATGACCTGGCCGCCGTAATCGCGCTTTTTGAGGAGACTGGCGGGCCGCTGCATTCCTTCCGCTTCCGCGACTGGTCTGACTTCTCGAGTGCCGCCAGCGCAGGCACCGCCCCAGCGGCAACGGATCAAGAACTGGGCACGGGCGATGGGGCCACCAGTGAATTCCAATTGGTCAAACGCTATGGGGCGCTGACGCCATACCTGCGCGAGATCACCAAACCCGTGGCGGGAACCGTCCTGGTGGCGCTGGATGGCATCCCCCAGGCGGCCGGGTGGAGCGTTGATAACCTGACGGGCCGGGTCTCGTTCCTTTCCCCGCCGGATCCCGGCGTGGTGATCACCGCCGGGTTTTTGTTTGACGTGCCGGTCCGCTTCGACACCCAGCGCATTGCCACGGATATGGCGTTCTTCTCCGAAGAGGAGGGGCGCGGCGTTGGCACCATCCCGGAAATCCAGCTTATCGAGGTAAGGGAGTAGCTCATGGGCGGCCAATCAACAACAAGACGCCACCCATGCCCGTGGCGCAAAGATACGAAAGTGTCGAGTGCCAGCTTGTCACCATACCCATTGCCTCCGCGCGGTGCGGAAACCAGACTGGTACCAACGCAAAAAAGGAAGCCCCAATACCGCTGGCAACGGTAAGGATTGCGACTGTCCAAAATACGTAGGGTTTTCCCTTCATCACCAATAACCTCATGATCATGCGGCCGGGTGATGTTCCGAGGGAACAAGAGGAACCCAGCCGACAAATTGCCGACTTGTTCCTCAGTTCCCTTGCCCTGTGTGCCGCAAGGCGGCGCAAGTTCTCTGAGTCAGTATCCCCCAAAAGGGGGTGTCCATGCCTCATTGGGTTGCATGTTCGCTAACCACCGCAGTGCCCTTTCACAGGTAAAGGCTGCGGCCGCCGCCATTATGCGGCGCTGCTTAAATCATACCAGCCATACATCCTTAGAGTCAACGATAGGTCTTATTATGAACAACACCACAACACTTGTGCGCGGCTGGAAGCTGACCCGCGCGGATGGCCGGGTGATGGGCTTCACCGATTGCGATGTGGATCTGGTGGTGGAGGGGGTGACCTATGAGGCCTCAGCCGCCCTCAGCCCCTCTGAGGCGGTGACCTCGCTTGGCCTGGCGGTGGATGAACAGGAAGTCCAGGGCGGGATCAACTCCGATGCGGTGACAGAGGAGGATCTGGCGCGGGGCCTCTTTGATGGGGCATCGGTGGAGGTGCTGGAAATCGACTGGTCCAGCCAGAGGCGCCACGACACGCTGGGCCACTACTACCTGGGCGAGGTCTCCAGAACTGAAGTGTCCTTCACGGCGGAACTCAGATCCGAGGCCGGGAACCTGGCGCAGAAACGCGGCCGTTTTGTCACCAGCACTTGCGATGCAGAGCTGGGCGATAACCGTTGCGGTTTTGACGCCACCGCCCTGCAAGTCTCCTGCACCATCGGCGCCCTGGTGGGGGAGGCGGATTTTGTGGTGGACGGCCTGCCAGCGGGGACCGACAATACCTATTCCGGCGGAACCCTGATCTGGACCTCGGGCGCCAATCTGGGCCAGCGCCATGATGTGCGCGCCCATAGGGGCAGCAATCTGGGCCTGTGGCGCGCGCCTCTGGAGCCGATGAGCGCAGGCGATGCATTCGACCTGCTGCCGGGCTGTGACAAATCAATATCCACCTGCCACGCGCGGTTCTCGAACTCTGCCAACTTCCGGGGCTTTCCCACCATCGTGGGCGAGGACGCTTTCAAATATGCGGTGCCGGGCGAGGCTGGCCATGATGGCGCATCCCGCAATGGAGGCTGACCCGCCGCCGTTGATCGCCGCGCGGGCCTGGATCGGGACGCCCTATGTTTTGTCCGCCGCCCTGCGCGGGGTGGGCTGTGATTGCATTGGCCTAGTGCGCGGCGTCTGGTCCGATGTGACCGGAAAGCCTGCTCCCCCGCCGCCGCCCTGGCGCGCGGATTGGGCCAATGCCTCCGCCCGCCCGCTGGTGCAGGCGGCCCGGCAGTATCTTTGCCCCGTGGCCTTGGATGCAGCCCGCCCTGGTGATGTGGTGGTCCTGCGGCTGCAAGGCACGCGCGAGGCCCATTGCGGCATTCTGGAATGCTGCGGCCAATTCATCCATGCCCAAGAAGGTGTGGGCGTGGTCTGCGTGCCCTTTGCCGCGTACCGCGCGGGCCTGTCCTTCGCCGCCCGCTTTCCGTCCCCCTGAACTCCCCTCAAATTCTGGAGGCCAGCAAATGGCAACTATTCTGCTTTCGGCCGCAGGCGCGGCCATTGGTGGCTCTATTGGTGGCACCTTTCTGGGGGTATCCGCTGCTGCTCTCGGCAAGGCTGCCGGGGGCCTCATTGGCCGATCCCTGGACCAGTCCCTTTTTGGGGCCTCCTCGCAGGTGACCGGGCCGAGACTGGACAATCTGGAAGTCCAGAAATCTGCCGAGGGCGGCGGCTTGCCGGTGGTGGAGGGCGTGGCCCGCGTGGCTGGCCAAGTGATCTGGGCCACCAATATGGAGGAGGTGACCAGCACCACCTCGCAGGGTGGCAAAGGGTCCGGCGGATCTGTGGAAACCACCGAATACACCTACTATGCCAATTTTGCCGTGGCCCTGACCGATTGCGCCACCGGCCCGATCCGCCATTTTGGCCGCATCTGGGCGGACGGGAAACTCCTGGACACCTCGGATCTGACGCTGCGGTTCTATAATGGCAGCGAGACGCAGGAGCCGGACGCGCTCATTGTGGCCAAGGACGGCGGTGCGCCTGCATATCGCGGCGTGTCCTACGTGGTCTTTGAGCGCCTGGAGGTGGAAGCCTATGGTCGCCGCATCCCTAATCTGACCTTTGAGGTCTGGGGGCCATCAGGCCACATGGAGGAGCTGATCCGGGGCGTGGATATGATCCCCGGTTCAACCGAATTCGGCTATTCGCCTGCGGTGATCACCAAGGGCGCGGCCGGTTCCACCACCCGCGAAAACGCGATACGCAGCGGCGGCAAATCCGACTGGGCAGAATCGCTGGATTTGCTGCAAGGCGTGCTGCCGACCTGCGATACCGTGGCCCTTGTGGTCTCCTGGTTTGGCACCGATCTGCGCGCCGCCCATTGCGAGATCGAACCACGGGTAGAGACCAAGGATAAATCCCCATCCCGCGCCTGGTCCGCTGGCGGGCTGTCGCGTGCCTCTGCCAATCTGGTGTCCTTGATTGACGGCATCCCGGCCTTTGGATCTGCCCCCGATGACAGATCCGTCATGGAGGCCATTGCCGACCTCAAAGCCCGTGGCCTGCGGGTGGTGCTTTATCCCTTCATCATGATGGATATTCCGGCAGGCAATGAGTTGCCGGACCGGGATGGGGGCACTGGCCAGGCCATCTATCCCTGGCGCGGCCGGATCGGTCCCGCCGCTGCGGACGGGCCAGTGGCCTCGCAAGTGGCCGCCCTGGTGGGCACGGCGGCGCCTAGCCAGTTCTCTGCCGGAACTGACGTGCCGGTGTATTCCGGCCCGGATGAGTGGTCCTTTTGCCGCTTCATCCTGCATCTGGCGGCGCTTGCCCGAAACGCAGGCGGGGTGGATGCCTTTCTGATCGGCTCCGAACTGGTGGACCTCACCATGGCGACGGATACACCGGGCAGCTATCCCTTTGTGGACGCGCTGGTCTCTCTGGCCGGTGACGTCAAAGCCATGTTGCCTGGGGCGCAAATCTCCTATGCGGCGGATTGGTCGGAATACCATTCCCACCGCAATGGGGGGGAGGTCTATTTCCACCTGGACCCGCTCTGGGGGGCCTCAGATGTGGATTTTATCGGCATCGACAACTATCTGCCGCTCTCGGATTGGCGTCCCGGACAGGCCCATGCGGATTATGACCCGGCAAACGGGGTCACCTCGGTCTATTCGCTGGACTACCTCAAGGGGCAGATTGAGGGCGGCGAATACTGGGACTACTACTATGCCAGCCAGGCAGACCGCGACGCCCAGACCCGCACACCGATATGGGACGGCGCTTATGGGGAGGATTGGGTCTTTCGCCAGAAGGCAATCCGCGCATGGCATGGGGCGGCGCATCACAACCGCCCCGGCGGGGTGCGCGATGGATCGCCCACGGCCTGGACGCCCGGCTCCAAACCCGTCTGGTTTACCGAATTTGGCTGCCCCGCCATTCACCTTGGCAGCAACCAGCCGAATGTCTTCTATGACCCAAAGACCTCTGAGTCCTTCATGCCGCATTACTCATCAGGCGCGCGGGATGACTTCATGCAGCGCCAGTACATCCGCGCGATGCTGGAATGGTGGGGCGAGAACGGCGGCGCCGTCCTGTCCACGGAAAACGCCTTTGTCTGGTCCTGGGACGCGCGCCCCTGGCCAGAGTTCCCCCGCACCACAGAAGTCTGGAGCGATGGGCCAAACTGGCGCTATGGTCATTGGCTGAACGGCCGGGCCGGATCGGCCCCTGCGGCCGAGGTGATAGAGCGGCGCCTGACCACCCACTACGGTTATGCGCCTGAACTCCTGGATTTGACCCGCTGCCATGGTCAAGCGGATGGCATGATCCTGTCCGGCCCGCTGTCCTTCCGCGATATGATGGGCACCTGGGAAACTGCTCTCAATCTGGATGCTGCCGAGGATGGCGCGGTGCTGCGCATTGCCGCCAGAGCATCGGCGCGGCTGGTTGCGGACTACACCCTGGACAACCTGGTGGAGGAGGGAACCGCCGCCCTCTACACCATCACTCGCACCTCGCAGGAGGAGACACCCCGCGTTGCGGTGGTGAGCTATTCCGACACAGAACTGGACTATGAGGCCGGCGCGGCGCGGGCCACCATCCGCGAACAGCCGGGCCAGGCCGAGGTGGACGCAGAACTGGCGCTGGTCTCGGATCTGGAGCGGATGACGGCCACAGCCGAAACCATCCTGCACCGGGCAGCCGATGAGCGCGAGAAAATCAAGCTGATCCTGCCGCCGTCCTCGCCCCTGCGCCCCGGTGATGTGTTTGGCTTCACGCCAAAATCCGGGGCCAGGCTGCGCTTTATTGCGGATGAAGTGGTCCGAGGGGAGGCCCGGAGAGTGAGTGCCTATCTCTACACGGGGACGGCGCTCTCTTCGGTGGGCGGACCGATCCGTCCGGGGCTGGCCCGCGTGGCGCCGCCCTCGGAAACGGTGCTGCCCTACTTCCTGGATCTGCCGGTGCTTCCCGGCCTCACAATGGCGGATCACCAGGGCCTTGCGGCCTTCCATGCCAAACCCTGGCCGGGCGGGGTGGATCTGTTCCGCTCTCCCAGCCTGGAGACCGGATACAGCCACAATCTGCGCACCGGCTTGTCGGCAACGGTAGGCGAGACAGTGACGGCTTTTCCGCCTGGATCGCCTTCTACCTGGTCGCTAGAAACCCTGGAGGTGGAGCTTTTTGCTGGGGGTTTTGTCAGCCGATCCCGCGAGGACGTTTTGGCCGGTGCAAATGCCATCGCGATAGAGCATGCCCCCGGCGCCTGGGAAGTCCTGCAATTCACCACGGCCGAGCTGATCGCCAAGGACACCTGGCGCCTGTCAGGCTTTCTGCGGGGGCAGCTTGGCACAGAGTGGGTGCGTGGTGATGCAGATCTTGCCCCCGGTGCGCGCCTGGTCGCGCTGGATAGCGCCGTGATCCCAGTGGACATGCGGGCCGAGGAGATCGGCCGCGCGTTCTACTGGCGGGCGCTGCCCACCGGCAAGGACCAGGCCGAGGTGGAAGGCATCCTTCACAGCTTTAAAGGGGCAGGGCGGCGGCCATTTTCACCCGCCCATCTGAAAGCTGCCCTCTCTGGTGGGCTGCTGTCGCTCTCCTGGATACGGCGCACCAGGGTTGAGGGGGACACCTGGCCCGATAGCGAGGACGTGCCCTTGGGGGAGGCGTTCGAGCGTTACCGTGTGGAGATCGGCCCAGAGGAGTTGCCGCTTGTCTCTCTGACCGTCTCGGATGCCACCAACCTCGAGGACCTGGACGTCTCCGCCCTCTCTGGCCTTCAGGAGATCCGGGTGGCCCAGGTTTCGGAAACCTACGGGCCGGGCGTTCCTGCACGCCTCTCCCTCACGTTTTGATCCCAACACCCTGAACAGGAGTCCGACATGACCACTGCCAAGTTCAGCTTGCCCTATCTGCAATCGGGCCAGGCCCAAAAGCACGTTACCCACAACGAGGCCCTGACCCTCATTGATGCCCTGTTGCCCGGCGTTGTGGTCTCCGCCACGCTCGCAACCGCCCCGCTGTCACCGGCTGAGGGGGAGGCCTATATCGTCCCATCCGGCGGGGTCTTTGGCGTGGTGGGGGAGGGAAAGATGGCCCTCTATTCCGGCGGGGCATGGGTGGAGATCCCGGCCGCCTTTGGCCACCGGGTCCTGGTGCTGGAGGAGGGTCGCTATCGGATCTATGCCGGATCGCGCGGCTGGGTGCCGGGTCAGATCATCGGCGCCTTTGGCGGAACGCTGGGTCTGCGCACCATCGACCTTGAGGTGGATCTGTCGGGTGGCGGAACGCAAGTCGCAGTGGCAGGGGCCATCCCGGCGCGGGCGATTGTTCTTGGCGTCACCACCTGGGTTGCAACCAATGTGACCGGCCCCGACCAGATCAAGGTCGGCGTCACTGGCGAGTTGTCCAAGTTTGGCAGCTACATTTGGCGCGATGCCCCGTCCTCCAACATTGGCGTGGTGGGTCCCTATGCCACCTATGCCGATACGGATCTGTTGATCACCGCGCAGGATGAGGCCACGGCCTTCACCGGCGGAACGGTGCGCCTGTCCGTCCTGATCATCGAACCCGGCGCCGCACCGGCTTGAAGGAGTATCCCATGAGTGAATCCGCGATCCAGGCGGCGGCCCAGGCCGCCGTGGCCCTTGCTGTGCCCGGTGCCAAAGATTGGTCACAGACCCCAGCCGACATTCTGCCCGACAACCTTCCGGCATTCACCGTCACCGTGACCCGGGACGGCGCCATTCCGGCCGCCATGGGGGCCGATCTGGAGGAGGTCCAACTGACAGTTGAGGTGGAGTACTTCGCCGCCTTCGCCTCCAGCGATGAGGGCCGCACCCAGATCACCGCCGCCGGGGAAGCGATCCGCGCCGCCCTGCGATCCGATCCGGCCCTGCAAGCCCTCTCGGACTACACCACGGGCGCCACGCTAGAGGTGGAGCTGGCCCAGAAGAAAAGCCGCATGGGCCGCGCCACCGTGACCCTTTCTGTCGAGGCCACGTTTTGAGGGACGGGGCAGGGCAACACTTAAGTTTTGCATCAGAGGTGACCACATGAAATCAGGATTGCCCAAGATCGACATGGTTCTGGCGTCGGCCTCGGTTGCGCCTATCGCCACGGCGCCGCTGATAGAGGGCGGCGCGGATAGCCACGCGGTGCGCTTCTTCCTCGCCCCGCTCTGGACCTTCACCTGGAACGGGCGGGACGTCTTCCTGACCGCACCCGATGCGCTGGCCCTGGCGTCGTCTTTCGTGCTGGGTGTCCGGTTCCTGACCTGGGCCTTGACCCCTATCTGGCGCCGCACGCGCGGCAAGGCAGAGGAGGGCGAGGAATGAGCGAGCTGTCCCACCGCCCCGCAGAGATCACCCCGGCCGAGGCGCGCCTGGTGGTCCAGGCGCTTGCCGATCACGGCGGCAATATCTCCGCCACGGCCCGCACCCTCGGGGTCACCCGCTCTAAACTGAAACGGCGTTTGCGCAAAGCAGACGCTTGGGGGATTTCCGCCCATGGCGAGGTTCTGGCCACCGCCGCCCGCCGCCTTGAGGACCGCCCCCATGTGCGCCGCTATCTGCTGACCTCTGCCCAAAGCAACACCGGCATTCACGCCGGGTTCTGGGCAAACCTGCGGGCGCTTGCCGATCACTACGGCGCCGAAATCATGGTGGCCCGCATTCGCTACAATCACAGTGAGGCCCAGGTGGCCCAGGAAAAGGTCAACCGGGCGGCTGAAACGGACCTGTGGTATGCGCCCGAGGTGGAGCCATATCTGGCCGATGAGCGCGTGGAGATCTGCCCCGGTCTGATCTGGGCGGGGGATATGAATATCATTCCCACGGCCGTGAACCCGCTGTCCGGGCTGGACAGTTTTACCGGCACCGCCTCCTGCGTCTTTCCTCACCCGCAGATCGCCATGAAATCCATTGCCACCGCGCCGGGCACGGACGCCAAGTTCAATTACACCACCGGCGCCGCCACCCTGAAACACTACATCAAGCGCAAGGCGGGCCTCAAAGCGGAGTTCCACCACGCATTCGGCGCCCTTCTGGTGGAGGTCACGCCCAAGGGCGTCTGGTTTGCCCGCCAGATCAACGCCACCGATCAAGGCGAAATCTATGATCTGGACCTGCGCGTGGAGGGGGGCGAGGTCACCACGGGCCACCGTCTCGAGGTCTTCACGCCTGGGGACATTCACGGGGTGAAGCTGGACAAAGAGGTTCTGGCCACAGTCTGGGGCAAGGGTGGCCTGGTGGACACGCTACGCCCCCGCCATCAGGTCTTGAATGACGTCCTGAACTTCGGCCCCAGATCCCACCACAACACGTTCTTTGACCTGGTGGCAGCGCTCTATGACAAGGTCGACACGGTAGAGGGCGAGATCCAGGAGACGGCCGAGATTTTGAACGGGCTGACCCGGCGCTGGGCGCAGACCTATGTGGTGAAATCCAACCACGATGAACACCTAGACCGCTGGATTGAAACGGCGGACTTCCGGCGCGACCCGATCAATGCCGGGTTCTTCCTGACCGCAGCGGCAGCCAAGGTCGCGGCGATCAAGCGCAACGATACGGGGTTCGACCTGGCAGCCTGGGCCTTTGAACGCGCAGGACTGGACCCTGCCATTCGCTTCCTGTCCCGCCATGAGCGGCTGGAGATCGCCGGGGTCCGTCATGACCAGCACGGGGACCTTGGGCCAAACGGCGCGCGCGGTACCGCCACCAATATCGCCCGCACCGGGGAAAAGGCCAACATCGGCCATTCCCATTCCGCCGCGATCTACCAGGGCTGCTATCAGGCGGGCCTCTTCGCCAGTCTGGACATGGGCTACAATCGTGGCCCGTCCTCTTGGTCCCACTCCGCAATCCTGACCTACGGCAACGGCAAGCGCGCCATTGTCACCCTGCGCGCCGGACAATGGCGCGCCTGATCCCCCCAGAGAACCCATGCAGGAGATCCGCAATGGACGCCCATTCCCAAGCCTTCAAAGCCGATGCTGGCAAACCCAATCCGCTGCTCCTCGAGACCGGGTGCCCCCGCGCGCTCCTGGCGATCATCCGCGTTCTGGACTTCGGCGCCCTCAAATATGAGGCGCATTCCTGGCAGGGTGTTGAGGTGGAGCGCTACAACGCGGCCGCTCGTCGTCATCGCCTGGCCCGCGATCTGGGAGAGGAGCGGGACCCAGAAAGCGGCTTGCTGCATCTCGCGCATGAAGCTGCGAACCTCCTGTTCCAGTTGGAACTAAAGTGCCGAGAGGCGGGCGTAGATTTTGTGGTGTTTAATGAGCCGGTTTCCGGGCGTAGAGATTGAAACCGCTCTCAGCTTCCTGCCATAATAAAGTTACCATTTTATCGACTTACAGTGCCTGAAGATAACCGACCTTAAGACATTCATCGGATACTCATCTCTCCCAGAGTATGGAGCGCAGATGGATTCTACAGCCATTCACTTCGTTATATCGTGTTGCGGGCTCGCTGCAGCCCTGTACTGGTACTATTTTATTAAGTAATAAATAGTCCGTGCAATTCAGGCTGCCTGAGCTGCAGCGGAGCAAACCCGCCGCATTTCGGGCTGAGAAAGAACTTCAGACGCATTTCGAAGCTCGGAAAGCTGAGACCAGTGTATATAAGCCAACTCCGATTCAGAAATATCCATCGGAGAGACGTAAGAAACGTCTAGCGCCATGCCGGATTCCGGAGAGTGGAAACGTTCTAGCCATAGTGCCACTGGCGTGTTCTCGCTGTCTACCACAAACGTAGGATGAGTATCGTGATAATCATTAATGATTTTTATTAAGCGCTCAGATTTGGTGTCATCATTAACCAAGAATGTGATATTCAGTAAATCTGGAAACATCAAGCCAAGTTCAGAAATCGCATGGCAGTGCTTCGGCTTCCCTGAGGTGATCAAGTATTCGATAGCAACACCCCGACGCAGCCATTCTTCTATCTTCTCCATCCAAAGCGAACCGCCGATTAAACTTTCTGGATAGCCGCCGGACGAACTGGTCACAATAAGTTTGTGATTGGGATCCATTAAACTATCGATCCTTGGGACGAGTTGTAGGGCGGGTGTTGTTTCGAAGAGGTTGGTACTTTCAAGTGAAATATCTCCATTTCCCCTATTGGGGAAAAAGTAGAAATAAGTAGCGAAGCAAAAAGCTATACAGCTAGCCAGGAAGGCAATGTCAACTGATGTCATGCTAAACTCCGCCCGAAAATCCACTTCCCTATGTTTATCTCAGCGCCAGACCAACGCCAAGCAAGTTTTTCTACGCTTGTCCGAGGGTGATTTGATCTGCTAAGTTAAGATAATTATTGCATAAAGAGGTGTCATTTGCTGGCAATGTATGCCTGCCCTTGAAGGATTGTTGCAAAATTACAACTTTCCGAGGGTGATTCGTCTACTTCAAAATGGGAAGATCGTTAACGGCAACTAGTCGCTTCCCTCAACGGCGGTGAAATTGTAGAAACAGCAAGTATTGGCAGAAAAAGACAGAATCATGAGTGGAATCCGCAAAGGAACGGGACAGCCAACCAAGAACGTCATGAAATATGTTCTTCTGGTGATTTGCATATACGCAGTATCCATTACGGGGTATTTTTTTGCAGCCGATAAATTGGGCGCCGAGCCCAAATTGGCTAGCATAATTGATTCTTGTAAAGTTGCTTCCCTCATGTCGCTTTTGTTCCTCGGGGGTGAGCTAGCTTATCACCGTGAGCAGCTTGATTCAGTGGAGCTGTTCAAAGGTTTGACATTCATGACAAGGCTAATTGTCCCGATTAGTGGGTTCATAATGTGCTTGATAGTGGTAAAGCTGTGCATTGAGCCCTTTCGGTTGTTTGGGGAGTATAGTAAATATCCTCAACTCGGGGTGGATTTTTACGGCGCTCTAAGTCTTTATTTGCCTTATGCTGCGACATTTCCAGTTTTTGCGTATTCAATTATTAATGCAATAGTTGCGTTTCGACCTGTAAAAGACTTTGGTGAGCTTTCAGTGGAAAGAAAGCGTGCTGTTTATCGTAGTAAGAAACGGTGTGTCCAGTTTTTTGTGTTTTCAAATCTGACTGTGTTGGTGCCCCTTGTTGGGGTATTCGTACTTCTGTTTGTATCAGGTCATTATGGTCCAACTATAGAGAGAGATGCTTTTCTTAGCGGTGCGGTCGCGGTCATTATCCTTGTGAGCTCGATAGCTGCTAAGGCGGTAGAAGAATATGCGGCCACATCTGGGTGACGCGCCTAGCGCTAAGCTAAATGCAAGAAATCCGATCAATTCGAACCAACGCACTGCCAACTTCGTCCTATGCAAGAAGAAAACGGTTGCACTCACATTTGACTCCCCGGGCGCCACCAGCGCATTATGCGGGTTTGTCGCGTAAAGAGTCCGTTATTCAGGTAGCAAAATGTGTTTGGGTTGCTGATTCGGATGACCCTTTTGGTGTTACTCACGTCGTCAACTTATCAATCAACAATGCGCCTCAGGGCGTCTTGCAAGCTATTGATATTAAATATTTATATGGCTTCTTTTGATCCTACCACCCCAGCCATATCTCTGTTCTGACTTGTTGGATGGTGCTGCGCAGATTGGCCGCACTCTTGTCCGAGGGTAAGAGACCGGAAGTTATCTCTCTCAAACGTCTTTTGTCTTTGGCGTGTCACGTGCTTGATGGTTTAGTGTTCCGCTTGAGACAATGCGTCAAGGGTACCACTTCTGTGGTGCATAGACGTTGGTTCCAAAGAGCGATGACAGCTGCCTGTATGGCAGCCTGGGTGGCATTCGCGCGCCGACTGGCGGTGGCAGGGTGTCGGCCTGCATGAGGTCTGGCCCAAACCTTCCTTGGCGAAAATGGCGATCCCTGAAGGACTCGAACCCTCAACCTGCTGATTAGAAGTCAGCTGCTCTATCCAGTTGAGCTAAGGGACCGCTGCGCTTCAGTTACGACACCGATGCCAGAGGGGTCAAGGCGCGCTGCGCAGATCCAGGTGCATAAAGGTGGACCAGGGATCCTCTGCGTAGTCGCCAAAGGGGCCACACTCCAAAAATCCGTAGGATTCGTATAGTTTCCGGGCGGGCAGGAACTCGGCGGTGGACCCGGTTTCAAGATAGATCCCTGTGGCATCTTCTCCGCGCGCCAGGTCCAGCAGATACTCAAGCATGGCACGGCCGGCGCCGCTGCCGCGTGCCTCGGCCAGGGTGTGCATGGATTTCAGCTCAAAAGCGTTGTCCGCCAGACGTTTGAGCGCCCCCATGGCCAGCGCTTTTCCCTCGCGGCGCAGCAGAAAGAACGCCACCGCAGGGTTGTCCAGACCGCTGCCATCCAGCGCATGGCAACTTTCTTCGGGGGATTGCGACGCCATTTGATCCAGATGCCGACGGATAAGATGCTCAGCCTCAGCATCGCTGGGGCTGGCCGGAGCAATCTGGAAATCAATCATTGCGCGTCTCAGTGAGTCCAGGGGCCACGGCGATTGGTGGCAAAGTTGTCGCCATATCCGCCGGGACGGATATTGGCCTTGCGCACCTTGGGTTCGATCACTTCGGCAGCAATGCCATGATCCTTGGCGTATTCCAGGGCCTCTTCCTTGCTGTCGAACCGCAGGCGCACCTGGCTTTGGGTGTCAGCTGAAGAGGTCCAGCCCATCAGGGGGTCCACTTCGCGCGCGCTGGCTTGTGCAAATTCCAGAACCCATTTGCGGGTTTTGGCCATGCCCGAGGTCATGGCATTTCTTGCGGGCCGATAGATACGCGCTTGCATTGCAGTCTCCTACTTATCCGGTGCTGCCTATATGCGCTGATCCAAGCGCTGCGGCAAGATCGATTTGGATGTGATTTTGAGACAAAATTAACCGAGATGGGCTTTGCGTCTGCGCTTGAGCAGCGGCTGAAGCAGCCGACGATACGACAGAGCGACACCTGTATAGGCCATCAGGATGGCAACAGCGGCCGCCAATCCGGCCAGGGTTTGCCCCCAAAGGCCATAGACTTCGCCCGTATGCAGAAAGCGCAGAAAGATCCGTGCCTGTTGGCCGGATGTACGGTCCTCAAACCCGGTGCGCTGTACCAGACCGCCTGTCTCGCCGTCAAAGGTCATGCGCACCTGTTTTGCAGGCTGTCGGCCAGTCCCGCTGTCTACAGTCACTTTGATCCTGTCGCCAACCGGAAGCGCCACCTGCATCCTCTGCCAATCCGGTAGGATCGCCCCCGCCTGCAGCAGCGCCAGATCCAGGCCCGTTGCCTCTGCCGGGGCCCCTGATCCGGCCTGCCCGCCGCTTGCGGGGCGGCGCAGCTTTGAAGGCGCCTCACCATAGAGGCGAAACACCGTGTCGCTTGCCCAGGGGTAAGAGATCACGACGCCAGAAAGAACAATGGCAAGAAGCGGAACAAGGGCCCAGAAACCAAAAACATGATGCCAGTTGTAGTCGCGCGCCTTGCTGTTGGGCAGGTCGCGGCGAAACCAGAGGTTCATCCGCAGGATACGCCATTTCAGGCTTCGGGGCCACCAAAGGTAGAGACCACTGACCAACAGGAACAGGAACCCGAGGTTGGCCGCACCTGTCACGGCACGGCCTATGTCCCGGCCTTCCCCGGAGAGGGCGAACCATCGGTGCAGCCGCTCAACCGTCTGAAAGAAAGCCGCTATCCCCGCGCCTTGGGCCGGGAAGACCGCGCCGGTGTAGGGATCAAGGAACGTCTTTGCGCCACGCCCTGCCAGAGCTGCGACAGGGGCGTTTGGAGAATTGGTGATTTCCAGCGCAGTTGCGCGCCCGCCCGTCTCAAGGCGCGCGATCTCTGCCAACTCATCCATGGGCAAAGCATCTTGCCCTGTCAGCGCAACAACAGGGGTTTTTGCCCAGCGGGTGATCTGCAGCTCGTAGGTCAACAACACGCCTGTCACCGACAGCATCAGCACCACAAGGGCGGTGGCCAGCCCCACTGACAAATGGCTCCAGAATATGACCTTCCGCATCGTTTTGTCCCCGTTTTTGGCGCGCGCTTCTTGTCTAAACGCAAGGCATCTCTCAATCCGTCGCGCTATCTCACGTTTTTTGTGCAACTTGCACCGCCGCCCCTTGATCTGGAACAAAAAGAGATCAACTGTGAGGCCGCAGCAGACAGGACACCCTATGCCCTACGCCCATTCCGACACCTCCGAGCCAAAGATGACCGAGCGCGTAGCCCAGCAGCGCCCAAAGCTGGAAGGCGGCAAGCGGTTTGTCATGAAGACCGAGTTCGACCCGGCGGGCGACCAGCCCACCGCCATTGCCGAACTGAGTGGAGGCGTGCTTGAGGGCGAGCGCAATCAGGTTCTCTTGGGCGCCACCGGCACGGGTAAGACCTTTACCATGGCCAAGGTCATCGAGGAAACTCAGCGTCCCGCCATCATCCTGGCCCCGAACAAGACGCTGGCGGCGCAGCTTTATGGGGAGTTCAAAGGTTTCTTCCCGGAAAACTCGGTCGAGTATTTCGTCTCGTTCTATGACTACTACCAGCCCGAGGCCTATGTGCCGCGCTCGGACACCTACATCGAGAAGGAAAGCCAGATCAACGAACAGATCGACCGTATGCGCCACTCGGCCACGCGGGCGCTGCTCGAACGGGACGATGTGATCATCGTCGCCTCGGTCTCTTGTATCTACGGTATCGGCTCGGTCGAGACCTACTCGGCGATGACCCAGGATCTGAAGGTCGGGGAGATGTATGATCAGCGACAGGTCATGGCAGACCTTGTGGCGCAGCAGTACAAGCGCAATGATCAGGCCTTTCAGCGCGGGTCCTTCCGGGTGCGGGGCGATACGCTTGAGGTCTTTCCGGCCCACCTTGAGGATCGCGCCTGGAAACTGTCGTTCTTTGGCGAAGAGCTGGAGGCGATCACCGAATTCGACCCGCTGACAGGCGAGCGCACAGGCACATTTGACCAGATCCGCGTCTATGCGAATTCGCACTATGTGACGCCCAAGCCGACGCTCAATCAGGCGGTCATCGAGATCAAGAAAGAGCTGCGCATGCGGCTGGATCAGCTTGTGGGTGAGGGCAAGCTCTTGGAGGCACAGCGGCTGGAGCAGCGGACCAATTTCGATATCGAAATGCTGGAGGCGACGGGCCACTGCAACGGGATCGAGAACTATTCCCGCTATCTGACGGGCCGCGCACCGGGCGAGCCGCCCCCCACATTGTTCGAGTTTATCCCCGACAATGCGATCGTCTTTGCCGATGAAAGCCATGTCTCGGTGCCGCAGATCGGCGCCATGTACAAGGGCGATCACCGGCGCAAGTTCACTCTGGCCGAGCACGGCTTCCGGCTGCCGTCCTGCATGGACAACCGCCCCCTCAAGTTCGAGGAATGGGACGCCATGCGCCCGCAGTCGGTCTTTGTCTCGGCCACGCCTGCAGCCTGGGAGTTGGAGCAATCGGGCGGTGTCTTTGCCGAACAGGTGATCCGCCCCACCGGGCTGTTGGATCCCAAGGTGGAAATCCGCCCCGTCGACATGCAGGTGGACGATCTGCTGGATGAGATCCGCAAGGTCTCGGCCGATGGCTTTCGCACGTTGTGCACCGTGCTGACCAAACGCATGGCCGAGGATCTGACCGAATACCTGCACGAGCAGGGCATCAAGGTGCGCTACATGCACAGCGATATCGACACGCTGGAGCGGATCGAGATCCTGCGCGATCTGCGTCTTGGCGCTTTTGATGTGCTGATCGGTATCAACCTCTTGCGGGAGGGTCTGGATATCCCCGAATGCGGGCTGGTGGCCATTCTGGATGCCGACAAGGAAGGCTTCCTGCGCTCGGAAACCTCGCTCATTCAGACCATCGGCCGCGCCGCGCGCAACGCCGATGGCCGGGTGATCATGTATGCCGACCGTATCACCGGCTCGATGGAGCGCGCCATTGGCGAGACTGAGCGCCGCCGCGCCAAGCAGATCGCCTATAACGAGGAACACGGGATCACGCCCGAGACGGTGAAAAAGAACGTCGAAGATGTGCTGGCGGGCCTCTATCAGGGCGATGTTGACATGAACCGCGTCACCGCCACTATCGACAAGCCGATGCATGGTGCAAATCTCGAAGCGCATCTGAACGGGCTGCGCGAAGAAATGCGAAAGGCGGCAGAGAACCTTGAGTTCGAAGAAGCCGCACGCCTGCGCGACGAGATCAAACGGCTTGAAGCGGTGGACCTGGCCGTATCGGATGACCCTCTGGCCCGGCAATCTGCGGTGGAGGCCGCCTCCGAAGCCGCCGTCAAAACGCGCGGGCGCTCGACCGCTGGAAAGGCCGGAACGCGAACCTATCGCGGCAAATCGCAAAAGAAATACTCCTAGGATGCTGATCTCGCTCGGTCAGTTGAATACCTTTTCAGCAGGACAAAAGCTGAAATAGTCTGCGGGGCTGTTGAACTGGTGGCCCGGTGCAGCCCGGTGGTTTTCCGGACAAACCCACCAATCCCAAGTGAGCCCCATGGGCCCTCTTGGTGCAGAGTTGTCCGTGCTGCCTGGACTGTGCTCTCAAAAAAGATTGGAATTCACTTCGGTCCGTTTATGCTGGGGCTGAACTGTATTTTTGTTGAATTTTGGATGCGGGTTTATGGACCGCTCTCGTGATAATCCTATTGCACATGACAGGGCCCGCAGCGCTCAGCCGGGCGAGGCTGAACTCGTTCATATGCTCTATGATGCTGTGATCGACAATTCTCTTTGGCCCGAGATGATTTCCGAGCTGATGGAACACATCGAGTATTCAAGCGCGGGGACGCCGCGCCAGGTTCCCGAGCGTTTTCAGAGTATTGTGATGCATTTCGAACGCGCGATGCGGCTCAGCGAAAATATTGTTGCGCTGCAGGAGCGAAACTCCACCCTGGGCGGCGTGCTTGACTCGCTTGCCGTTGGGCTGATGGTCTTCGATCACGCGGGACGCCGCATTTTTTCCAACAAGGCGGCTGCGGATCATGGCTTTGACTATGCTACGCTGAGCGCGTTGCAACGAAAACACGAGCGGCTGGCGCATACGTCCGATGGCATGCTGCCCCAATTGAGTGAAGATACCGGGGGCGGTGCGAACGTCGCTCTGATCTCGGCAAAAGCGCTCAAAGGCGGTGTCCTGCCACCGAATGCTGCCAAGATCGCAGTCATCCTGCCCGCCATGAGCCGTCAGAGTTTTGACGACTTTCGGCGGACCTACTATTTGTCAAACGCCGAGGCGCGGCTGGTTGAGGCCTTGCATGGCTGTGCGAGCCTGCGCAAAGCTGCGGCTCAATGCGGCATAACCTACGAAAGCGCGCGCACCTATCTGAAACGCATCTATCTCAAGACGGGCGTAAGCGACCAGTCCAGCCTCTTGTTGCTGGTAGACCGCAATCCACTGTCGTTGCTGGGGCGGGAAACAGTGCAGGACGAACATGCTCTGTCGGTGCGCCGGAACCTGTTGTTGGCAGATGGTCGGAATCTTGAGTATTTCTCGCTCGGCCCCAAAGACGGGCATTTGCTTTTGCATTTTGATGCGCTCACCGGCGTTGCGCTTGATGTGATCGGTACCCCTGAGCGCTATTTGCCCAAGCTCGAAGCCCTGGGGGTGCACCTTGTGGTTCCCTGCAGGCCAGGCACCTTTGGTTCGCATTTCAAGAAACTGGGCGGTCTGTCGGATTTCACACCGGACCTGCTGCAGTTGATGGATCATCTCGGGGCAGAACAGGCCACGCTTCTGAGCCAGGCCTTTGGCTCGTGTTCTGCGCTTGCCTTTGCGGCGACCGCGCCTGACCGGGTGGACAGGGTGCTGATGTGCGCGCCCAGCTATCCACGCCATGAGCCCGCCGACTGGCGCAGTATGGACGTCTTTTACATCATCAGCGGTGTGATCGGGAGGCGCGCGCCTGCGCTTTTGAAGGCGATTGTTCCGTACCTCATGCGCTCGGTCATGCAAAACACGAGCAAATACCTCGCCCGTCATATCGCGCGTTCCAAATGCCCTGCGGATATAGAGGTGCTCTCAAGCCCGCAGTTGCAGCGCCGTATTCCCGAAGTGTTGGCCCTGCGCACGCAGCTTGGCACCGATGGACTGGTTCAGGAGAATTTCCTGAACACACATGGCTGGGATTTCGATCTGTCCAAGATTTCCGCGCCGGTCCACGTCATTCAAGGGAGCCTTGACAACGTTTCTGACCCGGAAGGCAGCGCCAAACTGCAAGCCGCCTTGCCCCGCTGCACGCTGCACGAGTTTTCGCGTCTGGGCCAGTATCTGATGTTTTCCGAATGGCCATGGATCCTTGATGCCTGCGCTCCGGAAGCCAACACAGGGCAGATCATCGCGCAGGGAAATGCGCAGCACTCACAGGCTCACGGCATCACGGCCGCGTGAGACCGGGCCTTGTTGTCCCCAATTGGGGATATCGGGGCGGCGCGAGCCACACTTACTCTGCAGCAAAAGACGTGCTGGGAGAATTTCATGAAGCTTTTTGATACGACGCTTGCCACCCTTTCTGCTGGTTTGCTTGCCACTTCAAGCTTGGCTGCGCCCTCTGACATTCTGTTTATCCTGGATGGATCGGGGTCAATGTGGGGGCAGATCGATGGTGAGGCCAAGATTTCCACCGCCAAATCGACACTGACACAACTGATGGACGATGTGCCAACACAGGCCCGTGTTGGGTTGATGACCTATGGAACCACCTCCAAGGAAAGCTGCGCTGATGTGCAGGTTCTCAACGCGCTGGGCACAGACCGGGCCGCGATCAAGGCCAGCATCAATGGCATCACCCCTCTGGGAAAGACACCGATACAGACGTCGCTTATGCAAGGGATCTCGATGCTGTCTGGAACCGAGCCGGTGGATGTTCAAAAGTCTCTGGTCCTGGTGTCTGACGGGATCGAGACCTGTGACGGGGATCCATGCGCTATCGCAGGCATGGCAAAATCATCGGGCGTCAACATGAAGATCCACGTGGTGGGCTTTGACGTCGACGCAGAAACCCGTGCGCAGCTGGAGTGTATCGCGGCAAACGGAGGTGGTCAGTATTTTGACGCCGCCGACACCAGCGGCTTTCAGTCTGCGATGCAGGAGGCCGTCATCCTTGCGCAGGCGACTGCCGAACCGGACCCTGCACCCGAGCCAGAGCCCGCAGGGCCGGTGAGTACCGAATTCTTCCGTGATGATTTCGATGGGGAGGATATTTCCGACAGCTGGATCCTCACCAACCCCGACCCGGAAAGCTATGTGGTGGAGGATGGTGCGCTCTTGTTGCTGAGCACGTCGCCCAACCCCTTTACCGAGGAGAGCGGAACCAACCTGATCACCTACACAGGCGACATGCCCGATGGCGATTGGGATGCAAGGATCACCTTTACCGGTGAGCTGACCGCCAGCGGCAATGTGCTTCATCTCGGCCTGTGGAAGAACACGGACAATTTCATGGCCTCGTCCTTCTACGCAAACAAAGGCGGGAGCTGCTGGTCAACCAGCGCCTATCTGACCAAGACCTCCAAGGGCGAAAAGGAAGAGGTCGGCAGGATGTACCGCGCCCATGTGCCCAGCCTTGGCAATTGCTACACCAAGCTGCCCAAAGGCCCCGAAGATTGGAGCACCATTCTGGGCGATCACGAGACACTGCCCACGACGCTGACCCTGTCCAAAAGAGGACGCAGCTATACCACCAGCCTTGAGATGGACGGCGTCACGCTGGAAGACGGAACCCCCTTCAAGGTTGTCACCGACCAGTTTACCGCGCTGCGCGCACCGGGTGATCTGACCTTTGGCATCGGTCGATATGGCAATAACGCAAAGGGTGAAATGCTGCTGCTTGTCGACTCGGTCGTGATCAACGCGGTCGATGAGTGAGGCAACCACGCTGTAGGACAAAACGATGTTGCGACTGTCTGCCCTGTCTGCGGCAGTTCTGCTGGCTGGTTCCGCACTCGCCGACAGCCCTGCCAAAGGCGTGCCCACACCTCTGGAGCGCGCGCTGCTTGAAAAGGTATCCTCAAAGCCCTTTCTCAAGCGCGCCTTAACAACCACGGGCCGACCGGATGAGTTGGCCCGCAGTGGCACGCTCATCCGCGAGGTTCTGCGCACGACCAGGCGTCAGGCGGCCCCGGAGATCACCACGCAAGCACGCACGCTTGGTGATGTTCGTCGGCAATACGGACTTGATCTCAGCTCTGAGCGTTTGGGGGATCTGCTGGTTACGGCAGACAAAGAAGAGCGTTACGCCGCGCTTCAGGAGGCGACCACAGGCGATTTGAGCGCCGAGCGCCTTGCTGAGATCGACGACGAGCTGTTTTGGGCCTCTTTTGATCCGGATCGCGGGGAGGCATCGCAGCGGTTTGAGACCAAAGACGGCAGTATCGTCCATATCGAGATCGACCGGGAAACCCGGGAAACCACCGTAGAAGTTTTGGCTGAAGACAGTGACGATGGGCTGCCCTTCAACCTCGCGCTGCCCACTCGCTGGGTTGTTGCGCAGGAAGAAATGGCCCAGACGATTGAACCGCAGACGGACGGCAACGACGATCTGTTGACGCCAGAAAATGCAGCCGAAACCTCCTCTCAGGATACGCAGGATTGGGCAGATGACATCTTTGCCGATGTCCCCGTGCCCCAGCCTGTATCTGACCCGGACCATGCCCCCAAGATCCTGACGCCTGACATGCGCGACGAGATCCTGCCGCAGCTCAACGGCCTTTGGGACATGAGTGGCTTTCTTTACCGCAGTGAGCAGACCTGGTTCATCACGGCAGATCTTGGCACAGACAATGCGATCAAGCCTGCCTTGAACGAGACAGAGCAGGAGCTTGACGGCCTGCGCCGGGAACTGAAAAACTTGCGTGAAGGGGGCAGAAAGGCCTTTGTCTGGCAAAACCGCGAGACCGGTGAGCGCCTGCGCCAGGACCGCTACAAGCGTCTCGATATTGACAGGTTCGAATACCTTGGCGAGCAATCCTCTGACGATGACGTTGCAAGACTGGAAGAGCAGATCCGGGCAGCAGAGGCCCGTCAGCAGGCTGGCGCCTTTTTAGAGCAATCAACCCTCCAGGGGTTTGAGCGATTGTCTCAAAGGGCAGGGTCTGCGCGTGTGCGCAGGCTGGGGCCTTGCGGCGGGGTGATGGATGAGGCTTGGTTTGACGGGTTGAATCTGGGCGTGCGAGACATTTCTGATCGGCGCTGTGACATGAACCCAAGCCTGCCCGAGGCGGTGAAATCGCAGCTTGAAGGCAATGTTCAAATCCCCTGGGTGGCCCTTTTCCATATTGTTCCAGATCCACGCGCAGATCTTATGATCATGCGCGGCAAAAGCTGGGGCGGGCAGGTGCACTATGACCAGTTCAGTCTCAAGGTCAGTCGTCAGTCCGGCCCGGTGCCCTATGCCGCGCCTGAAGGTCGGCGCGCCCTGACCGATGAGGACACGCTGCTCAGCAGCTCAGCCATGGGAGCCGATGATGATGAGGCGCTTTAGGTGTTTTGCTGCTGGTCTTGCGGTCCTGCTGGTCTCGCTCCTGTCTCCAGCGGCTCAGGCCGCGCCACTGTCAGAGAGGCTCGCCTCCCAGCCCGCCGTCTTTGGCCGCGACCAACTTGTTGGCCGCTGGCGTCTTGTGGCCCAGCGAGAGGGCACTGCAGCTTTTGAGAAAGCAAAGACGCAAAGCTACATCTATCTGGTTACACCCAAAGGCGCGCTGGCAGATGAGATCGAACTGCATTCAGACACCCGCAAATGGATCACTGAAGAGGTCAGCGCCCCGGAAGCTGGCCGAATTTCAGCGCGATTTGAATATTATCCAGCCGCCAAGGAAATTTCGAGCGCGATCCCTGCGACGCTTCATGCCGCGCTTGAGGGGAACCTGAAATGGAGCGCGCAGCTTGAGGTCCATGCCAGTGCCCGCGCTCCGATCCTGAAGATGACCTTTTTCCCCGGTGAAGTCCGCTGGGCCTATGATCGCATCTCTGGCGAGGTGACCTCACATGAGATCATCGGAGAGGGGGAGCCGCGCGAGCTGATCTATGCCTTTGATCCCGTGGTTGCAATCGACCGGGCCCCGACGCAGCGGGTTGAGGTTCTGAGCTTTCTGGGACCTGAGGCAAAGATCCCTGAAGGCGGAACCGTGACGCCGCAAGTTCTGACCTCCATTCCGGGGCAAAAGATGTACCCGCAGGCCTATCTGGATGAGGCACTGGCCAAAGAAAAAGGCCGCAAGATCCAGCTGACCATCACCGGGGAGCAAAGCGGAGAGACTGTCACGCTGCCCTTGGAATCCCGCGGTGTGCCCTTTGAGGGGGAGATGCGCTATGGAGTTGGCCTGTCGCGGGCTGCGCATCCTCTGGGGCAGGCCATGACGCTATCGCCCAGATGCGGCGCGCTTGATCCCTATCTCTATCCTCCGATCCTGAGCTGGCAGTGGGTCAACGAATTTTTTGCCAGCGATAATCTGGCTGCCACACGTGACAAAGGCAGCTGCGTTACCTTTGATGGGATTTCGGGTGAGACAGTCCGTTTTTCAATCGATGACGAAACGCATTTCCGCGTTCAGTGGTATGCCCGTTGGGAAGATTTGGTTCTGGCGAGCTATCGCACCCAGGCAGAAAAGATAAAACTGGCAGTTACATCGGCCGGGGGAGCCGAGGCCGAACATGTCCTTGGCATGATCAATCGCTTTGAGACACTGCTTCAGTCAGACAGTTTGACGCTTCAGCAGAAACTGGCTGTCGGAGCGGTCTATTTCGGCCCGGCCGGAGCGGAGGCTTTTGCAACCGGGATCATCCGCTGGGATCGGGCGGCGGCCCAGTCGTGGCAGCAAGCACGGCAAAACACCCGACTCGGCCGCGCACAGATGGCGCGCTACTACGGGCTGAAAGGTGGCGGCTATGAGGAGACTTGGGAAGATCTGGGCCGACCAGCACGGGATTTTGCGGCCGCTTTGATGCCCGATTGGGACGAGAGCGACCCGCGCATCTGGCTGGAACGGTATTCGATGGACGAAGCGCTCATGGTGTCCTCTGCGCGGCAGCTCGATGTGGTGATGGACACGCTGACCCGCGACGGGATGCGCACGATGGTGAACATGTTTCACTCCGTCAACCTGGGCGGCAAGGTCTATTCCATGTTTGCTGGTGTCGATGCCTTTGGCAATCCGCTGTCAGATGAAGCCTATTGGCTCAACATTGTGGATGTTGCTTCGGAACTGGTGTTTTTCGGCGCGACGGTTTACGAGGCGACCGCGCCGGTACGCTTTCACAAGGCCGGGACGGGCGGCAAGGTTGCCCGGTTGACGGATGGCTTGGGGCCTTCGCGCGGGCAGGCTTTCAAAAGTCGCATGCGTGCAGGACGCAGTGCCAACGCCCGACATTTTACGGCACGGGATCCATCAGGGCTGAGCCAGGTCATCGATGCCTTTGAAACCCTGTCTGACACCTTTCCGGCTTCCATTCGTCAGGGCCAGCGCCAACAGATCGTGGTCAATGCCACTCCGGCGCAGGGGCCTTCCTACCGGTTACTGCCCGAACCGCAAAATCCCATTGTCCCTGTTCGGGTTACGCCACGACGCCGTGCCACGCTCGTTACGGCTCCAGCGGATCCGATAACCGAGTTCGGAGCAACCGCGCGGGTCGCCCAGCAGGCCCCTGCGCAGTACCGCGCGAGCACGCCCAAAGCGCCCGACGCAGTGGCCGGGAACTTTATCCTGATGCGCCAGACGGGCCGCAGGCTGAGTGAGGCACAGGGGCGCGCCCAGCTTGTCATGGCGATGGAAAGCTTGTCGGACGGGCAGGGCGCCTTGACCTCGGGTGTGCTTTCTTTTGGGCGGACAGAGCCGGTGCCCACACCGGTGTTTTCCCACAGGCTCGAAATGCAGGGGATCGAGGTCGCCCATTTCAACCCGGAAACGGTCAATATGGCCACTGCCCAGGCCGCAATGGATGGGGGCTGGACTGTCAGCATGCAGATCAAGCCCCAAACCGGCCCTCAGCGCCGTATTGTCCTGACCAAGGTGGGGGCAGACCGCTTTGGTATGGGGGCAGACGTTGAGTTCTTTGATCCCACCCGCGGGCAGATTCTGCGTATGGATGTGGATGACTTTGCCGACATGGTGGTCACGGACGCTGTTGCCCCCGTCACCACCTATCGCGCCCGCGATCCGATGCTTGATACGCGCGGGACCGCGCCGGTCGCGTTTCCCGCCGCCACACTGCCAGAGCCCGCGGCGCCGCAGATTTCGTTGCCCGCATCGGTGGATCCCAAGGCAAACAGCTATTTCCGGTTTCAGTCAGCAGCCGGGGAACAGGTTATCGCCTTGGGCGATGCGATCGCGGACGGTGCAATCAACGGGGTGTTCCGCGCAGCCGGACGCGAGGGGCAAGTGGTTCGGATCTCGCTCAACAAGGATGGAAACACCAACCAGGTGATCAACGACTGGTTTGGCCGCTCTTTCCTTGCGCGCGATGGGATTGATCCCGATGTCATCGCGCCGATAAAGCTCCACCATCGCCGTGTAGTTGCCGAAGGCCCGAGCCAGATTCAGGTGCTGGAACTGGTCGACGAATTCAGCGGCACGCTTGCCAACAGCCTTGTGAAACAACAAGGAGGTCAGATGACCAAGGGGCAGGCTGCGGCCTATGTTGCTGCCGCTCGGGAAATCAATAACCAGGGCGGGATCTGGCTCGATGGGCATCTGAACAACTTTACTTTCATCCAAACAGGCGACGACGCGTGGAAGGTTCAGATCTTTGATCCGGGTGGCATCTACCCTGTGCGCGGCAAGACATCGGCAGCTCGTGCAACCCGCGCGCGTGAGCTGCAGACCAAGGCCTGGGCCCCGGAAGACACTTATCTAAAACGCTTCGCAGGCAACCCGTCAGACATCGAAGAGGGATTTCGGGCCGATTTCATCACCCAGCACGCAGATGACATTGCCACCGAAGACATGGGCATCCCCCAGGCCCAGTTTTTTGAGTTCGAAGTGGACAAGGGCATGCCGGCGAACCTGCGTGTTTCATTCCAACAACCCAAAGTCCGCGCTGCCATCCAGGCTTCAAGATAATCTCAGGCACCATCATACTTATTATGCGGAGACAAGAGGCCCTGCTGGGGTAGCTGAGGTCACAATGTGAAGCGGATGTTTCAGAACCTGGCGCAGAAAGCGCAAGCGGGCAAACCCCGCTTGGAGCGCAATCAAGGGGTCAACGATTGATCTTGTAGGTCTGCCGCCATCAGATGATCCGGTTTGATTGTTGGCACATCGTGGACCTCCGGTCCCTTGAAAGGATGGGTTTCGGCCTTGGGGGTATGAAGAAGTGTTCGAGCCGCGAGGGGGCCTCAGATCAGCGGAGGAAGCGGTGTTGGAGTTGCGACGTAAAACGCCTCAAACCGCGCAATGACGGGCCCATATTCGCTTTGAAACCAGAGGCGTCGGCGTGAATTCCCAGGCCGAACGCCGAAAATGTCTGGAGTTCGCTGTCTCTAGCCACTCAAGAGACTGAAAAAACGTTCGGTCCATCCGTGGTTGACAATAAGAGTTTTCCTGTAGTCAACGGCGTCATTCGTCACCGGTGATTGCAATGCGCGCGATGCAACATCGCGAATGTCGGAATCTGCATAAGCGAAAGTGTGAACGCGCTCATCTGCCCCAGGAAGAGTCTTCAAGGATGCATTCTCATTCGTGACCACCTGAGTTCCCTGAGCCAAGGCTGAAATGACACGATCATGGACACCGTCTTCAAAGCCGGGATCGAAGTTCAACGTGACCTTGTAGCGGCCCAGGATCTTGGGAACGTCAGGGTGCGCGATGGGATCGTGAAAGGTGAAGCCCTCATGATTGGGGAAGGCCTCTTTCCACCCGGAACCATAGAATTCGACTGGCAGACCGCGCAGACTGTCGACCTTGTTGTAGCGAGACATCAAGCGCAGCGCCCGATCAACCGCGGTTGCCAAGCGAAGAACCGCAGGGTCCAGCAGAGAAGAAGCTGACAAGTCGAGTGCCGCAAGAATTTCCTTGGCCACGTTGCCCTTAAAGCCCTTTGATGTCACTCTGGAAATGATATCAGAAACTTGCTTGTCTGATGTTCCATCGGGGCAATTCGCGGCCACTGTCTCGTCAAAAGAGCTGCCCGCCTCGGCCCCGACTGCGGGCAAGGAACTGAGGTTTCCGATGACAACGATCGCGTCCTTTTTGTCAGGGGCGACAGGTGTTGCCTCAAAGAAACCTGCCATCGGCATGAAGTGAACGGCCTTCGCGCAACCGCGTGCCCTCCAAACTTCGGTCAACATGCCAGCGTAGGAGCCTTCACTGACTGCAAGATGCAGATTGGGATGCTCAACAGCGGCATCAAAGAACTGGCGAACGGTGCTTGGATTGTTGAATTCATAGAGAATGTTGTCGATCAGGTACAGAATGAACGGGCAGGAGAATACTTCGAAAATGGGCTTTTCGTTCATGGTGAGTTGGAGAGGCAAGCCGCCCAGGCTCAACACGAGCTCCACTCTTGACGCGTCAAGGTCTTTGACTTGGGGCGCGAGGTCCTGATCACAGTACACAACATGTGGCTGGTAGTTTAATGCAAGAAGTCCACCTGACATTTGCTCAAGGAAATTCTCCACCACGTAGGTCGGGTGAGTGAACCCCAAAATGAGCGCAATGGGTCGCTCTGTTTTTCGCATTTTTCCTCCTGCACGTTCTGTGAGAATCGTTCAATCTGCTTTTACTCAGGGTTTATGGCGGAATGGCTTACCAATCCTTAAGCACTTGCCCGTTAGGTCAATATGCAAGAACTCAAAACGAGGTTCTGCCAAGTTTATTGAGGTCAAACGGACTGGAAACCATGCGAGTCTTAGAATGAGAATTGCGATTATTGGGGCCGGCTGGTACGGCTGCCACATTGCGCGTTTCCTGAAATCCCTCGGGTATTCGGTGACGCTCTTTGAGCGTCGCGATGACATCATGACAGAGGCGTCAGGTTTCAACCAAAACCGGCTGCATCAAGGGTTTCACTACGCACGCGACTATGAAACGCGAATGCAATCGAGAGATGGCTTCAACCGGTTTCTGGAGCGGTATGGAGATCTTACGGTTGATGTTGCACCGAACCTTTACGCAGTCGCAGCCGACCAATCACTGATCGATTTCCGCACCTACAAAGCGATCATGGCAAGCAGTGGAATTGAGTTCACGGAAGTGTCTTCGTCGGCCTGCCCTTTGAACCTGACCAACATCTCCGGTGTCATGGACACGGCAGAGCGCGCAATAAACTGTGATTTGGCTCGGTCGTTTTTTCGCTCCGAGCTTGAAAATGATCTCGTCCTGGGTGCGTCAATCCAGCATTCCGACCTTCAGTACAGGCGTCATGGCGTCCTCCTGCATGGCGATTGCTATGACTTTCTGATCGATGCGTCTTGGTCAAAGTTCTTGCCCCTGAAGTCCTCCGTGTTCTTTGAACCAACAGTGCTGTTCTACTACGAATGCGCGCTCCCGTCTTTTGCGCTCACTCTGGTCGATGGCCCTCTGGCCTCTGTCTACCCGACAGGCCAACCCGGTCTTTACACGTTGTCTAGCGTCACACACACGCCTTTGGGGCAGTTCGCCAGCGCTGCCGAGGCAGAGCACAGGCTGAACAGCGTCAACGGCGAAGAACTTGAGGATATCCGTTTCCGCATGGAGGAGCAGATATCCCGCTACTGGCCGGATTTCCTGGGCGAAACACGGTATCTGGCCCCCCAGCTTTCAATCAAGACAAAACCTCACGGCCTTCAGGACAACCGTGCCTGCAGTATCGAGCGCGATGATCGTGTGTTCAAAGTGATGTCGGGGAAAATCGACACGATCTTCTATGCCTCAGAGAGAATTCTGAGCGAAATTTCCAAAACGGAGGAACTGCCGTGGACTTACTCATCGGACACACGGGATTTGTCGGTTCGACACTGGCAAGAGCACGGAATTTCCAACGGGTGGTCAATAGTACAACCATCAATGACATACGGGGGCAGACGTTTGGTCTCGTAGTAAATTGCGGGGTACCGGCCGAAAAATGGCGGGCAAACCAACACCCCGAGCAAGATCGTGCCAATATTGCCGACCTCATGGAGGTTCTGTCTACCATTTCAGCTGACCGCTTTGTACAGATCTCGACGGTCGATGTCTTTGGCGATCCCGTGGAGGTGGATGAGGCCACACGCCCAATCGAGGAAGGCTTGCACGCTTACGGTCTGCATCGTTTGGAACTGGAGCATTTCGTCACCGATCATTTTCCAACGGCAACAGTCTTGCGGCTACCGGGCCTTTTTGGCCGGGGTTTGAAGAAGAACATTGTCTTTGACCTAATGCACCAGCGCCTGCTGGAGGCCGTAAATCCGAATGGTGTGTTTCAGTGGTATCCCCTCAGCAGGCTTGCTGAGGATATGGAACGCGCGATTTCCAATGACCTGTCTTTGTTGCACTTGGCGCCTGAGCCATTGGCAACAAAGGAGTTGGTTGAGCGAGTGTTCCACGGGGCGGAAATCGGCCAACAGCGAGACCCGGCACCCATCTATGATTTCCGGACCTGTCACGATGGCCTTTTTGGTCGCAGCGATGGCTACATCATGAACAAAGAAGACGTGATCTTGGCCCTGCAGGAATTCATATCCAAAGAAACTCTGCAGGCATGATCACTCAAAACCGTCTCAGCGTATCGGCCCTGGCCTGGTCGGATCAGGAAGAAGAAGACGGGTTTGCTCTCCTGTCCTCACTTGATGTGCGTGGAGTGGAACTCTTGCCGCCGCGCATCTGGAAATCCTGCTGGGGCGTGGAAGGCTATCGCGCTCGGCTATCCGATCACGGGCTCTTGCCGGTCGCCTTTCAGGCAATTTACTATGGGTTGAGCGAGGCTTCTCTACTGGGACCAGAAAAGGAGTTCTCACGCTTCTTGGATCATACGCTCAGAGTTGCGCACCTCGCCGATGACCTGGGCGTTCCTTTGGGGGTCTTTGGCGCGCCGTCACTCAGAAGATTGCCGTCGGATATCGGCTCCGTTGCTGACTTGGGTCCAGAGCGCCTGAGCCGATTGGATGCTGCGTTGCAGCCTTTCAGTTTCAAGTTGTGCATCGAGCCGCTGACCAGAGATATGGGGTGTGAGTTTCTGAATACATGCGGTGAGGTGATCGAGGCTTTGGATGTAATTCAGGCGCGAAATCTGAGTGCGATGCTTGATACCGCAAGCGCATTTAGTGCTGGAAACAACCCTGTCTGTGAACTGCGCCACCACAAGGAGCATATCGCGCACCTTCATCTGTCGGAACCAAGTCTTGCCTCCTTCGAAACCCCTTCAGCTGACTACGCATCCTTGGGACAAGCCTTTGGTGAGATCCCCGGCAATCGGGTCTGGGCCTCAATTGAGATGCTACGTTCCGGGGATCAGTGGCAACGCGATTGTCGGCAGGCCATCACTTTGATGCAAGAGCACTTTTCGCCTCTCCCAGTTTAGCAAGGCATGTTTCGCCATCCGATTGCAGCCTTTTTCAAAAGTGTAATCTCTCTCCAGCAGATAGTGAGCAATGCTGTCGCCGGTCGGACTGATCAGCAAATAGAAACCGCCAAATCCGATTGCCATATGGTCTGTGGCCTGTTTTGCGGGATCTTTGTCGCGCTCAACAAGGCCGTGCGGGAATTTCCCAAACGGTTGCGGAACACCTCCGTTTAGCTTCACCGCAAAATACCGTGGATTGGCCTGTGTCCGGTTGGATGATAGCGGGCAGCAGATCATTGCCAATCTGCGCCCCTTTGGATCGCAAGCCTTGAAACAATTCTTCGACGTCCCGGTGAATGTCCGGTGTGCCTCAAAGCGCCTCTCTTTCAGAGGGGCCCAAGACTTTCGTGGTTTTGGTCTTCCCAAGGATAGGGGCAGATCGTAGGAAACCCGCCTGCGGTAACGCCAAGCCCCCCGCACAGTCCGCTGAACAGGCTGCAATATCAGAATCACAGGTAGCCCTCATGTACCCGTAAATGTATTGCGGCTACTAAAAAGTTCCATGTTTTCTTGAAAAACAGCGGCTTGGCTTAGGAAAATGGTGCCCCCACACGGACTCGAACCGCGGACCTACTGATTACAAATCAGTTGCTCTACCAGCTGAGCTATAGGGGCGAACCTCAGACACCATGTGGTGTTCCGGGCCAAAAGTGACTGGCCTGTCAGCCCCGGCCCAAGGCCGTAGGGTGACATGTTCATCACAAAAATGGCGTGTAACGGATTGCTGGAGGAAGTGCAATCCGTAAGTCGGTCATTTTCTTCCTGAATTTGGGAGGGCTTTCTGGGGGCACGGCAGGATCCTGTGCGCGCTCATGACCGGATGGGTGCAGATGGGCAGGCCCCTGTGGCGGTGAGCGCAGAAAATGGCGTCCTGTTGCTGTGTTTGACGCGCGTCGGCAGCCAGAGTAAGCCTTGTTCTGACTAATAATTTGAAAGCATAGGCCCATTCATGCAGGTCATCATTCATGCGGGCGCACATGAGACGGAAGGGGACCGTCTGCTAAAGACCTTGTTGCTCAACAAGGAAGCCGCTGCCAAGCGTGGCACAGTGGTGCCTGGTCCGGGAAAATACCGTTATCTTCTGGGAGACTGCGTCGATGCCGTCCTGGAAGGGCGTTCACCTGGTCAAGGCCGTGATGTCCTGTGGGATGCCATCCTCGAAGAAGAACAGGCCGATCGCGTTGTCCTGTCCAATCCGCATTTCTTTGGTCCGCCGCGGCATGCGATCGATGGTCATGGCTTTTATCCAGAGGCGGAAATGCGCATGGGGGCGCTCAGGCAGCTTTTTGAGAAGGATGATCTGCAGGTCCAAATCGGGTTGCGCGATCCGGCTAGCTTCCTTCCGTCTCTTTTGCGGGGGCTGCAGCCACAGCGTGCCACGCAAATCCTGGACGACTGTGATCCGCTTTCATTGCGGTGGTCCAACATGGTGTTACGGCTCCGGACGGCTCTTCCTGACGTGCCGATCACTGTTTGGTCCTATGAGGAAATGCCGTTGATCTGGGCGGATATTCTGCGTTCTTTGCTGGGCTTGGACGCAGGAGAGCGGCTGACCGGGGGGATGGATCTGCTTTCTGCCATCATGTCGAGCGAAGGTATGAAACGACTGCGTGCATACTTGCACGAGCACAAAGACATGACTGAATCGCAGAAACGCCGTGTGATAGCGGCCTTTCTCGACAAATATGCGATTGATGATGCGATCGAGGAGGAGGTTGACCTGCCGGGATGGACCGAAGCGCTGATCGAAGAGCTATCGCTTCGCTACGATGCGGATCTTGATGAGATTGCAGGCATCCCGGGTGTCAAGGTGCTGTCGGCTTGATCGTATTGCTCTGCCTCTGGACGCCTGTTTCCTGTGGCACATCTGATGGCAGGGGGCAGTGATGTCTGCAGAGCCTTTCAACATTGTCATCATCGCCCAGTCAGGCAGGTTACAATATGAGGCGGCGCTATTTGCGGCGTCGTTGAGGCACAGTGCGCCAGGGTTCCAAGGTCGGCTGTTCGTGGCCACCCCGCGCGCGGGGCCTTTGTGGCAGAAGGATCCCGAGATTCGCAATCGGGGGGTGCTGGATTTCTTTGACCGTCTGGGCGCCAAGATCCTGCCCTTTGACAGTCAGCACTTTGGCGAAAGCTACCCCCATGGCAACAAGATCGAGGCGCTGATGGCCTTGCCCGAGGGTGAGCCGTTTGTGTTTTTCGACAGCGACACGTTGATCACGGATGAGCTGTCCGAGGTGCCCTTTGATTTTGAGCGCCCCTCGGCTTCGCTCAGGTGTGAGGGAACCTGGCCCAAGCCGACGCTGTATGGACCGGGGATAGAAGGTATCTGGGCGTCGCTTTATGATCGGTTCGGTCTCGATTTTAGCAGCAGCCAAGACCCCAGCCAGCCCGATGGCCACTGGCGGCGCTATCTCTATTTCAATGCCGGGTTTTTCTATGGGGCCTGTCCGCATCGCTTTGGCGCGCGGTTTGTCGACTATGCCACCTCGATCCGCGATGATCTGCCAGTCGAGCTGGTTGGGCAATCGCTGGATCCCTGGTTGGATCAGATCGCGCTGCCCCTTGTGATCCATTCCTTTGGCGGCGGGCGGGATGCTTTGGCACCAGGGTATCTGGATGGCAGGACCAGCTGCCACTACCGGCTGTTTCCACTGCTTTATGCGCGCGAAAGCGACCGGGTGATCGAGGTGCTGGAGGAGGTCGCCGCCCCCAACTGGATCAAGAAGGTCCTCAAAACCTATGAGCCGATCAAGCGCATGGTCTATCAGGGGCGCGGGGCCAAGGTGCGCGCCCTGTTCGATCAGGACAACCTGCCGCGGCGCGAGCAGGTGATCCGCAACCGGATCAAATCAAACGGCCTTTGGATGCGATAAGCCTAGGGCTGCCGTTGGCAGGCCTGCGCAATTTGCTCCCGCAGCCAGATATGCATCGGGGCATGATGGGTGCGCGAGGTCCAGGTGAGATCGATCTCGAATTCTCCGCGAAACGGGCAGGGGGCGGTTTGCACCCGGTCGGCAAAATGCGCGGCGAGGCGGCTGGGTAGGGTGGCCACCAGATCGGTGCCTTCCAAAAGCTCGGGCAGGGCGGCGGGGCTCGGTATGGACATCACCTGATTCAGGGATTTGCCGGCCGCTGCAATCTCGACCAGAAAGCGCGAGCGCCAGGAATCGCCATAGGTCACCACCACCTGCGGCGCCGCGAGAAAGGCCGCCTCGGTGCTTGGCATCTGATCGGCGGGCGTACCGCGGGCCATCACCATCACGGAATGTTCGCGCAAAAGGGTGCGGCGGAAATAGCTGCTGCCGTCGATGCGCACGGGGCCGATCACCAGATCGCTTTCGCCACGATCCAGATGCTGCTTGCCCTCGACCGTCGAGGTGCGCACCGTCAGCCGCAGACCCGGCGCCGCCTGTCGCAGCCTGCGCATCAGCCGGGGCAGGACGGTGGCCCGCTCATAGTAATTGCAGGAGATGGTGACCTCGGCCTCGGCGCGGCCGGGATCAAAGGCGCGCGGCTCGGCCAGTTGCAGCATCTCGTCCAGCATCAGGCTGGTGCTGGCGACAATCTCTTCACAGCGCTCGGTCGCAACCATCTGCCCGCCTTGTCGCACGAACAGCGGATCTCCAAAGGCGCGGCGCAAGCGGTCGATCGTGTAGCTGACCGTGGATTGGTTCACGTCCAGCGTCTCTGCCGTGCGCGAAAAGGATCGATACCCATGTACCAGTCGCAGGGTGCGCAGGGCTGCGAAATCAAGGCTCAGCGGGTCGTGCGTTTCGGTCATGTCTTTAGCCTAGGGCAAGCACAGGAAATTGTATGCAATTTTTCGATATAGTGCATCAGCGTGATCGGATTGCCTCATTTTCTCTTCGGCTTTTAGGCTTTCCCTCCAAGGTGAAAACGGGGGGAGTAGATGAGCGTTTCCACATTGAGCAAACCGCCACAGGACGATCAGATCACCATCCGGGATCTGACGCTGGATCCTTATCCAATCTACCAGCGCCTGCGCCGCGACGCGCCGGTGGTGCGGGTGGCGTCGCTGGGCCGGACCTTGTTGACCAAGGCGGAGGATACGAAATACGTCAAGGACAACCCCGCGCTGTTCAGCTCCAATGACCCCAAAACGCCGATGACGCGCGCCTTTCGCGCCCATACCCTGATGCGCAAGGATGGTGCGGAGCACGCGCGCGAGCGCGAGGCCATGGCCCCCACTTTTACCGGGCGCAATATCAAGGGCTGCTGGGAGGGGATCTACACGAAGATCGCCGAAGACTTTGTCGCCAGCCTGCCACGCGGGCAGACGGTGGATCTGTTTCCGGCGCTGGCCGGGCCCTTTGCCGCCCATTGCCTCAAGCACCTTCTGGGTATCCCCGAGGCCAGCGATGACGACATGCAGCGCTGGAGCCAGATCCTGATCGACGGGGCGGGGAACTTTGGCTTTACGGACGAACTTTTTGCCGATTGTGACGCCGCCAACGACGAGATGGACGCGCTGTTTCGCGCCGCCATTCCCCGCCACAAGGCAGATCCGAACCCCAGCGCCTTGTCCGTTATGGTCAACGCCGAGGATCCGATCCCCGAAAGCCAGATCTTTTCCAACATCAAGATCGCCATTGGCGGCGGCATCAACGAGCCGCGCGATGCGCTGCTGACCATTCTCTGCGGGCTGTTCACCAACCCGGACCAACTGGCCGAGGCGAAATCCAATGAGCTTTGGGGGCAAGCCTTTGAGGAGGGCGTGCGCTGGGTGGCGCCGATCCAGGCCAGCTCTCGCCTTGTGACCGAAGATACCGAGATCCGCGGCTATATGGTTCCCAAAGGGGACACGGTGATGACCATCCAGGCCTCTGCCTGCCGGGACGAGGATATTTTCGAAGACGGCGAAAGCTTCAACATCTTCCGTCCGCGCAAGCCGCATCAGGCCTTTGGCAACGGGCCGCATTTCTGCCAGGGCACCCATATCGCCCGGCGTATGCTGGCCAATATCATGCTGCCGATGCTGTTTGACCGCTTCCCGAACATGGAACTGGCCGACAGCCAGCCCGTGCAGTTCTACGGGTTCGGGTTTCGCGGGCCACGCAATCTGCCGGTGACACTCAACTAGGTCAGTCTCGGGAGGAGATGCCGGACACCCCGGCCAAGAAACATCATCATCTGGGAGGAGAACATGATGAGACGCAAGATACTGGGCGCGGCGATCTTTGCCGCTGCAACCGTGCTGACGCCATTGGCGGGCGCAGCCCAAGAAGTGACGCTAAGGCTGCACCAATTCCTGCCGCCGCCCGCCACGGTTCCAAAAATGATTCTGAAACCCTGGGCCGCCGAGGTTGAGGCGGCCACGGGCGGGCGGATCAAGATCGAACACTATGACGCCATGTCCCTTGGCGGCACGCCGCCGGGGCTGATGGATCAGGCCGCCGATGGGGTCGCTGATATGGTGATGACCGTGGTTGGCTACACGCCGGGCCGCTTTCCCAAGACCGAGGTCTTTGAGCTGCCCTTCATGATGACGGACCCGGTCGCGACTTCCAAAGCCTTCATGGAACTGGTGGAAACCGACCTGCAGGAGGGGGAATACAAGGACGTCAAGGTGCTGGGCGCCTGGGTGCATGGCCCCGGTGTGATCCATACCGAAAGCGGTGTGACCAAGCTGGAGGATATGGAGGGGCAGACCCTGCGCGGGCCGACCCGGATCATCACCGATATGCTGAAAGAACTGGGTGCAACCCCGGTTGGCCTGCCGCTTCCGGCGATCCCTGAGGCGCTGTCCAAGGGCGTGATCAGCGGCACCGTGATCCCCTGGGAAGTTACGCCCGCGGTCAAGCTGAGCGACCTTGTCGAGCATCATACTGAGTTCAGCGGCAATGAATCGCTTTATACAGCGACCATCGTTCTGGTGATGAACCGGGACAAGTACAACGCGCTGCCGGATGATCTGAAGGCAATACTGGATGCTGAGTCCGGGCAAAAACTGTCTGCCTTTGCCGCCCGCGTGATGCTGGAGCGGGATGCGCCCGGGCGCGAAATCGCCGAGGACAAGGGCAATGAGATCTTTGTTCTGGATGAGGCGGAAGTCGCCCGCTGGAAAGAAAAGGCGCAGCCCGTGATTGCCCGCTGGACCGAAGAGATGAATGCCAAGGGAATTGACGGTGAAGCCCTGATCCAGGAGGCCAAGTCACTGATTGCCAAACACGGCGGTTAAGACCGGCACGCGGGTCTGGGTCGCAGTTCCACGTTGGGTACGGGGCGCAGGTTTTGGCTTGCGCCCCGCTTGGTTTGGTCTGTTTTCGGGTCGGCGGTCCGTCAGGGACGTGGTGGCGCGTAGCTGCGTCCACCCGTAGCCCAATCCGGCGGCGGGCCTGCGATGGCGCTCGCTCGGACTTCGCCGCGGACGGCGCCGCGCATTCCTGCGCCAACGTTTGACTGACACGTTTGTTGATACTCAGGCGCGCTGACCCGCTCGTGCACCGGATCAGAGATCGCCTCACCGCGAAACTCCGGCGCATCAAAGTCAAACCGGCGCAACAGCCGAAACAAGGCCCGCCGTCGCAGCGCGGCCTCTTCTTTTGCAAGAGAAACGTACATCATAACTGGTTCCCACACCTACCAAGGTCTTAACCTTTGGCACGGCATTGGCAAACAGAAGGTTTCCAAGCCTGGGCAAAATACGGCGAGTTTTCTATTTATTAAGCTTAGATAACCGAGTGTTTACGCGGCTTCGCCTCTGTTTCGGGCAGCTTGAAAGCTTCAGCTTCGGGTCAAAAGCGGACGTGCCTCGGCAAAGGAAAGCAGTCGGCGGCTGTCCTCATCCCACAGGTGCAGGCGGGCATTTGCAAGGCTTTCGCGGATGGTCATACGATTGCTTTCGGCCAGTTCCTGATGGTCGCGCAGCACTTCGGTCAGCCGGTAAAAGGGGATGCGGCTGTAAAGATGATGCACGTGATGGATGCCGATATTGGCGCTGAACCACTGCAAGACAGCGGGCAATTGGTAGTAAGAGCTGCCGTGCAGGGCCGATTCATGCAACTGCCAGTCGGGATCATGATCCCAGTTGGTGTGTTCAAACTGGTGCTGCACATAGAACAGCCAGACGCCGATCGTGGCCGCCATAAGCGTTGTCGGCAGGAAGATCAGCACCAAGGGCTGCCAGCCGCCGAAATACCAGATGGTCAGCAAGGCCGCGGCGATGGCCAGATTGGTGAGCATGGCGCTGAACCAGTATTTCGCACTGTCCATAAGTCCCAGCGGCACCCGGTTCTGCAGTAGGAACAGGTATCCCGGGCCAAGGCCGAACAGGACCAGTGGATTGCGATAAAGACGATAGATCAGCCGCTGAAAACGCCCCAAGTCACGATACTCGGCCAGGGTGAGCGTGTGCACATCGCCCATGCCGCGTTTGTCCAGGTTGCCGGTGGCGCTGTGGTGGATCGAATGGGTGCGTCGCCAGACGTCATAGGGCGTAAGGGTCACCACCCCCATCACCCGCCCGATCCAGTCGCTCAGGGCGCGGCTGGGGAAAAAGGCGCCATGGCCGCAGTCGTGCTGGATCGCAAAGAGGCGCACCAGGAAGGCTCCGTTCACCAGCGAGATCGCAAAGGCCAGAAGGTAGCTGAAAGACAGGCCCCACCAGGCCAGACCCCAGAGTAGGACAAAGGGCACAATCGTGGCTGCCAGCTCAAAGGTGCTGCGCAGACGATTGGGGTCACGATAGGTGGCGAGGGTCTTGACCCAATCGCGGGCAGGGGTTGCGCCGCGAGCGGGGGCTTTGGGGTCGATGCTGTCGGTCATGCGCCTGTAGTCTTGTGTTTCTTACTGCCCGGATACCTGAGTATCTGGGTATAGCAAGCGGAATTTGAAACTCCGTTATTCTCCCCATGAGTGATCACAGCTGACTTAAGGGCAATCAGCCCATGGGGTGATATGTGGAGAATGCATTCAAGATTTTGATTTTGAATAAAACTTCTCCTCCCGTCTGTGGTCTGCCGTGCATTGGGACAGGGACAATGGGCCGCAACCTGATGCGGGGTGAGATCAGAAACTCTGCACAAAAACGCACGAGCCGCCCCAAATGGAGCGGCTCATGTTGATCCTTATGTGATGGTCAAGCTGTAGCGGCTCAGCCGTAGACCAGCCGTGGCAGCCAGGTGATGATCTCGGGGAAGATCATGCAGAGCACCAGACCGACGATCTGCAGCGCCAGGAAGGGCAGAGCGGATTTGAAGATATCGGTCATCGGGATTTCTGGCGGAGCGACGCCGCGCAGGTAGAACAGCGCATAGCCAAAGGGCGGCGACAGGAAGCTCATCTGCATGTTGACGAGGTAAAGCACCCCGAACCACAGCACCAGATCCGCTTCGGTGGTCAGGCCGAATGGCTCGGGCCCCATTGCCTTGATGATCGGCACAAAGATCGGCACGCACAAAAGCAGGATGCCGACCCAATCGAGGAACATGCCCAGGATCACCAGGACGAACATCATGATGATCAGGATGCCCCAGGGTCCGAAACCCGTCGCCTCCAGCGCCGATTGTACGAATTGCTGACCGCCTTCGAGGACGTAAAGCCCCACGAAAATGGTGGCGCCGAACATGATCCAGATCACCATGGCGCTGGCCTTGAGCGTGCCGATCGAGGCTTCGCGCACGGTCTGCCAATCCAGCTTGCGGTGAATGGCGGCGACGATGAAGGCGCCGAAGGTGCCGATGCCAGCCGCCTCAACCGGGGTGGCAACGCCAGTAAAGATCACCCCCAGCACGATCACGATCAGCGCGATGGGCGCCGACATATTGCCCATCAGACGGACTTTCTCGCCAAAGCTGACGCGTTCCTCCATCGGGATCGGCGGGCCAAGGGTCGGGTTGATGGTCGAGCGCAGCACCACATAAAGCACATAGGTGCCTGACAGCATCAGCCCCGGAAAGACCGCGCCGATGAAGAGTTCGCCCACCGATTGTTCGGCCACCACCGCGTAGATGATCGCAAGGATCGACGGCGGGATCAGGATGCCGAGCGTGCCGCCAGCCATGATCGAGCCCATGGCGATCTTGGGGTCATAGCCGCGTTTCAGCATCGCGGGCAGGGCGATGATGCCCATGGTCACCACGGCGGCACCGATGACGCCCACCATGGCCGCCAGAACGGTCGAGGCGATGATGGTTGCTGCCGCAAGCCCGCCTTTGACGCCGCCCAGCACCTTGTAGATCACATCGAACATGTCGTTGATGATCCCGGCCCTTTCCAGCATCGAGGCCATGAAGATAAACAGCGGGATCGCCGAGAGCTGATAGTTCGTCATAAGCGGGAAGATCCGGCTTGGCACGATGTTGAGGGCGCGCTCATCTCCCAAGACGTACAGGAAAACGCAGGCCAGCCCCCCGGTCACAAAGGCCAGCGGCAGCCCGGCCATCAACAGGGCCAGGAGCGAGCCGAACATGATGAGTGTCAGCCACTCAATTCCAATTTCAAGACCCATGTCTCAGGCCCCTTTCACGATGGCGCGCACGTCCTGCGCAAGCTTGGAAATGCCCTGCAGGACCAGCAGCAGGCCGCCGATCACCATGACCCATTTCATCGGCCACAGCGGGATTTCCCATTCATTGAAGCTGATCTCACCCCAGCGGATGTTCGGATCGGTCCATTGCGCCAGGTTCAGGCTGCCCAGCATTTCGGTGAATCCGATGTTGCCGCGGGCCCATTCGGACACCACGCCGTTGCCGGTGGCTACTGCATTGGCGTCCAGCGCGAACTTGTAGCCGGTGAACAGCAGGGTGAAGGCAAAGATGAAGAAGAAGATCGAGGTGAACAGATCCGCCCAGGCCCGTTTCGGGCGCGAGAGGGGGGCATAGAAGATATCCACCCGCACATGCGCCTCGGTCAGCATCGCGTAGGAGCCGGCAATGAGGTACTGCATGCCAAACATCAGATACATTGCCTCATGCGCCCAGTTGGTGGGCGAGCCAAAGACATAGCGGCTGATCACTTCGAAGTAGTAGACAAAGACCGCGATCACCGCCCAGTAGCTGACGAACTCCCCCGCCATCAGGGATGTGCGGTCGATCCAGCCGGTCCAACCCGTTGAAACATGGCTGGAATCCTCAACGTTTTCGGCCTCTTCCAGCTCTCGCAGGGTCTTTTCGGCTTCGGTTTCCGGTTCTTCCTCGGGAAGGTTCTGATTGGCGCGGCGCACAAGGCCCGGCATCAGCACGGCGTCGACCAGCATGGCCGCCAGCAGCACATAAAGCGCATAAGCCCCGACCCTGTTCCAGAAGGCCATGGTCTCGCCCGCAACCTCCAGTGCGGGGGCGGCGGTCTCAAGATCGGCCTTCGCCTGGGCGATGCGGTCCTGGCCGTCAGATATGCGCTTTTCGGCGCGGTCAATGTTCTTCTCGGCGCGGCGCTTGGCAAAGGAGCCGTCTTCGGCGGCAGCCAGTTCCTCGCGCAAGGCGGGCAGGTCTGCCTCGGCGGCGGCGACGCGGCTTTCCTCGCGTTCGAGCGTGCGCTCGGCCTGGCGCACCACGTTGGAGGCATCCGACAGGATGCTGCGCGCCTCCTGGCCGTTGGAATTTGCGATCAGGATGAGCAGGAAGACCGGAATAAAGGCGAGGCCCAGAAGGTTGCGCAGGTAGAACCGGTGCAGGCCCAGCATGCCGCCGGTCACAAGGATGAAATAGCCAAGGGCGTTGGTATAGGTGCTGGGGCCGGTCTTGGGCCTGCGGGCCAGGATCATGGCCACCAGTGGAAAGACGATCAGTCCGATCCAATAGGCCCAATGGGGCAAGGACACATCGAGACTGGGCATGGGGATCCCCCGTGAAATGTGGTGATGCGTGGGTCACGAAAGGGACCCGCACGGTCTGTGCGGGCCCAGAGCATTCGCCGGATTTGACGGCCGGATTACAGGTCCAGCGACATGCCTTCGGTCAGGGCCGGGTCCACATAGCCAAGCGAGCCGGACTGCATGTAATCGAGGATCGTCTTGAAGACGCGGGCGCTCGATTTGTCGCGGTTGGCGTATTTGAACCAGACCGGCACGGCGACCTCGGTCATCAGTTCCACATCGTCCTGGGTCAGACGGGTGACCTCGGTGCCATCGGCCTCGAACTTCTTCCAGGCTTCCTGGTCGGCGGCCTGGATCGCGGCGTGATGCATGTCGGAATAGACGTGGGTTTCCATCTCGACGAACTGCTGCATCTGCGGCGACAGCGCATTCCAGCTGTCCATGCCCACGGTCAGATCCATGATATCCACCGGCTGATAGAGCGACATGAAGCCTGGAGGACCCATGACGATATAGTCGGTCACCTGGCTGAAGCCGAGCGAGTAGTTCACCGCCGGGCCTACATAGTCGGCCACGTCGATGGTGCCCTTTTCCAGGGCCGGGAAGATTTCCGAGCCGGGCAGAACCGTGGTTTCGGCGCCGATCTCGGTAAAGATTTCGGCGACCATACCGCCGGGCAGGCGCATCTTGCGACCGCGGAAATCGTCGATCGAGCGGATCGGAACCTTGGAGTGGATGATGTTGGGGCCGTGGTGGATCGGGCCGACAAAATGCATGCCCTGCGCCTTGTAGAGCTCGCGCGCCATGTCGATACCGCCAAGCCCATAGTAAAAGACGTCATATTCATGTGGGTTGCGCAGACCCAGCGGGAAGGACGACAGGAAGACCGCCGCCGGAATGATGCCTTGGGCGTAGATGGTGAAGGGGTTCACCGCGTCCAGCACGCCATTCTTGACCGCGTCATAAAGCTGGAAGTCACCCACCACGTCATTGGCGCCAAAGGGTTGGAAGGCCAGCTCACCGCCGGTTTTTTCAACGATGGTGCCGCACCAGTCCTTGAAGATCTGCAGACCGGCACCACCGGGCCAGGATGTCTGCACTTTCCAGGTTTTTGTGTGGCTGGCGGCCGTTGCGATATGCGGCGCGGTCAATCCGGCTGCGCCAGCTCCGGCCAGCGCGGTCAGCGCGCGGCGGCGCGATACGATTTTTGTCATGATGTTCAGTTCCTCCCTTTTTCCGTCTTGCGACAGATCCGACCGCGCGCTCCTTTGGTTTCCCTCGCGCGGTAGGCCTTATTTTAGGGCGCTGATTTCAGATTCTCAAAATCATATGTTTTGTTTTTTCGATTCCTGAAATGCCGTCCTGGCTAACAAACTGATTTGACGTAGGGAAAAGCAGCCATAGGCGCGCAAGGAATTGGACTGTTTTTTTTACCAAATCGCCGCGCGGTCATTTTGACGTGGGCGAGAGTGGTTCTACCTGCCTTCATCGTCAGAATGTCCAGCGATGTCTGCATGCAGAAATCTTGGGCCGATTTCCGTGTCCAAGCGCGGACACGTCACAGTTGTTGACCTGATTTGCGCTACAAGCTCTTGTTTCAATCGATGTTGTTAAGGTCTATTGAACGAGTTGTTAGGATATAGTCGTCTACGACGTGTCTGGTGAGTTTTAACGATTTAAGAGGCTTGAAATGGTGGAGGGTCTGCAAGGTCTTGGCGGGCTGCGCACACGGGTGCGCAGTGTCCTGAGCCGTTTTTACCCTCCGGTGCTGGTGGCATTCGCTGCTTTGTCGGGCATCTTTATCTTTGCCGAAAGGCAGAACGCCACCATCTATCAGCAGCAGTTGAGATCCAAGGTACAGAACGAAGCCGGACTTATCCGGTCTCGCCTTGAAGGCGCGCTGACCGCTGATATTCAATTGGTGCGCGGGCTTGTAGGTGTTTTGTCAAACGAGCCCGACATGTCGCAACAGCGCTTTGCTGAGTTGGGCGCGCATATCATTGGCGATCACGGGGAGATCTCGCACATCGCTGCAGCCCCGGATTTGGTTATCACCCTCGTGCACCCGCTGGAAGGCAACGAGGCTGCCATCGGTCTTGACTATAATCAGAACGAAGCTCAGAGGGCCGCGGCTTATGCCGTAAGGGACAGCGGCGGTCTCGTGCTGGCAGGTCCGCTTGAGTTGGTCCAGGGCGGACGTGCCTTTATTGCGCGGTTCCCGATCTTCACAGAGGAGGAGGGGCGGCGGCGGTTCTGGGGTATTCTGTCGGCGGTCATACAGGAACAAGATCTCTATGCGCGCGCTGGTTTGCTGGATGACGATCTCGGCATCGAACTGGCCCTCATCGGCAAGGACGGCCGTGGGTCACGCGGCGAGATGTTCTTTGGTGACGCCAGCGTGGTCGAGGATGATCCGATCTGGATGGAAATCACTTTGCCGCAGGGCAATTGGCTGCTGGCGGCGCGTCCAAAAGGGGGCTGGGAGACGGCACCGGAAAACAGGTGGACTTTGCGTCTCGTCTTGTTGATGGCCGGGGCGCTGATCCTTATCCCAACGTTCCTGGCCAGCGCTTTGTCGGCGGTCCGAAGGCAGATGATCCAAAAGCTGAAGCGCCGGGAGCAGGAGCTTGAGACCCTGTCTCGCCGTCTCGAAATTGCCGTGGAAACCTCGAAAATCGGCATTTGGGAACTGGATGTCGAAACCGGTGAGTTGATCTGGGACCGGCGCATGTATGAGCTCTATGGCAAAGAGCGCACGGATACCCCCATCACATTTGCGGATTGGAAGAACAGCCTGCACCCGGAAGACACTCAAAGCGCGGTTGAAACCTTCTGGCGGGCGACCCAGCAAAACGAAAGCTATCTATCAGAGTACCGCATCCTTCTAGATGATGGAGAGCGCAAGTACATCCGGGCATTGGGCAGCTGCTATGTAGATGCTGAAGGGCGCCAGCGGATGATCGGCGTGGACTGGGATGTCTCCTGGGACGTGCATCTGAGAGAGGAACTGATCCGGGCAAACCGGGCGCTGACCCAGCGCAACAATGAACTGCTTGAGGCGAAGTTGACGGCTGAGCAGGCGGATCGGGCCAAGAGCGAATTCCTGGCAAACATGAGCCACGAAATCCGCACTCCCATGAACGGGATTCTTGGCATGGCGGACCTTCTGGCCGAGATCGACCTGCCCGAGGAGGAACGTCTGTATGTCGAGACGATCCGGGATTCCTCAAATGCGCTCTTGAAGATCATCAACGATATCCTGGATCTCTCGCGGCTTGAGGCCGGGAAGCTGGATATTTCGCCTACCGATTTTGATCTTCGCAGATGCATCAATCAGGCGGTGAACCTTTTACGGCCCAAGGCAGACAGTAAAGGTCTGTCGGTCGAAGTGGAAATCGACGCTACCGTCCCGGATCAGGTCCGCGGTGATGACGGTCGCTTGCGGCAGATCCTGGTCAACCTGGTGGGGAATGCTGTCAAGTTTACCGCAGAGGGCTCTGTCACGCTGCGTGCCCATAGTCTTCCGGCGGCTCCTTACCGGATCATAGTCGAGGTGGAAGACACCGGAATCGGGGTGTCGGAGAGCCAGGCGCAGCATATCTTTGACCGTTTTTCACAGGCTGACGCTGCAACGACTCGCGCCTTTGGTGGCACAGGGCTCGGTCTTACGATTTCCAGCATTTTGGCCGAACGAATGGGGGGCAGCTTGACGCTGTGCCAGGACAAAAAGGTGGGGGATGGTGCTTGTTTCCGCCTTGAGATTGAGTTGGAGCCGGTTCTCAATCCGACGACACAGCGTGAGACGGCCCATGATCCGGAATTTGACACCGAGGTCCTGCAAGGCTGCCATATCGTCCTGGCCGAAGATAATCGCACCAATCGTCTGTTGATCCGCAAATACCTCGCCCGTCTGCCTGTGACCTGCGTGGAAGCAGAGAACGGCCGGGAGGCGGTTGAGCTCTGTCGTCAGAAAATGCCCGATTTCGTCTTGATGGACATGTCAATGCCCGAGCTTGACGGGATTGCGGCGACAAAAGAGATCCGCGCTTTGGGTGGAAAGCAACCGGTGATCGTGGCGTTGACGGCCAATGCATTTGACAGTCATCGCAAGGCATGTTTGGCGGCCGGAATGGATCATTTCCTGCAAAAGCCTATCCGCAAGATGGTTCTGCTGGATACTCTGGTGGGACTGCAGGCAAAACGCCTTGGGACAGACCGGATCAGCAGCGTCGGTTAGAACCGACTTTTTGGGTTCCTTGACGATCTTTAGGCCGGCTGCCGCAACCAGTCCGTGAGGATGCCTTTGGAGGTGGCGCAGGCCAGCGAGATGTTCATTCCCTTGGCCAGGTTGCAGGCGATGGCCGTGGCAAGTGTGCAGCCTGTCCCGCGTTTTCCCCGCGCGAACCGCGGCGCCGAAAACACCTCGTGTCCGTGGTGCGAAAACAGATGATCCTGGCTATCTGCTCCGGTGCCATGTCCCCCCTTTATCAGTACGGCCTCTGGACCAGTGCCAACTGTGTCGCCCATAAGTGCATGGGCTTGTCGCTGCAGGGCTGCCGGGTCTTCGCTGGCGGGCTGTCCGGAGAGGGTCGCGCTTTCAGAGAGGTTTGGCGTCAGAAGAGTGACGCGCCCTAACAGCGGAGCCAGAGTTTGCCTTGACCCCAGGCTTCCCCCAGAGGTGGATTTCAACACAGGGTCCAGAACCACGGGGACATCTGATGGCAAACAACGGGCAATGGCGTGCGCCGCTGCTGCACTGCCAATCATGCCGATCTTGATGGCGGCCAAGGGGGCATCCTGCCGGGCTGCACAGATCTGTGCTTCGATGATGTCCACCGGCACGGCGCTCACGGATATGAGGGCCTTGTTGGTTTGCACCGTAACCGCGGTGACGACAGGCGCAACGTGGCAGCCCAGTTGGGTCGCAATGGCCATGTCGCGGCTCAGGCCCGCGCCACCGCTGGAATCGGTGCCCGCGATCACCAGGATACGCGGCTGCACTTTGCGGATCACGATTTTGCTGCCGCGAAAAGCGCGATATCGGAATATCCGCGTTGCTGTATTCGTCGGGCCGCCCGCCAGGCGCGAAGACCAGATTGGCAGCACAGGACAATCCGCCCACGCTCCGGGAATTCGATGGTTTCGATATCCTCCAATGACCCGCGCAGGGCACCGGCGGTGGCCGGGGTCAGAGCCTCGTCTGTCGAGCGCAATTCTATGACGTAGTCCTCTGCCTCTATCTGCTCTCTGGCAATAAATGGCAGGACCTCCATCGGCTCTTTGGCATCATCAAACCGAAAGGCGGCAGGCCTGAGCTCTGCCATATCCAGCGAGATGAGTTGTCCCAGCGGCGAGGGGGAATGTCCCAGCAGGACTTTCAAGGCCATTTGCGCCTGCAGCGCGCCAACTGCACCAACCACGGGGCCCATGACACCCAGGCTGGCACACGTTGCGCCAGAGTCCGGTGGATCTGGAAACAGCGCCCTAAGTGAGGGCGCGCCGCCGCAGAAACCGCCGACATAGCCGGATTGCGCAAGGGCGGAGGCCGAGATCAGCGGCTTCCCCGCAGCCAGGCAGGTATCAGACAGTGTGTAAGAGGCTGCGATGCTGTCAGCGGCGTCCACGACCAGATCCGCGCGTGCGATAGCGGCAGGGGCATTGATCGGCGTCAATGCGCTTTGGATCGGGTAAAGCCTGAGCCCGGGATTGGCGTGGCCAAGGTGGCGCCTTGCGGCTTTGACCTTGGGCAAACCTATGTCGGACATAGTGTAGAGCGGTTGTCGATGCAGGTTGTGTTCCTCCACCTGATCCGGGTCCATCAGGGTGATTGCACCAACACCTGCCCCGGCGAGGTAGCTGAGGCAGGGGCAGCCAAGCCCCCCGGCGCCCACCACCAGCACATGGGCCGAGGCGAGCCGTGCCTGACCACTTGGACCAACCTCGGGCAGGACAGTCTGGCGGGCATATCGGTCGCTGTGGCTCATCGGGCGCAGGCCTTGAGCCATTCGCGTGTGCGGGCCTCGGGATCTGCCGCTGCCTGGATATCCGTCACCACCGCCGCGCTGTCGGCCCCTGCTGCAAAGACATCCGGCAGGCGTTCGGGGGTCAGCCCTCCGATGGCAACCAGCGGCGTGTCGCCCGCAAGTGCTTTCCAGCGCCGCACCCGCTCCAGCCCCTGCGGTGCCCATTTCATCTTTTTCAGCAGAGTCTCATAGACCGGCCCCAGTGCCACATAGGCTGGATCATGGGAAAGGGCGCGGTCCAGTTCTGCCTCGTCATGGGTGGACAGGCCATAACGCACCCCGGCGCGGCGCAGGGCGGCGAAATCTGCCGTTTCCATATCCTCCTGGCCAAGGTGCACAAAGGTGCAGTTGAGATCCAGCGCAACTTGCCAATAATCGTTCACCACCAGTTGCGCGCCGTGCACCGCGCAGAAATCGCGGGCGCGAGCAATCTGGCGGCGCACCTCCGCCTCGGGCTGGTCCTTGATGCGCAGTTGCGCCAGTTTCACACCCTGCGGCACCAACAGCTCCAATCGCCCCACATGGCCCACGATCAGATAGAAGCGTTCCATTACATCACCTTTGCCCATCACATCAGCTCTGCCAGACCCAGAACCGGGGTGGAGGGCACGCCCATGTCGCGCCGCTCCATCGGTTCCGCCTCAAATCCGGCACGCCCGGCCTCGACCGCTTGCGCCATGGCGCGGGCCATCAAGACCGGATCGCCTGCCTTGGCCACGGCGGTGTTCAACAACACGGCGTCCATGCCCAGCTCCATCGCCTCTGCCGCATCCGAAGGGCGGCCGATCCCGGCATCGACGATCAGCGGAACATCCGGGAAATGCGCCCGCATGGCCCTGAGCCCATCCCGGCGCAGCAAACCTTGCCCGGATCCGATCGGCGCGCCCCAGGGCATCAGCACCTCGCAGCCCGCCTCAATCAGCCGCTCGCCCACCACCAGATCTTCGGTGGTATAGGGAAAGACCTGAAAACCCTCGTCGCTCAGGATCCGGGCCGCTTCGACCAGCGCAAAGACATCCGGCTGCAGCGTGTCGCTGTGGCCGATCACCTCAAGCTTGATCCAGGGCGTACCAAAGACCTCTCGCGCCATATGGGCGGTGGTGACCGCGTCACGCACCGTATGGCAGCCGGCTGTATTAGGAAGGATGCGGGCGCCAAGCTGTTGCAGCAGCTCCCAAAACCCAGCACCGGAGCCGCCCGCCGTTTCGCGCCGCAGAGACACGGTGATGATCTCGCTGGCGCTGGCGCGGATCGCCTCCATCAGCACCTGGGGTGAGGGGTATTGCGCGGTCCCCAGCAGCAGGCGCGAAGTGACTTCGCTGTCATAAAGCCGCATCGCTCAGCCCCCCTGCATCGGGGAGAGCACTTCGAGCCGGTCCCCCGCCGTTAACCTCGTGTCAACACGTTTCGCGCGCGAAACAAAGGCCCCGTTCAGCGCGGTGGCGATTGCAGGGCTGGTAAAGCCCAGCTCATCCAGCGCTGCCTCAAGGGTGTCTGCGCGGATCTCACGCGGTTCTGCGTTCACGATGATCTGCATTTTCAGTCTCCGGTATCAGCATCTCTGCCGTGCGGGTCGCCATGGCGGGCGCCAGCAGAAATCCGTGGCGGTAAAGCCCGTTGAGGAATAATGTGCCGTCCTGCCAGACGAGCTGCGGCAGGTTGTTGGCAAAGGCCGGGCGCAGCCCCGCGCCCACCTCCACGACCGAGGCTTCGGCCAGCCCCGGATGCAGCGTGTAGGCCGCATTCATCAACTCGCTGAGGGCGCGCAAAGTCGGCGGACAGGTGGCGCTGCTTTCGACCATGGTGGCGCCCAGCATGAAGTGGTGATCGCCGCGCGGCACCAGGTAGATGGGGATGCGCGGATGAAGCAGGCGCAGGGTGCGGCTGATCTCAACGCCCGGCGCATGCAGGATCGCCATCTCCCCGCGCACCGGGCGCAGGCCGGGCAGGGGCGCGCTCATTCCGGTGCAGTCGAGCGTGACCTTCGCCGGGGCGGGGGTGCCGAGATGGAGTGTGACGCCCATTTCTTTGACCCGGCTGGCGAGGTCTGTCAGCGCCTTTCGCGGCTCCAGATGCCCTTCTTGCGCAAAGTGCAGGCCAGTGCGAAAGCGCCCTGCCAGCTCTGGCTCCAGCGCGGCAATCCGCGCCTCATCCACCACCTGATGGGCTTCGGTGCGTTTGGCAAAGCGGGTGAGGTCAGCTCGGTCGCGGGCAGGTGCCAGTACCAGCGTGCCGCGCCGGACCACCGGGGTGATCCTGGCCCACCAGTCGAGGGCGCGGCTGCCGAGGGTGATCACCTCGGCTTCGGCGCTTTCCGCCTCGCACCAGGGCGCGAGCATGCCGCCCGCATAGCGCGAGACGCTGCCCTCGCCGATGCGCGCGCTCTTTTCATAGACCGTGACCTCTGCCCCCCGCCGCGCCAGCTCATAGGCGCAGGCCAGACCAGCCAGACCCGAACCTGCGATGGTGATCATGCGCCCGTATCCCCGGAACCGCCTGCGCCCTTTACGGGCACGTAAAGATCGCCGCCTTCGCGGAACTTGGCCGCCATGGCCTCCATCCCTTCCTTCTGGGCCTCGGCGCGGATGTCGTGGCTGATCCGCATGGAGCAGAACTTCGGCCCGCACATGGAGCAGAAATGCGCCACCTTATGCGCCTGTTTCGGCAGGGTCGCATCGTGAAAATCGCGCGCTGTTTCAGGGTCGAGCGAGAGGTTGAACTGATCCTCCCAGCGGAACTCGAACCGCGCGCGGGACAGCGCATCATCACGCCGTTGCGCACCGGGAAGGCCTTTGGCAAGGTCGGCGGCATGGGCTGCGATCTTGTAGGTGATCACGCCGGTCTTGACGTCGTCGCGGTCCGGCAGGCCGAGGTGCTCTTTCGGCGTCACATAGCAGAGCATCGCACAACCGAACCAGCCGATCATCGCGGCCCCGATGCCAGAGGTGATATGGTCATATCCCGGCGCGATATCGGTGGTGAGAGGGCCAAGCGTATAGAACGGCGCCTCGTGGCAACAGTCGAGCTGCTTGTCCATGTTCTCCTTGATCTTGTGCATGGCCACATGGCCGGGCCCTTCGATCATCACCTGGCAGTCCTTGGCCCAGGCGATTTGGGTCAGCTCTCCCAGGGTTTCCAGCTCGGCAAATTGTGCTTCATCATTGGCATCGGCAATTGAGCCGGGACGCAGCCCGTCGCCCAGCGAGAAGGAGACGTCATACCTGCGGCAGATGTCGCAGATTTCGTCGAAATGCTCGTAAAGGAAGCTCTCCTTGTGGTGATGCAGGCACCATTTCGCCATGATCGAGCCGCCGCGTGAGACGATCCCCGTCACCCGGTTCACCGTCATCGGAACCATATGCAGCCGCACGCCAGCATGGATGGTGAAATAGTCCACGCCCTGTTCGGCCTGCTCGATCAGCGTGTCGCGGAAGACCTCCCAGGTCAGGTCTTCGGCAATGCCGTTCACTTTTTCCAGCGCCTGATAGATCGGCACGGTACCGATGGGCACAGGGGAGTTGCGGATGATCCATTCGCGGGTGTTGTGGATGTTGCGACCAGTGGACAGATCCATCACCGTGTCGGCGCCCCAGCGGATAGCCCAGACCAGCTTGTCCACTTCCTCTTCCATCGAAGAGGTGACGGCCGAGGTACCCATATTGGCGTTGATCTTCACCAGGAAGTTGCGGCCGATGATCATCGGTTCCAGCTCGGGGTGGTTGATATTGGCGGGAATGATGGCGCGGCCCGCCGCGATCTCTGATCGGACAAACTCGGGCGTCACATAGTCCGGGATATTGGCGCCCCAGTCGTTGCCATCGCGCCCCCCGTGGCAGGGAGAGGTCTCGCGCAGCTGGTTTTCGCGGATGGCGATATATTCCATTTCCGGCGTGATGATGCCTGCGCGGGCATAGGCGAGCTGCGTGACCGCTTTGTCGCCTTTGGCGCGCAGCGGGGCTGGGCGCACGGGGAATTCAGGCGTCAGCCGGTCGCCTGCGACAAAGCCGTTGTCCTCGGGCTTGATGTCGCGGCCCTGATAGTCCTCCACATCACCGCGCGCCCGGATCCAGTCGCGGCGCAGGGCGGGGAGGCCCTGTCGGATGTCGGTGGTATGGTCAGGATCGGTATAAGGGCCAGAGCTGTCATAGACCGGCAGCGGGGCCTCACCGGCGGTGGGATGGGTCGAGATCTGGCGCATCGGCACGCGGATCTCAGGGTGGATTTCGCCGGGCACATAGATCTTTTTTGAGGCGGGCAGCGGGCCTGTCGTCACGCTGGGCGCGATCTTTTGGTCTTGATGGGTCATGCGGTGCTCCTCGAAGCAAAACTTCAAAAAAGACACCAGATGAGGTTTGGACGGGGGAAACGCGGAACGGTCGTACTTTCCGTTCTGTTCGGTCACGCATCTTAGGCCTGTACGGGGCCGAGGGGGGGCGCGCATCCTAGCTTCCTACGCCAGTGTCAACTGGGTCAGGTTCAAAGGGTCGCGTCACCGGTCGGAGATACCTCCGTCCTGTCTGCCTCTCAGTCCCCTGGGCGGGACTCCCCTGCGTGCTTTCACACCTAGAAGAGCTGCCCCCGTGGCGTCAAGGGGGATTCTGTACGTGGCGCTCGGTTGTTGGAGTTGGTTTTAAGGTATTGAATTTGCGCTAAAAATCGCAATCGCATGTGACGCTTGTCTTTTGGAGCAAAAATTATCTATAAAAATAGAAAGCGCATGGCGCACACGGAAAACTAATAGATAAAAGAGAAGGGGAGAGGCAGATGCTGGATGCCGCGCCGATCAGAACGGACTGGACACGGGCTGAGGCCGAAGAAATCTACAACCTGCCTTTCATGGATCTTCTGTTCCGCGCGCATACGGTGCACCGGCAGTCGTTCGATCCCAATCAGGTGCAGAAATCCAAACTGCTCAGCATCAAGACCGGCGGCTGCCCCGAGGATTGCGCCTATTGCAGCCAATCGGCCCGCAACGGCGCAAAACTCTCGGCGGCCAAGCTGATCGAGGTGGAGCGGGTGATCGCCGAAGCCAAAAAGGCGCGCGATGCGGGGGCCACCCGTTACTGCATGGGCGCCGCCTGGCGCAGCCCGAAAGATCGCGACATGGCCGCCCTTGAGGCGATGATCCACGGGGTCAAGGATCTCGGCATGGAGACCTGCATGACCCTTGGCATGCTGGAAAAGGGTCAGGTCTTCCGTCTGCGCGATGCGGGGCTGGATTACTACAATCACAATATCGACACCTCTGAACGGTATTACTCCGAGATCATCACCACCCGCACATTTGCCGACCGGATCGAGACGCTGAACCGCGTGCGCGAAGCGGGGATCAAGGTCTGCGCGGGCGGCATTGTCGGTATGGGCGAGCAGCAGATGGACCGGATCGACATGCTGCTGGCGCTGGCGACGCTGGAGGAGCACCCGGATTCGGTGCCCGTGAACATGCTGATCCCGATCCCCGATACGCCGCTGGCGGATGTGCCGAAACTCGATCCGATTGAATTCGTACGCACCATCGCTCTGGCGCGGATCCTGATGCCGAACAGCCATGTGCGCCTGTCGGCGGGCCGCACCGATATGAGCGATGAGTTGCAGGCCATGTGTTTCTTTGCCGGGGCCAACTCGATTTTTGTGGGCGATACGCTTTTGACCGCCGACAATCCCGAGGAGGACAAGGATCAGCAACTGTTCGACCGGCTTGGCCTGAAAGCAATGGAGGCCCATTGCGAGGGCCGCATCGAAAGAGCGGGCGAATGACAGTCGCGCTGCTGGACGCGCCTGCTGCCGAATACCCGCGCCAGCAGGCGCTGCTGGACAGCCTTGCGCAGCAGGACCGCTATCGCCGCCTGATCCCGCGCGCAGGGCATGATTTTTCATCGAATGACTATCTGGGCCTTGCCAATAGCGCCGAGATGCGGGCAGCGGCCCATGCTGCGCTGGAGCGCGGGGTTCCGGTGGGGGCAGGGGGCTCACGCCTGCTGCGCGGCAATGACAGCGAGCACCAGTTGCTTGAGGAAGAGGCGGCTGCCTTCTTTGGCAGTGAGGCCGCGCTGTTCATGGGCGGCGGCTTCAACGCCAATGTTGCGATCTTTGCGACCCTGCCGCAGCGGGGCGATCTGGTGCTTTATGATGATCTGATTCATGCCAGCACCCGTGACGGGATGCGGCTGGGACGGGCGGAGGTGCAGAGCTTTGCCCATAATAATGCGGCGGATGCGGCGCGGCGCCTTGCCGACTGGCGCGCCCAGGGCGGCAGCGGGCAGGTCTGGATCGCGGTCGAGGCGGTCTATTCCATGGATGGCGATCTTGCCCCGCTGGCCGAGCTGATGGCGCTGGCCGATAGTGCGGGCGGGGTTCTGGTGGTGGATGAGGCCCATGCCACCGGCCTGTTCGGCCCAGACGGGCGCGGGATGGCGCATGGGTTTGCCCATCGCAGAAACGTCATCAGCCTCCATACCTGTGGCAAGGCGCTGGGCGCGTCGGGGGCCTTGATCTGCGCGCCGCAGGTGCTGATTGAGATGCTGATCAACAAGGGGCGCAATTTCATCTTTGCAACCGCCCCGTCGCCGCTGAATGCAGCGCTTGTCAGGGCGGCGCTTGGGCTGCTTGCGGGTGGCAGCGACCGGCTGGACCGTGCCTGGGAGCGCATTCACCATGCCCATGCCGAGGCCGCGCGCCTGTGTGGCCTGACCGGATTTCAATGCCAGATCCTGCCGGTGATCATTGGCGCGGATGGCAAGTCGATGGAGATGGCCGCAGCCTTGCAGGCGCGGGGCTATGACATTCGCGGCATTCGCCCGCCCACCGTGCCTGCAGGCACATCGCGCCTGCGCCTCTCGGTGACGCTCAACGTCTCGAACAAGGTGATCACAGAGATGTTCGAGGATCTCGCCCAGTTGCAGGAGGCGCGGGCATGAGCGGCGTTCTGGTGGTGACCGGCACCGATACCGAAGTGGGCAAGACGGTGATCGCCGCCGCACTGACGCAGGCGCTTAGCGCGACCTACTGGAAGCCGGTGCAATCCGGCATGGAGGAAGAGACCGACAGCGCCTTTGTCGCGCGCATGGTGCGCTGCCATGTCCTGCCCGAGGCCTACCGGCTGCAGCTTCCGGCCTCGCCGCATCTGTCCGCCGAGGCAGAAGGCGTTGAGATCGACTTGGAGCAACTGGCTCTGCCGCAGGTCTATGGGCCGCTGGTGGTAGAGGGGGCAGGGGGCCTCATGGTGCCGCTGAACCGCAAGTCACTCTATATCGACCTCTTTGCCCAGTGGCAGGCGCCATTGGTTCTATGCGCGTCGACGCGCCTTGGTACGATCAACCATACACTTTTGTCGCTGGAGGCGCTGCGCGCGCGCGGCTGCCCCGTTGTCGGCGTGATCTTCAATGGCGATGCGGAGCCGGAGGTCGAGGAGACGATCTGCCAGTTCGGAGATGTCGCGCACCTTGGACGCCTGCCCGTGATTGATCCCTTGACGCCGGACGGTCTGCGCTCCGCCTGTGCGGCGCATATCGACCTCGATGCCATACGCAAGGCTCTGATCTGAATGTCAGAAACCGAACTCAGTCCGCTTGCCTTTGACCAGAAACACCTCTGGCATCCTTACACGAACGTCACCAAGCCCGGCCCGACATTTTTGGTAAAGGAGGCCGAGGGCGTCCATATCACGCTGGAGGATGGCACCCGGCTGATTGATGCGATGTCCTCCTGGTGGTGCATGATGCATGGCCATCGCCATCCGGCGATCACACAGGCGATGAAGGAGCAGTTGGACCGCTTGCCGCATGTGATGTTCGGCGGGTTGACCCATGATCCGGCGGTGGAACTGGGGCGGCGCTTGCTGGATGTGACGCCGGACAGCCTGACAAGGATCTTCTATTGCGACAGCGGCTCGGTCTCGGTTGAGGTGGCGATGAAGATGGCGGTGCAATACCAGCACGCCATAGGCCATGTCGGGCGCAGCGAATTTGCGACGGTTCGGTCGGGCTATCATGGCGACACCTGGAAGGCGATGAGCGTTTGCGATCCCGACACCGGCATGCACCACCTGTTTCAGGGGGCGCTGAGCGTCCAGCATTTTGTCCCCCGCCCTCCGGTGCGTCTGGATCAGGAGTGGAATGACGACCCCGAGCAGAACGGGCTGGCCGAGCTGCGCCGGGTGTTTGAGGCGGGGCAGGACCGAATTGCAGCCTTCATTCTGGAACCCGTGGTGCAGGGCACGGGGGGCATGTATTTCTACCATCCTGAGTACCTGAACCGGGCGCGCGCGCTGTGCGATGAATTCGGCATCCTGTTGATATTTGACGAGATTGCCACGGGGTTTGGCCGTGCGGGCCATATGTTCGCAACCGGTTTCACCGACGTTCAGCCGGATATCCTTTGCCTCGGCAAGGGGCTGACAGGCGGGCATATCTCATTTGCGGCGACGCTGACCAATGACCTTGTGGCGGAGGGGATCGGCGGCGGCAATCCGGGCATCTTCATGCATGGCCCCACCTATATGGCCAATCCCTTGGCCTGCACGGCGGCCTGCGCCGCGATCGATCTTTTGACCGGACAGGACTGGAAGGCGAGCGTGGCGGCAATCGAGACACAGATGAATGAGGAACTGGCCCCGGCGCGGAACCTTCCCGGCGTGCGCGATGTCCGTGTGCTGGGCGCCATCGGCGTGATCGAAATGGATCATCGCGTTTCGGCCGATGAGGCCCATGCCCTGGCCCCCGCGACAGGCGTTTTCCTGCGCCCCTTTGGTCACAATATCTACACCATGCCGCCCTTCGTGACGACGCCGGACCAACTGAGCCAGATCACCGCCGCCATGCTGCGTTTGGCTGCGGTTTTGTAGGCATCTTGCCCCAAGGCGAGACGTCACGGACCCTTATGGGTGATTCTCTCTTTCCGCCGCATTCGGTCACTGTACAGGCCTGTCCCGGATTTCGTTTTTGAATTGTGAGCCAAAAATTTGAATGGATAATCAAGAAATTCCATAGTGAATGGCGCGAATGCTCGACAAATGGTCGCAATAACGTCAAAAACTAGGTCATGGGCCGGTCACACTTGGACATCGGATGAGGGTGCGACGGGCCCCGGGTCTTGGAGCGGCGAGCGGCTGCGAGGCGACCCAATAGTTTGAACGACCACAGACGACGAAGCGCGCAAAAAGAGCCGATCTGGACTGCGCCGAAAAAGAACAGGGATGACATCAATGAAGACACCTTCTTTTGCACTGACGCTGGGCGCGGCGGCACTCATGTCTGGCGCAGCCGGGGCTGCCGATCTGGGCGCGGTGGACAAGCCGATCAAGCTGGCGATGAACGAATGGACCGGTCAGCACATCACCACCCAAATCGCGGGTGAGATGCTCAAGGCGGCCGGGTACAAGGTCGAATACGTCTCGGCCGGCATGATGAACCAGTTCCAGGCGATTGCCGATGGCGACATTCATGCGACGCTTGAAATCTGGTCTTCCAACGTTTCGGACGAATACGCCAAAAAGGTCGCCGAGGGCACCGTGGTGGAGCTGGGCGATCTGGAACTCGACGCCAAGGAAGGCATCGCCTATCCGGCGCATGTGGCCGAACTGTGCCCGGGGCTTCCGGCCTGGGAAGCTTTGAAAGACTGCGCGCCGCTCTTTGCCACCGCTGAAACGCTGCCTGGCGGGCGTCTGGTTGACTACCCGGCCGATTGGGGCACACCGGGCGCCGACCGCATGACCGGCCTCGATCTGCCCTTCAAGGCGGTGCCTGCAGGCTCTGAAGCGGCTCTGATCGTAGAGCTGCGCGCCGCGACCGAGCGCAAGACGCCGCTTCTGATCACTTTCTGGCAGCCGCATTGGGCAATGTCTGCCTATGACGTGAAATTCGTGGATCTGCCGGTCGGGGAAGAAGCCTGCTTCAACGATCCGGCCTGGGGCCCGAACCCCAATGCGGTCAACGACTGTGACTTTGCCCCCTCGCGCATTTTCAAGGCCGGTTGGTCTGGCCTGGCCGAGACCTGGCCTGCCGCTTTTGAGATCCTCTACAGCTACACTCTGGCGGTGGAAGACCAGCAGCCGATGATGGGCGCGGTCGATGTGGATGGTCGTAAGGTCGAAGAGGTGGTCGCGGAATGGATGGCCGCCAATGAGGACAGCTGGCGCCCGGTTGTGGACGCCGCGCTGCAGTGAGCGGTGACACCGTGAGCACAAAGACACCACCCGCCATCACCTGCCAGAGTGTCTGGCAGGTGTTTGGAGCCAACGCGGAAAGCGCCCTGAACCGGGCGCTTTCCTCTACCAACTCTGCCGATGAGGCCGCCGCGCAACTGCGCGCCGAAGGGCTGACGCCCGCGGTGCAGGACGCCACATTTGAGGTGCAGGAGGGAGAGCTCTTTGTGATCATGGGGCTTAGTGGCTCGGGCAAATCGACCCTGATCCGCTGTATTTCCCAGCTCTTGCCGGGCACCGGTGGCGAGATCCTGATCGAAGGGGAAGACATCCGCACCGCAAGCCAAAAGCGGCTGATCGAGATGCGCCGCAACACGCTGGGCATGGTGTTCCAGCATTTTGGCCTGTTCCCGCATATGAACGTCGCCGAAAACGTCGCCTATCCCTTGCGCGTTCAGGGCATGGGCAAGAAGGAGCGCCTTGCCAAGGCACAAAAGGTGATCGAACTGGTGGGCCTTGGCGGGCGCGAAAAGAATTTCCCGCGTGAACTCTCGGGCGGTCAGCGTCAGCGTGTTGGCATTGCCCGTTCGCTGGTGGCGGATTGCTCGGTCTGGTTCCTGGATGAGCCGTTTTCGGCTCTGGATCCGCTGATCCGTCGCCAGTTGCAGGACGAGTTCCTCGATATTCAGGCCAAGCTGAAGACCACAATCGTGTTTATCACCCATGATATCAACGAAGCGCTGAAACTGGCCGACCGCATTGCCATCATGCGCGATGGCAAGATCGTACAGATCGGCACGCCGTCGGATATCGTGCTGAACCCGGCCGATGACTATGTGCGCGAATTCTCCAAGGACGTGGCCAAAGGCCAGCATGCCCGTGTGGCTTCGGTCATGCAGGCGGGTGGCGATCTGGTCCACGGGCCGGATGATCCGGGCCTGCGCCGGGATATGACGCTGGATGCTGCCCTCGCGCGCTGTATGGAGCTTTACGAACCCGTGCCCGTGCGTGATGAAAACGGCGCGCTTTTGGGTGTGGTGAACCCGGCGGATCTGGCCGCCGCCCTGCAGGTGGATCCGGCCGCATGACGACGCTCAGCAAAGGCAGCATGGCGGCGCTGATTGCGCTCGCCGTGGGCATCCTGTGCCTGGCGCTGGAAGGCGTCGCACCCTGGCTGACCGCCTTCCCGAAAGGCTGGGTGCTGCCCGCAACCGAATGGGTTGGCAGCGCGATGGAGGCTTTCCTTGCCCTGATCAAACCGGCGGCGCGGTTGTTCTCTGCCCTCATGGCCTATCCGATGGAGGGTGCCAACTGGATCCTGAATGTCACCCCCTGGCCCTTGCTGATTGCTGCTACGGTGGCGCTGGGCTGGCGGCTGGGCGGTGTCACCATGGCGCTTATGGCGGCTGTGGGGCTTGGGGCGGTGCTGGCCTCGGGCTATTGGCCGCAAAGCATGAATACGCTGGCGCTGGTGTCGGTCTCGGTGCCGCTGGCGCTGCTGATTGGGGGTGCCATCGGGGTTCTGGCCAATGAATACCCGCGTGTTCGCGCGCCGGTTCAGGCGCTTTTGGATGTCATGCAGACTGTGCCGACCTTTGCCTATCTGACGCCGCTTTTGGTGCTCTTTGGCTTTGGCCCGGTTGTCGGCCTTATTGCCTCGGCGATCTATGCCGCGCCGCCCATGGCGCGCAACGTTCTGCTTGGCTTGCAGCGGATCGAGCCGGAGATCAAGGAAGCCGCGATCATGGCGGGCGGCACCCGCATGCAGCAGCTGTTTCAGGTGGAGATCCCCGCCGCGGCAACTCAGATCATGGTGGGTGTGAACCAGTGCCTGATGGCGGCCCTGTCGATGGTGATCATCGCGGCTGTGATCGGGGGCTTTGACGACATCGGCTGGGAAGTCCTTTTGACCATGCGCAAGGCGCAGTTCGGCGCCAGCTTGCTGGCCGGTCTGGTCATCGTGATCTTTGCCATCCTGATCGACCGGATGAGCGGCACACTCGCCAATGAGAAACGCCGCTATTATGACGGGCGCGTCTCGCTGGGACTGATCGCCCTTGGGGCCATCGCAAGCATCATCTTCTACGGCCAAATCCAGGATCCGGGTGCCTATGCTCTGTTCAACAGCACGGCAGACCGGGTGGATGCGGGGCTTTCGGCCTTTACCAGTGCCAATGCCGAAGCGCTGACCGCCATCAAGAACGGTGTTATGTTCTATGTCCTGCTGCCGCTTCGGATTGGTCTCGATCAGGCGGTGCTGCCTTTCACATGGGGCTTTGTCTGGACTTCGGGCATGAGCTTTACGCTCTTTGCAGTTGGCGCGGCGGCCGGGCTTTACTGCGCCTATCGGGGCAAACTGACGCTGGGCGTGGTGATCCTGATCGCAGCAGGAATGTTGGAGACGGGGATTTCGCAACTGCCCTGGCCTTTCGTTCTGGTTGGCGTTGGTGCGCTGTCCTATGTGGCGGGTGGCCTGCGTCTGGCAGCGCTGTCGGTGGGGCTGCTCACAACGATCCTTGTATCGGGCCTCTGGGAGCGGGCGCTCCTGTCACTGTACCTTTCGGGCGCCTCGGTCTTTGCCTGCGCGGTGCTGGGCGGTGCCATCGGCCTTGCTTCGGCGGTCTCGCCCATGGTCTGGCGTGTGGTACGTCCGATCTGCGACATGTTGCAGACGATCCCACTGTTTGTCTTCCTGATCCCGGTGCTGATGGTGTTCCAGATCGGTGAATTCTCGGCCTTCCTTGCGATCATGGCCTATGCGATTGTGCCGATGATCCGCTACACGCGCCACGGGCTGACCGAGACACCTGCGGAGATGATCGAGGCGGCCACCGCATCGGGCGCAACTCGCTGGCAGATGATGCGCGATGTGCGCGCGCCTTATGCGGCGCCGACGATCTTGTTGGGGCTGAACCAGACCATCCTTTATGCCTTTGCGATGCTGGTGATCGCGGCGCTGATCGGCACCACCGGCCTTGGCCAGTCGATCTATCTGGCGCTGGGACAGGCGGATGTGGGGCTTGGAATCTCTGCCGGGGCGGCCATGGCGATTCTGGCTCTGATTGCAGACCGGATCGTGCAGGGTTTTGCCGAGGAACGCCGCAAGGCTTTGGGCCTGTAACGCCGAAGCGCAATGAAATCGTGCCGCGCTGTCCACCCGGTGGCGCGGCAAATGTGCCTCTGGCCCGCGTGAAAAAACCGCGCTACTGTTCCCGCTGCTGACTGGATCCATAGCAACGTGAGGGTACGATGAGCCTGGCCTATGTCATGACAACCGAACGCGGCGCCACCGACCGGCTGCTGACGGCGCTGGCCGAACGCCTGCAGGCGCGGGGTCTGCGGCTGGCGGGGATCGTGCAGACCAATACCGAATGCTATGACGACAAGCTGTGCGACATGGATGTGCGGGTTCTGCCCGGCGATGAGGTGATCCGAATCTCCCAATCCCTTGGCCCCGAAGCCCGCGGATGTCGCCTCAATCCCGGCGCTCTGGAGCAGGCGGTGGGGCTGGTGACCAAGTCGCTGAGCGACACGCCCGCACCGCAGGTTCTGCTGGTCAACAAATTCGGCAAGCACGAGGCCGACGGGCGCGGCATGCGCCCCGTGATTGGTGAAGCGCTGGCCATGGGGATCCCGGTTGTGTCAGGCGTGAATCGCATGAATGTGGAGGCCTTCAAGGACTTCTCCGGCGGCATGGCAGAGGCGGGCGAGGCTGATCTGGATGCGCTCGAGGCTTGGGTGATGCAGGCGATTGAGGCGCATGCCGAATAAGGCGCTGGACTAATTTTGGAACATTATCAAAGAGATGGCCCGACCTCGTGTCGGGCTTTTCCATGTCAGTCTTGAAGTGTTTGAAAAAACCCTCGCTGCCCGATGGCAGCAGCCACCATCATCCCGTATCTTGTCGCTCATCAGAAGAAAGAGGGGGAAGATGGTGGGCGACCCTGGAATCGAACCAGGCGTGCGTCTCCGCGAGGGAGTTACAGTCCCCTGCCACACCTTGCGGCCTGTCGCCCACTGTCAGGTGAGTGTTGCACCTGACGTGGAGGCGTGATTACTAGCGCCACCAACGGGCGTCAACAGGAAAATTCCAAGTTTTCTGCGTCGGCTTGAAATTCCTTTTGCAGGAGAGATCCATGTCCAAGAAACCCACCAAGAAACCCCAGTGGGTCATCGAAAAGGAACAGGCGAAGAAGGCCGGTGCGGGCGAGACCGTCTGGCTCTTTGGCCTGCATGCGGTGCGCGATGCGCTGATGAACCCGAGCCGTGAAAAACTGCGCCTGATCGTGACGCTGAATGCAAAAAACAAGCTGGAAGAGGCAATTTCTGCAGCCGGGATTGAGCCAGAGGTGGTGGATCCGCGCAGCTTCAAGGCGCCGATTGATCCCGGCTCGGTCCATCAGGGCGCGGCGCTTGAGGTGAAACCGCTCAATTGGGGCAGTCTTGCCGAAAACTGCATCGGCGCCGAGGTGCCGCGGGTGATCCTCTTGGACCGGGTGACAGACCCGCATAACGTGGGCGCCATCCTGCGTTCGGCCGAGGTGCTGGGCGCCAGTGCGGTGATCGGCACGCGCCATCACTCCGCGCCCGAAACCGGCGCTTTGGCAAAAACCGCAAGCGGCGCGCTGGAGCGTCAGCCTTATCTGCGTATGCGCAACCTCTCGGACACTATTGTCGAGCTGCAAAACATGGGCTTTCTCGTGCTTGGCCTGGATGGCGAGGCGGATGAGACCATAGAGCAGGCGTTGGAAGGACGAAAGGATCGCCCGGTGGCGCTGGTGCTGGGGGCCGAGGGACCGGGGCTGCGCCAGAAAACCAAGGAAACCGTGGATCAACTGGTGAAAATCGACTTTGCCGGTGGATTTGGCTCGCTCAACGTCTCAAATGCGGCCGCAATTGCCCTATATGCCTCAAGAGAGCGGTCGTAACCCTTCAGGAGACAGATATCGCACATTCGAGCATTCCCGGCGGGAAAATCATCAGCTGCTGCTATTGCGGCGTGCAATCGGCTTTTGTCTCGGGCAGCAAGACCGGGGGCGTATCAGCGCTGGTCTGTGGCACCTGCGGCGCGCCCCTGTCGGCGCAAAAGGCGCGGCCTCTGGCGCCCGGAAAAGGCGCCAAGGCGCCTGCCGGGGCGCCGACATCATCGCCGCGGCAAAAGGTGTCTCATCAGCCTATGCCCGGCAAGGCCCATGGCAGACCGTCCAAGGCAAAGCCGGTGAAGGCCAAGAAACAGAAAAAGCGCAAAAGCCTGTTTCAAAAGGTCCTGTCAGAGGCCTTTGACGTGATCGAGGATATCTTCGACTGATCGCCAAGGTGGGGGAGGCTGCGACGTCGGCGACGTCACGGGCTGATCACATCTGCGTATCACATCTTTGCAGCGCGATGTGTCTGAGTCACAATTGCCACGTTCCCTTTGCCGACATGGAGTGCGCCCCTTGTTCCTGCGCCTGATGATTCTTGTCCTGTCCCTTGGCCTTTTTGCCGCGCCTCAGCGCGCTCTGGCGGATATGGCACTGTTTTCTGCCCAAGATGGCGTTGCGATTGGTGGCTATGATCCGGTGGCCTTTTTCGAGACGGGCCATGCGGTGCAGGGCAGCTCTGAACATGTCTTGATGTGGAAAGGGGCAGTCTGGCGCTTTTCTTCCGCCAGCAACCAGATGCGGTTTGAAATGAACCCCTGGGCCTATGCGCCGATGTTTGGCGGCTATTGCGCCTTTGCCATGGCGCAGGGGCGTCTGACAACTGCCGATCCCGAGTTGTGGGTGATTGTCGACGGGGAATTGTTCCTTTTGAACAGCCCGCAGGTGCGCAGGCGCTGGCAGGCAGAGGCAGAGACCCTGATTGCCGAAGCCCGGAGCAATTGGCCCAACGCCTTGCGCCGGTAACCTTGGAACACGCCCCTTTAAATGCAGAGCCGGACTGCCCATATCAATATCGGGCCTGCGGCGCGGAACAGCCGCGGACCTTTTTCACTGTCCCTCGTTCCATACCTGACGCCCGGGGCCCGTCCCGGGCGCCTTTTTTTGAGGGTTGCGCTCGGACCTCTTGCGCCTCTGTGAGGAAGGTCACTTTTGACTTTCGCGCGCCGCGCACGCGCTCTAGGGTCGGCCCATGACAAGCTACAGTGACGACCACCTGCGCAAGATCCTGAAACGTACACGCACGATTGCCGTGGTGGGGGTCTCTTTGAATTCCGTGCGCCCCAGCTATTATGTTGCGCGCTACTTGTCGCTTAAGGGCTACCGAATGATCCCGGTCAATCCTGGCCATGCGGGGAAGATGTTGTTTGGCGAAAGGGTCCACGCAAGCCTGTCCGAGATCGAGGGACCGGTGGATATTGTGGATATCTTTCGCAAATCTGAAGCGGTGCCGCCGATCGTGGAGGAGGCGCTGGAGCTGTTTCCGGACTTGCAGACCATCTGGATGCAGATCGGCGTTCAGCACGCAGAGGCGGCTGCACTGGCCGAGGCGCGGGGCATCGATGTGATCCAGAACCGCTGCCCCAAGATCGAATACCAGCGCCTGTTTGGAGAGCTGCGCATGGGCGGCTTTGCCACCGGGATCATTTCCTCGAAACTGTGAGTGCAGGGGCTAGGTAGGGCTCCCGCCCGTCGCCATGCAGATCACAGATCTGCAAGCTCCCGTTGGGCCGGGCGCCGCGCTGACGCGCGGCGCATTTTCCTGCTGAGAAGCGCGTCAGGGGCAGGTGTGCCCTGAAGCGCCATATCGAGAATATGTTCGGCCAGACCCGCCTCAAGGGTAAACCGCGCTTTGCGCGGCCGCTGGCGCGGCCCTTGACCCGGATCAGATCGGGATGGCGGTTTCGGATGTGCGGGGGCGCAGTGCGCCTTTGGCGCGCTGCCGGGCCCAAGGCTGCCAGGAGGTCTCCGGCGCAGCCGGGGCATCCGCAGGCGCGGGAGCACCTCTTTGGCGGTTTGGGGGGCGGTCAGCTCTTGGGGCGGGCGGCTTTTTCTGCGATGCCGCTGAGACCCTGGCGTTCGGCCAGCACTGCGAGCACGTCGTCCAGTGCGACATTTCGGGCAGCGAGCATCACCAGGAGGTGATAGACCACATCCGCGCCTTCACTCGCGAGTTTTGCCTTGTCGTCCTTCACCGCTTCGATGATGGCCTCGATGGCTTCCTCGCCGAATTTTTCGGCGCATTTTTCTGGCCCTTTGGCCAAGAGTTTTGCCGTCCAGGAGGTGTCAGGATCTGCGCCCTTGCGGGAGAGGATTGTGGCTTCGAGGTCGTGCAGCAGGCTCATGTTCGTATCTCTCAGGTCATCCGCATTGCGATACCGGCTGCGGCCATATGCTCTTTGGCTTCCTGGATGGTGTATTCGCCGAAATGGAAGATCGAGGCGGCCAGCACGGCCGATGCCCCGCCTTCGGTCACGCCCTCGACCAGGTGATCCAGCGTGCCAACGCCGCCGGAGGCAATCACCGGCACATCCACGGCATCGGAAATCGCCCGCGTGAGGGGCAGGTTGAAGCCGGACTTGGTTCCGTCGCGGTCCATCGAGGTCAAAAGGATTTCTCCCGCGCCCTTGGCCACCACGGTTTTGGCGAATTCCACCGCATCGATGCCGGTTTCACGGCGCCCGCCGTGGGTGAAGATCTCCCACTTGCCGGGGGAGACGGTCTTGGCGTCGATGGCCACCACGATGCACTGGCTGCCAAACTGCGCCGAGGCTTCAGCCACGACATCCGGGTTGGCGACGGCGGCTGAGTTGAACGAGACCTTATCGGCACCGGCAAGCAGCAGCGCGCGCACGTCTTCCTTGCTGCGCACGCCGCCGCCCACCGTGAGGGGTACAAAGCACTGCTCGGCAGTGCGGCGCACCATGTCGAACATGGTTCCGCGGTTCTCATGAGTGGCGTGGATGTCGAGGAAGCAGATCTCGTCGGCACCAGCGGCATCATAGGCCTTGGCCGCCTCAACAGGATCGCCCGCATCGCGCAGGCCGACGAAGTTCACGCCCTTGACCACGCGGCCATCGGCAACATCGAGACAGGGGATGATGCGGGTTTTCAGCATGGGGTATGGCCCTTGATCGCGGCAGTGTTGCTTTGTCTTTACTGACCGCGTGGCCCAGATGCAATCGGGGCGGAGTGCTTTGCGATCCGGCGCATCGAGTCGCGCACGATCAGCACGTGAAAGGGCATCACAGCCATCAGATAGAAGCGCCCAAGCAGGTTGTTGCGATGAACCCAGGTTGCCATGTGGATGCGCCCGGCCTCCTGCATGATGCAAATGCGGAAATTCAGGTGTCTGTCATCGGTGCCCAGGATCAGCTCGTTCTCGTCTTCGTGATGCACTGGGAAAATCGCCTCTGCCCCCTGATCAGAGACGTCGGTCTTGAGACCGAGCGGCGCCACGATCTTGTTGCGCAGAGCCAGGAGAGCCTTTGCCCATCCGGGCATTGCAAGGCCCAGATCCGCAGCCTGGCGAGCTGAAAGCCCGCTTTCGACAGCGTAACCATCGACAAAGTCACCAGGGCGCACCTTGGCCCAAAGATGAGAATGCGCAGGCAGGGGCGTTTTTGAAATCACAGACATGAGGCACCTTTTCCAAATGCCGCCACTGAGCCAAATTCCCAACGCCTGCGCAAAGCGGCGCGGTGCCGCAGGCGTTTGGGATTGGGTTACCCTTTCAGGACGGCCAGTGCCTCACCCAGATCGATGGCGCCATCATAGAGCGCGCGGCCCGAGATTGCGCCATTGAGCGGCGCGCCGCAGGCTTTCAGCGCGCGCAGATCGTCCAGTGACGAGACCCCGCCCGATGCAATCACCGGGATCGAGACAGCATTGGCAAGATCCGCAGTCGCCTCGACGTTTGGCCCCTTCATGGCGCCATCGCGCATAATATCGGTGTAGATGATTGCGGCAACGCCAGCGTCTTCAAAGGACTTTGCCAGATCGGTGACCATCACGTCGGTTTCCTCGGCCCAACCCTTGGTGGCGACGCGGCCATTGCGGGCATCGATCCCCACCGCGACCTTACCGGGGAATGCGCGCGCCGCTTCGCGCACCAGATCGGGGTTTTCCACCGCCACGGTGCCGAGGATCACGCGGGCCAGCCCTTTGTCGATCCAGCTTTCGATGGTCTTCATATCGCGGATGCCGCCACCCAGCTGTGCGGGCACCTTGCACTGTTTCAGGATCTCTTCGACCGGGGCGGCATTGACCGGTTCGCCCGCAAAAGCGCCATTGAGATCGACCAGATGCAGCCATTCACAACCCGCTGCGACGAACTCCAGCGCCTGGGCGGCGGGGTTGTCGTTGAATACGGTGGTCTTGTCCATGTCCCCATGCAACAGGCGCACGGCCTGGCCATCCTTGAGGTCGATTGCGGGGTAGAGGATCATGGTCAGCCGTCCTTGTCGTCTCGTGGGTGCAGAGCCTGCGCTCTGGCAGGGTTTTGCCGGTTCTATGGCAGGGAGCCGCCGGGATTGCAACGCGACCCAAAGTCAACCTTGCCTGAAAAGGCCCGGTCGCGCCAAACTGCCATAAAAGAGGGAGGATAGACCATGAAGACACTGACACTGGGCCTTGCACGGGGCCTGACACTTGGCCTGACTGCGGCCCTGACACTGGCGACAGGCGCTTTCGCAGATCAGGTTGCCGGTAAATGGAAGACCCAGGAAGGCGAGGAAGGCGGCTATCTGCATGTCGAAATCGCACCCTGTGGCGCTAGCATCTGCGGTACTATCGCCACAGCATATGATGCAAATGGGAGCGTCTCAACCGACTACGAGCATCTGGGCAAGCGGTTGATCTGGGACATGAAAGCCGATGGCGGCGGAAGCTATTCGGGCGGCAAGATCTGGGCACCCGACGCGGACAAGACCTACAAGTCCAAGATGTCGCTGAGTGGCAACCGGCTTGAGGTCAAAGGCTGCGTCGCAGGTGGTCTCATCTGCCGGGGCCAGACCTGGACCCGCGTCAACTGACCCTCGGCCACTGATCTGGGCCTATAGGAGGCCCAGTTGCACCGGGATTGGCACATAGCCGCGGCCTACGTGTTTGTCCCGGACTGCCTCAAACAGTTGCAGCGCTTCACTGTGCTGGCTGAAATAGGCGCGCCGTTCATGTCCGCCGGGGGCGGAAATCGGCCCTTTGGCCTGTTCGACACACCAATCGCCAAACAGGGTCTGGCTGAGCCGCAACACGCAATAGCGGTGGCGTCCGCCGTGGTGGTCAAATTTTTCCAGTCTGATTTGCACGGGGCGTGGCCTGAACGGGTTTCAAGTCTACCCCATATGCCGTGAAGCGCCGGGCCTGTCCATTCCTGTCCTCCGGGCCGCCACGGGGCGGCCCGGAAGGGGGCTGCGGTGTCAGGCTTTGTGCAGCGGGTGGGCGTCAAACGGCGCCGGTGTATTCGCCGCGCGCCGGATAGTCGTTGGCGATGGCGAAATCGAGGGCGGAGACCAGTTCAGAAAAATGCGGCCGCACAAAGGGCATGGTCTGGACCGATCCGTAATATAGTGTCTGTTCGGGCGTCACCATGAACAGGCCCGGTTCGGAAAACAGCGCCGGTTCCTCGATCCCGATGGAGGTCTTCCCGCGCGAGGTTGAGATATAGAGCCCCCAATCCTTGGCCACTTGCAGCGGCAGGTCATAGGCAAAGCGCAGGCCCTTGGCTTCGACCTTTTCGGCCATCTCGCGGGTGCGCTCTTCGCAGTCCGAGCTGATGGCGATGGTGCCGACACCGCGCTCTGCAAAATCGGCGGTCTTCTTTTCCAGTTCCTTCAGGTAGTTGGCGCAGATCGGGCAATGCAGGCCCCGGTAAAAGCAGATGACTGTGCCACGGCTGTTGTCCTCACTGGACAGATTGAAGGTGCCACCGCCCAAGAGCGGCAGGGATAGGTCCGGGGTTTTCTGTCGGGGCGTCAGCATGAAAAGTCTCCATCAATTGAATACAGGGCAGGGCGCCCGTGAGTGGTGGTGTGCCCTGTATGAACTAACTCAGCGCTTGAAAAATCCGAATAACTTGACATTTTTTCCGATGCTGGGTGTGGGAGACGGAAAATGGACAGGTTGTCGAGCTTGATGGCGCGGTTTCGCATGGTGGTGGATCTGGCGGAGCCCAGGCATGCCAACCTTGTCGTCTATGGGGATGAGGAGGCGGCTCTGTCGCGCTTGGTCTTTTTGCCCGATACCTTGGGTGACGCGGCTGAGCCGGAAGTCTTCCTTGCCTTGCGGGTGGAGTGGGCCGGGGCACATAATCCATTGATTGCCGCCCTTCCGAAACGGATTGACCTGTCGCTTGACCAGGCGCCCGAGCTGAAGGCAATTCTCGATCTGATCCGGCAAGAGATCACGCACCGTCGCTGCGGAGCGCAAAGCATCCTCGCCAGCCTAGGACAGGCGGCCATGGTGCGGCTGCTGCGGCATTTGATTGAGACGGGCACAACGCAGCCGGGGCTATTGGCCGGTCTGTCGGATCAACGTCTGGCCCGCGCAATCGTGGCGATGCACGATCATCCGGGGCGGGTTTGGAGCACGCAGGATCTGGCGGCAGCGGCCGGGCTCTCCCTGTCGCGGTTCTCGGAACTGTTTTCGCAGCAGTTGGGGGAAACCCCGATGCACTATCTGCGCCGCTGGCGGCTGACGCTCGCGCGACAGGACCTGCTGCGCGGGGACCGGGTGGATGCGGTGGCGCGGCGCTATGCCTACGATTCACCCGAAGGCTTCACCCGCGCCTTTCGCCGCGCCTATGGCTGCGCGCCGGTTTCCTTGCGCAAAGGGGCGGCCTGATCCGGCAGCGGCTCAGGGTTTCCAGGTCAGGAAGTTGGCAATCATGCGCAGGCCGACGTGCTGGCTCTTCTCCGGGTGGAACTGCATTCCCAGCATGGTGCCCTTGCCGATCACCGCCGTGACATCGCCGCCATAATCCACATGGGCCAGCCGTTCCGCCGGGTCGGTGACGCGGAAATGGTAGGAGTGCACGAAATAGCAGTGATCGCCGGAAGAAATGCCTGCAAACACTGGGTGATCATGGTCGATCACCAGATCGTTCCATCCCATATGCGGCACCTTGAGGGCCGGGTTTTCGGGCGTGATCTTCACCACATCGCCGCCGACCCAATCGAGGCCCGGCGTGTCCTCATATTCATGGCCTGTGGTGGCCATCAGCTGCATGCCCACGCAAATGCCAAGGAAGGGGCGACCCTTGTCCTCGACCGCATGGACCATGGCGTCATAGATGCCCTTGTGACCGCGCAGCTCTTCCGCGCAGGCGGGAAAGGCGCCATCGCCCGGCAGCACCAGCCGGTCGGCGCGGGCCACCACGTCGGCGTCAGATGTCACCACCACCTCGCCGGCATCCACCTCTTGCGCCATGCGCTGAAAGGCTTTTTCGGCAGAGTGGAGATTGCCGCTTTCGTAATCGATGATCGCCGTCAGCATGGCTGGGGTCCTTCCTGTCTTGCCCGTTTGAAGTGGCCGGAAATGCCTGCGGGGTCAAGAGCAGGATGGGGGATCGAGACGCTCCAGAAGGGCAATCACCTGCATCAGGGGGCCCTCGTCGATGGGCGGGGGCGGGCTGCCGAATTCCCCTGCAAGGTAAAGCAGGGTGAAACCGTGGATCAGCGACCAGATCTGGGTTTCCACCACCAGACGATCCTGCCCGGGGGCAACAAAGGGCGCAGCTACATCGCGTAAGGTCAGATAGGCGTCGGCCTTTTCCTTGCCTCCGAATTGGACCAGACTTGCCAGCCCCTGATCGCCAAAGATCACGGCCAGAATGCCGGGATGGTCGAGGCCAAACTGCAGATAGCCCCGGCACAAGGATCTGAGTCGCTCTCTCGGGTCTTGGTGGCCGCTGTCGCATGCGTCTTTCAGGTACTGGGAAAACAGGCGAAAGCCTTCCTCGGCAATCGCTTGTTTCAGCCCGGCAAGCCCATCAAAATGATGCGCTGGCGCCGCGTGGGAGACCCCGGCGCGGGCAGCGCATTTGCGCAAGCTCAGCGCCTTGATCCCGCCTTCCTCAAGCAGGTCGATACCCGCCTTGATCAGAGCGGGTTTCAGATCGCCGTGGTGATGGCGGCTCTTCACGTTTTCTTGTGTCATGCGAGCTTTATCAGCATGAAACTTGACGGCGTCAAGTTTTGATGTATCTTGTGCGTTGCTTGACAGTGTAAAGTTTGATCCGGAAATAGTTGCAAGGAGTGATGAGATGTCAGTTGATGCGCGGCCTCAGGGCTATCCGAAATGGGTTGTCACAGCGATGTGGGTGTCTGCGGTGCTGATCGCGGTCGGCTCGTATCGTTTTCTGATTGCCGATGTGGCCCTGGTGATGCCGGCGATGCTGCATCACGCGCTGGAGCGGCCCTTGATGTTCTATTTGCACATTGGTCTTGCGCCGATTGCGCTGGCCTTGCTGCCGCTGCAATTCTCAAAAGGCCTGCGAAAGGCGCGCCCGGCGGTGCATCGCTGGTTGGGGCGGCTTTATGGCGTTTCGATTCTTTTGGCGGGGATCAGCGGCATCTGGCTCGCCTACACCACCGAAGAGGGGCCGGTGGCGGCGCTGGGATTGGCGCTGCTGGCGCTGGCCTGGCTCTGGACGACGGGCCTTGCGGTCTGGCATGCGATGCGCCGCCGCTTTGCGCAGCATCGCGCGTGGATGATCCGCTCTGCCGCGCTGACGCTGGCCGCCGTGACCTTGCGGATCTATTTGCCGATTGGATCAGCCACGGTTGGGTTTGAGGCCAGCTATCCGGTCATCTGCTGGATCGCCTGGGTGCCCAACCTGATGCTGGCCGAATGGATCCTGCGCCGGGGCCGTGGCGCGCCGGTGGGCGCCACGGCATAAGACCGCGTCAGAGCGCGCCCTTGGTGGAGGGGATCGCATCGCCTTTGCGCGGATCGGTCTCGACCGCATCGCGCAAGGCGCGGGCCACGGCCTTGAAGGCGGCTTCAGCGACGTGGTGGCTGTTGAACCCGTGGATCTGGTCGATGTGGAGCGTGATGCCGCCATGGGTGCTGAGCGCCTGAAAGAACTCGCGCACCAGCTCGGTATCAAAGGTGCCGATCTTGGGCGCCTCTAGGGTCACGTTCCAGATCAGGAAAGGGCGCGCCGACAGGTCCAGCGCGCAGCGCACCTGGGCATCATCCATCGGCAGGTGGCATTCGCCATAGCGGCGGATGCCCTTCTTGTCTCCGAGCGCTTTGACCAGCGCCTGACCCAGCGCAATGCCGGTGTCCTCGACCGTGTGGTGATCGTCGATGTGATAATCGCCCTTGGCGCGGATGGTCATGTCGATGAGCGAATGCCGCGCCAGCTGGTCCAGCATGTGATCGAAAAAGCCGACACCGGTCTGATTGTCATAGGCCCCGGTGCCATCGAGGTTGATCTCCACCGAAATCTCGGTCTCGGCGGTGGAGCGGGTGATCTTTGCGCTGCGCATCTGCGGGCCATCCTTCGTCATGCTGCCCCGGAAGCCATGCGGCACCAAAGGGCTGGTGCTGCGCTTATAGGGCGGTCAGGTCTTCCCGCTCAAGAGCGCTCTAGGCGAAATCCGGAACCTGTTGCACCGCATCTGTGGGATTGCGCCTGCCTGCGCGCCGTGCGAGCTTGGCGCGCAAATCACATAGCCAAGAAACCCAATGAAAGGGCGTCCATGTCGACCTGCGTTTTCATCCAGATCCGCTGCAAACCCGGCACCACCTACAAGGTGGCCGAGGATATTGCGCTGCGGGAGATCCATTCCGAGCTTTACTCCACCAGCGGTGAATATGACCTGTTGATGAAGCTCTACATCCCCAAGGATGAGGATGTGGGCAAATACATCAACGACCACCTCTTGGTGATCCCCAATATCGAACGCTCGCTGACGACGATGACCTACAAGGTCTTCTGAGCTGTCGGTCTTTGAAACGCAAAACACCCCGGTCCTTGTGCCGGGGTGTTTTGGTTTTCGGTGTTCAATGGTCGATCAGGCGGCGATCAGGCCTTGCTCTTTTAGCCGCTCATAGGCCGTATCGATTGAGGTCTTGAGGCGCTTCAGCATCTCGTCCACCTCTGCCTTGGTAATGATCAGCGGCGGACAAAGCGCCACCGCATTGCCTGCCACCGCGCGCAGGATCAGGCCGTTTTCCTCGCAGAGCTTTTGCGCCATGACCCCGGCGGCGCCTTTGTCAAAGCTGGCGCCGGTGGTCTTGTTCGACACCAGCTCAAGCGCCGCGATCAGACCCTTGCCGCGCACCTCACCCACCAGCGGGTGACCCTCAAAGATCTCGCGTAGCTGCGCCTGCATATGCGCGCCCACCTCGGCGGCATGGCCAAACAGGTTGTCGCGCTCGTAGATTTCCAGGGTCTTCAATGCGGCGGCGCAGGCGGCGGGATGGCCGGAATAGGTATAGCCGTGGCCAAATACGCCGACCTCATTCGAAGGGGCGACCATTTCCTTGTACATCCAGCCGGGAATGACCGAGGCGGAGATCGGGAAATAGGCGGAGCTCAGCTGTTTGGCAAAGGTCATCAGGTCCGGCTTGATGCCCATGGAGGTGCAGCCGAAATCGGCGCCGGTGCGGCCAAAGCCACAGATCACCTCATCGGCCCAGACCAGGATGCCGTATTTGCGCAGCACCGCCTGCAGTTTCTCGTAATAGCCCTCGGGCGGCACGATCACGCCAGAGGCGCCGGTGATCGGCTCCACGATCATCGCGGCGATGGTGTCGGGGTCCTCGGCGATGATCTGCTGTTCCAGATTGTCGATGATCCGGTCCACGAATTGCGCTTCGGTCTCGTTGCCCTTGCGGCCCGTGTAGTAATGCGGCGCGTCCGAGCGCAGGATGTGCAGCGCCTCCACCGGCGCGTCGAAATGCGCCAGGTTCGCGGGCAGGGAGGTCAAAGAGCCTGCCGCCACGGTGACCCCGTGATAGCCGCGCTCGCGGGTGATGATCTTGCGCTTTTCCGGCTTGCCGATGGCGTTGAAGTAATAACGCAGCATCTTGTAATGGGTGTCGTTAGCGTCCGAGCCGGAGTTGCCAAAGAAGAAATAGGCATCCTCCACAGGCACCATCGCTTTCAGCTTGTCGGCCAGCGCCTGGATCGGTTCATGCGTCTTGCCGCCAAAGGTGTGCGAGAAGCTGAGCTTGGTCAGCTGGTCCGTGATAGCCTCGATCACCTCGGTGTTGCCATAGCCCAGCGAGGTGCACCACAGGCCCGCAAGCCCTTCGATATATTCCTTGCCGTCCTTGTCGTAGACGTAGATGCCCTTGGCATGATCCAGGCACAGCTGCTCTGTCGCGGTGAGGTTGGTGGTGGGGTAGATGACAGGGGCCATGGCTGAACTCCTTTTGAGAAAGAAACGCGCGGGGCGGGATATGGGGCGCGGCGCAGCACCGCTGGCGCAAGCATTGGCGCGTTTTTTCCCCAGCGTCAAAAGGAATTTGATCAAAAGCGCGGTGTGGTGGGCGGGATGCCCAGAAAACACAAAAGCCGCCCAAGGGACGGCCTTTTGTTTCGAATGGAGCGGGCGAGGCGATTCGAACGCCCGACCCTAACCTTGGCAAGGTTATGCTCTACCCCTGAGCTACGCCCGCGCTGCCATTCGGTGAGCGGTGTTTAGAAAATCGGGTGACAGGCTGCAAGCGGAAAATGTGATCCTTGCTCGGAAATTGTGACAGGCGCCGGAGGGGAGCAAGCCCCTCAGATACGAGAGCCGCCCCGATGGCAACCGGCCTAACTGATCTGATGCACGGGGGCATGGCCCGAACAGCGCATCCGGTTCTAGCCCAGCAAACCCGCTTCGGCTGTTCCCCGAGAGCGTGTTTGCGAATGGCCGAAAAGCGGACGAAGCTGACATGCGGCGTGACCGCAGGTCTCTTTGTCAGGACCTTAGCGCGGAAAGAAGGTGAGCGAACTCGTCAACGCGTGCCACCTGCTTTTCCGTCTTCGCAATTTTGCGCAAACAAGGCAGTAAATAATACGCCAACAGGCTCAGTCTGTCGGGCTCAATATCCGCTAGTCCGTCCTCGACAATTCTCAGGAATGCGTCAACGGACATGAACGACAAGAAATCCTTGTAGCCTCGTTCACTTGCAAAAACCCGCCCTTGTAAGAAATTTCGGGCCAGTCGATATTGATCGGGCTTTTTCCAACTGCGGTGCGAAATCGTGACTGGCCACGCATCGACATATTTCTCAATAAGAAATGTCGCCGCCTCCTCAGAAGACAGTGAGCGGATAAACTGCGCCTCTGTTCGGTGTGCTTTGTCCATGTCGAGAGAATATTCAGCAATTTCTGACCACGCAATTATGGCCTCAAAGCAGAGGTTTCCGAGCTACGATCGTGGATCAGGAGAGGCCGTTACCGAAAGCTGATTTGGAAAGAATCGCTCCAAAACCATCGCTCTTATTCGAATGGAGCGGGCGAGGCGATTCGAACGCCCGACCCTAACCTTGGCAAGGTTATGCTCTACCCCTGAGCTACGCCCGCGCTGCCATTCGGTAGGCGAGTATTTAGGAAGTTCGCACGACAGGCGCAAGGGGAAAAACGAGGGCTTTTTCGGGGAGCTTTCGCGCGGCGCTAGGCCTCGGGCAGATCGAATCCGGCCTGACGCGCGAGGCTGCGCTGCTGCGCGGTTTGCGGCTCGCAGGATATAAAGGCGCTGGCCGGGCAGGGCGGCAGATCAAGCGCGCGGATCAGTTGGGAATCATATTGCCCCGAGAGCAGCAGGATGCCGTCACGCGCCAGAATATCGCGGGCTCCGCGCCCCTTGTCCGAGCGGATCCGGCGCATGAAGTCTTTTTGCTGGGCCACCGCCTCCAGCACATCTCGCGGGATCGGGGTGCGCTGCACCAGTCGGAACAGTTCGGCCATGCGGGCATTGCCGGTTTCTGCGGCAAAAATCTGCAGGACGACATTTTCGGGCAGCGGGCGCCAGAAATTGGCCGGGTAGGGATGATCGCGAAACAGCCAGTATATCTGCCGGAACCCTTCGGCCGAGACCGAGCGTTTGGCGTCCTTGTTCTGCCCCGTGGTCAGATATTCGGGGCGGGCTACGATCAGACCCAGATAGCAGCGCGCGCGTATCTCGTCGGCGGCGACCAAGAGGCAGACCTCTCCCAGCGCCTCGGTCGGGATCATCCAGTTGCTGCCCATGGTGTGTTTGATGTCCACATCATAGCCCAGGATGCGGGTGTCGAGCCGCCCCTTTTGCAGGCCTAGAAGCGCTCGTAGCTCGATCTCGACGCGGGTGCCGATATAGGTTTTTTCGGTCTTTTCCAGTTCCTCATAGGCACGCCGCCCGGTCTTGAGCGTCATGATCACATCATCGATGCACTGGCGCAGCATTTGCGGCACATCGTATTCCAGCGCCAGGCTGCCGCCCGCGCGGGTGGTGATCTCATCGGCCAGGGGGAACAGGATCCCGAAATCGGGGTGTCCGGGTTCGACAAGGCTCTCCGGTATCTTCTTCTTCATCTCGATGAGCCTATTGCAAAGGCCTGCCGCGGCAAAGATGGCGCTCTATCTCAGGCCCGAACGCTGCGCAGGTTGGGTTTTGAAATCGCTGCCTTCAGTTGGCGCGCGACAGCCTCGGCCACGGGGGGCGGGAAGGCATTGCCCACCTGACGGTAGGCGTTGGTCTTGGCGCCGGTGAAGTGCCAGGCGTCGGGAAAGCCCTGGATGCGAGCCACCATGCGCACGGTGAGGCGCGGCATGTCGTTGTGAAAGGGATCGGGGGCCTCATAGGCGATGGTGCGTCCCTCCACCCCAAGCGCGGCCCAGGCGCGGCGCGCGCGGGTGGGGCCCAGATCCGGCCCGCCGTGTTTCTTGGAGCCGCCAACGATGGTCGGGGCGATTTCATCGGCCTTTGCCGCCCAGTCTTCGGCGCCGCGCCAGCCGCGCTCTTTCATCAGGTCCAGCAGGGTCGCGCCCACGGTGGGCGGATTGTGCGGCAGGGGATCGGGCCAGTTGAACTGACCTGCATATTCCTTCCGCAAGGCAACAATGGCGACGCGCGGGCGCAATTGCGGCACGCCATAGTCCGAAGCATTGAGCAGCCGCCAGTCGGTCTCGTATCCGAGTTTCGCAAGCTGGCCTTTCAGTTTCTCGCGATAGTCGTGAAACACCGCATCCAGAAAGCCGCGCACGTTCTCGATCATCACGGCGCGGGGGCGGGTGGCATCGACAATATCAATGGCATCGTCAAAGAGGTTTCGCTCATCCTTTTCGCCAAGCTGTTTTCCGGCGACCGAAAAGGGCGGGCAGGGCAGGCCGCCGGCCAGAAGGTCGATTCCGCGATAGGCATGGGCGTCTTCCTTGAAGGCGCGCACGTCCTCTTGGAGCACATTCCAGGCGGGGCGGTTGTGGCGCAGGGTGGCGCAGCAGTGCTTGTCGATCTCGACCAATGCGGTGTGATCAAACCCGGCGCGCTCCAGCCCTAGGGCCTGCCCGCCCGCACCCGCACAGAGTTCAACTGATGTCAGCATTCTGTTCTGCCTGCCCTGTTTGTTGCCCTCTGGGGCGTTCTTGCTCTGTTCCTTGAGAGACAGTCCTAGTCGCTGGGGCGATTCCGTGCAAGTCCGCGAGGCCGCCTTCGGGCACGCGATGCGCCAAAAACACGAAAGGCCGCCAATTGGCGGCCTGTTCAGTGATCCAAATGGAGCGGGCGAGGCGATTCGAACGCCCGACCCTAACCTTGGCAAGGTTATGCTCTACCCCTGAGCTACGCCCGCGCTGCCATTCGGTGAGCGGTGGGATATTCATTCCGCCGTTGGGCTGCAAGCGAAAAAATGCATCCGAGGCCAAAAATTCTTCGTTTTTCTGCGACGGACTACGGTTGATGTGCCGTGAAACCCTCAAGAGAAAAGCCCGAGGGAGGCTGACCTATGTCGATGTATAAGAAACCATCCGATTTTGCCCGAATGGCTGCATTGATTGCGGCAATTGCTGCGGCCAAGGTGCTGATGCCGGTCGCGCTGACTGGCGAAGAGGCGCAGCATGCCAGCCCGCTGGTCCCGCAGGCTGCGCCAATCTACGTCAAGAGCCTGCGAGAGGATGTGCCTGCGGCGTGGTGGCCTCTGCGTGTGGAGGACTTCGATGTCTGACGGGCCTTACAGGACGGCGTGAGCCAATATCCCAAGCCCCGCAGCCAGCACCATCAACAGGTTCAGGACGGTGCCGATCTGGCGCAGGATCAGAATCTGCGGGCGCCGGGTAAAGCCCACCGCATGACAGATCCGCCCGCCGATGAGCATGACACCAAGGGCATGCACGGCCAGTGCCGGCGCGCCTTGGGTTTCCACGGCTGCCATCAGAATCAGGCTTATTGGCACGAATTCAACAAAGTTTCCCTGCGCGCGGATCGCCACCAGAACGGCGCGGTTTTCGCCATCACCGATCGAGACTTGGTGCCGGATTCGCTGTCGGCTGACACCCAGCGTCAGATAGACAAACATCAGCGCCGCAGCGCCAGCATATAAGGACGTGATTGCAAACATCTGCATGACTCCAGATTTCACCGTTGGATCTAATGGGTTCGTTTTTGGAACCCACTTGATAGCAGGCTTTTTGAGGCGGGAAACCTGCAATCTGTCGACGCTCACGCAAGGTCATGTACTGCAAAGTGGCTCTTCGGTTGAGCGCAAGGATCTTTCCCGGGCCATTGAAAAGGCCCACGACCGGGCCATCATCCAGAATGAGACCATTGAGGGAGGACCGTTTGCGTTATTTGGTGAGCCTTCTTTTTGTGGCGATCCTAGCAGCCTGCGCGCCCGCGCCAAAGCAGGGCGGCGACATCGCAGTCATCGGAGATTCGGTGATGGCGTGGAACCGGTCTGCGGGGGACGACATTGGAAGCATCATCGCCAATGAACTTGACCGCCCGGTTGTCAATCGGGCCAATTTCGGCGCGCAGATCCGCGCGGGCGGCGGAGCATCCGTTTTGCGCCTCAGCATCCCCGATCAGTTGCCGGAGGGCCGGTGGAACTGGGTGGTGATGAATGGCGGGGCAAATGACCTTGGGTTCTCCTGCGGTTGTACGCGCTGCGCAGCAGAGATCGAGGCCTTGATTTCAGATGATGGGCAGAGGGGCGCGATCCCGGATCTGGTGGCGCGGGCACAAGCCCAAGGGGCAAGGGTGTTGTGGCTTGGCTATTATCGCGCGCCGGAAACACGCTCGTTTCAGGGCTGCAGACCGGGCCTTGTCGAGATCGAGCGCCGCGTCGCGCGGCTCGCCTCCGCGCGGGCAGGGGTCTTTTTTCTGGATGCGGAGGATCTTCTGAACCCGCCCCTGCGCGGGCATTTTGACAGAGATCGCACCCACCCTTCGCCCCTTGGCTCACGGCTGATTGGCGCCGCGCTGGCGGATATCATCAAAATGCAAGGGTAAGGCACAACATAGAAAAAAGGGTGCCGCTTCCGTGTGAAGGCACCCTTTACTGTCACAAATCGATGGGCCTATTCCAGCTCGATCAACAGGTCTTTGGCGTCGATCTGCCCACCCGGTTGAACATGCGCAGCCTTGACCACAGCGTCGCGTTCGGCGTGCAGACCCGTTTCCATCTTCATCGCCTCAATCGTCAGCAAAAGGTCGCCCTCATGCACCTGCTGGCCCGCTTGCACCGCAACCGAGGCTACAACGCCTGGCATTGGCGCGCCGATGTGGTTTGCGTTGCCCGCTTCGGCCTTGGGCCGCGCCGCAGTGGTGGATTTCACCAGGCGGTTTGGCACCCGGATCACGCGCGGCTGGCCGTTCAGCTCGAAAAAGGCCTTCACTTCGCCGTTTTCATCGGTTTCGCCAAGGGCCTGCAGGCGGATTTCCAGCGTCTTGCCCGGATCGATCTCGGCCGAAATCTCGTCACCCGGCTCCATGCCGTAAAAGAAGGTATGTGTCGGCAGGGTGCGCACCGGGCCGTAGTCGCGATGGCGGCCCATATAATCAAGGAAGACCTTGGGATACATCAGGTAGCCGTTCAGATCCTCGTCATCGACCTTTTTGCCGTCGAGCGTTTGCGACAGCTCGGCGCGGGTGGCCTCCAGATCGACCGGCTCAAGATGTTTGCCTGGGCGCTCCACGTTGGGCGCCTCGCCTTTCAGCACCTTTGCGACGATCCCGTCCGGGAAGCCGCCCGGAGGCTGGCCCAGGTTGCCGCGCATCATGTCCACAACGGAATCGGGGAAGGAGACCTCTGTCGTGGGGTCCTCGACCTCGGCGCGGCTGAGGCCCTGGCTGACCATCATCAGTGCCATGTCGCCCACCACCTTTGAAGAGGGGGTCACCTTTACGATATCGCCGAACATCTGGTTCACATCCGCATAGGTCTGCGCGACCTCGTGCCAGCGATCCTCGAGCCCCAGCGAGCGCGCTTGCGCCTTGAGGTTTGTGAACTGACCGCCGGGCATTTCGTGCAGGTAGACCTCAGAGGAGGGGGCCTGCATGCCGGATTCAAAGGCCGCATAATGGGCGCGCACATCATCCCAATAGTCCGAGATCTCACGCACGGCGCCAATATCCAGCCCGGTGTCGCGGTCAGTGTGGCGCAGCGCCTCGACCACGGTGCCAAGGGTGGCCTGCGAGGTGTTGCCGGAAAACGCATCCATGGCGCAATCGACCGCATCAACGCCCGCCTCGGCCGCGGCAAGGATTGTGGCCACGGCCACCCCTGCGGTGTCATGGGTGTGGAAGTGGATCGGCAGGCCGACCTCTTCTTTCAGGGCCTTGATCAACTGGCGCGCGGCCACGGGTTTCAACAGACCTGCCATATCCTTGAGGCCCAGCACATGAGCACCCGCCGCTTCCAGCTCCTTGGCCATGCCGACGTAGTATTTTACGTCGTACTTGGCGCGGGCCGGATCGTTGATGTCGCCGGTATAGCAGATGGTGCCTTCGCAGATCTTGCCGCTTTCGTTCACGGCGTCCATGGCGACGCGCATGTTCTCAACCCAGTTGAGACTGTCAAAGACGCGGAAGACATCGATGCCCTTGGCGGCTTCCTTGACAAAGAACTGCACCACGTTGTCGGGATAGTTGGTGTAGCCCACCCCGTTTGAGCCGCGCAGCAGCATCTGGGTCATCAGGTTCGGCATGGCCTCGCGCAGATCGCGCAGGCGCTGCCAGGGGCATTCCTGCAGGAACCGGTAAGCCACATCAAAGGTCGCACCGCCCCAGCATTCGACCGAGAACAGCTGCGAGAGGTTCTGCGCATAGGCAGGCGCCACCTTGATCATATCGATCGAGCGCATGCGGGTCGCCAGCAGCGACTGATGCCCGTCGCGCATGGTGGTGTCTGTGATCAGCAGTTGGCGCTGGGCCTTCATCCAGTCGGCGACGGCCTGCGGGCCTTTCTGCTCCAACAGGTTGCGGGTGCCATAGGGCAGATTGCCGGTCTCGACCTTTGGCGGGCGCGGATCCTTCAGGCCGGCTTTGGGTTCCGGGCGACCGTCGGTTTCCGGGTGCCCGTTGACCGAGATGTCGGCGATATAGGTCAGAACCTTGGTGCCGCGGTCCTGCCGCTTGGCGAACTGGAACAGCTCGGGCGTCTCGTCGATGAACTTGGTGGTGTATTCATTGCTGAGGAAGGTGGGATGCTTCAGCAGGTTTTCCACAAAGGCGATATTGGTGGAGACGCCGCGCACCCGGAATTCGCGCAAGGCGCGGTCCATGCGGGCAATCGCCTTTTCCGGGGTTGGCGCCCAGGCGGTCACTTTGGTCAAAAGACTGTCATAGTAGCGCGTGATCACCCCGCCCGCATAGGCGGTGCCGCCATCCAGGCGAATGCCCATGCCGGTGGCCGAACGATAGGCGGTGATGCGGCCATAGTCGGGGATGAAGTTGTTGAGCGGATCCTCGGTGGTGACACGGGTCTGCAGCGCATGACCGTTGAGGCGGATTTCGGACTGGCCTGCTTTGCCGGTGGCTTCGGCCAGGGTCTTGCCTTCGGCGATCAGAATCTGCGCCTGAACGATGTCGATGCCGGTGACTTCTTCGGTGACGGTGTGTTCCACCTGCACGCGGGGGTTCACTTCGATGAAGTAGAAATTGCCCGACTCCATATCCATCAGGAATTCGACGGTGCCCGCGCATTCATAGTTCACATGCTGGCAGATCTTGCGGCCAAGGTCGCACAGTTCTTCGCGCTGGGCCTCGCTCAGATAGGGGGCAGGGGCGCGTTCCACGACTTTCTGGTTGCGGCGCTGGACCGAGCAGTCCCGCTCCCACAGGTGGTAGATCTGCCCATGCTTGTCGCCAAGGATCTGCACCTCGACGTGACGGGCGCGGGTGATCATCTTTTCCAGATAGCCTTCACCGTTGCCAAAGGCCGCTTCGGCCTCGCGGCGCCCCTCAAGCACCTTTTCTTCCAGCTCATCCTCGCTCAGGATCGGGCGCATGCCGCGCCCACCGCCGCCCCAGCTTGCCTTGAGCATCAGCGGATAGCCCACCTCGGCCGCTTCTTTCTTGATGGCAGTCATGTCATCGCCCAGAACCTCGGTCGCCGGAATGACCGGAACGCCCGCCTCGATCGCCACGCGCCGCGCGGAGGCCTTGTCGCCGAGGGCGCGCATGGTGTCGGCCTTGGGGCCAATAAAGGTGATCCCGTTGCGGGCGCAGGCGTCCACAAAATCGGGGTTTTCCGACAAAAGACCATAGCCCGGATGGATCGCATCCGCGCCGCTTTCCTTGGCGACGCGGATGATCTCATCAATCGAAAGATAGGCGGCCACCGGGCCAAGGCCCTCACCGATCCGGTAGGCCTCATCCGCCTTGAAGCGGTGCAGGCCCAGCTTGTCCTCCTCGGCGTAGACCGCGACGGTCTTCTTGCCCATTTCATTGGCGGCGCGCATCACGCGGATGGCGATCTCGCCGCGGTTGGCGATCAGGATTTTCTTGAAGTCGGTCATAGCTTCCCCCGAGGTCATGAAGTCTGGCGGTGTGTTAGGCGCAAGTTGACGCGCGGTATACTCGTAGTTCTGGGTATTTTGCAGCCTGATTGCGCTCTCATTTTGCATGATAGCGCCCCCATTTTGCAAAGACGCGGCCATATCCTGTGGCGGCCGATGAGGCGCGAGGCATTGTCAGCCGACGCGCCAGGATAGCGGCCTATCCTTTTGATGGGGAATTGGTGGATCTGCCTATGCCGATGCACAAGACCCAACCGCGTCGATCTGATGTATAGCTTTGAGACTAGATTAGCTGCCGGGCGCCTCCGATGGGTGCAGAGACAGCGCAAGCCGTTTTGATCGCAGGAGGCACAATGCATAGACTTGTCTATCTCAGCCAATTGACGCGCAGGTTGTCGGCTCAGGAGGCCCGCAGCATGATCGATCTGTCGCGGCGCAACAATGCGCGGGATGCCGTGACCGGCGTTTTGCTGCTTCAGGGGCGATGCATCTTTCAGGTGCTTGAAGGCACGGAAGAGGCTGTGATGCGGCGCTTTCACAAGATCCGTGAAGATACCAGACATACGCATCTGCGCATTGTCCAATCCGACACGGTTGGTGGCCGTATCTTTGACGGCTGGTCCATGGGTGTGCTGATGCCTCAGCACATGCCGACCATTGAACGCAATTGCCTGTTTTCCCTTTTCGAGCTGTTCCCGGCCACCGGTCAGCCGCGCGGAGATGAGGCTCAGGTCTTGCGACTTCTGCGCACGCTGTTCTCCGGCTTTGAGCTGGAGATGGCTGCGTGATCTGATCACGACAGCACCCGGCGGGGCAGGTCGCGCACCTCCGCCAGTGAGGCAAGCCCGAGCTGACCCATATTTGCCTCCAGATCCTTTCTCAGAATGTCGACCATGTGATCGGGGCCGTGCGCACCGAGGGCAGAAAGCGCATAGTGAAAGCCGCGCGCCAGCATCACGAAATCGGCCCCCAGCGCCAGCGCGCGCAGAATGTCGAGGCCCCCTTCAATGCCGCTGTCAAAGATCAGTGGCAGATCGGTTTCCGCGCGGATCTCGGGCAGGATATCAATCGCGGCTGGACCGCCGTCGAACTGCCGGCCGGCATGGTTTGACACCCAAAGCGCATCAACCCCGATCTCTTGCAACGGGCCCGCATCCTCTGGTCGCATCACGCCCTTGATGACAAAGGGCCCATCCCAGTTGTCCCTGAGCCAGCGCACATAGTCCATATCGGGCGAGGTGCGCAGCAGATAGCCGATATGTGCCGTGGAGGAGCGGCTCTGCCCTGTTGCCTCGGCTGTGTATTTGTCGAGGGTGCGCATATGGGGCATGCCGCCTTCGTGCCGGTGCTGACGTGCCATGCCGATGGCCCATGCGGGGCGCAGGGCGACCTGTGCCAAAAGGCGCGGTGTCAGGCGTGGCGGCTGGGTGAGACCGGATCTGGTCTGGCGTTCCCGGCGCGAGGCGACCGGTACATCCGCCGTCAGCACCAGAACCTTGAAACCCGCGTCGCGCGCGCGTGCCAGCATGTCCTTGCGGATGCCTTCGTCCTTTGGCGGGTAGAGCTGATACCAGGCCTCTTGGCCCAGATGCGCTGCCAGATCCTCCGGGGATTGGCTGGCGACGGTGGACAGGCTGTAGGGAATACCATTGCGGGCGCCGCAGCGGGCCAGGTGGCCTTCGGCATCCGGCCAGATCAGCCCGGACATGCCAACCGGTGCAATGCCAAAGGGCAGCGGCAGGGACCGGCCAAAGAGCTGAGTGGACAGGTCGATGTTAAGCGGGCCGTGCAGGATCGAAGGAAGGAAGCCGACCCGGTCCAATGCGGCCCGGTTGCGCGCTGTTGTCGTCTCCAGCCCGGTGGCGCTGTCGAGGTATTCCCAGACGAAACGGGGAAGGCGACGCTTGGCCCGCGCGCGCAGGTCGGAAAGGCCGGGATAGGTCTGGTGCAGATCTTGAGCCGCTGTCATGGGCGCATAATTGCTGCTTTGCAGCGAGAGTCTAGCGGAAATGTTACAGAAATCTAACAGCCTGCATGGTGGGTAGGAAAAGATTGGAGGGTTTTGGAAACGCATGGCGTGAACATAGTGTGAACGTCCTCTTTCCCAGACTGGTGAATCGCGCTAGGATCACGGTCATGAGCAGTTTCGATGAAATGGACGCCTTTGAGGGCGCTTCCCTCTCCGCCCGCGCCATGGCTGCGCGCCCGAAACCCTATCTGGACGGGCTGAACCCGGCCCAGCGGGAGGCGGTGGAATGCCTTGACGGCCCGGTTCTGATGCTGGCGGGGGCCGGCACCGGCAAGACCAAGGCGCTGACCACGCGGATTGTGCACCTTTTGACCCTTGGCCAGGCGCGCCCGAACGAGATTTTGGCCGTGACCTTCACCAACAAGGCCGCGCGGGAAATGAAAGAGCGGGTCGGGCGCATGCTCGGCCAACCCGCTGAGGGCATGCCCTGGCTTGGCACCTTTCACTCGATCTGCGTCAAGCTCTTGCGGCGCCATGCGGAGCTGGCGGGGCTGAAATCGAACTTTACCATTCTGGACACGGACGATCAGATCCGCCTCTTGAAGCAGCTCATTCAGGCAGCGGGGATTGATGACAAACGCTGGCCCGCGCGGATGCTGGCCGGGATCATCGATGATTGGAAGAACCGCGCCCTTACGCCGGAAAAGGTGCCCGCTGCAGATGCCAGCGCCTATAATCATCGCGGTACGGAGTTCTACGCCCAGTATCAGACCCGACTGAAAGAGCTGAACGCCGTCGATTTCGGCGATCTCCTTTTGCATATGGTGACGATTTTTCAAAACCACCCGGATGTGCTGGCGCAATACCAGCGCTGGTTTCGCTACATTATGGTGGATGAATATCAGGACACCAACGTGGCGCAGTATATGTGGCTGCGGCTTCTGGCGGCGGGGCACAAGAACATCTGCTGCGTTGGTGATGACGATCAGTCCATCTACGGCTGGCGCGGCGCCGAGGTGGGTAACATCCTGCGCTTTGAAAAGGATTTTCCCGGCGCCAAGGTGGTGCGGCTGGAGCAGAACTACCGCTCGACCGAACATATCCTTGCCGCAGCCTCTGGCGTGATCCGGGGCAATGCGGGGCGCCTGGGCAAGGAACTGTGGACCGATGCGACGGGCGGCGAAAAGGTGCGCCTGATCGGCCATTGGGACGGCGAGGAAGAGGCGCGCTGGATCGGTGAAGAAATCGAAGCCATGCAGCGTGGCACCCGTGGGCAGGCGCCGGTGGATCTGAACCAGATGGCGATTCTGGTGCGCGCCAGCCACCAGATGCGTGCGTTCGAGGACCGGTTCCTGACCATCGGTCTGCCGTACCGTGTCATTGGCGGGCCGCGATTCTATGAGCGGCTCGAGATCCGCGATGCCATGGCCTATTTCCGGCTGGTGGTCTCGCCCGAGGACGATCTGGCCTTTGAACGCATCGTCAACACGCCCAAACGCGGTCTGGGCGACAAGGCGCAGCAGAAGATCCAGGTCATCGCCCGCGAGAACGGTGTGTCCCTGCTGGAGGGTGCCCGCCTTGCTGTCGAAAGCGGAGAGATCAAGGGCAAGGGCGGTGCAGCCCTGCGCCAGCTGGTCGAGGATCTGCGCCGCTGGGGCCGGATGACCGGCGATTCTGATGTGTCCCACATGGAACTGGCCGAGATCGTGCTTGACGAGGCGGGCTACACCACCATGTGGCAAATGGACAAGAACCCCGACAGCCCCGGCCGCCTTGAAAACCTCAAGGAATTGGTGAAGGCGCTGGAAAACTTCGAGAACCTGCAAGGGTTTCTCGAACATGTCAGCCTGGTGATGGACAATGACAAGCAGGACGCCGAGCAGAAGGTCTCGATCATGACCCTGCATGCGGCCAAGGGGCTGGAGTTTCCCGCCGTGTTTTTGCCGGGATGGGAGGATGGTCTGTTCCCCTCGCAGCGGTCGATGGATGAAAGCGGCCTCAAGGGGCTCGAAGAGGAACGCCGTCTGGCCTATGTGGGGATTACCCGCGCCGAAGCGGTCTGCACGATCTCCTTTGCGGGCAACCGGAGGGTGTTCGGGCAATGGCAATCGCAGCTGCCCTCGCGGTTTATTGATGAGCTGCCCGAAGAACACGTCGAGGTTCTGACACCTCCGGGTCTTTATGGTGGCGGTTATGGTGCTGCGGCGGGGGGCGCCGAGGTGAAGTCCCGGATCGACGAACGTGTGGCCCAGGCGGATGGGTACAATTCACCCGGCTGGAAGCGTATGCAGGCCCGTGCGAGCGAACGCGGCCTGTCGCAGCCGCGCGAAAGCCGAACCCAGGTTATTGATTTGACGGCCACCTCAAGTTTCACGCTGGGGGAGCGTGTGTTCCACCAGAAGTTCGGGTATGGGGCGATCACTGACATCGAAGGTGACAAGCTGGAAGTCGACTTTGAAAAAGCAGGCCTCAAAAAGGTGGTGGCGAAGTTTGTAACCACCCATGACGACGTTCCGTTCTAAGAGCAAATGACTGAAACAGGAGGCGGTCGGATCGCAAAGCGATCCGATCCGGGCGCGGGGGGCGCTGGCAGCAAAGCTGCCAGCGCCCCCCGCGCCATTCCCCTGACGAAGCCGACGTCACAGTTCGTTCCGGGCGGGAAAGCCGCCGGATTGGCCGAAGATGCTATTTTGCAGTTTGGAAAAGAAAAACGACGGTGCCAGGGAGGAGGAGAGGCACCGTCGTTCTTTGCAACATTCAGCCAAATGGGAGGAGGGGCCGAATGTATCAGATCCCGGGTTTGAGCCCGGTATGAGGTGCGGCGACACCAGGGAGGAGGAGAGGTGCCGCCGCTCTGAACAACACCCGGCCAAATGGGAGGAGGAGACCGGATGTATCAGATCCCGGGTTTGAGCCCGGTATGGGGTGCGGTGACATCAGGGAGGAGGGAGATGCCACCGCGATTTACAGACCCTAAAGGGAGGAGGAGAAAGGGCCTGATCTCAGTTATGCGTTTTCGTAGGCGGCCTGCAGGGCAAGACGCTTGATCATCGAGCGGTTCAAACCCAGATCCGCAAGTTCGCGGTTGCTGAGCGAAGACAGCTCGTTGATGGTTTCACGGTACACACGGTAACGTGCGAATTTGACTTTCAGCGCCTCGACAAAGGCCAGGCCGTTCTCAGCCACGGTGCCTTTGGAGGCGGAGATGTGATTTACTGCAGCCATGGGGCAGCTCCTCAATCTGGTTTCAAACTGTGCGATCTTGCGGTGCCGGTTAAGGCGTTTCTTGAACACCAATTTAAGGTTATGCTGCAGGTGCACAATCCCCAGAGTTGGCATTTCTGCTATGCGGCATTTGCATGGGTCTTTGAGGTGCCTTCGGCGCAATTGGCCAAAAAGCAACCGAGAATGGAGTATCTGCTGTGAATTTGGGCGCCTTGTGTCTGGCGTGGAGTGGGTGCCGTTACGGCAATTGCGCTTGGGCTGAGGCAGGCAAAGCTGTATCACGGAGGGCGCCCTGCACCTGGGCCCAAACAGATGGAGACGCTGATGGCCGTGACACAGGATCAGATTCGTGATGCCCTTGACCGTCTGGAACTGCCGGATGGGGGGACCCTTGTATCGCGGGACATGGTGCGGGCGCTTCAGGTCGAGGGCGCAAAGGTCAGCTTTGTGATCGAGGCGCCCAGCCCTGCCATAGCGCAGCAGATGGAGCCCTTGCGTCGTGCAGCCGAGGCGGTGGTGATGTCCCTTGATGGGGTGGAGGCTGTCTCTGTTGCTCTCACGGCGCATGGGCCAGCGGCTGCGACAACGGCAAATCCGGGCGGTGGTCTCAAGATCGGCGGGCATCCAAAACCACAGCAGGGGCCAATCAAGCCGCAGGGGGTGGCACGTATTCTGGCGGTTGGATCTGGCAAGGGCGGCGTTGGAAAGTCTACGGTCAGTGCCAATCTTGCCGTTGCTCTGGCGCGGCAGGGGCGCAAGGTCGGCCTCTTGGATGCAGATATATATGGTCCCAGCCAGCCGCGGATGATGGGGATCACTGGTAGCCCCTCCAGCCCCGATGGGCAGCGGATCACGCCGCTGCAGGCCCACGGCGTCACGGTTATGTCAATCGGGCTGATGGTGGATGACGCCAAGGCGGTGATCTGGCGGGGCCCGATGCTGATGGGGGCCTTGCAGCAGATGCTGGGCCAGGTGGAGTGGGGCGAACTGGACGTTCTGATCGTGGACCTGCCGCCCGGCACCGGCGATGTGCAGTTGACCTTATGCACCAAGGCCGAACTTACGGGCGCCATCGTGGTCAGTACGCCGCAGGATGTCGCGCTTATTGATGCCCGCAAGGCGCTCAACATGTTCGACCAGTTGAAGGTGCCGGTTCTGGGGCTGGTGGAAAACATGTCTTTCTTTACCTGCCCGGACTGCGGCGGTGAGCATCATATCTTTGGACATGGTGGTGCCGCGGCCGAGGCAAAGCGGCTTGACCTTCCTTTGCTGGGGATGCTGCCGATCGATCTGGAGACGCGTCTGGCTGCCGACGGCGGAACGCCGGTTGCTGCAGGGGAGGGCGCCATGGCCGAGGCCTATGGGCGCATTGCGGCTGGCCTGGTGCAGGGCGGCATGGCCTGACGAGGCCATTGGCACGCCCCAAGCCCAAAGCGGTCCGCAGGCTGCATGTCAACCGACGGCCCTGTTGCGCGGGATGGTCAGCGGCTTTGGCCGCAGGCTTTGACGGATGGGTCAAAAAAGTTGTGATTTGAACCTTGGAATGATACTGGCTGTTGAGTTTTGGGGCTTTGCCACCTTGGGTAGATCTGGGGGATTGCCATGAAGACGACTTTGATTGCGGCATGCCTTGTCGCATGAGCAGGCGCGGCGCAGGCTGCGACCATAACCTTTGGTCCGGGGTCAAATACGCACGGTTCTTATCCCTACCTGGATTTTGACAACCTGGTGACGCCGACGTCGATCTCTGGCGATGCGGTGCTGTCTTTTGCTATCGAAGAAGGTGACGTTGATTCATCCTCTGAGCACCTCGACGTGTTCATCGATGGGTTCAGTCTGGGCCGTGTCTTTGATGACGATCCATCAAACGGTATCTTTGATGTACTCGGCGATAGCAGCCCATCGTCCAATCTTAATGTGTCCGCAAGTGCAACCATCCCCGGTGCGGTGTTTGGGGGGCTTATCAGTGACGGCTTCCTCAGTCTGCGCTTTGAAAAACCTCTTGCTGTATTCTATATATACAAGCTGTCCGGCTTCATCACCTTTACTTCGGCCATTGCGCCGGTGCCGCTGCCTGCAACGGCGGGTAGGCTGGGGCTCGGGCTTTTGGGCCTGGGCATGATGCGGCGCCGGAAGGGTGGGAAGCTCGCCTAAGCGGCAGGGGGTGCCTTGAAGATCAGACCGACCCAACACGCGGCCTGAAGCGTCAGCTGACGGTGTAGGCTGTGTGATTTCCGGCGGGTGTCTCTCACCTCTGCAAAAAATCTGTCGGTGTCGCCGCCTGGCCGGCCCTTTTGCCTGGCCAGTTTGATTGGAGCTTCCTATCCGCTGGGGCTGCGCAACTGTTCCTCACATGCAAGGCAATCGCCTCAATGGTGCCGATGTTCTGGTCTGGTGCACCTCAAGATCCACGCGCTTGGAGGGGGCAGTTGTGGGCATGGGAAATCATGGGCGGCGATTGGGAACCTGTAAGAGAGCGTTGGTCGAGGCTGGGAAAAGGCGAATCGCATTTGCGTGTTTTGCAGTGATTCTGGCTGGAAGCGGCTGGTCTGAGCTCCGTTTTGGCACGCAGTATCGAGAATGTAACGTGAACATCTGGCGTGCCACAAAATTGCCTTATTTTTTTTCCGGGAAACTATGGGTGCTTGGAGGGGATTCCGTGACCACTACATGTAGTTACAAAAGTTAAAATTGGCGCAAATTAGGCTGTGCTCTTTAAGAAGGTTAAAAGTGTCTTAATAGGATTTGCCCATCTTAACCCGTCTTTGCCCACGGTCTCGTGAAGAAACATGTTGCCGTACCCTAATTTCCCATAGTATCCCTTTTGTCATCGAAAGAGAGCAAGGACGGGGCACCAAACGACCCCACGCGAAAACACAAAAAGCAGGTTTCATACAGGCCTTCGCTTTCATCGAACCAAGAGATCCGGCGCGCGGGCGAGCAGACATCCCCCCCAGGTGGCGCGCGCAGTCGGACACCCCCGCAAGGCGGGACAAGGCGGCGGGTTGATCAGTGGCAGCAGATCAACCCGCCGCTTTCACTTCCGGGGATCATAACACACCGCGAGGGACGCGAAAAAGGGACGGTAATTTGGGCCGCAGGTTCAGAGGCGAAAGCCACCACAAGGTGGACAGCAAGGGGCGGGTGTCGATCCCGGCCTCCTTTCGCCGCGTACTTGAGGCTTGTGATCCCAACTGGCAGCAGACCGGCGATAACCCGGAGCTTGTCATCGTCTACGGGGACGACAGTCGAAAATTCCTTGAGTGCTATACGATGGAGGCGATCGAAGAAGTCGATGCCAAGATCGCCCAGTTGCCGCGTGGCTCCTTTCAGCGCAAACTGCTGGAGCGCATGTTCAATGGTCAATCCCTGCCGACCACGGTGGATGAGACAGGCCGCCTGGTGCTGCCTGCCAAATTGCGGAACAAGATTGGTCTGGAAGGGGAGGCCTTTTTCATCGCATCAGGCGATACCTTCCAGATCTGGAAGCCGCAGACCTATGAAGAGGTCGAAATGGCCGAGGTCGAAAAGCGTATGGCGGAGCTGCCCGAAGGCTTTGATCCGCTTCAGTTTCTTGATGGCGCCGGAGGGGTTTAGGGTATGACTTCGGACCCCTCAGTTTCCTCCGGTCCTCACATTCCCGTTTTGCTGCGCCCGCTTTTGAAGGCCGTCGCACCGGTGTCGGGGCGCTGGCTGGACGGCACCTTTGGTGCGGGCGGCTACACGCGTGCCTTGCTGGATGCGGGCGCCGAACAGGTGGTCGCCGTGGATCGCGATCCGCTGGCTTTTGAGATGGCGCAGGACTGGGCCGGTGACTATGGCGACCGGCTGGTGCAGCAGCAGGGCGTGTTCTCGCGCATGGATGATTACGCGCTGGATCTGGATGGCGTGGTGCTGGATCTGGGTGTCTCTTCCATGCAGCTTGATCTGGCTGAACGGGGCTTTTCCTTTATGAAGGATGGCCCTCTTGATATGCGGATGTCGCAATCAGGGCCGTCGGCGGCCGACCTGGTGGCGGAGCTTGGCGAGGAGGCGCTGGCCGATATCCTGTTCCACTATGGCGAAGAGCGCGCCAGCCGCCGTATTGCCCGTGCCATCGTCAAGGCCCGCGCGCTGGAGCCGATCACAACCACGCTGCAACTGGCCGGGATCGTCGAATCCTGTCTGCCACGTCCCAAACCCGGTCAGTCTCATCCCGCGACCCGCAGCTTTCAGGCGCTGCGCATTGCGGTGAACGCCGAATATGATGAGTTGTTCGAAGGCTTGCTGGCTGCTGAACGCGCGCTGAAACCCGGCGGGCTTTTGGCGGTTGTGACCTTTCATTCGGTCGAGGACCGCATGGTCAAACGGTTCTTCCAGCACCGCGCAGGCAAGACCGGGCGCGCTAACCGCTATGCGCCCGAGATCGAAGAGACGCCCGCGCAGTTTGAAATCGTCACCCGCAAGGCCATCGGTCCCGATGATCAGGAGCTTGCAGAGAACCCCCGGTCCCGCTCGGCCCGTTTGCGGGTGGGGCGGCGCACGGACGCACCGCCGCTGCCCATCTCGGCCCGTGAGCTGGGCATGCCACAGTTGAAGGAGGCGCGCAAATGAAGTCGCTTTTGTATGCCGTCACCGCTTTGGCGGTCTTTGGACTGGCCTTTTGGGCCTACCGGGAAAACTACGCCACTCAGCAGGTTCTGAAAGAAACGCGGGCTTTGCAGCGCGAGATCGGCGCGGCGCAGGTGCGGCTTGGGGTGCTGAAGGCGGAGTGGGCCTATCTGAATCGCCCGGACCGGCTGATTGGTCTGGCCGAGCTGAACTTTGACACCTTGGGCCTGTTGCCTCTGCGCCCTGACCAGTTTGGCCGCGTCGATGAGGTCGCCTATCCACGCCCGCCGGAACTTGAGATCACCGAAGGCGTCGATGTTTCGGGATTGAACGCCGCTGCAGGCGGGGAGGGGCAGCCATGACCCGCACGCCCCTGCGCCCCCTTGCCCGTATCCTCAATGCCCGCGCCAAGGGGCAGAATCCGGATGTGATCGAAAAGGAAAATATCCGCCTGCGCCACGAAGACATGCAGGCCAAGGCCCGCCAGCGCGCCGAAGGGCGGCTTTTGGTCCTCGGGATCTTTTTTGTCTGTGCCTATGTGGCCGTCGTTGGGCGCATGGGGGTTCTGGCCACCTCTGAGCCAAGCGAGCCGATCGCCAGCGCGGTCGGCAGCGCCATTGCCGCGCAGCGCGCCGACATCGTGGATCGGCAGGGGCGGATCCTGGCCACAAATTTTGAAACGCATTCTCTTTATGCGCAGCCACGGCAGATGATCGACCCTGAGGCCGCCGCTACGCGCCTCGCCGAGATCTTTCCGGATCTGGATCGCGATGAGCTGCTCGAAGATTTCACCGGAAAGCGCAAGTTCCTTTGGATCAAGAAGAAAATCAGCCCCGAGCAAAAGCAGGCGGTGCATGATATCGGCGATCCGGGCCTGTTGTTCGGCCCGCGCGAGATGCGCCTTTATCCCAACGGCAGCGTTGCGGCGCATGTCTTGGGCGGCGCTGGCTTTGGCAAAGAGGGCGTCTCGGCCGCCGAGGTGATCGGCGTGGCGGGTGTCGAGAAAGAGTTTGACGACTACCTGCGCGATCCGGCCAATGGCGACAGGCCACTTCAGCTGTCGCTGGACCTCACCGTTCAGGCCGCGGCCGAACGGGTGCTGGACGGCGGCATGAAGCTGATGAACGCCAAGGGCGCTACCTCGATCCTGATGGATGTGCACACCGGCGAGGTGATATCTGTCGTCTCATTGCCCGATTTCGACCCGAACGAGCGTCCGCGCCCGCCGACTTCTGGCTTTGACCCCTCGGTCAGCCCGCTGTTCAACCGCGCGGTGCAGGGCGTCTATGAGCTTGGCTCAACCTTCAAGATTTTCACCGCCGCGCAGGCGATTGATCTGGGGCTTGTGGCGGCAAACACGGTGATCGATATTCGCGGGCCATTGCGCTGGGGGAAGTTCTCGATCCGGGATTTCCACAACTATGGCAACGCTTTGACGGTCAGCGAGATTATCGAGAAATCCTCCAATATAGGCACCGCGCGCCTTGCGCAGCAGATTGGCGCGGACCGTCAGCGTGCGTTTCTGGAAGATCTCGGCATGCTGGAGCCAACCCCGGTCGAGATCGTCGAGGCGCGCGGCGGTCAGCCTCTGCTGCCAAAGAACTGGTCCGAACTGTCGGCGATGACCATCTCTTATGGGCACGGGATCTCTACCACGCCCATGCATCTGGCGGCGGGCTATGCGGCCATTGCAAATGGCGGCTATCATATCAACCCGACGGTTCTGAAACAGAACGGCCCTCAGCATGGGGAGCGTGTGATGTCGGCCGAGGCTGCGGATGCAGCGCGCCAGATGCTGCGCCGGGTGGTCACCGAAGGCACGGCAAGTTTTGCGCGCGTGCCGGGCTATCAGGTTGGCGGCAAGACCGGCACCGCAGATAAGCCCAAACCGCGCGGCGGGTACTATGAGGATAAGGTGATCGCGACCTTTGCCTCGATTTTCCCGTCGAGCAACCCAAGGTATGTTCTGGTCGTCACCCTGGATGAGCCCTCGGTCATCGCCTACGGCGAAGAACGCCGCACAGCCGGCTGGACTGCAACGCCTGTCGCCGCCGAGATGGTGAAACGGATCGCGCCGCTTCTGGGGCTCAGACCGCAAGTTGAACCTCCGCAACTGACTGATATAACCCTCACCTCAAACTGACGATTGGTGAGGATGCCCCGATGAGTCGCACGTCTGAACAGGATAAACCGGCGCCGCGGCCACTAAGCCAGCTGGGCCTCACGGCGCGTGGCGGCGCGGATCCGGTTATCTCGGACCTCGTCGTGGACAGCCGCAAAGTCGGTGAGGGTGCCTTGTTTGCGGCCCTGCCGGGCAACACTGTGCATGGCGCCAACTTCATTCCCGCAGCATTGGCGCAGGGGGCTTCTGCGATCCTGACCGACTCCGCCGGAGCCGAGCTGGCCACCCGCCCGCTGGCTGAAAGCCATGCGGCGCTGATCGTGGTCGAAGATCCCCGGCAGGTGCTCGCCTTCACTGCTGCGCTCTGGTTCGGCGCGCAGCCGCAGACCATGGTCGCGGTCACCGGCACCAATGGCAAGACGTCGGTCTCGACCTTCGTGCGCCAGATCTGGATGGCGATGGAATATGAGGCGGTGAACCTTGGCACCACCGGTGTTGAAGGCGCCTGGAGCTATCCGCTGGCCCATACCACACCCGAGCCGATCACCCTGCACCGCGCGCTGGCGGCGGCCGCCTCTGCCGGGGTGACCCATGCGGCGATGGAGGCCTCGTCGCACGGGCTGGATCAGCGGCGGCTGGATGGCGTAGAGCTTGCGGCGGCAGGCTTTACCAACCTCAGCCAGGATCACCTCGATTATCACCACACCTTTGAAGAATACTTCGCCGCCAAGGCGGGTCTCTTTCGCCGTGTCTTGCCCGAAGAGGGCGTCGCCGTCATCAACATGGACGATCCGCGCGGCGCCGAGATGCGCGCCATCGCGGCGGCCCGCGGGCAGGAGGTGATCACCGTGGGGCGCGGCCTTGGCGATCTCTCCCTTGTCGGGCAGCGTTATGATGGCACCGGGCAGGATATCCGGTTTTCCTGGCATGACCGGCCCTTTATGGCGCGGCTTAATCTCATTGGCGGATTTCAGGCCGAGAATGTCCTGATGGCCTGTGGTCTGGTTATTGCCAGCGGTGAAGAGCCAGAGCGGGTGTTTGAGACCCTGCATGAGCTGACAACTGTGCGAGGGCGGATGCAATTGGCCGCAACGCGCGACAACGGCGCTTCGGTCTTTGTGGACTATGCCCATACGCCGGATGCGGTCTCGACCGCGATCAAGGCGCTGCGCCCGCATGTGCTGGGGCGCCTGATTGCCATTGTCGGCGCCGGGGGCGACCGGGACAAGGGCAAGCGCCCTCTGATGGGCAAGGCGGCGCATGACCATGCGGATATGGTGATCGTGACCGATGACAACCCGCGCAGCGAGGACCCTGCCGTGATCCGCGCCGCCGTCAAAGGTGGGGCGCCGGACGCGCTCGAAGTCGGGGACCGCGCCGAGGCGATCCTGCGCGGCGTCGCGGCGTTGGAGCCGGGTGATGCGCTGCTCGTCTGTGGCAAGGGACACGAAACCGGCCAGGTAGTGGGCAGCGACATTCTGCCCTTTGACGATGTGGAGCAGGCCAGCATGGCCGTTGCCGCACTGGATGGGAAAACGGTATGACGTCACCTCTTTGGACCGCCACCGAGGCCGCCGCTGCAACTGGCGGTAAGGTCTTTGGCGACTGGAGCGTCACCGGCGTCTCCATCGACACGCGCACCCTGCAGAAGGGCGATCTTTTCGTGGCCCTCAAGGCAGCGCGGGACGGGCATGATTTTGTGGCCCAGGCGCTGGAGGCCGGGGCGGGCGCCGCGCTGGTGTCGCGCATTCCCGAAGGGCTGCCCGAGGGCGCGCCGCTTTTGTTGGTGGAGGATGTGCAGACGGGGCTGGAGGCTTTGGGCCGCGCCGCCCGCGCCCGCACCGATGCGCGTGTAGTGGCCGTGACCGGCTCGGTCGGGAAAACCTCGACCAAGGAAATGCTGGCACGGATCCTGTCGGATCAGGGCCGGACCCATGCCGCTGTGGCCAGCTACAACAACCACTGGGGCGTGCCGCTGACCCTTGCGCGGATGCCGCGGGAGACGGAGTTTGCCGTCATTGAAATCGGCATGAACCACCCCGGAGAAATCGCGCCGCTGGCCCGTCAGGCCCGCCCACATGTGGCCATGGTGACCACCGTTGCCGCGGTGCATCTGGAGGCCTTTGAGGATGTCGCCGGGATCGCGCGGGAAAAAGCTTCGATCCTGGAAGGGCTGGAGCCGGGCGGCGTGGCGGTGCTCAACGCGGATATCGCCGAAGCGGCAATCCTGCGGCAGGCCGCCGAGGCCGAAGGCGCTGCAATGCGCTGGTTTGGCCGTGAAGGCGCAGATGCGCGCCTGCTGGATGTACGCCTGAGCGGTGAAGAAACCGTGGCGACGGCAGACCTCCTCGGCACCGAGGCAGAGCTGCACATCCAGTCCCTTGGCGCGCATTTCGCCATGAACGCACTTGGTGCGCTGTTGTGCGCCGAGGCGTTGGGCGCGGATCTGAAGAGGGCCATTGCCAGCCTCGCGCTCTGGTCGCCGGTCACCGGGCGCGGCGCGCGCGAAGAGATCTCGATGGCGGGCGGGCAAGTGCTGCTGCTGGATGACAGCTATAACGCCAACCCCACTTCGGTGAAGGCGGCGCTCGACGTGCTGGCGGCAACGCCGATCAAGTCGGGGGGGCGCCGCATCGCCTATCTGGGTGATATGAAGGAGCTCGGCCCGCAGGAGGTGGATCTGCACCGCGCCCTGGCGCAGCATCCGGCGCTGGCGCGCATCGATCAACTCCATTGCATCGGCCCGCTGATGCGTCATCTGTTTGACGCGCTGCCCGAAGGTAAACGTGGCAGCTGGCAGGTCATAAGTGCCGATGGCGTTGCGGATCTGGCAGAGCAGATCCGGGCTGGCGATGTTGTGCTGGTCAAGGGGTCGCTCAGCATGAAGCTGGCTTCCATCGTTGACGGCATCCGCGATTTGGGCCATGGCAGCGCGAACCAAGATGTGAACAATACCAAGTGAGGACCGGCTGAAATGCTCTATTGGCTGACGGCGCTGTCGGATGGCGGTGATTTCTACAACCTTTTCCGCTATATCACCTTCCGCGCGGGCGGGGCCTTCATGACGGCGCTTGTCTTTGGTTTCCTGTTCGGACGGCCTCTGATCAACGTCTTGCGCAAACGGCAGGGCAAGGGGCAGCCGATCCGGGATGATGGCCCCGAGGCGCACCTGTCCAAGGCGGGCACCCCCACCATGGGCGGCTTGCTGATTGTCGGGGCGCTGATCACCTCGTCGCTTCTCTGGGCGCGCTGGGACAATCCCTTTGTCTGGCTGGTGCTGTTCGTGACGCTTTGCTTCGCGCTCATTGGTTTTGCCGATGACTACGCGAAGGTATCGAAACAGAATACCGCCGGAGTGCCCGGCAAGGTGCGGCTCGGGCTTGGTATTCTGATCGCCTTGATTGCGGCGCTCTGGGCGGCGGCCTACCACCCTGAGGGGCTGCAGAACCAGCTGGCGCTGCCGGTGTTCAAGGACACCCTGATCAATCTCGGGCTGTTCTATGTGCCGTTTTCGATCTGCGTCATCGTGGGGGCGGCCAATGCGGTGAACCTGACCGACGGGCTTGATGGGCTGGCGATCATGCCGGTGATGATCGCGGGCGGCACTCTTGGTGTCATTGCCTATGCGGTGGGGCGGGTCGATTTCACCGAATATCTGGATGTGCACTATGTGCCCGGCACCGGCGAGATCCTGATCTTTGCTGCTGCCCTGTTTGGGGCGGGGCTTGGCTTCCTCTGGTATAACGCTCCGCCTGCTGCGGTCTTCATGGGCGATACCGGATCGCTGGCCCTGGGCGGCGCGCTGGGCGCCATTGCGGTTGCCACCAAGCACGAGCTGGTTCTAGCGATCGTGGGCGGGCTCTTCGTGGTGGAGGCGCTGAGCGTCATCATCCAGGTGCTCTACTTCAAGCGCACCGGCAAGCGCGTCTTTCTGATGGCGCCGATCCATCACCACTATGAAAAGAAGGGCTGGGCCGAGCCGACCATCGTGATCCGCTTTTGGATCATCTCCTTGATCTTGGCGATGATCGGGCTTGCGACGCTGAAGGTACGCTAGTTGCGCCGCGAAAGCGGGGTTGAACAAGGGGGCTCCGGCCTCCTTTTCTTTTGACGAAGGGACTGGTGCTCCCGTCCCCTTCGGCGGGCAAGGCCCGCCTGCCAGGGGTTGGGCATGGCACGCGCCTGTCGGCGCCTGCGGGTGCTGGGCGCACCGACTTGCAAAGGCCAAGATCCCGGTGCACTCTGCGCCGAAATTTGATCAAAGGATGAGGGTGGGCATGATCCCGGTACGCGGATTTGAGGGGGCAAAGGTTGCCGTTCTGGGCCTTGGGCTTTCGGGCCTGGCCACGGCACGTGCGCTCAAGGCAGGCGGTGCGATTCCGGTCTGCTGGGACGACAATCCGGGGGCAAGGGAGCGCGCCGAGGCAGAGGGCTTTGCCTGCGCCGACCTAAGCCGCGCGGGCGCCTTTGACGAGATAGCGACGCTAATCGTCTCTCCCGGCATTCCGCACCTATATCCCAAGCCCAACCCGGTGGTGCGTGCGGCCCTGACGGCGGGGGTGCCAGTTGACAATGACATCGGGTTGTTCTTCCACTCGGTGGCGACGCCCGAATGGGACGAGTTCGACCAGCCGCCCAAAGTGGTGGCGATTACCGGCTCAAACGGGAAGTCGACCACGGTGGCGCTGCTGCAGCACATTCTGGAGGAGGTCGGGCGCGACAGTCAGATGGCGGGCAATATCGGTCGCGGGGTGCTGGATATCGACCCGCCCGGCAATGGCGGCGTCGTGGTGCTGGAGTTGTCGAGCTATCAGACGGAACTGGCGCGCGCGCTGACCCCTGATATTGCGGTCTTCACCAATCTCAGCCCGGATCACTTGGATCGGCATGGCGGCATGGGAGGCTATTTTGCCGCCAAGCGGCGGTTGTTTGCCGAAGGTGGACCGGACCGTGCGATCATTGGCATTGATGAAGAGGAAGGGCTTTTTCTGGCGGGGCAGCTTTCGGAGGCGGCGAGCGATGATCGGGTGATCCGTATTTCAGCGGCGCAGAAGCTGACTGGGCCAGGCTGGCAGGTCTTTGCCCGCAAGGGGTTCCTGAGTGAATACCGCAAAGGGCGACAGGTGGCCTCGATCGATCTGCGCCCCATGCAGGGGCTGCCGGGGGCGCACAACCACCAGAACGCCTGTGCCGCCTATGCTGCGGCGCGTGCCCTTGGCCTTGCGCCGCGCGTGATCGAGGCGGGACTTGCCACATATCCCGGCCTTCCGCACCGCAGCCAGACCATCGCCGAAGCGGGCGGGGTGCGCTACGTCAACGACAGCAAGGCGACCAATGTGGACAGTGCGGCGAAAGCGCTCGGTGCCTTCAAAAACATCCGCTGGATCTGTGGCGGGCTGGAAAAGGATGGGGGCCTCGAGGCGCTGAACGGGCAGACGGGCGCGGTGCGCAAAGCCTATGTGATCGGGCGCGAAGCGGCCGGATTTGCCATGAAATTGGATGTGGAGGCAGAGGTCTGTACGACGATGGAATTGGCGGTTGCGCGGGCGATGGAGGATGCGCAGGAGGGCGATACGGTTCTGCTGGCGCCTGCCGCGGCGAGTTTTGATCAGTACGACAATTTCGAGCAGCGCGGGGATGATTTCATCGCCGAAGTTCGAAAGAGGTTGGGGTAGGGGCTTCGGGCTCACCCAAGCGGAAATCCGATCCGAAGCCCTCCTCGCCTGATCTTTGCCCTGCCAAATCCGCCTTCGCGGCGCAAGCAAAATGGCCGCCTCCCCGCCACGGGCGGGGCCCCTCGGCAATTTGGCTGGCGCAGCTCTTTCGGGTTTGGCGGCCGGGCGGCAGGCGAGGGTGGCTCCGAAGCGGAAGTCCTGAGGTGGGATCAGCGTGTGGCGGCGATGGCCGTGCCTGCCGCATGGCCCGAGGCCCAGGCCCATTGGAAGTTGTAGCCTCCGAGCCAGCCGGTCACATCGACCGCTTCGCCGATGGCGTAGAGGCCGGGCCGGGATTTGGCCTCCATCGTTTTGGAGGACAGGGCATCGGTGTCGATCCCGCCCAGGGTAACCTCGGCGGTGCGGTAGCCTTCGGTGCCGCCGGGGGTCAGATGCCAGTCGGTGAGCTGATTGCAGAGCGCCTGCAAGGCGGTGTCGGATTGATCTGCAAGGCGGGCCGAAAGGTCGTGCGTCGGCGCCAGCACCTCTTTGAGGTAGTCCACCAGTCGCGCGGGCAGGTGGCGGGCGAGTTCCGTTGACACGGCGCGTTTGCCCGCCTCCTGACGCTGAGCGCGCAGTAGTGAAAAAAGATCCATCTGCGGCGCAAGGTTTGCCGTGATCTCTTCGCCCTCGCGCCAGTAGGAGGAGAGCTGCAGAACCGCAGGTCCGGAGAGGCCCCGATGGGTGAACAAGAGCGCCTCGTCAAAGCTGGCTGCGGTGTTCGACAGGCGTGCTGGGAGCGAAACCCCGGCGAGCGAGGAAAAGCGCCCCTCTGGAAAGGTGAAGGGGACCAGGCCTGGGCGGGTGTCGGTGACAGGTAGGTCAAACTGGCGGGCGATGTCATAGGCAAGGCCGCTCGCACCCATTTTGGGGATCGATTTGCCGCCCGTGGCCAGCACCAGATTTCGGCAGGTGACGTTTTGCGGCTTGCCCTCTTTCAGCAGCGACAGGGTGAAGGTGTCACCTGAATGGCTGACGCCTTCGATCTTTGTTTGCAGCCAGAGGTCGGCACCTGCGCCCTTCAACTCGTCCACCAGCATGGCAACGATCTGTTTGGCGGAGCCATCGCAGAACAGCTGGCCGAGGGTCTTTTCATGCCAGGCGATGCCGTGGCGATCCACCAGCGCGATGAAATCCCATTGGGTGTAACGGGCCATGGCCGATTTGCAGAAATGGGGATTGCTGGACAGGTAATTGGCCGGCTGAGCATAGAGATTGGTGAAATTGCAGCGCCCGCCGCCCGAGATGCGGATCTTTTCACCGGGCGCCTTGGCGTGGTCCACCACAAGGGTGTCGCCGCCCGCATGGGCTGCGCACATCATACCGGCTGCTCCGGCGCCGAGAATCACGGTGTTGAACTGCATGAAAGGCATCGACCACGGAAAGGAGGGGCGCGCAAGGGTGGCCTTCGTTTGAGCATCTCCGCAAAAAACTGCCGGAGGCGAATCATGACACTGGCCTGAAAGGCGTTTTCGGGTTACTGTTTTTGAACAGACCCCGAAAACGGGGCGTAGCTTGAGGCAAACAGTAGCGGTGTTTCCATGACTGAAATGGTCTATGGTGCGGTTCCCGTACAATCGGGTGAACCCATCCTTCCCAAATGGTGGCGGACGTTGGACAAGTGGACCATGTCTTCGGTCCTGATGCTTTTTGTGCTGGGGCTATTGCTGGGGCTTGCTGCCTCGGTGCCTCTGGCCGAGCGCAACGGCTTTGGTAACTTCCACTATGTGCAGCGCCAGGCGGTCTTTGGAGGCGCGGCACTCACGGCCATGGTGCTGACCTCGATGATGTCGCCGACGCTGGTACGGCGCCTTGCGATCATCGGCTTTGCCATTGCATTCGTGGCGCTGGCCCTCTTGCCGATCTTTGGTACAGATTTTGGCAAAGGGGCTGTGCGCTGGTATTCGCTTGGGTTTGCATCGCTGCAGCCGTCCGAGTTCCTGAAACCTGGTTTTGTCGTCGTTGCCGCCTGGATGATCGCCTCAAGCCAGCAGATCAACGGACCGCCGGGGACGCTGATCTCATTTGGCTTGTGTGTAAGTGTCGTCCTGATGTTGGTGATGCAGCCCGATTTCGGTCAGGCTTCGCTGGTGCTGTTCGGCTGGGGCGTTATGTATTTTGTTGCCGGGGCGCCGATGCTGCTATTGGTGGGGATGGCCGCCGTTGTGGTGATGGGCGGGGTTCTGGCCTACTCAAATTCCGAGCATTTCGCACGCCGCATCGATGGCTTTCTAAGCCCGGATGTCGATCCCACCACGCAGCTTGGCTATGCCACCAACGCGATCCGTGAAGGCGGGCTGTTCGGTGTTGGCGTGGGCGAGGGGCAGGTGAAATGGTCGCTGCCCGATGCCCATACGGATTTCATAGTTGCCGTCGCCGCCGAGGAATACGGCCTTGTGATGGTTTCGGTGCTGATCGGTCTTTATGCCACCGTGGTGGTGCGCTCGCTGTTCCGGCTGATGCGCGAACGGGATACCTTTGTGCGCCTTGCGGGCACCGGGCTGGTGTGCATGTTCGGGGTTCAGGCGATGATCAACATGGGCGTGGCGGTGCGACTTTTGCCGGCCAAGGGCATGACCCTGCCGTTTGTCAGCTATGGCGGCTCTTCCCTGATTGCCACAGGCATTGCCATGGGTATGCTACTGGCCTTCACGCGGGCGCGGCCGCAGGGCGAGATCGCGGACTATCTGCGCGGTCGTGGGCGCGGCTAGGGCAATTGGAACAAAGCGGCAAAGTGACATGACGGACAGACTGCTCTTGATGGCGGCGGGCGGCTCGGGCGGGCATATGTTTCCGGCCCAGGCCCTGGCTGAGGCGATGCTGGCAAAGGGCTGGCGCGTGAAGCTTTCGACCGATGCGCGCGGCGCACGCTACACGGGTGCTTTCCCGCAAGGGGTTGAGATCACCGAGGTCTCTTCGGCCACCTTTGCCCGTGGCGGTATTCTGGCCAAGGCGCTGGTGGGTCCCAAGATTGCGGCGGGCGTTGCCAGCATGGCGTGGAAAATGCGCCGGGACAGGCCGGATGTGGTGATCGGCTTTGGCGGATATCCCTCTATTCCCGCACTGGGGGCGGCGACGCTGCTGGGCCTGTCGCGGATGATCCACGAACAGAACGGAGTTCTGGGCCGGGTCAACCAGCTCTTTGCCAAGCGGGTGGATCATGTGGCCTGCGGCACATGGCCGACCGAGCTGCCCGAAGGTGTCGAGGGGTTTCATATCGGCAACCCTGTGCGTGCGGCTATTCTGGAGAGGGCCGGGGCCGGGTACATCCCTCCGGGAGACTATCCAATGTCAGTCCTTGTGATGGGAGGCAGTCAGGGCGCCCGCATCCTGAGCGACGTGGTGCCCGGAGCAATTGCGGCCCTGCCAGAGACGATCCGTCGACATCTTCGCGTTGGCCACCAAGCCCGCCCAGAGGATCTTGAGCGCGTGCAGGCCTTTTACATCGAACATGGCATTGATGCGGATGTGAAGACCTTTTTCGACGATGTGCCAAGCCGTATGTCAGAGTGCCAGTTGCTGATCACCCGCGCCGGGGCCTCGACCATTTCAGACCTCAGCGTGATTGGCCGCCCGTCGATCCTTGTGCCGCTGGCTGCCGCCATTCGGGACGAGCAAACCGCCAATGCGCGCGGGCTGGTCGATGCGGGCGCGGCGGTGCTCATCCCCGAAAGCGCCCTTGACGTTTCATCCCTGGCAGAGCAGATCACCGCCGTTCTGAGCAATCCACAAGCGGCAACTCAGATGGCAAATGCAGCACTCAGCACCGGCGTTCCCGATGCCACCATGCGTCTGGTGGCCCTGGTCGAGCAGCTGGCCGAAGAAGGATAGAAGACAGATGACACCAGCCACCAAACTGCCCGGAGACGTCGGCCCGATCCATTTCGTCGGCATCGGCGGTATCGGCATGTCGGGTATTGCCGAGGTGCTGCTTAATCTGGGCTATGTGGTGCAGGGCTCTGACCTCAAATCCTCCAAGATCACCCAGCGGCTGGAACGCCTTGGCGCGCTGGTGTTCGAAGGCCAGCGGGCCGAGAACCTTGAGGATGCCGAAGTGGTGGTGATCTCATCCGCCATCAAGCCGGGCAATCCAGAACTTGACGAGGCGCGCCGCCGGGGTCTGCCCATCGTCCGCCGGGCCGAGATGCTGGCCGAGTTGATGCGCCTCAAATCCAACATCGCCATTGCCGGCACCCACGGCAAGACCACAACCACCACGATGATGGCCGAACTGATGGTGGCCGGGAATTTTGATCCCACTGTTGTGAATGGCGGGATCATCCATGCCTATGGCTCCAACGCGCGCATGGGGCAGGGTGAATGGATGGTGGTTGAGGCCGATGAAAGCGACGGCACCTTCAACCGCCTGCCCGCGACAATCGCGGTCGTCACCAATATCGACCCCGAGCATATGGAGCATTGGGGCGATTTCGATACCCTGCGGGACGGGTTTTACAACTTCGTCTCCAATATCCCCTTTTATGGCGTCGCCGTCTGCTGCACCGATCACCCTGAGGTTCAGGCGCTGGTGGGGCGTATCACCGACCGGCGCGTTGTCACCTACGGCTTCAATGCTCAGGCCGATGTGCGCGCCGTGAACCTGACCTACAAGGCGGGGGTGGCTCATTTCGACATTCTCCTTCAGGCCGAGGGCGCCAAGATCGAAGGCTGCACTTTGCCGATGCCGGGGGATCACAACGTCTCCAATGCCTTGTCGGCGGTTGCGGTTGCGCGCCATCTGGGCATGAAAGGTGAGGAGATCCGTGCTGCCCTTGCCGCTTTTGGCGGGGTCAACCGGCGCTTCACCAAAGTGGGTGAGGTCGACGGCGTCACCATCATCGACGATTACGGCCACCACCCGGTCGAGATCGCCGCCGTGCTGAAAGCCGCGCGCCAAGCGATTGGCTCCGACAGCGACGCGCGTGTCATCGCCGTACATCAGCCGCACCGCTATTCCCGCCTGTCGTCCCTGTTTGACGATTTCTGCGCCTGTTTCAACGATGCTGATGTGGTGGCCATCGCCGAGGTCTTTGCCGCTGGTGAGGACCCGATCGAGGGCGCCTCCCGCGATGATCTGGTGGCGGGCCTCATCCGCCACGGCCACCGTCATGCGCGCGCCATCCTGAGCGAAGACGATCTGGAGCGGCTGGTGCGCGAACAGGCGCGCCCCGGCGATATGGTGGTCTGCCTTGGCGCCGGTACCATCAGCGCCTGGGCCAACGGTTTGCCAGAGCGTCTGAAACAGGGCCAGTAGCGCCAAAGAAAAGGACATCCCCATGGCAGAGCCGCTGAAACGCCGTATTGGCCTCGGTCTTTTGACCGCCTACGGCGTCGGCGTCATGGTGGGGGCCGGGATCTATGTCCTGGTGGGGGCCGTCGTGGCGGATGCCGGAATCTGGGCGCCGCTTGCCTTCATTCTTGCTGGTCTCATCGCTGCGCCCACCGCTCTCAGCTATGCGGAGTTCTCCACCCGCCTGCCCGAAGCCGCAGGCGAGGCCGCCTTTGTGGGGCAGGGGCTTTCCTCGCAAGGGATGGCGCTCTTGGTCGGGCTGGCGGTTGTGGTTGCCGGGACGGTTTCGGCTGGCGCCGTTTTGCGCGGCGGGGCAGGTTACCTTACGGCGGCCACCGGCGTGGACAGCTCGCTTGCGATCCTGGTGATGGGGGCGCTCCTTGTCGGGGTTGCGGTGATCGGCGTCCTCGAAAGCCTGTCTTTGGCCGCGCTGTTCACAGCAATTGAAGTCATCGGCCTGGCATTGGTGATCTGGGCGGGCGGCACGGCAGAGCCTTCGGCAGACTGGGCGGCGCCCATGGCGCTGCCTGGCATTTCGGTCTGGGCGGGCGTCGGCCTTGGGGCGGTGCTGGCTTTCTTTGCCTTCATCGGCTTTGAGGACATCGTCAACATGGCCGAGGAAGTCTCTGAGCCGACCCGCACCATGCCACGGGCGATCCTTTTGTCGCTTGCGATCACCTCGATCATCTATGCGCTGGTGTGCTGGGCGGCGGTGCGCGCTGTTCCGGTGGCGGAGCTGTCGCAGTCCACCAGCCCGCTGGCGCTGGTCTGGCAGGTGGCACGCGGCTCAAACGCCGATTTCCTCTCTTTTATCGCGGTTTTTGCAGCGCTCAACGGAGTTCTGGCGCAGATCGTCATGGCTTCGCGCGTGCTCTTTGGTCTTGGTAAACGCACGCCCGCGCTTGGCCTGTTTCGTCATGCGCATCCAAGGTTCGGAACGCCGGTTCTGGCCACGCTTGTGCTGGGGGCCGCGGTGATCCTGACCGGATTGTTCTTTTCGGTCGGGCGTCTGGCGGAGGTCACGTCCTCGGTTCTGCTCTCGGTCTTTGTGCTGGTGAACCTCGCCCTGATCCTGCAGAAACGCCGCGCGCCCGCTGCGCCCTTTGAGGTGCCGATGGCGGTGCCGGTGGTGGGCTTTGCCCTGTCCGCCATCGCCCTGATCACTGCACTGGGAGGCATGCTGTGACCCTGTCCCTGACCCTTGCCGCGCTTTGGGCGTTGGTGGCCAATGTGCTGGCGATGCTGCCGAGCCGCGACAACCACTGGCGCCGCGCCTATGGGTTGATCGCCGTGGGCATCCCGATCCTCGGCTATGTGACCTATGAGAACGGCCCCTGGTGGGGCTTGGCGGTGCTCATCGCAGGCATGAGCGTGTTGCGCTATCCGGTGATCTATTTCGGACGCTGGCTGCGCCGGATCTTGTTGCGGGGCTGATCCCGGCCCGGAGCAAGGCACTGTGCCAAAACGCTTTACAACCTTTGGAAGTCCGGTAATTCTGCCGCCATGGTAGAGATTTCCGATATCAGGGACGAAAACAGCCTGAAGGCCTGGCTGGAAACACAGCCAAGGCAGACCTCCACTGTTATCGCCGCCCGCAGCGCCCTGCGGGTCCTGCCCCTGTTTTGGGAGTGGTCACTGGGGAGGGCCGTGCGCAAACGTGATGTGACAGCCCTGCCAGTCTTGCGATCTAGTCTTATCTCAGGGGTTGCGGGCAGAATGCCAACCCCTGAGATAAAGGGCTCCGCCTTCGCCGCCGCCGACGCCTTCGCCGCCGACGCCTCCGCCGCCGACGCCTTCGCCGCCTCCGCCGCCGCCTCCGCCTTCGCCGCCGACGCCTTCGCCGCCTCCGCCTTCGCCGCCTCCGCCGCCTCCGCCGCCGCCTCCGCCTTCGCCGCCGCCTCCGCCTTCGCCGCCTCAAAGGTTTGGGATGCTCTTCGACAGGATTGCGCTGCTTTGGTGGCCGGGGGGGAGGCGATGGATCTGCCGCTGTGGCCCGATCAGAACCCGCTGGCAGACCTCTGGTCCGATCTGCGGGTCAAAATCCTGAACGATGAAAACGGGCGGCCCGGTGACTGGCAATTCTGGGTCGACTGGTACGATCAGATGCTGGATCCGCAGACCAACCCGCCCAACTGGCCCCTGCTGGAACAGATCGCGCTGATCGATCCAAAGGTCTGGGAGGACGGCCCAGAGGCGGTAAGCAAGGAAATCAGCCGCATTTCGGCTTCAGTCGAGCGACCAAACCAAGGGGAAGGTGCCTTTGTCGATCCGGTACCCAGCAAAGAAGAGATCGCCAATCTGTCCGAGCAGCTCGAAAAGCTTGGCCTCAGCATTGTTGCGCTTGAGGGGCGGATCCCGAGCGCCGCGGACCAGGTAAACGCCTTGCAGGACAAGATCGCGTCACTGACAAAGCAGCTCGCGGATGCGGAAGCTGCCGGGCAGTCGCGGCTGGAAAAGCTGACGGCTGACTATGAGGACAGGTTCAAGACCGCTTTGGCCACCTATGTTGGCGAGCAGAAGATCAAAGCGCCCGTTGAGTTGTGGACCGAGAAACAGATAGAACACGCCGCCCTGCGCGACAGTGCGTGGAAAGGCTTCCTGCTGGGGCTTGGATCGGTTGCCGTGCTGATCATTGTGATTGTTCTGGTACTGTGTTTCGGTGGAGAGGTGCTAGAGCGCGTGCTGACGCCCGTGGGTTGTGATCCGGTTGATCGCCCTGAGCTGTGCAATGGGTTCAGTTTCCGTGGCATGATCGTATCCGGTGCGGTTCTGACGCTGCTGACGCTGACCCTCTGGTTCACCCGGATTCAGATGAAACAGTATCTGTCAGAGCGGCATCTGGCATTGGACGCGCGGGAACGGCGGGCCTTTGCGCAGGCCTATATCGGTCTTCTCCACGAGGGGGATGTCGTCACCGATGAAGCCAAAGACCAGCGCGCCATCGTCTATGCCGCGCTTTTCCGGCCCGGTTCGGACGGTATCATTAAGGAGGAGGGTGGTATTGATCCGTCACTCACAGCTGCGTTGAGCAAGCTGCTGGCCAAGTAGGGCCGAGTGTTCACTTCCCTCTGGGCCGCTCTTGGCCTAAACCAGCGGGAACCCAGAACAAGCGACCTGACATGACCGATATATTGAAATCCCTTCCCCAAGTGCGCGGACGCCTGACCGAGGGGCGCCGCCTCTCAGACCTCACGTGGCTGCGTGTGGGCGGGCCAGCGGATGTGCTGTTTCAGCCCGCTGACCTTGCGGATCTTCAGGACTTTCTGCGTGCCTTGCCTGCCGAGGTGGACGTCTTTCCTATGGGCGTCGGCTCGAACCTGATTGTGCGCGATGGGGGTATCCGGGCGGTGGTGATCCGGCTGGGGCGCGGTTTCAACCAGATCGAAATCGACGGCGATACCGTCACCGCAGGCGCGGCTGCTCTGGATGCCCATGTGGCGCGCAAGGCCGCCGATGCAGGGCTGGATCTGACCTTCCTGCGTACCATTCCGGGCAGTATCGGCGGTGCGGTGCGGATGAACGCGGGCTGCTATGGCTCTTACACGGCGGATGTGTTCCAGTCTGCGACCGTTGTCACCCGCTCGGGCGAGGCAAGGGAGATGAGCGCAGAGGATCTGCAGTTCGCCTATCGGCAGACACAGTTTCCTGAAGGCGCGATTCTGGTCTCGGCCACCTTCAAGGCCCCAAGGGGCGAACCTGAAGCCTTGCATGCCCGCATGGAAGAGCAGCTGAAGAAACGGGATGAGACCCAGCCAGTCAAGGATCGCTCGGCAGGCTCTACTTTTCGCAATCCTGCGGGATACTCCTCGACCGGGCAGGCGGGGGATGTGCATGATCTGAAGGCCTGGAAGGTTATCGACGATGCGGGCCTGCGCGGTGCGCGCCTTGGCGGGGCGCAGATGAGCCAGAAGCACCCGAACTTTCTGATCAACACCGGCGATGCAACCGCTGCCGACCTTGAAGAATTAGGCGAAAAGGTGCGGGAAACTGTGCGCAAGGCCTCTGGCATAACGCTCCAGTGGGAGATCATGCGCGTGGGTGATCCGCTGCCCGAGGCGGCTCAGGATTGACCGATACAAGGCACCGGTGCGCAATTGACACGACTTCTTCAGTTCAGCGTTGATTTGGCTGGAATGCGGTGCAAGACTAAGGCTAGAAAGAGGCATCCATTAAGGATGGTAAAGAGGACGTTAAGGTCCCGGTAACTCTTTGGGCAGTATGATGACCTACGGTATGTGATTTGTCGCATGTCGCATGGCGCAATTGCCTTCAAATAAGTCAACAGGGTTTCCGTCGCGGGCAGCGGTGGCGATCCGGCAAAACAAAACGTGGGCCACGCAATGGCCCCAAGAAACAAGGGCGAACAGCCCGATAGGATTGAGGCGCTTGTGGTGAGTTTGTCGAGCAGGACACTCCCGAAAGTGGCGGTACTGATGGGTGGCCCCTCGGCCGAGCGCGAGGTGTCCCTGTCGTCCGGGCGTGAATGTGCCGCCGCGCTGAGGGGTGAAGGCTTTAACGTTGTCGAAGTGGATGCGGGCAGCGATCTGTGTGCGCAGCTTGAGGCCGTCCAACCTGATGTCGTGTTCAATGCGCTGCATGGGCGGTGGGGCGAAGACGGCTGCGTTCAGGGCCTTTTGGAGTGGATGCGGCTTCCCTATACCCATTCCGGGGTTCTGGCCTCGGCCATCGCAATGGATAAGGAGCGCAGCAAGGCCATGTTCCGCGCGGCGGGGCTGCCTGTTGTGGACAGTGGCCTGTTTGGCCGCGACGAGGTGGAGGCACGTCACGTGATGGCGCCGCCCTATGTGGTCAAGCCCAACAATGAAGGCTCCAGCGTCGGCATCTATCTTGTGCACGAGGCCGCCAATGGCCCGCCGAAACTGTCCGAAGAAATGCCGGATCAGGTCATGGTGGAAACCTATGTGCCCGGACGCGAGCTGACAGTGACTGTCATGGGCGACAAGCCGCTGACCGTGACCGATATCCTGACCGACGGCTGGTATGACTATGATGCCAAGTATCTGCCGGGCGGCTCGCGCCATGTGCTGCCTGCCGATCTTCCGCAAGAGATCTTTGACCTCTGCCTGGCCTACGCCAGGCGCGCCCACGAAATTCTGGGCTGTCGCGGCGTCAGCCGCAGCGATTTTCGCTGGGACGAGGCGCGTGGCGTCGATGGTCTCATAATATTGGAAACCAATACGCAACCGGGGATGACCCCGACTTCGCTTGCGCCTGAACAGGCCGAGCACTTCGGGTATTCATTTGGTCAACTTTGCGCCTGGATGGTGGAGGACGCCTCATGCGATCGCTGATCCGTCGCAAGATCAGGGGGCAAGGCACGGCGGCTGATCCGGCGCCATCTCGGCTCAGATATCGTTTCCAGCGCTGGATGCTGACCCCCGGCATTCGTTTTGGTCTGCGGTTCGGTTTGCCGCTTTGCCTGGTTTGCGTGGCGGCGGCAGGTTACATGGCCGACGAGACCCGCCGTGATGCGGTCTGGGGAACGGTTCATTCTATCCGTGCCTCCATCGAGGAACGCCCCGAGTTTCGCGTGAATGTCATGGCGATTGATGGGGCAGGGATCAGCGTTTCTGCTGACATCCGCGAGGTGGTGCCGCTTGATTTCCCGGTCAGTTCCTTTGATCTGGACCTTGCGCAAATACGCGACCTCATCGAAGGTTTGGATCCGGTGAAAACCGCCGGAGTACGCATCCGTCCGGGCGGAATACTGCAGATCGATGTGGTAGAAAGACAGCCGGCACTGATCTGGCGGAGCCGGGACGGTCTTGCACTGCTGGATGATACCGGCGCCCATGTCGCTGAGTTGGGGCGGCGCAGCCTGCACCCTGATCTGCCCTTGATTGCGGGAAAAGGCGCGGCGGACCATGCGTCCGAAGCTCTGCGCCTGTTTGCGGCGGCCAAACCTCTCGGCGCCCGCCTGAGGGGGCTGGTGCGCGTGGGCGAACGGCGCTGGGATGTGGTTCTGGATCGCGGCCAACGAATTATGCTGCCCGAAGCGAACCCGTCACGGGCGTTGGAGCGGGTAATCGTTGTCAGCGAGGTCAAGGATCTGTTGGAGCGCGACGTGGCAGTGGTGGATATGCGTATTGCCGAGCGTCCGACGGTTCGGATGACGCAGGCCGCGGTGGAAGACTGGTGGCGGATCCGGGAAATGAATGGCGGGGGGCTGTAAGATGACGGACTTGTATCAATCTCAGCGTGCCATGCGGCAGATGCGGCGCCAGGCCTTGCAGCGCGGTGTGGTGGCAATTCTGGATGTGGGCAGCTCAAAAATCGCCTGCCTCGTGCTGCGCTTTGATGGTGTCGGCGATCTGAGTGAGGACGGCTCGATTGGCTCGCTGGCGGGTCAGTCCGGCTTCCGGGTCATTGGCGCTGCCACCACGCGATCCCGCGGGGTGCAGTTTGGTGAGATTTCTGCCATGCAGGAAACCGAACGCGCCATTCGAACGGCTGTTCAGGCCGCGCAAAAGATGGCTGGCGTGCGCGTGGATCACGTGATCGCCTGCTTCTCTGGCGCAAATCCCCGCTCTTACGGCCTTGATGCCAAGGTCGATCTGCAGGATCAGGAAGTTTCAGAAAATGAGATCGCGCGCGTTTTGGCTGCCTGCGAAGTCCCGGACTATGGTGCGGGTCGAGAGGTGATCCACGCCCAGCCGGTCAATTTTGCCCTCGATAATCGTTCAGGTCTGTCGGATCCCCGAGGTCAGATGGGGCAAACCCTGTCGGTGGACATGCATATGCTGACGGTCGACTCCTCCACGGTGCAAAATCTGATGCGCTGCATCCAGCGCTGTGATCTGGAACTGGCCGGGATTGCCTCTTCGGCCTATGCCTCTGGCTATGCTGCGCTTGTCGAAGATGAGCAGGAGCTGGGCGCGGCTTGTATCGATATGGGTGGCGGCTCCACCTCGATCTCCATCTTCATGAAAAAGCATATGATCTATGCCGATGCCGTGCGGATGGGCGGTGATCATATCACCAGCGATATTTCCATGGGGCTGGGCGTTCCCATGGCCAATGCAGAGCGGATCAAGACCTTCTGTGGCGGCGTCCATGCAACCGGTGCCGATGATCGTGACATGATCGATATCGGCGGCGACACGGGCGACTGGGAGCATGATCGGCGCACCGTCAGCCGGGCCGAATTGATTGGCATCATGCGGCCGCGCGTCGAAGAAATACTTGAAGAGGTGCGCGTGCGCCTGGATGCGGCAGGTTTTGACTACTTGCCAAGTCAGCAGATCGTATTGACCGGTGGCTCAAGCCAGATCATGGGGCTCGACTCTTTGGCCAGCCGTATTTTAGGTCAGCAGGTGCGTCTGGGGCGGCCCTTGCGTGTCCATGGTTTGCCGCAATCGGCCACCGGACCGGGTTTTGCCTCGGCCGTGGGGCTCAGCCTCTTTGCCGCGCATCCCCAGGATGAGTGGTGGGACTTTGAAATGCCGGTTGACCGTTACCCGGCGCATTCGTTCCGGCGCGCGTTCAGGTGGTTCAAGGACAACTGGTAAAGTCGGCGGCGCAGTTCCGCCCGCTTGCTCAGGCCTTGGAGGGCAAAAAAACCGCTGTTGGACCAGCTAAGCCCCGTGACAGGGCCGTTGATTGCCGTTAGATTCTTGTTAACGGACGCGAAAAGCGACGAGTCAGATGGCCGGGCAGTGGCCAAACCGCGATACCCGAAGATCTGATCCGGTGGCCAGAAGGGCGCCGGGATGCGCTGGTTTTTGTGTAGCGCCCCCCTATGGGCCGCTACATCTGTCTCGTTCGGCGAAATACCGCGAAAAAACCTGGGTTCTAGCCCATATTTTGTGACGTATTTCGCTTTTTGGGATGACGTGAGTCCGTGCCTGCGGTACAGTTTTCGCAGAAAAGTCAGGAAAAGGCCCTTGCGGGAGGGCTGTAAACACAGGCGGAAAGAGCATGACATTGAACCTCTCGTTGCCCGGACAGGAAGAGTTGAAGCCCAAGATCACCGTGTTCGGTGTTGGTGGTGCTGGTGGTAATGCGGTCAACAATATGATCGCAAAGGCGCTTGAGGGGGTCGATTTCGTCGTCGCCAACACGGATGCTCAGGCCCTGCAGCAAAGCGCGGCTAAAAGCCGGATCCAACTCGGGATCAAGGTCACCGAAGGTCTTGGCGCCGGCGCTCGTCCGCAGGTTGGCTCTGCCGCAGCTGAGGAAAGCATCGAGCAGATCGTCGATCATCTCGCGGGAGCGCATATGTGCTTTATCACCGCCGGTATGGGGGGTGGCACCGGAACCGGCGCTGCTCCGATCATCGCGCAGGCCGCGCGGGAGCTGGGCGTTCTGACCGTTGGCGTGGTGACCAAACCCTTCCAGTTCGAAGGCGGCAAGCGCATGCGCCAGGCCGAAGACGGTGTCGAGGCACTGCAAAAGGTCGTTGATACGCTGATCATCATCCCGAACCAGAACCTGTTCCGTCTGGCCAATGAGAAGACCACCTTTACCGAGGCGTTTTCCATGGCGGATGACGTTCTCTATCAGGGCGTCAAAGGCGTGACCGACCTGATGGTCCGCCCGGGCCTGATCAACCTCGACTTTGCGGACGTGCGCGCCGTGATGGACGAGATGGGCAAGGCGATGATGGGCACCGGCGAGGCCGAAGGCGAAGATCGCGCCATTCAGGCCGCTGAAAAGGCTATCGCGAACCCGCTTCTGGACGAGATTTCCCTGCGCGGTGCGCGCGGCGTCCTGATCAATATCACGGGCGCTCATGACCTGACGCTGTTTGAGCTGGATGAAGCTGCCAACCGCATTCGCGAAGAGGTGGATCCGGATGCGAACATCATCGTTGGCTCAACGCTTGACACCGAAATGGAAGGCAAGATGCGCGTTTCCGTGGTTGCCACCGGAATTGACGCCTCCGAAGTGAATACCGACATGCCCGTGCCGCGACGCCCGATGGCTGCGCCACTGAAAAAGACCGTAAGCGTTGAAGAAACCCGCGCTGCTCCGCTGGAACTGGAAACGCAGGCTGAACACCAGCCCGCAGCGGTCGCCGAAAGCGTTGAAGCTCCCGAGCCAAGCCTGTTTGAAGGCATGGAAGGCACGCCCGCTGCCGCCGAGGTCAGCCAGCAGGCCGCTCAGTCCGAAGTCTATGATGACGATGGACTGCCGCCCCCTGCCTATCAGCCACAGGTGCCAGAATTCCAACCTCAGGCAGATGCCGCTGAGCCTGCCGCCGAGGCATTCGTTGCGCCGAAACCTCCTGCACCGGGAACGCCATCCCAGGACGCGATCGTGCGTTTGCAGGCCGCAGCACAGAGAGCCCAGGCGCAGCAAGCACCGCAACAGCAGCGCCCAGCCGCGGCGCCCCAGCAGGCCGCAGCTCAGCCGCAAGAACAGCGCCGGTTTGGTTTGAATTCCCTCATTCACCGGATGACGGGCAGTACTGCCGAAGGGGCTGAAACCAAGCATCAGCCCGTGCGTCAGCAACCGCAGGCTCCGCAACAAGCCCCGCAACAGGCCGCCGCTCCTCAGGCCGCGCCGCAACCCGCACAGCAGGCTGACGCGGATCAGGAGCGCATTGAAATTCCGGCGTTTCTGCGCCGTCAGGCCAACTGAAACGCTTGAGAAATACATTTTGGGGGTCGCCTTTGGGCGACCCTTTTTGTTTAAAAACAGTGATCTAAGGTGTGGTGAGCAGGGTTTTGCCTATGTGTTTCACGCATGTTTCATTCCGTTACAAAGATTGAGTTGAGGCATCGGGCGAGACTCCTTACCTATCGTCGGCAAGCCAGTCCAAGTAGGCTGGACGCAGATGAATGAGGCGCAAGGTGCAAAACACCCTGAAAGCATCGGTGACATTTGAGGGCCCAGGCCTTCATTCCGGCGAGACCGCGAGAATGGTTCTGCGGCCGGCACAGGCAGGTCATGGCATTCGCTTTAAGCGCACCGACATCGCTTTGGGGGACAGCATCATTCCAGCCCGCTGGGATTATGTGGAGCGGACTGCATTGTGCACACGCCTTGTCAATGCAGCTGGCGTTTCCGTGTCGACCGTCGAACACGTGATGGCCGCGCTGGCAGGTTGCGGCGTGCACAACGCCCTGGTCGAGATCGACGGTCCTGAGGTTCCGATCCTCGACGGCTCTTCGGCGCCTTTCGTGCGCGGCATCATGCAAGAAGGTGTGCGCCGCCTCGATGCGCCGGTTCAGGCTTTGCAGATCCTAAAGGAAGTCAGCGTCGAAAAAGACGGGGCCAAGGCAACGCTTTTGCCCAGCGACCGGCTTGTGATCGAATTTCATATCGACTTCTCCGAGAAGGGGATCGGCCGCCAAAGCAAGGAACTGGATCTGCGCAATGGCGCTTTTGCCCGTGAGCTTTGCGACAGCCGTACCTTCTGCCGTCGCGCGGATGTCGAAGCCATGCAGGCCAACGGACTGGCGCTTGGCGGTGTGCCTGGCGAGAATGCGATTGTGTTTGACGGCGACAGCATCGAGAGTGGCGAGGGTTTGCGTCATGGCGATGAGCCGGTTCGCCACAAGATGCTCGACGCGCTTGGTGATCTGGCGCTGGCCGGTGCGCCCATCGTGGGCCGCTACATCGGAGAGCGGGCAGGCCACGCTTTGACGAACACCCTGCTGCGTGCGCTTTTTGCAACTCCGGGCGCTGTGCGTCTGGTTGACTGCGATCCGGCCATGGTGGCCCGTCTTCCGGGGCAGGGCCTTGTCTGGGGAGAAATCCCCAGAGCAAACCGTCGGGTTGCTTGATCCGATCATTGGTTTCACATCACAACTCAAGATGGGCGCCTCGCTGTCACGCTCAGGGGGTCCCTTTTTGCTGTGTGGATGGGGCCATGCTCCTTTGCTCTGTCCCGTTGAGCGGTCGGAGCGCTTGACCAATGCGGGCATTCTCTGCCAAGTGAGGGGCAAGGTGGGTTATTGGCGTTTTGCACGCTTAATGAATGTGCTAGACCGGGCTAAACCGGGGGCGGACACCCGCGAGTCACATGCGGTAAGGTGAGGCAAATATGATCGGCATCAGGGCAGGAGCCAAATTCATCGGCGCGGTTCTTGTGATGGCTGCACTGTCGGGCTGTGGCGGCGACGGTGGAGCGGCAGAAAGCTCAACCCCGCTGGATGGCTATACACCCAAGCAGATTTTCGAGCGTGGCGAGTTTGAACTGGAGCGCAATCGCTCAAAGGATGCGGCTTTCTATTTCTCCGAGATTGAGCGCCTGTACCCCTATTCGGAGTGGGCAAAACAGGCCTTGATTATGCAGGCCTATTCCCTGCACAAATCCAAGGATTACGAAAACAGCCGGGCCGCTGCGCAGCGTTTCATCGATTTCTATCCGACCGAAGAAGATGCAGCCTATGCGCAGTACCTTCTTGCCCTCAGCTACTATGACCAGATTGACGAAGTCGGCCGGGATCAGGGGCTGACCTTCCAGGCCTTGCAGGCACTGCGGACCGTTATCGAAGTCTATCCTGACAGCGAATACGCCAGTTCGGCGATTCTGAAATTCGATCTGGCCTTTGACCACCTTGCAGCCAAGGAAATGGAAATTGGCCGCTATTACCTTCGCAAGAAACACTACACTTCGGCCATAAATCGTTTCCGGGTGGTGGTTGAAGAGTTCCAAACCACAAGCCATACGCCCGAGGCGCTGCATCGACTGGTTGAGGCGTATCTGTCGCTTGGCCTTGTCGAGGAGGCTCAGACTGCGGGTGCTATCCTTGGCCACAACTACCAATCGACCGAATGGTATGAAGACAGTTATGAGCTTTTGACCTCGCAAGGGCTTAAGCTGCGCGACCGGGGCAACAACTGGCTCAGCCAGATTTACCGGCAGTCGATCAAAGGCCAGTGGCTCTAGGGGTGCTGGCAACGGGGCAAGGCAATGCTGCGTGCGCTTGATATTCGCGACATCCTGATCATCGATCATCTTGAGCTGAACTTTCAGCCTGGTTTGAATGTGCTGACCGGTGAGACCGGTGCCGGTAAGTCGATCCTTCTGGATTCGCTTGGCTTTGTGCTGGGCTGGCGCGGGCGGGCTGAGCTTGTCCGCCAGGGGGCCAAGCAGGGCGAGGTGGTGGCTGAGTTCGATCTTGCTGAGGATCACCCGGCCCATCGCGTTCTGGAAGAGGCCGGGCTGCCCACTGGCCGCGAGTTGATCCTGCGCCGCGTCAACACCTCAGAGGGGCGCAAAACGGCGTGGGTCAACGATCGGCGCTGTTCGGGAGAGGTGTTGCGGGCGCTGTCAGAAACCCTGGTTGAGCTGCACGGCCAGCATGATGATCGTGGTCTTCTGGATCCCAAAGGCCATCGCAGCCTTCTGGATGCTTTTGCGAGTGCGGAAAAGGCCCTGTCGGACACCCGCAGCGCGTGGAGCGACATGGCCCGAGCCCGAAAAACGGTAGAGGCAACCCGCGCGGCTCTGGATGCGGTGCGGGCCGAAGAGGAATTCCTGCGTCACGCAGTTGCAGAGCTCGACAAGCTGGCCCCCGAACCGGGCGAGGATGAAGCGCTGGATGCGCGCCGCCGCCAGATGCAGGGCGCCGAGAGGATCCGCGGAGACATCGCACGCGCCCATGCGCTTTTGAGCGAAGGTGCGGACCCGGCCATGGGAGAGGCACAACGCTGGCTGGAAGGGGTCATGGGCGCCGATGAGGCGGGCCTTGATGAGCCGCTGGCTGCGCTCAGCCGGGCCATGATCGAATTGGCAGATGCTCAGGACGGGGTTGAGCGGGTTCTGGAAAGCCTCGATTTCAACCCGGCGGATCTGGAGGCCTGTGAAGAGCGGTTGTTTGCCATTCGTGCCATGGCCCGCAAACATGACGTCTTGCCGGATGATCTGTCGGTTCATGCTGATGCTTTGCGCGCCAAGCTTGCAGCGCTGGACGCCGGCGATCAGGATTTGGCCGATCAGGAGGCCGCCCTGCGTGAGGCCGAGAACCGCTATGCAACAGCTGCCGAGGCGTTGAGCGCCCTGCGCAGCGCGCGGGCATCCGCTTTGGACACGGCAGTGATGGCGGAACTGGCGCCGCTCAAGATGGAGCGTGCCGTCTTTGAAACGCGGATCACAAAAGGTCAGGCAGGTCCGGAAGGGCACGACGATGTCGCCTTCACGGTTGCCACCAACCCGGGGGCACCCGCAGGGCCTTTGAACAAGATCGCCTCCGGCGGCGAACTCAGCCGGTTTCTGCTTGCGCTGAAGGTCTGTTTGCGCGGCGATGAGCAGGACAAGACGCTGATCTTCGATGAGATTGATCGCGGTGTTGGCGGGGCAACGGCTGATGCGGTCGGGCGCAGGCTGAAATCCCTTGCCGAAGGTGGGCAAGTGCTTGTGGTGACACATTCTCCACAGGTGGCAGCCCAAGGTGCGCATCATTGGCGTGTACAAAAACAGGTCTCAAACGGGATGACGCTGTCTGAAGTCGTGCCGCTGAGCGCAGATGAACGCGTCGATGAAATTGCCCGCATGGTTTCTGGCGATACGATCACCAAAGAAGCCCGGGCGGCTGCCGGTGCCCTGTTGACCGGATAGTTTTTGCGGCATCCGGGCAAAGGAGTTTGCAGTTTGGCAACCTGTTCTGCCTAAATGGAAAAGGCAGAAGTTCGAAGGCGCACCATGGCAGAACACCCCAGACAAGGATTGAAGGCCCTGACCCTGCAGGGGCTGGCATGGCTGCGGGATATCTGGCGCATTCTCTTGCACCGTGGCCCCAGCCAGTTTCAGTTCTGGCTGATCGCGCTGTTGATCGGTGTCGCTGCAGGGTTTGCTGCGCTTGCTTTTCGCAAAGGGATCACCGCCTTGCAAGGCTGGGTCTACGGCGCTGATGACATTGATTTCCTGCACAGCTTTGCCCAAGGGCTGCCATGGTATGTGCTTTTGATCATTCCGACCGTGGGCGGGCTGATCGTCGGATTGATCCTGCACTATTTTACGCCAGATGGACGTGTGCGTTCTGTTGCCGATGTGATCGAGGGCGCCGCGATGCGAAATGGGCGCGTTGAGATCCGCGAGGGTCTTGGCTCTGCGCTCGCGTCTTTCCTGACACTTTCGACTGGCGGTTCGTCCGGGCGAGAGGGGCCCGTGGTCCACTTGGCGGGGGTCATCTCAAGCTGGGTGAGCGACAGGATCAAGGCCGACGGCATCACTGGGCGCGATTTGCTCGGCTGCGCCGTTGCGGCGGCGGTTTCCGCCAGCTTCAATGCTCCCATTGCGGGCGCTTTGTTTGCGCTCGAAGTGGTGCTGCGCCATTTTGCGGTGCATGCCTTTGCGCCGATCGTGATCGCGTCTGTTGCGGGGACGGTGATCAACCGGCTCGAATATGGCGATGTGACAGAGTTTACGCTGAACACGCCGGGTGCATTGCAGTTCTACGTAGAGCTGCCCGCCTTTTTGATGCTCGGGCTTGTGTGCGGACTGGTGGCCGTGATCCTGATGCGCTCGATCTTTTGGGCGGACCATCTGGGAACAGAAGTGCAAAACGCGTTGTCTTTGCCACGTTGGCTACGCCCTGCCGTTTCTGGTGCGCTGCTGGGGCTGATCGCGATCTGGTTCCCTCATATCATCGGCGTGGGCTATGAAACCACGGTGCTCGCCCTGACCGGCGGCCTGGTGTTGTCACAGGCGATCCTCTTTACCCTGGTCAAGGCAGTGGCCGTTGCCGTGACCATGGGCGGGCGCATGGGGGGCGGGGTCTTTTCCCCATCTTTGATGATTGGCGCGATGACAGGGTTGGCGTTTGGCTTGATCGCGACTTCGGTCCTGCCGGATGTCTCTGGCACCCATACGCTTTATGCCTTTGCCGGGATGGGTGCGGTGGCCGCTGCGGTGCTCGGTGCGCCGATTTCCACGACGCTGATCGTTTTTGAGCTGACCGGCGATTGGCAGATCGGTCTTGCGGTCATGGTCGCGGTTTCCCTGTCGACTGCGCTGGCGTCGCGGCTGGTCGATCGCTCATTCTTCCTGACGCAACTGGAGCGCCGCAATATTCATTGTGCGGCTGGACCGCAGGCCTACCTTCTCGCCCTTCTGCGAGTAGGCAGCCTGATGCGGCCTTTGGATGATCCGCGAAGCCCTGCCGAAGAAGACTGCATTGAGATGATCGAACAAGGCTTGATGTTGCGCTCCGATCAGACACTCGAGGCGGCATTGCCTGTGTTCGACCGTGCCGGTGTCGCCTACCTGCCGGTCATTGAGGCAAACGCGGCAGAGCTTTCCCCCGGAGCTTCAAAAGCGGAGAGCAGCGTCAAACTGCTGGGCACGCTCTTTCATGTGGATGCGCTCAAAGCCTACAATAGGGCACTGGTTGCCACCGCAGCGGAAGAGCACAGCTAGGCGAGGATATTCGCGCTTTGCGTGGCTCTCAGGTTGAGAAGACGCCCATGAGGGTATCGCGCAGCCAGCGCAAGCGCGCGCTGTCGTCAAAGCGCTGATGCCAGATCAGGTCAAACCGGGCGGCCGGGATACTGAGGGGGAGCTGGCAGTGGTCAAGCTGCTGAAAGGCTGAGGATTGCAGCATTCGCGGCAGCGTCGCGATCATATCGGTGCCTTTGATCACCTCTGCCAAAAGCCAAACGTTTGGCACTTTGACGGCGACTGTCCGGGACAGGCTGAGCTCATCGAGGGCAGTCTGCACGATGCTCTTGGCCGAGCTGCCAAAATCCAGGATCGCGTGGCGCGCGGTGCTGTAGTCAATGACATCCTTGATGGGGCCACGCATCTCAGGGTCATAGAAAACCCTGAATTCTTCGGTAAACAGATGCGCATGGCGCAGGGTCACAGGATAACTGGGCGGGCGGGGCGTAATGGCAAAATCCACTTCCGCCCGGCCTAGAACAGTTTCGGCATTCCCGCGTGTTCCGAGTTCGCGAAAGATCATCTGTTTGGACGGGACCGCGTCCCAGATTGTCCGGCAAATCCGATTTACCTGTGGGACCAATACGCTGCCGTTGGTTGCAATGATAAATGGATCGGGATCATTTTGCGGCAGGTAGTCTCCGGTGTCCAAAAGGGCATCCATCTGCGCCAGAACACGCCTGACCTGGGGCGCAAGCCGTTCGGCGCGGGCACTTGGAACAATTCCGCGACCGGCGGGGAGGAACAGTTTGTCTCCGATGATGCTGCGCAGCTTTTCTAGATTGTGACTGACCGTCGATTGGCTGGTGTCCAACCGTTCGGCGGCCTTGCTGACCGACATTTCATCGTAGACCGTGATGAAAACGCGCAACAACCGGCCACTTAATTGCGATGCATCTACGTCACGCATGTATTAATTATTTCTTTCGCTTGATCGGAGTAACTCTCTTGTGAACTATGGTTAACAGTAACGGGCGTTACTTGGGTGCGGAAGGGAAATTATGCGTACTTATGAATTCGGCCCAAAAGAGGCCGAAACAAAAAACAAATTGAGCGAGCAGGACAAAGAACAGGCGGCACTACAGGCCTTGGTAAACTACGCTATTGAATGCGCCAAAGAGGCAAATCTTTTTGGCTCAGGCGAGGCGTTGGAGCAGGCCAAGCGAAACTTGACCCGCAGCGTTCTATTGTAAGACTGCTTTGAAGTCGCAGTGAATGTCTTTTCGGGCGCTGCTCGGAAAGACGCATTCGGCTATTGTCTGCGCCATGATGCGACCCGCGCCCGGCCCTGTTTGGTCAGGGCGGGGGCGCTCAATGTCAGAGCTGTTCGACCTTTACGGTGTCGGTTGCATAGAATGCCAGATAACCTTTGATCTCGGCGACGGCCTCAATCGGGTCTTCATAGCTCCACGCAGCATCCTCGGTGACGGAAGACTTGTTCACAATCGAAAAATAGCTTGCATCGCCCTTGTGCGGGCAATGGCTGGTCTTGCTGCTCGGGTCAAGAAACGCCATCGCGATATCTTCGCGGGGAAAATAGATCACCGGTGCATGCCCGTCCTCGCTCAGCTCAAGTGCACGGTTTGTCTCGCCTAAAACGGCGCCGCCCGAGCGGACCACCCAGGTCCCTTCTGCTTTGCGAATTTGGATCTTGCTCATGTGTTCTGTCCCATCTCGTCAGTGTCCATATGTCGTCTTGCCCGGCCTATGTAACAGGCAGGTATCAGATCGCAGCCGTCGCGTCATCAAGCCAGGCCTGTGCGGCGGGGCTGACGTGAGGTCGGATTTTCTGGACGACCTCGGCATGATAGGCGTTCAGCCAGTCGCGTTCCTCCCTTGATAGCATATCTGCGTCAATCAGCCGCCGATCAATTGGGGCGTAGGTCAGTGTGCGCCAGTTCAGCATTTCACGCTCCGCATCGCCGCCGGGCAGGCTTGGGGCGTCTTGCACGACGATCAGGTTTTCGATGCGGATGCCAAAGGCGCCCTCGCGGTAATAGCCGGGTTCATTCGAAAGGATCATCCCAGCCTGCAAAGGGACCGCAGAGGCGCGGCTCAGGCGCTGCGGCCCCTCATGGACGCTCAGGTAGGCACCGACTCCGTGTCCCAGGCCGTGGTTAAAGTCCTGCCCGGCCAACCACAAAGGCATACGGCCAATCGCTTCGATGTCCCGGCCCGACAGCCCCTTGGGCCAACGCAGGCGTGAGATGGCGATCATGCCTTGCAGCACGCGGGTAAAGGCGGCGCGCTCGTCCTCCCCTGGTGTGCCAATCGCGATGGTGCGAGTGATATCGGTGGTGCCGTCCAGATACTGGCCGCCGCTGTCCAGAACCAGAAGGTCGCCCGCGTTCAAGGGCGTATCGGTCTCGGTTGTCACACGGTAATGGATCACCGCGCCATTTGCTCCGGTGCCTGCAATGGTGTCGAAACTGATGTCGCGCAGGCGTTCGTCCCTCCGGCGCAGTTCCTCCAGCTTTTTGACCACATCGATTTCCGTGATCGTTCCGGGGGGCTGAGCGTCCAGCCAGGCCAGCAGTTCCACCACGGCTGCCCCATCGCGCAGATGGGCTGCAGCGCTGCCTTCGATCTCGGCCGGGTTTTTGCAGGCCTTGGGCAAGGCGCAGGGATCCCCGGCCGGGACAAGACGGTCGCCAAGGGCTTCGGCAACGATCTGCGGCAGTGTGTCCTGATCGACGGCGACGTGGCCATTCAGAGCGGCTACTTGTCCGAGGAATGCTTCGGAAGGGTTCACTGTGACTGCCGCGCCAAGGTGGCCTTCCAGCCCTGCCAACTTTTCCTCGGCCATGAACAGATCTACGCGCGCATCGCTGTGCAAGATGGCAAAGCCATGGGCAACCGGATTGCGTGGAATGTCAGAGCCGCGGATGTTCAACAGCCACATGAGGCTGTCGGGCAGGGTGATCAGTGCGGCGGCCTGACCTGCGCCTTCCATGTCTTTTGCAAGGCGCGCGCATTTTTCGGCGGCGCTTTCTCCGGCGTAGTCTTCGGGGTGGGCGATGACCGGGTTCATGGGGGCAGGCGGCTGATCCTCCCAGATCCTGTCGACAAGGTTGTCGCATGGTTCCAGCTGGATGCCGGTGCCCTCAAGCTTGTTTCGCAAGGCTGAGATCTGGCCTGTCGCATGCAGCCATGGATCAAAGCCCACACGCCCGCCGTTGGGCATTTGCTCAATCAGCCAATCATGCAGTTTCACCTCGGGCCATGGGACGGGTGTGTAGGCTTCTGTATCGACTTGCTGTTTGACCTGAGTGCGGTAGCGTCCGTCAATGAAGATGCCGGCGCAGTCTTGCAGAACCGCGCAAAACCCTGCCGAACCGGTAAACCCGGTGAGCCATGAGAGGCGTTCATCCCGCGCAGCAACGTATTCCCCCTGGTGCGCATCCGCGCGGGGTACGAGAAAGCCGTCTAGCGCGGCACTGTCCAGCTCATTGCGCAGGGCCGCCAGCCTTGGTGGACCTTGTTCGGGGCGGGCCGTCACGTCGAATGACTGGTACATGGCTATGGTTCCTTCTGTTGACGACGTTTGGCCCTTGGCAAGAAAGACCGTTAAAGGTGTTGTTTCAAATCCGATCCCAGCAGGCAAGTCGGGCCATTTGCTCCGCCGCCACAAGATGATTGAAAACGGGGCACTCCCGCCCGGGCTTTCGGGATCATAGATCCCGCTCGCCCCGTTGGGCCGGGCGCCGCGCTTGCAGCGCGGCGCAGCAGGACGCAACCGCAGAGATATGCGGCTGCCGCGCCGCAAGGCGCGGCCATGCCCAAGGCTTTTGGAGGCATCTTTGATGCAGCCACAAAGGCGCGGGAGCGCTTCGCCTTACGTCATTGCAAGGGCGCGGGCGGATAGATCAGCTCGCGCGTTTGATCCCCATGACGCGGGCGCGGGCGCGCGGGTCGCTGTCAAAAAGGGCCGCCAGCTGCTCGGTCATCGCGCCGGCCAATTGCTCCACATCGGTGATGGTCACAGCCCGGTCATAATAGCGGGTAACATCGTGGCCGATGCCGATGGCAAGAAGCTCGACCTGCTTGCGCTTTTCCACCATGGCGATCACATCGCGCAGGTGTTTTTCCAGATAGTTCGCCGGGTTCACCGACAGGGTCGAGTCATCCACTGGCGCACCATCCGAGATCACCATCAGGATCTTGCGCGCCTCAGGGCGGCCAACCATGCGGCGATGGGCCCATTCCAGTGCCTCGCCGTCGATGTTCTCTTTCAACAGACCCTCTTTCATCATCAGGCCGAGGTTGGGGCGGACCCGGCGCCAGGGCGCATCGGCGCCTTTGTAGATGATGTGGCGCAGATCGTTGAGGCGGCCGGGCTGCTGCGGTCGGCCATCGTTGAGCCAGGCCTCGCGGGCCTGACCGCCTTTCCAGGCGCGGGTGGTGAAGCCGAGGATCTCGACCTTTACGTTGCAGCGCTCCAGCGTGCGCGCCAGAACATCGGCGCAGATCGCCGCGATGGAGATCGGACGGCCCCGCATCGAGCCGGAATTATCCAAGAGCAGCGTTACCACAGTGTCGCGAAATTCGGTGTCTTTTTCGCGCTTGAACGACAGGGGCGTCGTCGGGTTGGCGACAACCCGCGCAAGGCGGCCCGCGTCCAGGATGCCTTCCTCAAGATCAAACTCCCAGGAGCGGTTCTGCTGTGCCTGCAATCGGCGCTGCAGCTTGTTTGCCAGGCGCGACACCGCGCCCTTTAGCGGCTCCAGCTGCTGGTCCAGATAGGCGCGCAGACGCTCCAGCTCGGCAGGTTCGGCCAGATCCTCGGCGGCGATTTCCTCGTCGTGGGTATCCAGGAACACCTTGTAGTCTGGATCAGCCTCGGAAACGGGCGGGGGCGGGGGCGGATCAAGCGGCGCCTCGCCATCGGGCATCTCGGTCTCTTCGCTCAGCTCGTCCTCGGCCATCTCATCCATCGAGACCTGGGCCTGGCTTTCGTCCTGCTGCTGTTCCTGGGCCTGTTCGGCATCCGCATCGGCCTGCTCGTCCTCCGAGTCATCCTCGCCGGTGCTGTCCGGGTCCTGCTGCTCTTCGGCGTCCTCTTCGGCCTGATCTTCCTGATCGTCATCGAGCTGATCGGGATCTTCCCCCAGCTGATCGCCATAGCCGAGATCACTAATGATCTGTCGCGCAAAGCGGGCAAATTCCGCCTGATCTGCGATTTTCTCGTCGAGGTTTTCGAGGGTATCTCCCGCTTCGGCCTCGATGAAACCGCGCCACAGCTCGGCCACATTGGCCGCGCCTTCGGGTAGGGGACGGCCGGTGGCCATCTGGCGCACCAGATAGCCTGCTGCAGCGGCCAGAGGCGCCTCGGAGGAGGATTTCATCTGGTCATAGCCGCGCCGGATCGCCTCGTTGCGGATCTTGACGTCGATGTTTGACGCGGTGCCTGGCATGTGGCGCGCGCCCATCGCCTCGCAGCGGGCGGTTTCCATCGCCTCGTAGATGTCGCGGGCCATCTCGCCTTGCGGGGCGTATTTTGCATGCACCCCATCGTCGTGGAACTTGTGTCGCAGCGCCAGCGCATCCGCTGTGCCCCGCGCCAGCAAAACCTCTTCCCGCGTCATCCGGCGGGAGACCTGCGGCAGGCGCATGGAATCGCCAGATAGCCCCGCGGGATCAACCGTGTAGCTGACCGACAATTCCGCATCATCGGCCATCACCTTGGTGGCCTCGGCCAGGGCCTTCTTGAATGGATCGGCTGGGTTGTCGTTTTTCTTGGTCATGGCGCAAGCGGTCCTTGATCCGATCATTTCGCCAGGCGCCACCGATGTCCAGACTTCAATTCTGGTTCAAAGGGCGGTGCCTGACCGCGGGCGGAAACGAAGTGCCCGCCCATGGGGGCGGTCGGGCACTGCCCGGCCTTGCGACCGGGCGGTCTTTTTGCGTTAGCCGAGGCTCACGTTTGCGGCGCTTTCGGGCAGTTCCTCGTCAAAGCAGCGCTGGTAGAACTCGGCAACGGTCTGGCGCTCCAGCTCGTCGCATTTGTTCAGGAACGACAGGCGGAAGGCATAGCCCACATCGCGGAAGATCTCGGCGTTCTGGGCCCAGTTGATCACGGTCCGCGGGCTCATCACGGTGGACAGATCCCCGTTCATGAAGGCGGTGCGGGTCAGATCGGCGACGGTCACCATCTGGCTGACGTGCTTGCGGCCTTTTTCGGTGTTGTAATGCGGCGCCTTGGACAGAACGATGGCGGTTTCCGCATCGTGGCTGAGGTAGTTCAGCGTCGCGACCAGCGACCAGCGGTCCATCTGCGCCTGGTTGATCTGCTGGGTGCCGTGGTAAAGTCCGGTGGTGTCGCCCAGACCCACGGTGTTTGCGGTTGCAAACAGGCGGAAGAAGGGGTTCGGGGTGATGATCTCGTTCTGGTCCAGCAGCGTCAGCTTGCCGTCATGTTCCAGCACGCGCTGGATCACGAACATCACATCGGCGCGGCCCGCATCGTATTCGTCAAAGACGATCGCAACCGGGTTGCGCAGGGCCCAAGGCAGGATGCCTTCGTGGAATTCGGTCACCTGCTTGCCGTCGCGCAGCTTGATGGCGTCCTTGCCAATGAGGTCGATCCGGGAGATGTGGCTGTCGAGGTTCACCCGCACCGAGGGCCAGTTCAGGCGCGCGGCGACCTGTTCGATATGGGTGGATTTACCCGTGCCGTGGTAGCCTTGGATCATCACACGGCGGTTGTGGCTGAAACCTGCCAGGATGGCCAGAGTGGTGTCGGGGTCGAACTTGTAGGTCGGGTCAAGCGCGGGCACACGGTCAGAGCCTTCGGCAAAGCCCTTGACGGTCATGTCGGTGTCAATCCCAAACACATCGCGGACCGAAACGGTCTCGGTCGGTTTCGCATTCATGTCCAGCATGCCGTTGCTCATCGCAGTCGATCCTTATCTCTGTGCCCCGGTTCAATCTCGGGGCGTAATTCGGGGGATTGGTGCCCGATCTGGCAGGCAAGGGCAAGCGAAAGGTGGATGTGAAACCATATGACGCGGTGTTTGGCCCGAAAGTGATCTGAAACTGGTCTGATCTGCCCGGTCCCAGGGGACTGCTGCTGCCATCCAGCAATGAAAAGGGCGCCCCAAAGTCTGGAGCGCCCGGCAGAGCGATCTGATGCAGAGCCTCAGATGTATCACTTGAAGCTGCGGCTGTCCTTGATCTGATCCCAGGCCCAGACCACTTCTTGCAGCTGTTCTTCCTGGCTGCGGTCACCGCCGTTCATGTCTGGGTGCAGCACCTTGATCAGTTTTTTGTAGGCTTTGCGAATCTCGGCCTTTGACCAATCGTCCTTGGCTTCCAGAATCTCGATGGCGCGCCGTTCGGTGGCGGGCAGGCGGCGACCGGCCTTGGCGTTCTTGCCGGGATTGCGCGTGGCATTGGCGCCCAGCACCTGATGGGGATCCTCGATGCCCAGACGTGCCCAGGCGCGGGCTTCGGGGTCACCCATAGGGCGGGTCTGACGTTCCCAGACCTTGTCCTTAGAGGCCTGTGCGTTCAACTCGGCTTCTGTGGTGCCCTGGAAGAAGTTCCATTTTTGGTTGTATTCCCGCACGTGCTCCTGACAGAACCATACGTATTCATCCAACACGTCAGGCGCTTTGGGCGCGCGGAACTTTCCAGGCTCTTCACAGCCTTCCTTGGCGCAGGTGCGCACGGATGTTTCCTGGGCTCCGGAGACTGCCCGGCGTCCGCGCGGGTTCTTCTTCTTCGCGGAGCGGACGGACATATCGAAACCAAAGGGATCTGATTTGCTCATGGGCGCACCTTCTAATTCGGTTCTGCTCGACTCGGAGCAAGCAGTTTAGTCTAAGGGGCGGAAGATAGAAGGGGGGAGGGGAAATTTTTATGAGAGTGAGCGGAAAATGAGCATCAAGACAGAAATGGAAACCCGGCTGCAACAGGCGTTCAATCCCAGCCAGTTGAAGGTGGTGGACGACAGTGACAGCCATATCGGGCATGCAGGGCACGATGGGCGTGGCGAGAGCCACTTTAATGTGATGATCCGGGCCGAGGCCTTTGCGGGCATGAACCGTGTGGCCCAGCATCGCGCCGTGCACAAAGCGCTTGGCGATATCGTGCCGCGTATCCACGCGCTTGCCCTGGATATCGGCAGCTGAGGCGAGCCGCCCGCACAATTTTGCTCTTGCGGGCAGCAGCGTGTGGCTACTGGTCGTCGCGCGGATCTGAGACGCGCATGTATCCGCGAACAGGGCTTGCGCTGCTGTCAGTCAACTTTGGCTCGTCGGACATGGGTGCCGTGTCAGGTTCCTGCGCGGAACGCCTGTTTTCGCGGCTCATATCTCCGGAAGGGCTTGAGACCTCGACATGCTCAGCCGACTGAGCACTCAACGGTGGATCGGTTGGCCCAAGGTCCTGGACCTGCGGTGTTTGCGGCGCAGATGCGGTGACTTCAGCGTTCGAGGCAAGCGGGCGCCGAAAGATCAGAAGGTTGCGCCAGTTGGTGGTCGAGCCAGTCAGCCCAGAACGTTCCTCTGAGGGCAGCAGCTCTGCGCGCTGGTATTCCCAGCCTTCTGCTGCCATCTCGTTCAGCGTATTTTCGATCGAATAGGCAAAGCGGTCCTCTGGCGTCTTGATGCCCTTGGCCTTGGTGCCCTTGTGCGGGGCGGGGACAACTTTGTACTCGAACTCTTGCATCGTGATCTCCTGAGCGATCGCCTGACTGGCCCCCGTGGTTTAGCGAAAGGGCAGGCCGGGTCAAGATGCGCCGCCGGGCCGGGGGCGGCCCGTGACATTCTCTCTACAGCCTATCTGAAGCGGTGGGCGCCTATTTCTTGGCCGCCAGCTGCGCCAGGGTCAGGCATACATTGGTGGCCGCCGCCATATCCTGAACTGAGACCCATTCGAGCGGCCCGTGCACGCATTGCATGCCGCAAAAGATGTTCGGCGTCGGCACGCCCAGTTCGGTAAGACGCGATCCATCGGTGCCGCCGCGGATCGGGACAGAGATTGGCTCGATCCCGTTGGCCTTGCAGGCCTCAAGCGCCAGATCCACCGGGGTCATGTCCTCTTCCAGCCAATAGCGCATGTTGCGATACTGCGGATAGATCTCGCAGGTGATTTCTGCGCGCGGCTCGCTCGCCTGCACGGCCTCACAGACCTTGCGCAAAAGGTCGCCCTTGGCCGCCAGCCCGTCACGCTCAAAATCGCGCAGGATCAGCTTGATCTCCATCTCCGAAGAACCGCCGTTCATGTCGGTGACATGCAGGAAGCCTTCGCGCTCATCCGTGGTTTCTGGCGTCATCGTGGCCTGGGGCAGGGTCTGTACGATCTTCGCGGCCAGATGCGCGGCATTGACCAGTTTCTCCTTGGCCCAGCCCGGATGGATCGACACGCCCTTGATCGTCACCACCGCACGGTCGGCAGAGAAGCTTTCATAGATGATCTCGCCCAGATCGCTGCCATCCAGCGTATAGGCGAAATCGACGCCCAGATCCTTGGGCAGGCGCGGGTCGACGCCACGACCGATTTCCTCGTCCGGGGTAAAGGCGATGCGGATGGGCCCGTGGGGGATATCCGGGTTTTCGATCAGATGCTGCGCCAGCGTCATCACGATAGAGACCCCCGCCTTGTCATCAGCGCCCAGAAGGGTGGTGCCCGAGGCGGTTACCAGATCATGCCCCTCCTTGCCCGCCAGATAGGGGTGATCCTTGGGCGAGAGCACCAGATCGGGATTGTCGGGAAAGGTGATGTCGCCGCCATTGTAGCCCGTGATCAGGCGCGGCTTCACGCCCGAGGCATTGAACTGCGGCGCGGTGTCCACATGGGCCAGGAAGCCGACCGTTGGCCCCTCGGCGGTGCCCGGAACGGTGGCGAGCACGGTGCCATACTCCGTCAGCTCCACATCGCTCGCGCCGATCTCTTTCAGCTCCTCCACCAGAAGGTTCAGCATATCGAACTGGATCGCGGTGCTGGGGGAGGAGGGCGAGGTCTCATCGCTTTGGCTGTCGATGGCGGCGTAGCGGATGAGGCGGTCCTGAAGGGCCTGATCGAATTGGGTTTTCATGGCGTGCTCCGTAGGGGGTATGCGTTCGCCGCCACGCTGGGCCAGAGCGCGAGGGGCGTCAAGGGCAGGCTTGCAAGCGGAGGGGCCCGCGGGCAGGGTGGAGGCATTGCAGGGTGAGCATTGGCAAAGGACCGCGCATTTGGACGTCAGAGAGATTGTGGATCAGAAGAGTTTTGAAGCGTGGCTGGAGGCGCTGCCAGAGGAGCGCCGCTATGAATGGGCTGTCACCCTCGCCACCCGCGCGGCGCTGCGGGTGTTTCCGTTTTGGGGGGCGGCGATGTTGCGCGACATGGCGCGTCGACGTAATTGGACAGTCTTGCCGATTTGCAGAAACGTCTTGATATCGGCTGTCGCCGTCAAAATTCGAACCGCCAACATCAGAAGGGCCGCTGACACCTCCGTTGACGCCGCTGACGCCGCAATAACCGTCGAACCCTCTATTGGCTCTGGCGGCGGCACTACCGACGACGCCCTCTCCGCTGCCAGCGCTGCCATTTTCACCGCTGAGGCTGCCACGGATACCGGCGTTGCCGTTGACGCTGCCCTCGCCATCGGCAACGCCGATCTATTGCGATGGGCAGTGCTCCGAGCAGATATTCTTGAACTGGAACAGGGTTTTGACCTCCGCACCCTCCCGCTCTGGTCTGAGGACATGCCTGCCGATATTGCCGAGGCCTGGGAAAAAGGCCGCGCCTGGATGGAGGCCGCCCCCGGTCACGCCTTCTGGATCCGCTGGTACGAGGCGATTCTTGCGGGTCGCCCCCTGACGCAGGATTGGGACAGCCACTGGCAGCTGATGCACGACATCGCGCTGGTCCCGGATGAGGATTGGGGAGAGGGCAAAGAACAAGACGCCATCGGCGTGGCGAGGATCATCGACCTCATCACCCAGAAACACGCGCTGCAGCAGGAGGTTGCGCGGGCGAAGCGAGCGTTGGAGAACGAGACCTACAACGCGATGACGCTTGGCCAGCATAGCCACAACCTGCCAGACGATCTGCCGCCCTCACGGGTCGTTCAGTACCGGAGACATTTGCGAGAGGTGCAGGAGGAGTTGGAGGCGGTTGAGGCCGCGTTGCAGCCTCCGATTCCAGATGCGGCACTTTTGGAAGAGGTCACGGGGCGGCTGAGCGCTGCGTGGGAAAGGTTAAAAGTAACGGCGCGCGCAATCGGCGTTGGAGTTGTTGCAGGCGTCACGATTTACGTTTCAGCCGCGATTGGTCAAGCGGGAGTGCGCGGCATGGATTGGCTCTTGGACCATGGAATGCCGCAGTTGATACGCGGTTTGAAGGACACTGCGCCAAAGCCAAGCACTCCACCTAAGGCCTCAAAAGGCTGGGAAAGGCCTTCTGTTGATACCTAGCTATTGAACACAAAGGGCAGTGCCCGACCTCGGGTGGGTGCGAAGCGCCCTCCCAGGGGGGAGGTCGGGCGCTGCCCGGTCTGGAGACCGGGCGAGGCGGGAAGAAAAAAGACACCCCGGGTGGAGCGCCTTTCGTAATCGATGTGCTTGATCCTAGCCCAGTTTCTTGGCGACCAGCTCGTTCACAGCCTTGGGGTTGGCCTTGCCGCCGGTGGCCTTCATGACTTGACCGACGAACCAGCCCGCCAGCTTGGGGTTTACCTTGGCCTTCTCCACCTGCGCGGGGTTGGCGGCGATGATCTCGTCCAGGGCGGCCTCGATGGCGCCGGTGTCGGTCACCTGCTTCATGCCGCGTGCCTCGACGATTTCTGCCGGATCGCCACCTTCGGTGTAGACGATCTCGAACAGGTCCTTGGCGATCTTGCCCGAGATGGCGTCCGAGGAAATCAGATCGATGATCCCGCCCAGCTGCGCCGGGGAAACCGGGCTGTCGGTAATCTCGTGATCTTCTTTCTTCAGGCGACCGAACAGCTCGTTGATCACCCAGTTGGCGGCCAGCTTGCCGTTGCGCCCCTTTGCGACCTCATCGAAATAGGCCGCGGATTCCACATCCGCCGTCAGCACCGAGGCGTCGTAATCGGTGAGGCCGAACTCCTCTATAAAGCGGGCCTTTTTCTCGTCCGGCAGCTCGGGCAGGTTGGCTGCGATATTGTCCACCCAGTCCTGTTCAATCTCAAGCGGCAAAAGGTCAGGATCGGGGAAATAGCGGTAGTCATGCGCCTCTTCCTTGGAGCGCATCGACCGCGTCTCGCCCTTATCGGGATCATAGAGGCGGGTCTCCTGCTCGACCTCTCCGCCCGCTTCGACGATGGCGATCTGGCGACGGGCCTCGACCTCAATCGCCTGCTGGATGAAACGCATGGAGTTCATGTTCTTGATCTCGCAGCGGGTGCCGAGGTGGCTGAAATCCTGCGTTTCCTGATACTTCTCATAGGCGCCTGGCAGGCAGATCGACACGTTCACATCCGCGCGCAGGTTGCCGTTTTGCATGTTGCCGTCGCAGGTGCCAAGGTAGCGCATGATCTGGCGCAGCTTGGCGATATAGGCGGCGGCCTCCTCGGGGCCACGGATATCGGGGCGCGAGACGATCTCCATCAGGCAGACGCCGGTGCGGTTCAGGTCCACGAAGGACATGTTGGGGTCCATGTCGTGGATGGATTTACCCGCGTCCTGCTCCATGTGGATGCGCTCGATCCGCACCATGCGCGCGGTGCCGTCGCCCAGCTCCACCAGCACTTCGCCTTCACCCACGATGGGGTGATAAAGCTGCGAGATCTGATAGCCCTGCGGCAGGTCGGGGTAGAAGTAGTTCTTGCGGTCAAAGGCGGACCAGAGGTTGATATCCGCCTTGAGGCCGAGACCCGTGCGCACCGCCTGCTCGACGCAGTATTCGTTGATCACCGGCAGCATCCCCGGCATCGCGGCATCCACAAAAGACACGTTCGAGTTCGGCTCGGCCCCGAATTGGGTCGAGGCACCGGAGAACAGTTTCGCATTGGAGCTGACCTGGGCATGCACCTCCATGCCGATGACCAGTTCCCAGTCATGCTTGGCGCCCGAGATCACCTTGGGCTTGGGGAGTTCATATGTCAGGTCGAGCATGTTTTTCCGCCGTATGAAATGTCCATGTTTGGCAGGTGTTCTAGGCCCCTGTCGCGCGCGGGGCAAGGGGCAATGCAGTAGGCGGCGGGCGCTATGCGTTGCCGCTGCTAAAACATGCTCTTGGCGATGGGTTCACAGGCGGCTAAGACGGATCTCCGACAAGACAAAGGAGCAGCCCCCGTGGACACTTCCCCTGAGATCAGCGCCCGTATCGCCCAGACCATCGCGACCGAGATCGGCGCCGGGGCAAAACAGGTGAGCGCTGCCGTTGCGCTTTTGGACGAGGGGGCGACGGTGCCATTTGTGGCACGCTACCGGAAGGAGGCGACCGGGGGCCTTGATGACACTCAGCTCCGCACCCTGGACGAGCGGCTGTCCTACCTGCGCGAGCTGGAAGCGCGCCGGGCCAGCATCCTGGAGTCGATCAAAAGTCAGGACAAGCTGACCGATGATCTGGCGGCCAAGATTGCCAAGGCCGAGACCAAGGCCCAGCTGGAAGATATCTACCTGCCCTACAAACCCAAGCGCCGCACCAAGGCAATGATCGCGCGGGAAAACGGGCTGGAGCCGCTGGCCGAGGCGATCCTGGCGGACGGCAGCCTTGAGCCGGAGGCGCTGGCCGAGGGCTATGTCACTGAGGCGGTCCCAACGGTGAAGGATGCGCTCAACGGCGCACGCGACATCCTGACCGAACGTCTGACCGAGAATGCCGATCTTCTGGGCCGTTTGCGGGAGTTTCTGCAGCGCGAGGCGTTCCTCACTGCCAAGGTGGTCGAGGGAAAGGAACAGGAGGGTGCCAAATTCTCGGACTATTTCGACCATCGGGAACGCTGGGCCGATGTGCCTTCGCACCGGGCACTGGCGATGCTGCGCGGATCGAACGAGGGCGTGTTGACGCTGGATATCGGCCCTGACCCGGAAGAAGGCGTGGCGCGGGCCGAGGCGATGGTGGCCGCCGTTCTGGGCGCTGGCGGCGAGGGGCCGGGGGACAAATGGCTGCGCAAGGTGGCGGGCTGGTGCTGGCGGGTGAAACTGTCGCTGTCCATGATGCTGGAGCTGATGGGCGATCTGCGTGCTCGTGCGCAGGAGGACGCGATCCAGGTCTTTGCCCGCAATCTCAAAGACCTGCTCTTTGCAGCGCCAGCCGGTGCGCGGCCGACTCTCGGGCTGGACCCGGGCATTCGCACCGGCGTCAAGGCGGCAGTGGTTGATGCAACCGGGAAATTGGTGGCCACAGAGACCCTGTACCCGTTTCAGCCCAAGAACGATCTGCGCGGCGCGCAGGTGTCGATCGTCAAGCTGATCGCGGAGCATGGCGTTGAACTCATTGCCATCGGCAATGGCACCGCCAGCCGCGAGACCGAGAGGATGGTGGCCGAAGTGCTGAAACACTTGCCTGCCAAGATCAAGGCCCCGACCAAGGTGGTGGTCTCAGAGGCTGGGGCCTCGGTCTATTCGGCTTCTGAACTGGCCGCGCGGGAGTTCCCCGATCTTGACGTCTCCTTGCGTGGTGCGGTCTCCATCGCGCGGCGTCTGCAGGATCCGCTGGCGGAATTGGTCAAGATCGAGCCAAAGAGCATCGGCGTCGGTCAGTATCAGCACGATGTGGATCAGCACAAACTTTCCAAATCGCTGGAGGCGGTGATCGAAGATGTGGTGAACGCGGTTGGCGTCGACCTCAACATGGCGTCTGCGCCGCTTTTGTCGCATGTTTCGGGCCTTGGCCCCGGTCTGGCCGAGGCGATCGTGGCCCACCGCGATGCGAACGGAGCCTTTGCGACCCGCAAGGAGCTGCTGAAGGTTGCCCGCCTCGGGCCCAAGGCGTTTGAGCAATGCGCGGGCTTTCTGCGGATCCGGGATGGCAAAGAGCCGCTTGATGCCTCTGCCGTGCACCCCGAAAGCTATGAAGTGGCGCGCAAGATCGTTGCGGCCTGCGGGCGGGACATTCGCCAGATCATGGGCGAGGGGCAGGCACTGAAGCAGCTGCGGGCCGAAGACTTTGTTGGCGGCGATGTCGGCCTGCCCACCGTGCGCGATATCTTTGCCGAGCTGGAAAAACCCGGCCGCGACCCGCGCCCGAGCTTTGTCACGGCCTCCTTCACCGATGGGGTTGAGGAGATCACTGACCTCAAACCTGGCATGGTGCTGGAGGGGACAGTGACCAACGTGGCGGCCTTTGGCGCCTTTGTGGACATCGGGGTGCATCAGGACGGGTTGGTGCATGTCAGCCAGCTGGCCGACCGGTTCGTCAAGGATCCGTATGAGGTTGTGAAAACCGGGCAGGTGGTCAAGGTCACGGTGACCGAAGTGGATGTGCCGCGCAAACGCATTGGCCTGACCATGAAAAAGGATGGCGGCGCCTCGGCCCGCGACAGCCGCAACGAGCGCGGCCAGGACCGGCGGGCGCCGCAAGGGCCGCGTCATGGCGGCAAACCTGCTGGCAAGGGCAAGATGTCGGCCTCTCCCAAAGGGACGGCGGGCAGCAGGTCCGAGGGCGCCACCGGAGCGCTGGGCGCGGCTCTGATGGATGCGTTCAAAAAATCCTGATGGGAGAGGAAGGGAATGGGACTGGGTGACGCCCAGTCCTTAAGGCCCATTGGTGAAGGCTTGACGTCCACTCTGCGGACTTTCCCGACTTTCGCTGCGGCTGAGCGAACGACCGCTTTTTCCTTCTAAGGCACGAGCTTTGTCTTTTTGGGCTCCAATAGTTGAAGTGGTGTGCCCCAACTTCATCAACGACGAGTCAAAATTCCGACAATATTCAGTACAAGTTTGCAGTCTCAGGCGTTCAGGAGCGGCTTTGTGACCAGAATAGCATTCACGGCAAACTATCTCGGGGGAGTTTTCCTCGCCCTAGGCGTGTTGTGCATTGGCTTGTCGATGCCCAAAACCGGTTGGAAAGCTCTGAGCGAGCAGCTTCCGGATTGGCTGACCAGCGCCGAGAACGGCAGTATTGCTGTCGCCCTAGGCGTCATCTTGATCGTTGCGGGTAAGGCATGCAGTCGGGTAGCGGAAGCGGCCAAGGCAAGTCAGACGTGCTCCGGCGTTTCCTCTTCTTCGGCAATTCCCAGAGTCTGGGTTATGGACAATCCTGGCAGTATGGATGTTTTCGCGGCCTATTGCGCCCCCGACGAAGGCGCTGAAGCAAACAGAAAGCTCATGCAATCTTCAGCCAGCAACAGGTTTGGGCGGCCGGTCCAAGCGAGTGATTTTCCGCTCGTGCTGTATTCGATGGATGAGTCCCCCCCCATCCCGCAAGATTACTGTTTCATAAGTGGGCGGTTTCCTATGGTTTCGCCTCGCCTTGCGGACTTGCTGAAGACGCTGGACCTTGGAAATGGCGCTTTCTTCGAAGCGGAATTCTATACCGAAGATGGGACCAAGAGACTCCCATGGTCCCACTCGTTTTGGAACATTGGCAATCGGAAAGATAGCTTCCTTCCGGAGAAGAGTAACGTCACTCGTATTCATGTCACCCCCCGTAAGAACCGGATACCATTGGAGACATACGGGTTGGAGCGTTTCTTGGAAAACGATGACATCGCGCTGGGTCCAGAGGCTCTTGTCGGCCCTGATATTTGGATCGAGGGGAAGCTCTCAGATTGTATCTTTTTCTCTGAGCGGTTTGTGCAGCTCATGCAGGAAAACGGTATGCTGCACCTGTTCGATTTGAAGACGGTCCGTCTGATTCTGCCTGACTGACGAATGGGGTCTTCGTCTGCCAAGTTCAAATGGCAGGCGCAACAGCGGGACTTTTCGTTGGGACTGGGCTTGTCCCGCGAACCCAATTGGCAGCACGCATTTCCTATAGCCGCCGTTTGCGCAGACCGCAGCATTGTTAGTATTGGGCTCAAACCGGACATCTGATCCTAGGCGGTGAGCTTTTGACCCGTACCGCAAAGGGCAAAACACTTGGAGGGGCGGTCTTTTCAGAAGATTGCCCTCATCCGGGCGACATGTGCAGCCCGTCTGGCGAAATGGCGATCTTTTGTCCGCGTGAGAGCTCCTCGCGGAAGATCTGAGCGATGAACTCGGTGGCCTGGGCCTGGCCGCGCGCCGAGAACCGCCGCAGCGACTTGACGCGGGCGTTGTTGTCAAAGCCCTGCCCGGCATGGGCCCAGATCAAAGGGTGCACCTCCCGCAGGTGGTCCCGGATCAGCCAGTCGGCGGCGCTGGCGATCTCTTCGCGGGGGCCGCAAGCCGCTTTGCCGGTCAATTGGGCGCCGCCAAGGGCCACAGCGCAATAGGCGCTGAGGAGATTGGCCATGGCCTGTGTCGGGACATTCCGCAGGATGTCGTGCAAACCGTCGGTAAAGAACTGCGTGTCCACATGCGCGCTGACTTCTGGATCGGTCGCCAGGGCGTCGAAATAGACCCAAGTATAGCCACCTGCACCCCAGGTCTGCTGGGTGCGCGCGGCGGTGCGGCGGGCTTCAAGTTCCAGGGCAGCATAGGAGCCCGAGCAGCGCGGCAGCATCTGCACCCCAAGCGCGCGCATCGGGCGGTGGTTCTGCGGGGAAAGATCAATCAGACGGGCATAGGCATCGGCCACATGCAGCGCATCGGCCTTTCGGGCGGAGAAGAGCGAACACCGCGCTGACGCCAGAAAGGCACTGTTGTCAGCAAGGCCGTTGGTTTTGGACAGCAGCGTTGCGGCACGCTCAAAATGGGCAGCACACCGGCGCAGATGAACAGGTGATGCGCTCTCCTCAAGGCCCGGTCCGCGCCAGAGCCAGCCAATGTCGATATGCGCAGATGCAATAAGGGCGGTGAGGTAGGGATCGGTGCGGTGGTCCCGGCGGATGGCTTCCAGTGCCATGATTCCATCGACAAGCTGCCTCTGGTCCCGCGGCGTGCCTTCGCTGAGGGCGTGATCTACCGCGTTGACGACGTCGGCCCGGGCCCCATAGGCCAAGAGGTCTGCTTCGGGCATTCCGCAAGGGGCGCTGCAATTGGAGGTATCGGCGGCAGCCAGCCGGGACGACAAGTCTTGCCACCGCTCCTGGCGGGCAAGGAACTGACCTTCTTTTTGCAGCGCGCTGCAGGCTGCGTCCTCTTCACTTTCGGCGCGCACCGAGATTGACAGGCAGTTTTCAAGCTGGGTCCAATCCGAGCCAGCCTGCCAGGAGATCTCTGCTGATTGTCCCAAGTCGTGTCCCACAGCATCCTTTCTCGGCTTGCGCCGTAACGAAAAGACCGCCGGAAGGCGGGACAGCATGTCCGAAATGGGAAATGAAGATCGTGGCATTCTCGGTTCCGGCAGAATTGGCAGTGCTTCGTTGCCCTACAACCTGATGCTGATTTGCGGCGCAAACATGGCGGCTCTGGGGAATGGAAGGTGCCAATTTGGGGAAATAGGCGTACGCTCAGCGAAAAGGGTTAGTTCCTTGGGTGACCCCGTAAAATGCTATTAAAAAAGTGAAAAATGATGCCGCTCGTGCACGATATCGTGATCCTCACAGGCCTGCATCAACGCATCGACAGGCGGCATTGCAGGCTGGGGCAGGCGCAGTTTTTCGCCAGAGGTCAAGATCAGGGTCGCGCGCACCGACAGATCCAGTCGCGTATCAAGGCGCAGGCGGGCGATGCGCTTCAGTGGCACCGTTTCGTGTCGGGACCCGGAGAACCAGCGCAGTTCATTCGGGGTCAGGTCCAGTCCGGATTGCGGGTTTAGAGCCAACTCATAAAGGCCTGGCAGGGTGGGCAAAGCGAGCAGCGCAGTCAGCCAGGGGCTGGCCTCGGCAAAAAGCGAAAGCGCGACCAGCCCCGAAAACCAGGCCGCAAGAGCAAGGATCAGTGCGAGCGAACGCCCCTGCCTGCGAAAATGATAGTCCTTCGCAGGCAGGTTTGCAGGCCGGGAGGCGCTGCGTGCGCCGGGCTTCCCCGTATCAGGCATCCAGAATCCGGCTGACCATTTCCGTGGTATCGCGGCTCAGCCCATCGGTGCTTGCAATCCGCTGCAGCTCGGTGCGGATCAGAGCCTGCCGGTCCGCATCATAGCGTTTCCAGGTCTGGAAGGCAGCGCACATGCGGGCGGTGGTCTGCGGGTTGAGACTGTCCAGCGCAATGAGGTTCTCGGTCAAGAGACGATAGCCCGCACCAGACGCATGGTGGAAACCCGCGTGATTACCCGCCAGCGCCCCCACGACGGCGCGGAACCGGTTGGGGTTCTTGAGCGTGAAAAGGGCGTGCCCGGTCAGATCCTGTGCAACCTTGACGGCTTCCTCGGGGGCAGCGGTGGTAATCTGCAGGGCGAACCACTTGTCCATCACCAGCCGGTCGTCCTTCCATTGCTCAAAAAAGGCCTGCGATTGCGCCGTCCCGACTTTTGCCTTCAACAGGCAGGCAAGCGCGGTGTATTGCTGGGTCATGTTGTCGGCGGCCTCGTATTGGCGCGCGGCCTGTTGTCCGCCGTCAAGACGACTTAGCAGGGAAAGAATGCGCCCATTCAGATCGCGTTTGCCAGTGCTGGTGGCATCGGGGCTGTAGGGGCCATCGACGGTCGTTGCGGCATAAAGCCGGGGCAGGCTGTCGGACAGTTGTTCGGCCAGTGTCTGGGCAAAGGTCTCCGCAGCGTCATGGATCTTTTGGGGGTCGGGCGCGTGGCCCCGCTCAAACAGGGTCTGGGCGATGTCCGATTGGCTGGGCGGTTGCAGCACCAGCGCGCGGAAGGCCGGGTCGAGATCATCATCGCGCACCAGTTTCTGCAAGGCGTCAAGGTAATCCGCATCGGGCGCGGAGCCTTCAAGGATCATGGCAACGCGCGCCTCGCGGGCGAGGGCATTGCCCGCTTCCCAGCGGTTGAAGGGATCGGTGTCATGGGCCAAGAGGAAGGCGCGTTCGGCATTCGTGGTCTCGCGCTCCAGGATCACCGGCGCCGAGAACTCGCGCAGGATCGAGGGCACGGGTTTCGCCGCAAGCCCTTCGAAGCTGAAACTTTGCTTGCCTTCGGTCATCTCCAGCACCTGCGTAGGCAGCACCTCGTCCCCGTTGGGGCCCAAAAGGCCGATCGCGATCGGGATCACGCGCGGGGCCTTGTCGGGCTGGCCCGGAGTGGGCGCGGTCTTTTGTTCGAAGGTCAGCGTATAGGTGCCGTCCCTGTAGCTTTCTTCAACGCTCAGGCGCGGGGTGCCCGCCTGACTGTACCAGAGCTTGAACTGGGAAAGATCCCGGCCGGTCGCATCCTCGAACACCTTGAGCCAGTCCTCGATCGTGCAGGCCTGGCCGTCATGCCGGTCAAAGTAGAGATCCAAAGCCTTGGAATAGCCCTCATCCCCAACCAGCCGCTTCAGCATTCCGATCACCTCGGCGCCTTTTTCATAGACGGTGGCGGTGTAGAAGTTGTTGATCTCCTGAAACTCCTCGGGGCGCGGGGGGTGGGCCAGCGGGCCGCCGTCCTCGGGGAACTGGCGCGCGCGCAGGTCGATCACGTCCGAGATCCGCTTCACCGGCGCCGAGCGCATGTCAGCGGTGAACTGGGCGTCGCGGAATACGGTCAGCCCTTCTTTGAGGCACAGCTGGAACCAGTCGCGGCAGGTGATGCGGTTGCCGGTCCAGTTGTGGAAATACTCATGAGCGATGATCGCCTCGATCCGCTCGTAATTGGCGTCGGTCGACGTATCAGGAGAGGCCAGCACGCAGGAGGAGTTGAAGATATTGAGGCCCTTGTTCTCCATCGCGCCCATGTTGAAATCATCGACGGCCACGATGTTGAAGATATCAAGGTCGTATTCGCGCCCGTACACCTCCTCGTCCCATGTCATGGATTTCTTCAGCGCTTCCATGCCAAAGGCGCATTTGCCCTCGTCGCCGGGGCGAACCCAGATGTTCAGCTCCACGTCTTTGCCGGATTTGGTGGTGAAGCTGTCGGGGTGGTTCACAAGGTCGCCAGCCACCAGCGCAAAGAGGTACGCGGGCTTGGGCCAGGGGTCGTGCCATTCTGCCCAGCCCGGCCCGCTGCCGGTGGGGTTGCCATTCGACAGCAATACCTTTTCCTGCCCTTCAATGCGCACCTTGAAGGTGGACATCACATCGGGACGGTCCGGGTAATAGGTGATCTTGCGAAAGCCCTCGGCCTCGCATTGGGTGCAATACATGCCGTTCGACATGTAGAGACCTTCCAGAGCGGTATTGCCTTTCGGGTCGATCTCCACCTCGGCTTCCCAGAGGAAGGGTGCATCCGGCACGTCGCAGCTGAGGCCTTCGGCTGTCAGGGTTGGCGTCACTTCGCTGCCGTCAATTGCGGCCCGGATCAGGGTCAGCTCTTCGCCATGCAGAAACAGCCGTGCTTTTGCTGCATCCGGACGCGGAGCAAAGCGGATCTTGCTCAGCACACGCGTTGCGCTGGGCGCCAGTTTGAAGGTCAGTTCGACACTCTCAACCGTGAAGGGGAAGGGCGCGTAGTCCTTGAGGTAAAACGTCTGTGGGGCGCTGTCGTGCATGGCATGTCTCCTTTGCCCTATCAGTTAGCGAGGAAGGGGCCGGGTGACCAGAGGGACACGTATGGATTGTTTCGCGACCTATGTGATCGCAAACATCGCCACGATAGCGGGAATCGTCACGATTCTCTTTGGCGACAGACGCGTTAATACTGTTTGATAAAATTGTTCACTCCTTGTTTCATGAAAGGTTATTGCAATGTCAAAGACTGCCATCTTTGCTGTCGCTGCGCTGTGTTTGTCCGGCGCTGCTGTCAGCGCGGCTTCGGTCAGCCCAGTCAGCTATTCCATGCAGAACGGCGAAACCGGTAGTTACACTTACTGGGACGACTCCTACAACGCGCCCGGCGCGCCGACGACGACCAACAAGGCGTTTCTCAGCGGTGGCGTCGGGGATCTGACCGACGGCGTGATCGCGACCCAGAACTGGAACTCTACGCCTGGTCCCTACGTCGGCTGGGCTAATATTTCGCCACGGATCAGCTTCTTTTTCGGCCAGGTTTGGGATTTCACCAGCGTCACTTTTCACTTCGATGACTCCAATGGCACTGGTGGGGTGAGAACGCCGCAGAAGGTTGAAGTGAACGACAGCTTCCTGTCCTACGTGACCGACCCGGGCGGCAGTGCCCCGATGTCGCATACGATCAATCTTGCCTCGGTGGCGCCCACAAACACCCTGGTTTTTGATATCTTCGCTCAGAACAGCAGTTGGATCATGCTGAGCGAGGTGACTTTTAGTGCCGCGCCTGTGCCGATCCCTGCCTCCGGCCTTCTGCTTTTGGGGGCGCTTGGCGGGTTTGCCGCATGGCGACGCAAACGCGCCTGACAGGCTTCTTTTGACTATGCTCGTGCGGCGCTTATCTGATGTCGCATGACATCGATCCTGTGGTTCAAACGCGACTTGCGACTTGACGATCACCCGGCTTTGGACCGGGTGATCTCGTTTGATGAGCCGATCCTGTGCCTCTACATTGTGGAGCCTGATCTGTGGCAGCAGCCGGATGCCTCTTTCCGCCAGTATCGCTTTCTCGAGGAAAGCCTGGGAGATCTGCGTCAATCGCTACAACAACGCGGCGCTGAGCTGGTCATGCGCACTGGCGATGCGGTTGCGGTGCTGGATGAGCTTGTTGGGCGGCACGGATGCATGCGCCTTGTCAGTCACGAGGAGACTGGCAACGGCTGGACCTATGCGCGAGACAAACGTGTTGCGGAATGGGCGCGGGGCCGAGGCCTTCCTTGGATCGAGGTCCCCCAATGCGGTGTTGTGCGCCGTATTGTGGGGCGAAATGGCTGGCAGTCGGCCCGGGACGATTTCATGACCCAGCCGCCTGCGCATCCGCCCGTGCGCATCAAGACCATGGCCACGGCGAGCGACCCTTTGCCCAAGGCTGCGGATCTGGGCCTTTCGCCGGATGGCATTTGCCTCACGCAGCGGGGCGGGCGCGCGGCGGGGGTGGAGCGCCTCTCAAGTTTCCTGCAGCATCGCGGTCAGCACTACCGACGCGCCATGTCTTCGCCGCTTGAAGGCGCAGAGGCTTGCTCGCGCCTGTCTCCGCATCTGGCCTTTGGTACGCTCTCGGTGCGCGAGGCGGTGCAGGCAACGCGCGATCACCAATCAAAAGGGCGCAAAGGGGGCTGGTCCGGCGCCCTAAAGTCCTTTCAGGCGCGTTTGGCCTGGCGAGATCACTTTATTCAAAAGCTGGAAGACCAGCCTGAGATTGAGCACCACTGCTTGCATCCTGCTTATGAAGGGCTGAGGCCCTTGGAGCCGGATGCCGCGCGGCTCAAGGCCTGGGAGGGCGGCGAAACCGGATTGCCCTTTGTCGATGCCTGTATGCGCTCCCTTCGGGCCACGGGCTGGCTCAACTTCCGCATGCGGGCCATGGTGATGTCGGTGGCCTCGTATCATCTGTGGCTCGATTGGCGGGCCACGGGACAGCATCTGGCGCGGATGTTCACCGACTATGAACCGGGAATCCATTGGAGCCAGGTGCAGATGCAATCCGGAACCACCGGCATGAACACGATCCGCATCTATAATCCGGTGAAACAGGGGCTGGATCAGGACCCAACCGGCACCTTTACGCGCAGATGGCTGCCGGAACTGGCGCAGGTGCCGGATCGCTTCTTGCAGGAGCCCTGGAAGTGGGAGGGGGCCGGTAAGCTACTGGGGCGCAGCTATCCCGAACCCATCGTCGATGTGCAAAGCGCGGCACGTGCGGCCCGTGATGCCGTTTGGGCTGTGCGCAAATCTGACGGATTTCACCCGGTCGCGAAGCGCATTGTTCAGAAACACGCCAGCCGTAAAGCTCCACGTCGGCGGGCTGCACGTGGCCCGTCCCGGCCCAGACATGCGGATCAGATGAGTTTCGATTTCTGATGGCCCGCATGCGCAAGAAATCTGACCTGCCCAGCAAGATCTGCCCGGTCTGCGTGCGGCCTTTCACCTGGCGGCGCAAATGGGCGCGCGACTGGGAGCAGGTTATCTATTGCTCGACGCGCTGCCGCGGCGCTTCCAAACCAGGATCTGCAAAGAAGATTTGAAACAGTCTCTGGAAAATTGGTCAGAAGAATTTACCACCCTTGTTGCCGATAGGAAACTTTTCCTGTATCGGGGAAACAATCACGGATGACCCTGGAGGAGAAAGAGCCCATGGCCGACAGAAAAGACATTCACGGGATGCAGGTCGCATCCGAGCTGGCTGACTTTATCGAAACCAAGGCTTTGCCCGGAACCGGTATCACCCCCGATACGTTCTGGGGTGGCTTATCCGGACTGGTGAACGGCATGGGCGATGAAAACCGCGCGCTTCTGGCCAAACGCGAAGAGATCCAGGGCCGTATCGACGCCTGGCATGTGGAACGCCGCGGTCAGCCCCATGACGCCGAAGCCTATTCTGCCTTCCTGTCCGAGATCGGCTATCTGGCGCCCGAAGGCGATGAATTCGAGGTAGAGACTGAAAACGTCGACCCTGAGATTGCCCTGACGCCTGGCCCGCAGCTGGTGGTGCCGATCACCAATGCGCGCTTTGCCCTCAATGCCGCCAATGCCCGCTGGGGCTCCCTTTACGATGCGCTTTACGGCACCGATGCCATGGGCGATCTGCCTGCCGCTGGCGGCTATGACGCGGCGCGCGGCGCACGGGTGATTGCCTGGGGACGCAGCTTCCTGGATGAAACCTTCCCGCTGGCCTCTGGCTCCTGGGCCGATATCGATGGTCTGTCGGTCGCTGAGGGTGCACTGGCTCCGGCCCTTAAGGACGCAGGTCAGTTTGCAGGCTACGCGGGTGATGCGTCTGCACCCTCGCGGATCTTCCTCAAGAACAATGGTCTCCACGCCATCGTCGAGATTGATGCCTCTGGCAATATAGGCAAGGACGACCGCGCAGGCATCAATGACATCACGCTGGAGTCTGCCCTGTCGACCATCATGGACTGCGAAGACTCGGTGGCTTGCGTGGATGCGGCGGACAAGGTGCAGGCCTATTCCAACTGGCTGGGCCTGATGAAGCGGGACCTCGCCGAAGAGGTCACGAAGGGCGGCAAGAGTTTCACCCGTGTTCTGAACGAGGACGTGACCATGACCACGCCTGCGGGTGAGACTGCGACCCTCAAAGGCCGCTCGCTTTTGCTGGTGCGCAACGTGGGTCACCTGATGACCAACCCCGCAGTGCTCGACAGCGAGGGGCGCGAGGCGGGCGAAGGCTTCCTGGATGCAATGATCACGGTGTTGATCGCCATGCATGATCTGAAATCCCAAGGTGGCAACTCCCTGCATGGCTCGGTCTATGTGGTGAAGCCCAAGATGCACGGTCCCGAAGAGGTCGCCTTTGCGGTGCGCATTTTCGATCACGTCGAAGACGCGCTGGGCCTGCCCCGCAACACCGTCAAGATCGGCATCATGGACGAAGAGCGGCGCACTTCGGTGAACCTCAAGGAATGCATCCGCGCGGCGAAATCGCGGGTGGCCTTTATCAACACCGGCTTCCTCGATCGCACTGGCGACGAGATCCACACTTCGATGGAAGCAGGGCCGATGCTGCGCAAGGGCGAGATGAAATCGACCCCCTGGATTGCCTCCTACGAGGATCGCAACGTGGATATCGGTCTGGCCTGCGGCCTCAAGGGGCGCGCGCAGATCGGCAAGGGCATGTGGGCCATGCCCGACCGCATGGGCGAGATGCTGGAGGCCAAGATCGGCCATCCCAAATCCGGCGCGACCTGCGCCTGGGTGCCATCGCCGACAGCTGCGACTCTGCACGCGACCCACTATCACAAGGTCGACGTGCTGGCGCGTCAGGATGAGTTGAAGGCGGGCGGCGCGCGCGGCAGCCTTGCGGACCTGCTGACCATCCCGGTTATGGAAGGGCAGAACCTGTCAGACGCCGAGATCGCCAATGAGATCGAGAATAACGCGCAAGGCATCCTTGGCTATGTGGTGCGCTGGGTCGATCAGGGCGTGGGCTGCTCCAAAGTGCCGGACATCAATGACGTCGGCCTGATGGAAGACCGCGCCACCTGCCGGATCTCGTCCCAGGCGCTGGCCAACTGGCTGCACCATGGTGTTGTCTCCGAAGAGCAGGTCATGTCCGCGATGCAAAAGATGGCCGCGGTGGTGGACGGGCAGAACGCGGGCGATCCCGCCTACCGCCCGATGGCGCCCGGCTTTGACGGCATCGCCTTTCAGGCCGCCTGCGATCTGGTCTTCAAGGGCCGCATCCAGCCCTCTGGCTATACCGAGCCGGTGCTCCATGCCCGCCGCCTGGAACTGAAGGCCGCAGGATAACACATGCATGGGGACCGCGGCACGGCTGCGGTCCTTTTCTTTGAACGATCTCGACAGACATACTTCAATGGAAGGAACCCAGAGATGACCATCTCACTTCGACGCGCGCGCACGATCATTCGCAAGGCTTTGGAAAAGGGCCGCGAGATGGACCTCAAGCCCCTCTCTGTGGTGGTGCTGGATGCAGGCGGCCACGTGCAGGCCTTTGAACGCGAAGACGGCGCCGCACCGGGACGTTTCGCCATTGCCCATGGCAAGGCCTACGGCGCGGTGATGCTGGGCATGTCCGGCTCGGCCCAGATGGCCCGCGCCGAGCAGCAGGCCTATTTCATGGCTGCGGTAAACGGTGTCTATGGTGGCCAGGTCATTCCAGTGCCCGGCGGCGTTCTCTTGCGCGACAAGAAGGGCACCGTTCTGGGCGCCGTTGGCGTGACGGGCGACACCTCGGATAATGACGCCGCCGCCGCCCTTGCCGGGATCGAGGCCGTGGGCCTAGTGGGCGACGCCTGATCAGTTCCTGCCCAACAAGTGAAAGAACGGCCCGTGCGCAAACTGCGTGCGGGCCTTTTCTTCATGGGGTTCTTCATGGGGTGGCTAGCATGAATGCCTTAAGATTCACCGCTACAGGCCCTGTGCGAGGCTGAACAAGCGCCTGCGCCATGCTGTCGAGTTGAACGAGAGACAAAGCCTCGGTAGATTTTCTCAACTTCAACAGACTTTTGCGAGTAGATCATGGCGCGGCCCAAAGTTGGCATTATCGGCAATTCCTATCTGATCAACGATCAGTATCCGGCCCATGCGGGCGGGACGATGAACTCCGAGGCGGTGGCCGAGGTGTCGGGCTGCATGCCGCTTCTGATCCCCTCCGATCCGCGCTTTGTCTCGGTCGACGAACTGCTGGACACCTTTGACGGCTTCCTGCTGACCGGCGGGCGCCCGAACGTGCACCCTAATGAGTATGGCGAGGCAGAGACCGAGGCGCACGGCGCCTTTGATCGCGCCCGCGACGCCATCGCCCTGCCGCTGGTGCGCGCCTGCGTCGAGCGGGGCCAGCCCTTCCTTGGCATCTGCCGGGGCTTTCAGGAGGTGAATGTCGCCATGGGCGGCACGTTATACCCCGAAATCCGCGATCTGCCGGGCCGGATGAATCACCGCATGCCCCCCGATGGCACCCTGGAAGAAAAATTCGCCCTGCGCCATTCGGTGAAACTGACCACCGGCGGCGTGTTCCACCGCCTGTTCGGCGCCGATGAGGTGATGACCAACACGCTGCACGGGCAGGGGATCAAACACCCCGGCGCGCGTATCGTGATCGACGGTCATGCCCCCGACGGCACGCCCGAGGCGATCTACGTCAAGGATGCCCCCGGCTTTACCATGGCGGTGCAATGGCACCCGGAATGGGACGCGGCCAACGATCCCGTGTCGCGCCCACTGTTCCAGGCCTTCGGCGAAGCCGTGCGCGACTGGGCTGATTGTGGTCGTGCAAGTCCGCTGCAGAAGTCGGCCTGACCGGGGGCTCGTCTCAGTCGAACGTGGGGGAGAGGAAAATGAAATATCCCCTCCCAATCGCGTTGGTCCGCTTTGAGCCTATTCCGTTGAAAAACGCGGCCCGGTAGCCGCTGTGGGTGTCCCCCGAGATTGAGCGCGCGTTGGCCCGCCTCTCTTCAGCAGGCGATTTGTGGTGGCGGCAGGAGCTTTGCGAGCTTCCGGAGGTTCTGGGCGGTGGCTGCGAGGTGGAATTCGTCGCGCGCGCCGAGAGGGCCCCGCAATCGAAGACGGTTCAGTCCGAGGACCCGCTTCAGATGGGCGAACAGCATCTCAACCTTCTTCCTCAGTTTGCAGGAGATCGCGTATTCCGTGGTCTGAGCGATTGCACGAGCCCGGTCGCGGGATGGCTCATAAATCGACCGGAGCACCTTGCGTGCAGGCGCCTTCGGGCAGCAGCGTGCTTTCAGTTCGCAGACATCGCAATCGGCCTTGCTGGCCCGGTAGCGCAGCATCCCATGCTCATCCGGTTTCTGCTCTCTGG
>JALUXC010000018.1 GCA_027019165.1 Pseudophaeobacter sp.
GGATAGCCCTTGGCCTGCGCTTCCGCCTCCTTGGCCTTGAACCAGTCCGGTTCGTCCACAGGCCTGGTGTAAAACGGTATGGCGCTTTGACAGGCGGCAAGCAGCAGGCCCAGCAATGGCGCAACAAAACGGATGTTCATGACGGCCCCTATGATGATTGTCCAGCGGCACATTGATTTTGCTTGATTTTGAACGCTGGGAAGTCTTCGAAGACCCAGCCGTTTTTCAGCGTGTCGTAGACGATGGACAGCAATTTTCGGGCGGTTGCGATGATGGCCTTGCCCGCCCCGCGGCGCTCCTTGATGCGCCGGTAGAAGGCGTTGAGATAGCCCGAGTATCGGATTGCGACTAGGGCGCACTGGACCAGGGTTGTGCGCAAGAGCTTGTCGCCGCGTTTGGTGATCCGCCCGCGATTGTCGCTGTCGGCCGACTGGCTGACGCGCGGCACGATGCCGACATAGGCCGCCAGCTTGTCGGCGTTCTCGAAATCCTCGACATTGCCGATGCCCGCCAGCAGCACCGCTGCCGAGCGCGGCCCGATCCCCTTGATGCTGGTCAGCCCCTCGAAGCCGTCAAACGTGCGGGCGGCCCCTTCGATTGCCTTGTCCAGCGCGCCGATCGTCTCCGACAGGCTCAGCGCCTGATCGCGCAGCGCACGCAATTCGACCCGTTCCAGTTCCGTGAACCCGGCAAGATCCAGTTCCGACAGGCGCTTGCGGCTGGCAAGCCCCTCCTTCTTCAGCTTCTGCCCGTGGCGTGCAAACAGCGCGTGGATCTTGTTGAACAGCATCGTGCGCTGCTTGACCAGCACGTCGCGGGTCTGCACCAGCGAGGACAATTCCGCCTCTGCACTCGAGCGCAGGCGCGTTTGCGGCAGCATGTCCCTGGACAGGAAAAACGCCAGCGCCCGGGCATCGTTGCGGTCGGTCTTGTTCACCGACTTGCGGATCACCTGGAACTGGCGCGGATTGACCACGACAACCCGCCCCACGCAGGCGCGCACTTCGCCGCAGAACCAGGCCGTGTTGCCGGTCGCCTCGACCGCCAGCTGGTCGTCGCCGTCCAGGCTCAGGCAGAACCGCTCGATATCCTGCGCCGAAAGCTGGAATGTTGCAAAACTTTCCGACCCGTCTGCCTCGAGGCGGCAGATCGTGAAGGATTTGGAATGAAGATCGACACCGATGAATGCCATGGCTATACTCCCTGTTGCAGGAGGCGGAGCCCCCAAGGGGGCGTGAACGGCCAGACCAAGCTCCTATCCAAGGTCACCGGCATGTGCCGGGCCTTACGCGGGCTGTTCGGAAACAGGCAAAGGCTATGCTCCAGTACAGGGTCGCAATGCCCTAAGACGACATTCAGCCTGAAACCTATCCGCCTCCCCAAATTCCTTACAAAATTCAGGGCGTCTGGTCGCTCACAAAACATTCATACCCCCTCCCGGTCACCAATATGAACACAGCGCTCAGGGGCCCCCGTCAGCTCGACAGAGCGGCGCAGATTATCGAGCCAGCGCATGCTTTCTTTCTGCTCGATCGGCACCCGGGTCGGATTGATCTTGCGTTTGAGAGC
>JALUXC010000019.1 GCA_027019165.1 Pseudophaeobacter sp.
TGGAAACGTCGCCAATTTTCAAGAAATTTGGCGGACCTTTCTTCTGTTATTGAACGCCAGTGTTGTTGGCGCGAGCCAATTTCTCGGGTGAACAATCTATGTCCGTAGAGCAAAATTACTGAAGAAGAAACTGCATTTTTTTTGGTTCAATGTAGAGCCGGATTCAACACCCAGATCTCAGTTCATCGGAGACATCACGACGATTGAATTTCACCTGATCTGATCGATCGCCAGTGTTGACCGTCGGAGTACACAAGTGAAATCGATGCGTCCTCTTGAATTAGAAAAATGAGGGCTCCGAGACCTATTAGAGCGGCATCCGGCAGTTCGCCCGCCGTGGCACGACCCAGCCTCACCGCCCCAGCCACGTGCAATGTCGCTGTCGGTGACCAGGTGCCAATCCCAACATGTCCATCACTGGGGCGTGCCAGCAGGGTTGGCGCAAAGGTCTCACCATCGGGTGAGGTTTTCAGCAGGAAGTCATCGCTCCCGGTCAGCCCGATTTCGGCGCGGCCGGACCAGTTTGACTGGAACAGGACGCTCGCCGTATCGGTTTCGCTCGCCTTGTTGATTTTCAGCTGATGCCCGGCGCCTTCATGACTGAACAGGGTGGCGGCGCTGCGGACTGCCAGGCGGTTCACATCGTCGGCTGCGGCATTGATCCCGAGCGTTTCCGGATCGCCTGCGGCAGCAGAACCGGCCGCTGCAATCCAGCCGCTGCCATCAAAGGCGATGAGCTCAGATGTCTCTTCATCCCAGGCGACCCAGCCGGCTTGTGGTGGATAGAAAGCCCACGCGCCGTCCTGAAAACTGGCAATCTGGCCATCCATTCCCGCCCAGTCACCAGTCCCGGCCTCAGCAACGAGATAGCGATCGCCGTCGCTCGGATCGTCTGGCGGCGAGCTAAGATCTGCCGAAATCACGCTGAGCTGCACAATCGCATCGAGGCGGCGCAAGCTCTCATTCATCGTGACATGTTTCTGCGCCTGATTTGGCAACAGGTATGGCAGTGTGAGTTTCGCTGAAAAATCCATAGGGCCCGATTCCGTGTTGAGGTTCGGGTATGATTATCGCGCGCGAGCCGGTGCGGCGGATTGCGCCGGGAAATCTGGTGGACTGTTTGCGAAGCGCTAGCCGCGTGGATGGGCGCTCGCATGGACTTTGCGCAGATGGCCGGCCTCGACCCCGGTATAGACCTGTGTGGTCGACAGGCTGGCATGGCCAAGCAGGGTCTGGATCGCCCGCAAGTCCGCGCCATGCGCCAACAGGTGAGTCGCGAAACTGTGGCGCAGCGCATGCGGGGTGGCCGTCTCAGTGAGGCCCAGCGCGCCGCGCAGGATCTGCACCTGTTTGCGCAGGATCGGGGCCTGCAATCGCTTGCCGCGGGCGCCATAAAAAAGCGGTGTGCGGACATTCAGGGCATACGGACAGAGCCGCGCATAATCCTTGATCGCGTCCTGGACAGCCGGAATGATCGGCACAATGCGGACCTTGCCACCTTTGCCCTTGATGCGCAGACGCTCCGGCGCGGCTTTGGTATCACCGGGCAGGTCCAGCGTTTCG
>JALUXC010000020.1 GCA_027019165.1 Pseudophaeobacter sp.
ACCTTGTCCGGGCTTTCATCCTTCACATAATTGGCAAGCGCCGCAGTGGAGCCAGCAAAGTCGGCGGCTTCTAGCACATCTGGCGGACATTCCGGGTGGGCGAGAATGACCACGCCCGGGTGTGCCTCGCGCAGGGCGTCGACATCATCAGCGCTGAACAGCTCATGCACTTCACAGGCGCCGGGCCAGGTGATGATGCGAATATCGGTCTGGGCCGCGACATTCTTGGCGAGGTACTGATCCGGAACCAGAACCACAGTGTCAGTGTCCCATTCCCTGGCGATCGCTTCCACAACCTGAGCGGCATTGGAGCTGGTGCAGGTAATGTGGCACTCGGCCTTCACATCGGCCGTCGTGTTGACATAGGTGACGACCGGATAATCTGGATAACGTTCCTTGATCAGGCGCACATCGGCGCCGGTGATCGAACTCGCCAACGAACAGCCGGCTTCCAGGCTGGAAATCAGAACGGTTTTGCTGGGGGCGAGGATCTTCGAGGTCTCGGCCATGAAGTGGACGCCCGCCTGCACGATAATGTCGGCATCGACCTCGGCGGCCTCGCGGGCGAGCTGCAAACTGTCGCCCCGGAAATCGCCAACCAGGCGGAAAATGTCCGGTGTCATGTAATTATGGGCCAGAATGACAGCATTCTTCTCGGTTTTGAGATCGTTGATCGCGGCCACCAGGGGCGCCACGGCCGGCCATTCCATTGGCGTGATGAAATCGTTCACCAGCGGGTACAGATGGTCTGTCTTGGCTTTGACATCATCATCATAAGCCAGGCCTCGGGCTTCTGCGGCGGTGGCCGCGCGCAGCGGGGTCGGGGTCGGACATCCAGGTCCGGAATCAATCAGTCTTGCCATATCAGCCTCCTGTTATGCTCAATCTGAGCATTATATGGGCGCGAACAACCTCAAGTTCAAGAATCGGCCTCAAAAATCAGAGAAACCCATCACGCCCCACCCTTATGCTACGGGTGAGCAAAAGCCCAATAGAGCAAAAAAACCGACAAGGCAAGACAATCTTCGATCGTGACTCCTGCTGTCGTCACAACACAGTGCGAACGTTGTTAAGACTCTGTTAACGATAAACTTCTTGCAGGAGAACAAAAGATGAATATAGATATTGGAACACAAGGAGAACAGAGATGCGTGAGATCAAGTTTCGTGGCCGGTCAGGAAAGGCCTATTCTTTCATTCGGATGGCACCCACTGCGCCCTGGGCCCGCGAAGCTGGCGTGGCGCTGTTTGCAGCGCAAGGCCCCTTTGGCTGGCGTGTGGTGCGGCTGACAACGCTGCGCGGCCGTTTGCATGATGTACAACCGATCTGGGCCTGGGCAGATGCAGAGCGGTATGGCGCGCGGACCGTCTTTATCATGCGGGAAACCGATCCTTCCGATCGCGCATCGGCATTAGCGGACCTGGAAGCCGGTCTCAATCCAGTGCTCGAGCAGCCGCAAGCCGACCTCGCCCTCGCCGCCTAATTGGCCAGGCGCGCGCCGTACCAGGCTTCGACATCGGTCTCGATGAAGGGCAGGGGTCGCGGGCCAGGCT
>JALUXC010000021.1 GCA_027019165.1 Pseudophaeobacter sp.
AGACAAAATACCCGCGAGCCCAGAAGTGCTCCCCGGTGAAATTTCGCTCTCGCCCTCCGAACCGCCGGGCGATCTGAATCGCACTCTTGCCTTTGATATACCCCACCACATGCGCAACTGCATACTTGGGCGGGATGCTAATGCACATATGTACATGATCCGACATTATGTGCCCTTCGACGATCTGCGATTCCTTTTGCCTCGCCAACTCATGGAACACCTCGCCCAACTTCCGGCGCAATGCCCCAAAAATCCGCTTCTTTCGGCGCTTGGGGATAAACACCACATGCTACTTACAATCCCACTTCGTATGGGACAGACTCTGGTACTCTTTCATGCGTGAACCTCTTTCTCTTGGCGGAGAACAGAGATTCACGCAGACCGCCGTATAGGTCGAACCTTGGGGAGTCCCCCGGCAAAGCCGGGGGATTACCTCACTGATTTACAGAATCGGCCCGACCAAAAATCAGGCCTTTTTCGTGTCTGAGTGGGGCAGAATTGTCATGGCGCCATGCTCATCGTCCGGCTTGCTTGCCTCGCCGATCCGCTGGGAACCAACCTGGGCCAAGCAGAAGGGGCTTCACTGGAACAACATTGATTGCCTTTTTCATAACAACTCGAATGCATGCTGCCAAGCGTCACGGTCAAAACTGTACGGATATCAATTCCGATAGCTTGGGCTGGAACAGCGCGACCAAGGTCTGCATCGTTGCCGTTGGGCACGTCGCGTTTGCTCTTTCCCCAAGCTACGCCAGACATAGCAGGTATCGGCGGTACAGATTTCCGGGGAGAAGCCGGGCCGGTGGAGGTGGACGATTACCCAAAATTCAGGACTGCTTGCGGCCTCGCCCGAGCTGACTGATATCACGCACTGCACCGTAGGCCGCAGAGGTAGTCATCACCGCGTAGGCACGCAGCGCCGCCGATACTTCGCGCGTCCGGTTTGCCGGCTGCCAGGCGGCGGCTCCACGGGCCTCCATAGCGGCCCGGCGCTGAGCCAATTCTTCGTCGGAGACGGCAATACGGATGCTACGTTGGGCAATGTCGATGTCGATCAGATCACCAGGCTCGATCAGGCCGATGGCACCGCCCTCCGCGGCCTCGGGCGACACGTGGCCGATGGCCAGGCCGGAGGTGCCACCAGAGAAACGACCATCGGTGATCAGCGCGCAGGCCTTGCCCAAACCCTGCGACTTCAGATAGCTGGTGGGATAGAGCATCTCTTGCATGCCTGGGCCACCGCGTGGACCCTCATAACGGACGATGACCACATCACCGGCCTTGACTGCCCCGGCAAGAATCTTCTCGACGGCTTCCTCCTGACTTTCACAGATCACCGCTGGACCGGAGAAGTGCAGGATACTGGCATCGACACCTGCCGTTTTGACTATGCAACCGTCCTTGGCAAGATTGCCATAGAGCACGGCCAGACCCCCGTCCCGACTATAGGCGTGGGCAACATCGCGGATGCAACCACTTTCGCGGTCGAGGTCGAGTTCAAGCCAGCGCTGGTCTTGGCTGAAGGCCTGCTGGGTAGGCACGT
>JALUXC010000022.1 GCA_027019165.1 Pseudophaeobacter sp.
CACTGTCATGGGACAGACTACGCTCAACATGCATCCCAGTGCGGGATCAGGTGGCCCGACGCCGCCCCCGCACAAGGATCTCTATGCCAAACGCGAGCAGATCTATCCGAAGCTCGCGCACGGCAAGTTTCGCCTTGTCAAATGGGTGGTGATGGCGGTGACGCTGGGCGTCTACTACCTGTTGCCCTGGATACGATGGCCGCGCGGCGAGGGCATTCCTGACCAGGCGGTGCTCGCAGATTTTGAGAGCGAGAAATTCTATTTCTTCTTCATCGAGATCTGGCCACAGGACATCCATTTTCTCGCTGGTCTTTTGATTTTAGCCGCGCTGGGCCTGTTCCTGGTGACCTCCCTCCTGGGTCGGGTCTGGTGCGGCTATACCTGCCCGCAAACGGTGTGGACGGATCTCTACATCTGGGTCGAGCGTGCCTTCGAAGGTGATCGCGCCGCCCGCATGCGCCTCGACAAGAGCAAATGGACTTTTAACAAGGCCTGGCGCAAGCTGGGCAAGCATACCGTCTGGCTGATCATCGCCTTCTGGACGGGCGGCGCCTTCATTCTTTACTGGCACGATGCCCCGACCGTGGCGCGCGGCTGGTTTACCGGAGAGGCACCTTTGTCGGCCTACTGGTTTGCCGCCTTGCTGACGGTGACCACCTATTTCCTGGCAGGATGGATGCGGGAACAGGTTTGCACCTATATGTGCCCCTGGCCGCGTATTCAGGCGGCGCTCACGGACGAGCACGCGCTGAACGTTACCTATCGCTATGACCGGGGCGAACCTCGCGGGCCGAAGCGGAAATCCGAAAGCTGGGATGATCGCGGCGACTGTATTGACTGCGACCAGTGCGTGCAGGTTTGCCCGGTTGGCATCGATATCCGCAACGGGCCACAGCTCGAATGCATCCATTGCGCACTTTGTATTGATGCCTGCGACCAGATGATGACCAAGATTGACCGGCCAACTGGTCTCATTGCTTATGATACAGACGTCGCTGTCGCGGCGCGGGCAGCGCATCAAACGCCGCCCAAATACCGCATCTTGCGAACCCGTACCGTGCTCTACTCGATCCTGATTGCGGCGATTGGTTTCCTGCTGGTCTGGGGACTTGCGACCAAGGCGACCATCGAAGCGAACGTGCTCAAGGACCGATCCCCACCATTCGTGCAGCTCTCCGATGGCGATATCCAGAACGGCTACACGCTGAAACTGGTCAACAAACTGTCCGAGCCCCGGCGCATGGAGATCAGCATTACGGGGATTGATGGTCTCGCCTTCAATGTCATCGGTTTTGACCATGAAGGCGGCGAGCCGATCGAACTGCCGGTTGAGCCTTATGGTGTCGATCGCTATCGTATCCTGGTCAGCGCCCCGGATGGCGCATCGCAGCGCCAGATCACTTTCTCGGTGCGGGATCTCGACTCCGGAGAGACCGACACAAACCGCGCATCCTTCAGAGGACCAAACTGATGATCCATGCTCAAGCCAACGCCGCATCT
>JALUXC010000023.1 GCA_027019165.1 Pseudophaeobacter sp.
AACCTCCGGAAGCTCGCAAAGCTCCTGCCGCCACCACAAATCGCCTGCTGAAGAGAGACGGGCCAACGCGCGCTCAATCTCGGGGGACACCCACAGCGGCTACCGGGCCGCGTTTTTCAACGGAATAAGCTGAGACCTGCCCTCTGGCATCAATGGCGGTTCTTGCTCAGGTCGCATCTTGAGCTTGGACAAGGAGCCCCCTACTTCGCCAAACGCATTGACGAGACACATCCTCCACTGGAGCAAGTACCGTCCAGCGTTAACTGATGGCATCGAACAAGCAGAACGACGCACACCGCTCGCAAGCAGTTCCCCAAATAGGGAAAGTTCACTCATGTAGGGAAATTTGGTAGCGGAGGAGGGACTTGAACCCCCGACACGCGGATTATGATTCCGCTGCTCTAACCAGCTGAGCTACTCCGCCACTCGCTGTGTGGAGGCGATTTACGGAATGGGGCTCGCGGGGTCAAGCGGGAATCTGAGCAAGAGCTGCTTTTCTTGCAAAAATTTCACCCCACCAAAGATAAATTAATAATTATCAGATGGTTAAAAAGACCTGCATTTCTCATCGAGATTTCAGCGCAACGCGCATCACCTGGCCAAAGCAGATCGCAGCCCAGCGTCAGGAAAACATGTGGCCTGGGAGCCTTGAGTTTCCTGCCAGCGTCCAATGGACCGCCTTGTCTTGAAACCGACCAGACCATCCGCACCCCCGACATCATGACCTTGATCTTCCAATGCCCTTTGCATCGCCGCCACATCAGAGCGCAGCATGGAATCGACATCGGCCCATCCGGTTTTGAAATCCCCCACCCCAAAGGCGATCCGGTCACCCACATGGCCTACGAACAAAGCGTAAAGGTCACTCATGTTGTATTCCTTCAAGACGTAGAAGTTGGGGGTGACCAAGAACGTCGGCCCCAGGCGACCGGCAGGCATCATCAGGGAGCCTTGCCCGGACAATTCGTGAGCGGGAAACGGACGGCCTGACACGCGGCCCACGCCCAGCGCAGCCCAATCGGCAATGCTGCGCCCCTGATCCGGTCCCTCCAGCGTGCAGGATACGGACGGCGGAACCGAAACTTCGAACCCCCAATCGCGACCTGTCTGCCAGCCATGGTGCTGCAGGTACGCCCCGATGGACGCAATCGTATCAGCCTCTGAACCCCAGATATCCGCTTTCCCGTCACCGTCGCCATCTGCGGCATGTTTGAGGACATTGGACGGCATGAACTGGGGCTGCCCCAGCGCTCCGGCCCAGCTGCTTTTCATCTTGCGCGCCGGGACATGGCCTGCCTCTGCCACCAGGAGAGCAGCGATCAATTCCTGTAAAAAATACTTCGCACGGGTACTCATGAAAGCCTTGGTGCCAAGCACTTCAAAGGCATCATGCGGTATCGCGGCCCGGCCATAGGCGCTTTCCCGCCCCCAGATCGCCAGGATGATATGCCCTGGCACCCCGGTCTGGCGTTCGACGGCGTCAAGCACCCCCTTGTGGCGCTTGGCCATCTGTCGCCCGACAGACGTCGCACCGGCAATGGCGCCTCGGCTGAAATAGCGTGCCGGCGCGCCAAACTCCGCTTGCCGCTGCTTGCGTGGCACCTGTGGTATGCTGCCGGGAGGGACAAGATCCGGCAGTTTCCAGTTCAGGCGCACCCCTTCAAAAGCCGCGTGGAAGGTCTTTCGGGAGACGCCGACCTTCCGTGCCCTCGGCCAGACATCGGTCTTCAACCAGCTTTGGAACTGCCGCTCAATTGCGGCCCGATCCTGGGCTGCGACCATGCCACCGCAAAGGAGAAGAGATAAAACAAGAAGAATACGCAAGGACATGCGGGAGATCTCCGTCAAGGGGCTACGCAGCCAATCCCACCCCATCGAACGGCGTGGCGCAAGAGCCAGAAGAAGCGCTTCTCACGCGCGCCCAGTGGTCCCGGATCAGGGCAACGGTTCGGTACGAAACAGCCTGATCTTCAGACCGCCATGGGCAACAGGCGCCCCAACAGGCAGGAAGGGCAGCTGAGTAGCCTTGGCCAAAGCCGTGTCACTGGTCACGATGCCCACGCGCCAGCCCGAGAAACGCTCAATCAAGGTCTGCCCCAAGGCGCCGTATAGAGCAAAGAGAAGCTTCTTGTTGCCGATCCGGGCGCCATAAGGCGGGTTCACGATGACGAGCCCCGGCGCGCCCGCGGGCGGCTGCAGATCACTGACGGCCCTTTGGGTGAAAGAGATGCAGCCCTCAACACCTGCACGCAGGGAATTGGCTGACGCCATTTCGACCGCACCAGCATTTCGATCCGAGCCATAGAAGGTCAGCGACGTCTCTTTCTCTGCGCGCGCGCTGCGCATGTCCTCCCAGACCTCTGCCTCGAAGGTCGCCAGCTGTTCGAAGGCAAAATCGCGGCTGCGCCCCGGCGCCAGACCACGCGCGATCTCAGCCGCTTCGATCACAAAGGTGCCGGAGCCGCACATTGGATCCACCACGGTTTCGGATCCGTCAAATCCGCATTCCCGCAAGAAAAGAGACGCAAGCGTTTCCCGCATTGGCGCTTTTCCCACCGCGGCCTTGTGACCGCGCTTGTGAAGTCCTTCACCAGACGTATCGACGCTGAAAACACAAAGATTGTCCTCGATCCGGCATTTCAGCGTCACGCTTCCCGCGCTTTGCGCGTCTGTGGCATTGGGTGGAACGATGGCGACGCCCAGTTCCTCGGACAGGGCGCGTTCGATCCGCTGGGCCGCCGCACCTGCATGATAGATCTTGGACTTCTTGTTTGTTGCAACCTCGACCCGCACGGGCACATCCGCACGCAGGACATCCGACCAGGGGAACTTGCGGGCGCGTTTATCGAGCTGCGCAAGGTGAAACGCGCGGAATTCGGCGATCCGGGCCAGAACCCGCGCCGCGCCGCGCAAGTGCAGATTGGCGCGCCAGACATCGTTCCAACCGCCCTCAATGATCACGCCCCCCGGCACGACCTTTGGGCCCGAAAACCCCTGTTCCCGCACTTCGGAAAAGAGCGCCTGCTCCAGCCCCGGTGCGACCGTGAGGAAAATCTCGAATGTACCAGTCTCTGTCATGACACTGTCCATAGCGGCAAAGACAGGGCACCGCGACGAAAAAACGGAGCAGGAGCAAACCAGATTTTTCCCGGCCCTCAGGCCTGAACCTGTACGCGTGATACGGCAGCAAAGACAGGCACCGGCTCTGCATATCCTTTCAGCGAGACCGCCGGAAGCGGTTCAAAGTGGAAACGTCCAGAAACAGAAGCGGCCTTTCGTGAGGCCTCGTCAACCAATACTTGGTCCGAAGCCGCTTTGGAGCACAGACGCGCCGACAGGTTGACGGTGGAGCCAAGCACAGTGAAATCCATTCGATCCCGCGCACCTGTCGCGCCCATGACGACCTCGCCCGAGGCCACCCCAATGCCAACATGCAAGTCGTATTCAGGATAGACGCCAAGCAGATCCTGCAACTCGGCGATTATTTCGACCGAAGCGGCGACCGCGCGTTCCTCCATTCGCTCGCCTTCAAAGACTGCGACCAGCGCATCGCCAATGAATTTGTCCACATCGCCGCCAAATTTGGCGACAAGCGCCGCCTGCACCTCAAAGTAACGGTTCAGCACTTCGACTACTGTTTCGGGCGGTACGCTTTCGGAAAAGGAGGTATATCCGCGGATATCGGTGAAGATGACGGAAACCCGCCGTCGCTCACCGCCGCGCCGCATGCCGCTGTCCTCGGCGTTGCGAATTGCGGACATGGTGCTGTGCGAGACGAATTTCATCAGCTCAAGCCGCTCGGCCAGATGGGCGATCATCTGGTTCACCTCCCGGGCCAACTGGCCAATTTCGTCCCTGCTGGTCACGCCCTTCACCCGGGCTGCAAAATCCCCCTGCCCAACCTTCTGCGCAACGGCGCCAATCATGAGGATCGGCCTTGTCAGCCCCTGCGCCATGAAAAAAGCCCCCATGGCCGCCAGCACCAGCCCGACAAGGCCCACTTTGGCGATCTGCAGCGTCATCGCATTCACAACGGCATAGGCGCTTGCTTCGTTGAGTTCGGTGATCACCGCCCAGGGAAAATGGGACGGGAAGGCATAGGCCCCAAGCACCGCGGCACCATCCGGGCGCACATAGGGTTGCAGGGCATCGGCGCGCGCCCCGGCAACGATCAGCGGCATCGCGCTGGCAACGATTTGACGATCCGAGATGACACGAGGCTTGCCGGTCAGAACCAAACGTCCGGCATGATCCACGATCGCAATCTCTCCACGCTGCGCAAAGGGGTGGGAGGCGACCATCTGCGCCAATAAATCAAGATCAATCTTTGCGGCCATCGTCACCTCTCTCCCCGCAATATAGGTATTGAGAGGCAGCGCCAGGGTGGCCATCCAAGTGTCGATTTCAGGCATGTAGCTGATCACAGGCCTGCCGAATTGGCCGGTTTCCGAGATTGACGTCATAAGATCGGAGGGTGTTGAGAGAACCTCCACAGGGTCCAGGCCCGCCGCCTGCACGCGGCCGCTGTATTTCGCATTGGTCACCAGGATCGGCAGGTCTGATCCGGAGACGGACAGTTGAAGCGCCGCCACCTGAGGCAATTCCTGCAGGCCCAATGTCAGCAGGGATACCTTCTGTGCGACATCCAGATCCGGGCTGTCGACTCCGTTGCGGATCACCATCAGCGGGGTGAGCCATCGCCCCTGAAACGTATTGTCGAAACTCGCGCGCAGTTCTGCGGCGACGGACGTCAGATCCTCATTTGCTGCGCTCTTCAGCTCATCCCGGGTGAGGCGGCTGATGTTCTGAGCAACAAGCACCAGCGGCCCCACAGCAAGCAGAACCGCGAACAGAAAGAACTTGGCGCGCAGGGGAAAGCGAAGACCGCTCATGGCCGCGCCACCGCAGTGATCACCGCCGTATCACGGGCAACGCCGCAGGCAAGACCGGTGGCATCACGTCCCTCCAGCGTAACGGTGTATTCTCCGGGACTTGCGTAGCGATGGCGGCTCACCGCGCCACTGGCACGTGCACCGTCACCAAAATCCCAGGTCAGGCGGACCCCCTGCCCGTCAGGGTCCTGAACCTCTGTCGCATCAAACACGACTACGTCATGTGCGGCCCCGACCCGCACCTCCTGATCCGGTCCCGCGTCCACCTGTGGCGGGGCATTTATGAGGATTTCAGCGGTGTCCAGACCGGTATCGCAGCCGGACGCACCGCTGTCATCGCGCACGGCCAGGGTCACGGTCTGCGCGCCGGGGCTCTCAAAAGCGCGCTCAACCTGCGCACCCTTCAGAACGGTCCCATCGCTGAACGTCCAGATCCAGTCGATCAGCCCCCCGTCCAGATCCGCAGAGGCCCCCGCATCAAAGCGCACCACCTCACCGGGGCAAGCAACGCGGTCCGGTCCGGCCAGAGCCACAGGTTCAGAGTTGACCCGCACATAGACCTCTTCGCGCCGGGTCGCGCCGATCAGGTCTGAGCCATCCGCCAGGGTCAATGACACGGGAAAGACGCCGGGACTGTTGAATGTGTGTTGCACTGAACCACCGCTGGCCATAACGCTTCTGTCAAACAACCAGTCTGCTGTTTCCCCCTTTTGCAAAGAGATGTCCCAGGAAACCGGCTCCCCGGGACAAACAGAGTTCTCCATGACCAAACCGACAAAAGGCGCTGGGGTCACCGTGATCTGCCGTGTGACCACTGATGTGCTGTTTGAAACCCCTGCATCGTCGGTCACTGCAAGGCGTACCTCATAGGTTCCGGCCGTATCATAGCGATGGGAAACCAGCACGCCAGCCGCCTTGGCGCCATCCCCAAAATCCCAGTCAAAGCCGGTTATCGCTCCATCGGGATCGGCACTTGCACCGGCATCGAGACGCAAATCCTCCCCGACCGAGACTTGCAGGGGCGCGTCAAAGGCGACCAGGGGTGGTGCGTTTATTGTGATCTCACGGGTCGCAAACAGCACGTCACATCCTTTCGTGCCGCCCTCCAGTTCCAGTGTTAGAGTGACTGGGTAGCGCCCCGGCTTCGCAAAGCGGTGGGAAACCCTGGCGCCGGATTTTGTGGCGCCATCCCCAAACTCCCAAGTCAAGGCCGCAATACGTTCGGCGCCGAGATTTAGGATCTCCGCCTCAAAGCCCAGGTCTTCATCCAGAGCGCCTTGCCCCGGCCCCAGGATCAACGGCTGCGGAGCCTCAACCACCGTGACTTCGGCCGTGTCGGTATCCAGCGGACTGCAACTGTTGCGCGCATCGCCCGAGATTGTCAGGGTCACGGTGTAGGTTCCCGGCCTCGTAAAGCGATACTCCGGGGTTGCACCGCTGCCGTTGCCTCCGTCACCAAAGGTCCAGGCAAAAGCATTCACCGCTCCATCCGCGTCTGTCGACTGCGTTCCGTCAAAACGTACAGGCTGGTTGGTGCACACGGTTCTATCCGGGCCAGCCGCAGCAATTGGTCCCTCCTGCACAACGGCCGCGATCCGATCCACTGCGCGGCCATAGCGACTACCCGTTTCGTTTTGCACGGTCAGGGTGACGGGATAAACGCCCGGGGTTTCATAGGTCTTGCTCGGATTGATCAGTTCCGAAGTGCTTCCATCGCCGAAATCCCAGGCATAAAGCAGCAACCCGCCATCGGGATCACGGCTATCAGAAGCATCAAACAGGATCGGCTCACCCGAACAGACCTCACGGTTGCCCCCGGCATTGGCGATGGGGCGGGCGCGGATGGTAACCCGCGTTGCCGAAACCGAGCGAGCGTTGCTGAGACCGGTGCCATCATCCACCCAAAGGGTCACCGGATAGACCCCCGGCCCCGGAAATACATGGGTGACCTGCTCGCCCTTGCGACGTGGGCTGTCGTCTCCGAAGTCCCACTCATAGATCAAAGCGTCGCCGTCTCCGTCGCTGGAGGCACTGCCATCAAATCGCACGTAGTTCTGCTCTGTCTCGATTTCTGGTCCGGCGTTGGCAATGGGGGGATGATTGACCCGCACCGTCAGATCGTCCACCGCGGTGCTGTTGCTCACGCCAGCTGTGTCGGTCACCACCAACTGCGCGGACCAGACCCCCGGCGACAGATAGGCCCGCTCAAGACGGGCGGCGTCCAGAGGCGATCCAAGGTCGTCGAACTCCCATCTATAGGAGGCAAGCGCCCCATCTGAATCAAAACTCTGGCTGCCATCAAAAGTGACAGAGGTGCCGGGCGCCACCAATCGGTCCGGTCCGGCAATCGCCACGGGCTGCGCGTTCACGGTTATCAAGACTTCGCCTACATCCTGCGCAGGGGCCGCCGCAAAGTCGTCTTCGACACTCAGGCGCACGGGGTAGAGCCCCGGCGTTTTGAACACATGCGCCACGCGCTTGCCATCCTTGACCGTGCCGTCGGGCAGATGCCAGCTATAGCGGGCGATCTCTCCATCCGGGTCAACCGAAGCCCGTCCCGACAAAACGACCTCTTCTCCCGGGGCGACGGTTTGCGGCGGGCCAGCATCAGCAATCGGCGCAGCATTCACCACGACTCGCATGGTGTCCCGATCCCAGTTGCGCGGGGCAGTGCTGTCATCGCGCACCACAAGAGCCACATCATAGGCCCCGGCCCGCGCATAGGCATGCGTTGGGTTTTGCCCCTGCCCTGTGCTGCCATCGCCAAAGTCCCAAAGCCAAGCAACCACCTTGCCATCGGGGTCACGAGAGCCTGCGCCGTCGAATTGCACTTCGCTTGCTGTGACAAACTGGTCCGGTCCGGCCTCCGCCACCGGTGCGGCATCCACACGTACCAATTGGCTGAGAGATTGCAAAGCCGAGGCCGTGCCGCTGTCGTCTTCGACCAGCAAGGTCACCTCATAGGTGCCTGGCTTGCTCCAGGCATAGCTGGCGGTTTGCCCCTCTCCCATCACCCCATCGCCAAAATCCCAGATAAACGAGAGGATCTGACCATCCTCATCGCGGCTTTCGCCTGCATCAAACTGCGCGACTTCCGACACAGAAATCGGGCGCTCGGGAATAGTGAAGCGGGGCACTGGCGGCATGTTCACATCAACCTGCAAGGCATCCGCGGCCATATCGTTTGAAACGCCGCTGTCATCCCTGACCTGCAAAGAGACGCGAAAGGTCCCCGAGCGCTGATAAGAATGGCTGACCTCGGCGCCCTCCAGCATCGTGCCATCGCCCATGTCCCAAAGGTACTTGGAGATCCCTCCGTCCACATCGTAGCTGGCCCGCCCAGAAAAGCTCAGAGACTGACCGACGGTTCCGATCTGATCGTTGCCTGCCTCGGCAACAGGCGGTGCGTTGACAAAGATGCGGCGGGTCGCGACGCCAAAATTGCAGGGGTGGTCGCTGGCATCCCGTACCCGCAGCACGGCACGATAGGTTCCGGGCCGTGCATAGGCATGGCGCGCTTTGGCACCCTCAGAAGCCGCGCCATCTCCAAATGTCCAGCCATAACGCGTTATCGGACTGTCCGACGGCCGTGACGCACCACCATCAAAGGCCACCACTTGCCCCGGTGCCACAAGGACATCCTCTCCCGGAACCGCAACCGGTGCATTGCGCACATGCACGGGAAGCTCAAGGCTCGCTCCGCGCCCCGGTCCCGTGCCCGGCTCCAGCACCTTCAGGCGGGCGGTGTAGCGCCCCGGCGCTTTGTACCGATAAACCACGGCAGAGGCATCGGAGCCGGAGCCATCGCCAAAGTCCCAGGAGTAGTCCAGCGGAGAACGCCCTTCGGACAGGCTCGCATCAAAGCCAACCGCGCGGCAATCTGCGAGGGGGCTGGCCGTGCCGATGGCCATGGGCCTCCGCGGTTGGGCGGCGATGCGCGGCGGCATGGCAAGGGGCAGTGGAGCGCCTTTGTCGTCAAAAACCGCCAGTGTGACATCGTTGGGCACCTCAAATCCCCCCAAAAGGGAAAGCGCCATGTGCTGCGCCGCCTCGTCCTCTCTCTCGCCCTGACTGTTTGGCACAACTGTGTCCGACGCCCAGACATCCTGCCCGGATATTCTGACACCTTGATCGCTGTATCGCGTCAGGAGTTTCAAGTCGCCATTGGCGCCATCAAATGTCTGGATCTCAAGCGCACCGGTGCCTGGGGGCGCCTTGAACCACAACTCGGTCGGAGGGCTCTTTCCCGGCCAACGTACGGTCGGTTTGAAAGAAAACATCTCAAGCCCGTCCGGTTCCACATTCCGGTCCCGCGCGAGGCTTAAAGCAAGAGAGAACCCATTCCCATCATTGCCCCTGGTGCCGTCCACATCGAGACGGAAATAGGCGCGCCCGTCGATGACCTCTCCCTGGCGCGCCTGCAGCACGGCAAATGTGATCCAGCGCCCGTCTGTTGCTCCTTCATTGCCAAACTCCCGCTCGCGCAAGAGCTTTCCCGGCGCCTGACCTGATGCAGCTCGCCGGGTGACCCGCGCTCCATCCTTCGCCGGGGTTGGCCGCTCGATGCCGGAATAGCTGCCTGCCCCGCCGAACAGACGAAAATGCGTCAGAGCATCTGAGGTTCCGCCGTATGAAAAATCTCCTGCACCAAAGGTTTCCGGATCCAGTAGACGCAGATAGAGACGACCTGAATGATCACTTGGGACGCTGAAGAAGATCTGCTCACGGCTGTCGACATCACCTTCGCGGCTGGGCGCCGCCTGACCGTAGACAACGCTCAATGCCTCTTGAACGCTGGTCCCTTGCGCCCAAAGCCCATCCGCCGCGGCACAGGCACAAAGGCCAATCACCATGACAACAGACCAAAGCGGTCTGCAGGTCCTTTTGGTCATATTCAGGTCCCCTGTCTGTCGGCACTCCTCACCGGAAAGCCATGTTTCCCACGTAGTCCTCAATCATGACTTCCACCAAAAACAACTCACCCGGCTCGGGCGGCAGCACGGCGCGGCACATCTCGGCGACCGTGTCACATCGCAAAAATCCTGACACTTCGCGCCCGCCGATCTCGATGACGAAAGGGGCAGCCTGACGCAAACCCGATGCATCGCTGGCCTGTGCCTCGATCTGGATTCCCCCTGCCTCGCCGTCTGGACGGGCCAGCGTCACTTCCAAGACTTCGGGTGGCTCAGTATCAAAAACCGTGCTCACCTGTTTTACGGCCACATTGCCCACCACATCTTCTGCGACCAGCTCAATCACGTTTCGGCCCGGCACAAGAGATACATCATGAGCAAAACGTCCCTCAGACATGGCCACCGCAGTTCCGTTCACAGAAAGTGAGATCGCACCCTCGACGATCCCAGTGAGAGAGAGAGCCTCCTCACCTACCGCAGGTGGCACTGTATCCAGAACGATGTCCGGCGCATGCTGATCGCGCAGAGCAGAGAAGATCAGTTCGCCCTCAACCGCGCCCGAGGGGGAGAGCACTTCAAGCCGATAGTCGAGAGCAGGATCGGACGCGGGAACCGAGAAAGACAAAAGGCCATCGCCAGCCACACGGGTGCGCAACACCTCTCCCTCAACGCCCTGTACACGCGCCTCGACCCCTCGTGTGGCATCCGTTTTTGCCACCACCGACAGATTTTCTGATCGTGTAGCCAGTGCCGCTCCCACGCGTGGAATATCCGGATCCAGGACGATACTGACGGCGACCCGGGGCCGATAGACAACCGTGACTTCGCGGGTCGTACGATTGCCCGCCGGGTCAATGGCGACAACCGACAGCAGGCGCTCTCCCGGCTCGAGCGTCAGCTGTTTTTCGAAGCTTCCATCCGCTGACGCGGGGAGTATCTCACCATTCAAGACAACCTGCGCACTGGCCTCTGCCACGCCAAGAACCAGCACCTCGGCCTCGAAAAGGACGGCCCTCTGCGCGGGAGCCAAGAGGGTGAGAAACGGAGGCACTTTATCTTCACGCATGGCAAATCCTCGTGGGATACTCCACGCGCCGGGCAGGCCAAGTTGATCCAGCGCAGCCACCCGCCAAAAGTACTGATCCGGCGGCAACTCAGCAGAGAAACCGGTCTCCTTGACGCCCCATTCGGACAGTTTCATTGTATTGAATGCAGGATCGCTGGCCACTTCAAGCCAGTACCCCTTGGCATCTGGAAACGGCTGCCATTCCAGTTCTGCTACCCCGGTGTAGATCGTCTCTCCCTGCGATGGCACCCGCAGGGTTGGACCTGACAGAACCGCTGTTCGCGCTGCTTTGCCGTCGGCGATTACCACGCCTTCGTTTCTGCCGACAACAATACGATCCTGACCGCGCGCGATCTCAAGGTCGGTACTGTCGTAGTTCACAAAGCGGGCGCCGCTGTCATCGTTCTTGATCCAGAAATCAGCGGAATTGGTCCGCGTCTGCAGCCCCGGCACATCAATCTCAAAGGTTGTCTTTTCGGTCAATTGGTTGAGCAGGGCGTAAAAATCCCCGTTTGCGAGCGTCACTTTGGTGACCTCACCACCCGTCAGTGGATCCGAGCGCATTCGCTGGATTGTCGCGTTCGAGTTCGGGTTGAGCCGCAGACGGCTGAGATCGCGAAAGGTAATCTGCGTGGTGCTGGCAGACAGAGTTCGCACGCGTTCGAACTCGACCAGGATATCGTCCAGTTTTCGCCCGGACCAGGCTGGTTCCGTAGGCGCGCGCCCTTCCACCTTACCCTGGACATCGGACACAACGGCCTCGGCTGCCCGGTCGCGCTGCGCGATGGAAAGATCCAACGCGGCACCGGCAAATTCAGTTGCCAGATCAGCGAGACTCACGACTTGACGCCAGGCTCCTGCGGTGCGCTGCCCCACCGCCAGATCCCGGTTCTCAATAGCCTGTCCAATTTCTACCGGCGCGAAGATGCCCGCCCCTTCCGCATTGGCAGATTGTATCGCACTCAACGAGGTGCGCAGTGCCGCATCGGCAGCTCTTACTTGTCGCACAGGCATCATGAGGCGCATTCCCGGCCGCAGATCCACTGGCGATGCAATCTTATTGAGAGCAAGCACAGTTGGCCAAAGGTCAGGATCCTTCAGGTGTTTGCCGACCACGGCTCGGATCGTATCGCCTTGCTGAAACTCGAACGGCACAAGCGGCGCATCCAAAAGATCATCTTGCGCAAGAGCACCTGCAGAGAGAAACGAAAACAGGAAAAATGCGCAGCCCATAGCCCGCAGCATTGACACAAACTGGTGCTGTACCGTTTTCCCTGTAAATCGCCTCGGCATAAACAAGTCCGTTCAACCAAGCGAGGCTGGAACACTCAGGATCTGATATGACCAACGTCGCAGTTGTACTCATATTGCGTCGATTACGCCCCAAAATGCCCGATTTTCAAAGAAAATAATGTGGTCTGCCCGCGAGTTGCCCATGGCAGTGGAGGCAATCCGGCTCCCCTTTTCCAGACTAGCACCCTTGATTTGACTGGCGAATTTCTGGGCCGGAACAAAAAGACAGCAATAGCAGGAAAAGACTGCAGCAAGGCTGATGCAGCTCCTCCAAAACGGTTTTCATTCATGGGACGGTCGATTTTCGGCTCCGCCCGACAGTCTGGACACGCTTGCGCCAGACTCGTTTGGCTCCTCTCAAACAGACCAAAATCACAGTCGCCAAAGCGCCGCGACCGCTGGAGCGGATCATCGCGGCGCCTGGCTCTCAAACCCCCAGATACTGGTCCGTCAGATCTGGCGTCAGCTCCTCCATTCCACCGGTCCAGACACTTTGGCCCCGGTTCAGGATCACCGCGTGATCGGCGATCTGGGCGAGTTCTTTCAGCGTCTTGTCCACCACCAGGATCGACAGGCCCGCTTCCCGTTTCAGCTGCGCGATGGCCGCCCAGATTTCCTGCCGCACCACGGGGGCAAGGCCCTCGGTTGCCTCGTCCAGGATCAAGAGGCGCGGGTTGGTCATCAGGGCGCGGCCGATGGCCAGCATCTGCTGCTCGCCGCCCGACAGCGAACTGGCGGTCTGATCACGCCGTTCCTGAAGGCGCGGAAACAGCCCGGCGACGCGGGTAAAATCCCAAGGCCCCGGACGCGCGGCGGCGGTCAGGTTTTCCTCCACCGTCAGCGGGCCGAAGCAGCGCCGCCCCTCGGGCACCAGCCCGATGCCCAGCCGCGCGATCTTGTGCGAGGGCAGCTGCCGCAGGTCGTGGCCATCGAACCGCAGATCCCCGGCAAAGGGCTGCACCATGCCGCAGATCGATTTGATCGTGGTGGTCTTGCCCATGCCGTTGCGGCCCATCAGAGCGACGACCTCACCCTCGGCCAGATCCAGCGAGACGCCAAACAGCGCCTGCGAGGGGCCGTAGGAGGCTTCGATATTACTGAGCGACAACAGGCTCATGCGGCGTCCTCCTCTCCGAGGTATGCGCGGCGCACCTCTGCGTTGGCGCGGATTTCATCCGCCGTGCCAGTGGCGATCACCGCGCCGTAGACCAGCACGGTGATCCGGTCGGCGAGGGCAAAGACCGCGTCCATGTCATGTTCGACCAATAGGATCGGCGCCTCGTGGCGCAGCTGATCAAGGAAACCGGTCAGGGCCTTTGAGCCGCTCGCCCCCAGCCCCGCCATAGGCTCGTCCATCAAAAAGAGTTTCGGCTGCAGGGTCAGCGCCACGGCAACCTCCAGCTGACGGCGCTGACCGTGCGACAGATCTGCGGTGCGCCGCTGAGCTTCGCCCTGCAGGCCGACGCGCTCCAGGGCGCGATAGGCGGATTCGAGCAGGGCCTTGTCCTTCATCACGTTGCGAAAGAAGGAAAACGCCCGCCCCCGCGCACCCAGCGCGCCAAGGACCACGTTCTGCAGCACCGTGAACTCCATAGCGAGGGATGAGATCTGGAAGGTCCGCCCCAGCCCCAGCCGCGCCCGCGCCACGGTATCAAGATCGGTGACATCGCGGCCCAGAACCTCGATCCGGCCAGAATCGGGGCGCAGGCTGCCCGAGATTTGCTTGATCAGGGTGGATTTGCCCGCGCCATTGGGGCCGATCAGAGCGTGAATTTCGCCGGGCCGCAGATCCAGGCTCACGTTGTCGCTGGCCTTGAGGGCACCAAAGCTTTTGCTGATGCCCTCAACCTTCAGAACCGGATGAGCGTCAGTCATGGGCCACCTCCCGTCCTACAATCGCTCCGATCAACCCGCCGCGTGCAAAGAGCACCATCAGCAGCAGCAGCAGGCCAAGGAAGATCTGCCAGTATTCGCTGAAACCGCCAAGGATATGTTCAAGCAGGATAAAGACCGCCGCGCCCACGAGCGGGCCAAACAGACGCCCCACCCCGCCGATGATCACAAAGACCATGATCTCACCGCTGGTGTGCCAGCTGAGCATGGTCGGGCTGACAAAGCGGTTGAGATCCGCATAAAGCGCGCCGGCAAGGCCGGTGATCGCGCCCGAGATGACAAAGGCCACCAGCCGCAGATGAAAGGGCGTCAGGCCCACGGTCATCACGCGTTCCTCAGTCTGCCGGGCCGCCGCCAGCGCAAGACCAAAGGGAGAGCGCGCAAGACGCGCAGAGAAGACCAGCACCAGACACAGGATCACATAGGCAATCAGGAAGAACTGGATCGGGTCCAGCGTGTTAAGGCCGGGAAACTCGTTGCGCACCCAGATCGACTGACCATCCTCGCCGCCATAGGCGGACCAGCTGATCGCGAAGTAATAGAGCATCTGCCCAAAGGCGAGCGTGATCATGATGAAATAGACGCCCGAGGTGCGCAAGGACAGCGCTCCAATCACCAGCGCAGCCAAGGCGCTGGCGACGATGGCGATCAGCCATATGATTGGCATCTGATTAGTGCCTTCGATCAGGAAGGGCACCTCCATAATCGGCTCATAGTTCTGCGCGTGCGCCGCCAGGATCCCCATGGCATAGCCGCCGATCCCGAAAAACGCCGCATGTCCCAGGCTCACCAGCCCGCCGATACCCAGCGCGATATTGAGGCCGACCCCAGCCAGCGCCAGGATCGCGACCTTGGTGGCAAGGGTGATGATAAAGATCTCGTCCATCGCCAGCGCCAGCAGGGGCACCGCCAAAAGGGTCGCGGCCAGCGCTATGTTCAAAGTTGTTTCGCGGGTCAGCATCAGGTGCTCCCCCCATATAGGCCCGATGGGCGCACCAGCAGAACCAGCGCCATCAGGATATAGATCAGCATCGAAGCGAGCGAGGCGCCCACGGACGTCGCACTGGCAGGCTCAAGGAACAGGCCAAAGAACTGCGGCAGGAAGACCTTGCCCAGCGTATCGGTAAGACCCACCAGGACCGCGCCCACCAGCGCGCCCTTGATCGACCCGATACCGCCGATCACGATCACCACGAAGGCAAGGATCAGTACAGGCTCGCCCATGCCGACCTGCACCGACTGGATCGCGCCGACGAGCGCACCGGCAAGGCCCGCCAGAGCCGCGCCAAGGGCAAAGACCAGCGTGTAAAGCTTGGAAATGTCCACACCCAGCGCCGCGATCATCTCACGATCGGCTTCGCCTGCGCGGATCTGGATGCCGATGCGGGTGCGGGCGATCAGCCAGAAAAGCGCCGCCGCCACCACAAGGCCGATGGCGATGATGGTCAGACGGTAGAGCGGATATTCGATGCCGCCGGGCAGGCTCACCGGGCCAGAGAGGTAATCCGGCACGTCCAGAAACAGCGGGAAGGAACCAAAGATCCAGCGTGTCCCTTCGGAGAAAATCAGGATCAGCGCGAATGTGGCCAGCACCTGATCAAGGTGATCGCGGTCATAAAGCCGACGGATCACCGCCACTTCGACAATCGCGCCCGCCGCTGCGGCGGCCGCAAGGCTCGCCACCAGTGCCAGCAGGAAAGACCCGGTCAGCCCCGCCACGGCGGCGGCGGCAAAGGCGCCGACCATATACAGCGCACCGTGCGCGAGGTTGATCAGCCCCATCACGCCAAAGACCAGCGTCAGGCCTGCAGCCATGAGGAATAGCATGACCCCGAACTGCAACCCGTTCAGGACCTGCTCAAGAATGAGGAGTATGGACATGGGAATGTTCCGCCGCTGCAGGGGCGCCTTTCATCAGCGCCCCCGCGGGTTTGGAGGTCTCTTACATCTTGCACTCGGCGGCGTAGGCGTCGCCGCGCATCTCAAGGCCGGTGGCGATGATCTTGTTGGTGAAGACCTCACCTTCCTTGATCACTTCGCGCACATAGATGTTCTGGATCGGGTGGTGGTTCGGACCGAACTTGAACTCCCCCCGAACCGAGGCAAATTCAGCCGCTTCCAGTGCCGCACGGAAGGCGTCCTTGTCAGAGACATCGGCCTTCTCAAGCGCACTCAGGATCAGGTTCGCGGTGTCATAGCCCTGGCTGGCATAAAGCGAAGGCAGACGGCCATATTTCTCCTGAAAACCTGCGACGAATTCGGCGTTGGCCGCGTTGTCCAGATCCTTGTTCCACTGCGAGGTGTTCTTGACGCCCAGCGCTGCGGCGCCCACCGCCTGCAGGATGCCCTGATCAAAGCTGAAGGCCGGGCCCACGACCGGAAGGTCCACACCGCTGTCGGCGTATTGTTTGAGGAACGAAATCCCCATGCCACCAGGCAGGAAGAAGAACACCGAATCCGCACCCGAAGCCCGGATCTGAGCAATCTCGGCAGCATAGTCGGTCTGCCCCAGCTTGGTGTAGATCTCACCGGCCAGATCACCCTTATACATGCGCTTGTAGCCAGTCAGAGCGTCTTTGCCTGCCGGATAGTTTGGCGCAAGGATAAAGGTGTTCTTGAACCCTTCGGCGCTGGCATAGGCACCGGCGGCCTCGTGCAGGTTGTCGTTCTGCCAGGCAACGTTGAAGTAATTCTCATGGCAGCGCTTACCCGCCAGGGCCGAGGGGCCGGCGTTGGGCGAGAGGTAGAACACACCTTGCGCAGTGGCGGCAGGCACCACGGCCATGGCGAGGTTGGACCAGATGATGCCGGTCATGATGTCCACCTTCTCGGACTGGATCATCTGATCGGCCAGTTGCACTGCGGTTTCAGGCTTGCGCTGATCGTCTTCGATCACCACCTCGATATCGTCGCGGCCCGCCTTTTCGATGGCCAGCATGAACCCGTCGCGCACATCCACGCCAAGGCCCGCACCGCCGCCCGAAAGAGTGGTGATCATGCCAATTTTGGTGTCCGCCTGCGCCGCCATGGCCAGAGCCGATACGGCGGTCGCCAGCGCCAGTGTTTTGATTGCTTTCATTTCCCAAGGTCTCCCTATTGCAGTTATTGGACCGGATCCGCGTTTGCCGCGGTTATCGTCGTATCACCACTATTTCCACTATCGCAGAGTGGCGCCAGTCCTTGATGGCCTCTTCCCTCTTATGGGGACACCTTTTTCCTCTGGTCGGGACATGGCGTATGTAAGGCTCCGGTTCATCAACGCCCCAAAACGCTGCGCCCCCGCAGGGACAACTCCGTCATGTTGAGAGGCTGACAGGAAAACCCTAGGCAGTTTCCCACCTTTATTTCAAGATTAAAATATTAAACCCTAAAACATATATTGGATCCATTTTCCTGACGATCAGTCAGACGCGCTTGCCGCCAAACAACAGGCCGGGCCCCAGGCAAACATCTGAAATCCCAGCAAGCTTTGCCATATGCCAAGCCAGAGCCTGATTGCTGCTCAAAACCGGCTTGCCAAGTTCCGCCTCTAGACCTTCTATGATGTCCAGCGTGCGCAGGTTGGTACAGGACAGGAAAACCGCATCCGCATCGCCCGCCACAGACAGGGCGGCGGCGCGAATCGAAGCGGGATCAATCCGCGCCACCCGTGCCTCCACCTCTTCGCCAAAGGAAACGGTCGCATTCACCTCATACCCGCGCCCCACAAAGGCCTCTCGCACCGGAGCGCTGACGTTCTCCACATAGGGCGACACGATTGCCAGCGACTGGATGCCCAAACTCTCCAGCGCCGCCAGAGCCGCGCTGAGAGGATCTGTGACACGGGCAGAGGCGGCGCCCTGGCGCACCAAATCCGCCACGCAGTCTGCCCCGATCAGCGTGGTGCCCGAGGTGCAACCATAGCCGATCACGTCGAACTCCGCTGCCGGGGGCAGCAGGGCCGCCGCAGCGGGCAGGGTCCGTTCCATGGTGGCGATGGTATCAGGTGTCAGCTCATCGCCGCTGGGGATACGGCTCACATGGCAGGCCACATCGCGCATTGGTAGCATCCGGCGCATGTCCTGCTCCAGCGTCTCATCCACCTGCAGCACAATCAACCCCAGTGTAGCGCGGCTTCCGATTGGCCCGGTCAGATCATAGGGAAAGCTTTGCATCGCATCACTCCAGAACCGGCAGGTCAGCCGGGGCGCGGGATGACAACAGCTCCGGGCCGGTTTCGCGCAAGACGATATTTTCCTCATGCACCAGAATACGCCCCGGCGCGATCTCTGCCCCAGGCTCCAGTGTCAGCACCATGCCCGCCCGCAACACCGTCTTGTCCTTGGGCGTGAACGAAGGCCATTCGGTCAGCGTCACCCCAAGCCCATGCCCGAGGCGCCCACCGCCTGGCGTAGCGCCCTGGGCGCGCAACCCCTCGCACAGGATCCGATGGGCCTCCGCCGCCGTCATTCCGGGGCGCAGGGTCTCCAATGCCAGATCGGTAGCCGCATAGAGAGCGGCATGGGCGCGCAACACATCTGCCGCCGGGGGGCCAACGGCGTAGATCCGGTCAAAGTCGCAAAAATACCCGTCCCGCACTGCGCCTGTGTCCAGCATCAGCACGTCGCCCCGTGCCAAAGGCTGCGCGGTTGCCGGAGAAATCACATCCCCATAGCCCCCCTGCCCGGCCCCGCCGGCCGTATAGCTGACCCAATCCGCGCCCTCCTCTAACAGAACCCGCTGGAAATCGCGAAACACCGCATCAAGCGGCCGCCCCGCGCCTGCAAACTCCGGAACACGGGCAAAGGTGCGATCCGCCACCGCGCAGGCCGCGCGGATTTTCGTGACCTCGGCCTCCGATTTCACCTCGCGCACGCGCTGCACCACATCGGTGGCATCCACCATCTGGCGCGGCGCAATCCGGGCGGTCAGCGCCAAGTAGTCCCCCAGCGCCATACGCAGATGCGTTTCCAGCCCCATGGGTGTGCCAACCAATCCCCGCTCTGGCACCAGATCGGCAAGCGTCTCGGCCAGCAGGCTCACGCCATCGTCTTCAGGGTCAGGCGCATCCCAAGAGCGGATGTCCGAGATCCAGGTCTGCCCCATCAATTCGGCTCCGATCGAAGGGATCACCGCGACCGGATCGCCCGTTGCCGGGACCACCACAAACCACGGGCGCGCCGGGCTTTCCCAGAACCGGGTGAGAAACCCAGTCACATAAAAGATATCCGGCGCCGTGGTCAGCAGAAGAGCATTCAGTCCGGCGTCCGCCATGCCTACCTGCAGCGCATCCCGGCGGCGCAGAAATTCCGAGCGCCGAAAGCCGCGCGCCGGATCAGCCATCCTCCAGCCCTTCGCTTAGGATCGCAAGCACACGCGCATCGGGGCCCAGCTCCGGGATCCGGCCCGCAATAAGGGCCGCCAGACCCGCGCCGCCTGACGGCGTGGTCGCATAGCCCATTCGGGTAAGTCGGCGCGCAGCATCCGCGCCCTCGTCTTCTGAGATGGTTACAAAAAGATCCGCATCACAGGCCAGCCCGTTCAGCGCAACGAGAGAGGGCGTCTTGCAGTCGAGCCGCCCCATGCAGGACGCCGCGCCGCGGGTATCGACCAATTGCCCGGCCCGAATGCTTTCGATGAGAGCCGGCGCCACGTCAGGCTCCACCACCACGATCTTCGGAGCATCGCCCCAGACATGGCGCGCATAGGCCGCGACGGCCGCAGCCATGCCGCCCACCCCGGCTTGCAACATGATAAGTGTCGGCGCCTCACCCATCTGGGCCGCAGCCTCCGCCGCCAATTGCAGGTAGCCCTCCATCACCGCGCTGGCTGGCTCGGTGTATCCCGGCCAGGAGCTATCGGACAAAAGCGTCCAGTCGTTTTCCTCGGCCGCAGCCTGAGCTGCGGCCATGCTGGCCTCATAGTCGTCGCCGGCGCGCACCACCTCGGCGCCCTTGTCGCGCAAACGTTCGGCAAAAGCCTCGGGCACGGTCTTGGCAAGGAAGATCACCGCATGTGCCCCAAAAAGTCCCGCGCCAGCGGCCACTGACAGGCCATGATTGCCAGCGCTTGCGGTGGCAAAGGTACGCCCCTCAAGAGCGGTTTCCCAGATCGGTTCATCAGGCGTCTGCTTCCCCAGGGCCTCAGCCGCCTCGCGAGCGATGGCATAGGCCGCACCCAGTGCCTTGAAACTGCCAAGCCCCATGCGGGCACGTTCGTCCTTGATCCAAAGCTGACCGATGCCGATCTCCTGCGCCAGATCGTCTGCATCAATCAGGGGCGTTACCGCATGACGCGGGCAGAGCGTCAAAAGCTTTGCTACCGCAGCGGCGTCGATGCTCGGCAGGACTGGCGCCGCCACGCCCCCGACCGGCAGCGCCTTGCCCCGCCACATGTTCTCAAGTGTGTTGCTCAGCACCGCGCCCATGAGTTCTCCAAATCTCTGTCTGGCCTTCCGGCCCTGCCCGAAAGTAGCGCAGCTTGAGTGCGGTTTGTGGGAAAAATCGCGCAGGTTCTGGCCGAAAACCAGACAGATTGGGCTGAATGTGCTAGGAAACCGGATCCCAACTCTGCTCAATTCAACAAGACATCAGAAATTCGGCCCCGGGACCGCAGATGCCATACGGCAGGCCAGCTCCGCAGCCGCTGCAAACAGGACGCATGACTTGGATACATTCGACAGACAGATCCTGAACGCCATCCAGACCAACAACCGACTGACCGCCGAGGCCCTGTCGCAGCTGGTCGGCCTTTCGTCAGACGCCTGCCGCAAGCGGCTCGCCCGCCTTCGGCGCCAGGGCTATGTGGAAGCGGATATCGCGGTTCTCAACCCCGAAAAGCTGGACCGGGGCCTGATGCTGATCGTCGAAGTCTCTTTGCAAAGCGAGCGCCCCAGCGACATCGACCGCTTTCGCCGCCGCATGCGCGAAGCGCCCGAGGTTATGCAGTGCTACTACGTGACCGGAAACGCGGACTTCATCGTGATCCTGACCGCCCGCGACATGGCCGATTTCGAGGCCTTTACGCGGGCGCATTTCTTCGACGAGGAAAACATCGCCCGGTTCCGCACCTCGGTGGTGATGAACCGGGTCAAAACCGGCTTTTCGTTGCCCGTGTTGCAGGATGCGGACACCTAAAAAGGGCCGCGTGACTATTGATCGTGACCAGCGATTTTGCGCTCCATCAGGCGCTGATAGAGGCGCGGCGCCAGACTGTTGATCCACCAGGCCAGACGGGCCACGCGTCCCACGGGGATCATCGGCTGGCGTCTTTCATATCCGTGCAGGATCTCTGTCGCGGCCGCTTCGGGCGTCATATAGTCGACCCCGTCACTGGCTGAACCTGGCCGCGCAATCCCGTCGCTTTGGCGCTGATCGTTGCCGATGTTGGTCGCAACAAAAGACGGCGCGGCGATCAGCACCTCCACCCCATATGGCCCTTCCTCCGACCGCAGGGATTTGAAAAACCCCTCCATCGCGTGTTTGGACGCCGCATAGGACGTGCGGTGAAAAAGCGGCGCAAAGCCGGCAACCGAAGAAATTGCGATATGCGTTCCCCCGGCGCGTCGCACCGCCTGCAGGAAATGCCCGGCCATTGCGACTGCTGCAAAATAGTTGATCTCGAACACCCGTCGATGGCTGGCCTCGTCGATGGTATCAAAGCCCCCGATCTGGGTTATCCCTGCGTTGTAGATGACCAGATCGATGACCGGATATTGCTGCTCGATCAGATCAGCAACTCTGCTCAGCTGCTCTCTGTCGGTCAGATCGCACTGGATCGGGATCTGCGTCTCGGTGTTTTCCAATCCGCCCACATCGAGATCCAGCAGGATCACCCGCCAGTGCCGCTCTTGAAGTGCGGAAGACAGGGCGCGTCCCAACCCACCCGCGCCGCCGGATATGATCGCTGTCTTCATAGGCCTGCCTGACGCCTCCAGAGATCAAAGGTCTCGGCGCTGGTCAGCTCGGGCACATAGCCGAAGTCGCTTTTCAGCGCGCTGTTGTCCAGAACGGGGCGATACTGCAGAAATCGCACCTGCTCGGGCCCGTATTGGGTGAGGCCCAGGGGCTTGGCCAAGGCCAGCGCCGCCTTGAGCGCCAAGGGCGGCAGGCGCAGCACGGGTTTCTTCAGCACCCGTGCAAGATCGCTGACGCCCATGGCGCCGTCGCCCGCCACATTGAAGATCCCCGCCGGGCCATCCATGGCGGCTCGCGCCAGAATGCGCGCCAGATCCCGTGTCCAAATGAAAACAAAGGGGCTTTCGCTGCCCGCCACCGCCAAGAGGCGCGGACGGTGGAACAGCGCGGTGATCTGGTTCTCGGTCCCCTCCCCCAGCACAGTGCCGACCCGCAGTACCACCTGCTCAAGCTGGGGCGCTGTGTTGCGGTATTGGGCAAGCATCTCCTCGACCTGCCGTTTGTGGTCAGAATAGGCGAACTCCGGATTGCCGCGCAGGCTGTCTGTTTCGCGCAAAGGCACCGGATTGTCGGCGTGATAGCCATAGGCCGCCCCGGAGGAGGTCACGACAATGCGTCCAACCCCATTGGTTACGGCGGCCTCCAGCACTTTTCGCGTGCCTTCCACATCCACCGCATAGGCAAAATCACGCCCGCTGCCTTTGGGCGGTGTCACGATGGAGGCCAGATGCACGATGACATCGGGCTTTTCCGCACCAATTACACGAGCGGGATCATCACTGGTCACATCCATGCGGCAGAACTCCCCCCCTTCGGGCAGGTCCTTGGGCGGTGCAAGGTCCGAGGCGATAATACGGCAGCCCTTGAGCTCTGCCAGCAGGGCCCGGCCCACCATGCCCGCCGCGCCTGTGATCAAGATCGTCTTGCTCATCGCGCCGCCTCCGTCCGAGACATCAGCGCTGCCAGCGCAAGGCCCGAGATCGCATGCCAGATCCCCCAAAAGGCCGCCGCAACCGCCATACCGCCAAGCCCGCCAAAGAAGGCAAAGATCAGCACAAGGCCAAGACCAGAGTTCTGGATCCCCGTCTCGATCGTCACCGCGCGCCGGTCAAAAGGAGACAGGCCCGCCAGCGTCGCCGTGAGCCAGCCACCACCCAGCGCCAGCGCATTGTGCAGCACCACAAGCCCCGCAACAGCGCCCGCGAATTGCAGGAAGAACGCCCAGTTCGCGGCCAGCGCCAGCACGATGAAGGCGATGAAGATCCCCATCGACAGCCATTGCAGCGGCCGGCGAATGCGCGCGGTCAGATCGGGGTTTCGCATGTTGAGCTGCACCCCCAGCACCAGCGGCAGCACCAGCATCAGCCCCACGGTGATGGCGATCTGCAGCGGGTCAATCTCGGTCTGCTGCAGGATCGCGCGGGTGGGCGGATAAAGCCCGCCCCAAAGCCCGATATTGACCGGCGTCAAGAGGATCGCCCCCACGGTGGCAAATCCGGTCATCGACACCGACAACGCCGCATTGCCGCCCGCGCGGTGGGTGATGAAGTTGGAGATGTTGCCGCCCGGACAGGCCGCCACCAGGATCAGCCCCAGTGCAATCGAAGGGCGCGGATCTGTGAACCAGACCATCGCAAAGGTCAGCACCGGCAGCACAAGGAACTGCGACAACAGCCCCACGATCAAAGGTTTCGGCGCCCGGCGCAGCCGGTGGAAATCGGACGGTTTCAGATCGATGGCAATCGAGAACATCACCACGGCAAGGATGGCGTTCAACAGCGTCAAAGAGGCGGGGCTGAAATTCAGCGTGATCTCGTCAATCCCGCTCATGCGCCCGCCCCTGAGATGCGCTTGATCCAGGACGTCACCGCCTTTCGGTAGGTCGCCTTATCCACGTAATAGGCCATCCGCGCGAGCTTCAGATAGGCCATGCCGCCGGTTGCGCGCTCAAAGCCCGATGCCTTCTCATCCCGAAGGGCCTTTGCCTCGGCATTGCCGGTCTGCAGCCCCTTGATGTAGCGGGCAACCATCTCGGCCTGCTCATGCCGCCCCTGCCAGCCAAGGCCGCTGGCCTCGACCATGCCGAGAACGAACAGATCGTCGCGGGACGGATGCATCGCATTGAGAAACAGATGCGGCGCATCGCCCTGCCAGTTGAGCAGATCCTTGTCGATGAAGGGGTAATGCAGCTTGTAGCCGGTCGCGGCGAGGATCATGTCATAGTCGGCCTGGCTGCCGTCGGTAAAGCGCACGGTCTTGCCCTCGATCGCCTTGATATCGGGGCGGATCTTCAGGTCGCCATGCCCCGCATGATAGAGCACCAGCGAATTCACCACCGGGTGGCTTTCGTAGAGCTGGTAGTCGGGTTTCGGGAAGCCATATTTTTGCGGATCGCCCACGAACCATTTCAGGATCACCCCGTCGATGCGCCGCTTCAGCCACATGGGCAGTTGGATCAGCCCGCCCATGGTGTCGGCCGGTTTGCCAAAGACATACTTCGGCACAAAATAGTAGCCGCGCCGCATGGACAGATCGCAGGACACGCCGTGGTGGATCGCATCCACCGCGATGTCACAACCGGAATTGCCCGCACCCACCACCAGCACACGTTTGTCCGCAAATTGTTCGGCCTTGCGGTACTGGCTGGAGTGGATCAGCTCGCCTGCGAAGTCGCCCGGAAATGTCGGCATGTTCGGCTCCGACAGCGTGCCATTGGCAATCAGCACGCCTGCGAAGTCTTCGCTGTGCTCGCCCTGCCCGTCGCGCCAGGTGAGGCGCCAGCCCTCGCCGGGGCCGCCCAGAGGCTCAGTCTTCAGCACCTCGGCATTGAAATGGTAATGCTGCCGCAGCCCGAAATGGTCAGCAAAGTCGTGGAAATAGCCTTTCAGATCCCGGTGCGATGGGTATTCGGCCACCTCGTCCTTCATGGGAAAATCGGCGAATTCCGTCATCCGCTTGGATGAGATCAGATGCGCGCTTTCGTACATCGTGGACTTTGGCCCATCGATATCCCACAAACCACCCACATCCGAATGCAGCTCAAACCCCTGAAAGGGAATGCCTTGTTCGACCATTACCTTGGCCATCGCCAGCCCCATCGGCCCGGCGCCGATGAGGGCATAGCGCCCGCGCGTTTCCGTCATAGTTCCTCCCTGTCCTCCGCCCTTAGATTGAACAACTGTTCAAAATAAGGCAAGATGTTTTCGTCAAAGGGAGTTTTTCGTGGAAAAACAACGTAAAAGAGCCCCATCGGCCAGATCTTTGCAGACCAAGGCGCGGATACTGGACGCCGCCGAACAGATCTTTGCCGAGCGCGGATTCGAAGGGGCCTCGATGCGGGACATTGCCAAACTGGCCGAGGTCCAGGTTGGGCTGGTGCATCATCATGGCGGCGGCAAGAAAGAGCTGTTTCACCAGACCGTCACTCGCCGCGCCGATGAGCTGGCGGCCCTGCGTCTGGACGGGCTTGAAGCGTTGAAACAGTCGGGTGAGGTGTCTTTGCGCGGGCTGCTGGATGTCTTTATGCGGGCCTATGTGACGCTGACGCAGACCGGCGGTGTGCAATGGCACCACTATGGCAGGCTGGTGGCGCATGTCTCGGCCGATCCGCGCTGGCGGCCTTTGGCGGCGCAGTGTTTTGACCCCACAGCAACCCGCTTCATTGACGAGATCCTCGCGCTCTATCCCAAAGCAGAACGGCAGGCCGCCGCCACCGGACAAGTCTATTCTGTGGCCGCCATGCTGGCCTTTCTCAACACAGGGTGGAGGATCGAAGCGCTCAGCCCCGGCGCGGCAGAGGCGCAGGTGGATCAGCTGATAGACTTTTGCACCGCCGGGATGGAGGCGATCCTGACCCCGAAAACGCAGTAACGCGGCCTAAAGCGACTGGCCGAGGCTGATCGGCGGGCTGAGCCGCGTGCAGATGGGCGCGAGTGGCTTTTCGGCCTCGCGCGCCTGCAGGACGATCTTGGCCGCCCGCTCTCCGATTTCGCGGCGGCAGGCATCTGTGGTGGCCAGATCCAAGGGCAGGCCTTGCAGGATCTGCAGGTTGTTGAAACCCGCCAGCGCCACATCCCCCGGCACCGACAGCCCGGCGCCCAGACAATGCATCAAGCCGCCAACGCTCATCACGTCGGAAGAGTAATAAATACAATCTAGGTCGGGATTGCGCTCCAGCATCTGCGCGGTCAATTGCCGCCCGGTCTGGATCGAGCTTTCCCCGGCATAGTGTTCGCGGTCCATGAGCGTGACGCCCTGCTCTGACAGCCCTTCGATAAAGCCGTCAAAGCGTTTGCGGGCGCGAAAATCCTGCGGCATCTTGGTGCCGATAAAGCCGATCCGCCGATAGCCGCGCGCCAGGATCTGCGCCGCCATGTCCCGCCCCGCCTGCAGATGCGAAATGCCGACACAATGCCCCACAGGGGTGCCATCCACATCCATGACCTCAACGACAGGGCAATCGGCCTGCGCCATCATCCGGCGCGTCGCCTCGCTATGCTCCAACCCCGCAACGATCAGCCCCGAAGGACGCCAACTGAGCATTTCACGGATGACTTCTTCTTCCTCTTCCAACTCATAACCCGACACCCCGACCACCGGTTTCAAGGGCGTCTCTTTCAGGACCGAGGAGATGCCCGACAGCACCTCAGGAAACACAAAGCTGTTAAGCGACGGGACCACCACGGCCACCAGGTTGACCGACTGCGACGACAGCGATCCGGCGATGCGGTTTGGCACATAGCCATGGGTGCGCGCGATTTCCTCGACCCGGGCGCGCGTCGCTTTTGAAACATCCGCCGTACCGCGCAGCGCCCGAGAGGCCGTCATTTCGCTGACCCCGGCCAGCCGCGCAACATCCTTCAAAAGCAGCTTTTTTGTCTCAGATTTTGTCACGCAGGCTGCCTCGGTCTGTTGGTCGATCTAATGCGGATGGGTGTCGTGGCACATCGTCCAGTACTTTGCCCCCCACCGCAAGGGGCTGTGCCCTCTCATAGCCACCAGTGAAGGAGGGTTGATTTTTGTCTCCGTTATCGATAACGATACCCTCAATGGGAAATGTTAGCGTTACCGCTATCGATATCACAAAGGGTGTCGCCGCGATGCCCGCCAGCCGGAGGCAGAAGCCATGACACTGAAAATCGCAATCAACGGATTTGGCCGGATCGGTCGCGGCGTGCTGCGCGCGCTTTTGGAACGGGATGATACGGACATTGACGTTGTGGCCATCAACGATCTGGCCCCGGCGGAAACTCTGCTCCATCTGCTCAAATACGACTCGGTTCACGGCCGCCTGCGCAGCCCAGTAGCCCTATCCGAAGGCGTTCTTCGCGTTGGTCGCCACGCAATCCGGCTCAGCAGTGAACGCAACCCCGCCGACCTGCCCTGGGGCGACGTGGATATCGCCTATGAATGCACTGGTTTGTTCACCAAGCGTAACGCGGCCGCCGCACATCTTGAGAATGGCTCCAAACGGGTTCTGATCTCGGCGCCGGGAACGGATGTCGACCGTACCGTCGTCTTTGGTGTCAACCATAAGGATCTGACAGGCGAAGACCTGATCGTCTCAAATGCCTCCTGCACCACAAATTGTCTGGCTCCTGTGGCGCAGGTTCTGGACCGCGCATTCGGGATCAAGACGGGCTATATGACCACGATCCACGCCTATACAGGGGATCAGCCGACTCACGACAGCCCCCATAAGGATCCCTATCGCGCGCGCGCTGCGTCTCTTTCGATGATCCCCACCTCCACCGGCGCCGCCCGCGCCATCGCCGAGGTTCTTCCGCACCTGAAAGGACGGCTCGAGGGCTCCGCAATCCGGGTGCCTACGCCGAATGTTTCTGTTGTCGATCTCAGCTTTGTTCCGGAACGCCCTGCTTCGGTCGAGAGCGTGAATGCCGCAATCAAGGCAGCCGCCACATCCGATCTGGCTGGCATCCTCGCCTATGAAGAGGATCCCATGGTCTCGGTCGATTTCAACCATGACCCCCATTCGTCCTGTTTTGCAGCCGCGCAGACCGCCGTCACGGGCGAAGGGCTGGTTCGGGTGGTCAGCTGGTACGACAATGAATGGGGCTTTTCCAACCGGATGCTGGATACAGGCCGCTACATGGGCGCCCTGCTGCACCAGCAAGACATTCCGCTGGCCAGCTAAGATCCAGAAACGCGGCGCTCATTCTGTTCGGGCGCCGCTTCACCTTGGGGCAAGGCTGCAGGCCGCCCGAAAAGATAACCTTGCAGGATATCGCAGCCCAGATCTGCCAGAATTCTTGCCTGCTTTTCAGTCTCGATACCTTCTGCGGTCACCCGCATATTCAGCCGCTCTCCCAGCATCAGGATCGTCTCGATCACCTGTCGGGATCTAATCGGGTCCCGTTCAAGCCCCGAGACAAAAGAGCGATCCACCTTGAGCCTGTCAAAGCCAAACCGCCAGAGGTAGCTGAGGCTGGAATAGCCGGTGCCAAAATCGTCCATCGCCAAAGAAACGCCCATCTCCTTGAGGGCGTCGATCTGATAGGCCACCGATGCATCGTCATCCAGCAACAGGGACTCGGTGATCTCCAGTTCAAGCCGGTCCGGTGGCAGCCCCGCTTCCTTGAGGGCACTGGCAACAATCTCAGGCAGATCTCCTCCATGCAGCTGTGCGGCTGACAGGTTTACGGAAACGAGGCTGTGATCGTCCAGGCCTGCGATTTCTTGCGTGGCGGTTTGCAGGACCCAGGCACCGATTTCTGAGATCAGCCCCAGTTCTTCGGCCACCGGGATAAAGACCGACGGGGGTATCTCTGAGCCGTCCTCGTCGACCATGCGCAATAGCGCTTCATAGCCAACAACCTTTTGGGTGCTGGCGTCGACAAGACGTTGGTAGAGGAGCGAAAAGTTCTTGTCTCTGGTTGTTTGGCGCAGATGGGAATGAAGCGCCATGCGCCTGCGGTAGTCCTCTCCCATGTGATCGCCATAGACCGAGAACATGTTTCGGCCGCTCGATTTGGAATGATAGAGCGCGGCATCGGCATGCGCGAGGGGGTCATCCAATTGATCACCAGGCGCAACCACCGCTATCCCGGCGCTCATGGAACCTGCGATCACCGCATCGCCCTCATGAAACTCCTGCGATGCGGTGCGGATGATGCTTTTCACCCGGCCCGTGACGCCCTCCAGATCCAGGTCCCGAAAACCGATAACGAATTCATCGCCTCCAAATCTGGCCAAAAGATCATCATGATGCGTACAGCTGCGCAAAACTCCCGCAAGATGGACAAGATAGGCATCGCCGACCGCGTGTCCGTGGATATCGTTTATCCCCTTGAACTTGTCCGCATCCAGATAACAGATTGCGGTCAGCTTGCCTGCTGTATGAAGCTCTCGCGCGCGGTCCAGGAATTCGCGCCTGTTCATCAGCCCGGTCAAAGCGTCGTAGCTGGCAAGAAATTCGGCATCCTTTCGCGACCGTTCCGCGCGTTGTTTCTGAAAGCCGTAGGCCACATAGGGGGCCGAGAACAACAGCGCGCAAACCCCACTCAGCATGAGGGCAAACCGGCTGAAACTGTCGCGGAAATAACCACTTGTTTCCGTCTGATCGACATAGACCTCAGCCACACCGAAAACATCGCCAAAATCGGATATCAGCGGCACATAGGCTTCGGCAAAAAGATCCGGGCGATCTGGATCTTCACGTCCATCCTTGACGTTGACCACAGGGACCCGCGCCGCCATGACGTGGATGGGCACCGTTTCGGGAGCGCCGACCAAATGGCTTCGCATCTGGAGGTCGCTGTCGTCTGAAACCAGCACCAGTCTGCCATGATGGTCAAAGAGCTTGAACCTGAAGATGTCCCCAAGCCGACGGATGTGGCGCACGGTTTCTATCTGATCCTGCGCTGGCCTTTCTCCGGCCACCAGCCCCTCGATATCCCGGATGTGCGAGGCCATGTATTGAGCGTAGTGCAAGGCCTTGTCGACGGATTCACGCCGGATGGCCTCTTCCACGCTGGCTTGCGTGACATAGCGAATGCCGCCCGCCAAGACGAGCAACGCAAAGGCCAGAAAACCCGCAAGCCTGAACAACATGGACCCACTCCCACAATGGACATGCCATAGTTACGCCTTGGGTCTTAAGAACTACTGAATGCCATCAAAAATCTATGTGTGCCACTGGTGAGCACACCCCTGCGGGCCGTGGCACGCACCTGCGATCCGCAGCAGGTTTGCGATCAGATACGGAACACCGGCTGCAACAAGCGCGGGATGAAAGACCGGAAACGCAGCGCCGCGTCCGTGGCCGCCAGACAAATACAGGCAGGCCCTTCGTCCGCGATTGGAGTATGCTCCAGATCGCTGTTGGCAACCTCCATGTCGCCGACTCCAAACCGGCCGGTTTCATCACTGAATGCCCCCTGCAGAACCAACGTCAGCTCCAGCCCGTTATGCCCATGATCCGGCACGGCCTGCCCTCCGGGGATGTAGAGAAGACGCACGCTGCCCGTCTTCCCATGCGACAGGATCGACTGGCGCACCCCCATGCCAAGTGGCTTCCACTTGGGGGGCAAACCGCCAAGCGCCTCCATTACCGGGGCCGGGAAGACGCCTGAGCGTTCATAAACAGGAGGCGCTTCATACGGCTCATCCAGAGCATCCATCAGCCGGGCCTTCATGCCTGACGAGACTGAAATCGACTGATCAGAGGCTGCAAACTCTTCCAACATGGCGCCGCCAACCGCCTCATGGGCGCCAAGGCGGGCCCGACATTCGTCGCACATCGAAATATGCGCGGCCAGCACAAGCGAATAAGCCTGATCCAGGCTGCCCGATGCGTAGGCAATCAACAGCTCATCAGGGATATGATGGGTAATCCCACTCATGTCGTCTCAGTTCCCTTCAATTCATGCCGCAACCGTTCCAGCCCAAGCCGGATGCGGGATTTTATCGTACCAAGCGGCAGGCCCGTCTCTGCGCGGATGTCAGAATGGCTCAGTTCACCAAGGTATGCCTTCTCAACCATCTCGCGCTGTGCCGGTTTCAACCGCTGCAATGCCTCCCTCAGGCGCGTGGTCTCCTGTTCGAGAGCCACGATCTGGCTGGCGTCTTCCTGCACTTCTTCGGGTTGCTTCAGCTCTTCGGGTACGGGACGCCGCTCCTTTCGGATCACATCAATCTGGCGATTTCTCGCAATCTGATAAATCCAGGACGACACCTGTGCCCGCTGCGGATCAAACAAATGCGCTTTGCGCCAGACTGTCAGCATCACATCCTGAACGATATCCTCTGCTTGCCCCTGGGATATTCCGGATCGGCAGATCACGCCCTTGAGGCGCGGCGCAAAGTGATCGAACAGCTGGCCAAAGGCCACACGGTCTCGTTTGTCCCGCACGGCCAGCATCCAGAGTGTCTGCTCGGACGGTGTCGTCTTTTCCACATCTTTCCTTTCCCGCGGGGTCGCGGAGTGCATCTCCACCGTAACCGGTGGAGCGGGCACTTCAAGTGCGGGATCGACGTCCAATTCCAACATGTCAGGTTTACGCCTTCCCTTTCCCCATGGATCACTTTTTGCAAAATCTTTTTCTGTGAAGGCCTCCTGCGCCTGAAAGGATGGACCGCCGTGAACACGGCCAGCCTGCAAAGAATGGACAAAGTTTTGATCCGCTCCGATGCAGTCAGCGTAACCGTTGAAAAGAAACGGAGATCACATGTCCTTTGATGCCCCCCCAATTCCCCGTCAGCGCATCGCCATCGTCGGTGGCGGCATTTCCGGGCTTGCGGCTGCATACAGGTTGTCGCCAAGCCATGATGTGACCCTCATGGAGGCGGCGCCGCGCCTCGGCGGTCATGCGCGCACGGTGACGGCGGGCCTTCGCGGGGATCAACCTGTGGACACCGGCTTTATCGTCTTCAACTTTGTGAACTATCCGCACCTGACGGCGATGTTCCGCGATCTCGAAGTGCCGATCGTCAAGAGCGACATGACCTTTGGGGCCAGCATCAACAACGGCGCAGTTGAATATGGGCTCAAGGACCTCTCTACGCTCTTTGGTCAGCCCACAAACGCCATCCGCCCGGCGTTTTACGGCATGGTGCGGGACATCCTACGGTTCAATGCCCGCGCGGTTGAGGCCGCACACAGCGACGATGTCACCATTGGCCAACTGATGGAGGATCTGCGCCTGGGCGACTGGTTCCAGCGCTACTACCTGATGCCGATCTGTGGCGCGATCTGGTCCACTCCGATGGATGAAATTCGCGGTTTCCCAGCCCGTTCTCTGGTGCGCTTCTTCCGCAATCACGCGCTCCTCAGCGCCTCTGGCCAGCACCAGTGGTGGACGGTCAAGGGCGGCAGTATCGAATACGTCCGCAGGCTGGAAGCGCACCTGCGCGCCACCGGCTGCACGCTGCGCCCCAGCACACCCGTACAATCGGTAGAACGCCACCCCGGCGGCGTGACCCTTCGCCTGCCCGGCGGTGAGGCGCAAGAGTTTGATCAGGTGATCATGGCCTGCCATTCTGATGACGCGCTGCGCCTTCTGGCCAGCCCCACCGCCAAGGAAGAAGTGCTGTTGGGGGATATGCGCTATCAGGACAACGACGTGATCCTGCACCGCGATCCCGGCCAGATGCCGAAACGACGTGCCTGCTGGTCCTCTTGGGTCTACAAAGCCGATGCGCGCGATACCCGCCCGGCGATTGGAGTGACATACTGGATGAACCGCCTGCAGAACATTCCCGAAGATGATCCCCTGTTCATCTCGCTCAACCCGGTCAGCCCGGTGCGTGAAGAGATGATCTATGACGTCAACACGTTCCGCCATCCGATCTTTGACCGCGCGGCCCTCAGCGCTCAGAAACAGATCCAGCAGATCCAAGGTGACAACAACACCTGGTTTGCCGGAGCCTACCTGCGCCATGGTTTCCACGAGGACGGCTTTGCCAGCGCCGTGAGGGTTGCCCGCGCGATTGAGGCCAAGACCGCCCAGCGGATCGCCGCATGAGCCAGACCGCCCCCACCTTCTGGCCGGACCACATCGCAGGCCACACCACCCATGCCAGGCGGGGCGGCATTCGCAATGCATTCCGATACGGCGTGGATTACGTGCTGATCGACCCGACATCCAAGGCCGCACCGGGGCTGTTTTCACGCAATGGCTTCAACCTGGCCTCGGTCAATGACCGCAACCACGGCGGCCCGATCCGCCAAGGGCGCGGCCTGCCCTGGGCGCAGGAGGTGTTCAAGGCGGCAGGTCTTAATAACGAAGGGCTGCAAATCCTCCTGCTGACGCAGCCCAGCTTTCTGTGGTACACTTTCAACCCTGTCAGCTTTTGGCTCGCGATGGAAGGAGAGCAGCTGCGCGCTGTGATCGCCGAAGTCTCCAACACCTTTGGGGATCGTCACAGCTACCTGTGCCACCGCGAAGGATTTGCTGCGATCCGTGCCGAAGATGAAGTCACGGCGCAAAAGATCTTTCACGTCTCTCCCTTTCAAAAGCTCGCGGGAGGCTACCGGTTCCATTTCGACATCCGCCCGGACCGGATCGCCATACGCATCGCTCTGAAAGACGGCGAAGAGGGCGTGATTGCGACCCTGTTTGGACCACGTCGACCGCTCAGCAACAGGTCGCTCCTGCGGGCCAGCCTGCGCCGCCCCTTTGGTGCCTTTCGCACCATTGCGCTGATCCACTGGCAGGCACTGAAACTCATACTCAAGGGTGCGCCCTACCGTCAGCGCCCCCTACCACCGGAACAGGAGGTCAGCTGATGCTATTTATCACCAACCGTGTGAAACGGGATTTTCTCGACAGCTGCGCTCGCATCCGAAAAGGCAGCCTGCGTCTGACCACCCCCGAAGGCGAGGTGCATGATTTCGGACAGGGCGCGCCCGAGGCGGAAATGGTGCTCTTTGACTGGGCCGCCGTCACCGCCATGGCTGCCCGCGGCGACATTGGCCTTGGCGAGACCTACATCGAAGGACTATGGGAGACCTCCAGCATCGAGACGCTGATCCACGTTGCCCTTCTGAACCTCGATTACTTTGGCGATTTTGCCTACCCGAGCTTCTGGAGCGGGCTCAAGTTCCGCGCCGTGGACCGCATCCTGCGCGCCAATTCGATCCGCGGCTCGGCCCGCAATATCAAGGCGCATTACGACGTCGGCAATGAGTTCTACCAGCTCTGGCTCGACAGCAGCATGACTTATTCTTCAGCGATCTTTGCCCCCGGCGATAACGACCTTGAGCGCGCCCAGAACCGCAAATACGACCGCGCCCTGAGCCGCCTTTCGGGTGGCGAGCGCATTCTGGAGATCGGCTGCGGCTGGGGCGGCTTTGCCGAACGTGCAGCAGACTCTGGCCGCCATGTGACCGGCCTCACCATCTCCCCCAGTCAGCATGGCTATGCGGATGCGCGTCTTGATGGGCGCGCCGAGATCGAGCTGCGCGACTATCGCAAATCCGAAGGCACCTTTGACAATATCGTCTCGATTGAAATGATCGAGGCCGTTGGTGAACGCTACTGGCCAAGCTACTTCTCGACCGTGAAATCCCGTCTGGCGGAGGGGGGCAAAGCCCTGGTTCAGGCGATCACCGTGCAGGACAGCTACTTCGATATCTATCGCAATTCATCCGACTATATCCGCCAATACACGTTCCCCGGTGGCATGCTCTTGTCCGACGCGGTGATCTCACATCAGGCGCGGCAGGCGGGGCTGAAGGTCACAAACTCCTTTGCCTTTGGCCAGGACTATGCCCGCACCTGCCGCATGTGGGCCGAGCGTCTTTCGATGCGTGCGCCCAAGATCCTTGAGCTTGGCTACGATCAGGCTTTCCTGCGCAATTGGCGCTACTACCTTGAGATCTGTGCAGGCTCCTTTGCCGCCGGTCAGACCGATGTGGTTCAGGTGGAGCTGAGCCATGCTTGACCCTGTGCGCAAAGGGCTGGTGGCACTGGCGACCGCCGCCATGCTGCTGCCCGGCGCGGCATCGGCCAATCTGCGCACTTTTGGGCTGGTGCAGCCGGTGGAGCTGGGGACGGTGACTCTCCGCTGGCTGGGCCTTGTGGTCTATCGGGCGCGTTTGCACACCGACGGCGCGAGGAGGTTCGACTGGGGCAGCCCGCTGGCCCTGGAGATCGAGTATTTTCGCAGCATCGACCGGGAGGATCTGATCCAGTCGACCCGCTCCGAAATCATGCGCATAGAAGGCACGCAGCCCGACCTTGACACATTGGTCGGCAAGCTGGGCAGCTGTTTTCGCAACGTGGGCAAAGGGGACGTCTTCACTGCGGTGTCCACACGCCCAGACCGCATGGAACTGTACCTGAACGGTGAACGCACCTGCAATATCCGCCATTCAGACGTGCGCAAGCGCTTCCTTGGCATATGGCTATCAGAAAAAAGCCGATCGGCGCGCCTTTCAGCAGAGCTGCGGGGTGAGTGATGCATGCCGCCCGGATCAGTCTGTTTGCGCTGATGCTGGCTGCGGCCGGGCTGCCGCTCTATATCCATTTGCCGCGCTATGCCACAGCCGAACTGGGTTTGAGCCTTGCGACGCTGGCCGCTGTTCTGGCCGGGATACGGGTCCTTGATTTTGTGCAAGACCCGGCTCTTGGCTGGCTGATCGACCGCTATCCTCGGGCGCGCGGCGCCTTTGCCGCCCTGGCCTGCCTTGGCATGGCGGCCGGGTTTCTTCTGCTCTACACGCTTTTGCCCAGCGCCGACACGCTGGTCTGGCTGGTTGCGGCTTTGGTTCTCTTGTTCAGCGCCTATAGCCTTGGCACCATCCTGTTTTACGGTCACAGCCTGTCGCTCGCCGGGTCGCAAGAGGCGCTGATCCGCATGGCCGGTTGGCGTGAAGGGGGCACATTGGCTGGGATCATCCTTGCCGCGCTGGCGCCGACCGTTCTGGTCGCCCTTGGAGCGCCGGGAGAAGGCTACGGCGCCTTTGGCATTGTACTGGCGCTGGTCTGCCTTGCGGTCTGGCTGCTGACGCGCCCCCTGTGGCGCCTGCCTGCCCGTCCCGAGGCACCCTTGTCCATGACCGCCCTGCACAGTGCTGGCGGCACCCGGCTGCTGATACTCGCCTTGATCAACAGCCTGCCGGTGGCGATGACCTCCACCCTGTTCCTGTTCTTCGTCGAGGAAAAGCTGGGCTTGCCCCATCTGGCCGGTCCCTTCCTGATCCTGTTCTTTCTGGCCGCCGGCGTTTCGGTTCCCTTCTGGACCCGTGCCAGCGCCAAATATGGCGCGCGGCAAGTGCTGATCCCCGCGATGGCGCTGGCCATCCTGTCCTTCATCTCGGCAGCCATCCTGCCCGAGGGCGCCGCCCTCGCCTTTGCCCTGATCTGCATCGGCTCGGGCGCGGCACTTGGCGCGGACATGGTGGTCCTGCCGGTCCTGTTTTCCTCGGCCTTGGCCCGCGCCGGAGTACAGGCCGGGCAGGCCTTTGGCCTTTGGAGCTTTGCCGCCAAGCTGGCCCTGGCCGCCGCCGCGCTGATCCTGCTGCCCGCGCTGCAGCTCAGTGGTTTCACACCCGGCGGGCCCAACAGCGCCGCCGCGCTTGACGCTCTCACGCTCGCTTATGCCGTCCTTCCCTGTCTTATCAAGCTATTGGCAATCGCACTGGTCGTGCGCCTGCCACGCGAGGTCACAGTCTCATGAAACTTGTTCTCATCCTCCTTGTTGTCGTGCTTGTGCTCGTCATCTGGCGGCCTGGTTTTGGCTTTCGTTCCCAGCGGCTGGAGCATTACGCAGGCACCGGCCCGGCTTTTGACATCCAGGAGCGCCTGTCTGGAAATTTGATCTCCGAAGGCATGATCTACGGGCCCCGTGGACGGGTGGTCTCGCGCTTTGTGGCGCAGATGCAGGGCAGCTGGGACGGCGATACCGGCACCTTGAGCGAGGATTTTTCTTACGCAAATGGCAGCACCCAGGCCCGCAAATGGTATCTCACCATGGGGGAGGACGGGCACTTCACCGCCACTGCCGATGACATCATCGGCACCGGACAGGGGCGCCAGCTGGGCGCCATGGTCGAGCTGAAATATCGCATCCGCCTGCCCGAGGATGCGGGCGGCCATGTGCTCGATGTGACCGACTGGATGTACCTGATGGAGAACGGCACCATCCTGAACCGCTCTGAAATGCGCAAGTTCGGGATCAAGGTGGTCGAGCTGATCGCCACAATGCGCCCGGTGGAGCAATAGGATGACCTCCTTCAAGGATCAGACATGGTGGATCGTCGGCGCCAGCGAGGGGCTGGGCCGCGCCCTGGCCGAGGCGCTGGATGAAGCCGGTGCCCGTCTGATCCTGTCGGCCCGCAATGCGACACGCCTTGATGTTCTGGCCGCGCGGCTTGAGAATGCCAAATCCCTACCGCTGGATGTGACCGATGCTGCCAGCGTGGAGACCGCAGCACGAGACCTTGGCCCTTTAGATGGCGTCATCTACTGCGCCGGGGCCTATGACCCTCTCGCCGCGCAGGACTGGCAGCCAGAGGCGATCGAAGCTATGTGCGAGGTGAACTTCATGGGCGCCATGCGGGTGCTTGGGCAAATCGTGCCCGCGTTTTGCAAGCGTGACCGAGGCCAGATCGTGCTGATTGGGTCTCTGGCGGGGTTCACAGGCCTGCCCGGTGCCATCGGCTATGGCGCGTCAAAGGCCGCTCTGATGCATCTGGGCGAGAACCTGCAGGCCGATCTGCGCGGTACCGGCGTGCGGGTACAGGTGATCAACCCCGGCTTCATCCGCACCCGGCTCACCGACAAGAACCAGTTCAAGATGCCGCAAATCCTGGAGCCCAAGGATGCCGCAGACCGCTGCTTGCGCGCCATGCGCCGAGGTCGGTTTTCCACCTCCTTCCCTGCCCCCTTTTCCTGGGTTTTCACCATCGGGCGCCTCCTGCCGCGCCGCCTGTTCCTGAAACTGATGTAACGGCTGCCCATGTCCACTGAGCAATGCCCGAAAGAGATCGTGATCTTTGGCGCCAGCGGCGGCATCGGCGGTGCCTTGCTGCGCCACTATGCGGCCCTGCCGGGGGTAGAGACGATCCACGCCGTCAGCCGCAGCGGAGCATATGACGCCTCTGGCCGGGTGGTTGCCCATGTTGCCGACATCACCAAGGAAGACAGCCTTTCGACCCTTGCCAAATCTGTGGGTTCGCCGGATCTGGTGATTGTCGCAACGGGTGTCTTGTCGGACGATACGGGGCTGAAACCGGAAAAATCCCTGAAACAGCAAAGCATGTCTGCCTTTGAACGCGTCTTTGCCATCAATGCCTTTGGCCCGGCGCTTGTTGCCAAACACCTGCTGCCGCGCATGCCGCGGGACAGGCACGCCGTCTTTGCGGCGCTGTCGGCGCGGGTGGGGTCGATCTCGGACAACAGGCTTGGCGGCTGGCATGCCTACCGCGCCTCAAAGGCCGCGCTCAACATGCTCTTGCGCAACTACGCGATCGAGATGGCCCGCACACATCCCAAGCTGATCTGCGCAGGGCTGCATCCAGGCACGGTGGACACGGATCTGTCACGCCCCTTCAGCCGCGCGGTGCCTGAGGGCAAGCTGTTCACTCCAGACCATTCCGCCTCCTGTCTTGCCGGTGTTATCGCGGGCCTCGCGCCACCAGACAGCGGCAAGGTGTTCGATTGGGCGGGCGAAGTCATCCCAGCCTGACGGCTTGGACCTTTCCCCCTTGCTCTGCCCATAAATCCGGTGCGACAGTGGGTGCGCCTTGGGAGGAGCAACATCTTGAAATCCGTTCGCCTACGCCTGTTGCTTCTGGCGCTTGTGCCGCTCAGCGTATTGATGCCGCTCGTGTTGATCCTTGCGATGACCCGATGGAACGCGGATTACGATGCGGTGCTGATTGCCAAGGTGGACAGCGATCTGCGCATCGCCGAACAGTACCTTGGCCACCTGCAGACCGGCAGCGCGAATGGCATGCTCAGCCTCGCGCAATCCACCGCTTTCGAAGCCGCGCTCAAGGACGGCCCCGAAGCCGTCAGTGATTTCCTCAACAGCCGAAGGCAGCAACTCCAGCTTGATTTTCTGGAATACCTGCCCCTTTCCGCCGTCAACGGCGCGCAAGGGAAATGGCCTGTGGTGCAAACCGCTGCACGGGGACAACTGGCCGCCGAAATCGACATCTTTTCGGCGGCAGACCTGGCGCTGGTCTCCCCTGCCCTGCAGGAACGCGCCGTCATCCCGCTGATCGAGACCGAAGCTGCTGCCCCGACGCTGCGCCAGATCGAGGATCGCGGCATGGTCGTCCATACCGCAGCTCCCGTGATCCTGGCCGGTCACAACGGCGTGTTGCGCGGCGGGCTGCTTCTGAATCGCAATCTCGATTTCATCGATACGCTCAACGCGCTGGTCTACCTTGGCGAGGAAGAGGACGGAAACCGGCAAGGCACCGCCACGCTTTTCCTTGAGGACACACGTGTCAGCACCAATGTGCGCCTTTTCGAGGATGTCCGCGCCCTTGGCACACGGGTCTCTGCGGCCGTGCGCAACGTGGTGCTTGAGGAAGGGCGCACCTGGCTCGACCGGGCCTTTGTGGTGAACGACTGGTACATTTCGGGCTACCTGCCGCTGACGGACAGTTTCGGTGCCCGCGTCGGCATGCTCTATGTCGGCTTTCTGGAGGCCCCCTACAATACTGCAAAGACCGAAGCCTATTGGACCGTTGTCGGTCTGTTCCTTCTGGTTCTGGCGCTCTCTGCCCCGCTGTTTCTGTGGCTCGCCAAGGGAATTTTCGCCCCACTTGAGCGGATGACGCATACAATGAAGAAAGTGGAGCAAGGCGATCTGGCAGCCCGCAACGGCAATGTGGGCAGCCGCGATGAAATCGGCCAGGTGGCGGCGCACCTTGATACGCTGCTCGATCAGATCCAGGACCGCGACCAAAGGCTGCGCAACTGGGCAGACGAGCTGAACACCCGTGTCGATCAGCGCACCGCCGAACTGCGAGACGCGAACCAGAAGCTGGAAGAGACCTACAAACAGTTGGTGATGAGCGAAAAACTCGCTTCCATCGGTGAGATCACCGCCGGGGTCGCCCATGAGATCAACAACCCGGTGGCGGTCATTCAAGGCAATGTGGATGTGATGCGGATGACCCTCGGTCCGGCTGCGGGCGAGGTGAAGACCGAACTTGATCTCATCGACAACCAAGTCATGCGGATCGGTGCCATTGTCGGCAAGCTGCTGCAATTCGCGCGCCCCTCCGAGTTTGGCACCTTCGAGGAAAGCGTCGATATCGCGGGTGTTGTCACAGACTGTCTGGTTCTGGTCGATCACGTCATTGCCAAACATGGCATCATGGTCGAGGGCAATCTGGGCGATGCGCCCCTCGTCAGGATCGATCCCGGCGAATTGCAGCAGGTGATCATCAACCTGATCATCAACGCGGCCCAGGCCATGAAGGTCTCCGGCACCCTGACACTGACCCTCGCCCCCGAAGAACGCAATGGCATCTCCGGCGCCAGCCTGACGGTGGCCGATACCGGCCCCGGCATAAACGAAGATCACCTCTCGGAGGTGTTCAACCCGTTCTTCACCACCAAACCCGGCGAAGGCACCGGGCTGGGCCTGTCGATCAGCCAGACCCTGATCCAGAACGTCGGCGGCATCATCTCTGCCCGCAACCGCCCGGGTGGCGGCGCTGCCTTCTCAGTCTGGCTGCCAGAGCGAAGCGACAATGGCGTTTGACGAAATCCCCTAGACATGCTGCCGCATCAGATGCTCGAGGCGCAGCCGCGCTGCGCAAATGCGCAGCGCCGGGCCCAAGGCTGTTTCGCGGGATTTGCCCTGCAAATCGTGCGTCAGGCGCGGGAGCTCCCCGACGCTCTCTGCGTGCTCCCGCGACCCTTCACACGCCCCAGGAGGCACATTTTCGGTCGATGGTCTTGCGTGATACGCCCAGGCGGCGGGCCGCCTCTGCGCGATTGCCATCGCAGGCATCCAGCATATGCATGATATGGCGCTGGGTAACCAGTTCCAGACTCTCGATCGCGGCAGGGCCAGTGACCGACCCTTTGCCAGAGAACTCTTCGGGAAACGCCCCAAGGATTACCGAGCGTTCGATGAGGTTGCGCAATTCGCGCACGTTCCCCGGCCAGTCGTAGCGCGAGAATTTCAGCAGGGTTTCCTCGTCCAGCTCCAGCGCGGGCATGGCCAGGGTCGCCGAAAACTGCTCCATGAACAGCGCCGCCAGCTCCACGATATCTTCGATGCGTTCGCGCAGGGGGGGCATCTCGATCTTCACCACGTTGATCCGGTGATAGAGGTCCGCGCGGAACCGCCCTTCGGCCACCGCCTGTTCCAGATCCGCATTGGTGGCAAAGAGAAACCGCAGGTTCAGCGGTATGTCCCTCTCGGCGCCCACCGGACGCACGCGCTGATCCTCAAGCACCCGCAAGAGCGCCGCCTGGACCTGATCGGGCATCTGGGCAACCTCATCAAGGAACAAAGTGCCGCCGTCCGCATGCAGGAACAATCCGTCCCGGCGCCGATCCTGATCGTCAAGAACGCCGAACAGCTCATGCGCGATGCGGTCCGGCGCGATGGCCGCGCAATTGACCGCCACGAACGGCTTTTCCGCCCGGTCCGACAGGGAATGCAGCGTGCGCGCCGCGATCTCCTTGCCGGTGCCGCTGGCGCCCGTGAACAGAACCGGCGTCGGCAGCGGCGCAAGGCGTTTCAGCATCTCACGCGCGCGGGTGATCGCCGCCGATTTCCCCAACAGACGCCCACGCGCCGCAGAGCCTTCGACCGACAGCTCATGCTTCAGCAGGTAATTCTCCCGCCGCAGGTATTTCCGGTCCAGGGCCCGCGCCACCGAGTTGAGGATCTGGTTCGCCCTGAACGGTTTCAGCACAAAATCGGCTACACCCGCCCGCAGCGCAAGGATGGCGGTTTCAAGATCCGCATAGGCAGTGACCAAAATGGTATCAGCAAAGAGCCCCACCCGGCGCTGCTCCTGCACCCACTCAAGGCCGGTTTTTCCGGGCATGATATTGTCGAGGATCACCAGATCAAAATGCGCCTTATCCAAAATCTCGGAGGCTTCGGCGGCAGAGCTGGCCTGCTCCACCCGCTTGCAGCGCGGGCTGAGGATCTTGGTCATGAAATTGCGCATGCCCGGTTCGTCATCGATCACAAGGATCGAGGCACCGGCAAGGTTTTCACCATATTCATCGCGCGGGGCGGCAGAGATCACAGGCTGGTTCAATCCAGACGCACCGCTTGGCCTGCGAATTTCTCATCTGCGGCAAATCCCGCGCGATCCAGGGCCAGATCCGCCCCCACGGCGATCACGGCGATAGCCACAAAGCCCGCAAACATCGCTTTCATCCTGTTATTCCTTTGGTTGCGTTGCGTATTTCAGAAAAGCCACCAGATCCTTGCGGTCCTCAGCGGCAGTAATGCGCTGCATCGGCATTTTGGAACCCGGAATATAGTGGTCGGGGCCCAGATCGAACAGCGCATCAATGGTCTCGTCATTCCAGATGATATCAGATCCATCCAGAACCGGCGAATAGCGGTATCCCGGCAGGCTGCCTGCCCGGCGCCCGAAGATACCAAAAAGGGTCGGCCCGGCCTTGCGGCTCTCGCCCGGTGTCAAAGCGTGGCAGATCGAGCATTTGCGCATGAACTGGCGCTCTCCGTTCGGCATGCTGTCGGCGGGTCGCAGGAATGTGCGCCACTGTCCCATCGCAGGGTCAAACTCTCCCATCAGGGCCACCGGCCAGCCATAGATCACATCATCCAGCCCCCCGGCCCAAATGGTGCCCCCATCCGGCGAAAAGGCAAGCGCCCAGATCGGCCCCTTGCGGGCGGCGCGAAAATCACGCGCGATGCGCCATTTTTCCCCCGTGGCGGCGGTGGCGATCATCATGATATAGCCATGCCCGTCCCCCACGGCGAGTTGCCCCGTGTCCTGATGATAGGCCATTGCCAGAATGGGGCGGCGGTCCAGAGTGAAATCGGCAACCTCTGCTCCGCTGGCCAAATCGATGACCCGTGTCGCCCCGTCGACCGCGCCATAGGCGAGCCAACCGGCCTGCTCATCGACGATCAGACGGTTTACGCCAAATCCCTGCTCGGCCAGCGGGCGCGGCGCGCTGTCTCTCTCGGGATCAATCCGCAGGATCCGCCCGTCCATGGTGGCGGCAAAGAGCATGCCATTCGGCCCAAAGGCGACATCATTGACCCCGCTGCCAAGGTCAATCATATGCGGCGCGGCCTCTTCACCAAGCGACCAGATCCCAAGGCTGCCGTCCCAACTGGCCGAGGCCAGAGACTGGCCATCGGCTGAGACCGCTAGCCCGCGCACCTTGCCTTTGTGCTGGCCCAACACCCGCGATCTGCCATCGGTCGTCCACAGACGGATCGCAAAATCGTCGCCGCCAGTCACAAGGCGGCCCGGCCCGGCAAACGTCACTGCGGTCACCGCCGCATCATGCCCTTCGAGCCAACGCGGCGCGCGCCCGTCCCACAGCGCTGCCGAATTGTCGAAACTCGCGCTCGCCACCTGCCCCGATGCCGCCGTAGCCAGTCCCATGATCGGCCCACCGTGCCCTTTGAGCGTGGTAAACTCCTGCGCCGAAAGCGATCCGGCGCAGAAGGCTGCCACGAAACCCAAAAAGGCAAGGAGGCGCATCGCAATGGTCCCTCGTGCCTGGCCTATTCCGCCGGGGTCGCGCCCTTGGCGCTTCCGGCAGCTTTCGCCTTTTCTTCCTCCAGCCAGATCGAGTGGTGCTGATGGGCCCAGGCCTCGTCCACTTCGCCCGATCCCATGGCATCATAGGCGCCCTCCATACCGACCGAGCCGATATAGATATGCGCGATGATGATCGCCATCAGAACAAAGGCCATGATCGCATGCCAGGCCTGGGCAAACTGCATCTCCTCTTGCGGCGAAAGCTGTTCGGGCAGAGTTCCGAACCCGATCCACTGCGGAATGCCGATGTCGTTCAGCACCGCAAAGGTCTTGGCAAAGAGCGGCAGCTCATAAGGGAACAGCAGCGACAGGCCAGAGACCGATATGGACGCTCCGAACAGGATCACCGACCAGAAGATCACCTTTTGCCCGGCATTGAATTTCTTCGCCGGCGGGTGCTTGTTGCCGATGATGCCGCCGAACTGGCGGATCCACACGAGGTCGGTGCGGTTGGGGATGTTATGTACCACCCACATCACAAAGACGAGGACCAGCGCCACCATAAAGGCCCAGGCCACCGAGTTGTGCAGCCATTTGCCGTAGATCAGCAGGAAGGAGTTGATGTCCTTACCCAGATAGGGCGCGATGAAGGCGCGGCCAAAGAGGGTCAAAAGGCCGGTGACGCCGAGGATGATAAAGGATCCGGCCAGGGTCCAGTGAGCCATCCGCTCGATGAATTTGAAGCGGGTCACTGTGCGCCCCGTCATCTCTCCATCCACCGGGATCCGGCCCCGCAGAACGTAGAAAACCACCAGCGCACCCAGTGTGCCCAGCAGAAGCCAGCCGCCATATTGGCGCAAGGGGCCATCGCGGAAGGTCAGCCAGGGCATGCCGCCGTCCTGCATCAGCACGCTGGCCACCTCGCCCCCCGAAGAGACGGTCACATCGGCCGAACCATAGCGCAGCTGCCGCCAGACCTCGGCGTCAGAGGCACCGCCCAGCGTGCCAAGCTGTTGGGTAATGCCGGCCGCAATGTCCGGGTCGCCGGTGGCATTGCGACGGAAGGAGTCGTCCAGTTTCTCGCCTCTTTGCCGGGCAAGAATATCCTCAAGCGTTTGCGCGCCGCCAGTGGCACTGCGGTCCACCTCAACCGGCGCGGTCGTGTCCTGTGCCTGCACGGCGCCGACCAGCAGCCCAAGTTGCAGAACAAATGCGAAAACCATGCGCAGCATGAGCCACACTCCTTCGAGTCTGTCTGACGTAGGGACGGATGTCCCCTACGGATGTGTCTTATGTGAATCAAATAGGGCAGGATGGCCCGCTGTCCGCAGGCCATCCCGATTTTACCCTGAAAAGGCCGGTTTAGCCGCCCTTTTGCTCATAGGCGGTGCCCCAGCCCCAGGCGCCGGTGCCAAAGCCGCGCGCCACGACGCGTTCGCGGTAGACCGCCGACACCACGTCGCCGTCACCGGCCAGCAGCGCCTTGGTCGAGCACATTTCGGCGCAGATGGGCAGCTTGCCCTCGGCGATCCGGTTGCGACCGTATTTGGAGAACTCCGCATTAGAGTGGGTCTCCTCCGGGCCACCGGCGCAGAAGGTGCATTTGTCCATCTTGCCACGGCTGCCAAAGTTGCCCGCCTGCGGATACTGCGGTGCGCCAAAGGGGCACGCATAGAAACAGTAGCCACAGCCAATGCAGAGGTCCTTGGAGTGCAGAACCACCCCTTCCTCGTTCTGGTAGAAGCAATCCACCGGGCAAACGGCCATGCAGGGCGCATCCGAACAGTGCATACAGGCGACCGAGATCGAGCGCTCACCGGGCTTGCCATCATTGATGGTCACAACGCGGCGGCGGTTGATCCCCCAGGGCACCTCATGCTCGTTCTTACAGGCGGTGACACAGGCGTTACATTCGATGCAGCGTTCGGCATCGCAGAGAAACTTCGCTCTTGCCATTACTCTATCTCCTTACGCTGGCATGATTTTGCAGAGAGTCGCTTTGGTCTCCTGCATCTGGGTCACACTGTCATACCCGTAGGTCTGCGCCGTGTTGGTGCTTTCGCCCAGCACATATGGATCAGCGCCGTCGGGGTATTTGCTGCGCAGGTCCTCGCCCTGGAAATGACCGCCAAAGTGGAACGGCATGAAGGCAACGCCCTCGCCGACCCTTTCGGTGACCATGGCCATGACCTTGACCTTGCCGCCCTCCGGGCCTTCGACCCAGCACTGCGCGCCGTCCCGCACGCCAAGGTTATTGGCATCGCGCGGGTTGATCTCGACGAACATGTCCTGCTGGAGTTCGGCCAGCCAGGGGTTCGAGCGGGTCTCATCGCCGCCGCCCTCATATTCGACCAGACGGCCAGAGGTGAGGATGATCGGGAACTCCTGCGAGACATCCTTTTTCTGGATCGAGGCATACATCGTCGGCAGACGATAGAACTTGCGATCCTCGTAGGTCGGATAATCCGCAACCAGATCCCGGCGGTTGGTATAAAGCGGCTCGCGGTGCAGCGGCACCGGATCCGGGAAGGTCCACACGACCGCACGCGCCTTGGCGTTGCCGAAGGGCGCACATTCGTGCTTGATCGCAACCCGCTGGATGCCGCCCGACAGGTCGGTTTTCCAGTTGGTCTTGGGACCGGCCACCGCGTCGATTGCGGCACGCTCTTCGTCGGTCAGGTCACCATCCCAGCCCAGATCCATCAGCATCTGCATGGTGAACTCAGGATAGCCGTCCTGAATTTCAGAGCCTGCCGAATAGACGCCCTCGGCCAGCAGATTGTCACCGTCCCGCTCCACGCCGAAACGGGCACGGAAGGTCAGACCACCCTCGGAAACCGGCTTGGACATGTCATAGAGGTTCGGCGTCCCCGGATGGTTCATCTCGGGCGTGCCCCAGCACGGCCAGGGCATACCGTAGTAATCCCCATCGGCCTCACCGCCAATCGCCTTGAGCGTGGTACGGTCAAAGGTGTGCTGGTTGGCCATGTGCTTTTTGATCCGCTCCGGGCTTTGACCGGTGTAGCCGACCGTCCACATGCCGCGATTGAATTCGCGGGTCACGCTTTCGATGTTGGGCGTTTCGGCATCTTCCATCTCGATGTTGCGGAAGAAACGGTCGGCCCAGCCGAACTTGTTCGCGAACTTTGCCATGATCACGTGATCGGGCAGGCTTTCGAACAGCGGATCGACCACCTTGTCGCGCCACTGGATCGAGCGGTTCGACGCGGTGACAGAGCCACGGGTTTCGAACTGGGTACAGGCCGGCAGCAGGTAGACACCATCGGTGCGGTCATGCAGCACGGCGGAAACGGTGGGATACGGGTCGACCACGACCAGCATGTCCAGCTTTTCCATCGCCGTCTTCATTTCCGTCATCCGGGTCTGCGAGTTGGGCGCGTGGCCCCACAGAACCATGGCACGAACATTGTTCGGCTGGTCCATGTTTTCGGCGTCTTCCAGGATACCATCGATCCAGCGGCTGACCGGAATACCTGTCAGGTTCTGCAGGCTCTTGTCCTTGCCGTCGGCGCCTTTCAGCGTGTCGAACTGGCCGGCAAGCCATTCCGGATCTTCACCCCAGACCCGCGCCCAGTGACCCCATGCGCCTTTGGACAGGCCATAGTAGCCGGGCAGAGTGTGGGACAGAACGCCAAGGTCGGTTGCGCCCTGCACGTTGTCGTGGCCACGGAAGATGTTGGTTCCGCCACCCGAGGTGCCCATGTTGCCCAGCGCCAACTGCAGCACGCAATAGGCACGGGTGTTGTTGTTGCCATTGGTGTGCTGGGTGCCGCCCATGCACCAGATCACGGTGCCGGGACGGTTGTTGGCCATGGTACGGGCCACGCGGCGCAGCTGCTCGCCGGGGGTTCCGGTGACGCGCTCAACCTCTTCGGGGTTCCACTTGGCCACTTCTTCGCGGATCTGGTCCATGCCCCAGACACGGGTGCGGATGAACTCCTTGTCCTCCCAGCCGTTCTCGAAGATGTGCCACAGGATGCCCCAGACCAGTGCAACGTCGGTGCCCGGACGGAAGCGCACATATTCATCGGCATGGGCCGCGGTGCGGGTGAAACGCGGATCGCAAACAATCAGCGGCGCGTTGTTCTGCTCCTTGGCCTTCAGAACGTGCAGCAGCGAGACGGGGTGCGCCTCGGCCGGGTTGCCGCCGATGATGAAGATCGCCTTGGAGTTATGGATATCGTTGTAGCTGTTGGTCATGGCGCCATAGCCCCATGTGTTCGCAACACCCGCAACTGTGGTGGAGTGACAGATCCGCGCCTGGTGATCCACGTTGTTCGTGCCCCAATAGGCGGCGAACTTGCGGAACAGGTAGGCCTGTTCGTTGTTGTGCTTGGCCGAGCCGAGCCAGTAGACGCTGTCAGGTCCGCTCTCGTCGCGGATCTGCATCATGCCATCGCCGATCTCGTTGATCGCCTGATCCCAGGAGATGCGCTTCCACTCGCCACCCTCTTTCTTCATCGGGTACTTGAGGCGGCGTTCACCATGGGCGTGCTCGCGCACCGAGGCCCCCTTGGCGCAATGAGCACCGAGGTTGAACGGGCTGTCCCAGCCGGGTTCCTGCCCGACCCAGACGCCGTTTTGAACCTCTGCCACGACGGTACAGCCGACCGAGCAGTGGGTGCAGACGGATTTTACGGTTTCAACAGCGCCCGCAGCCGCGGTGGCCGCACTGGCCTGGGTCACGGACCCGCCGGTGGCGCTGATGGCAGCCAGGCCGCCAATGGCCAGGCCGGAGCCGCGCAAAAAGGCGCGGCGGTCGACGGATGTTTCGCCGACTTTGGACAGGATACTGGTCCGCTGGGGGCGTCTCGCAACCCCGTTGGTCTTTTTCCTAAGCATTTAGAACCTCCCTTGCTTGCTTCCTCCTCAGAAAGCGCGCTGGGTTGACGACAATACCTCAGGCGGTCGGGCGTCACGCAACCAGTTGCCTTTGGTCATTTGGGTAGCGATCGGCGCGTTAGAACCGGACGCTTTCGTAATAGGCGCGGGTATGCGCGGTATCCTGCATCGTCTCTTTTGCAAGATCGGGCTCTGCGGCCTCCACCGCGCCCCCTGTGGTCGCAACAGCCACTGCCGCAAGCGGCGCGGTGGTTGCGGCGATTTTCAGAAAGTCGCGGCGGCTTGAGGCTGCCTCTGCTTTCTTGGTCATGTGAGTGTCTCCTCCTTGGTGGTCGCTCACGTTTTGAGGCAGGAAAATCTGCCCCGGTTTATGCGGATTGCTCCGCGCTCATCCGGAAGGCTTCGGCCTCAATCTCCATGAACACCCGACCGACAGCGCCGACCGAGGCATAAAGAACCGAGTTCTTGGCCTTCTCGAGATCCGAAAAGAAGTGACCGGCCCAGGGGCCGATATGGGTGTTGAAAAAGGTCTTTTGGTCCGCAAGAGAGGCAGGCGCGCCAAAGCGGCCCGCGATCAGCGCTCCCATCATCTCCATCAAGGAGGCGATATTGTCCTCGGGCTCATAGACATTGGCCGCACGGGTCATGCCGCGCGCCGCCATGTCCCGCCGCAGCTGCGCCAGAGGCTTTTCATTGAGGAAACCGGTCAGATAATAGCTGGCGTAAGGGAGCAGCTCGCCGCGCCCAAGACCGATGAACAGCTTGTTGAACTCGCGCTCCACCGCAGCGGGTTTGGAGAGTTTGGCAATCTTGGCCAGAGCGTTGATGGCCGTGCCAAGATCGGTATCGTCTCCAGACAGGCCAGCAGTCTGCCCCAGCAGGAATTCATCCGGCGGGGCGGCCAAGATAAGCCCCATGAAATTATAGAGATCCGCACGCAGGCGGTCCTCTTCGCTTACCAGCGGCGCTGAAGGGTCAGCGGTGGCTGTCATGATGTGCTCCTTGTTCATGCCGTCTCCCGCGCCTCGGGCTGATCCTGATCAAAGGAAAACCGCATCCGGCGCGGCAGGGTGTTCACGGGGTCAGTATCACCGGCTTCGGCAGACCTGTCACCCCCTATGGTTGTGAGCCCTTCAGCGGTGGCGGACTGATCCGGTGCAGTTCCCAGAACGTCCTCCGCCTCGACATCCGCTTCAGCCAAAGCAGGTTCAGCGTCTTGCGCATCGTCCGGGGCAAGCGCCACCTCCGGTTCCGCGTCTTCTGGTGCATCTGCTATTTGCTGGGCCTTTTCCTTTTCGGCGGCCTGCCGGGCAAGTTCCTCGACATGTTTGGTCATGCCCTTGCCCACCTGATAGGCGGTCTGCATGCCTTCGACGACCATGGCGCTGTCGGTGAAATCTTCGCCGTAATCCACCAGACCATCCACGTTCGCCAGTATCGGGTTCAGCCGCCAGAGGCGGCGCAATGCGCGCGTGCGAATACGGGCCGGGACAACATCCCGCAGAAAGACCTTGAAATCGTCGCCCTCTTCCAGCGTGTCGGGGTCGGGCAGCTCCAGTTCGGCCAGGATCTCTTCGTCGCTTTTTTCCTCAAGCGCCTGTTCCCGCTCGGCAGCCTCGGCGGCGGCTTCTGCTCGTTTTTCCGCTTCGGCCTCGGCCTGAACGGCAGCCTTTCGACGGGCCCAGAAATCACGTGTCATTGCAGGCGCCCCTTTTTGACCAGAGATGGAGAGCGGTAGACGTCCGTCATCTGCGCAATGCGCGGATCACCAATCCCGTCCTCCGCCTCGCCCATGGTGCGCTTGTCGCGGCGGCGTTTCTTGAATTCCTCTTCCTTGAAATGGGCCAGCGTGAATTGCCGCACCCAGGCGACCAGCCCCGAGGGCATCGGGACGCGTTCCACCAGGTCCTCACCATTGTCGGCATAGTCCTGCGCCTCGAACGGAGAGGCCGTGACCAGTGTCACGTCAAGCGGGCGATCCGCATCATCGCTGTCGCGCAGGATCACGTAGACGCAGGGCGGCTCGGCGGTCAGGCCCTGCATATAGGCTTCGGCCTCGGCGCGGTGCAGCTCAAGCGGCAGCGTCGCGGCGTGAAACTCGCTGGCGCCCTCTTCCTGCCGCAACAGCTGCCAGTCGGCAGGCCCGGCAGCGGGCAGCACGGCAGAGACCTTCCACGACCATTTCGCCCACCGGGTCACCCCGGGGGTACGGCGAATGACGATGCCCAGCGGCATGACGTCGGTCTTGTCCAAAGTCTGGCTCACGGTCGGCTTGATCCTGGCTCTCCCTGCGTCACCCAAATCTGCCGCAGTTTCACAGCACCGTGAAAGCCCGCTGTTGCATGCCGCGGCATATTTCGACAAAGCCGGACAAATTGGACCACCCTTCGCGCCCTGCAATGCCGCCTTGGTCGTTTTGTCTATGTCGACAAAAATCATCAGAATACCGCCGTACACCGAAAGCCGCGAATCACCCGCCACTTCTGGTGGCTTTTGCGGGCCTGCCGCGCGGTGCAAACCGGTTTACGCCGCTTTCGAATCATGCCTAATCTGTGGTCCGAGCGGCACAAATCCGCCGATTACGCCAGCCCTGATGCAAGCGAGGAAATGATGGTCAAGCAGTTGATTTTGTGTGATTGTTCTGGCTCACAAGAGATCGATTCAGAGGGGCTTTCGCGCACCACCGGCCTGCCCTGCTCCAAGGTGCATTCGGCGCTCTGCACCCGCCAGACCGACAGTGCTGCGGCCGCGATCGCCACCGGGGACGCCGTAATTTGCTGCACCCAGGAACAGCGCCTGTTCGAGGAGATCGCGGAGGAGATCGACACCCCTGTTCCGGCCTTTCTCGACCTGCGTGACCGGGCCGGTTGGACCGAGGATCAGGGCAATCTGCTACCCAAAATGTCCGCGCTGGTGGCCGAGGCTGCCGTAGACCGCGCCGCGGCAAAGAACATCGATGTGGTCTCCGAAGGTCTGTGCCTGATCGTCGGCGCGTCTGAGGCGGCCCTGCCCGCAGCCGAACGTCTAAAGGACGCGCTGGGGGTCACGGTGCTGCTGACCGATGAGGCCGAAGCGCCAGTGACCCGCGATTTTGACGTTATTCGGGGTCGGCTGCGCCAAGCCAAAGGCGCGCTCGGTCAGTTTCAGGTTACCATCGATGCCCTGCAGCAGCTCGACATCACCGGCCGTAACTGGAGCTGGAGCGATGCCCGAGATGGCGGGCGATCCGAATGCGATATCATTCTCGACCTGACCGGCGGCACGCCGCTGTTTCCGGCCCATGAAAAGCGCGAAGGCTACCTGCGCGCCGACCCCAAGGGTGTGCAGGCCGTGGCCGATGCGGTGCTGGAGGCAAGCCAGCTCATCGGCACCTTTGAAAAGCCGCTCTATGTGCGCACGGAACCACTCCTGTGCGCCCACTCCCGGGCTAGCAAGACCGGTTGCACCAATTGTCTGGATGTCTGCCCTACCGGGGCGATTGTCTCGAACGGCGATCACGTCAGCATCGACCCGATGGTCTGTGCGGGGTGCGGCGCCTGTGCCTCGCTCTGCCCGTCGGGGTCGATTACCTATGATGCACCGCCGACCGACAGCCTGATGCGCCGCATTCAGGTGCTGGCCAAGGCCTACCTTGATGCAGGAGGCACTGCTCCGCGCCTTTTGGTGGTAAACGATCACGGCGCCGAGATGATCCGCCTTGCGGCACGCTTCGGCCGGGGCCTGCCTGCCGATGTGCTGCCGCTGGAGGTTGAGGCGCTCAACACCTTCGGCCATGCCGAGATCCTGGCCGCGCTGGCCGCAGGCTTTGCGCATGTTTCGATCGTGCTGTCGCCCAAAGTAGACCGCGAGGTCCAGACCCGCGAACTGGCGCTCGCCTGCGCCATCGCCGGAGACAAGGCCGAGATTCTTGACCTTGCCGACCCCGATGCGCTGAGCGATGCCCTGTACGCGGCAGAGGCCCCGTCGCCGATTGCCGAACCGCTGCGCCCTATGGGCACCCGCCGCCAGATCACCCGTCAGGCCGCCCGCGCATTGGCGCCAGATGCCGATGTACTGCCTTTGCCGGAAAATGCGCCCTATGGCGCGGTTTTGGTGAACAAAGACAGCTGCACCCTGTGCCTGTCTTGTGTCTCGCTTTGCCCCTCGGGTGCGCTGGGGGACAACCCGGATCTGCCGCAGCTGCGCTTTCAAGAGGACGCCTGCCTGCAGTGCGGCCTTTGTGCCAATGTCTGCCCCGAGCAGGCGATCTCTTATCAGCCGCGCCTGAACCTTCAGCCCGAAGCGCTGAGCCAGGTTGTGATCCACGAGGAAGAACCCTTTGCCTGCGTCGAATGCGGCAGCCTGTTCGGGGTGAAATCCACCATCGAGAAGATCACCGAGAAACTGGCTGGGAACCATGCGATGTTCGCCACATCAGATGCGGCGCGGATGATCCAGATGTGTGACGACTGCCGGGTCAATGCGCAGTTCCATCAGGAAAACAACCCTTTCGCGGGCAAGGATCGCCCGGCCGTTCGCACCACCGCCGATTACCTTAGCAAGCGCCGCGATCACTGATGCTGCAAGGGCGCGCCCAGATCGGCCGGCTCCAGGCTGGCCACATAGGCGAGGATCGCCTCCAGATCGTCCAGCGTCATGGCGACGGGGACGATGGGCGACGGGCGGTCTTCAGGAAAGGGCGGTGTCACGTCCTCGACCTGGGTGAAGGCCGGATGTGGGTTCAGCGCATAGAAGGCCTGAAACCGATAGTCCCAGTCCGGCAGGGTGCGCAGCACGAAAAACGACGGCGTGGAGCCGATGTCGTTGAGATGCATGTCATCCGCCACCGCATGGCAGCGCCCACACATGCTGCGCGACAAGCTTTGGCCAAGCTCGGCATCGCCTTCAAAAGAAATCTCCTCGACAGCCGCAACCTGAACCTCTGGCAGGGTAAACATCTGCACGCCCTCAGGCGCATAGGCTGTGATCGTGCGGCTGCCGATCTCGGAGGACAGCCAATCGACAAAACGCGCGGTTCCGGGGTGGGCGTCGTCCAATACGGAAATGTGCCACAGACCCTGCGCCCCTTGAAACACGGGCTTTGCGCCTGCTCCCCCATTGGTGCCAAGCGCGGCTTCGGCCTCCTCGCTGGGCGCAACCAGTTGCACCCTCACCTGTGTCTTCAGCGAGAAGCGGGGCAGAAGGTGTTTGAGGAACCCCGTTTCGACCAGCGCATCCGGCACGGCCATGCGCACCAGACGGTCCTCGGCGCGGAGCGGGCCTGCGGCCAGCAGCGCGGCGAGCGTGACTGCCACAACCATGGCGCCAATGCGCTCCGGCGCGGGGCTGCTCCGATTGAGCGCTGCACAACACCAGCGGATCGGATAGAGAAAAAACAAACGGGCCATTCGAAATGCTAGGAAGCAACCTACATCTTCGTCAAGTGTTCCGTCCGAATACGACAAACGACCAATCCAAAGGAGTAGACCGGCGTGTCCCTCACCCGTGAAACTGTCCTCGAGGCACTGAAGACCATCACCGACCCCGCAAGCGGCAGCGATATCGTCGCAGCGGGCATCGTGCGCGCATTGAACATCGAAGGGGCAGAGGTCCGTTTCGTACTGGAGATCGATCCGGCCCGCGCCAAGACCTATGAACCCATCCGGGATGAGGCCGAGGCCAAGGTCAAGGCGCTGCCCGGCGTCGAGAAAATCTCTGCTCTCTTGACCGCTCATTCCGACAAGGCGCCGCCGGATCTGAAACCCAAGAAAGCCGCGCAGCCTCAGGGGCCGCAGAAGATCCCCGGTGTGGACCGCATCCTTGCCGTGGCCTCGGGCAAGGGCGGTGTTGGCAAGTCCACGGTTTCGGCCAACCTCGCCTGCGCGCTGGCCGCCGAAGGGCGCCGCGTGGGTCTCTTGGATGCCGACGTCTATGGCCCATCGCAGCCGCGCATGCTGGGCGTCTCTGGCCGCCCAGCCAGCCCCGATGGCAAGACCATCCTGCCCATGCGCAACCATGGCGTCACCATGATGTCCATCGGCCTCATGACCAACGAAGATCAGGCAGTGGTCTGGCGCGGCCCGATGCTGATGGGCGCGCTGCAGCAGATGATGATGCAGGTGCAATGGGGCGCGCTGGATGTGTTGATCGTGGACCTGCCGCCCGGCACGGGCGATGTGCAGATGACCCTTGCGCAGAAGGCCCATGTGGACGGCGCCATCGTGGTCTCGACCCCGCAGGACGTCGCCCTGATCGACGCCCGCAAGGGGATCGACATGTTCAGGCAACTGCATGTGCCGATCGTGGGCCTGATCGAGAATATGTCGACCCACATCTGCTCCAACTGCGGCCACGAAGAACACATCTTTGGCCATGGCGGTGTTGCAGCCGAGGCGAAAAAGCTGAACGTGCCGCTGCTATCGGAAATCCCGTTGCATCTGGATGTGCGCCTTGCGGCTGATGGCGGCGCGCCGGTGGTGGTCAGCAAGCCGGACAGCCCACAGGCCAAGGCCTTCCAAGATGTCGCGAAGGGCCTGATCGAGCGGGGTGCCGCATGAGCGAGACGGCCCTCGCACTCTCTTTTCCGCCCCTGATGTCGGGCGAGGCCGTGACTGGCCTTGAGGATCCGTTCGAGACCGCCTGCAAGCGGGCGGTTCTGGGCTGTGATGCGGGCCTCGTGGTCTATAACCTCGCCCCGGACATGGTGCGCGCCGCACTGGTCTTTGCCCCCGAGGTGCCGCTGGCGCAGGCCATGGCCATGCTGCCGACCTGCGGTGTGGGCTTCCAGAACGCCCTTGGCGCGCTGGCCCCGCCCGAGGTGGCGGTGCATCTGGAATGGGGCGGCGCCATCCGTATCAACGGTGCCCGCTGCGGCGCCTTGCGCGCTGCCGCCAGCACATCGGACCCTGCCGAGGTGCCGGACTGGCTTGTGATTGGGCTCGCACTGCCGCTCTGGCCCGCCGATGGCGACGGCGGCGACACGCCCGATCAGACTGCGCTATATGCCGAAGGCTGCGCCGATGTGGAGGCCCCTGCCCTGGTGGAAAGCTGGGCGCGCCACTGCCTCCATTGGATCAACCGCTGGGAAGAAGAAGGCGCCAAGCAGCTGCACGCTGACTGGCGCGAGTTGGCCCATGGCATTGGCGAGCCGGTGCAGCAGGGCGGGTTCAGCGGCACCTTCCTTGGCATCGATGAAGCCTTTGGCATGCTTTTGCGCGACGACGAGACCACTCACCTCATCCCTCTGACAGAACTTCTGGAGACCCCGTAATGCAACTGGCCCGCGCCATCCATTTCGACGAAAGCGATCAAAACGTCTTTGCCAGCCCGGCCCGCACCGGAGAGTGGTGTATCTCAGGGGGGTTCGAGTTCTCCAACTGGGGCGAAGCGGATCTGACAGGCAAGCAGCGCCAGGCCTTTGCCAATGGCTGGATGGGGCTGGAAACCGGCGGGCGGGTGACCTTTGTGGCCGTAACCAAGATCGAAGAGGCGGAGCTTGAGACGCTGACGGACCTTCTGGCGCATCATTTCATGACCTACTACGGCGCACCGGATGTGGCCGCCGCCCGCCCTGTGGCGGCCGAAGAGATCGCCCATATGGCGGAGCTCTGCGCCGATCACGCGCCCAACACGCTGCTGACCGTGATGCGAGAGCTGACCGAGGCCGGCGTGCGTGAAAGCTACCGCATGATCGAGGCGCAATCGGCCGGCCTGGAGCAATTCGCCATCCACGGCGACATCGAGGGCTAAAGGCGGGGTTCTCCCGCCCGTCGCCGGATCATGGGCATGATCCGCTCCCGTTGGGCCGTGCGCCGCTGACGCGGCGCGGGCGTGCTTCAAGAAGGCGGCGAAGATGTCCCAAATCAGTCCCTATCAGAATGGGGACACTCGAGTTGTCCAGGCTGCGCCGAAGGCGGATTTTGCAAGCTCAGCGCGAAAACGCTTTGTGCAGCGCGGCTTTTGGGACAAGGACGTTGCGGTCGCTGTGATTTCACCAAGCCCAAAACCTTCATCAACTCCTTGATCTCACAGATAAATTTGGCGTCGTCCTGTGCTTTCCGTCTATCCAAGAGATCTACGGCGTCTGCTCCGGCACGGAACCTTAGACGGTCACCAGTCTCATTCGCGGCAAGCCAGATCACCTCAGCAACCGTCTCGGGCTCTGACGGGTTTGACGCCAGTTTGCCGAAAACCCGGCCCATGGCTTCGGCCATCGGCGCGTAGTCGGGCAAATTGTCGTCCTGGGCGAAGTCGAAGGAGCTTCCACCGAAGTTCGTCCTGATCATCCCCGGTTCGACAATCCGGATATGGATTCCAAGCGGTTCAAGCTCATAGTGAAGCGCTTCGGACAATCCTTCGACCGCGAACTTCGTACCGTGATAGAGCGCGCCAAGCGGGAAGGTGATCTGACCACCGATGGAGGAGATGTTGATGATGGTCCCTGCGCGTTTTTCCCGCATATGCGGCAGGACCGCCTTGGTCACTTCCATGAGACCGATGACATTGGTGTCGAACTGACGCCGGATACGATCCATTGAGAAGGCTTCCAGCGCACCATAAGCACCGTAGCCTGCGTTATTGACCAAAACATCGATCCTGCCGAACCGGTCGATCCCGGCGATGACCGCCTCGGTGATGGTATCAGGATCGGTCACATCGAGGCGCGTTACGTGGACATTGTCCAGCTTGGCAACTTCGCCCGCGCGTTCAGGGGACCGCATGGTGGCGACGACGTTCCATCCGTTGGCTTGGAAGTGTTTGGCGGTGGCTTCGCCAATGCCCGAGGAAGCACCGGTGATCAGAATTGTTTTCATGGAATCTCTCTTTTTCAGGCGTTGAGCTTGAGCATGTCTTCGATGCCAAAGCTGGTCATGACAGTGCGGGTGACGTCGTGAAGAACATCGTTGTAGCGTTCGATCTGAGGGCCAACGCCCACATGATCCACAACAGTCCGGAACGGCTTTTGCCCAAAGGGCATTTCGAGCAGATCGACGACCGCTTCGGCAATCCGCTCCGGGCGTTGATCAGGTGTCGCGTCCAGCATCTGGGCCAAACCGACCGCCGACATCGCGGGTACGGCTGCAAATTCCCCGTACTGCGCCTCGCGCTTTGGATCGTTCGGGGCAACCATCCCATCGAAAAAGGCAGTCGGCATGGCGCCGGGTTCGATAATGCAGGATTCTATCCCGAAGCCGGACAACTCTGTTCTGTAGCATTCTACGATTGCTTCGAGCGCCCATTTCGAAGCCGCATAGGTTCCATAAAACGGCGTTGCAATTCTGCCTATCAGGCTGGAGGTATGAAGAACTGTCCCCCGCTTCTGCGCTCTCATGTGGGGCAATGCTGCACGCATGACGCGCTGAACACCCATGACGTTCACATCGAAAACGCGGGCCATATCCTCGGGCGTCATCAACTCCTGAATACCGTAAGAGCCGATCCCGGCATTGCTGAACAAAACGTCGATGCCAGTAAGATGGGCGATGGCCTGTGCCACCCCCCGCTCGGTGCTGGCGGTATCGGTCACGTCCATTGCGACGATCAACGCCCCCGCCGCTTCAAGCTCCGCAACTGTATCGACGTTTTTTCCGTCGCGGCTTCGAACACTTCCAGCAACCTGATAGCCTTTTTCCAGAAGCGCCAAGGCTGTTGGCTTTCCAAACCCGCCTGCAATACCGGTGATCATGACCTTCTGCATGTCGGTCTCCCCTATTGTGACATGATCACGTTAGTCGCAGCGGGAGCTTCATTCCTTCCAGATCAACCAGAATACTTGCCTGATCCTCTGATCTTTCAGTTTTTTGTTATGAGAGCATGGATCGTGATGGTATCGATAGTCGTTCTGTTGGAGGCCAAGTTCATGACAAGCAAAGCCCTGTTGTCGCACGTTACTGCACTGCTTGATCAGTCGGGGGTTGATGAAGGCGGGCTCGATCATCTGCACAGCGGGACACACCTGCTGCGGCATCACGCACCGACCAACCTCAATGCGACCGTCTACCGACCTCTTCTTTGTCTCGTCCTGCGAGGCGCAAAACAAGTTGGCTCCAACGCCCGAACAATGACGGTCGGTGCAGGTCAGTCCCTTATCGTGAGCCATACCATACCAGTCGTCTCGCGGATTACTGAGGCGTCGTCGGACGTCCCTTACACAGCCTTGGTTTTTCCACTCGATCTCGATCTTCTCCGGTCATTGGCCCCGGCGGTGTCACCGGCAATGACTGTGGCCTCCGCTGATCCGTTCTCGATCTGCCTGAGTGATACCGATCCCGGTCTGGAAGACGCGCTTCTGCGCTTTTTCCTTCAATGCGAGGACGAGGAGACGCGACAATTGTTGGCTCCGATCACGGTGCGCGAAATTCACGCCAGACTCCTGATCGGACAACATGCGCAGATCCTGCATAGACTTCTCTGGCATGAAAGCTCCGCCAATCGCATCTTTCTGGCAACAAGAGACATCCAGGCCAATCTGTCGGAAACCATCGTCGTCGGGAAACTCGCCCAGAGGGTAGGAATGAGCAACTCAACGTTCTTTGAGCAGTTCAAAGCTGTGACTGGCACATCGCCGCTTCAATACCAAAAGGACTTGCGTTTGCTGAAGGCCAGGGATGATCTGCGGACGAGCCGTGCCAAGGTTTCAGAAATCGCCTTTTCCGTGGGCTATGAAAGTCCAGCACAGTTCTCTCGGGAATACTCGCGCAAGTTTGGCAGGTCGCCGAGGCAAGACCGCGCGTTTGAGCCAGTCGACTGAGGCCATTTTGAGAGCGGCAAAAGTTGGTCGCGCTTCTTTGACCAGCTGCGTTCAGAGTCCGCGGCGCGCAGCGGAATTTCCATGCGATTGACCGAAATGACGCATACCGTGTCTCGTGCTGACTGGCACTGGCCAAAGCCGGGCGAAGGGTAAGATCGCATGGGTCTCGTGAATATGGGTTCGTATTTCCGCTCGGGAATATGTCGTCAGCAGCTGTTTTGTGACCTGTTTGTCTTGAAAATCCGATAGTCTCCCAAAGAAAGAAGGAGCAGATCACAGGCATGGACGTCAATGCTTTACAAATGGCCCTGACCCAAGGGGATTGGGCCCGGGCCGAGGCTTTGTTGTCGCCCCTTGCGCAAAGACCGGATGCGCATGTGTCCATACTCTACAATTTTGGAAAAGTGTTGCTTGAGTTAGGCCGGTTTCGTGACGCCTCGGCTGCCCTGACACGCGCTGTTGAGACAACGCCCGATCACGCGAATGCCTGGTTCGAACTGGGTCGGGCGTCGCTTGCGGACAGTGATTTTGAACAAGCTCTTGAGGCTTTTGGAGCCGCCGCCCGCCTGATGCCGGAAGACCCCGATTGCTGGCGCAACCTCGGGCGTGTCGCCCTTCGGCTGGGAAAGTACGAGATCGCTCAGACCGCCTGGCAAAGGTTTCCCGGCGACCCCGAGGCGGCGCTTGCACTTTATCGCGTAGCTGCAGAAACCGGGGCAGCAGAGGCCAGTGAGATGCGGCAGGCTTTGCTCCAGCATCACCCCGACAGGGCGCAGGTGATCAAGACCCTGGTACGGGTCGCGCGCGGCTCCATCCCCTTGGACCTGTGAAATCGGTCAACCGTTTTCTGACAGCAGAACAAACCCGGTCGCAGCGTCATCCGCAGCGCGCTGGAACATGACGCGACATGCCTCACGCTGCTGCAGCGTCTCAAATCCGGTACGCTGTGCGGCAGAGCATTTGATGAGAAAAGCCGAAGGCAGATCAAATTCCGACACGCACCAGCTTTCATCCAGCCCGGTCGGATAGCCTGTCATCATCCAATGCATACAGCTCGCACGCTTTTGCTCATAGAGATCTGCGCCCTGATCCTGCGCCGTTGCAGGGCCTGCGCCCATCAAAAAGACTATGGTGACAAGGGGCCTGATGTTCCGCGATCCTTTCTGCCGATGGCAAAAAGTGTCACATAATTTTCACAAAATCGCAAATATCAGTGTCGGAATTTCTTGCGATAGACGCCGCGCTGCTCAGAGAGATCCTTTTGCAAGGCAGCATTGCGCAGGATTTGATCATCCGTCATGACATCGACCTCAAGCGATTGCATGTCACGCGGAAAGGCAAAAACCTGGGCCACCGGAGTGCCTTTGGGTAGCCTCCCGGAAAACGCCCGGTCGTGCCACAAGGCCGGAAAATGAACATAGCCATCGCGAAAGAGGTCACAATCCACGATCCCGGAGAGGGTGCGAAACGGCAGATCCTCGCGGTTGAGCGGGTGGGTGAACAATAGCGACCATCCTGCAGGCGCCTCCAAGGTCCAGAAATTGAGAAATTTGATCACCGCGCCCGAGGCCAATCTGAAGGGCGCACCCGTAGCCTGTTCCGGGACGTGAAGACCCACGGGCGCGCGGGAAATGCGGGCGTCCTCAAGGATCGGCGGATCCCAATCCCAGGACATCTGCCCCTCCGCGATCACCAGATCGGTCGCCAGGGGAATGATAACCCCGCCCGACAGGGCATCGATGATCGGGGGGCAGTGTTTCAGGGTACGAACAGCTTCGCCGCCAAGGGTCTTGGCCGCGACCTCGGATGGCATCGTCCTGAGCCAGTCCGGCACCGCCTTTGACCCGGGAACAGGTTCGGGCAAGAGATGCCGCAACGCCGGGTGGCACCGCGCCTTGATCACGCGCGCGCCTCCTTGCGTGACAGCACCGCATGAGCCGTTGCAAAGACAACCGTCAGCAGGATGATGATCGTGCCCACCGCGTTGATGACAGGCGGGTGCCCATTGGGGTTCCGCGCCATTGCGCCGATCTCGGTGGCAAAGGTGCAGGATCCCCCCTTGGCGAACATGGTGGTGTTGTAGTTTTCCATCGAGGCCATGAAAGCGATCACCCCGGCCGAGATCAAGGCTGGCAGCAGGTATGGCAGTGTCAGGCGGCGAAACACGCGGAACGGCGATGCCCCCAGATCAAGCGCGGCCTCTTCCAGCTCTACCGGCTGGCGCTGCAGCCGTGCCATCAGGATCAGCATTGGATAGCCGGCGACAAAGGTCGTTTGCGCCATGATGATGGTGAAGAGGCCGGCGTTGACCCCGAGCCGCCCCCAAAAGACCAGCGCAGACAGGCCCAGGACAATGCCCGGCGCCAGCATGGGCGACAGCAGAACCCACCACAGCAGACCATTGGCCCGTGATCGCCAGCGGGTCAGCAAGACGGCTCCGGCAAGCCCGAGGAGCAGGGAAACCGGGACGACGAAACCGGCCACATAGAGCGAATTTCCAAAGCAGGCGACAAACCGGTCCCTGTCCAGAACACGCAGCACGGGGTCTTGGCGCAGGGTGGCTTCGTCCACCCAGAAAAAGTTGTACCACTTGCCGGTCAAGCCGCGCCATTCCGTGATCGACGGGGGCGACATGTCGTTAAAGGACGACAGGATCATCAGGATCAGCGGGCCAAACATGAACAGAAGAAAAGCCCATGTATAGGCGGTGAGGAGGCGTTGCGATGTCATTGGACCCTCGCGAAATCTTTTAGGCGGGTACGCATGATCCACATGAACAGGGCGACGATCACGAAACAGACCAGCGTGTAGGTAAAGGAATAAGCCGCGCCGACATTCGAGTTCTCGGATTCAAAGAACTTGTTGTAGATGGTCTGGCTGAACCATTCGGCCTGCAAGCCCCGGCTGATGATCCGGGGAACCGAAAAGGCCCCGGCCGCCAGCATGAAAGTGGCGATACATCCAACTGCAATACCCGGCTTGGAATGTGGGATGATGATACGGCGATGGACGCGCAGGGCACTGGCGCCCAGGTCCTTGGCGGCTTCGATCTGGTTTTTGTCAAGCGTCGACATAACGTTATAGATCGGAAACACCATGAACAGCACATAGGTGTAGACGATCACGACAAAAATCGTCCCCGGCATGCGTTTGAACTGGATCGGATCCTCGATCACACCGGCCCAGGTGAGGAACCCGTTGATCAGACCCTGATTGTCGATGATCGTGGTCCAGGCATAGACCCGCATCAACTCGACAATCGCATAGGGTATGACCAGTCCCAGAAACAGCCACATGGCCCGGTCCGGAGGCGTGGCCAGCGCCACCTTGTAGGCCATGGGGTAGCACAGAACCAAGGCCAGGGTGGTGGCCATGATTGCAAAAGAGAGCGTCCGGGTCAGTGTGATAAGACCGATGCGTTCGTAGATCTCTCCATCCCGCTCGAACCTGAGCCCGACCAGGCCGAACAGCTGTTTGGACAGTTTGGCATCTTCGATCGCCCGCTGCTCTTGCGACAGCGGGATCTGGCGGGCAGCGAACAGCCATTTGAAGTTCTGTGAGGTGTAGGGAAAGGCGCTCGATTCGACCTCTTTCAGCCTACCGTAAAGCGTTTCGGACTGTTCGGCGATCTCCTTTGCGATTTCGATCTGTCTGGAGATCGGGTCGCTGTCTGACACGGCAAGAAGCGGCAGATCGTATAGCTCATTCAACCAGACCTTGGTGCCGCCGTCCCGGACCATCTGTTTGCGGGTTGTCGCACGGTCGCATTGCAGGATGTAGGGGCGTGTCTTGCCAGTGGCCGCCCCCGTTGCCGAAGGAACAGCCATCCCTGAAGCCGAGGGTACCGCCATGGCAGATGCCGAGGGTACCGCCATGCCGGATGCCGACGGGATGGCAATGCCGCCATTTGCGCCGCTGCCCTCAACCGGCGTTTCAAAAGTCTGGAGAACCGAGATACAGGTATTGGCATCCTGCCTCAGGTTCAGCGCGATCGAAGAATCCAGTTGCCGCTTGGGCGCTGTTATCGCCCGCTCAAGCATCGTGAGTTGTGGCAGGATAATCAGCAGAATACCCCAAAGCGCCACTGCTCCGAAGAAGAGCGCGACCAGGCCGCGCCCATATCCGTTCACCAGCGATTTCATTGCGCTGCAAGCTCCTGACCGGTTTGCGCCAGCGGGCCTTTGGGCAAGACCACAGCCTGTTCGCAGGGAAAACGCACCGAAGCGTCGCTCTCCATGTCGATCTCCGCTCCGGTGTTGACCTGATGCATCGTCAGATTTGCGCCGGTGTTCGTGCGCAGCACGATGTTGACAAAGGAGCCTTCCAAGTCCCGGCGGACCGGCCGGGCGATCAAACGGTTCGTGTCCGGCGCTCGCGATGACGCCCAGACCAGTGCCTCCGGGCGCACAAAGAGCATGGCCTCATCGCCGTCTTTCAGCCCGCAGGGATTGCGCCCGAGAAGACGGCCCTGCGCCGTTTCAATGACAGCCATGTCGCCATCAAGCCCGCAGACGCGACCCTGCATCTGGTTGGCTTCGCCAACGAATGACGCGGCAAAGGCGGTACGCGGTTCAGAGTAGATCTCATCCCCCGTGCCGACCTGTTCGATCACGCCGTTGTTCATCACTGCGATGCGATCGGACATGGTCAGAGCCTCGCCCTGGTCATGAGTAATATAGATGAAGGTCACGCCGGTCTTTCGCTGGATTTCGCGCAGTTCGGCCCGCATGTGTTGGCGCAGCTTGAGGTCCAAGGCCGAGAGCGGCTCGTCCAGCAGCAGCACTGCCGGTTCCACCGCCAAAGCCCGGGCAATCGCCACACGCTGACGCTGGCCGCCTGACAACTCGCCGGGCTTCTTGTCAGCCTGATCACGTAGCGCAACCAGGTCCAGCAGTTCCAGCGCCTTGCTTCGGCGGGCGGCTTTGGGCACGCCCCGGGATTCGAGCCCGAAGGCAACGTTTTCCCAGACCGGCATCAAGGGAAACAGCGCCAGGTTCTGGAAGATCAGTGCGGTGGGGCGCCCATTGGGGGCAATTCCGCGCATGTCCTCGCCGCCGATCAACACGCGGCCCGCGGTCGGTTCGACAAAACCCGACACAGTGCGCAGGATCGTCGTCTTTCCGCATCCGGACGGGCCCAGGATCGAAAAGAACTCACCTGCCTTGATGGTCAAATCTGTTGGCTGAACCGCCGTGAACCCATTGGGATAGGTGATCTGGACGCCCTCAAGGCGCACGTCTTTTCCGTGCATGATTGTCCCCCGAAACGTGAAATGGGCGGCCCATCAAGGGCCACCCGAGTGTCGTCTTGCCCGAACGTTTAGGCGTTGGTGATGATCTCAACGAATTCGTTGCGGATCGGGGCAAAGAACGGCGTATCTGCCTGCCACCACCACATGTTGCCCAGAACATCGGGAGTGTAGGTTTCGTTGAACTGCGTCTTGAACTCTGCCGAAGCAAACTCAGCCGCACCGGCAACAGCCGAGTTGTAGCCGGTGTTGTTGGCAAACATGCCGCCGATTTCCGGCTGCAGCATGAAGTTCATGAAGGCGATGGCCTGATCTTTGTTTTCAGCCTGCTTCAGCATGCCAAAGCTGTCCAGCCAGGTGATGATGCCTTCCTTGGGCGCGCGGTAGACATAGTTGCTGTCTTCGCGGTTCAAGAGCAGACCGGTGGTGTCCCAGGTCTGACCGATCACACAGCCCGCTTCTTTGAAGGCCGCGGTCGCCTCGGTCGCATTGTTCCAAAACGCGCCGAAGTTTTCCTTACGCTCGATGATCCACTTGGCAACGGCGCTCCACACGCGGCGTGCATCGTCTTCGGACTTGTAGACATCCAGCATGCGGTTGGAGGGCACTTCGCCGATGGCGTCCAGGTACAGGCCGGTGCCCATGATGACCGACTTCTGACGGAATGCAGCCGCGCCCTTGGCTTCAGGGCGCCACAGGTCGCCGAAGGAGAGATCGGCATCGGCGATGTTCAGCTTGCCACGGTTGAGGGTCAGACCTTCGGTGCCCCAGTCGAAAGGCAGCAGGATCTGCTCGCCCTTGAACATGCCGCCCAAAGACGCGCTGTCACGCAGGAATGAGGGGATGACGGCGCCGCTGTTCACCTCTGCCGGAACCGAGGCAAAGAAGCTTTCGCCACTGTCATCGACATAGTTGGCCGAGTTGGTGATCGACGGGAACACGATATCGAAGCCCTTGCCGCCATTGGCGCGCACGGTGGATTCTGCTTCGTCGTTCGACCCAAAGGTCGTCAGCTCCAGTTTGATGCCGGTGTCGGCTTCGAACTTTTCAGCGATATTCGGCTGGATGTAGTCCTGCCAGGCGAAAACCTTGACAGAGCCCGACGACGCCAATGCGTCGGTTGCTTTCAACAGCGCAGGTGCTGCCACAGCTGCGCCAGTCAGTTGCATTGCGGTACGGCGAGTAATGGCCATGATGACCCCCTTCGAAATAGTGTTTTCCCCATGTCGGAGTGGGCGCTTCGTAGACTTGGACTGATTCAGATAAACGACGGACAAGCGAATTTTCTGTGACAGGGGATCTTTCCCGGTGGCAGGCCCTTTCGGCCGAATGACCAAACCTGAACAGCCTGGCACCATGATGATGAGACATGTCTTGGACATGCGTGCTCCTGCGCCTGTTGTGTGAACCGCGCCAGGTTCGCAAAGGCTGATTTTCTTGGTTACGCGGCCATGTTTGAACGATCCAGAGCTGCGCAGGGCTTGGCTTCTGATTCTGCTGGCGGGATTTTCCCGGCCGGTTCCCGCAGGCTAGGGTTGTGGTACCAGCCTCGCCATTTTCCTGAGGTGACCTGCCTTCAGAAACCACGCCTTGCGCAGATTTGCATTCAGCTATCTCGAGTCTGATCCCTGTTTTTTTCGGTCTGGGTATGCACTGGAACGCCTGCTGCAGCAGGTCAAAAAGCTGGACCTCACGACATCTGAGACGGTCCTGGTTCAGAACCTGATCCTCAACCGAATAGACACAAAGGCGTTACGGAACTTTCGTCACATCTGCCGCCTTGTTCCCATTGTTGACACTGACGACTTCAGAACCAGGATTGCATCACGCCTGCGGTCAGATGATCCCAATTTCCGGCGTCGCGCCGAATTTGCCACTGCGTATTTTCCGGCTCGTGGCACGGCTCAGGGCGGCGGTTTCCAATTGGCCTAGAGGAGCGTCAAAAGGCCACTTCAGCCTTCCGACTTCCGTCTTTCACTCAGTCTCATCTGGTCGCCCTGTCGCCTGTGTTCCGCCACGCCGCGCAAGCGGCGCCACGCCCAACCGGGGCGGCCCTTCTTGCAGAAGGGCCAGACATGGGCGGGAGCACCCCGCCCCTTGGCACTCAGGCGTATTTCTCCAGAAACTCTTCCGCCTTCAGCGCGCGGAAATCTGGAAGGGCGGCGCGCAAGGTCGCGTTGTCCCAGTCCCACCACGCAAGTTCCATCATCGCCTCGGCCACTGGTTCAGGGTAGCGGCGGCGGATCAAATGCGCGGTGTTGCCGCCGACGATGGTATAAGGGGCGACATCCTTGGTGACGACACTCCCCGAGGCCACAACCGCGCCGTGGCCGATGGTGACCTCCGGCTTGATCATCGCGCCGTGGCCGATCCAGGTGTCGTGACCGATATGAGCCGTGCGGCTGGCGCGGTGAGCGAACCAGTCGGCATCCGCCTCCGTATCGTCCCAATAGTCGGCGGACCTGTAGAGGAAGTGATGCAGGGAAGCCTTCTCCATCGGGTGATCGGTCGCCCCAATGCGAGTGAAGCTGGCGATATTGGCGAATTTGCCCACCTCGGCATTGGCAATGTCGCAGGTGCGGTCGCAGTAGCTGTAGTCGCCAAAGCGGCTGTTGGCGATGCGGCTGCCTGCGCCGATCTCCACATAGGCACCAAAGTGGCTGCCGGTGATCTGGCAATCGGGGTGGATGAAGGGCTGATCTGCCTTCAGTCGGGCCATGGTCTGTCTTTCCTTGGGCTGTACCGATCAGGGCAAAACGAAGGGCATATTGCGCAGCGGCGGTTTCTTGGCCTTCTTGCGGCGCGGCTTGCCTGTGTCGCCCTGGATCAGGCGGCGGCGCAGTACGCCCGAGAACCAATCCATCAGCATCACCATCAGGATCACCAGCACGATGTAATAGGCCACCTCTTCCCAGTCTTTCTGGGTGATGATCGCCTGCGTCAGCAACAGGCCGATACCACCGCCGGTGATGGCGCCGATGATCGTTGCACTGCGGGTGTTGGATTCAAGGAAATAGAGAAGCTGCGACAGAAGCACCGGCGTCACCTGCGGGATCACGCCAAAGCGGTAGCGCTGGATCGGTTTGGCACCGGTGGAGGCCACGCCCTCGATCTGTTTCTCGTCCACATTCTCCAGCGCTTCGGAGAAGATCTTGCCAAAGGTGCCGGTATCCGTGACCAGGATCGCCAGCGCGCCAGTCAGCGGTCCGGGGCCAAAGGCGCGCGCCAAAACCACCGTCCAGATCAGACTGTCCACACCGCGCACAAAATCGAACAGGCGGCGGGTCGCAAACCGCAGCGTGCGGATCGGCATGAAGTTTCGGGTCGCAAGGAAGGCCAGCGGCAGTGCAACGATGCCTGCCCCAATGGTGCCGAGGAAGGCCATCAGCAGCGTCTCTCCGATGGCCCAGGCCACATCCTGATGGCGCCACATCTTGTTGGTCCAGAAATCGTTGAAGATCGCGCCTGCTTCACCGCGGAAGGCTTTTTCCAAGAGCGCAACCGGGCCAAGGCCATGGTAGGGGCTGTCGAGGGTAAAGAAAAACAGCTCCCAGCCGGTGAAATAGCGGAACACTTCCGAACGGTTGCGGGTAACGGTCAGGCGGCCTGCTTCGGTCTTGATCGCCAGGCGGTTCTTCGAGGTGCTGATCCAGTCCGGCACATCACCCGCAGGCAATTCCGCCTGCACGCCTGCGCTGCGTGAGGGGGTGGCGCGCACGGTGCCATAGCCGGGGATGTCATATTCCACCGTTTCAGGGCCAAAGCGCACGATGTGGCCGTTCTCCAGGTCAATGACTGTGGTCTCACCTAGCGTGACCCACTCGGGCGCCTCGCCTTCGGGGTAGCTGCCCTTGCGCTCTCCTTCGATGGCGACCGAGACAGAGGCATCGCGATTGTCGCGCGTCACATGTGTCTTGTAGCTGTAGCTGTCGCTGACCAGGGTGCGGGCGTTTTCAAGGCTCGCGCGCTCGTAAAGGCCGGGCACGTCAAAGGCAAAGAAGACATAGACCATATAGGCCAGCACGATCAGCGGCGCAGCGAAGGCGAGGAGCTTTTTGCCGCGGAACAAGGTTTCCATATCGCGCTTTAGCGCGGCGGCGTCACGGGGCAGGCCTGCGGAAGGGTTCACATCGAGAGTGGTCATTGTTTCGCTCCGTGGATCAGCCGGTCACGCAGCTTGCCAGAGATCTGGTCGACCACGACGATGGTGACAAAAAGCAGGATGAAGATGGCGGCGGCCTCGTCATAACGGCCCTTGCCCCAGGACATGGCGTTCTTCAGCTCGTAGCCGATACCGCCAGCGCCGACAAAGCCAAGGATCGCCGAGGCGCGAATGTTGATTTCAAAACGCAACAGCGCGTAGCTCACGTAGTTCGGCCCGACCTGCGGGATCACCCCCAGCCACATGCGCTGCGCCCAGGTAGCGCCCACCGAGGAAAGACCCTCGATCGGTTTCAGCGAGGCGTTCTCGTTCACCTCGGAAAACAGCTTGCCAAGGGCACCCGCCGTGTGGATCGCAATGGCAATCATCGCCGGCACAGGGCCACCGCCCAGAAGGAAGATCAGCACCAAAGCAATCACGATTTCAGGGATGGCGCGGCAGATGTCCATCACCCGGCGAAACAGCGGGATCAGCGACGGCCAAAGCGCCATGCCCCGCGTCGCCAAAAGGGAAAACAGCGTGCCGAAGATGGCGCCGATCAGGGTCGAGGCCGCGGCGATATTCAGCGTCTCGATCAGCGCCGGGAAGAAGTGCATCACATGGCCGGGCAGCTGCGCGGCCTTCTCGACCGCTTCGCTCAGCACCTCTGCCGGGTAGTCGAAGATGCGGGTGAACCCGTCCGCGAAGGATCCCGCATTGCGGTCATCGGCAGTGCGGAAGCCTGCGACCATCATGGCAACAAAAACGATCAGCAGCACCGTACCATAAAGACGCTTGCGCCGGGTAAGCTCGACATATTGGGCGCGGATCGCCTCGGTCGGGGAGGCGCCGGAGGGCGGGGCCGCTGTCAGATCTGCCATGAGGATGTCCTGGTGTTCGAATGAGGCTCGGACGGCGGGTCAAGGGGCCGTGCCCTTGCCGCGTGTCAGAGGAATACGGGGCCCGGCACAATGACCGGACCCCGACGTTTTGGTTCTGGGAAATCAGTTGGACTTCAATTTGCGTGCTTCGATGATCACTTCGTAGGCGTCGTGGGTGATCGGCATGAAGCCTTTTGCCTCACCTGCAGCCACACCGTAGAAGCAATCTGCATCCATGGACTTGAGGCTTGCCATCAGGCCGGTCATCTTGACCTTGACGCTTTCCGGCAGGTCCTTGCGCAGAACAACGGGGCCTTCCGGGATCGGCTTGGACTGCCAGATCTGAACCAGGTCGTTCATGTCCACGAGGCCCGCGTCAACCGCCTTGCGCAGGGCGCCGGAGTTGAAACCGTCTTCCCAGTTGCCCAGACCGTCGGCCCAGGTCACACCGGCGTCGATGTCGCCGTTTGCAACCGCAACGATGGTCTGCTCGTGACCGCCGGTGAACTTGACTTCACCAAAGTAAGCGCCGGATTCCATGGTGGAACCGGTGGCATGGGGGATCTCGATGGAGGGGATCAGGTAGCCGGAGGTGGAGTTCGGGTCACCAAAGCCAAAGACCTTGCCTTTGACGTCTTCCAGAGCCGCGATGCCGCTGTCCTTGCGGGCAAAACCGACCGAGTAGTAGCCGTAGCCGCCGTCGGTGTTCACTTTGACCAGGATCGGCTCAACCGCTTCGGGGTCAGAGAGATAGGTCTTGGCATAGCCGGAAGCGCCCAGCCAGGCCATGTCGATGGTGCCGCCCAGGAGGCCCTGGATCACGCCGTTGTAGTCGGCAGGGGCGAACAGCTTGGTTTCAACACCCAGCAGCTCTTCGGTCTTGGCGCGCAGGCACTCGTTGTTGTTGAGACGGTCCTGGGCGTTTTCACCGCCAAGGATGCCGATACGGAATTCCTGAATGTCCTCTGCCATGACCGGGGAGGTCAGTGCGGTGGTCATCAGGGCGGCAGCAATCAGTTTTTTCATCTCTAGGTCACTCCGGTTTGGTTGGCCCAAAGCGTCGTGCTTTGGGGGGATGAAAAGGGTGAAATTCACAACGCGGCGGCTTCGGCTTCGCGGATGGGATCGTCGCCGCGCTCAAGCGTTTCGATCTCGGTAGAGGTGGCCGCTTCGGAGAAATCGGCGCCAGCGCCATAGATCTCGCGGGCAACGCCGGTGGTCAGCTGTTCGGGCAGCCCGTCAAAGACGATACGCCCATCGCGCATGCCCACCACCCGGTCGCAATAGCGGCGTGCGGTGTCGAGCGTGTGGAGGTTGGCGATCACGGTGCGCCCATCTTCTTCATGGATGCGGCGCAGCGCCTCCATCACGGTTTGCGCATTCATCGGGTCAAGCGAAGCAATAGGTTCGTCCGCCAGGATGATCTTGGGATCCTGCATCAGGGCGCGGGCAATCGCCACACGCTGCTGCTGACCGCCCGACAGGGCCTCGGCCCGTTTGGCCGCATGTTCGGCAATACCAAGGCGATCCAGGATATCGATGGCCCGGTGGATGTCCTCCATCGGGTAGAGGTTGAACATGGTCGCCAGCGCCGAGCGGCGGTTGAGCGTACCATGCAGCACGTTCGACACCACATCCATACGCGGCACCAGGTTGAACTGCTGAAAGATCATCGCGCAGTCGGACTGCCAGGCGCGCTTTTCGCGCCCTTTGAGCTTGGTCACGTCGCGCCCTTCGAACAGGATCTGACCTTCGCTGGCATCGCCAAGGCGGTTGATCATGCGCAGAAGAGTCGATTTGCCCGCGCCCGAGCGCCCGATGATGCCGATCATGCAGGGCTTGTCGATATCCAGAGTCGCGGAATCGACCGCAATCTTGTCGCCAAAGCGTTTGGTGAGTTTTTCAATGCGCAGCACAATCGGCCCCCGTTCGTTTCCGGGACTGCCTAAAGACGCTCCTCAAACCATTTGTGTAAGAGTCGTGAATTATTTGTAACGCAGCGAGTTGCAGAGCTTCGAGCCCGTTACACTTCCGTCACATGCGCACATGCACGGTTTGCCACGTTCTGACGCGCTTCAATGTCCACAAGGGACAATCTGCCCCTGTGCAGACGGCAAAAGCCGGTTTATACGGCCCTCAACTCCCCATTCTGAAGGAAACTCCCCCAATGTCCTTTGATCGCAGCCTGAAGATCGCACCCTCCATCCTCTCTGCCGACTTCGCCAACTTCGGCCAGGAAATCCAGGCCATCGAGGCAGAAGGCGCCGACTGGGTGCACGTGGATGTGATGGACGGCCACTTCGTCCCCAACCTCACCTTTGGTCCGATGGCGGTAAAGGCCTTTCGACCGCATGTGAAGACGGTGATGGACGTGCACCTGATGATCGCGCCAGTGGATCCTTACATCGAGGCCTATGCCGATGCGGGGGCCGATGTGCTGACCGCCCATGTAGAGGCCGGACCGCACATTCACCGCACCCTGCAGGCCATTCGCGGCGCAGGCATGAAGGCGGGTGTGGCCCTCAACCCCGGCACCCCGGCCGAGGCGGTGGCGCATCTCTTGGACCTTGCCGACCTCATTTGCGTGATGACGGTGAACCCCGGCTTTGGCGGGCAGAAGTTCATCGACATGACAGGCAAGATCACCGCCCTGCGCCAGATGATCGGCGACCGCCCGGTGCATATCGAGATCGACGGCGGCGTCGACCCCACGACAGCCCCCAAGGTGCGCTCGGCGGGCGCTGACGTTCTGGTCGCGGGATCGGCCGTCTTCAAGGGCGGCTCGATCGACAACCCGGGCGTCTACGGCACCAACATCCGCGCCATCCGAGAGGCCGCCGACGGCAGCTGGACCTAAGCCAGCCAAACCCTCCCGCCCGTCGGCAGGCAATCAAGGATTGCCCACCTCCCGTTGGGCCCGGCACCGCGCCACAGGCGCGGTGCTGTTCCTCACACACTGCCACCGTTCCGCGGGAGAGATTCGGGTCAAGGGCCGCAAAGCGGCCGCGCCAAAGGCGCGGTTTACCCTTGAGGCGACTCTCTCCAATTCAAACACTTGGTCACGCGCTTTCAGGGCAGACCTGCCCTTGAAACGCTTCTCAGCAAAGCCCTTTGGCGCCGCGCAGCGGCGCCACGCCCAACGCCGAAGAAGGCCTGCACGGCAGGCCGCCCATTCGGGGGCGGGAGACCCTTTCCCTTAGTTGAGCCGATCCGCAAATTCACTCAGCAACTTGTGCTTCAGGATCTTGCCGGTCGGCGCCGCAGGCAGCGCCTCTACCGCGATGATCTGCACCGGGCATTTATATCCCGCAAGCTGGCCGCGCACGAAGCTTTTCAGCTCTGCCTCATCAGGAACATCCCCGACGGCAGTCTGCACAAAGGCCAGCACCTCCTCATCGCTGCTGACCCGGCGCCCGATCACGGCCGACTGCACCACCTGAGGATGGGCATTGAGCGCCGCCTCCACCTCGGGTGGGAAGACATTGAAGCCGCCGTGGATGATGAGTTCTTTTGAGCGCCCTTCGATGTGCAGGAACCCCCGCGCGTCAAGACGCCCCATGTCTCCGGTGTGCATCCAGCCCTCGGTGTCCAGCACCTTCGCCGTCTCTTCGGGGTTGCGATAATAGCCCAGCATGATGTTCGGCCCGCGCGCCAGAACCTCGCCCAGCCCATCGCTCCCGCCGGGCACGCTTTCGTCGATCCGCACCTCCACACCCGGCAAAGGCGGACCGGTCGAGATATCGGGATCGCCAAGCTGACTGTTCTTGGTGGCGCAGACACCGGCGGTTGTTTCGGTCATCCCATAGCCGTTCTGCAGCGCCACACCATAAAAGGCCTCGGCCTTGCGCTTCCACTCCGGGTCCAGCGGCGCCGCCCCCGATGAGACATACTGCAAGGCATCGCTGCCGAGGCGCTCCAGCCCCTGTTCCTTGGCATATTGCATCACCAGAGCATGCATCTGCGGCACTGCCGAGAGGCGCGTCACCCCAGCCCGCAGCGCCTCATAGAGTTTCGCCGCCGAGAACCGCGCCTCAAGACGCACCGCCGCACCGGCAAAAAGTGCCGCCGTCATCACCGAGGCCAGACCAAAGACATGGGTCATGGGCAGAACGCCATATATCACGTCCCCCGGCCCCATATCGCGCAGCTCTGCCGAAGATTTGCCGCCAAACAGCACATTGCCATGGGTCAGCATCACCCCCTTGGGATCTCCAGTAGTCCCTGTCGTATAAAGCAGCACCGCAACCCCATCCGGAGCATCCGGGTTCGAAGCGTATGGCGCCGCGATGTGCAGCCTGCCAAAGGCGCCGGTGATCTCTGCCGCCTCCAACCGCGCGGCATGGGCCTCTGCCTCGGGTGAAATCGCAGAGGTGAACAGCGCCGCTGCTGGGCGCGCATGGGACAGGATCCGTTCTACTTCGCCCGCACTCATCCGAGCATTCACCGGCACGGCGATGGCGCCAAGTGTCGAGGCAGCAAGCATGGCAGCGACCGCCGCACAGCAGTTTTCGGACAGGATCATAACCCGGTCACGTGGCTCCACGCCGGAAGCTTGCAGATGCGTCGCCACCTCCGCCACGGCTTTGGACAGGTCTGCAAAACTCCATTTTGCGCCGCCACTGTCGGAAAAGGCCGTAGCATCGGGTCGCAGCCTGACCTGTTCAGCCAGTAAATCGTGCCAGTGTTCCATCGCCTTCTCCTCCCAAATCCGGCGCGGTTATGTCATGCGCCCCGGATCAGTCGTTGAACTGGGGTGCGCGTTTTTCGAGGAAGGCGGCGATGCCTTCACCGGCCTCGGAGCCACCTGCGGCCCGCGCCATGGCGGCGCATTCATCGTCAAGCTGCGCCGCCTCGCTGGCGTCATATGCATTTGAGACCAACTGCCGGATCGTGCCTTGCGCCTCGCGCGGGCCCTGCGCCAAAGCATCGGCCAGAGCGTTTGCCGCCCCCAGAACCCGCTCGGGTGCCACCACCTGATTGACCGCGCCAAGGGCCGCCAGGCGCCCCGCCGTGACCGGACGGCCCAAAAGGCACATTTCCATGGCCAGGGGACGTGGCAGCATACGTGCAAGCGAGGCCGTCAGCCCGCCATCGGGCACCAGCCCCGCCTTGACGTAGGCTGCGGTGAACTTGGCCCCATAGGAGGCCACGATCAGATCCGCCGCCAGCGCAAGGGAAACGCCTGCGCCCGCCGCGCCGCCTTCGACCGCTGCAATGACCGGAACTGGACAATCACGCAGCCCCCGGATCAGGTCGTGCAGGTTGTTCACCTTGGCGCGGCGGTCTTCTTCGCTGAGGCCTCGCCGCTCGATGATGACGTTGAGATCCCCGCCCGCGCAGAAGAACCCGCCTTCGGAAGTCAACAGAACAGCGCGTATGCGGGGCTCTTTTGCCAGTTTCAGCGCGGCTTCGATTGCGTCATAGAGGTCCTGCGACAGGGCCCCCCGGCGCGTCGGGTTCATGTTCACGACCACAGCGCGGTCGCCCAGATCGTCCATCCGTGCAAGTTGGCTCATTTGCGTATCCTCTTGAAAATTCCGTTGGCCGTGGCCAGTAGCCGACCCTCGTCATCGAACAATTCGCCTTGAATATAGGCGATGGATTTGCCGCCCCCGGTGGGCCGTGCGCGGGCCGAAATCGTTCCCGCCCGCACCGCTGCCACATAGGACAGGTTCAGCGACACGGTCACCAGATCGGCGTGGTTTTCCGGGTCAAAAAACTGCGACGCGGTATTGCCGCAGACCACATCCAGGACCGTGGCCACCATGCCGCCATGAAGGATGCCATGACGGTTGAGGTGTTTTGGCTCCAGCTCCAATGTAACGGTGCAGGAGCCATCCGCCCGGTCGATCTCGGTCCGGTAGCCAACCATCTGTTGGCAACCGGGATCCACGATCAGGCGGATATCGCCACTATCACGCGGCGCTGAGGTCAAGGAAACGCTCCAGCTGCGTGTCCGCATCGCCGAAACGGTGCTCGGCCATGACGATACGCTTGGCGATATGGGCGAGTTCGTATTCCTGTGTCATGGCAATGCCGCCATGCATCTGGATCGAATCCTCGGCCACAAGACGCCCAGCCCGGCCAATCAGGTTCCGCGCCGCCGCGATATTGAGATCGCGCAGGCGGGCGTCGCCCTCAAGGTGCCCCGCCGCGTTGATCACCGCCGAGCGCGCTTGTTCCAGCTCGATCAGCAGGTCTGCAACCCGGTGCTGCAGCGCCTGGAAGGTGCCGATGGGGCGGCCAAACTGGGTGCGGGTCAGCAGGTACTGGCGGGTGAGTTCCGTCGCGGTTTCCATCGCGCCCAGGGTTTCTGCGGCCAGGGCCACCTCGGCCCGCGCCAGGGCATCCGCGATGGCGGAATAGGCGCCGCCAGCAGCGCCAAGGCGCGCAGTCTCTGGCAGGCGAACGCCATCCAGATCCACCTCGGCGGCGCGACCACCGGCCAACAGCGCATAGCCGCGCATCGACAGGCCTGCCGTATCGCGCGGCACCAGGAAGAGCGAGATGCCATCGGTGGAGTCTGCATCGCCGCTTTCGCGGGCCGAGACAATCAGATGGTCCGCCGCTTCGGCATTCACCACAACCGCCTTTTGACCTTTGAGAATGATCTCAGCGCCATCCACCGTCGCCGTGGTCTCCACCCGCGATGTTTCATAGCGGCTGGTCGGCTCACCATGTGCAAAGGCCAGCTGCACTGCGCCACCGATGACCTCTTCCACCAGTTCCTTCTGGCTGTCGTTGCCAAGCGCCGCGATCAGCCCGCCGCCCAGCAAGGCCGTGTCCAGCAGCGGCTCAACCACGCCAGCGCGGCCCAACTCCTCGAACACGGTGGAGATATCGAAACCCGCGCCGCCAAAGCCGCCATCCTCTTCGGAGAAGAGCGCGCCGATCACACCCAGCTCGGCCAGTTGGCCCCAGATGTCGGCGGAGTAACCCGACTCACCTTCGAGGATCTCGTTGCGCACCGAGGTGGTGTAGCGGTCAGACAGGAAACGGCGCAGGCTGTCCTGCAGCATCTGCCGCTCTTCGGTCAGGTCGAAGTTCATGCCCGGCCTCCCATTTTCACTTTTGCGATGATGTTCTTCTGGATCTCGTTGGAGCCGCCAAAGATCGACAATTTGCGGTTGTTGAAATACTGCGCCGCCACAGGTGCGGTGCCTTCCGGGCCAATGGGTGGCTCGTTGCCGCCCTCCACCGCTTCGGAGGCAAAGGGCATCGCGTAAACGCCCGCAGCGCGGCGCGCCATATCGTTGATCTCTTGACGGATCTCGGTGCCCTTTACCTTGAGCATCGAGCTTTCGACACCTGGCGCCTGCCCGGAGGCGGCAGCGGAAATGATCCGCAGGTTGGTGGTGGACATGGCCATCAGATCGATTTCCGCCTGGGCAACGCGGGCCGCGAAATAGGGGTTCTCGATCAGGGGGCGGCCCTTGTGCATCTGGCTGCGCGCAAGGCGTTTGACCGCATCAAGACCGGCTTGGCTGAAGCCGACGCCGGCGATATTGGTGCGCTCGTGCGTGAGCAGGTACTTGGCGTAGGTCCAGCCCTTGTTTTCCTCGCCGACCAGGTTTTCGACCGGCACTTTGACGTCGGTGAACCAGACCTCGTTCACCTCATGGGTGCCGTCCAGCAGAATGATGGGCCGCACTTCGATACCCGGCGTGTCCATGTCGATCAGCAGGAAGGAAATCCCCTCCTGCTGCTTGGCATCCGGGTCGGTGCGCACAAGACAGAAAATCCAGTTGGCGTATTGGCCAAGGGTGGTCCAGGTTTTCTGACCGTTGACGATGTAGTGGTCGCCCTCGCGCACGGCCTTGGTCTTGAGGCTGGCCAGATCCGAGCCCGCGCCCGGCTCGGAATAGCCCTGGCACCACCAGTGCTCACCGTTCAGGATCTTCGGCAGGTAATAGTCCTGCTGCTCTTTCGAGCCGAACTTCTGCAGCACCGGCGCCAGCATGGACAAGCCAAAAGGCACGATGCGCGGCGCATGGGCACGGCAGCATTCCTCTTCAAAGATATGGCGCTGCACGGCATTCCAGCCGCAACCGCCAAACTCCTGCGGCCAGTTCGGTGCCAGCCAGCCCTGCTCGTTCAGGATGGCATGCCAGCGGTCATGGCCTTCCTTCCCAAGGCCACGCCCCTCGCGCACGGCATCGGACATTTCTTTTGGCAGTTTTTCATCCAGAAAGCTGCGCACTTCCTGACGAAAGGCCTGCTCTTCTGCAGTATAGCTCAGATCCATTTTTCTCTCCTCGTGACCCTCAATGACGGGGGGCATTGTACGGCCCCCTTGGGGCCGGACAGCGCCCGGTGGTCCCTCGATGGGGCCGCCGGGCGCCGCCTGTTTTCAGGTTGCGGCTCAGTAGATTTCGAACAGACCAGCTGCGCCCATGCCGCCGCCGACACACATGGTGACAACGCCCAGCTTGGCGCCGCGACGCTTGCCCTCGCGCAGGATGTGACCCACCATCCGCGCACCGGTCATGCCAAAGGGGTGACCGATGGCGATCGAACCGCCGTTGACGTTGCATTTCTCGTCATCGATGCCCAAGCGGTCGCGGCAATAGAGCGCCTGGCTCGCAAAGGCTTCGTTCAGCTCCCACAGATCGATGTCGTCCACCTTGAGCCCGTGACGCTCCAAAAGACGCGGCACCGCAAAGACCGGGCCAATGCCCATCTCGTCCGGCTCGCAGCCTGCAACGCAGAAGCCCTTGAAGGCGCCCATGGCCTCCAGCCCGCGTTTCTCGGCCTCCTTGGCGTCCATCAGAACAACGGCGGCGGCACCATCGGACAGCTGGCTGGCATTGCCCGCTGTGATGAAGTTGCCTGACCCCCGCACCGGCTCAAGACTGGCCAGCCCGTCCAGCGTGGTCGAAGGACGGTTGCATTCGTCCCGGTCCACCAGCGCCTCTTTCATCGAGATCTCACCGGTCTCCTTGTCCTTCACCGCCATGGTGGTGGTCATGGGCACGATCTCGTCCTTGAACAGGCCCGCTTCCTGCGCCGCGGCGATCCGCTGCTGGCTGCGCAGACCGTATGCGTCCTGATCCTCGCGGCTGATGCCATAGCGCTGCGCCACGATATCGGCGGTTTCGATCATGGTCATATAGACGGCGGGCTTGTGCTCTTTCAGCCAGGCCTCATGCGCCGCACGCGCCTTGGGCTGCACCATCGAGATGCTTTCCACCCCGCCTGCAACCATCGGCCCGGCGCCTTCGCAGATGATCTGCTGCGCGGCCAGCGCGATGGTCTGCAAACCGGACGAGCAGAAGCGGTTCACGGTCATGCCCGAGGCGGTGACCGGCAGGCCCGCGCGCAAAGCGATCTGGCGCGCGATATTGGCACCGGTTTCCGCTTCGGGGGCGCCGCAGCCCATGATGCAGTCTTCGACTTCCGCGCCTTCGATCCCGGCGCGGGCCACGGCCGCCTCGACGGCCGCGCCGCCCATGGTCGCGCCATGGGTCATGTTGAAGGATCCCCTAAAGGATTTAGCCAGCCCGGTCCGGGCGGCAGAGACAATAACGACTTCTTTCATATCAGCTGTTTTCCTTGTTCAGATCGTCGAATGTGCGCCCTTCGGCTACCAGCTGCTCCAAAAGGGGCGCGGGCTGCCAGAAAAAGTCGTCTTCCTCGGCGTAGGATTTGATGTTGGCCAGAAGCGTATCCAGCCCCTGCATATCGGCCCATTTCAGAGGCCCGCCGCGATAGCGCGGGAAGCCGTAGCCAAAGAGCAACGTCATATCGACATCCAGCGGACGGCGCGCGATGCCCTCGCCCACCACCTTGGCGGCCTCGTTGACCATGGCCGCCATGTAGCGGGTCACGATCTCCTCATCCGAGAACTCTTTCGGGGTGATGCCCTTCTCGGCGCGCTCTGCCTCAATCAGTTCGGTGACCTCGGGGTTCGGAGTGCCGCCACGCTTGCCTGCCTCGTAGACGTAATAGCCCTTGCCGGTTTTCTGGCCAAAGTTGCCCGCCTCGCAGATCTTGTCCATGTAGCTGCTGTCGCGTTCGCGCGGGTCCATGCCCTCGGCGCGCTTGCGCTTGCGCACGGCCCAGCCGATGTCGAGACCGGCAAGGTCCGCCACCGCAAAAGGCCCCATGGCAAAGCCGAAATCCGTGAGCGCCTTGTCGATCTGATAAGGCGAGGCCCCATCCAGCACCATGTGATCCGCCGCCTTGCGATAGGTCGCCAGGATCCGGTTGCCGATGAAGCCATCGCAAACCCCGGCTCGCACCGAGATTTTCTTCAGCCGCTTGCCCAGCTCAAAGCCGGTCGCCACAACGTCAAGCGCGGTCTTGTCGGCGACGACGATCTCCAAGAGCTTCATCACATGCGCTGGTGAAAAGAAGTGCAGCCCGATCACATCCTCGGGGCGCGAGGTGCTGGCGGCGATTTCGTTCACATCCAGATAGGAGGTGTTGGAGGCCAGGATCGCGCCCTTCTTGCAGACCGCATCCAGCTTGCCAAAGACCTCTTTCTTGACACCCATCTCTTCGAAGACGGCTTCGATCACCAGATCCACATCGCTGAGCGCGTCATAATCGGTGGCCAGCGTCAGCGCTTCTCCGGTCAGATGGTCGAATTTCTCCTGGCTGATCTTGCCGCGCTTCAGCGCGCCCTGCAGGTTGCCCGAAATCCGGCCCTTGGCGGCCTCGGCGGCCTCGGGGGTCATTTCCAGCATCACAACCGGCAGACCAGAGAGCAGCGCCGCTGTGGCAATGCCCGCCCCCATGGTACCACCGCCAATAACGCCAAGGCTGTTCACCGCGCGCGGCTCGACGCCTTTCAGTTCCGGCAGTTTGCTGACCGCCCGCTCTGAGAAGAAGGCGTGGATCATGCCCTGACGCTGGTCGGTGCCCATCAACTCCATAAAGAGTTCCCGCTCGCGCTTCATGCCCTCATCAAAGGGCAGCTCGCAGCAGGCCTGAATACCCCGGATCGCAACCGCAGGCGCCAGAAGGCCACGGCCCTTTTTCAGAACGCTTTCGTAAAGCGCATCGAAATCAACCGCTTCGGGGGCAGGCATTTCGCTGATCGCACGGCGCGGGGCGCCCTGATCAAGCAGTTCTTGCGTATAGGCCAGGCCAATCTCGCGCGGCTCGCCCTCTTCGATGCGGTCCAGAATGCCGAGGCTCAGCGCTTCCTTGGCGCCAACCTGACGGCCTGAGGTGATCACATCGACGGAAGGCTCAATACCAATAAGACGCGGCAAGCGCTGGGTGCCACCTGCGCCCGGCATCACGCCGATCAGCACCTCGGGCAGGCCGATCCGGGCCGAGGGCACGGCAATGCGGTAATGCGAGCCAAGCGCGATTTCCAGACCGCCGCCCAAAGCGGTGCCGTGCAGTGCCGAAACCACCAAGAGCGGCGAGGCTTCGATTCGGGTGCAAACATCCGGCAGGAAGGGTCCCTGCGGCGGCTTGCCGAATTCACGGATATCGGCACCTGCAAAATAGGTGCGGCCCTCACCGTAGATCAGCACCGCCTTTGCACCTTCCGATTCGGCGCGTTCGATACCGCTTACCAAACCCTGGCGCACATCCAGACCCAGTGCGTTCACCGGCGGATTCTGCGCTTTGAGGATGGCAATATCCCCGACGCGTTCATATCCAATGGCTTCTGTCATTCGTTTTCCTCTCCTTGGCGGGGCTTTGGGACGCGGCCCGCAAAGCTCCCTTTTCCCGTGGGGATCTAGCCATGCTCCCCCCACCCGCGCCAAGACCTCCCTTCACATCTCATGCGAAAACCCGGCGTCATTTTCGAAGCCCAAGATGTTCGGCCTCGTCGGTGGAAGTCAATCCCTGTTTTACTATGCAGAACTGCGTTCCACTAAATTTGACAGCACCCTAGGCCGTGGCTCCAGCCTTGGCAAGCAATATCATTGCGCAAAGCTGGGGCTACGGGCATGAAAACACCGCCACGACCAAACGGTCGCCCCATATGCAACAAGGGCGCTCACAACAGCAAGCACCCCGTAACACTTCCGTAATTTCAGACGGCAGCGGCCGGTTCGTCAGGCTTTGGGAATCACCCCTTCCGCCACCCAGGCGTCAAACAGTTTCAGCACGCTGTCAGAGAATTCGGGATCGTTGATGTGGCACTCAAGCCTGTGCAGGGTGGCATTTGCCGGACAGGCCGCAGTCATTTCCTCACAAAAGGCGGCCAGCCCTTCGGCGTCATGCAGATCGGCGCCGGGGCGGTCCCATTCGTTGCAGCCACCCGTGGGCAGCAGCACCGCAACCGGTCCTTTTGCCTGCCCCAGCTTGTCGCAGATGGTGCGGGCCACCAGACGGCGCTCGTCGGCCTCCAGAACCGCCGAGGTCAATAGACGGTTGTGCGCATGGGTGGGGCGGCCCTTGAGCTGCGGCGGGGTATCCTGCCAGCCAATGAAATCCACCAGATCATAGCAACCCGGTGCCACCAGTTGCGGCGTTCCAGCGGCGCCTGCGTTGGTCATCCGGTCCGCCCCCGCAGATAGCCCTCCGAACAGGTGGTTCGACACCTCCTGCGGGGCAAAGTCCAATACCGCGGCAAAGGCCCCCTCGGCGGCAAGGCTTTCGAAGGCCCGCCCGCCCATGCCGGTGGCGTGAAAGACGGCAACCTCATAGCCGCGCGCCTCCAGCGCCGGTTTCAGACTGACCATGTAGCGCAGCACCGTCTTGCCAAAAGAGGTCATGCCAATAAGCGGCCGCTCCCGCTTTGGCGCCTCCACCGCGCGCGCCGCACCCAGAACCGCCCCCGCCGCCTGGCTGAGCGAGGCCTGACAGATCGAGTTCAGCCCATAAAGCCCCCCGGCCCAGAGGATCATCTGCACATCTGCCGGGATCCGCTCGGGCGGCATCATAGGGGAGAAGGACACGGTCGAGACGATGTATTTGGGCACCCCAACCGGCAAGGCCGCACAAAGATCGAGCGCCAGATCGGTGCCCATGGTGCCGCCCAGCACGATCACCCCGTCGATGGCGCCCGCACGGTACAGCTCCAGCGCCTTGGCGGCAGACCCTCGCGCCATGATCTGCATCGCCGTGTTCTCATCGCCGCTGTCGATGGCCGCCTGAATGGAGCTGCCGCCCGCCTCGGCCACCTGATGCTTGCTGACATCCGTTGGCTGGCTCGGATCGCCCAGAACGCTCACATCCATGGTCAGAACACCGCCGCCCTGCCCCCGGATCACATCCGCAAGATAGGTCAGTTCGGCATCCTTGGTGTCATAGGTGCCTGCAATCAGAATGGTTTTTGTCGCGTCGCTCATCGACTTGTCCTTTCCAAGAAGTTCTTTGCCCGCCGCAGCGCCTGATCCAGCATCCGGCGCGACCTATCCGCCCCGCCCGGCTCTGTCATGCGGGGGATAATCCAGCCCACATAGGTGAGCGCCCGCAGCAGCAGAAAGAAATCCAGCTCATCCCCAGAGACCTCACGGCGTGCAGCATAGCCCTCCAGCAGGGCGCTGCGCATGTCGGCGGCGTAAGGGCGATCGGTGAATTTCAACAGCCAGGTCGCCAGCTCAAAGGTGCGATAGCCATGGGCGCAATCGTCAAAATCGATAAAGGCCAGCACGCCCGAGGGCAGGTGCATCACGTTCTCACCCAGAATATCAGCATGGATCAGCCCCTGATCGGCGGTGCCTTCCATCTCGGCAAGCAGTTCATCAGCTTTGCTGCGCAGCTCTTGCAGCATTGTCTGCTGCTTGTCGTTCAGATCCGGGTGGGTCCAGAACGGCCCCCATAAGGGAGCCTCCCCCACCAGCCCGTCCCGGCCCCAATCTGGGCGTGAGAACCCCGGTGGAGGCACCCAGGCATCGCTCAGGTCGTGCATTTTTGCCATCTGCCGGCCAACCGCATGGCTCAACTCCGCCGGATCCAGCCCCTCGGCCAGATGGCCAAGGTGGCCCACCGGCTGCCCGTCAAGCCATGTCAGAACGCTGGCAAACCGCCCCGGCGCGAGTTCCGCCACAAAGGTTCCATCGGGCGCAGGCAGGGGCGCGGGCACCGGCAGGCCACCCTGATCCAGACAGGCCATCCAGTCCAGCTCAGAGCACAGCTCTGCCAGTGCGCGGTAACCGGGGCGGTGCAGGCGCAGGGCAAAGGAGCCGCGCGGATGGGTCAGCCGCCAGACGGAGTTTTCCCGCTGTGCCACCAGCCGGGCATCGCCCCCCTCCAGCCCCCAATGCCGCTGGGCAGCCTCGACAAGCTGGTCCTCTGTACGCGCCAGTTCGCTCATGGCTCAAGCGGCGTTTCCGCCAGCACCTGATCCAGAGTCTCCAGCATCAGGTCGGCCTCTGCGCGTGAAAAGGGCAAGGGTGGGCGGATCTTCAGCGTGTTGTAGTGGATGCCGAGGAAGTTCATCAGCACGCCTTTCTGGCGCATTCCGTTGGCCACGCGTTTGGCATAGGCAGTGGCAGGGGTTTTCGTCGCCTTGTCGAGCACCAGTTCGGCGCCAAAGAACAGGCCCGATCCGCGCACATCACCTATGGCCTCGTGACGGTTTGCCAATTTGCGCAGCCCTTCGCGGGCATGATCGCCGACCTCGCGCGCGTTTTCCATCAGCCCTTCGTCCTGCACCACCTGCAAGGTCGCCAGCGCTGCGGCGGCTGAAACCGGGTTGCCGCCAAAGGTGTTGAAGTACCGAAAACGGGAGCGAAAGGCGGTCATGATCTCATCCCGCGTGACCACACCCCCGACGGGGTGCCCATTGGCCATCGGTTTGCCCAGGGTCACGACATCCGGCTGGAGCCCCGCCTTTTGATGCCCCCAGAAATGGGTGCCCACACGGCCAAAGCCCGGCTGCACCTCATCGGCGATGACAATCCCGCCCGCCTTACGCACCCGCTCTATCGCGGGGGCAAGCCAGCCCGGCTCCAGCGTCGGAAAACCTTCATTGGCGAAATAGGGGCAGATGATCAGGCAGGACAACCCGTGGCCGCGTTCGGCCAGAGCATCAATCTGTTTCTGGACCTCCTCGGCAAAGGCCTCGGCATGGGCCATGCCGCCAGTGCCGCCCAAAGGCCTGTAGCTGTCCGGGGCGGGCACAAAGGCCATGTGATCCCAATAGCCTCCCGGCGGCGGATTGGTGCGCGACAGCTGCGAGACCGCCATGGTGTTGCCGTGGTAGGTGTGATCGGTGGCAATCACCCCCATATTGCCGGTCACCGCCTGCGCCATGCGCAGGGCAATGTCATTTGCCTCTGACCCCGTGCAGGTCATGATCGCACTACTCAGGGGATCGTCAAAGGTATCGGTCAGTGCCTCCACATAGTCGAGGATACCTTCATGCAGATAGCGCGTGTGGGTGTTGAGCGTCGAGGCCTGCCGGGTGATCGCCTCTACGACGCGCGGATGGCAATGGCCCACATGGGGCACGTTGTTATAGCAGTCGAGATATTTGCGCCCTTCGGCATCCCAGACCCAAGTGCCCTGCCCGCGCACCAGATGCACCGGCTCTTCGTAAAAGGTGCTGACATTCGGGCCCAGCAGGCGGCGGCGACGTGCAATCAGATCTTCGGTTTCAGGTGTCATAGCTGGATCCAGGCGGTTTTGAGGTCGACGTATTTGTCGAGCGCATGCAGCGATTTGTCATGGCCGTTGCCGGACTGGCCGACCCCGCCAAGGGGGACGGTATTGTCGGCGCCGCCATAGGTGTTCACATGGACAACGCCCGCTCGGATGCCCGCCACCATGCGATGCGCGCGGCTGAGGTTCTGGGTCCAGACGCCCGAGGCGAGGCCAAACTCGGTGGCATTGGCAAGGGCCAGCGCCTCCTCTTCGGTTTTAAAGGGCGTCACCGACAGGACCGGGCCAAAGACCTCTTTCTGGAACAGACTGTGCCCCTCAGCGACGCCGGTGACGATGGTGGGCGCCATATAGGTGCCGCCTGTTTCCTCTAGAATGCGATTGCCGCCGGTGACGATTTCGCCCCCCTCGGTGCGGGCCATGTCCATGAATGACAGGTTCCGGCTGAGCTGATCCTCGGAGTTCACCGCACCGATCATATTGCCAAGGTTCAAGGGATCGCCCACGCGCAGGGCCTCGGCCTCTTCCACCAGCAGGGCCACGAAGTCATCATGAATGCTCTCTTCCACCAACAAGCGCGAACCGGCGACGCAGACCTGACCTGAATTGCGAAAGATCCCCGCGGCCGAGACCTTGGCCGAATGGCGCAGATCGGGGGCGTCGGCAAAGACAATGTTGGGAGACTTCCCGCCCAGCTCCAGATAGCAGCGTTTGAGGTTGGAGCGCGCCGAAGCCTCCAAGAGCTTGCGCCCGGTGCCGCCCGATCCGGTAAAGGCCAGCACATCGACGCCCATGGATTCCGCCAGCGCCGCGCCGGTTTCCGCGCCCGCGCCGGTGACCACGTTCAGCACCCCGTCGGGCAGGCCGCACTCAGCGCAGATCTCTGCCAGTCGCAGCAAGGAAAGCGACGCGGTTTCCGCCGGTTTCAGCACCACCGAATTGCCCATGGCCAGCGCGGGCGCCAGTTTCCAAGCGCCAATCATCAGCGGGAAGTTCCAGGGCACAATGGCGCCAACGACGCCCACCGGCATCCTGTGCACGAGGCCCAGCACATCGGGGGCGGTCGGCGCAACCTCTCCGGCGATCTTGTCCAGCGCCTCGGCATAGTAGCGGAAGGTGCCCGCCGCCGATCCTGGCTCTGCCTTCAGGGCCATGCCGATCTCGGTGCCATTGTCGCGCACGCCCAGAACGGCAAGCGACAGCGCCTCGGCCTCGATCCGATCTGCAATCCGGTGCAGCACCTTCTTGCGCGCAGCCGGGGCAAGGCGCGACCAACGGCCATCCTCAAACGCAGCGCGACCCGAAGCCACGGCGCGCTCCACATCCGCCTTTGACGCCCCTTCAAGGGTGGTCAGAACAGATCCGTCAATCGGCGAAGTAACTTCGCATGGCGTGCCCGTACCTGCTTGCCACGATCCTTCAAGAAAGAGTTTTTGCGGCGCCACATCAGCCCGCCGAAGCTCATTGATGAGGTTTTGGTCTGCCATTCGGCCTCCTTCAGTTCCTTGCGGTCGCGCAGCACGCGCAACAGATGCATCGCAAGGACCAGTATGATGATAGAAAACAGGATGAACGCCACGGGGCGGTCAATGAAGTCAAAGGGGGTTTTGACCCGCGCCATGGCGGCGCGCAGCTTCACCTCCATAATGCCGCCCAAGACCATGCCAAGGATGATCGGCACCGCAGGCAGCGACAGGCGTTTGAGGATATAGCCCACCAGCCCAAAACCCGCCGCCATCACGCAGTCGGTGGCGGAGTTGCGCAAGGAATAGACCCCCACAAAGCTGAGCGTCAGGATACAGACACCCAGAAAACGGTTGGGGATCCGCACCACCTGAATGAGGCTGCGGGTCGCGAACAACAGGAAGATCAGCACCAGAACATTGAGGATCAGGAGCGCGAGATACAGCGCAACGACAAAATCCATGTCGTTCTGGAACAGCCCCGGCCCCGGCACCACATTGTGCACATAGAAAACGCTCAGCATCATCGCGGTCAGCGCCTCGCCCGGGATACCCAGCGCCAATAGCGGCACCATGGCGGCGGCGGGGACCGCGTTGTTGGCGGTCTCGGCGGCGATCAACCCTTCCGACGATCCGCGCCCGAAATCCTGCGGTCGTTTCGAGGTTTTCTGCGCGTATGTGTAGGACATGAACTGCGCGGTAAACTCTCCCACGCCGGGGATCATGCCCATCAAGACGCCAAACCCTGCCGAGACGGATGCCACGCGAGGGTGGCGGGACAGCTCTCGCAAGCCCTGGAACATGCCGCCGCGCAGCCGGGTAAGGCGGATCTTTTCGTCTTCATCGGTCAGCAGGACAAAGGCCTGTGAAATCGCAAAGAGGCCCAGAACCACCACGATCAGGTTGATGCCGCCGCCCAGAAAATCCTGCCCGAAGGTATATCGCTGGGTGTATTTCACCGGCTCCATGCCGATGGTGTTGAGGAAGATCCCGAAACAGGCCAGCGCCCCCGCGATCAGCGCCTGCCCGCGGTGGGCGACGACCACCAGCAACAGCCCCAAAAGAGCCGCCAAGAAGATCTCGCGGCTGCCGAACATCGGCGCGACCTTGGCCAGCACCGGCGCAAAGAGGATCAGACAGATGACCGAGAAGACCCCGCCAAAGAAGCTGGCGGAATAGGCAAGGCTGAGCGCGCGGCGAGGTTCCCCCCGCGCGGTCATCGGGTAGCCGTCATAGGTGGTGAGCGCATTGACCGCTGTCCCCGGCGTGTTGATCAGGATCGCAGGGATCGCGCCGCCGTACATGGAAGATCCGTAGATCCCCAGAAGCACGGTCAAGCCCACGATGGGATCCATCGAGAATGTCGCGGGCAGAAGGATCGCAATCGCCACCGCCGGGCCGACGCCGGGAATGGCTCCGATCAGAACGCCGCCCACCGACCCCGCCAGCAGGGCCAGCGCCACGTCCCAGCGCATCAGGATCTCGATTGCAGAAAGGATAAGGTCCATCGGGGGTCCCGTCGAATTGAAGGCCTAGAGGTAGAGAATGGCGAAGCTGCGCAAAGGACCCGGCAGGTATTCATACAAGAGCGCTCCGGGAATGCGCACCGACAGAAGCCCCTTGAACACCAGCACCACCGCGATGGCAAAACCGATACTGATCCAGATCATACGCGGGCTGCGATAGCCCATGCGCCAGGTGAGCAGCGGCACGAAGACCAGCGTGACCGGCAGGTAGCCGATGATCGGCACCAGCAGCACATAGGCCATGAACCAAAGGACATACTCCAACGCCTGTCCCCATCGGCGGGTCTCATTCAGGTCAAACCGGGTCACGCGCCGCCAGGGCATCCGATATAGGTGCAAGCCGCCCATCAGCACCATGCCGCCGAGGGCCACCGCTGGCCAGAACCGGGGCTGCGCAAAGAATTTGGTCTTTTTCACCCAGGCCGTCTGATCGCCAATCAGCACCAGCAGCAGCGCCGCAAGCGCCACAAAGGCCAAGGCAAAGATCAGCTGTCCGCGCCGGGGTCCGGGGAATCGGCGTTCGCGTTCTGTGGTCATGGGATCGGTTTTTCTGAGGAGGTGTTTGCTGTCAGGTCAGACAAGTAGCACCGGGACGCCCAAGGGCGCCCCGATACGGGAGGAGAGGTTATTCGAGGATGGAGCCGATACGGTCCATGGTCTCGATATCTGCGGCCACGCGGGCGGCGCTGTCATCGGCGCTCTGCCAGTAGACCAGCGCACCGGTCTCCTTGGCGACCGCCTGCGCACGCTCGCTCATCACGGTTTTCTCGGCCACCGCGATGATCTTGTCGCGCACGTCCTGCGGCGTGTCCTTGGTCACGAAGAGACCGTTCCACAGCGCGATGTTGAGGCTTGCGTCCAGCTCTCCAATGGCGGGGGCATCGGGCACCAGCGGGATACGCTCATCGGTGATGGAGACCAGCACCTTCACGTCATCCAGACAAGGCAGGATCAGCTGCAGCGTGGTGTTGATCACATCCGCATCGCCCGAGGCCAGCGTGTTGCAATCAAGCGCGTCAAAAGCCGCATCAGAGCCCCACTCGAAGCCTGCGTTCTTGGCAAAGGCCTTGGTCACCTGTGTGGGCGTCAGCACGTCACCGAAATGGCCGAGGGCCACGTCGTTCTCCTTGGCGTAGGCTGCGAGTTCTTCCATCGAGGAGTAAGGCGCATCACCCGAGGTGGCGATCACGAAGGGATAGGTCAGGAAGATGCCCAGCGGGTCGAACTTGGCCGGGGTCAGCGGCGGGATGTCGATCTGGTGGCCGACAACCGGCACGCCAATCACGAAGGAGCCGATCGTGTAGCCATCAGCGGGCGCATTTGCGACCTCGATCGCGCCAGGGAAAGGACCGCCGCCGCCGCCGGGCTTGTTCACCACCGCTGCCGCAACGCCGTATTCCGCCTGGAAGTCCTCGGCGATCATCCGCGTCAGCACATCCTCCAGATCGCCCGGAGGCCAGGGCACGATAAAGTTCACAGGCTTTTCCGGATACTCGGCCTGGGCCGCGACGGCGCTGAGGCCAAGGGCCGCAGCAGCAGCGGCGCCTTTCATCAGGGTGGTCAGTTTCATTCGAAGTCTCCCGGTTGCTGTCAGTAGGGTCTGTTGGGGCAGTATCGGTTCATTATTTGAACCATTGGTTTGAATTTAGATTGACAGCCTCCCTGGTTATCTGTCAACACATTTGAAACACAGGGGCGGATTTTCTTTTTCGCTGCCTGTTCACTCAGCAGCCACGGGATCGCCGAACCTCATGGGAACAGTTTCCAAAGCCTTGTCATTATTGGCATATTTCACGCATGGGCGCCCCGAGATCGGGCTTAGTGACCTCACGCGTCTGTCGGGAATGAACAAGGCGACTGTCTATCGACTGATGGGAGAATTGCAGGAATCAGGCTTTATCGAACAGGCCGATGGCGACCGGTCTTACCGGCTTGGCCCCGAGGTTCTGCGCCTTGCGGCCCTGCGCGAAGCCGCTGTTCCGATCCTGTCGGTGTCGCGCCGGGTGCTGAAGGATCTGAGCGAGGAGACCGGCGAGACCACCCACCTGTCGCTGTTGCAGGGCAGCCAGCTCAATTCGCTCAGCCATGCCTATTCCCCGCGCCATGCCACCCGCGTGATGATGGATGATGCCGAGGTGCTGAGCTACCATGGCACGGCCTCGGGGCTGGCGGTGCTGGCCTTTGCGGAGCCCGAGTTTTCAGAGACCATCCTGACCGCGCCCCTGCCCCGCCACACCGCCGATACCGTGACCGACCCAGGGGCAATCCGCACCCTGCTCGACGCCATCCGCCAAAGCGGCGTTGCTCAGTCTGTCGGTGGGTTCGAGGCAGAGGTCCACTCCCATGCCGTGCCTGTCTTTGGCCCAGACGCTAGGGTAATCGGCGCGCTGGCCGTTGCCGCGCCCGCCTCCCGCATAAGCGACGCCCAGGCCGCCGAGATCGCCGCCGCGCTGCTGCGTGCAGGTCAGACCCTCACCCGCCGCATTGGCGGTGCCGCCCCGGCCCACTACCCGCAACAGGCCGCCGCATGACGCAACACATCGCCCCGCAACCACAATTTCGCGCCTCTCCACCCAAGAAGACCGGATGGACCCGCAGTCAGGAGCCGTTTCCATGAAAGATTCCAATTTCCTCAAAGAGCACAACGCCAAATCCCTGTGGCACCCGATGGCGCATCCCGCCGACAGCCTTGCCAATCCGCCCACCATCGTGACCGGCGCATCGGGCGTGCGCATCACCGATGTCGACGGGCACGAGGTCGTGGATGCGGTCGGGGGGCTGTGGAATGTGAACCTCGGGTTTTCCTGCCAGCCGGTGAAGGACGCCATCGCGGCGCAGCTCGAGGTTCTCCCCTATTACTCCACCTTCCGCGGCACCACCAACGACCAGGTGATCCAACTGGCCGAAGAGCTGAAGGACTTCTTCGCGCCCGACGGCCTTTCCCGCGCCTTCTTCACCTCGGGCGGCTCGGATTCGGTGGAAACCGCCCTGAGGCTGGCGCGCCAGTATCACAAGATCCGCGGGCAAGAGGGGCGCACCAAGTTCCTCAGCCTGAAAAAAGGCTACCACGGCACCCATATGGGCGGCGCCTCGGTCAACGGGAATGCCAATTTCCGCACCCAGTATGAGCCGCTTTTGCCCGGCTGCCACCACATCCCGGCGCCCTATACCTATCGCAACCCCTTCAACGAGACAGACCCTGAGCGTCTGGCGCAGCTCTGCCTGCAGGCGCTGGAGGATGAGATCGCCTTTCAGGGTGCTGGTACCATCGCCGCCTTCATCATGGAGCCGATCCTGGGCGCCGGTGGCGTCATCCCGCCCCACGAAAGCTTCATGCCGGGCGTGCGTAAGATCTGCTCCAAACACGGGATTCTGTTGATTGCGGATGAGGTGATCACCGCCTTTGGACGCACTGGGTCGTGGAGCGGCTCGCGCCACTGGGGGGTGCAACCGGACCTCATGTGCACAGCCAAGGCGATCACCAATGGCTATTTTCCCTTTGGCGCGGTGATGATCGCCGATGCGGTTGCCGAGGTCTTCGAAGGCGATGAGACAGGAAAGGCCGCCATCGGCCACGGCTATACCTATTCCGGCCACCCGGTTGGGGCCGCGGCGGCGCTGGCCTGCCTCGCGGAGACCAAACGCCTCAACGTGCAGGAAAACGCAGCCGCACGCGGAACAGAGCTGTATCAGGGCCTATTGGCACTGAAAGACAAATACGGCCTGATTGGAGATGTGCGCGGGGGCCACGGGCTGATGTGCGCGCTGGAACTGGTCGGCGATCACGTCAGCAAGACCCCAATCGACAAAAAGACCATCGGCATGGTGCAGGACGTCGCCTATCGCGACGGTGCTATGGTCCGAGTGTCCGGCCCCAATATCATCCTCTCCCCACCGCTGGTGCTGGAGACTGCCGATGTACAGGTGATCCTCTCGGCTCTGGATGCAGGATTTGCGGCCGTCAGCTAGGCTGTCAAAGGCACGCCGGAGCACCTGCAGGGCCTTTGGCCCTGCAGGTGCTACCAGATACCATGGCGGGCCCGAAGCGCATGCGCTTCGGGCCCGCGCTTTTCGGCGGCGCCGCTGACGCGGCGCGGCATCGCGATATGGCAAGAAAAGCGGCTACCGCCCTATGGCAATGCCGGGATCAGGCGGTAAGGCCTTTGGCCAAGGCTCTTACCCTGCGGAACTCGCGCGCCCTGAAGACCCCTGAGCTTGACCGGATACCCCCTCAGACCTCCGGAACGATGAGCACCAAACCGTCAAGCGCATCGGTTGCCTCGATCTGACAACTGAGCCGCGAAGCCTCACTGCGGGTATCGGCCATATCGAGCATGGCATCCTCGAAATCGCCCGGCCCGCCGCAGGCCTCCACCCAGCTAGGTGCTACATGCACATGACAGGTGGCGCAGCTCAGCGTGCCGCCGCATTCCCCGATCACACCAGGTACATCGTGGGCCAGGGCTGCCTCCATCAAGGACTGACCAGCCTCAGCCGTGCCGGTGATTTCGCTCCCGTCGGGGAGTTTCCAGGTTACTTTCATGCCTTGCTCTCCTTCTGCAACCGAGGATCTGCGGCTTAGACAAAATGCACGTAGAAATCGCGCATCGCGTCGCCTTCCAGATCGCGGGTCTTGCGCACTTCCTTGCGCTTCATGAAGACGTGATTGGCAACCAGCTCTGACCCGACAGCCTCAGACAGCACGGTATCGCGCTCAAGATCCGCCACCGCGCCTTTGAGATCGATCGCAGTTCCCTCACGCGCATCGGTGCGGTCAAACCCATCGCCGGTTTCCATCGGCGGCAGGGTGTAGCCTTTCTCCACGCCCAGCAACGACGCCTGCAGAACCGCCGCCACCGCCGTGTAGGGGTTGGCCGAAGCGTCGGCCATCCGGTGCTCCAGCCGCGCCTTGGCGCCGCCCTCGGAACTGATCCGCGTGGTGACGTTTCGATGATCACCGCCCCAGTTCTGCCAATAGCCCGACAGGCTCCCCGGCTGCAGGCGCATGTAGCTATTGGCGGTGGGCGCGATCAGCCCGGCCAGCCCCTTGTGGTGATGCAGCACCCCGGCAAGGCAGCCGCGCGCCAGATCGTTCATGTGTTCGGGTCCGCCGCGCGGACCGGAGGAGAGCGCATTACCGCCCGCCTCATCCACAAAGGAATAGTTGATATGCATGCCCGATCCACCCGCCTCGGCGATGGGTTTAGGCATGAAGGTCAATACGATGCCATATTCCAGCGCGATCTCCCGCGCCATCAGGCGGAACAGCACGATATCGTCCACCGCCTTCACCGCGTCATCAAAGGTCAGCGTGTATTCAAACTGCGGGCTGTCGAATTCGGCGGTGATCATATCCAGGCTAAAGCCCATCTCATCCGCCATTGCCCAGATCCGGTCATTGAACCGCAAGGGATCGGCAAAGGGACCCGTGCCATAGACCACCCCGCCCGGCGCATCGTAGGGCATCAGGCGTCCGTTCTCATCGGCTTGCAAGGCAAAGGCTTCCAGTTCGATCCCGACCTTTGGCTGCAATCCCTTGGCGGACCAGGCCGCCACCGCCCGTTTCAGTGCCCCGCGCGGGCACAGGGACAGCGGCTGCCCCTCGTCATCGTACAGATCACCCAGCACCACCTTGGTGGAGGCATGCCAGCTGTCGCGGATATCATCGTGGAGCCATTTCAGCTCCATATCCGGCAGGCCTTGCTTGACCATGGATCCAGGCGCATCCAGCAGATCCTTGTCATAGTGGGTGCCAAAGACCGAGCGGCAGAACCGCGTGGCATCGTCCCCGATCTTGGAATTGGGGAGGTATTTCCCCCGCATAATGCTGAGGTGATCGCAGAACATCGCGCGCAGGCGGGTCTTCATGTGCAGTCCTTTCCTGTTGGACGGATCTCTTTGTGGTAACGCGACATCTTTCATGTGCCGCTTGCCCCCATCCTTCCGAGCACCAACAGGAGGACAGCGACCGACCTCGGGTGGGTGCGTAAGCGCCCTCCCGTGGGGGAGGTCAGGCGCTGTCCGGGCTGCGCCCGAACCAGAAATGTCAGTTCAGCCTATGCCGCCTCGACCCGTACCGGCAATTCCTTGATGCCGCCGACAAAGTTCGAGCGCAGAAATTTATGCGGCCCCGCCGCCTCGATATGCGAAATCCGCTTGGCCAGTTCCTGAAACAGCACGGTGACCTCCAGCCGGGCAAGCCACATGCCAAGGCAAACATGCGGGCCAAACTGCCCGAAAGAGACATGCCGGTTGGGGCTGCGCATCAGGTTGACGCGGAAGGGATCGTCAAAATAGCTCTCGTCCCGGTTGGCCGAGATGAACCAGTAGAGCACCTTGTCGCCAGCACGGATGGTCTTGCCGTGCATCTCAACATCCCGCGTCGCGGTGCGGCGGAAGTAAAGCGCAGGCGTCGCCCAGCGGATGATTTCATCCGCGGCCGTCTCCCAAACCTCCCCGCCTGCCTGCATCTGTGCGAGCAGTTCGGGCTGGTGACACAGGGCCTGAATACCGGCCGCGATCGAATAGCGCGTGGTGTCATTGCCCGCCGCCACCAGCAGGCAGAAAAAATTGCGGAATTCCGTCTCGGTGATGGTCGAGCCATCCTTGGCCGGCTCCAGGATCAGGTTCAGCACCCCCGAGGTGTCGCCCTTCTTCGCCTTCGCCTCCATCAGCTCCTTGGCATAGACATAAAGCTCGGCCCCCGCCGGAGAGTTGAAGGGCATCATGCGGAACTCATCCGTGTCCATCTTGTCGAGGACATGGGTGGTGAAATCCGGGTCGGTATTGGCAATCAGCGCATCGCCCTTTTCCACCAGCCAGGGCAGGTCCTCCTCTGGCAGACCCACCACGCGGCCCAGCATGCGCATGGGCAATTGCCGGGCGATCTCCTTGGTGGCGTCAAAGGTGCCCTTGGCCAGCGCCTGATCCAGGATCTCGGCGCACAGGGACCGGATATCTTCCTCATACTGGGCCATGGTGGTTTTGGAAAACGCCTTGAGCAGTTTCATGCGCACCTTGGAGTGCTCCGGCGGGTCGGTTTCCTGAAAGGTGCGGCGGGCCAGATATTCCTCGTAGGATTGATCCTCCATGCGGATGCCGCGGGCGGATGAGAACACCTCGGTGTTCTTGTTCATCGCGGTGATGTCCTCATAGCGGGTGACCGACCAGTAGTTTTCGCCACCTGCGTATTCGGTCCAATGCAAGGGGTCGTCGCGGCGCAGCCTTGCAAATGTGTTGTGCGGCGCGCCGGTTGCGAATGTGTCGTGGCTGCTGAGATCGGCAAAGCCGTCGTCCTGCGGTGTCCAGATCGTCATGAGGGGCTTCCCGAATGGTTGCTTTGTGTATATTATTGAGCCTCATAAATATGTAAATGAAAATCTTGCGAGGCAAATCATGCATTTGGCCATTCTGATGACCAACACGGACGAGAGCGACTTTGCCGCGCGTCATCCAAAGGACGGAGAGAAGTTCGCGGATCTCATCCACATGGCCCGCCCCGGCTGGCAGGTCTCGGTCTTTTCGGCGAAGGATGGGGTCTTCCCGGAGGATATTGCCGCCTTTGACGGTGCGATGATCACCGGCAGCCCGGCCTCGGTCGGCGATGATCGCCCCTGGATCGCGCCGCTGATGGACCTTATCCGGGACATGCACGCCCGCAAGCAGCCGCTGTTTGGCGCCTGTTTCGGTCATCAGGCCATTGCGCTGGCTCTTGGCGGCGCGCTTGGCAGCAACCCTTGTGGCTGGGTGCAGGGGCTGACGCTCAACACCTTGCAGAAGACGCCGCCCTGGACCCGCGAGCTGCCCGATCCGCTTGGTCTTTATGGCTCGCACAAAGAATGCGTCAGTGCCCTGCCGGACGGCGCCGTACAAACCGCAACCAGCAACGGCATGATCGCGGGCTTCACGGTCGGGCAGCACATCTGGACCACCCAGCATCACCCCGAGATGAGCCATGAATTCATCTCCGCGCTGACCAAAGAGATGCAGGGGATGCTGCCAGAAGAGGTGTTTGCGCAGGCACTCGAAAGCCTTGCGGATCGCTCGGATCAGGCCCGGTTTGCCGAAGCTCTGGCGCGGTTCTTTGAACAGGGCACCCGCTGAAGCACTTTGCGTTGGATTGGAATCGCAGGACTCTGCCTCTCGCCTTCGGCTCGAATGCGGCCTGCGATACCAGATGCTTCAGACAAAACGCAAAAAACTATAGGCTCAGCCCAAGGCCGCCAGAAGATCCATCACCGTCACCTGATCGAACTGCACATGGGCGGCCATCTCGGCCTCGGCCGCTGCGCTGTCATGGGCCAGGATCAGCCCCGCCAGCCTGCGGTGATCGCGGGCCGAGGCGGCAATGGAGCCGGGATAGCGATAGCGGGCGCGGTAATAGGCCATCAGCTTGCGGGCGTTGGTTTTGATCATCTCGACCAGGAAGGGATTGCCGGAGCCCAGCGCGATGGCCTCGTGAAAGCGCAGGTTCAGCTGGTAATAGCCATCGGGATCGCCGTCGCCCTTTTGGCTCGCATGGGCCTCGCAGGCGGCCACGATCCGCTCCAACTCCTCGGCTTGCGCCGGTGTCATGCGCCGCGCGGCAAGGCCCGCAGCCTGCCCTTCCAGCTTGGCATGGACTTCGAGGATGGCAAGGAATTCTTCCAGCGTCGGCTTGAACAGAACCGCCCCCTTGCGCGGCAAGCGGCGGATGAGGCCGGCGGTTTCCAGTTGGATCAGCACCTCCCGCACCGGCGTGCGCGAGACATTGTGACGGCGGACAAGGCCCGCCTCGTCCAGCACGTCACCGGGATTGAGGCGCCCGGCATCGATGTCATTTAGGATCGCATTCAGGAGCTGATCGCTTTGCCCGGCCATGCCTGTTCCACTTTGATGCCACTATTGGCGTTCGGCGCAGAATAGGCGGCGACCGGACCAGAGGCAACGCCGCCTGGCGTGATGCCATGGTGGCCGACGCAGGGTCAATCCCGCCGTCCCTCGCGCATCCAGAGATAGAGCGGCAAGGCCAGGGACAGGCCAACTGTGAAGCCCGCCGGAAGGACCAGCCACCAATGCCTGAGACGCAACTCTTGCGCATCACGCCAGCTCCAGACCCAGAACACGAGGATGGACAGCAGGACATCAACAGAAAACCCGCCTGCCGCTCCGTTCGCAAAGAGCCCCGCCAGAAAGGCCGGAATATCGAGCCCGTTTGCGGCAAAAAAGCTGCCAAAGAAAAGCCAGGGCACCGCCGTCCCGATCACGGCTGCGAGGCCATAGAAGATGCGCATGTCAATTCTCCTCGTGAGGGGGGGGGGCGGCTCCCGCGCCCGCAGGACCACCGGCCAAGGCCGGGTGGCCCTTGGCGGCCTTGGGCATGGCACCGTGCGCTGCACGGTGCCGCGCCGCGCGATGCGCGGCGCCCGGCCCAACTGTCTCGGTCCATTTGAAAATGGACCGAGACAGTTGGGAGCGCTTCCCTTTGTGTTTCAGCGGCACCCTATCGCCCGATACTCCCAACACAAGCCCCAAACACACAGTCTCGAACCCATTTGGGATCCAGTGTGAACCAATGCAGGGATGTTCCCTTTCCCTTTCGGTGCCCTCATGATCTAACAGCTCCGCCCGCAAGCATCGAAAGAAAACCCTCGCCATGCCCAAACCCCGCGCCACGCCTCAGCTTCGCCCCGCAGCACAAACGGACTGTGCGGCCTTGGCGGCCCTTTCAATCGAGGTCTGGACCTGCACCTACCTGCGCGAAGGGGTGAATGAGACCTTTGCGAGCTTCGTGCTCGACACCTTCACTCCGGCCCATTTCCGAGACCTGCTGAACGATCCGGAAGAGACCCTGATCGTTTCGCAGAACCGGGTCGGGATCGATGGCTACATCCGTATTACGGAAAATCGCACCTCTCCGGTGGGCGGGCTGATGGCCGAGATCTCCACCCTCTACGTGCAGCCGCGCCACCACGGACGCGGCCTTGGGGAGGCTCTGCTGCGGGCAGGGCTGGACCATTGCGAGGCCAACGGCCTTGGCCTGCCCTGGCTCACGACAAATTCAGAAAACACCCCTGCCATCGGGTTTTATCACCGGCAGGGGTTTGCAAGCGTCGGCGAGACCATGTTCGAGATCGACGGCGTCGGCTATCCCAACACCGTTCTGCACTACGCGAGGGACTATCCCTCAAGAGCGGACTGAAGGCGTTCATAGCCGCGCAGGAAATCCTCCTTGAAGGCCTGCACAACCGCGCCTGCCGACATGGTCTGCGTCATCAGGCCAACGCCCTGACCGACCCAGTAGGTGGCAAGCTCCTTTGCGCCCGCCTCGCCCGCCTGACTGAGCTGATCGATCCGCGCCAGTGCCGGCTCAGACACCAAGGTTTGCAGCGGCATCGGCAGCGGCTTGGGGGCGTCTTTCCCCTCCCAGGCCTCGGTCCAGCCGCTGATGAGTTGGCGCGAAGGCTTGCCGGTGCGCGAGCGCGCCCGCACCGTGTCGGCGCTACTGGCCGCCAGCATCTTGTCTTTTACCACAGGGTTTGTTTCTGCCTCCGCCGTAGTCAGCCAGACCGAGCCGCACCAGGCCCCCGCTGCGCCCATGGCCATGGCCCCCGCCATCTGCGCCCCATTGGCGATACCGCCCGCCGCCAGCACCGGAACCGAGGCGCCCATTGCCTCGACCGCCTGCACCACCTCGGGCACAAGCACCATGGTGGCGACCTCACCCGTGTGCCCGCCGGCCTCTCCGCCAGCCGCGACGATGATATCCACCCCGGCAGCGACCTGCGCGCGGGCATGTTCCGCGGTGCCCACCAAAGCCGCCACAGCAACGCCATGTGCCTTGCCCATCTCCAGCATATCGGCGGGCGGCACACCCAGCGCATTGGCAATGAGCGCGATGGGATGGCGAAAGGCCACCTCAAGACTGCGCCGCGCCCCTTCCGCGCTAATATTGTCGCGAAAGACCAGAAGATTCTGCCGCCGAGCGTCCAGATCGCCGGGATCCAGCCCCTTATCCCGGAGCACCGAAGCGGCAAACTCTTTGTGCCCCTCCGGCACCATGGCGAGGATCTGCTCGGCCGGGATATCCTGCCCCTTGGCTTCAAATTTGTTGGGCACGATCAGATCGACGCCATAGGGGCGACCATCCACGTGATCGTCGATCCAGGAGAGTTCCTCTTCAAGCTGCTCGGGGCTCATCATCGCAGCGCCAAAGACGCCCAAGCCGCCCGCGTTGGTCACGGCGGCTACAACGTCGCGGCAGTGTGAAAAGGCAAAAAGCGGAAATTCGATGCCAAGCCGCCTGCACAGATCCGAGTTCATGTCGCCTCTCCGTCCACATCAATGGCCACCAGAAGGTCGCCCGCCTTGACCTGAGCGCCAGCATCCACGGGCACCTCCGCGACCACTCCGGCAGCGCCCGCAAGGATTTCATGCTGCATCTTCATGGCCTCCAGCACCGCCAGCCGCGCGCCCGGCTCGACCCGGTCGCCCACTGCAACGCAGACCTCTAGCAAGGCACCGTGCATGGGGGCGGTGATCTGACCGCTGGCCTCGTTTGATACGGCAGAGGCGCCAGCCCGCAGGCGAGAGACATCAAACAGGCGCGTACCCGTCGCCACGAAGAGCCGATCACCCTCCGTATGGACATGCCGCAGGTCGGCGCGGGTGCCGTCAAGGCGCAGGTCCTGTCCCTGCCCCGTTACCTGATGTGACCACTCCACAGAGGTGACGGTCAGGACACCGTCTGCCTCGCTCAGCCGCAGGTCATGAACCGCCTCCCCGGCAGCAACCTTCAATCGAGACTGCAAAACCCCTTGCCCCGACCAGCCCAACAGTTCGGCCGCGACGCCGCTGGTCTTGGCCGCTGCGGCCTGATCGGCGCGGTAGATCAGCGCTGCGGCAAGGGCGATCTCGGCCGTAGAAAGCGGTTGCGTCAGATCCGCTGGCAGGTGATCGGCAATGAACCCGGTGGTGGCCTGCCCGGCGGCAAACTCAGGATGGTTCAACACCTGCAACAGGAAATCGCGATTGCTGGCCACGCCAAACAGAGCAAGATCCCGAAGCCCTTCGCTCAACCGCTCCAGCGCCTCTGCCCGGCTGGCACCATGGGCAATCAGCTTGGCCAGCATCGGATCGTAGTAAGGAGAGACCTCCTGCCCGCTGACAATCCCTGCATCAACGCGAATGCCCGCGCCCACCGGCGCCTGCCATTGGACAATACGCCCGGCCTGTGGCAGAAAGTCCTGCGCGGGATCCTCCGCATAAAGACGCACCTCGATGGCATGGCCAGTCAGGGTCACATCCTCTTGCGTGATCCCTAGCGGCTGACGTTGGGCCACACGGATCTGCAGCGCCACCAGATCGAGGCCCGTGACCAATTCCGTCACCGGATGTTCCACCTGCAGACGGGTATTCATCTCAAGGAAGTAAAAGGCGCCGCTGTCATCCAGCAGAAACTCCACCGTGCCAGCCCCGATATAGCCAATGGCCCGGGCGGCCTCCACGGCGGCGGCGCCCATCCGCGCGCGCAGATCCTCATCAACTGCAGGGCTTGGCGCCTCTTCCACCACCTTCTGGTGGCGGCGCTGCACCGAACAGTCCCGCTCCCCTAAGTGGATGGTGTTGCCATCGGTATCGGCAAAGACCTGGATTTCCACGTGGCGCGGGCGGATCACGGCCTTCTCCAGGATCACCTCGTCCGACCCAAAGGCCGAAAGCGCCTCGCTTTGCGCAAGGCCCAGCGCGCCCGCGACATCCTCTGGCGCCTCGACAAGACGCATGCCCCGCCCGCCGCCGCCCGCCGCGGCCTTTATCATCACCGGATAGCCGATGCGCGCAGCCTCGAGCCCCAATACATCCGCCGACTGGTCTTCGCCCTCATAGCCCGGCACGCAAGGCACGCCTGCCGCGATCATGCGGCGCTTGGCGGCAGCCTTGTTGCCCATCAGGGCAATCGCCTCGGCGCTGGGCCCGATGAAGATCAGGCCAGCCGCGGTACAGGCGCGGGCGAAATCGGCGCTTTCCGACAGGAACCCATAGCCCGGATGCACAGCCTCCGCGCCTGCCTCCCTTGCCGCCGCGATCAGCTTTTCTGCCGACAGGTAGCTGTCGCCCACAGGCCCTGCGCCAATGCAGATGCTGCGGTCGGCAAAAGCCACATGCGGGCTGCCCGCGTCCGCCTCGGTGTGGACACCGATGCAGGTGATGCCCATGGCGCGGGCGGTTTTCATGATGCGCAGGGCGATCTCGCCCCGGTTCGCCACAAGGAGTGAGGTGATCTGTGTCATGTCCGTCTCCCCCTTTATGCCCGCGCCACGCCAAAGGCGTTGGGCCGCAGATCGCGGCTGCGGGCCTCTCTGCAGGTGGCAAGGCAAAATCCAATCACCCGGCGCGTGTCGCGCGGGTCGATCATCCCCATGTCAAGCATATGGCCCGAGGTGTAAAACGCGTCCGACTGGCGGTCGAAATGCGCGGTGATCTTGGCCCGCTGAACGGCAAGGCGCTCCTCATCCACCGGGAAGCCCTTTCGTTCGGCGGTGCGGCGGGCGACCTGCTCCATCGTCAGCGCCGCCTGCTCTCCGCCCATGACACCGGTCATGGCATTGGGCCAGGTGAACAGGAAATCCGCGCCAAAGGCATGACCGCACATGCCATAGTTCCCAGCGCCAAACGAGGCCCCTACATAGAGCGAGATCTTGGGCACGCGCAGGTTGGTCACCGCCTGAATCATCTTGGAGCCATGCTTGATCATGCCGCCGCGCTCATATTCGGTACCGACCATGTAACCGGTGGTGTTGTTCAGAAAGACGACCGGCGTGCCCGCCTGATCCATCGCCTGCAGGAAATGGGTGGCCTTGGTGGCCCCATCCGGGTCAATCGGGCCATTGTTGGCGAGGATCCCCACCGGCTGCCCCATTATCCGCGCCTGCAGACAAAGCGTTGCAGGCCCGTAGCCCGGCTTGAACTCCAAGAGGTTCGATCCATCCACGATCCGCGCCGCAACCTCGCGCATATCATAAGGTTTGCGGTAATCCACCGGCACCACGCCTGCGAGGTCTTCGGGGGCGTATTGTGGCGCGTCATAGTCAGGAACTTGCACAGCGCCTGAGGCCCAACCCAGCCCCGCGACCACCTCGCGGGCAATCTCGATCCCGTGGGCGTCATCCTCGGCCAGGTATTCCACCAGTCCCGTCACCTCGGCATGCATCTCGGCGCCGCCAAGATCGGCATCCTTGGCGACCTCTCCGGTGGCGGCCTGCACCAAGGCCGCGCCTGCCAGCATCGCCATGCCGTTGCCCTTGACCCCGATCACATAGTCCGACAGCCCCGGCTGATAGGCCCCGCCAGCGGTCGAGGCGCCATGCAGCACCGTGATCACCGGTATGCCTGCCGCCGAGAGCCTTGCGAGCCCTGCGAACATGCCGCCGCCGTGGGCCCACAGCTCTACCGTGTAGCGCATCAGATCGGCGCCGGCGCTTTCGACCAGATGAATGAAGGGAAGCTTTTGGCGGTGCGCGATCTCCAGCGCGCCCAGCGCCTTGTCCACGGATTTTCCGGTCATTGCGCCCGCGTTGATCCCCGCATCATCGGCAAAGACCATCGCGCGCACCCCCGAGACATAGCCGATCCCGGTGATGATCGAGGCACCGGGAATAGAGGTCTCCGGGTCCGGGTCATCCACCAGATAGGAGGCCATGTTGAACAGCTCGACAAAGGGCATACCCGGATCCAAGAGCGCCGAAATCCGCTCACGCGGGGAAAGCTGGCCACGTTTGTCAAAGACCGGGCGGCGCTGTTCTGACTTTTCCGCCGCGCGGGCCTCAAGGCTGCGCATCCGCTCCACCAGCGCCAGCATATCGGCGCGGTTCTGCTGAAAGGCATCGCTGGCCGGGCTGATCCGGCTTTGAAAGACTGTCATGTCGCAGCTCCGTCTGTCTTATGCATTGCTCTCATTGCCCTCCAGAAGGTCCGCATCCACCGGAACCGGGGCAGCGAGCAACAGCTGCGCATATCCCTTGGCCTGCGGGTCATTGCGCAGAGAGGAGGTGCCGCCCCCGCCCAAGGCGCCATGCAGCAGAATGTTCATCGAGGCACTCCCCGGCAGGTAAAACCGCTCGATCCGCCCTTGCGCAAAATGACCAAAGACTCGGGACAGGTGGTCCTCGGTCAGAGCGGCCCAGATCCAAGGCATGAAGTCGGGGTAGCGGGCGAGGATGCCGATATTGGCAATGTCGCCTTTGTCGCCGCTGCGCCCATAGGCAAGGCGTACAAGTGGCACCTCTACAGGCCTTTGCGCAGTCGGCAGGGCTGGCAGCGCGGGGCGCTGGGGAGGCGTCGGCTCAACCGCCGCAGCCGCAGGGATTTGGGTCTCTCCAACCTCATCGCGCAGCCTGACCCTCACCTGATCCTTGGGGGTGAGGTAGGAAAACAGCGCCAACACCGGGCTGGGCCTTGGCCGGGTCCCGGCAAAGCCCGAAAGCCCCGGCGGGGTGGCAAGGCCAAGGCCGGTTGCCTCCTTCAGGAACAACCCCACGGCACGCGCATCCACATGGCGCACGGCAATCTTGGCGGCGACCTCCCGCGCAGGTGGGCTTTGGCGCATCTCACCGAACTGGCTTTCGGCGCCGATCAACTCGACGCTGACATCGGTGAAATCCGGCGCATTCATGGCTTTGAGCTGTGCCCGCGTGCGTGCCAAAGCCGCATCGGCAAAGGCGCGGGCCTTTTCCTCAGCCTCGAGGCCATAAAAGGTGAAGATATGCCCGGCGCGATAGCCATCGGCATGGGTGAGGCAGGTCTTGTAGTCCCCCGGCACGCCAAGGCCGCGAGCGCCCGTCACATGAACCCGGTCGGGGCCAATCTCCGTGAGGGTCACATCCGAGAAATCGCAGATCACATCCGGCAACGCATAGGCCTGCGGATCGCCGATCTCGTAGAGCATCTGCTCCCCCACCGTGCCGCGCGAGACCAGGCCACCAGTACCGTCTGGCTTGATCACATCAAAACTGCCATCGGGATTCACCTCGGCAATGGGGTAACCGATCTCCTCCAGCCCCTCCACCACATCGCGCCAGTCGGTGAAATTCCCGCCCGTGGCCTGCGGGCCGCACTCCAGGATATGCCCCGCCAGTGAACCGCCCGCGAGCTGATCCAGATCCTCCGGCGTCCAGCCGAATTGATGGATGCAGGCGCCAAGGGTGACCGCGCTGTCGACGCAGCGCCCGGTGATGACGATATCCGCGCCCCGGTCCAGCGCGGCAGCGATGGGAAAAGCGCCCAGATAGGCGTTAATGCTGGCGATCTTGTCCTTGGGCGGAAAGAGCGCGCCCGAAAACATCTCCACCGGAGCATTTGCGGCGATCTCTTCTACCTGCCCCGACAAATCGTCGCCTTCGATCACCGCGACCTTCAACGACAACCCTTGCCGCGCGATCTCTTCCCGCAGGGCGGCAGCGCCGGCGCCGGGATTAACCCCGCCCGCGTTGGAGATGATCCGCACACCCTGCGCGGCGATCTCGGCCAGATTGGGCGCCATGGCGCCAGTCACGAAATCACTGGCGTAGCCAGCGGAAGGGTCCTTGGCACGAGCACGGGCCAGGATCGCCATGGTGATCTCGGCCAGGTAGTCATAGACGATAAAGTCCAGCCCGCCCGCCGCCAAGAGCTGCGGCGTGGCGGAGACAGCATCCCCCCAGAAGCCACTGGCCCCTCCGATGCGCAGGGTCTTCACCATTTCTCCTCCCTCGATTCAGTGCCTCTCGCGGGGTCCTCCACCCAACAACAGACCGATCGTTCTGTTTGAGACTGCCTGAAGTCTGGTCTCCACCGCAACAGAAATCCAAAGACCAACGGGAAGGACGTGAGGTCACTCCGCAGAAAGATACGTTACAGGATTCATCAAATCTCAAATATCGCGTTACATTTTACTTGCCGCGAATCGATGCTTTAATGTACACCGACTACACGGTCGGCTAATTTTTGACCCCTCAGGAGACGCGAACCCCATGGATGCATTCATCTGCGATGCCACCCGGACCCCAATTGGCCGCTACGGCGGTGCCCTTTCTCAGGTCCGCACTGACGATCTGGCGGCAGCGCCCATTGCCGCGCTGGTTGCGCGCAACCCCGACGTGGATTGGGCCAGCATTGATGACGTGATCTTTGGTGACGCCAACCAGGCTGGTGAAAGCAACCGCAACGTGGCGCGCATGGCGTCCCTCTTGGCGGGTCTGCCGGTGGATGTGCCCGGCACCACCATCAACCGCCTGTGTGCCTCGGGCATGGATGCGGTGGGCATGGCCTCGCGCGGCATCCGTTCGGGCGATTATGACATGGCCATTGCAGGCGGCGTTGAAAGCATGAGCCGCGCGCCCTTCGTGATGCCCAAGGCGACCAGTGCCTTCACCCGCGCCAATGCGGTTTACGACACCACCATCGGCTGGCGCTTCGTGAACAAAAAGATGCACGAGATGTACGGCACCGATTCCATGCCGCAGACTGCCGATAACGTGGCCGAAGACTATGATATCTCTCGCGAGGATCAGGACGCCTTTGCCGCCCGCAGCCAGGCCCGCTGGGCCGCCGCGCACGAAGCAGGCGTCTTTGCCGAGGAGATCACCCCGGTCACCATTCCCCAGCGCAAGGGCGATCCGCTGGTCGTGGACACTGACGAACACCCCCGCCCCGGCACCGATGCGGAAAAGCTGGCGAAACTGAAAGGCGTCAATGGCCCCGACAAGACCGTGACAGCTGGCAATGCGAGCGGCGTCAACGACGGCGCCGCCGCCATCCTGATGGCAAATGAGGCCGCCGCCGCGAAGAACGGCCTCAAACCCATGGCGCGCATCGTCGGCATGGCCGCCGCCGGGGTCGAACCCCGCGTGATGGGCATCGGCCCGGTGCCCGCGACGCAAAAACTTCTGGCCCGCACCGGCCTGACCATCGACCAGATGGATGTGATCGAGCTGAACGAGGCCTTTGCCTCTCAGGGGCTTGCCACCCTGCGCGCCCTTGGCGTGGCGGATGATGCCCCCCATGTGAACCCCAATGGCGGCGCCATCGCCATCGGTCACCCGCTTGGCATGTCTGGCGCTCGGCTTGTGCTGACAGCCGCCTATCAGTTGCAACGCACCGGCGGGCGCTATGCGCTGTGCACCATGTGCGTTGGTGTCGGACAGGGCACCGCCCTGATCCTGGAACGCGTTTAACGGAGGAGACGACCCATGTATGCTCAGATGGTAAAATCCGAGGCAACGCAGGACGACCCCGAGAAACTGGCCGCCTTTCAGGCGCGCATCGACCGGGGCGAAAAGATCGAGCCGAAGGACTGGATGCCCGAGGGCTACCGCAAGACGCTGATCCGCCAGATCGGCCAGCACGCGCATTCCGAAATCGTCGGTCAGCTGCCCGAGGGCAACTGGATCACCCGCGCCCCCACGCTGGAGCGCAAGGCGATCCTTCTGGCCAAGGTGCAGGATGAGGCGGGCCATGGCCTGTATCTGTATTGCGCGGCGGAAACCCTGGGCGTCTCGCGCGATGAGCTGACCGAGATGCTGCTCGATGGCCGCATGAAGTATTCGTCGATCTTCAACTACCCGACGCTGAACTGGGCCGATATCGGTGCGGTGGGCTGGCTGGTGGATGGCGCTGCGATCATGAACCAGGTGCCGCTGCAGCGGACCTCGTTCGGTCCGTATTCCCGCGCCATGATCCGCGTCTGCAAGGAAGAAAGCTTTCACCAGCGCCAGGGCTATGACGCCATCCGCAAGATGGCCGAAGGCACGCCCGAGCAGAAAAAGATGGCGCAGGACGCACTCAACCGCCTGTGGTTCCCGTCGCTGATGATGTTCGGCCCATCCGATAAGGACTCGGTCCACTCCGAACAGTCGATGGCCTGGAAGATCAAGATGAACACCAATGACGAGCTACGTCAGAAGTTTGTCGATCAGACCGTGCCGCAGATCGAATTCCTCGGCCTTGAGCTGCCCGATCCCGGCATCAAGTGGAACGAAGAGCGCGGCCACTATGACTATACCGATCCCGACTGGTCGGAATTCTTCGACGTGATCAAGGGCAACGGCCCCTGCAACACCGACCGTCTGGCCGCGCGCAATAACGCCTGGAAAGACGGTGCATGGGTGCGCGACGGTCTGCTGGCCCATGCCCAGAAAAAGGCCGCGCGCAAACACGCCGCCGAATAAGAGATCCAAGCCTTACCCGCCCCCTGCCGCGTGCGAAATGTGATGCGTGGCAGGGTGGCCCCTCAGCCAGGAGGAACGACCCATGAAAAACGAATGGCCCCTTTGGGAGATCTTCATCCGCGGCCAGCACGGCATGAGCCACCGCCACGTCGGCTCCTTGCATGCGCCGGACGCGGAGATGGCGATCAAGAACGCCCGCGACGTCTACACCCGCCGCAACGAAGGCGTGTCGATCTGGGTGGTCGAAGCCAACCACATCGCGGCCTCCTCCCCCGGCGACAAGGGCCCGCTTTATGAGCCCTCCGAGTCCAAGGTCTACCGTCATCCGACCTTCTTTGACATCCCCGAAGAAGTGGGGGCGATGTAATGACCCGTGATGAGGCACTTGCCCAGTTCCTTTTGCGGATGGGCGACAACACCTTGATCCTGGGCCACCGCGTCAGCGAATGGTGCGGCCATGCCCCGGTTCTGGAGGAAGATATCGCGCTGGCCAATACCGCGCTGGACCTCATTGGCCAGACCCAGATGTGGCTTGGCCTTGCAGGCGAAGTGCAGGGGATGGGCAAATCGGCAGATGATCTCGCCTTCCTGCGCGATGTCTGGGATTTCCGCAATCTGCTTCTGGTCGAAGTGCCGAACGGCGACTTTGGCCGCACCCTGATGCGCCAGTGCCTGTTCGATGCCTGGCACTCGATCCAGCTGGGGCACCTGATGACATCCAGCGACGAGCGTGTCGCTGCGATTGCCGCCAAGGCCAGCAAGGAAGTTGCCTACCACCTGGAACGCTCCGCCGATACGGTTGTGGGTCTGGGCGATGGCACCGAGGAAAGCCACCGCCGCATGCAGGAGGCGCTCGACTACCTTTGGCCCTATGTGGGCGAGATGTTCCAGTCCGACGAGGTGGATGCCGAGATGGTCAAGGCGGGCATCGCCCCCGATCCAGCGTCCCTGCGCGCCGATTTCGATGCGCTGATCACCCGGATCATGGGCGAAGCAACGCTAACCATCCCCGACAGTGCCTTTGGTCACAAGGGCGGGCGCACCGGCAAAATGCACACCGAGCACCTGGGCCATTTGCTGACGCAGATGCAGTGGCTGCAGCGCGCCTATCCCGGCGCCAAGTGGTAACAGGCACCGGGGGCGCAGGCCCCATTGGTTGGGGCCTTGGCCCCTGCCATCGCAGCGAACGGGCACCGCCCGACCAGTTGTGCTGCCGACCTTGAACATGAGGAATCCACATGAGCCAAACAACAGACAAGCCAAGCGTGGAGCAGATCTGGGACTGGCTGGACGCCGTGCCTGACCCGGAAATTCCGGTAATCTCGCTGGTGGATCTCGGGATCATCCGCGGTGTCGCCTGGGAGGGTGATACGCTGGAGGTGGCCGTCACCCCGACCTATTCGGGCTGCCCGGCGACCTCGGTGATCAACATGGATATCGAAACTGCCCTGCGCGACCACGGGATCGAGAATATCCGCCTCAAGACCCAGATCGCGCCGCCCTGGACCACCGACTGGATGTCCGAGAAGGGCCGCGCCAAGCTGGAAGACTACGGGATCGCCCCGCCGCAACCCGCAGGCGGCCCCGAGAAATGCCCGCATTGCGGCAGCAAGAACGTCACATTGGTCAGCCAGTTCGGCTCGACCCCCTGCAAGGCACACTGGCGCTGCCAAGACTGCCTCGAACCCTTTGATTATTTCAAGTGCATCTGAGGAGACCTCCATGGCGCGCTTCCACGATCTAGAAGTCACCGATGTCCGCAAGACGATCCGCGATGCGGTTGTCGTTTCCCTGAAGCCCGTCAATGGCGCGGCTGCGGAATTCGATTTCACCCAGGGCCAGTACCTGACTTTCCGCCGCGATTTCGACGGCGAGGAGCTGCGCCGCAGCTATTCGATCTGCGCGGGCAAGGACGAGGGTATCCTTCAGGTGGGCATCAAGCGCGTCGATGGCGGCGCCTTTTCGACCTGGGCCAATACCGAGCTGAAAGCCGGTGACACCCTGCAGGCGATGCCGCCGATGGGCAGTTTCTTCACCGCGCTGGATGCGGGGGCCGAAAAATCCTACCTCGGCTTTGCCGGTGGATCCGGCATTACCCCGGTGCTGTCGATCCTGAAGACCACGCTGGCGGCAGAGCCGAACTCCACCTTCACGCTGGTCTATGCCAACAAGGGCGTCAACACGATCATGTTCCGCGAGGAGCTGGAGGATCTGAAGAACCTCTACATGGGGCGTTTCAACGTGATCCATATTCTGGAAAGCGACGCGCAAGAGATCGATCTGTTCACCGGCCTTGTGACCGAGGAAAAATGCGCCGAGCTGTTCGAACACTGGATCGATATCAAGAACGTGGACACCGCCTTTATTTGCGGGCCGGAGCCGATGATGCTGGGCATTGCCGCAGCGCTGCGCACCGCGGGCCTCAGCGACGATCAGATCAAGTTCGAGCTTTTTGCCAGCGCCCAGCCGGGACGCGCAAAACGCAAGGTCAGCGCTGCAGATGCCGCCAGCGGCGCCAATCAGACCTCTGCCGCGATCACCCTGGACGGCGCGACCCAGACCATCCAGATGGACAAGGACACCACCATTCTGGACGCGGCGCTGGAGAACGCCATGGATGCGCCTTACGCCTGCAAGGCCGGGGTCTGCTCCACCTGCCGCTGCAAGGTGCTGGAAGGCGAGGTCGAGATGGTCACCAACCACGCGCTGGAGGATTACGAGGTCGAAAAGGGCTATGTCCTCTCCTGCCAGGCCTATCCGGTCACCGACAAGGTGGTCGTGGACTACGATCAGTAACGGATTTCACAGCGCGCCCTTCGGGGCGCGTTCTTGTTTTGCGGCCCGCGGTGCAACGGGCCTATTTGAGGGAGGACATCCATGGCCGAGGACATGAGCATTGCAAGCTATCTTGCGCAGGGCGGCAAGCTGACCAACCCATCCAACGTGCCACCGCGCTATCGCGCCGAGCTGCTCAAGCTGATGGCCACCTTCGTGGACAGCGAGTTGGCCGGCGCGGCCGGCTTTGCCGATATCATCAACGAAGGCCCCGGCATCAAGGCGCGCATCGCCGCCGCCAAGATCGTTCTGGAGAAAACCGACAACGCCGACAAGGTGCTGCAGATCATGGGAGACTTCGGCGCCGATACCGAGGCCTATGCCGATCATCACCCCTGGACCGCCCGGCTGGAGCGCAGCGCCGATATCGGCCAGAGCCGCAGCAAGCACGACATGCGCCTTGCGGTCTTCAACTACCCGCTGGAAGGCTGGACGGATGCGGTGGTGATGAACCTCTTGATGGGCCGCGCCGTTGTGGTGCAGCTCGGCGAACTCTCCCGCGTGTCCTATCAGCCCCTGGCCGAGGCGTTTCGGGCCATTTTGCCGATCGAGACGCGCCATGCGGAGCTGGCCGAAGAAGGGTTGGTCCAACTGGTGGAGCAAGGCGAAAAAGCTCAAGCGCAAGAGGCTGTAGACTACTGGTGGCCGCGTGTTGCCGCCTCTTTCGGGTCCGAGGCTTCGGACAAGTTCGAAGGTCTGGCCGCCATGGGGTTGCGCCACACCCAGAATGCGGAGCTTCGCAGCCAATGGGAACAGGGCGCGGGTGCAATCCTCAGCAGGCTAAACCTCTCCGCCGCACGCTGACGCCAACAGAGCGGGGGGTCCCGCCCGGGCTTTGGTGCATCAAAGATGCCTCGCACCCCGCCCGAGCCCGGCGCGCCTGGCGGCGCGCTTTCACCGCCTGCCAGTTCTGTTCCGTTTGTTTCGCGTGCGAAACAGCCTGCCGAAACCTCTCGTCGCCGCGCTATTGGCAAGCAACGCGCCCGACGCCAGCCTCCGGTCAATTGCCCATAGGCGCCCATTGTACAAAAGAGCGCCTTTGAGGCTCTGGACCTTGCCCGGCCAGACTCATAGGGTCCGATCAAGGCGAGACATTTCGAAAGGCCCGGACTCATGGCAGCAGGCAGCACAATCCACACCTATTTTGGCGGCGCGTGGCAGACCGGCGATGTGCCGATCATGAAGGCCGCAGATCATGCCTCATGGCTGGGATCTTCGATTTTTGACGGGGCGCGGCTGTTTGACGGCATGACACCGGATCTGGATCTGCATTGCGCCCGCGCCAATGCATCTGCAACGGCGCTGATGATGCAGCCTACGGTCACCGTGGAAGAGATGGTGGAGATCACCCTCGAGGGGCTGAAACGCTTTGCCCCCGGCGCCGCCGTCTACATTCGCCCCATGTACTGGGCGACCGATGGCGATGCCACCATGATCGCGCCCGACCCCGAAAGCACACAGTTTGCCCTGTGCCTTGAAGAGATCCCCATGGCCCCGGCCGAGGCCAGCGCCACCCTGACCCGCACCCGGTTCCGCCGCCCGGTTCTGGAAAGCGCGGTGGTCAACGCCAAGGCCGGCTGCCTTTACCCCAACAACGCCCGCATGCTGCGCGAGGCGCGCGCCAAAGGGTTCACCAATGCGCTGGCCCTGGACGCCATGGGCAACGTGGCCGAAACCGCCACCGCGAATATCTTCATGGTGCGCGACGGCGAAGTCTTCACACCGATCGCAAATGGCACCTTCCTGGCCGGGATCACCCGCGCCCGCCACATCAAGAACCTCACGGCGGACGGCGTAAAGGTGCACGAGACTGTGCTGACCTTCCAGGACTTCGAAGAGGCTGACGAGGTCTTCATGTCCGGCAACATGAGCAAGGTCACGCCGGTCACCGCCTTTGACGACCGACAGTACCAGATCGGCCCCATGGCCCGCCGCGTACGCGAGATGTATTGGGACTGGGCCGCCACGCATGGATGAGGCGGGGCGCAGCCTTCTGACTCTTGCCGTGGGCGGGGTTGGAGCGCTGCTCGCCTCGCTGATCCACTTGCCCATGGCCTTGCTCGCGGGGCCTGCCATCGCCGTTTCAGCTGCGGGTCTGTGGGGCGCACCAATGAGTATCGCCCCCCGCCTGCGCGATGCCGGTTTCCTGATCATGGGCCTCAGCATCGGCTCCATGGTCAATCCCGGAAGTTTCGATGCCATCATGCGCTGGCCTGTAGCCTTTGGCCTGTTGGCCGTGCTCACGGTGATCACCCCTATCGCAGGCCGCAGTCTTGTGCCGCGCCTTTTGCCCTTCGAGCGGCACGAGTCGTTTCTGGCCTCGGCTCCTGGCCACCTGAGCCTTGTGATCGCGCTGGCCGATAGCCTGTCCCTGTCGCTGACCCGGCCCGTGGTGCTGGCCTCGATCCGGCTGATGGCGCTGACGCTTCTGGTCCCATTGGGCGCAGCCGTTGCGGGGATGGAGATCGGGATGGGCCTGCCCCAAAGCTCTGCCATCACGCCCTGGGTCTGGATTGCGGCGCAGATCGCCATCGCCGTGGCCCTGTCTCCGATACTGTCCTCAATGCGGCTGCCCGCCCCCACCCTGATTGCAGGGATCACCGTTGCGGCGTGCGCGCACCTTGGCGGCTGGATCGAGGGCGGGCCGCCCGGATGGGGCGCTCAGGGCGCGCTGATCCTGATGGGAAGCCTGATCGGCACGCGGTTTACTGGCATGACATGGGTCGAGCTGCGCGACAGCCTGCTGGCAGGCGGCGTGATCGTGCTATTGACCTGCGGGCTGGCGGCAGCAACGGCCGTACCGGCGGCTTATCTGTCGGGCCTGCCGCTGCTGGATGTGCTGCTGGGGTTCTCTCCCGGCGGGCTGGAGACCATGATCATCCTCGGCGCTGCCCTTGGCGCCGATCCGACCTTTGTAGCCGCCGCGCATCTCTTTCGCCTCTTGGTGCTGGCGGTGGTGCTGATGCTCTATGCGAGCTATGTCGCCAAACGGATGCGGCGGAAAAGCGATGGACAGGACGTGGCCCCTCGGGCAGATTGATCCGGAGTGTGGAGGGACGAAATGCGCAAATTCCTGGTTGTGCTGGATGATAGCCGCGAATGCCTGAACGCCATGCGCTTTGCCGCCATGCGGGCCGCAAGCACTGGAGGCGGCGTGGCGATCCTGTCGATCATCCCACCAGATGAGTTCAATCACTGGATCGGCGTCGGCGAGGTCATGCGCGAAGAAGCCCGCGAACGCATCCATGCCCATTTCGAAGTCTTCGCCAAATGGATGCGCGACCGGCAGGGTATCGATCCTGAACTGATCATCCGCGAAGGCGAAGCTGTGCCCGAGATCCTTGCTCAGATCGACGCGGATCCTGAAATCGGCGTTCTGGTCTTGGGCGCGGGAACCGACCGCAAGGGCCCCGGACCACTGGTGAACCAGCTCAGCAAGACCTCCGGCAGCCTGCCTGTACCGATCACCATCGTACCCGGCGATCTGTCCAAGGACCGGCTGGAAGCCATCACCTGAGCGCGGCGCAACACGCAGGCCACATCGGCCACTGGTCCGCCTGTTCTCCTGCGCAGACGGGCCTTGCGAATTTTAGAACCATTCCAAACCTTGACTTGTCTGCGCCCCGCGCGCATATCTTTCGCAGACACACGGAGGCCTCAGATGTTCATTCAGACCGAATCCACGCCGAACCCTGCGACGCTGAAATTCCTTCCCGGACAGACCGTTCTGGAAGCAGGCACGGCCGATTTCGCGAGCCCTGAGGCGGCTGAAACCTCTCCCCTGGCTGCGCGCATCTTTGCAGTGAAGGGCGTGAACGGCGTCTTCTTTGGCAATGACTTCGTGACCGTGACCAAGGCGGATGATGTCGAATGGGACCATATCAAGCCCGCAATCCTGGGCGCGGTGATGGAGCATTACCAATCCGGTCAGCCCGTCATCAATGCGGGCGGTGAGCAGGCATCGGGCCATGCGGAGCATACCGGAGAGGACGGCGAAGTCGTGAGCCAGATCAAAGATCTGCTGGACAGTCGTGTGCGCCCGGCCGTGGCGCAGGATGGCGGCGACATCACCTTCCACGGGTTTGAGCGCGGCGTGGTTTATCTTCATATGCAGGGCGCCTGCGCGGGCTGTCCTTCCTCGACGCTGACCCTGAAAATGGGTATCGAAAACCTGCTACGTCACTACATCCCCGAGGTGACCGAGGTCCGCCCTGTCGCAGTATAGGCAGCGGCAGAAAAGGATACAGTATGACAACCGAACCCTTGGTTCTGGGCTTTGATACATCGGCCGCGCATTGCGCGGCCGCTTTGCTGCGGGGTGACAGCGTGCTGGCAGAGGCGCTGGAGCCGATGACACGCGGCCAGGCCGAACGCCTGATGCCGCTTCTGGAAGAGGTGCTGAAGGCGGCAGGCGTCACCTGGGCAGAGCTCGATGCCGTCGGCGTCGGTGTCGGGCCTGGCAATTTCACCGGTATCCGTATCGCCGTCTCGGCGGCGCGCGGGCTGGCGCTGGGGCTCGGGGTTCCGGCCATCGGCGTCGACGGGTTTGAAGCCCGCACCGCCAAGGGTAGCCTGCCCGCGATCCCCGCCCCCCGCGATCAGGTCTATGCCGCCCTGCCGGGGGAAGCACCGCGTCTGATGGCCCGCCAAGAGGCCGAAGTCGCCGCGCGCGGTGCCGGGCTGACCTTTGCGCCCGAGGCGTCCCCCGCAGGGATGGCCGCAGCGATCGCGCGGATTGCATCGTCGCGGATGGATGCCCCCACAGCTCTCCCTGCACCGCTCTACCTGCGCGCTGCCGATGCAGCCCCCTCACGCGATGTGCCGCCACAGCTGATCGATGGCTAACGTGCCCACCCCGAACGAGATGGCCGCGACCCACCAAGCGGCCTTCACCCAGTCGCGCCCCTGGAGCGCAGATGAATTCTTGTCTCTTCTGGAGAGCCCCCTGACAATTGCAATTGGCGACGCGCGCTGTTTTGCGCTGGTGCGAGTCATTGCTGATGAAGCCGAACTCCTGACCATCGCGACCCACCCCGCGCATCAGCGTCAGGGCCTGGCGCACCGGGTCATGGACGCATGGCAGCAGGAAGCCAGCGCGCGGGGCGCAATCGAGGCCTTTCTTGAGGTTGCCGCCGACAACATGCCCGCACAGATCCTCTATGCCGCACATGGATTCGCCGAATGCGGCCGCCGAACCGGATACTACGCCCGAAAAGATGCCCCGGCAGTGGATGCCATGCTTATGCGGCGCACGTTACGTTAGGCCAACTGCCCGGATTTCCACCGATTGGTCAAAAAGCGGTTGACCCTATCCTAGGGCTGCAGGCTAAATTGCCGCACCTAGACCCTGTGCCCGGACAGTGCATTCTCCGGGTGGCCGGGCATCGGCCTTAACAATTAAAAACAACTTGGGAGTATCCATATGAGCCTGATGAAATCCCTGATGGGCGCATCGGCCGCACTGGCACTGACCGCGGGCGCGGCGCTGGCAGAACCGGCGCTGATCTTTGACCTTGGCGGCAAGTTCGACAAATCCTTCAACGAAGCCGCTTTCAACGGCGCGAAACGCTGGTCCGAAGAAACCGGCAACAGCTTCCGCGAGATCGAACTGCAGTCCGAAGCCCAGCGCGAGCAGGCCCTGCGCCGCTTTGCCGAGGCAGGCTCGAACCCGATCGTGATGGCGGGCTTTGCCTTTGCCGATGCGCTGGGCCAAGTCGCTGCCGATTACCCGGACACCAAATTCACCATCATCGACATGGTGGTCGACCAGCCCAACGTGCGCTCGGTCGTCTTCAACGAGCATGAAGGCTCCTACCTGGTCGGCATGATGGCCGCTGAGGCATCGAAATCCGGCACCGTCGGTTTCATTGGCGGCATGGACATTCCGCTGATCCGCAAATTCGCCTGCGGCTATGCCCAGGGCGTGCTGGCCGCCAACCCCGATGCCAAGGTCATCGCCAATATGACCGGCACCACCCCGGCAGCCTGGAACGATCCGGTGAAAGGCTCCGAGCTGACCAAGGCGCAGATCAGCCAGGGCGCTGACGTTGTCTATGCCGCAGCGGGCGGCACCGGTGTTGGCGTTCTGCAGACCGCTGCGGATGAGGACATCCTGTCGATCGGTGTGGACAGCAACCAGAACCACCTGCACCCCGGCAAAGTGCTGACCTCGATGATGAAACGCGTGGACAACGCGGTCTATGAGGCCTTCACTGACGGCCCTGACATGGAGACCGGCTTCTCCGTCATGGGTCTGGCCAATGGCGGCGTTGGCTATGCGCTGGACGACAACAACGCGCCGCTGGTCTCGGCTGACATGCAGGCCATGGTGGACGAAGCTGCGGCCAAGATCGCCTCGGGTGAGCTGAAAGTGCATGACTACATGTCCGACGACAGCTGCCCGGCTCTGACGTTCTGATCAGTCCGTGCCCCGGCTTGCGCATGGCGCGGGATCGGGGCCAGTTCTGCCCGGAGGCTGCCGAGAACGCCGCCTCCGGGTTTGGTTTTTATGACCCATTGGGCAGTGCGCGCTGCCTATTCCGTGGACGCTCCGACACGCCTGAGCCGCTCCACGAGACTGTTGAGGAGCCAGAATGACGGCACCAGCGATTGAACTCAAAGGCATCTCAAAAGCCTTTGGCCCGGTCCAGGCAAACAAGGACATCTCCATCAGCGTCGCCCCCGGCACGATCCACGGGATCATCGGTGAAAACGGCGCGGGCAAATCCACGCTGATGAGCATTCTCTACGGATTTTACAAGGCCGACAGCGGCGAGATCTGGATCAACGGCAAAAAGACCGAGATCCCCGACAGCCAGGCCGCCATCGCCGCCGGTATCGGCATGGTGTTCCAGCATTTCAAGCTGGTCGAAAACTTTACCGTGCTGGAAAACATCGTACTGGGCGCCGAGGACAGCGGATTTCTGATGCCCTCACTGCGCCGCGCCCGCAAGGAATTGAAAGCGCTGGAAGAGGAATACGAGCTGTTCGTGGACCCCGACAAGCGCATCGATGAGATCGGCGTCGGCATGCAGCAGCGGGTCGAGATCCTGAAGGCGCTCTATCGCAAGGCCGAGATCCTGATCCTGGACGAGCCAACCGGCGTTCTGACCCCGGCCGAGGCCGACCAGCTGTTCCGCATTCTGGATCGCCTGCGCGCCGAAGGGAAGACGATCATCCTGATCACCCACAAGCTGCGCGAGATCATGGAAGCCACGGATACGGTCAGCGTGATGCGGCGCGGCGAGATGACCGCGACGGTGAAGACCTCCGAAACCAACCCCGAGCATCTGGCCGAGCTGATGGTGGGCCGCAAGGTGCTCTTGCGCGTGGACAAGGTGCCCGCCCAGCCCGGCAAGCCAATCCTTGAGGTCGAGAACCTGCGCGTGGTCGATGAGGCGGGCGTCGAGCGTGTCAAAGGCATCGACCTTAACGTGCGCGCCGGAGAGATCCTGGGCATTGCGGGTGTTGCGGGCAACGGCCAGTCGGAACTGCTCGAAGTGCTTGGCGGCATGCGCCCCGGCACCGGAACCATTCGCCTCAACGGTACGCCCCTGCCCCTGTCGGGCGCCGGATCGGACGGGCGCGCGCGCCGCGATGCTCATGTGGCCCATGTGCCCGAGGATCGCCAGCGCGAAGGTCTGATCATGGATTTCCACGCCTGGGAGAACGTCGCCTTTGGCTATCATCAGGCGCCGGAATACCAGCGCGGGCTGCTGATGGACAACGCCGCCCTGCGCGCCGATACCGCCGCCAAGATGGAAAAATTCGATGTACGCCCCCCTGCCCCCTGGCTGGCGGCCAAGAATTTTTCGGGCGGCAACCAGCAAAAGATCGTCGTCGCCCGTGAAATCGAGCGCAACCCGGATCTGTTGCTGATCGGCCAGCCCACGCGCGGCGTCGACATCGGCGCCATCGAATTCATTCACAAGCAGATCGTCGATTTGCGCGATCAGGGCAAGGCGATCCTGCTGGTCTCCGTCGAGTTGGAAGAGATCCTGTCGCTCTCGGACCGGGTTGCGGTGATGTTTGACGGTATGATCATGGGCGAGCGCGCGGCAGATCAGACAGATGAGAAAGAACTGGGCCTGCTGATGGCCGGTGTCGCGGGGGAGGCCGCGTAAATGGACAAGATGCCGAAATGGGCCGATGTGGTCCTGATCCCGCTGATCAGCCTGGTGCTGGCGGCGATCCTCTCCGCCCTTGTGATCCTGGCGATTGGCGAAGACCCTGTCGCCGCAGTCAAGATGATGGTCACGGGCGCTTTGGGCTCCACCTATGGTTGGGGCTATACGCTCTATTACGCGACGAATTTCCTCTTTACCGGCCTTGCCGTGGCGGTCGCCTTTCACGCCCGCATGTTCAACATCGGCGGCGAAGGTCAGGCCATGCTGGGCGGCCTTGGTGTTGCCCTGGTTTGCCTTTACATCCCCTGGCCACACTGGACGATTGCGCTGGTGTTCGCTGCCCTCGGCGCGGCCCTGTTCGGAGCCGCCTGGGCCGCCATACCGGCCTATCTGCAGGCCAAACGCGGCAGCCATATCGTGATCACCACCATCATGTTCAACTTCATCGCAGCGGCGGTGCTGAACTATGTTCTGGTCAATGTACTGAAGCCCGCAGGTGCCATGGACCCGGCCACGGCGCGCTTTGCCGAGACCGTGCACCTGCCCAGCCTGCATGAGCTGCTGGCGCCCTTTGGCATTGCCTTTTCCAAATCCGCGCCGGCCAACGTCAGTCTGCTGGTCGCCGTCGCCGCCTGTTTCGCCGTCTGGCTGCTGATCTGGCGCACGCGGCTCGGCTATGAGATTCGCGCCTATGGTCATTCCGAGCCGGGCGCGCTTTATGCCGGGATCTCTCCGGTCAAGATCATCATGATCTCGATGCTGATTTCGGGCGGTCTTGCCGGCATGATGGCGATCAACAACGTCATGGGCGAGGCCGAGCGTCTGGTGCTGAACTCCACCGAGGGCGCTGGTTTCATCGGTATCGCCGTGGCGCTGATGGGGCGCAACCATCCCTTTGGCGTGTTCCTCGCTGCGATCCTCTTTGGCTTTCTCTATCAGGGCGGGGCGGAGCTCGCGCTCTGGACCTCGATCCCCCGTGAATTGATCGTGGTGATCCAGGCGCTGGTGATCCTGTTCACTGGGGCGCTCGACAATATGGTGCGGATGCCGCTTGAAAAGCTCTTCCTTGCGCTGCGAAAGGAGAAGGTCTGATGGATGCTCTGACCATCATTCAGGTGCTGGACAGCACCGTCCGTCTGGCGACTCCGTTGCTGCTGGCCTGTCTGGCAGGCCTCTTTTCCGAGCGCGCGGGCATCTTTGACATCGGCCTTGAAGGCAAGATGCTGATGGCCGCCTTCCTCTCTGCCGCCGTGGCTGCGGTGACCGGCAATGTCTGGCTGGGGCTGCTCTCGGGCATCGCCTCCTCGCTGGTGCTGGCGGGCTTGCACGGGGTGGCCTCAATCACCTTTCGGGGAAACCAGCTGATCTCGGGCGTGGCCATCAACTTTCTTGCGGCTGGCATGACCGTCCTGATCGCGCAGGACTGGTTCCAGCAGGGCGGGCGCACCCCGTCGCTCCTGGCCGAGGGCCGCTTTGGCGGGATCGAGCTGCCCTTTGCCATCGGTCCCAGCGATGCTGCAGCAGCAGGCCGCCCCCTGTCCGAGCTCATCGGCGAGGCGGGCATGTTCCAGCAGATCTATTCCGAGCTTCTGTCTGGTCACTCGATCCTGGTCTATGCGGCCTTCCTTTGTGTGCCGCTCACCTGGTGGGTGCTGTTCCGCACCCGCTTTGGCCTGCGTCTGCGCGCCGTCGGTGAAAACCCCGCGGCGGTAGATACCGCCGGTGTTTCGGTGGTGGGCTTGCGATTTGCGGCCGTGGCGATCTGTGGCCTTTTGTGCGGCATTGCCGGAGCCTATCTGGCAACCGCCCTGCAGGCCGGTTTTGTCAAGGATATGACCGCAGGTCGCGGCTTTATCGCCCTGGCGGCGCTGATCTTTGCCAAGTGGCGGCCCTGGCACGCAATGGGCGCCTGCCTCTTGTTCGGCCTTCTGCAGGCGGTGGCGCTACGCTTCCAGAATATCGAGCTGGGCAGCATCACGATCCCGGTTCAGGTCATGGATGCCCTGCCCTATATCCTGACCGTGGTGATTCTGGCGGGTTTTGTCGGCAAGGCGATCCCACCGCGCGCTGGCGGCGAGCCTTACGTCAAGGAGCGGTAACCAGCCTCTCTTCCTCACGTGATGACACCGCCCGGCCCCCATACCGGGCGGTTTTTCATTGCCGCAACCGCGCTGCGCCGCAGGGCGCAGCGCCGGGCCCAAGGCCGCCAAGGTGGCGCTGGCTCAGCCAGGCCGCCTGCGGGCGCGGGAGCGCCTCCGTCGCATTCGGGCTGACCTTCTCATGGTAGTCCGGACCATAGGTCCAGATCGCCCCGGTTTATCGGTCCTGAATGCTGCAGGGCGGCATCGCCGGTTGATTTTGCTCTGGCAAAGCGTTCTAACTTGATCATGCAGATCTACCTCCCCATCGCCGAAGTTTCGGTCAATGCCTTCCTTCTTTTTGGAATCGGGGGAATGGTGGGCATCCTCTCGGGCATGTTCGGTGTGGGCGGCGGTTTTCTGATGACCCCGCTGTTGTTCTTCATCGGCATTCCCCCGGCCGTTGCCGTGGCCACCGGGGCCAACCAGATCGTTGCCTCTTCGGTCTCGGGCGTGCTGGCGCATCTGCGACGGCGATCCGTCGACATCAAGATGGGCATGGTTCTGCAAGGAGGCGGTCTGGTCGGGGCCTCGATTGGGGTGGCCATATTCAACTACCTGAAATCACTTGGACAGGTCGATCTTTTCGTGACGCTCTGCTACGTGATCTTCCTCGGCATTGTCGGCGGCTTGATGTTCATTGAAAGCGTGAACGCCCTGCGCAAATCAAAGCGCGGCGTGGTTCCCAAACGCAAGCAGCGCGGCTGGGTACACAGCCTGCCGTTCAAGGTCCGTTTTCGCACATCCGGCCTCTATATCTCCGTCATTCCGCCCATCGCCGTTGGCGTGCTGGTGGGTATTCTGACAGCAGTCATGGGCGTCGGCGGCGGCTTCATCATGGTTCCGGCCATGATCTATATCCTTGGCATGCCCACAAAGGTGGTTGTGGGTACCTCGCTCTTCCAGATCATCACCGTGACCGCCTTCACCACCATGCTGCACGCAACCACCAACTATACAGTGGACATCGTGCTGGCCGTCTTCCTGCTGGTGGGCGGCGTTTTCGGCGCCCAGATCGGGACCCGCATCGGCACCTATCTCAAGGCCGAACAGCTGCGTATTCTGCTGGCGCTGCTGGTGCTTTCGGTCTGCGGAAAACTGGGCCTCGACCTTCTGCTCACCCCGGACGAATTGTTCTCGATCGCCGCCGCAGGAGAGAGCAGATGATCCGTCTCTTGCCCGTTCTGTTGGTCTGCCTGCTTGCCGCCACCGGCCTGCGCACTGCTCAGGCGCAGGAAGAAGTCGTGCTTGGCCTCAGCCAGAACCGGGTTGCGATTACCGCAGATTTCGACGGCTCCGAGATCCTGATCTTTGGCGCTGTGAAACGGGAAACTCCAATCCCAAGGGACGAGCCGCTTGAGGTGATCATCACGGTCTCCGGCCCCTCGTCCCCGGTCATGGTGCGCCGCAAGGAGAAAAAGCTCGGCATCTGGGTCAACGTGGACAGCGTGCTGGTGGATTCAGCCCCCAGTTTCTATGCCGTCGCCACCAGCGGCCCCTTCGATAGCGTCCTCAGCGATACCGAGGACCTGCGCCACCGTGTTTCCATCGAACGGGCGATCCGTTCGGTTGGGGCTGCCATGAACATTCGCGGCGCTCAGGAGTTTGCCGATGCAGTGGTGCGGATCCGAGAAGAAGACGGTCTTTACTCACTGCGCCCCAGTACCGTTGCCGTGGATGAGCAGACTCTCTTTCGCACCGCCATCGAAATGCCATCGAACCTGACCGAAGGGGCCTATACCACCCGTGTTCTTCTGACGCGCGGGCGCGAGGTTGTTTCGGCATTTGAGACCGAAATCGATGTGCGCAAGGTGGGGCTTGAACGCTTTCTCTACGCGCTCTCCCGCAAAAAGCCTTTCGTCTACGGCATCATGTCCCTGGTGATCGCGGTTCTTGCCGGCTGGGGCGCCTCTGCCGCGTTCCAGCTCTTGCGCGACAGGTAGAGCAGGACGGTGCCAAGCGGCATCGTCGCGGGCGCCGGGAACCTTCTGTCATACCAGCTTTGTCTCCCGCCTTTTCAAAGGAGCGCGAAAACATGATCGCTTATGTCACAGTTGGAGCAGACGACATCCCACGGGCACGGCGGTTCTATTCGGCCTTTCTTCCCGCGCTTGGGTACAAGCTGTCGGAAGGCCCTGAGGGGTTGAGTTATGCCTTGCCGTCAGAGCCTGGAACGCCCCCCACCCTGCCCGACTTTTATGTTAAACCTCCCTTCGACGGAGAGGCGGCCCGCGCGGGCAATGGCGCCATGGTCGCCTTTGAGGCGCCCAGCCAGGACCAGGTGCGAAGGCTTCACGCCGCTGCCCTGGCGGCAGGCGGCACTGACGAAGGGCAACCGGGGTTCCGAAATGCATATGGCCCCCGTTTTTTTGTAGGTTACCTGCGCGATCCGCAAGGCAACAAAATTGCCCTTTTCTCCTGCAACCCAAACGAGCCTGGACGGGATGACTGATCGCTCCTTCCGAGGTTGCGCGCTCTCCCCGTTCTGATGCAAATGATACCTACCTCAAACTGAGGAGCTCCATAGCGCACCAATTATTCCTTCAAGACTTGAACAGGCACTTTTTCATGTCCCCAAAGTACGGCCGCACTTTTCACCTGCCCTGCTCTCCCGGAGCCACATCCGACGACAAGATCATGTCAGATCTATCGCAGCTCTTGGTCGCGCCAGAGATTGTCGCGACCGAAAAGATGGACGGCGAGAACACGACAATCCACTCTGGTGGCTGCCATCCACGCAGCCCGGACGCCAGATATCACCCCTCCCGCGATTGGATGAAGGCCTTGGCGGCGGGCATCTCGCCGCAACTGGCCAAGGATGAGCGGATTGTCGGGGAATACCTCTACGCACGGCATGCCATCGCCTATGACGCCCTGCCGTCTTACTTCATGGGGTTTGCCTGGATCCAAGGGGGACAGGTGCAAGGCTGGGACGACACCCAGGCGCGGTTTGCAGAGCTTGGTATCACCTCTGTGCCACAGCTCTACCGCGGTCCGTTTTCCAACACGCTCATCGACGATCTGGTTGCCGGGATGAACTTTGAGCGGCAAGAGGGTTTTGTCATCCGAACAACCGCGTCTTTTTCCGAGGCCGAGATGGCCACCCGCCTGGGCAAGTATGTGCGCGCCGATCACGTCCAAAGTGACATCCACTGGATGAAGGCTGAGTTGGTGAAGAACAGCCTCGCATGATCAGGCGTGGCGACTCCCGTCCCCGAAACCTTTCTTTGTGCGCTGAACCTCTCGGCACTCGCACCGCGCACCGCGCGGTGCCAGGCCCAACGGGATGAAGGCTGCGCAAGCAGCGTGAAGACGGGCGGGAGCGCCCCGCCCTGCCATCCTCAGCCGCGACCGATATAGGGCATCTTGGTGGCCATCACGGTCATGAACTGAACGTTTGCCTCCAGCGGCAGCTCGGCCATGTGCAGAACCGAGCGCGCGGCGTCCTCCACTGCAAAGGTCTGCATCGCCTCGCCTTCGGGGTTGGCCATCGAATGTCGATGACTGAGATCCTTCACCATGGGCGTGCGCGCATTGCCGATGTCGATCTGCCCGCAGGCAATATCAAAGGCGCGCCCATCCAGCGACAGGCTGCGGGTGAGCCCGGTGATCGCAGCCTTGGTCGCCGCGTAGGGCACCGAGCCGGGGCGCGGCACATGGGCGGCGATGGATCCGTTGTTGATGATCCGCCCGCCCTGCGGCGCCTGATGGCGCATCTGCCGGAAGGCGGCGCGGGCCGCCAGGAACATGCCGGTGAGGTTCACATTGACCGCCGCGTGCCAGTCTTCCAGAGCGATCTCGTCGATGGTGCCGGGCGGGGTAAAGATGCCCGCGTTGTTGAACAGAACGTCCAAGCGCCCCGCCTGCATTGCAAAGCTATTCACCGCGTGATCCACCGCCGTGGCATCGGTGACATCGGCGGGCAGCACATAGGCGCGGTCATGGCCCAGCGCCACATCGGCCAGCCTGTCCGCACGGCGCGCCAATAGCCCCACCGCCCAGCCCTGGGCCAGGAACAGCTCCGCCACCGCCTTGCCAATGCCCGAGCTTGCGCCGGTGATCAGGATCGTCTTTCGGCTCATATCGTCGCCTCCTCCTCTGCCTCAAGTGTCAGGGCCGCCACCGGAGCGGCGCGCAGATCATCCACGCGCAGCGGCCCCGATGGCTTGGCCAGCCGGTTGCGCACCACCCAGATCAGCCGTTCCTGCGCGCGGGTGATCGCCACATAGGCGAGCCGCTTCCACAGGGGCTGACCGGCCTCAACCCGGCCCATGCGGGCGGCAGCGTAAATATCCGGGGCAAAGACCTGCGCGGTCTCCCATTGCGAGCCTTGCGCCTTGTGAATGGTCACGGCCGCCCCGTGGAGGAACGTCGCGCCCATGCGGGCGGCATAGGGGATGAAGGGCTCTTCCTCATCCGGTTTCTCAATCTTCACGATGGAGGCGGCAGAGACCTGCGGATCTTCGGCCCCCATCACATGCAGGCGCGAAAAGCCGGGCTTGCGCCCCGGGCCAAGGTAGATCACCTGCGCCCCCTTGATCAGACCGCGCGCCTCCAGATCCAGCCGTTTCTTGCGATGTTTCAGCGGCAGTTCGATCCCGTCGCAGATCAGCGGCTCCCCTTCGATCAGCGCATCCTCCGGCGCACCATGCACAGAGCGAAAGGCGTTGATCAGGCGGATGCGGGTGGCGTTGCGCCAGACCAGCACCGGCGAGCGCGCCATCAGATCCACCTCGACCCGCTGCCCCCAGACCACGCGGGGGTCGCGGCGGGCGGTGTCTTCGACCATACGTTCGAAATCCTCAAACCCAAGCTGCGGGTCCGCCAGCGCATGGGCCAGATCGAGGATCGGATTGTCCGCCTCCTGCCGGTGAATGCGGCTGAGGACCAGCTTGCGCGGCTCTGGCAGGCCATCGAACACCATGGCGCCGGACTGGTTCACCGGCGCCAGCTGCGCCGGATCACCAAACAGCAGCAGGGTCGGGAAGATCTCTTTCAGGTCTTCGAACTGGCGGTCATCCAGCATCGAGGCCTCATCGACAAAGCCGACGTCCAACGGCTCTTCGCGCCGTTTCCAGCCGGTGATGAAGTCCGATCCGCGCAGGCCAGCTGCCGCAAGGGCACCTGGGATCGACTTGTTGCGCTCGTAAAAGGCCGCAGCGCGGGCAAGGGCTTCGGGGGTGAGACCTTCGATCTCGGGCTCATCGCCATTGCCCGCCAGCCATTCGGCAATGCGCTCGAATTCGGGATCATAGACGGGCGTGTAAAGGATCCGGTGGATCGTGGTCGCCGGAACGCCACGCAGACGCAGGACACTGGCGGCCTTGTTGGTCGGGGCCAGGATCGCAAGGGTGCGCTTGCCGGTCTTCTTGCGGCTTTCATAATCGCCCGAGACCACCTCGACACCGGCCTGCTCAAGCGCCTTGTAGAGTTCCGCCAGAAGCAGCGTCTTGCCGGATCCGGCCTTGCCGATCACAGCCATCACCCCCGCATCGCCGCGCGGCGGGTGCAAAAGACCATCGTCCAGATCAACACCGGCCTGGCGCAAAAGCTGGGTCACGCTGTCGTAGGCCGTGGCCTGGTCATCAGAGAACTGGATAAGAGGCTGTGTCATGGCGCGACACTACAGCCGGTGGGTCGGCTGCACCAGCGGCAACCGACCCGGGAACAAGCAGGGATTATTTACTCGGAACGCAAATCAACCGGTCATCGCCATCGGCGCGATGGGGCCGGCATCCCCAAAGGCACGGTCGAACCACAGGCGGGACAGTTCGGGGGCGATGCCAGCCCGTTTGGCCACAACGTCATAGCTCTCGGGCGTGAACTCCCACAGACCAACACTGATCTGATCTCGGCCCTCGCCCTGGCTGCCCAGCACTTCGGGGCTGGAGCCGATGGCGCGATAGATCCGCACCATGCGTTTGTCAAAAACACCCACAAAGTGACGCACACCAAAATTGCGCATGATCTCACCACCGCCTAGCATCAAGGCGCCGGCAACGCGAGAGGGTGCATGGCGCGACAGGCAGAACCGTGTGCACTCCCAGATCAGCGGGCTCACGATCGGCGCACCGCCGGTCAGATGGCCGAAGATCTCGTTCACCATCACGCGGCCCGTGGTCGGCAGAAACCGCATCGAGCCGCCATGGCTGCCATCCGGCATTTCCCAGATCACATAGAGCGGATCCAAGGCGTCATACTGATCGCGCTCTTCTCCTTTGGCGTTCACACACACATCCCAACCGAGCCGCGTGCGAAACTGATCCGCGCGATCCGTGAACATGGAGTGGGCCAGTTCCGGGTATTTGTGAAGGTCGTGTCCGTAGATGTATCGAAGCATTTGCATTGTCCCCTTTAGCTTGAAATGCAGGAACAGCCTACGCCCGAAAAGATATCTCCCAAAGCCCTTTGGTAACACTTTGAGGCCAATTTTTACATTTTTTTCAATGACTTAAACAACGATGAGGCCACAACTAAGGGCCCGCGCAATTGCATGCGTGGTGTTAAGCGCGCCAAGCTTGAAACGTGCACTTTCGATGTATACACGCAACGTATGTTCGGAAATCGACAAGGTTTGTGCGACTTGCGCACGGCTGTACCCGATGGCCAGCAGCGTTAGTGCATCGATTTCACGCGGCGATAGGGTCTGTGCTTTTTCAGGTCCGCGATCCGGCTCAAATTCCAGCGCTTTTCGATTGAAATAATGCGCCATGAGAATCAGTTCGCGACTGTGGTTTTCGGTAAATTCAGCCCATTCTTCATCCTCGCAATTGTGATTGACGGTAAACAGCGCAAATTGCCCGTTCGGTCCGCGAATCGGAATCGAATACCCCTGATTGCCGACCCCATGGGCCAAGGCGTCCTTCAGGAATATCCGCGCAGATTTGGTGGACCAGTCGAGCCGTTTCCAGTCGACGGGGTGAAATCTCTGGTAACAGCCGATAATGACCGGATCCGTGCGCAGGTATCCCTGCTCAAGATAGTGCTGGACCCAGGAGTCGTCATAGGTGCCGCAGCCGTATTGCTCCCCGGCGCTGTCGACCCAGTGGTAGACGATATGATCGACGCCAAAGGCATCCCGCACGCGCTCGGTGATCTCTTGCAGACCATCAAGAGTCGTGGTGGCATCCAAATCCTCCAGAATGCCGTCGAGATCTACCTTCTTCCCCATAGGATCGCGCACCGTTGTCGTCTGCTTTTGGGGAGATATCCGCGTAAGCAATATCCAGCGCAATATCGAGCTGATCGCTTAGCCTCCCCAGACCTTTTGCAGCGGCAACCTCCCTGAGGTCAACGAGAACGTCCAAAATCCATCCATTTTCTCCCATTGCGGCCCCCTGAGGCTTTCCAATTCATGATCCAACCGTAATTTCTTTGCAAAATTTCGCATATTCGCAGGTTCTTCTTCCCCCGAAATAGGGAGGCACCGACGTGTAAGCTGCTGATTTCTCGTTTCACGCCTTCTGAACCACAAAAAAAGAGCGAACCATTTTAGATGATTCGCTCTTGCATTTTTTGGCGGCTGTCGCCTCGTATTTTACGGCCTATTTACCCGCGTCGAGCACCTCGCCCAGGGTGCGCATGCCGGTCTTGGGGGCCTGCACCAGGACTGACATATTGCCCGGCAGATGCTCGTTGCGCAGCATCTTCATGTGCGCTTCGGGAAGGTCGTTCCAGGCAAAAACCTCCGACATGCAGGGATCAAGACGGCGCTCGATCATCAGCTTGTTGGCGGCCGAGGCCTGCTTGAGATGGGCAAAGTGCGAGCCCTGCAGACGCTTCTGATGCATCCACATGTAGCGCACGTCAAAGGTACAGTTGAAGCCGGAGGTGCCTGCGCAGATCACGACCATGCCGCCCTTTTTCACCACGAAGGTAGAGACCGGGAAGGTCGCCTCGCCGGGGTGTTCAAAGACCATGTCCACGTTCACGCCCTTGCCGGTGATGTCCCAGATCGCCTTGCCGAACTTGCGGGCTTCCTTGAACCAGTTGGCGTATTCCGGTGTGTTGACCGTGGGCAGCTGGCCCCAGCAGTTGAAGTCCTTGCGGTTCAGCACGCCCTTGGCGCCCAGCCCCATGACAAAGTCACGTTTGCTTTCGTCCGAGATCACGCCGATCGCGTTGGCACCGGCGGTGTTGATCAGCTGGATCGCGTAAGAGCCAAGACCGCCCGAGGCGCCCCAAACCAGAACGTTCTGACCCGGCTTCAGGTCGTGCGGCTCGTGACCAAACAGCATCCGGTAGGCGGTGGCCAGCGTCAGCGTATAGCAGGCAGCCTCTTCCCAGGTCAGGTGCTTGGGGCGCGGCATCAGCTGCTGGGCCTGCACATTGGTGAACTGGGCAAAAGAGCCATCGGGCGTTTCATAGCCCCAGATACGCTGGCTGGGAGAGTACATCGGGTCGCCACCGTTGCATTCCTCGTCGTCGCCATCGTCCTGGTTGCAGTGGATCACCACCTCGTCGCCGACTTTCCAGCGGGTGACCTTGTCACCCACGGCCCAGACGATGCCAGACGCATCCGAACCGGCAATGTGATACGGCGCCTTGTGGCCATCAAAAGGCGAGATCGGCTTGCCCAAAGCTGCCCAGACGCCATTGTAGTTGACGCCCGCTGCCATCACCAGGACCAGCACCTCGTGGCTGTCCAGCTGGGGCACATCCACCACTTCCTCGACCATGGCGGTGTTCGGCTCGCCATGACGCTCCTTACGGATGGTCCAGGCGTACATCTTCTTGGGGACGTAACCCATCGGGGGGATTTCGCCCATCTCATAGAGATCCTTCTCGGGCGCCTCGTAGGACAGAACGTCAGTCTGCGTGTCCAGAGCCATGATGGCCTCCTTCGTATGAAACATTTCGCCGCAATGCAGAATCGCGGGCCTCCCTAGGGAATAGAAACGGCAAGGTAATAATGCAACCCCATTTGAGGTCGTTTTGTAATTTTATGACTTCGCGACCGCAGAAATTTCTTTAGCGCCCGCAGCATCCGACGTCAGAGAACCCGCCGGAACTAGGTGCCGGATCGAGTTGGCGTAGTAGGTCAGTAGGTCCCGTTTGCCCGAAACAGGCAGGTAACGCCCCCGCTCGGCCCGGATGAGTCCGCGCTGGATCAGGATTCGCAGCGCCGCCTCAACTGCATAGGCATGGCTGTGACGCGGCACATGAACATGGGCCATCGGCATGCGCTCCAGCAGGGCGCCCATGCGATGTTCCAATGCGCTGCGCGACATCGCCCCTTCGGACAACAAGAGCCAGGCGACCGCAGGCACCGGCAGCACCGGAACGATCTCCCCAATCCGCTCCATCAACTCCTCTGACAGGGGCCCGGGCAGATCGTCAGCCCCCTGCCCCTCTGGCGGCTGCGCAACCGTGAACTCCGCGAGGCTCAAGGGGCGGCCAAAGTTCACCGCCGCATAGCCAAAGCGGTGATAGCGCCCGGTCATCCAGAGCCACAGCTGCCGCAGCATCCGCGCCATGATGACCCCGATACGAGCCTTGAACCGTCGCTCGCCCGCGCGCCCGGCCGAGGTGAGGATCTTGTCTTCCAACACCCAGTCATAGTTCAGCCCCACCGGCACAAAGACAACGTCCCGACTGGGGCCCGCTGCGCCCTGCGCCGCGACAATGTATTTCAAAAGCCCCATGCGCGGCGGGGCCAGCGCCCCATCAAGGCTCAGGCCCCCTTCGGGAAACATCGCCTGCGTTGCGCCCCCTTGCGTCGCGAGGCGCACATAGGTCGCCAGCACCCGGCGATAGAGTTCATTGCGGGATCTGCGGCGGATGAAATAGGCGCCCATCGCCCGGATTAGCCGCGACAGAGGCCAGACCCGTGCCCATTCCCCCACCGCGTAGGACAGCGCCGAGCGCCGCGCCGCCAGATAGGTGATCAGCACATAGTCCATATTGCTGCGGTGGTTCATCACAAAGACCAGTGTCGCCTCCGGGTCGATCCGGCGCAGGGCTTCTTCGTCCTGATGGCCCAGCCGAACCCGGTAGATCGCATTCGAGAGCCACCGGGTAACCCGAATGGCAAAGCTGAAATAGGTGAAGGCGGAAAAGGAGGGCACGATCTCGCGCGCATAGCGCCGCGCCTCTTCAAAGGCGACATTGTCGGGAATGCCTTCGGCTGCCGCGTGATCGGCCACCGCCTGCGCCACCTGCGGATCATAGATCAGCCGCTGGATCATGTCATAGCGCCGCGCCAGTCGAAACGGTTCGATCGGGCGTTCCAGCCGCCGGTTGAGCCGGGCCACCGCCCGCTCCAGCCGCCGCCGGAAGAACCAGCGCACAGAGGGGAACAGAAAATGCGAGGCAAAGGTGACCGCCGCAAAGAGCAGGATCAGCGCGAACAGCCAAATCGGGATCTCGACGGTCTCGGTCATGGGCCCGACTGTGGCAGCAAAGCCGGGTCCGGGCAATTGTGACGCAGGATAACAGCCTCCACAAAGCTTCGCCGCAATGCAGCGAATTGACATGGATCTATTATTCCGCTTTACATCGCCACAGCGAAATAAAATTACCGAACCTAGAATCGTGAGGCCCGCCCATGTCGCAGACGCAGAATGACCGCAAAGCCGACCGCCCCTGGCTGATCCGCACCTATGCCGGCCACTCCACCGCCGAGGCCTCCAACGCGCTCTATCGCTCCAACCTCGCCAAAGGGCAGACGGGTCTTTCCGTGGCTTTCGACCTGCCGACCCAGACCGGTTACGACAGCGATCACGTGCTGGCGCGCGGTGAGGTGGGCAAGGTGGGCGTGCCCGTCTGCCATCTGGGCGATATGCGGACCCTGTTTGACCAGATCCCGCTGGAGCAGATGAACACCTCGATGACGATCAACGCGACCGCGCCCTGGCTCTTGTCGCTCTATATCGCCGTGGCCGAGGAACAGGGCGCCGATGTCAGCAAGCTGCAGGGCACGGTTCAGAACGACCTGATCAAGGAGTACCTCAGCCGCGGCACCTATATCTGCCCGCCCAAGCCCAGCCTCAAGATGATCGCGGATGTGGCCGAATACTGCTACACCAATGTGCCCAAGTGGAACCCGATGAACGTCTGCTCCTATCACCTGCAGGAAGCCGGTGCGACGCCCGAGCAGGAACTGGCCTTTGCCCTGGCCACAGCGCAGGCGGTTCTGGATGAGCTGCGCCCGCGCATTGACCCTGCGGATTTCCCGGCGCTGGTGGGGCGGATCTCATTCTTTGTGAACGCGGGCATCCGGTTCGTGACCGAAATGTGCAAGATGCGCGCCTTTGTCGATCTGTGGGATGAGATCTGCGAGACACGCTATGGCGTCGACAATCCGAAGTTCCGCCGCTTCCGCTATGGGGTGCAGGTCAACTCGCTGGGCCTGACCGAGCAGCAGCCGGAAAACAACGTCTACCGCATCCTGATCGAGATGCTGGCCGTGACCCTCTCGAAAAAGGCCCGCGCGCGTGCCGTACAGCTGCCCGCCTGGAACGAAGCCTTGGGCCTGCCGCGCCCCTGGGATCAGCAGTGGTCCATGCGCATGCAGCAGATCCTTGCCTATGAAACCGACCTTCTGGAATACGAAGACCTGTTCGAGGGCAACCCCGCCGTGGATCGCAAGGTCGAAGAGCTGAAACAAGGCGCGCGCGCAGAACTCGCAAACCTCGACAGCATGGGCGGCGCCGTCGCCTCCATTGAGTACATGAAATCCCGGCTGGTGGACTCCAACGCCGAGCGCCTGAACCGGATTGAACGCAATGAAACCGTCGTGGTCGGCGTCAACCGCTGGACCGAAGGGGAGCCTTCGCCGCTGCAGACCGAAGATGGCGGCATCATGGTTGTTGACCCGGCGGTCGAGCAGCAACAGATTGGTCGCCTGAACGACTGGCGCGCACAGCGCGACAACGCAGCAGTCCAGAAGGCATTGGCGGACCTCCGTGACGCCGCCAAAGCGGGCCGCAACATCATGCAGCCGTCGATCGCAGCCGCCAAGGCGGGTGTCACCACCGGGGAGTGGGCCGAGGAGATGCGCAAGGTTCATGGCACCTATCGCGGCCCCACGGGCGTGTCCGGCTCCCCCTCGAACAAGACCGAAGGGCTGGACGATCTGCGCGAGGCTGTGAACGCAGTCAGCGACCAGCTTGGCCGCCGCCTGAAATTCGTGGTTGGCAAGCCCGGCCTTGATGGTCACTCCAACGGCGCCGAACAGATCGCCTTCCGCGCCCGCGACTGCGGCATGGACATCACCTATGACGGCATCCGCATGACCCCGCAGGAACTGGTGGAACAGGCCCAAAAGGATGACGCCCATGTGATCGGACTGTCAATCCTGTCGGGCAGCCATCTGCCGCTGGTTCAGGACATGATGACCCTGATGCGCGACGCAGGCCTTGGCCATATACCCGTTGTGGTCGGCGGAATCATTCCTGATGACGACGCAGAGCGGCTCAAGAAAATGGGTGTCGCCCGTGTCTATACCCCGAAAGACTTCGAACTGAACTCAATTATGGGGGACATCGTGGAATTGGCGAAACCACCTCAAATTGCGTGAAATTACCTAAAATTGCGGAAAATCGGCTTCTTCACGCCTTTTTGCGAACGAAATGTAAAAATGGGCTAATATTTTGTCTCCGGTTCCGGCATATAGCGGTACACAGGATCATCCTGTGTGGCCCTATTATTATTGCCGGAGTATCGAAATGAGTGTAGACCTTTCTTCCATGTCGCGCAGCGAATTGATTGAGCTGAAAGCCGAAGTGGAAGCTGCCATTAAATCGGCCGAAGTGCGCGAGCGCCAAGAAGCCCTGAAAGCCGCCGAAGAAGCAGCCGCAAAATATGGCTTCTCTCTGGAGGAAATCGCAGGAGGCTCTCGCGGCAGCGGCAAAAAGCAAAAGGCCACTGCAAAATACCGCAATCCGAACAACCCCGAAGAAACCTGGAGCGGACGCGGCCGCAAGCCTCATTGGGTTCATGCGGCGCTTACGGCTGGAATGGACATTTCTGATCTTGAAATCTGATCTTTTCAGGCTCGGAGCAAAATAATGACGATCCATATCGGCGCCGAAAAGGGCGATATTGCCGAAACGGTGCTTATGCCTGGTGACCCCTATCGGGCAAAATGGGCAGCAGAAACCTTTTTGCAGGAGGTGCGCCTCGTAAACGAGGTGCGGGGAATGCTGGGTTACACCGGCACCTGGAATGGCAACCCGGTCACAATTCAGGGCAGCGGCATGGGAATGCCATCGCTTTCGATTTATGCAAATGAATTGATCCGCGATTTCGGCGCAAAAACGCTGATCCGGATTGGGTCTTGCGGTGGCATGCAAAAGTCCGTGGCCGTGCGCGATGTCATTCTTGCCATGACTGCCACGACCGCAGGGTCGCCCTCTGCCAGCATTTTCAAGGAAGTCAATTTCGCGCCCTGCGCGGATTGGTCCCTGTTGAAGGCCGCAGCCGAAGCGGCCGGACAGCGCGATGTCGCCACCCATGTGGGCGGCATCTATTCGTCCGATACCTTCTATGACGAACGCCCCGATCTCAACGAACAGATGGTGCGTCACGGCATTCTTGGCGTCGAGATGGAAGCGGCCGAACTGTACACGCTCGCCGCGCGCTATGGCTGCCGTGCGCTTGCCGTACTGACCGTGTCCGACCATCTGCTGACCGGAGAGGCCCTCCCCTCGGACCAGCGGGAACGCAGCTTTGGTGACATGGTTGAAATCGCTCTTGAGGCGGCCTTCAGCTGACCCCGACGGGGTCGAAGCTCAATCACAATAGAAAACGGGCAGTGGAGTGTCTCCGCTGCCCGTTTTTCATCGGCTGCACCCTGCGGTGATGCAGCGCGCGTCTGCGCGCTGCCGGGCCCAAGGCTTCGTGCGGCCCCAAAGAGGCAGCGCAAAGGCGCGGGAGCCGCTGTCCTGCGTTCAACGCCCGTGACTGCGATCATATCCATTGGCCGCCGGGCTGCTCCACCCTTCCAGAGCGCCACGCGCCGGGGCAAATGTTTCGACCAACAGAGGAAAACACGCCGCCGTATCGCTGGAATGCTCTGCCGAACAGTCTCCACCGGGGCAGGCACTCAGCGCTCCCAGGAGGTCAATTTCCGCAAAGAACTCCAGATAGTCGCCGGGGCGCACCGGGCTGGCCTTCATGAAATACTGCCCGGTGTCACGGGTAAATCCCGTGCACATGAAGACGTTAAGTACGTCATGCACATGCGGTTCGGCCTCCTCAAGGCTCAGCCCCAGGTGATCGGCCAAGGCCCGCGTCAGGTTGGAATGGCAGCAATGATGATACTGGCTGCCCGCCAGAAGGTTGCCGGTGTAGGGATCGCAGCGGGTGCCGATCACATCGTGGACCGAGCCGCCATAGTCATCCATTCCATACCAGTCCAGCGTGTCCTCAATGATGGTCGCCATGGGCCGCAGATAGGGGAAACTGGTCCACATGCGCTCACCGGTGGTGAGATGCGTGCCATGCAGCGCACGGCTCTTGCCGGAATAGAACCGTTCTGACAGGTCCTCGCGATTCCAGAGGTTCAGATCGCCAACCTGCGAACCCTCGACCGAGGATATGCGAAAGAAATGCCCGGCGGGCACCTCGAAACAGGCTGCATCGCGCGGGGGAACCAGCACCTCGCCGGTTTTCTCGGCCCCATTCCGCGCTTCCCGATAGAGCGCCAGATCCGGCACCGGAAGAGTTTCGTTCGGATAGCAGATCACCGGTTTGATGGCTCTGCGCTCTGCCGCGTCTGCGGGGACAGGATGGTGGGATGTGTTCCGTGTCATTGTCTGCTCAATCCTTCTGACGACAGCGCCTGTCCCGGGGAGGGGCAGGCGCACTCCGGCCACTGGTGGGACCTTGATGTCCAAAACTCGCGAGCATTCAAAAATCGAAAGGCGCCCGGGCACAAGTCCCGAACGCCTTTGCCGTCTTCAAATTCTGCTGAGCCGTGCCGCTCAGATCACCACCACATCCAGCGGCGGAAAGCCGTTGAAGCCAACCGAGGCATAGGTCGACGTATAGGCGCCACAGGCATGGATCACCACGCGGTCCCCGGCCCTCAGGCCCAAGGGCAGCTGGTAGGGCTGCTTTTCATAAAGAACATCGGCACTGTCGCAGGACGGGCCCGCCACAACGCAGGGGCCGGTCGTCTCATGATCGCGGTCGGTGCTGATGCGATAGCGGATCGCCTCGTCCATGGTTTCCGCAAGGCCCGAGAACTTGCCGATATCGAGGTAAACCCAGCGATGCAGGTCGCCTTCGTGTTTCTTGGAAACCAGCAGCACTTCGGCCACGATCGCGCCCGCCTCGGCGACCAGGCCGCGGCCCGGCTCTGCCATCACCTCGGCTGCATCGGGAAAACGGGCATTGACCTGCGCCATCACAGCGCGGGCATAGTCGGTCGGTCCCATCACGCGGTTGACATAAGACGCCGGAAAACCGCCGCCGATGTTCAACAGGCGCATGGAGTGGCCTGCTTCCTTGGCCGCCTGCCAGACGTCGAGAACCTGATCGAGCGTTGCCCCCCACATCATCGGATCGCGGGTTTGCGAGCCAACGTGGAACGACAGACCATCGGCCACAAGACCGAAGTCGCGGGCGCGGGCCATCAGCTGCAGCGCCATATCGGGGGTACAGCCGAACTTGCGGCTGAGGGGCCAGTCCGCACCGGTGGCATCCACCAGAAGGCGGATGCAGACATGGGCGCCGGGGGCGTGTTCGGCCAGCTTGTCCAGCTCTTCCATCGCGTCGGCGGCAAAGTGACGGATACCGATCTCATAGGCAAAGGCGATGTCGGCGGGGCGTTTGATGGTATTGCCAAATGTGATTTGGTGCGGCGCCGCGCCTGCGGCAAGGCACATCTCGATCTCGGCGCGGCTGGCGGCATCAAAGTTCGAGCCCGAGCGGACGAGGCGGCGCAGCAGGGCGGCTTCGGGGTTGGCTTTGACGGCGTAGTGAATCCGCGCGCGGCCCAGGCCTGCGGCCAGCGCCTGATACTGGCGCGACACCGCAGCCCCATCGATCACAAGGGTCGGGCGCTCAAAGCCCGTCTGGGCAATGAATTCAATATGGCGTGCAGGGGGTACAACAACAGAATCGCGGGCGATTTGCCCGGTTACGTTTGCGTTCATGGTCATCTCCAAAAGACCCGGCCATCTATGACCGCTCACTTCAATCAGAGACGTTACCGTCGCTACGTAACCCTAGGGCTTTGAACCCTTTCGACAGAGGCGCGTGCGTTGGCGTCTTAATCGCGCATATCGGGCAAAGCTTTGAGTCGTTCAAGAGGTTTTCTGCACGCGGTGGCATTTTTTTCGCACTGCATTCGCTGGAGCGAAACGGGCGCTCTCCCGCGCCTGCCTGGGTGCATCAAAGATGCCCCCGCCCGCCTTGGGCCCGGCGCCGCGCTTTGCGCGGCGCTATGCCCAATCGCAAAGGGCTGCCTCTGGCAGTTCTGACGTGGGCGGGAGCGCCCCCTCAGCGCCCTGCCCTGTCACGCCCAGCCGGATTGAGGCAGTTGCGCGGCGCATCGGCACCTGGCTGCACTGCGCCGCAAAAGCTACAGCGCCACTGATCCTTTGCGCTCTCCGCCCGCCACCGGCAGTCTCGGGTCAGGGAAGACGTTTTGTGGCGCCACAGAAAATATGCAAATACGCCAACAAGAAGGATCAAAAGAAGAACGGGCATAACGGCTGTTTAGCGGCAGTGCCCGCCAGTATCAATCACCACGCGATGTGTCGAAGAAGCCTGCCTTCAAGCCGCTTCATAGTAGGGCGTATAGCCTTCAACCGACCGCTCTTCTTGCCCCGTGGGCAGTGCTTCTGGCTCATAGTAGGCCCAGGCCTGCTCCAGATCCTTCAGCGCGGCTGCGGCTTTTTCCTCGGTGTTTTTGGTGGCGTGTTTGACAACAACAGTCATGGAAACATGTCCTTTTCTTCAGGCTGCTTCCTCCCTCGTGGCCAACATATGCCCGCGCCCGCCGCGTGAGCAGGCTGCAAATGCGCAAAGGCGCCATGCAGAAAAATCAGACCTCAGCGCAACACGCGCTTGCCCGGCCGTTCCAACCGCGATGCACCGCTTTAACCGATCAGCAGATGACCGGCCAAGCCAAGCGAAAACCCGGCCACCGCCCCAAGGGAGGGCGCAGATCCGCCAGCCTCATGGACCTTTGGCGCGATATCCTGGAACACCAGGTACAGGATGCCTCCGGAGGCGAAGACCATGATCGCACCCAGCACCTGTGGCTGATCCACAAGCCAGAGCAACCCGACCGCCGCGCTGAGCGGCCCAAGCGCCGCCAAAGCGACAAACAGCAGCAACACATGCCAGGCCGGGCTATTGCCCCGCCAGATCCCTCGAAAGGCGGCAAAGCCTTCGGGCACATTCTGTAGAAAGATCATCATTGCCAGCAACAGGGCCGTGCCGACCTCGGCCCCCAGCATGGCGCCAAGGGCCAAGGCTTCGGGCAGGAAATCGAGCAGCATCGCCAGAAGCAGCGACAGGTTGCCCGAACAGACCGCCAGACGCCGGTCAACAACATAGAACACAAGACCACCAACGGCGAGCCAACTCACCACCGCAACAGGCGCCAGCAGATCGCTGCCTTCCGGAATGAGGACCAGCGCCACGGCGCTCAGAAGCGCGCCGCCGCCAAAGGATGTCACCCAAGCCAGAATGTCCCGATGCAAGCGTGCATCTCGGCTGTGCTCAAACCATGCAAGAACTCCACCAAGCGGCATCGCAAGCCCGGCGAAACCGGCCAGAAAAAGCGCGTAGAGAATTGGTTCCATAGGCCCGAGTTAGGCAAGCTTTCCGGGGCATGACAAGACGCCATCGGACGGAATTCAACGAGAAACCGCCGCAACGATGTCTGCGTTGCGGCGGTCAGAAGTTCGCAGTGCCCGTCAAGCTCAGACGGCGCGTTCGACCATCATCTGCTTGATATGCGAGATCGCCTTGGCCGGGTTCAGGCCTTTGGGGCAGGTCTTGGCACAGTTCATGATGCTGTGGCAGCGATAGAGTTTGAAGGGATCTTCCAGCTGATCCAGACGCTCACCCGTCGCCTCATCGCGGCTGTCGATGATCCAGCGGTAGGCGTGCAGCAGCGCGGCTGGGCCGAGGTAGCGATCGCCGTTCCACCAGTAGCTTGGGCAGGAGGTGGAGCAGCTGGCGCACATCACACATTCATAAAGACCATCGAGTTTCTTGCGGTCCTCGATGGACTGCTTCCACTCTTTGGCCGGGCGGTTGGTCTTGGTTTCCAGCCAAGGCATGATCGAGGCATGCTGGGCATAGAAGTGTGTGAGGTCCGGGATCAGGTCCTTCACCACCGGCATATGCGGCAGCGGGTAGATCTTCACATCTCCCTTGATCTCATCCAGGCCATAGATACAGGCCAGCGTGTTGATCCCGTCGATGTTCATCGCGCAGGAGCCGCAAATCCCTTCTCGGCAGGAGCGGCGGAAGGTCAGCGTCGGATCGATCTCGTTCTTGATCTTGATCAGCGCGTCCAGAACCATGGGCCCGCATTTGTCCATGTCCAGGAAATAGGTGTCCACCTGCGGGTTCTTCCCGTCATCCGGGTTCCAGCGATAGATCTGGAACTTGCGGACATTGGTTGCGCCTTCGGGCTTGGGCCACGTCTTACCCGTGGTGATCTTGGAGTTTTTCGGAAGTGCGAATTCGACCATAGATCTGTCTCCTTGCTTAGCCGCCCATCGTCAGGGACCAAAGCGGTGCCTGCAGACAGGAGATCGGATGAACCGGCGACGGGGAAATGCCCTGCCGGAAAGCGAGTGCCGCGCCCATGGGGGCGCTTGCGTTCATTGCTGCGGGGGCCATCATGCCAGCCCTCCGCGCATCATCGGGTTTTCGGATGCCACACGGGCCAGCAGCGCCGCATCCGTCGGAAATAGCCGCGACAGCCGGTCGGTCAGCGCCTCATCGCGCGCCGCCAGGTGCAGCACGGCCTGGTATTCCGCATCCTCTCCCATCTGGCGCCAGCGTTGATCGGTCTGAAGATCCTCGGCGCCCTTGGCGTCCTTCTGGAAGGAGGAGCCGCCGCCATAGCGCTGCACCGAACCAAGGCTGTTATCCTGAACCTCCAGGCCCAACTCACCCAGCAGCTCCGCGCGGTAGGCTTTGTCCCGGCACCAGCGGTCATATGAGATACAGCTGACCGCCAATTCCTTGGCCAGTTCCACCATGCCCAGAAGACGCGTGTAGGTGTCCATGGCGCGCAGCAGGATGGCGTTACGGCGCACAAGGCTGTAGCTGGGGTTGCCTTGCATCTTTTTCAGAAGCGAGGCTGACCAGTTGAGAAAACTGCGATAGATCAGAACGTTGCGGCTCAGAAGGCTTTCATCGAAGCCACCGGACACCTGCCGGTCTCCGGTGAATTCCGCAGGTGAGGTATCCTCGTAGGACATCACCAGCAGCGCGCCGTCACCGGCTTCGCCCGTCACAGATCCCATATCCCGCATCGCTTTATGCTGCGGAGCATGGGCGCCGTTCACCTCGACCCCGCGAAAGCTACGGAACGGGTCATGGCCCGGCTTGCAGTTGTTGAGGAAGACCGAGCGCCCCTGCGGCGCATTGCGCTGCAGCCAGTCCACAATTGCGTGATTGCCGGAACGGCGCATGCCGAACAGGCGCAGGGCAACGCCGGGCACAATGCCCAGCGGCTGCCATGCAGTCTGTTCGATATGCGCTGTGGCCATGCTCAGAAGGTCCGCGCCTTGGGCGCGATGCGCTTGAGGCTGATGCCGCCCTCGTCCTCGGTGGTGAGCGGATCGACGATCACCGGACGATAGCTGAGGTCCACTTTATTGCCCTCGACTCGGGCGACCGAGTGGACACGCCAGTTTCCGTCGTCACGGGTGGTGAAATCCTCGTGTGCATGAGCGCCACGGCTTTCCTTGCGCGCCTCGGCGCCAACGATGGTGGCCAGCGCGTTGGGCATCAGGTTGGTGAGCTCCAGCGTCTCCATCAGGTCCGAGTTCCAGACCAGCGAGCGGTCGGTGACCTTGAGGTCGCCCATCTTCGCCGCGATCGCGGTCATCTTCTCGACGCCTTCGGCCATGGTTTCCGAGGTACGGAACACGGCGGCGTCGGCCTGCATGGTGCGCTGCATTTCCAGACGCAGATCGGCGGTCGGGATGCCGCCCTTTGCGTTGCGCAAACCATCAAAGCGGTCAAAGGCCTTGTCGATCTGGCTCTGGTTCAGCACCGGGTTGGCGCTGTCGGGGTTCACCACCTTGCCCGCGCGGATTGCAGCGGCGCGGCCAAAGACCACAAGGTCAATGAGCGAGTTCGATCCCAGACGGTTCGCACCATGCACCGAGGCACAGCCCGCTTCGCCCACGGCCATCAGGCCCGGCACCACGGCGGTGGGATCTTCGGCAGTCGGGTTCAGCACTTCACCCCAATAGTTGGTGGGAATACCGCCCATGTTGTAGTGCACCGTCGGCAGAACCGGGATCGGCTCCTTGGTGACATCCACACCGGCAAAGATCTTGGCGCTTTCCGAGATGCCCGGCAGGCGTTCGGCCAGCGCCTCGGGCGGCAGGTGCGACAGGTTCAGGTGAATGTGGTCACCATGTTCACCCACACCGCGCCCTTCGCGGATCTCCATGGTCATGGAGCGGGAGACATAGTCACGCGGGGCGAGGTCCTTGTACTGGGGCGCATAGCGCTCCATGAAACGTTCGCCTTCGGAGTTGGTGAGGTAGCCCCCTTCGCCGCGCGCACCTTCGGTAATCAGGCAGCCCGAACCGTAGATGCCGGTCGGGTGGAACTGCACGAACTCCATATCCTGCAGCGGCAGACCCGCACGGGCCACCATGCCGCCACCGTCACCGGTGCAGGTATGGGCCGAAGTCGCAGAGAAATAGGCACGGCCATAGCCGCCGGTGGCCAGCACGACCATCTTGGCGTTGAAGACATGCATGGTGCCGTCATCAAGTTTCCAGCACACAACGCCCTGGCACTGCCCGTCTTCGGACATGATCAGGTCGATGGCGAAATACTCGATATAGAACTCGGCGTTGTTCTTGAGGCTTTGACCATAAAGCGTGTGCAGGATGGCGTGACCGGTCCGGTCGGCGGCGGCGCAGGTGCGCTGCACGGCGGGACCTTCACCAAACTCGGTGGTGTGGCCACCAAACGGGCGCTGGTAGATCTTGCCTTCTTCGGTACGGGAGAAAGGAACGCCGTAGTGTTCAAGCTCGTAAACCGCCTTGGGCGCTTCACGCGCCAGGTATTCCATCGCGTCGGTGTCACCCAGCCAGTCCGAGCCCTTGACGGTGTCATACATGTGCCACTGCCAGTGGTCCGGGCCCATGTTGGAAAGCGAGGCAGCGATACCGCCCTGCGCCGCAACCGTGTGAGAGCGGGTCGGGAAAACCTTTGTCACACAAGCGGTGCGCAGGCCCTGCTCGGCCATGCCGAGGGTTGCGCGCAGACCGGCACCACCGGCCCCCACAACCACCACGTCATATTCGTGGGTTTCGTATTCATATGCAGCTGTCATTGATCTTGTTCCTTACCGCACAGGGTCACAGGGCGAGCTTGACGAGCGCAAAAAGGCTCGCCGCGATCAGGGTGAAAGCAAAAGCCTTGACCGCAACCAGGGTCAGCTTGCCTTTGGTGCCGTGGACATAGTCTTCGATGGCTTCCTGCGCTTCGCACATCAGATGGTAGATGCCGACAACCAGCGCCAATCCCATGACGATGGCCGGGAACGGCCGGGCGAAATAGGCAAGCACCTCTTCATAAGTGCCGCCCAGCCCCATGCCGAAGGTAAAGACAAACAACGGAACCAGAACAACCATGATGATCGACCGGACCATCATCTGCCAGTGCTGCTGCGTGCCGCTGCCACCAGAGCCCAACCCTTGAGCCCGCTTGCGATCGGTCAGATAACGCATGATCTGTCTCCTTACACCACGAGCGCGGTAACAATAGTGAGAATGGTGGCTCCGACGAACATGCCAATGCCGAGCTTTTCAGCCGTCTTGATGTCCATGCCGTAGCCAAAATCCCAGATCACGTGACGCAGACGGCCAAGAGTGTGATACCAAAGCGCCCAGGTTGCTCCGAACAGGACCAGGTCGCCGAACCAGCTGGTCAGCACCGCATCGGCCATGGCGAAATACTCAGCAGAGGTCGCAGCCGCAACCAGCCACCATACGACCAGCAGCGAGACGCCCAGCACCGCAAGGCCTGAGATACGGACCATGATCGAAGAGATGGAAGTTAGTTGAGGCCGGTAGTACGGCCCAATCATAAAGGGCGAAAGCGGGCGGTTGCCCCGATTGACATCGGCCATGTTGGCTCCTTTCCGGTTGGCTGCTCACGTTTTAGCGGATTTTTGCGCGCTGTCACGCAAAGGAGCGGTAAAAATCAGTGCATATTTGAACTGCGATGCAGAAAAGCCTGGGTTTGTGATCACTTCTGCGACAGGTGTGATCACAAATTACCAGATCCCTAATATTCTGCAGAATCATGGACCCCGGTTTTCGCGCCTTTTGCGCAAGGACCTGTTTCATGGCAAGGCTGAAAAAATCGCTGAGTCCGCATCCCTCAGTCAGAATAGATCTGCGCCAAGGCATCGGCAAATTCGCTGCACATGACGATTTCCCGCTGCTGAGGGTCATAAAAGGCGTTTGCCTCTGCGCACGGCGCTACGGAAACCCGCAAATCCTCGGGAAGGCGGAATTCAGCGTTGAGCGCTGCAACCTCATCCCTGATCACCAGTGTGGTCAGTTCGGCACCTTCGCTCCGCTCGTCCAGCTCCCCCAGCAGAATGCTGCGGCCGCCCTCTGCATGGCGGATCTCATCCAGCACAGCCCCCCAGCTATCTGCAGCCTGATCATATTCGTCGGCACAGTAATCGGCCCGTTCCTCAGGCAGTTCAAGATCCTGAGCCACCTCAGCCCGTTCGTCTGGATTGGCACCATAGAAGAGGCAGACAAGATTGTAGTAGCGTTGCAGATCCGGTCCATGCACATCCCAATAGGCAGGCTCCGGTTCTTCATCGGCCCAGTCCAGAAACCCAAAGGCCGTATCATAGGCCAACTGCACCGCCGACTCTTCCTCGTAGAACGCGTCAATCAGGAAGACCGACAGCACATCTGCTGCATCCTCTTCCTGCCCGAAAATCGGCAGTCGCAGAATATCGATCAGCGCGTGCCCCAGCTCGTGATAAAAGACCGCCAGCAGGTTGCTTTCCACATAGGCCTGCATATCGTCATCGCGTCCAAAGCGAAACTCGGCCTGTGCGGCTTTGGGCAGGCCAATCAAACAGGATACGGCCAAGGCGATGATGGCCATTGAGGCAAATAGACGAGTGCGTCGCATAGCCTCCATTGAGACGAGGCGCCGCGCTTTCGTCAATCGTCCTGAGCCCCCCTGGCCCATTGAGGCAACAACTTGGCCAATTCGGAACGCTTGCGCAAAGTTTTCTGGACTTGATGCCCCAAGCCTATATGCTTCGCACACCCTATACGTGAATTTCTTGTTAGCGTTTTCATTTGGAGGCCAGAACATGGCAACGGCAACAGTTGAAGGCACCCCGGCAGCGAATACAAGTGAAGCCGCGGCAAAGGTGATCGCATCCTCTACGAAATGGGCCGCAGGGGCAGCCATCGTGCCGGTTCCCTACCTTGACCTGCTGGCCATTGGCGCCGTGCAGGCGCAGATGGTCCATCAGTTGGCCAAGATCTATGGCCAGGACTCAAGCGAAGAAGTGGTCAAAGGCCTGATTACCGCTCTGCTGGGCACGCTGGCCCCGGCCATGGTCAGCACTGGCGTCGCCGGATCCTCTCTCAAACTGGTGCCCGGTGTCGGGACGCTCTGGGGCACGGTCAGCATGGCGGTGTTCGCTTCGGCTGCGACCTATGCCATCGGCAAGATCTTTGCGATGCACTTCCAGAACGGCGGCACCCTTTCGTCGTTCAACCCCGAAGCGGTGCAGGAAGATCTGGAGCGCGAATTCAGCAAACAGGCCCAGCAGGCCAAGAAATAACCCGAAAACGAAATACCAAGGTCTGACAGGACAACCAAAGTGTTACTACATCCCACGGCTCTGGTGGCCTATGTGCTGCTTTGCCTTGTTGTCGGCTTTTGCGGTCGCAACAGGGCTATCGGCTTTCCCGGCGTCTTTGTGGTCAGCGTCCTGATCACCCCTCTGGTCATGGGGCTGCTGCTGATCCTGACCGCGCCAAAAATCCAGTCGTGACGGTTCGGCCACGTGTCCAAGCCTGAGACAGAACACTCCGGGGACGTCCCCTTGGGGGAAAAACTCCTTCGTCTGGTTGCAGGATGGAGCACCCGCAAGGACGGCAGCTCGTGGTTTGCCACCTTCAAGAGCGGCTTGGACGAAGTTTTCGACGGCACCAGCCTGTTCAGCCTCGCTTTGGTGGCGCTTCTGGCGGCGGGCTGTGGCACGGCCGTTCTCTTTGTCCTCAATGCCGAAACCCGCGAGGTGGAATACAACGGGTATTCCACCCTTCTGGCGGTGGCCTTTGTGCTGCTCTTGCTGATCTACCGCACAGCGCAGAACTATCTGATCCGCAAGGCCGCACAAGAGATCGAAGAGGCCCTGCACCGCAAGCGCGTGCGCACCACGCAGGATGTCATGGCGCTTGGCTATCAGGACATCCAGTCCCTGCGCACGGGTGGGTCGATCGACGGCCTGGCAGCCCATTACGGCGCCCTGTCGCAGACCCTTGTGCCCCTCATCAATGGCGCCGAAGGGCTGGTGCTTCTGGTGTTCATGTTCGCCTACCTGCTGTTCCTGTCACCCTTTGCTGCGGTGCTGACGGCGCTTGTGGTCTTTGTGACCGTCAACGGCTTTCTCAACAGTCGGGGAAAGCTGCAACAGAACCTGCAAAAATCGGCCGAGGCTGAAAGCAGCTTTCGCGTCCTGACCGAAGGGTTGGTTTCCGGCGCTGCCGAGTTGCGCCTGCATGCGCGCAAACGGGCCGCGCTGCAGTCCGATCTCGATCTGAAATCAAAGGACCTCGAACAGGGACGCAGTGCGGCAGCGGCCTATTTCGCGCAGATGATGGCCACCGGCACCTCGGCCTCTTACCTGATGGCGGGGGCGGTGGTCTTTGTGATGCCGGTGCTGACCGGCAGCGGCCAGGCCGAAATCTCGCGCATCGTGGTTGCGGTGATCTTCCTGCTTGGCCCCGTCAGCAGCGTGGTGCAGACCGTGCAGCAACTGACCAGCGCGCGCTTTGCCCTCTCAAAGATCCAGTCGTTTGAGGCCCGCGTCGCCGAAATGCGCAAGTCGCAGGCCAACGGCCCCCTCAGCCAAGCCGCCGCCGAATTCGACCAGATCGAATTTGATGACGTCGCCTACACGCATCCGGGCGATGCGCAGTTCCACATCAGCGATGCCTCGTTCAAGCTGAAGCGCGGCGAGATCCTGTTTGTCACCGGCGGCAACGGGTCGGGCAAGACGACACTCTTGCGCCTGCTGACCGGGCTTTATGCGTGTGAAGGGGGGCGTATTCTGCTGAATAGCGCCAAGGTGCCGCCCCTGCCCGAGCAGAGCTATCGCAACCTCTTTGCCACCGTGTTTTCCGACTTTCACGTCTTCCCGCGCCCCTATGGCCTTGATGAAAAGAGCGTTGCGCGGCTCGACTACTGGCTGACCCAGCTTGAGATACGCGACAAGTTCGGCGAAGACCTGACCCGTCTTGCGCCTGAGACGCTCTCGACCGGGCAGCACAAACGCCTGGCGCTGGCCCTCGCTCTGGCCGAGGACCGCCCGATCCTGGTGCTGGATGAATGGGCTGCCGATCAGGACCCCGCCACACGCAAGCGGTTCTATCAGGAGATCCTGCCGGGGCTGAAGGCGCAAGGCTTGACCATCGTGGCGGTTACCCATGACGATCAGTATTTCTCGGCCTGCGACAATCGCATACACATGAATGAAGGCCGCATCGCAACTTCGGGTGAAAGCGCATGAGCAATCCAAAGACGATCTTTCGCCGCCTCAGCGCCACGGCCAGCTTTCTGATCCTGATCCTGACCTTCCTGGTGATCGTTCTGTGGAACAACATCGTCTATACCACGCCGGTGGGCTTTGCCGGGGTCAAATGGCACCGTCTGCACCCCTTCAGCGACAGTGCTTCAGTCGGCCCCCTGAACGAGGGGCTGCATGTGATCTTTCCCTGGGACAAGTTCTACAACTACGATCTGCGTCTGCAGTCCAGCGATCAGGTGTTCAAGGTCGTCTCCGAGGATGGTCTGCATCTTGAGATGACCCTGACCTTTCGCTGGCGTGCTGTGAAAAAGAACGTGGTCGAGCTGAACGAAACCGTTGGCCCGAATTATCCCAACACGCTGCTGACACCCACCGTCGGATCGGTCGCGCGCGAGGTGGTGGCCCGGCACAAGGCCGAGCTGCTGTATGGCAAGGACCGTGGCCTCGTGCAGCAGGAAATCTACGAAGGCGTCGTCTCTCCCAGCTACCGAAACGGCATAACCGACCGGGATGACCGGGAGGGCAGCCAGGATCTGATCATGCTGGTGGATGTGCTGATCAAGAAAATCACCCTGCCCGAACAGGTCCGCGATGCCATCGAAAGCAAGCTGCGTCAGGCCCAGCGCGTCGGGGAATATGAGTTCCGGGTCCAGACCGAGCGGCTGGAGAGCCTGCGCAAGTCGATTGAGGCCGAAGGTATCCGCCAGTTCCAGCAGACCGTGGCCCCTGCGATCACCGAAAGCTACCTGCGCTGGCGCGGGATCGAAGCGACTTTGCAACTGGCCGAGTCGGAGAATTCCAAGGTGGTGGTGATCGGCAATTCCGCCACTGGCCTGCCACTGATCCTGGATACGGCCTCACATGCCGGGCTGCCGGATCTCACCGCAAGCCTTGCGGCGTCTTCAGCGACAGAGCAGCCGGACAGCAACAGTACGCCAAACTACACAACCGGAGACATTCAGTCGGGCGCTGGCGCCGCAGATGATCCAAGCTGGACCACCGGCACCGTGACCGACCCGGCGGCGATGCCTTCTTCTGGCGGGGCAACCGCGCCAACGCCATCGGATGTCATCACAGGCGACGCAGACTCGACCCTGCCGCCTGCGCCAGCTGCCGGTCAGCGTCCCTAGGCGGCAATGGCGGGCTCCCCGACGGCACCGATCCACCTGATTTGCCTGCCTTTTGCGGGCGGCGGAGCCAGTCTGTTTCGCCAGTGGGGCCAATGGGCCCCGGATTACATCGAGGTGCATGCCCCCCGGCTGCCCGGTCGCGAAGGTCTTCTCAACACGCCGGCGATTGGCGATATGGAGGAGATGATCACCTGGCTGGAGGCAGAAACCGCCGATCTGTGCAAGGGCAGTTTTGCGCTCTTTGGGCACTCGATGGGCGCCGCGATTTCTTACGCCTTTGCCTTGGAACGGCAGAAAAAGGGGCTTTCGCAGCCAGAGCATCTGTTTCTGTCAGGCTGCAAACCGCTGCCGCTGATGACACCGGACCCTCTGCATCTGATGCCGCCTGAACGCATGCAGGCTTTCATGCGAGACTATGATCCAGGGCGCGATCCCTTCGGGGACTATCCGGAACTTTGGAGCATATTCGAGCCGACCCTGCGGGCGGATTTCCGGCTCATTGAAACCTATGTACCGCCTCAGCATGACAGAGTGGTTCACTGCTCCATCACCGCCCTGTCGGCAGAACGCGACATCATCGCTCCCCCCGCCCACATGTCTGCCTGGAAAAGCCGCACAAGCTGTGCCTTTTCCCATGTCACCCTTCCCGGAGAGCACCTGTTCCTGCGAGATGACCCACAAGGTGTATTTGCACTGGTGCGGCAGCACCTGCATCCCGGGGTGGAAAACGGCTGAAAGACCCGCTAGCCCGCCTCGCCTTCCATTGCACGGCGCAAACTGGCAGGGCGCATGTCGGTCCAGTGCTCTTCAACAAAGGCCAGGCACTCCGCGCGCGCACCCTGGTAGCCTGCCTCTTTCCAACCCTTTGGAATTTCTTTGAATTCCGGCCAAATGGCATGCTGGTCTTCGGCATTGACCAGCACCCGAAAGGTCAGGGTTTCGTCGTCAAACGGGTTCGTCATGGCATTTCCCTTTTTTCAATTGAAACGATAAAAACAGCAGCTCTGGCGAACAATCCACTCCCCATCAGAAATATTGTTGCGATTCTTCGGACACCTGCCTCATAGTGGCACAGATAATTGCATTTGGCATGGATTTGATATTGGAGAGACGTCTTGATCTGGGCACCGATCATCATTGGCGTTGGCGCGTATCTTGCGCATCGAAACGCCAAGACCAAGGTCGCCCGGGCAGAAGGCGGTAATTTCGGCGCAGACGGCAGCACGGCGGAAGAAACCCCGCAATCCGGTATCAGCCCCGCCGACGCGGATGAGATCTTTGCCGAAGCGGTTCCCGACCGGCTGACCTTTGCCAAGGATCAGCTCAAGGAGTCCGGGCAATTGCTGGCCGTCGCCGCCGCTGGATCGGTCGTGTTTCCGCCAGCCCTGTGGCTGACCACAGGCGTGATCCTCTACAAGGCGCGGTTCCTTTTCATGGAAGCCTGGCAAAGTTCAACCAAAGAGGGCAAACCGAACGCTCTGGTGGTGGATTCCGTCTTTATGGGGTTCTCGCTTCTGTCGGGCTGGTACACGGTCAACGCGGTGCTGTACGCCTTTTACCGGCTGTTCAATTACATCGCGCTCAGCACCGAGGACAATTCCCGCAAACGCCTTGTCGATATCTTTGCCGAGCAGCCCCGCAACGTCTGGGTGGAACAGGACGGGATCGAGGTTCAGGTGCCGTTTGAATCCTTGCGCGTTGGCGACATCATCGTGATTGATGCGGGCGATCTTTTGCCCGTCGACGGGGTTGTGGTCAGCGGCATTGCCAGCGTCGATCAGCACCTGTTCACTGGCGAATCCCAGCTTGTGGAAAAGACCGAGGGCGAGCCGGTCTATGCCTCCACCATCGTGGTCTCTGGCAAACTGCGGGTGCGGGCCGAACAGACCGGATCTGAAACACTCGCCGCCCAGATCGGCCATGTGCTGAACGAGACCAACAGCTATGCCGCCACGGTCGAAGCACGCGGCATGGAGATCGCCGACAAGGCCGCAACGCCCATGCTGCTGATCGCTCTGGCGGCGACCGTTTTGAAGGGCGGAAATGCGGGCATCACCTCGCTGACAGCTGATTTTGGCGCCAGCATGCGTGTTCTGGGGCCAATCGCGGTGCTGAAACATCTTGAGGCCGCGTCTGTAAACGGGCTTTACGTCAAGGACGGGCGCTCGCTGGAGCTGCTGCGCGATGTGGACACCCTCGTTTTTGACAAGACCGGCACGCTGACCCTGAGCGAGCCAACCGTGGCCCTTGTGCGCCCGCTGATCCGCGATCTTGAGGAAAACGAGGTGCTGCGCCTAGCTGCCGCCGCCGAACAGCGGCTCAACCACCCCACCGCCCTTGCCATCGTGAAAGAGGCCCGTACACGCGGCCTTGATGTGCCAGAGCCGGACGCCAAACATTATGAGATCGGCTTTGGCGTCAAGGTGACGCTGGGCAATGGCAGCATCCGCGTGGGCAGCCTGCGCTATATGGATATGGAGGAGATCTCGGTCAGCGACGCGGTGCGCAAAAGCGAGGCCGAGGGGCACGCAGATGGCAACTCCTACGTCTATGTGGCGGTGGATGAGGCCCTCATCGGGGTGATCGAGCTGATGCCGCAACTGCGCCCCGAGGCCGCGGATGTGGTCGCTCGTCTGAAAGAGCATTGCCCGCATATCCATATCATATCGGGCGATCACGAAGTCCCGACCGCCAATCTGGCTGCCAAGCTGGGCATCAAGAACTACAGCGCCGCCGTACTGCCGCACCAGAAGGGTGAGATCATCGAGCGGCTGCAATCCGAAGGGCGCCGGGTCTGTTTCATTGGCGACGGGATCAATGACTCCATCGCTTTGAAAACCGCCACGGTCTCGGTCTCGTTCAAAGGGGCCTCCTCCATTGCCACCGACAGCGCCCAGGTGGTCATCATGGACGATACGCTGGAATCGCTGGAAATCCTGTTCGAGGCAGGCCGCAGCCTTGATGACAGCATGCGCCGCAGCTACCGCACCGGGATCACCGCCACCGGGCTGGTTCTGGGGGGGCTCGTTCTGTTCGGGATCGGCCCGACCACAGGTCTGGTGATCTCCAACGGCGCGCGTGTCTTTGGCCTGTTGCAGGCGATGAAAACGCCCGAGCTGGGCGATACAGAGCCAGCAACCTCGGAAGACGCTGACTTTTTCGAACTTGGGGCGGAATACCTTTTGCCGGAAACCGCCTGACCCTTTGTACCTTCGTTTTTTGGAAAGCTGAGCCATGTGTGGAATCATCGGGATCTATGATCCAAGCGCCGCGCCGCGTGACAGCGACATGGCAGCGGCCATCGCCAGCCTGATTCACCGCGGCCCGGATTCGCAGGACACCTGGCGCGCGCCCAGCGGTCAGGCGACCCTTGGCCATACGCTGATGTCGATCACCCAGCTTGGCGGCGGCAATCAGCCGATCTCAAACGCGGACGGGTCCTGCGCAATCACCGTCAACGGCGAGTTCTACGACTACGAGCCAACCTGGCAAGAGCTTGAAGCACAGGGGTATCGCTTCAAGACGCGGTCCGACAGTGAGCTGCCGCTGCACCTATATGACCGCTACGGTCCCGCCTTTCTGGAGCGTCTGCGTGGCGAATTCGTCTTTATCCTATGGGACGACAACAATCGCCGCCTGATGGCTGCGCGCGACCGCTTCGGGATCTGCCCGCTCTACTATGCCCAGCACGAGGGGCGGCTCTATCTGGCTTCTGAAATCAAGGCGCTCTTTGCCGCCGGGGTGCCTGCGATCTGGGATGAAGAAGCCGTCTTCCTGCAACATCACGGGGCAACCCTGCCCGGGCACACCCTGTTCAAGGGCATTCGCCAGCTTGAGCCCGGCCATATGATGATTGCCAGCGCCAGCGGGATCACCCTCCGGCGCTATTGGGATATGGATTTCGCCCGAGAGACTGGGGAGGCCGACACCAGCCCGGAAACCGTCGATGCAGCCATCACCCGCACCCGCGATCTGTATCTCGAAGCGGTCAGGCTGCGCATTCCCAGCTCGGGCGCGAAATACGGCTGCTACCTCAGCGGCGGGCTGGACTCCTCTGCCGTGCTGGGTGCTGTCACCCATTTTGCGGGGCAGAACATCCCGACATTCACTATCGGCTTTGACGACGATCCGCAGTTCGACGAAAGCCCCGCCGCCCGCGCAACGGCCAAGGCGCTGGGAGCGGATCTGCACGAGCTGCGTATCACATCATCAGATCTGGCCGAACATTTCATGGCTACCGTCTTTCATGCCGAAGGCATGCTGGGCAACGGCGGTTCGGTTGCGAAGTTCCTGCTCAGCCGTCTCGCCCATGACACCGGCTGCCGTGCCATTATCACCGGTGAAGGCGCAGATGAGATCTTTGGCGGCTATGAAGAGCTGTTCCCAGCTCCGACTGAGATGATCACCGACCACCCGGACATGTCTTTGGTCAAGGCAGCCATGGGCGGGACCGTGCCCGTCTGGATGGCGTTTGGGATCAAAAACGCGGAAAAACTGCGGTCCTTCCTGGCTGCCGAGTTCCTGCAAAGGTTCCAGGCGATGTCCCCCACACGCGCGCTCATGGCGCATCTGGATATCGAAGGTGGCGTCCGGGACCGTGCGCCCATCGATGCCTCCATGTATGTCTGGCAGAAAACAGTGCTGGCGAACTTCCTTTTGCGCACACTTGGCGACGGGGTCGAGCGCGCCCATTCGATCGAAGGGCGCCTGCCGCTTTTGGATCACAAGCTGGCAGACTATGTCGCCAGCCTGCCTGCGGATCTGCGTATCCGCCCCGGCACATCGAAATTCCTGTTGCGCGAAGCGGTGCGTCCTTTTGTGCCAGAGGCGGTCTTCAACACGCCCAAGGCTCCCTTCCTGGCGCCACCTACCGTCGGCGATCACCTGTCGCCCTTCCTGTCTCGCCTCGTTGAGATCATCGGCGACAGCGACCCGGCCGCACTGCCGTTTTTTGACCGCAACCATGTGATTGCAACCGCCCGCAGCATCCCCGGCCTGCCCCCCCGCGACAGGATCAGCGCCGAACGCCAGATCATCCGCATCGCCAGCCTCTTTGCCTTGCAGACGCATTTCACGCCAGACCTGGAAACGCGTTCATGAAAGAGGGGATATGGCGTATACGAATTATTAATATCTTGCCCAAAATCGGCATCAACCATAATGTGGAGTTGACTGTTTCAAGTATTTTTCAACCCATGGTAGGGGAATTGGTATGACGTTGCCCGATGGTCCAAAGGGGCTTGCGATCCTGCAATTCAGCAAATGGCTGCGTGATCCCTTGGGGTTCGTGAGCCAGGCCCACAAGCAATTTGGTGATACCTTTACGATGCGGCTGCCGGGCATCGGCCCCATGGTCATCGTTTCGGATCCGCAAGCGGTCAAACAGCTGTTCACCCAGCCCGAAATCGCCTCTCCGGGTGACGAAGAGCTGAAGGTCTTGCTGGGCGAAAACTCTGTCCTGCTGCTGAGTGGCGCCGCCCACAAGGAGCGCCGTCGCCTGCTGATGCCGCCCTTCAACGGCTCGCGCATGACGATCTGGGGACAGGCCATTCTGGATATGACAACCGAGGCCGCACAGAACTTCATGGACGGTGAACGCATCAATGTGCGCGACGTGATGCAGGAGATCACCCTCAACGTGATGCTGCAGATCGTCTTTGGCACCCATGACAGCGGCCGCCGCCAGCAACTGCGCCGCGATGTGGGGGACCGGATGTTGCTGGCGTCGAAGATGTCGGCCGTTCTGCCGCTGTGGCTGCCCTTCCTGCGCCCCATCTCGAAAGGCTGGAAAGAAAGCCAGCGCGCCGAACAAGCCTGCGACAGGGCTTTTTACGCCGAAATCAACGAATGCCGGGCTCGCAACGATCCGGATGAGCCGACGGTTCTGGCTATGCTCTGTCAGGCCACCGATGAGACAGGGAGAAAGCTGAGCGACGTAGAGATCCGCGATGAGCTGATGACATTGATGGTCGCGGGCCATGAGAACACCGCCACGGCGTTGTCCTGGCTGGTCTACTGGCTTGGGCGGGATCCAAGGATGCTGGAACGCGTGCGCGAAGAGCTTACCTCCCTTGGCGATGCGCCGGATCCGATGGCGCTGGCAAAGCTGCCCTATCTGGATGCCCTGTGCCACGAGACCCTGCGCTATTACCCGCCGGTGATGCTGACCATGCGCCGCATCGTCAAAGACCCGGTGGAAATCGGCGGGCACAGGCTTGAGCCTGGGACCAAGATCTGGGGGTCGGTCTATCTGGCCCACCGGCGCGCAGAGGTCTACCCGGACCCGGATGCCTTCCGTCCCGAGCGCTTCCTTGAACGCAAATTCTCCCAGACCGAGTTCATCCCTTTTGGCGGTGGGCATCGGCGTTGCATCGGCATGGCCTTTGCGCTTTTTGAGATGAAGCTGATCATCGCGGGACTGCTTTCGGCCTGCGATCTGGAGCTTTTGGACGACAAGCCGCTCTTGCCCAAACGGCGCACCGGCCTTTTGGCGCCAGACATCGGGTTCGAGGTCCGGGTGCGCGCCAAATCAGCCCCCGGCCCGATCCCACTGGCCGCTGAATAGGCTCAGCTGCAATGATTTTCCCGAAAGGAATATAGTCTTCATGTGTGGTGTCGCGGGGTTCTTTACAGGCTGTGAGTTTGCCCAAACCTGCGCGCTGAAAAATGGCGGCGCCTGCCGCAGCCTGACGACCGATGCGGCCCGCAGCTTTCGCGGCTGGTATGACAAGGCCAGCGTGCGTCGCAGCCCCCGGCGCGAACTGGATCCCGAGGACATTGCCCTGGATCTGTTCCCGCGCCACCTAGTGCCCCATCTGGCCCACCCCCTGATTGCGCAAAGTCACCCGGAGCGGATCCAGCACCTGCTGACGCTGACGCTCTACCGGTTCCTGACCTTCACCTTCAATCTGGAAATGCAGCTGGTCAATGACACGACACGCAAGCTGATCATGCATGAGCTGCCGTTCTCGCTGGACGGGGCAGCCATCCTCAATGCGCAGAAACTGATCTGCGATGAGGCCTATCACGCGCTGTTTTGCGCCGACCTTCTGGATCAGGCGATCACCCTCACCGAAGTCGCCCCGACCGGCACCGCCCGCCCCGCGTTTCTGTCCCGGTTGGCCGAGGCGCAAGGCGCAAGCGAGGACCCCGGCATCACCCAGTTTCTTTATACGGCGGTCTCTGAAATGCTGATCACCGCCACGCTCTATGAGGCGCGTTCGGCGGGCGAGGTCCCCGGCGCGGTCAGCGGTGTGATGCTGGATCATGCCGCCGATGAGGCACGCCACCACATCTTTTATCGCGACCTTCTCGGCAGCTATCTCACCTCTTTGCCAAAGGGTGACGCGCAGGCCGCCGCAGCCCAGATCCCCGAGGCCATCGCCGCCTATATGGAGCCTGATCTGCCCGGCATTCGTGGAGATCTTCTTGCCGTCGGCTTTGATCGGGATGACTGCGAGGAGATCCTTTTCGACACCTATGCTGCGACAAGCCACAAAGATTATGTCGACATGAGCGCACGGGAAATCCAGCGTCTGCTTCATGAGCTGGATCTGTCCCCCACCGCTGAGGTCGCAGACGCCTTCGCGCATCTGGGAGAAAGGCTTTAGCCCCATGCAAAACCTTGCCCATACACCCACCGCAGCGGATCTTCCGCGCCACCGGGATCTGATCTCGGCCCTGCGTCATCACTGCGACGCAAGGGGTGAAGAACAGGTGTTCTCCATGGCGCAGGATGGGATGAATGCAGACAGCGCACTCTCCTTTCAACAGCTCTATGATCGCGCCACCACCGTGGCCTCGCTTTTGGCGCTGCGCTCTGCGCCCGGAGACAGGGTCATGCTTTTCTACCCCCAGGGTCTTGAGTTTATAACCGCGTTTCTTGGATGCCTTCTGGCGGGCTGCATTGCCGTGCCAGTCTACCCGCCGCGGCGCTCGCAGAACCCGGCAAAGGTGATCGGTATCGCACGCGACTGCGGGGCGAACCTGGCGCTTGGACCTGACGCGTTGGTCAGCGATCTGCAAGCCCGCTTTTCCGCAGCCGACCCTGCCCAGCCGCTCACCTTTCTGGCCAGCGACACCGCCCCCTCCCTTCCCGCTCCCGACAGGTTTGCCCCAAGGGTTCAGCCCATTGCGCTGCTGCAATATACCTCAGGCTCGACCGGCGCGCCGAAGGGAGTTGTGATCACCCATGAAAACCTTGTGGCCAATGCCCATGCGATTGAAACCGCGATGCACTGCGATGCCGCGTCAGTGCTGGTCTCATGGCTGCCGAATTTTCACGACATGGGGCTGATCACATCGGTGGTGCTACCGGTCTACACAGGCTTTTGCGCTCACCTGATGCCGCCCGGTGTCTTTGTACGCAGCCCCGACATCTGGCTGAAACGCATATCGCAGGAGCGCGCCAGCCATGCGGGCTGCCCGAATTTTGGCTATGATCTATGCTGCGACAAGGTCGACACAGACACCGTCGCCGCGATGGATCTGTCCAGCTGGCGCATCGCCCTAAACGGGGCTGAGCCGGTCCTGGCCTCCACGCTCACCCGTTTTGCCAAACACTTTGCCGCAGCAAGGTTTGATCCGGTGGCCTTCCGGCCTTGTTTTGGCATGGCCGAGTCCACCCTCATGGTCACAGGGCAGGCCGGCTCATCGACGCCCCGCTTCCTGAGCGTCGATGAGAATGCCCTGGCGCAGCACCGGATCAAGGAGAGCACCCAAAAGGACAAGAGCAAGACTCTTGTCGGCTGCGGCCTGCCACCAAGGGATGTGGAGATCGTGATTGCCGACCCTCAGAGCCATCGCAGCCTTGCAACAGGCCAGGTCGGAGAGATCTGGCTGCGCGGACCGAGCCTCGGAAAAGGATACTGGAACAAACCCGACCTCTCTGCCGCGGCCTTTGGCGCGCATCTGGCCGACAGCCCGGACAAGGGGCCCTATTTCCGCACCGGCGACTACGGCGCGGTCTTGGGCGGGGAGTTGTTTGTCACCGGCCGGATGAAGGAAACGCTGATCTTCCGTGGTCGCACCTTCTATCCCCTCGACCTTGAGCTTGAGGCCACCGCCGCCCACCCCGCATTGATGGCAGGACAGGCCGCTGCCTTTGCCACGGCGGATGAAGGGGCGACGGGATTGATCATCCTGGCAGAGCTGCGCCGCGATCAGATGCGCAAGGTCGACCCCGATCTGGTCTGCGCCAAGCTCCGCGGCGCACTGGTCACCGCCTTTGATCTCGACCCGGTTGAAATCGCGCTTTTGCCGCCTCTGAGCCTGCCCAAGACCTCAAGCGGGAAGCTACAGCGCGGGCTTGCAAGCCAGCTTTATGCGGCGGGAGAGCTACGGGTGATCGGCTCGGTCCTGCGCGATCTGTCCCCCACAGTTGCAGCCCCGCAAGAGATCCCCGCCGCCCCGCGCAGCGCCGCCGATATCATGACCTGGGCCACAACTTGGATCGCGCGCGAAAAGGGCCTGCCTCTGCCGCAGATCCGCTCCGATGCGCCTTTTGCGGAACTGGGGCTGGAGTCCCTTACAGCAGTGCGCATGACGCAGGAGCTCTCGCGGTTCCTGGGCGTGGCCCCGCTCAACGCGGCAGCGCTGGCCTGGCGCTGCCCGACGATTGCAGCATTGGGGCAAGAGCTTGCCCAGACCAAAGATCACGTGCAGGATCAAGTGCAGACGTCGCCCCCTCGCGACGCCGGTCTGGACGAGATGTCAGAGCAGGAGCTGGCGCGGCTTCTGGCTGATGAGCTGGCGAAATAAGGACCTCTGATGACCTCTGGCCCCGACAGTCTCTCAACGAAGGACGTGCTTGCCCGGGCGATCACCGAAATCCGTGATCTCAAGGCCGAGAATGCCGCGCTGAAATCCGGCAATGGCGCCGGTGCGCCGATTGCGATTGTCTCAACCGGGTGCCGCCTGCCCGGCGGGATCGAGACATCGGGTGCGTTCTGGGATCTTCTGATGTCAGGCAAGGATGCCCTGCGGGATCTGCCGCAAGAGCGGACAGAACTGACCCAGAGCTATGAACCGGAGAAGAGCGCCAATGGACATCACCACGTGCGCGCGGGCGGATTTGTCGATGGGATCGAGGGCTTTGATGCGGCCTTCTTTGGCCTGCCCCCGCAGATTGCCCGCGCCTTGGACCCGCAGCACCGGATGCTGCTGGAAACCGCCTGTCACACCATCGAAGCGGCCGGGATTGCGCCGGGCTCCTTGCGCGGTTCGCGCACCGGGGTCTTTGCCGGAATGGGGCAGCCGGAATATGCCGCGCGCCTATGCCGCGAGGATCTGGCAAAGATTGATCAGTTCACCGGCCTTGGCAGCCATGGCGCTGTGGGTGTGGGGCGGCTCTCATACCTGATGGACTTCAAAGGGCCTGCGCTGCAGATCGATACCACCTGTTCATCTTCGGCTTTGGCCATACATCTGGCGGCGCAATCCCTGCGCAGCGGCGAATGCGACTATGCGCTGGCCGGCGGTGTTAATGCGCTTTTGTCGGCGCAGGGCATGGTGGCGCTTGACCGGGTGGATGCGCTGGCCGCCGATGGTGTCTCCCGCGCCTTTGATGCGGCGGCTTCGGGATATGGGCGGGGCGAAGGCTGCGGCCTCGTGATGCTGCGCCGCCTTGACGATGCGCTGGCCGATGGCAACCCCATTTTGGCGGTGCTGCGCGCCAGCGCCGTCAATCACGACGGCACCTCCAACGGGCTGACCGCCCCCAACCCGGTGGCACAGGAAGCGGTGATCCGGGATGCGCTGCGGGCGGCCCGTCTATCGCCCGAAGAGATCGACGTGATCGAGGCCCATGGCACCGGCACGCCGCTGGGCGATCCGATCGAGATCAGCGCACTCGCCCGCATTTTTGGCACCGCGCCCCGGCAGGCGCCGCTGATCGTCAGCTCGGTCAAATCCAGCATCGGCCATCTGGAGGCCGCCGCCGGCATCGCCGGTGTGATCCGATTGGTGGAAACCCTGCGCCATCGCAAGGCGGCGCCACAGGCGAATTACGACAGCCCAAACCCGCGCATCGACTGGCCCGGTGATGCACTGAAGATCCCGGAAGAAGCAACTCCCTTGCGGCAAACCGGAGTGCTGCGCGCGGGTCTCAGCGCCTTTGGGATGAGCGGCACCAATGTGCATCTGATCCTGGAAAGCGCCCCCGAAACCGCACAGCCAAGCAAGCAGGCCGAGGCGGTGGGGCCGACCAGCCTCTGCCTGTCGGCCAAATCCACCAAGGTGTTGCGCCGAATGGCAGCAGTTTATGCCGAGCTTTTGGACAGAACACCCGACGCGGATCTGTCCGATCTTTGCACCACCGCGCTGCACGGGCGCGACGCGTTTGACCGCCGTCTTGTAGTGCGCGGAACCTCCTGCGCCAATATCGCCACCATCCTGCGCCGCTTTGCCCGCGACGGTGCCGCCCCCGGTGCGCTGCGCCGTGATCTGACCGCCCAAGGCAGCGCAGATGCGCAAAGCCCCCAAGATGATGCAGACCGGTTCCTGCGCGGCCTGTCTGTTTCTTGCGCAACGCCATCCCGCCATTTCGCTCTTCCGCTCTACCCGTTTGACCGCAAACGCCACTGGATCGAAGGCTCGGTTCTGCGCGTCTCCACTCCGGTCTTGCAGGCACAAGATGCAGGCACACCTCCCGAAATGCTCACCCCAGACGGTCTGACCGATCAGCTGCGGCAGATCTTTGAGACGACGCTCGGCCTTTCGCCTGGGGAATTGGGGGACAACGATCATTTCCTTGAGGTTGGAGCAGACTCGCTGTTGCTGATCGACGTGATCAAGACCATCGAACAGCGCTATGGCGTCACCGTGCCCATGGCGCGGCTGATGGACGGGGTGGCCACACTGGCCGATCTGGCCCGCTTCCTGACCAAGGACATCGATCTGTCGGCTCGCACAAGCCCCGCACCCGCCCGCAGCGCAGTTTCAAAATCGACCGACAGCGTCCCGACGCCCCAGCCCAGCACGCTCCAAAACCAGACAGCTGGCCCCACGCAGGACATGCGCCTGACCGCGCAGCAGCAAAAGTTTCTGGACCGGTTTACGGTCGAGTACACCCGCCTGCATGCGGGATCGAAACAGCGCGCTGACAAGGGCCGCCGCGTTCTGGCCGATAGCCGCCGCGTTTTTGGCTTTCGCCCCTCCATCAAGGAACTGCTCTTTCCCATCGTCGGACAGCGGGCCAAGGGCGCTCATATCTGGGACGTGGACGGCAACCGCTACATCGATCTGACCATGGGCTTTGGGGTGAACCTTTTTGGTCATGGCGATCCGCAACTCGCCGCTGCCCTGCGAGAGCAAGAGGATCTGGGTCTCCAGATTGGTCCGCAAAGCCAACATGCGAGCGAGGTGGCCGAGCTGATCTCGGATCTGACGGGCATGGAGCGGGTGGCCTTTTGCAACACCGGCACCGAGGCGATCATGACTGCCCTGCGCCTTGCCCGCGCCACCACCGGGCGCAGCCGGATCGCCATTTTCAAAGGCTCCTACCATGGTCATTTCGACGGGGTTCTGGCCGCCGAGGGCGAAGGCGGTGCAGGGGTGCCGCTGGCCGCCGGGGTCACCATGGGCAATGCTGGCGATGTGCTGCTGCTCGACTATGGAAGCCCTGAGGCGATTGAAACGCTGACCGAGGCTGCAAATGACATCGCCGCCATTCTGGTGGAGCCGGTGCAAAGCAGGCGTCCCTCGTTGCAGCCGGTGCACTTCCTGCAACAGCTGCGCCAGATTGCGGACCGCACCGGCGCGGCGCTGATCTTTGACGAAATCCTTGTGGGGTTTCGCAAATGCTCCGGCGGCGCGCAGGAGGATTTTGGCGTACGCGCCGATATTGCCACCTATGGCAAGCTGATCGGCGGCGGAAACCCCATCGGCGTCGTGGCCGGGTCTGCGCGCTTTCTTGACGGGATCGACGGCGGCGACTGGGCCTATGGCGATGGAAGTTTTCCTTCGGCTGAAAAGGTATTCTTTGGCGGCACCTTCAACAAAAACGCCCTCAGCATGGCCACCGCGCGCGCGACCCTCAAGCGCCTGAAAGACCGAGGGCGCACAGAAGCCGCGCGCCTCAACCGAATGACCGAAAATCTGGCCGACAAGCTCAACGCCCATTTTGACACCCACCGCTACCCCGTGACGCTCGAGCATTACGGCTCGCTTTTCCGCTTCAGCTTTGCCGCCAATGCGGACTTGTTTTTCTACGGTCTGATCCAGCGCGGCATTTACATCTGGGAAGGGCGCAACTGTTTCCTGTCTACCGCCCACTCTGATGCCGACATGGAGGTGATCGCCCTGGCGGTGACCGATACGCTATCCGAGCTGCGCGACGCAGGGTTCATGCCCGAAGGCCCCCGCCCCCAGCGCGATGGCCGGGTTGAACTGCCGACAGCGCAGGAGATTGAGCGACAAATCACACCGCAGCTCCCCCGGATCGCGGATCAAGCAGGGCTGGGGTCTGAGTTCATTGCCCATGCCGACGCCTTGGATGGTCTGGCGGCGCAGTACATCAAGGCCGCTCTTGATCAGCCCGGGATTGCCGATGGCGCGGCTGTGGTCGAGGTGCAAAAACCGTTTCACGCACTCTTGTCCTCAATGGAATTGCCAGAACAAAGGGCGCCGGTGTCTATCGATGAAAACGCGGTCGAGCTGCCCGCCCTGACCCGCATTGGTGCCGCTTTGCCGGATATTCTGACCGGCAAGGTGCACCCGCTGGAGGTTCTCGCCCCGGGCGGGGATTTCTCCGATATTGCAGCGCTTTATCAAAAGTCACCCGGCGCATTGGCCCTCAATGCCGTGCTGGCCGAAGCTGTGAAAACTGCCGTTGCTCAGGCACATGCATCCCGACCGATCCGTATTCTGGAACTCGGCGCAGGCACTGGCGGCAGCACATCGGCGATCCTTGACGCGCTTTCAGGACATGCCTGCCAGTATGATTTCACCGATGTCTCGCCCGGTTTTTTTGCCGCCGCGAAAAAGAAATTCGCCGCGCATCCCAATCTCCGCTACCGCACCTTTGATTTCAACACCGACGCAGGCGCGCAGGGGCTGGTGGAGGGCAGCTATGACATCGTGATCGCCGCAAACGCATTGCACGTGGCGCGTGATCTGCCCGCCGCATTTGGCAATGTCACCCGACTGATGCGCAGCGATGGGCTGCTGATGGTGCTGGAGCTGACAGAGCGCCGCCGCTGGGTCGAGATGATCTTTGGCACCACCGAAGGCTGGTGGGACGCAATCGACGCCCGCAAAGACAGCAATGGCCCGCTGCTGGACGCCAAGGGCTGGGAAACCGTCCTGTCAGAACGCGGCTTTGATCAGGTCACCCCCTTGCCGACGGACGGGTTTGATCCGGCCTGGCAGGCTGCCAGCGCGCAGGTGATCCTCGCCCGACGCCGCGCGGATACCCCCCTCAGCGCGGCGCAACGCCAGCTATGGGCTCTTTCGCAGATCAACCCCGAAGGCACGCGGGCCTATTCGGTCTTCGGCGCAGTCAGGCTGGACGGCAGCCTCAATCCCGATCATGTGGCCGCCGCATGGGCATCTTGCCTGGCGCGCCACAGGACCTTGCGCACGGTCTTCACCGAGGATGGATTGGGGCAGTATCACCTGTCCCTGCTTGCTGCCCGGAACATGGGTCTGGACCTGCGCCATGTAGATCTCAGTACTGACCAAGACCCGGAACAGGCTCTCAGCGCATGGCTCAAGGCGCAGGCCATGCATGACTTTGACCTCGCCTCTGGCCCCCTCCTGCGTGCGCATTTGTTGCGCCTCTCTGATCAGACGCACGTGCTCCATCTGATGGCCCATCATATCATCTCGGATGGTCTGTCTTTTGCGATCCTCTTTGACGATATTGCCGCATCCCTGAACGGACAGACGCCACAGCCCCCCGGCCTGCCGTTTGAAGCCTTTGTCATTCGGCAAGAGGCCCAGCGTGCGACGCCAGCCTATCAAACGCAGATTGCACAATGGAACAAGGTGTTGCAGGCAGGCAGCCCGCCGCTGGATCTGCCGAACAGCCAGCCCGCGCCCTCGACCGATTATGCGGGGGCAAAACTGACCGCCTCCATAGACAAAGACCTGCACAAGGCCATCACGGAGCTCGCCAAGGCCAGCGAAGCCACGACTGCCATGGTTCTGCTCACCTGCTACGGCATCCTGCTCTCGCGCCTCACCGGAGAGGTGGGCCATATCGTCGGCCAGCCGGTCACGGGCCGCAGCCTGCCGGGAAGCGCGCGCACCTTTGGCTATTGCACCCATATCCTGCCCCTGCGGCTCCCCGAGTATCACGGGCTGACGCTGCAAGAGGCAATATCCAGCACAAAGTCCGTCGTTCTAAAGGGGCTTGAGGCACAAGATATCCCATGGGCCTGGCTCGGATCCGATCAAAAGCACCTGATCTCCACCACCTTCAATCTCGACCGCCGGATCTTGCCCCAGATTGACGGCCTCACCGTTTCTGCCGTGGAGCATCCTGTGGTGGCCAGCCCCTTTGACATCGGCTTGAACATCACCGATCTCGGACCGACCGCCCTGATTGAGCTGACCTACCGCACGGCACGTTTTGGCGAAACCGAGATGCGCCGCCTGCTGGAGCAGTTCCTCACCCTGGTCAAGGCCGCGACAGAGAACCACAGCCGCGCTTGCCGCTCCCTGCCTCTCTACAGCGCCGCCGACCGCCAAGCCGCCCTGGCCCTATCAACAGGTGCCTCCAGCGCCCTGCAAAAGGGTGCCCCTCATACCCTTGCTGACCTCTTTGAAAGACAGGCGGCCAAGGCGCCCGACCAAATCGCAGTTCAGGACGCCGCCAACAAGGTCACGCTGGCAGGGCTTTCGTGCTACTCCAGTCGTTTGGGTTTGATTTTGCGGTCCTTTGGGGTTGGTCCTGAGGTTCGGGTGGGTCTGTGTCATGGGCGCTCGGCGCGGCTTGTGGGGGCTTTGACGGGGATTTTGCGCAGTGGCGGGGTCTATGTGCCGCTGGAGCCGAACTATCCCGATGCGCGCCTGCAGCATATCCTCAGCGATTGCGGCGCCGGGATCGTGATCACGGACCGGGAAAATGCCGCGCGGTTTCAGTGGCTTGGCCTTGAGGTGATCAACCTCGATGAGGCCATGGCACCGCTGGCTGACACCACAATTCAGCCTGCGCCCGATCTGCCGCCGGACCTGCCAGACGTGGGCCTGCGCGGCGACAATCTCGCCTATATGATCTACACCTCCGGCTCCACCGGCCTGCCAAAAGGCGTCGGGATCGAGCATCGCCAGGCCGCCGCCTTTA
>JALUXC010000024.1 GCA_027019165.1 Pseudophaeobacter sp.
TGGCCTGACGGCCAATGCGCCTTGGACCGGGCTTGCTATATGAGGGCCGCACGCTCCAAGGCGCTCGCCCCAAACTGGCCGACTTTTGCTCCGCCACAATGGCCGAATTTTACTCCGCCGTTGACATCTCTGTCGCGGCAGAGCTGGCAAAATCGAGCAAAGTGCTCCTCATTGAGGCGGAAAGCCAGCCTGCCTATCACACCACCGGACGCTCGGCCGCGGTGTTTTCCCCCGTCTACGGCCCTGAACCGATCCGGGCACTGACACGCGCCTCTGAACGCTTCTTTCTCGCCCCGCCCAAAGGGTTCTGCGATGCCCCGCTTTTGAGCCCGCTACACTCAACCTTTATCGCGCGGGCAGATCAGATCGGCAGTCTGGAGGCTATGGCCACCTCTCTGGCCGATGCCACGTCGGTGGAGCGGATCGATGCGCAGGAGCTGCAGCGCCGTATTCCACTTTTGCGCAAGGGCTATGCGGCGGGCGCCCTGTGGGACAGCGCCACCTGCGAGATTGACGTCGCCGCTCTGCATCAGGGCTATCTGCGTCTGTTCAGATCTGCGGGCGGTGTGGTCGAGACATCAGCGCGGGTACGCGAACTGGAGCATCACCCAAAAGGCTGGCGCATAGAGACGGAAAAAGGCGCGTTCACCGCAGGCACCATCGTGAACGCCGCTGGCGCCTGGGCCGATGAGATCGGCGCACTGGCGGGTGCAGAGCAGATCGACCTTGTGCCCAAACGCCGCACAGCGCTGATCATTGATCCGCCAGAGGGCTATGACCCCCATGGCCTGCCGCTGGTCATTGATGTGGAAGAGGGCTTCTACCTCAAACCGGATGCCGGAAAACTGCTCATTTCACCCGCAAATGAGGACCCGGAGCCACCCTGTGATGTGCAGCCCGATGAGCTGGACATTGCCATTGGCGTCCATAATATCGAGCAGGCCTTTGACGTGCAGGTGAAGCGCATTCAAACGCCCTGGGCTGGCCTGCGCAGCTTTGTGGCCGACAAAAGCCCGGTTGCTGGCGTTTCTCAACTTGCCAAAGGGTTCTACTGGCTGGCCGGTCAGGGCGGATATGGCATCCAGTCGGCCCCGGCCCTCGCCGAATACGCAGCTGCCGAGATCCTAGGCCGCCCCCTGCCGGGTCATGTGCTGGCAGAGGGGCTTGATCCGGCCAGCCTGCGCCCGGCCCGCTTGGGGCGCGCGGCATGATTTGGGTCTTGCCTGTTGTCCTTTTGGGCCTGCTGCTTTCGGGTCTGGGTCTGGCCTATGTCATTGGCGGCACGGCTGTTCTGGCCTTCATCCTGACCGACAATGCCCGCTATCTGGCGATCCTGCCGCAAAAGGTCTTTTCTCAGATCAGCGTCTTTGCCCTTTTGTCCATGCCGCTTTTCATTCTGGCCGGAGAGCTGATGAACCGGGGCGGCGTGACCAAGGCCTTGATCGATGTCTCCATGGCCATGGTCGGGCGCCTGCGCGGCGGGCTTGGCCATGTGAACATCATGACTTCGGTGTTTTTTGCCGGCATTTCAGGCTCGGCCGTGGCCGATGCCGCCTCCCTGTCGAACACTCTGGTGCCTGCGATGGAGCAGCGCGGCTACAGCCGCCTTTATGCCAGCACCATCACAGCGGCCTCTTCCATCATCGGCCCCATCGTGCCGCCATCGATTATCCTGATTTTCTATGCCGCCATCATGCAGACTTCGGTTGCGGCGCTGTTTGTAGCCGGGATCCTGCCAGGGCTTTTGCTTGCAGGTGTGCTCTTTGTCCTGAACGGCTACTTTGCCTGGCGCGATGATCACCCCCGCATTGAAAAGGGAGACGCCCCGCCGGTGCTGCCCGCCCTGCTGCGCGCACTGCCTGCGCTCTTGTTGCCTGTGATCATTGTGGGCGGCATCATCCTGGGATGGATGACCCCCACCGAAGCTGCGGCGGTTGCCGTTCTGGTGGCCGGGTGCGCAGCCTTCTTTTATGAAGGACTGAGGCTGCAGGATCTGCGCGAAAGCCTGCATCGCACCGCGCTGCTGACAGGCTCGATCTTCATGGTTCTATGCGCCATTGCCGCTTTTGGGCATCTGGCCTCGCTCGAACGTATTCCGCAGGCGATTTCCACCTTTCTGACCGAGCTCGGCCTTGGCCCGCTCGGCTTTCTTCTGGCGATGAACCTGCTGTTCATTCTGGCAGGCATGTTCCTTGACATTCCGGTTGCGCTGGCGCTGATCGTTCCCCTGTTGGCCCCGGTCGCCCTGGCCAATGGCGCCGATCCCGTGCACCTCGGCATCGTGATCTGTTTCAACCTGACGCTCGGCCTTGTCTCCCCGCCGATGGGAGGTTGCCTGCTCATTGTTTCAACCGTGACCGGCGTCAACTACTGGACACTGGCCCGCGCTATTCTTCCCTTCCTGGCCGCGCAGATCCTTGTGCTGCTGGCGCTGGTCCTTTTCCCTGATATCAGCCTGTTCCTGCCCCGTGCCTTGGGGCTGTGGAGCCAATAACAAAAAACCAATTTCAACAACGCAACAGGAGGTTAACATGTCATTCAACCGCACCATCTGGGCCGCCGGCCTGTCAGCTGCGCTTTCCCTTGCGGCTCCGCTTTCGGCCCAAACCGTCAAGATCGCCCTGGATTCCGCCAAGGACGTTGAGAACTCCGGCTCTTATGTCTGGGCGCATAGTTTTGCCCAGCACCTGAACGAGCACGGGATGGAGGCCGAAGAGTTCGAGCGCGGATCGCTGGGCGGCGAGGCCGAGAAGATGGATCAGATCCAGCAGGGCCTCTTGGAGGTGTCCCTGTCCGATACCAAGGCCGTGGGCAAGATTGACGGCCATATCGTACCCGTCACCCTGCCCTACCTCTTCCCGAACTGGGAGGCTGTCGACCGTGGCCTTGCCGGTGGCATGATGGAAAAGATCAACGCAGGCACTACGCCGCAGGGGGTGCGGGTCATTGGCATTGCCGCGCTTGGCTCGGCCGCAGGGATTTTCAACACCAAACACCCGATTACCTCGGCCTCTGACCTGGGCGATTTGCGGATGCGGGCGATGGATGAGAACCAGATCAGCGTTTACAAGCTTTGGGGCAGCAATGGCACGATCGTTTCCTGGGACGAGGTGCCCAATGCCCTGCAAACCGGGATCGCCGACGGCTATCTGAACCCGCCCATGGTGCCGATCATGTTTGGTCACACCGGCTTCATCAAGTATTTCACCGATGCAAAGGTCGCGCTGTCTACCCGTGCGGTGATCGTCTCTGAGGATTGGTATCAGGGGCTGTCCCCAGAAGAACAACAGATCGTTCAGGACGCCGCAGAGGTGGCAACAGAGGCAAATCGCGCCTGGCTCAAGACCCGCTCGGCAGAGCTGGAGGCCCTGAGCACTGCCGGGATCGAGGTCAGCACCCTCAGCGACGCGGCCTGGGCCGAGTTCAAGGCACTCAGCACGCCGCTGCACAATATGGTGCCGCTGCCAGAGGGCGCGCTTGCCGCCTGGCAAGCCGCCATCGGAGAGTAAGGACATGCGTGCCGCAGCCCAAAGGCTGGACCAACTCTCTGGCCTGCTGGACCGGATCGCCCTGTGGATCGCACTCCTCTCGGTGGCCTCTTTGGTCCTGATTGCAGGCTGGCAGGCGGCGGCGCGCTACCTGCTGGATCAGCCCCCCGCCTGGACCGAGGAAGTCGCCCGCTACATGATGGTCTGGGCCGGGTTGATGGGCGCCTCCTGCGCCTTTCGCGCCCATGCAGACCCCACCCTGTTTCCTGCTGCCCGTGCCCGCACCGGCAGGATCGGGGCTGGATTTGCACTCTTGCGCAGCCTCGGCACGATCCTCTTTGTGATCCCTGTGCTCTGGTACTGCGCGGTTGGTTTGAATGGTCGCATCGCTTCGGGCTACATCGCGCGCAATGCGCGGCAGATGGCGGAAACGGTGGATGTTCCGATGTCGGCCTTTGCCTTGGCCATCCCGGTGGGCTTTGGCCTCATCCTTGTTCATGCGCTGGCTCATCTTGCCACAGCGTTTGCCTCATCCCGCTAGGGCAAGCCCCCTTCCATATTCGCTTTTTTGGAGACCTTGATGAAACTGTTGATTGCCTGTCTGGCAACGGAAACCAATACCTTTTCGCCGATGCCCACCGGCCGCCTTGCCTTTGAAAGCGCGATGGTCTCGCGGCAGGCCACCTCCCTTCCCGGCAACCTCTTCACCGCGCCCCTGCACGAATGGCGCCGCATGGCCGCGGGACGCGGCTGGGACGTGATCGAAAGCCTCACGGCCGTCGCCCAGCCCAGCGGCACTACAGTGCGCGCGGTCTACGAAGGCTACCGGGATGAGATCCTTGCCGACTTGAAAACCCATCAGCCGGATATCTTTTTGATGTCCATGCACGGGGCGATGGTGGCCGATGGCTATGACGATTGTGAGGGCGATCTGATGGCACGGGCCCGGGTCATCCTTGGCCCCGACCGGGTGATCGGACTGGAGCTTGATCCCCACAATCACCTCACCACAGCGATGCTGGACAATGCAAACCTGATCATCAACTACAAGGAATACCCCCATGTCGACGCCCCGGCGCGGGCCCGCGAGCTGTTCACCCTGGCGGCAGATACCGCCGAAGGGCGCATCAAACCGGTAATGTGCGCCCATGACTGCCGGATGCTGACCATCATCGAAACCATGAAGGACCCGGGGCAAGGCTTTGTTCAGGCGATGAAAGACGCCGAAGGCAAGGACGGTATCCTGTCTGTCTCAATCACCCACGGGTTTCCCTGGGCAGACGTTGCGGATGTGACTGCAAAGACCCTGGTGATCGCCGATGGCGACGGCGAAAAGGCCGCGAGCGTGGCGGAAGATTTCGCAGAGAGGCTCTGGGAGATCCGCGAGGGCCTGCGCCCGGGCTATCCGAGCATTCCCGAGGCGCTCGATCTGCTTGAGGCTGCGCCAAAGGGGCCAGTCACCCTGGCGGATATGGGCGACAATGCGGGCGGCGGCGCTCCGGCAGATGCAACCTACATGCTGCGCGAGGTTCTGGAGCGCGGAATCAAAGACATTGCCCTCGCCGTGTTCTGGGATCCGGTTCTGGTCACCATGTGCCAGGACGCAGGAGAAGGGGCCCGCATGCGCGTGCGTATTGGCGGAAAGATCTGCCCGGACTCCGGCGACCCTGTCGATCTGGAGGTGACAGTGCGCGCCATCCGCGAAGGTATGACGCAAAAGCTGGGCGATGTGGAAATGCCCATGGGCACCGGCGTCTGGCTTGAGGCGAACGGCGTGCACCTGATTGTCTCTTCCCTGCGCACCCAGTGTTTTGCACCAACCGCCTTTACCGACCTTGGCCTCGACATCACCAAGATGCGGGCACTGGTGCCAAAATCGACCAACCATTTCTATCAGAACTTCGTCGGTGTCAGCGCCGAGGTCATCCACGTCAAAACCCCCGGCACCGTGACCCCCGACATGACGATCATCCCCTATACGAAACGAGACGGGAACTTCTGGCCAAAGGTCGAAAACCCATTCACATGAAAGGACAAACCATGACAGTAGAGCGTATCGGAACCCCGCCGGTTCTGCCAAACGGCGCAACTGTGCCCCTTGTGCCGGCAACGCGCGTTGGCGATCTCATCTTCTGCTCTGGCGCGCTTGGGGTTGATGCGGCGTTTCGTCTGGTTGATGGCGGTGTTGCGGCGCAGACCAAACAGGCCATCGCGAACCTCAAGGCCGTTCTGGCCGATGCCGGAGCCTCCCTTGCGGATGTGGCCAAGACGACGGTCTGGCTCACCGATCTAAGCGATTTCGCCGCGTTCAATGCGGCCTATGCAGAGGCATTTGGAAAGAGCTTACCGGCGCGTTCAACAGTGGCATCAGCGCTGGCCCTTCCCGGTGCCTTGGTGGAAATCGAGGCGATTGCAGCCCTTCCCAAATAGAAAAGCCGCTGCAAACCCGGCGCCCCAAAGGCCCCAGGCCCATATCGCTCCGACGCGGATTGATCGCGTCGGAGCCAGTTTTTGTTAATGCTTGAAGACCTTTATGTCGCCGCTTCTCAAACGGGACGCATAGCTCTTCAGTTCATCCCGCACGACGCTCATCAGGAAGTAGAGACCGATGATGTTCACAACCGCCATGGCAAAGATGGCCGCATCAGAGAAGTCGATCACCGGGCCAAGCGAGGCCGCAGCACCGATCACGATAAAGATGCAGAAGATCGACTTGAACACCAGCTCTGTCACTTTTCCTTCGCCAAAGAGATAGGTCCAGGCTTTCAGCCCGTAGTAGCTCCAGGAAATCATGGTGGAGAAGGCAAAGAGCACAACCGCAATCGCCAGCACATAGGGGAACCAGCTGATGCTTGCCCCAAAGGCCGCCGAGGTCAGCGCAACACCGGTGTTGCCGTCAACCGTCGCAATCGCAGACCCTGCCTCATTCAGCATGTAAAGACCGGTGGTCTCATCCACGATCAATTGCTGAGAAATCACGATGACCAAAGCGGTCATGGTGCAGATCACAACGGTATCGATCAATGGCTCAAGCAGCGACACAAAGCCTTCGGTGATCGGCTCTTTCGTCTTCACAGCAGAGTGCGCAATTGCCGCCGAGCCGACGCCCGCTTCATTGGAGAAAGCCGCGCGTTTGAACCCCTGGATAAGGGCTCCAACCAACCCGCCGGCGACGCCAAGTCCGGTAAAGGCTCCGGCAATGATCTGGCCAAAGGCCCAGCCGATCATATCGAAGTTGACGATCAGGATGACCAAAGCCGATCCGACATAGAGGATCCCCATGAACGGCACCACTTTTTCGGTTACATTGGCGATGGATTTGATCCCGCCCACGATCACGGCAAAGACGACGGCGGCAAAGACCACCCCGGTGATCCACCCCGGATAGTCTCCGACGATGCCTGCAATCTGCGCATGGGCCTGATTGGCCTGAAACATATTGCCGCCGCCCAGGGCGCCCAGGATACAGAAGATCGAGAACAAAACTGCCAAGGCCTTGCCGCCCGGCAGACCGCGTTCCTTGAACCCCTTTGAGATGTAGTACATCGGGCCGCCGGATACCGTACCATCTTCGTATTCGTTCCGATATTTGACGCCCAGCGTGCATTCGGTGAACTTCGAAGCCATTCCCAGAAGGCCGGCGAGGATCATCCAGAAGGTCGCACCTGGTCCGCCGATCCCGACGGCCACCGCAACACCTGCGATGTTGCCGAGGCCCACCGTCCCGGAAAGCGCTGTCGCAAGCGCCTGGAAGTGGCTGACCTCACCAGCATCGTTGGGGTCGGAATAATCCCCTTTCACCAAACGGATCGCGTGTCCGAAGAACCGGAACTGCACGGCTCCAAAGTAAATCGTGAAGATCGAAGCCGCCACGACGAGCCACATGACAATCCATGGAAATCCAGTCCCCGGAATGGGGGCAAAGATAAAGTTGACAAAGGGGCCGGTTGCCGCCGCAAAAGCTTCATTCACCGCAGCGTCAATACCCTGTGCATTGGCGCTGGATGCAGCGAGGCCGATACCTGCCGCCGAGGAGACGGTTGTGATCTTGTTCATGACGTTCCCCTTATCCAACAACTGTGACCGGGACGCTGGCATGCATCACAAGGTTCTGCGTTGAGCTACCAAACAAGCGTTTGGTGAAGCCGTCATTCGACACCCGGCCCACAATGATCTGAGAGGCACCATGCTCCACGGTGATCCGGTCAAGGGTTTCCGCAACATCGCCATGCTGAACGATGCCAAGCGCTTTGAAACCGGCTTCCTTGAGCGAGTTCACTGCTGGATCCACCACCCGGCTTTTTGCAGTTGCGATTTCTTCCTCACGCCGTTTGTGGCGCTTTTCGTTTTCTTCGGCGGTTTGGAAGGTGAAAGGGGACCATTCGATAACAAAGGCGACGATCAGTTCGCAGTCATCCATTCGGGAGGCAAGCTCCCGGGCAAATGAAAGCGCGCGATCGCCGGTGTCCGTGCCATCCAGTCCAACGGTAATTCTGACTGTCATTGGTTGGGCTCCGTGTTGTGACTTTCTGTTCAAAGACCGTCAGATCGCTCTTTGAGAAAAACCTGACGGCCCATTCAAAATAAGTGATTATCACTAGCAATAGGCGGCAAATGCCGCGTATATTTCAATAAATTGCCTTTGTATTGGCCACTTTTTAGGGATTTTCACTGATGAGTAGGGAAATCGACGCAACCGACAAAAAGATCCTTCAGGAGCTCGAATCGAATGGAAGGCTGTCCATCGTGGAGCTGGCACAGCGGGTCAACCTGACGAACACGCCCTGCTCAGAGCGCGTCAAACGCTTGGAACGATCCGGCCATATCACCGGCTACCGTGCCACGCTTGACATGGAAAAACTTGGATTGGGGCACCTGACTCTGGTTCAGGTTTCCTTATCCGCGACCGGCGGTGATAACTCGCTGGATGCTTTCAACAAGGCCGTCAGAGAGATTCCAGAGGTCGAAAGCTGCCTACTGACGGCCGGATCCTTTGACTACATGCTGACAGTCAGGACACGGGATATGCGGCATTTCAGGGATGTACTGGGTGACAAGATCAATCTCCTGCCCGGCATTATGCAAACCCATTCTTTTGCCGTAATGGAGGTTGTGAAATAACCCGCCCCGCAATCCTGCCGGGATCAAGGATCGAGGCACCAGCCTTTTTGCACACAACCGGAAACCACAGTTCACCGCCGCTCACGATATCTGAGGCGCGTTACAAACCTGATCTGGATAAGAACACTCAGCATTTTTTGGGACCAGTTGGTGCGGGTGAAGGGACTTGAACCCCCACGCCTTGCGGCGCCAGAACCTAAATCTGGTGCGTCTACCAATTCCGCCACACCCGCACGTTCACAGCCCCTGCGGCGCTGCGTGAGCCGCTCAATAGCAAAGCCCGCAGAAGGATGCGAGAGAAAATCGCATGGAGGGTGAACAAATCCATTGCGGCAAGAATGACACATGGTTTTCAAGCCTTTGGCCCTCGCATGCAAAAACCCGCAGACGTGCAGGCGCGCTTGCGTCTATGGTCGCAGAAAACAAAATGCACACTGAGGCAGAGCGAGTACACCCTATGAAACCGCAAGCGAATCCGCCTGCGCAGCATATCCTTGCGCGCATCATGAAAAACCGCCGCGAACGCAGCGGCAGCCCCCTGGCGCAGACCTCTGTCGCCTTGACCCAAGGGACAATGATTCAGGCACGGGATGGCGAAACCCCCGTCGAGGCCCTGCAGCCGGGTGATCAGATCATTACCCGCACTCAGGGCTTCTCTTCCATCTCAAACATCCAAAAGACGCGCAGCATGATGCACGGCGTGACGTTCACTGCCGGATCACTTGGTCACACCCAACCGGGGCGCGACCTGCTGCTGCCGGTCAACCAGCAGGTGCTGATCCGGGACTGGCGCGCCAAGGCCATGTTCGGGCAGCCTCAGGCGGTAGTTCCGGCGTTTGAGCTCATTGACGATGAGTTCATCCGCGACGAGGGCCTGCAGATGCTGGAGCTGTGCATTCTCAGCTTTGACCGACCCCATGTGATCTATGCGGGCGGGATGGAGATCGCGACCTCCAAAGCCGCCAGCACCGACCTGCGTCCGGCCGCTTAAGACCCGAGTTTGCTGAAAACGGCGGGAATCTGTTCTGGCAGGTCCTCGGCGATCAATCCGGGGCCGAATTCCAGCGCGCACTCCACATGCAGCCAAGCGGCGCTTTCTGCCGCCTGCATAGGGGCAAAGCCCCGCGCCAAAAGGCCGGTGATGAAACCTGCCAGAACGTCCCCTGACCCGGCCGTCGCCAGCCAGGGTGCTGCGCGATCATAGTGGGCCGCGTTCACCGAGCAGCGCCCGTTCGGCGCGGCGATCACCGTATCGGCGCCTTTGAACAGCACCACACAGTTCGCCCGCGCGGCCGCCTCGCGCGTGGCGTCCACCTTGGAATAGGCCGGTCCTTTGGTGGCGAGGGCGTTCAGCTTTTCTGCGATGTCCGGGAACAGCCGCGCAAATTCGCCGCCATGGGGCGTCAGCACACAGGTGTCATGCAGCATAGAGAACAGCGTATCTGGGGCATGCCCAAAGGCCGAGAGCGCATCGGCATCCAGCACCGTGGCCCGTTTGGCTGCCAGTGCGGCAGGGACAAGCGCCCGCGCGCGATCACGGCCCATTCCCGGCCCCAGACACAGGGCGTTGAGGCGGGTATCTTTCAGCGCTTCTGTCAAAGCCTCTGCATCCGCCACCCGCTGCAGCATCAACGCGGTGATCTGGCAGGCGACCTCCTGCTGGGCGCTTGGCGGCACGCCCAGCGTCACCAGCCCCGCCCCGATCCGAAGCGCACCGCGCGCAGACAGCCGGGCCGCACCGGTCTTGCCCGCACCGCCCGTCAGGATCAGGGCGTGGCCGTGGGAGAATTTGTGGCCGGAGCGTTTGCCGACCATGGACGGCTCGACCAACCGCACGGTATCGCCCGGCGGCACCGCCGGGCAGCCCCCGACCGCCCCCATGGGCGGGGGCTTCACCCCCACCCGCGGACGGGGGATGCCCTTGAGGCCAATGTCCTTAACTACGAGTTTCCCACAAAGCTCTGATCCGCCTCCAAGGAAATGACCAGGTTTTTGCTGATGGAATGTGACCGTTAGGTCCGCTCCAATGGCAGCACCAAGCGTCTGCCCACTATCTGAGCAGACACCACTGGGAAGGTCGACCCCAACGACCCGCACACCGTTTTCTGCCAATAGAGATCGTGCTGTTGAAAAGATAGTGAACAGACCCTTTACCGGTCGCGTTAGGCCGGTTCCAAACAGCGCATCAACGAGAAGATCAAACCGATCAGGCGCTCTTAGGCTGTCATCCAGCAGCGGTGGAGGATCGATGACCCGTACCGTCACATCTCCCCTCTCTCTCCAACGCTCATAATTCACTTTCGCATCGGGGGGCAGCTTGGCCGGGTCTCCGTAGAGGAACACCTCCACCTCCCAGCCACGCTCCTTGAGCAGCCGTGCGACCACAAAACCGTCGCCGCCGTTATTGCCGGGACCGCAGAGGACCACGGCGCGTTTGCCAGGGGTATCCAGCTCGGGCCATTCTTCGAAAATCGCCTCCACCACGCCCTGCCCGGCGCGCTCCATCAGCTTAAGGCCGGTCACCTCGCCAGACTCGATGGCGGCCTGTTCGATGGCGCGCATTTGGGCAGCGGTCAGCAATTCGGTCATTCTGCAATCTTTCGCGATTCATTTTTGCTCATTTTTTGCGCACGTAGATCATTTTTTAATCACATCTGCCCATTTTGCAGGCTGAATGCATGGCCGGTTTCGCCTATGCATTGTCCCCGACAGTTAGAAATGATCTGACCACCTTCGACAAGGTTGTGAGGAGCCCCCGAGATGAAAAAGATCGAAGCCATCATCAAACCGTTCAAACTGGACGAGGTGAAAGAGGCACTGCAGGATGTTGGCGTGCAAGGCCTCTCCGTCATCGAGGTGAAAGGCTTTGGCCGCCAAAAGGGGCACACCGAACTCTACCGCGGCGCGGAATATGTCGTCGACTTCCTGCCCAAGGTTAAGATCGAAGTGGTTCTGGACGACGACCAAGTTGATGGTGCCATCGAAGCCATCGTAAACGCGGCGAAAACAGACAAGATTGGCGACGGCAAGATCTTTGTCAGTCCCGTCGAGCAGGCGATCCGCATCCGGACCGGCGAAACCGGGCCAGACGCGCTTTAACACACGGACATTCCCGCCAGTGACGAGACTGCTTTTTGAGCAGCGACGCCGGCGCGAAACAGCAAAACCGATTTTTCTTACGGAGAGGAAAACACAATGAGCAAGGACGCAGTTCTTCAGCTGATCAAGGAAGAGGGTGCCGAATACGTCGACATCCGCTTCACCGACCCGCGCGGCAAGCTGCAGCACGTCACCATCATGTCCGACCAGGTCGATGAGGACTTCCTGGAAGAGGGCTTTATGTTCGACGGCTCGTCGATCGCTGGCTGGAAGTCGATCGAAGCATCCGACATGAAACTGATGCCCGACACCGACAGCGCCTATGTGGATCCGTTCTATGCGGAAAAGACCATCTGCATCCACTGCTCGGTTGTTGAGCCTGACACTGGTGAAGCCTACGAGCGTGACCCGCGCGGCACCGCTCAGAAGGCCGAAGCCTACCTGAAATCCTCGGGTATTGGCGATGTGGCTTACATGGGCCCGGAAGCGGAATTCTTCCTCTTTGACGATGTGCGCTTCTCCAACTCCATCAACAAAGTCTCCTACGAAGTTGATGCGACCGACGCCTCCTGGAACACCGATGCCGAATATGAGACCGGCAACATGGGTCACCGCCCCGGCGTCAAGGGCGGCTACTTCCCGGTGAACCCCGTTGACGAAGCGCAGGACCTGCGCTCCGAAATGCTCTCGACCATGAAGCGCCTGGGCATGAAAGTCGACAAGCACCACCACGAGGTTGCCTCCTGTCAGCACGAGCTGGGCCTGATCTTTGACAGCCTGACCAAGCAGGCGGACGAGCTGCAGAAATACAAATACGTGATCCACAACGTGGCGCACGCCTACGGCAAATCGGCAACCTTCATGCCGAAACCGATCGCAGGCGACAACGGCACCGGCATGCACGTGAACATGTCGATCTGGAAAGACGGCAAGCCGCTCTTTGCCGGCGACAAATATGCGGATCTGAGCCAGGAAGCTCTGTACTTCATCGGCGGCATCCTGAAGCACGCAAAAACGCTGAACGCCTTCACCAACCCGTCCACCAACTCCTACAAGCGTCTGATCCCGGGCTTTGAAGCCCCCGTTCTGCGCGCTTACTCGGCCCGCAACCGTTCCGGCTGCGTCCGTATTCCGTGGACCGAAAGCCCGAAAGCCAAGCGCGTCGAGGCTCGCTTCCCCGATCCGGCCGCAAACCCCTATCTGGCCTTTGCAGCCCTGCTGATGGCTGGCCTTGACGGCATCAAGAACAAGATCGATCCGGGCGAAGCCATGGACAAGAACCTCTATGATCTGCCCGCCGAAGAGCTGGCCGACATCCCGACCGTCTGCGGCTCCCTGCGCGAAGCGCTGGAATGCCTGGCGGCCGACCACGACTTCCTGCTGCAGGGCGATGTGTTCACCAAAGACCAGATCGAGGGCTATATCGCGCTCAAGATGGAAGAGGTGGAAACCTATGAGCACACCCCGCACCCGGTTGAATACGGCATGTACTACAGCTGCTAAGGCTGGCAGACCAAAGAACCTTGAAGGAGCGCCCAATTGGGCGCTCCTTTTCTTTGGCCCATGTTTGTCTTGCGCCCGGTCCGGTCTGGCACTATGCCGGGCGGCTCCCTCAATATTGAACGGATGGTCCCATGACGGCTCCTGCAACTCTTGGTATCGACTTTGGCACCTCCAATTCCGCCGCGGGCCTTTCGGTGGCGGGGCAGCCCTACCTGATCGAGTTGGAGCCGGGCGAGAGCTCGCTGCCGACTGCGGTGTTTTTTGACGCCGGAGAGGGGCGCATGCGTATAGGCAACAGCGCCATTCGCGCCCTGACCGCTGGCGAGGAAGGGCGGTTCATGCGCGCCCTCAAGAGCCTTTTGGGCACGCCGTTGTTGCATGAAGAACGTCGTCTAGGCGGACAGCGCATGACCTTTGCCGATGTGATCGCGCGCTTTTTGTCAGAGGTGAAATCGCGGGCCGAGGCACAGACCCGCATGACATTCACCCATGCGCTGTCAGGTCGCCCAGTGCGGTTTCACAGCAAGGATGATGCACGCAACGCCCGCGCCGAGGAAGACCTGCGCGCCTGCTACAAAAGGGCCGGATTTGAGGATGTCCGCTTTATGCTGGAACCCGAGGCGGCGCTGCGGGCCACCCGGCCGCACGCAGGGGTCGGCCTGATCGTGGACATTGGCGGGGGCACCTCGGATTTCACTGCGTTTAGTCAAAAGGATGATGGCGCGACTCAGATTCTCGCCTCTCATGGTATCCGCCTTGGCGGCACCGATTTCGACCAACGCATCAGCCTGTCCAAGGCGATGCCGCTCTTGGGACGGGGCAGCCAGATCCGCGACAGTTTCGGCCCCGGCACCCTGCCCGCCCCCAACCGGATCTTCAATGATCTGTCGAGCTGGCAGATGATCCCTTTTCTCTACACCCCCGAAGAGCTGCGTGCCGCGCGCGATCTGGCCCGCCACGCGGTAGAGCCGGAAAAGCTCGCGCGCCTTGTGGCAACGCTGGAAGATCAGCTTGGCCACGACATTGCATTCGCCGTGGAGCGGGCAAAGATCGCCGTCAACCAACCCGGAACCGTTTCTGCGCCTGTAAGCCTTACGGTGCTGGAACGGGGGCTGCAGGCCCCATTGACCAACGATGAGCTGAGTGACCTGCTTGGCCCTCAGATGGAAGAGTTGACGAAAGCTGCAGAAGACACATTGCAGATGGCAGGTCTGTCCTCGGAAGACGTTGGCAGGATCGTTTTGGTTGGCGGCTCTGCCTTGCTGTCCAGCCTGCAAACGCAGATGCAGATACTTTGCCCACAGGCCACAATGGAAAGCGGCCAGGCCCTTACGGCCGTTGCCGATGGGCTGGCCACGGCCGCGCCCACGGCTTTTTGCTAGCCTCCTGTAGCGGGGCCAAATCAGCAGGCTTTCCCATGTAAACCCCCGCCGCCTGCGCTAGGATTGGGCCGTTCCAGCCAAGTGAAAGCCATCTTCATGCGTATTCTGCCAGTCCTAGTCCTCTCTCTTGCAACCTGCCTTCCCGGCGTCTCTTTTGCTGCAGACTGCGGCAATACATCCACCGGATTTGACGCTTGGAAAGCGGATTTTGCGGCTGAGGCGAAACGCGCAGGCGTCCGAGGGAAAGGCTTGAAGGCGCTGCGGAACGCTCAATACGCCAGCCGCACCATCGCCGCGGACCGCAACCAAAAGAGCTTTCGTTACAGCCTTGAGAAATTCATGGAACTGCGCGGCTCGGCCACCATCGTGGCGCAGGGCCGCAAGCGCAAGGCCCGAAACCCGGCCTTTTATGCAGCGCTAGAAAAGAAATACGGGGTGCCTGCAGGCGTCCTAATCGCCATCCACGGAATGGAAACCGCCTTTGGTCATTTCATGGGGGACAGCGAGGTTGTCTCTGCCATTGTGACGCTGACCTACGATTGCCGCCGGTCAGAGTTTTTTGAGCCCCACGCCATAGGCGCCCTCAAACTGGTGGATCAGGGGGCCATCACCCCGCAGACGCTTGGTGCCAAACATGGAGAGCTGGGCCACACCCAATTCCTGCCCGGCAATGCGCTGCGCTATGGGGTGGATTGGGGCGGCGACGGGCGCGTGGATTTCTACGAGATGCAGGATGCTTTGGCCTCGACCGCCAATTTCCTGCGCAAGAAGGGATGGAAGCGTGGAAAAGGCTATCAACCGGGCGAGCCAAACTACAGTGTCCTGAAACAGTGGAACGCAGCAACGGTGTACCAGCAATCGCTGGCCATAATGGGGCGGCAGATCGACGGATGAGGGGCCACGCCAGGCTGAAAACCGGCCGACAGAGCCTTTCACCATTGGTGGCGCCCACTGTAACTCATGTGGCATCAACATGGCTGATTGACGCCCCTTTTCGGCCTCAATCCTTCACAGAACCACAACAAAACACCCTCTAATCAATTGAAATAATTTTATTAAATTCCCCCTCACCTCTTTTGAACGGGATTGGAGACCATATCGAAACAATTCGCTGTGCCTGCCTCACTTTGCGCCATTTCTGTCGGTAATCTTGACCTAAGGCACCCGCAAGAAAGGAGGCTTGAGAATGCAGAAGGCAGAACAGTTCAAGGGTCGGCTCGGCTTCAAATCCCGCAGTGACACGCTCCTCAACCAGGGGCTCGTTCAGGCCGTTGACATGCTTGATGACTACGGACACCCGCCGTCGCAGATCAACACCCGAGCCTCTGGGCGGATTGAGCTGGAAAGCGATCAATACCACGTTGTCCTCCGCCTGCGTCGTCTTCCGCTGCGGATGGGCGTAAAGCTCCCCATCGGCACCCCGGCGCCTGCAGTTTTTCTTGACGTCGCAATCACCCGCCTTTTTCCGCAGGTCAGCGATCAGGAGATCACAGAGCTATTGCTGGCCGTCCTTCTTCGGCGCCTGGCGGAGGCCTTGTCACCATCGGTGGTCTTTTGGCAGGATGCACCCATCGCCATGAGCAGACATGACTTCCTTGGCGTTTTCCAAGTGGCAGAGCAGCCGGTTGCTGTCGGCCCGCAGTGCAGCGCGAAAACAACCGCGGGATTTTCGGCGCAAAGCGTCCTAAGTCGACCTGCCGCAAGCCGGGCAGCCCCCTCCTCAAAGGCAGTCAGCGCGCGTCCCGTGGCAACACCACGATCAAGGCCCCCTTCTCCCTTCAAGGCGCCAAGACGTCATGGCAGGTCTGCAAGCCTCTTCTCGGCAAAGGGCCAGGAACCGCGCACCTGGGATCCGCGTGCGCACCGGCAGGATTGCTTTGCGGCTGTGGATGATATGGCGGATGATCTGGAACAGAAATGCAACCGCCGTATCTCCCGCACAACAGCGCCTGGCGATCAGGTGATTGATCTCAGCGGCCTGCGCATTTCACCGGAACCATGGGAGCGGCAAAATATCCTGGCCTGGGCCGCCACGGGTTTGATTGCCATGCTATCCGCCCCAATTGCCGTCTTGCTGCTGCTCGTTGAGCTGATGAGAGGCACCCGTTTGAGACCAAGGACTCAAATTCTTACGGCTGCTGTGTTTGTCAGCCTTCTGCAAGGCGCAGGCATGGTGCAGGCTGCAGCGCGCGCATTCTGGCTTCCGCCGAACTGACGCATCAAACAACCGTATGTAGCTGGTCTGCAGACCCACCGGCCTGAGCCCATTGCCCAAGGACATCGGCACGGCTCAAGACAAATGTGTGTATGCCAAAGACCACTGCCCGCGTCCGGGGCAGGCGCAGAATCGTCTGTTTTTCACTGCGCAGGAAGCCCGCCTGCCCGGCTTTGGGTTTCGGACGCGGCGCATTTGCACTGCGCGGCTGGTGCAGTGCGGCATCATGGTACCACAGCGCATTGAAACGCCACAGCGGCCTGCCCACTTGCACACCATCAAAAAGCCGCTGCACCCGCGCGGCCAGGTTTGCGTCATAGCTATCGACCGGGACATGGATCGCGGTCAGCGGCCGCATGAATTTTTCCGAAAGTGTCCAGCTGGCCGGGAAACACAGAACGGCGCCGGTCAGAATATGCTCTGGCGCATCCTCCGGTTTTTGCAAAAGGCAGAAATCCTGCTGGGTTATGCGGCACAGGGAGCCAAGAGGGTCCGCCCAGTCAATATCCACCCTTGCGCCATCCGCCCGCGTCACCTCTTCGCGCGCGCCATCGTAGAGATGATCAAGCACGGTTTCCAACAGCTCTTGTGCAGCCGCGCGACCGCTTTCATCCAACATCAGAACCCGGTCGCGCTTGGCCGCAAGAAGGCGTTCACGTTCCGCCAGCTGGGCCGCAAAGGCATCGTCCGGCGTCAGCCAATCGGAAACGGCAAGCGGCGCAATACCGGGCAGGCGTTGCGGCTCAAGCGGGTTGTGCGGGATCTTTTTCTGAAGAATCTCTGTCATGGAAACCTGCTAGCACAGATTTGATCAAAAAATCGATGGGCGGAAATGAAAACCGCTCGAATGTCCAGCACCATGGGCACACGAAGTTTCAAATCACCGCATTCGGGAATGCTGGAAGCTTGTCCCGCAGCACCAATACGCCGGGCGCATCGGTTCTTTCATGCAGCCGGTCAAGCGGCACCCATTCCAGGGCATGAGACTCATCACTTGGCGAAATCTCCCCGGCATCGGCGCGGAACAGGTAGCGCACATCATAATGCAGATGCGCAGGCTCGTTTGCGTTGGCGGGAATTTCATGGATATCGACGTCGAACACCCGTTCCGACAGAGGCGCGATCCGGGACAGACCGCTTTCCTCATAGGCCTCTTTCAAGGCGACAAAGGCCACATCGGCAATGCCATCGCAATGCCCGCCCAGCTGCAGCCAGCGATCAAGCTTGCGGTGATGCGTGAGCAGAACGGAACCAAGATCCGGCGACAAAACAAAGGCCGAGCCGGTCACATGGCTGGTTTCGGGATTGCGGTCAAAGGCCTGCGGCTCGCTTGCACAGAACTGGGAGAGCCGCGCCCACATATCATGGTCGCGCCCATCCTGCGGCACAAATGAACCGATGCCTTCGATATGCTCCACGATCCCGTCCCTTCACCTTCGCGTGTTTTCCCGGGGCGAAACCTTGCCGCCGCGCCCCTGCTGCCGCACCTTAGGATCGAGCAACCCAAAGGCCAATCTCCAATGCCCTCAGAACGTATCAGTTTCCCCGGCCACGCCGGAAGCACGCTTGCCGCCCGTCTTGACCTGCCAGACGGGCCGGTGCTGGCCACGGCGCTGTTTGCCCATTGTTTCACTTGCTCCAAGGATATCCCGGCGGCGCGGCGTATTGCGGGGCGGCTGGCCTCCATGGGCATTGCGGTTCTGCGCTTTGATTTTACGGGCCTCGGCCATTCGGACGGAGAGTTCGAGAACACCAGTTTCTCTTCCAATGTCGCCGACCTGATTGCTGCCGCGCAGTATCTGGCCGGGCGTGACATGGCCCCTTCCCTGCTGATCGGGCATTCCTTGGGCGGCGCTGCTGTGTTGCGTGCACGGGCCAGGATCCCGTCGGTGCGCGGGGTGGTCACGCTTGGCGCGCCCTTTGATCCTGCACATGTTGCCCATAACTTTGGCGGGCAGCTCGGGCGCATCGAAGCCGAAGGTGCGGCCGAGGTGTCATTGGGGGGCCGCCCGTTCACAATCAAGCGGCAGTTCCTTGAGGATATACGCAAAAGTGCACTTGGCCCTTCGATTGCGGATCTGCACGCCGCACTGCTGGTGATGCATGCGCCGCGTGATGAAACCGTCGGCATTGACAATGCGGCTGAGATTTTTGCGGCTGCCAAGCACCCAAAAAGCTTTGTCACGCTGGATGATGCCGACCATCTGATCACGCGCGCGCAGGATGCCGAATACGCCGCCGAGGTGATCGCGGCCTGGGCGCGGCGCTATATCGAGATGTCGCCCCCTGCCCCGCCCCCCGGCGCCCCTGAAGGTGTGGTCCGCGTTGCCGAGGCGGATCCGAACGGTTTTCTGCAGGATATCCAGTCCGGCCCCCATCATCATGCCCTTGCAGACGAACCGCTCGCCTACGGCGGCACCAACCGTGGCATGTCGCCTTACGGCTTTGTCGCAGCCGGGCTTGGGGCCTGTACATCGATGACCATCCGCATGTATGCCCGCCGCAAGGGCTGGCCGCTAGAAACCGTTGCAGTGGACGTTTGCCATGACAAGGTCCACGCGCAGGATGCCGCGCCGTCGGGGCCGGCCAAGATCGATCAGTTCACCCGCAAGATCTGCCTCAGCGGGCCGCTCAGTTCCGAGCAACGCAGGCGGCTCTTGGAGATTGCGGACAAATGCCCGGTGCACCGAACCTTGGAAAGCGGTGCGCGGGTGGTCACCATCGACAAGTCCCCACTCTGACAGAGCACAGCGCGCGAATCCCGCCTCGATTGATCGACATCAAGGCCGAAGCCGTTTCTTTCGCCATGATCGGTTGAAATGCATTCGCACCACAGCAGGCACGATAGGAGACGCAGCATGGGATTGATCAAGAAACTGGAGAAAAGCTCGGATTTGGTCAACGGTATGGCCGACCGGCTGGGCATCGACATGGTCGACATCATTGCACGCGATCCCGAACAGGAAGGCCCAAAGCTGATGCGCGCCATCATGCGCTGCAGCCGTTGCGAGGATCAGGGCGGTTGCACCCGTCTTCAGGCTGAGCATGACCATCTGGATGCCGCCCCGGACTATTGCCGCAACAAGGAAGACTTTGACCGCGTCCTCAAAGGCTAGCTTGGAGGAGTGATCAGCCACCGGGCAAAGGCGGACAATAGGTCTCTCCCCCGTTCAGGTGGCTTGTTCCTTTGGGCAGAGCGGTCTATGACGCGGCGCAAGTGTTCCCGCAATTGCGAAAGGTGCCTGAGCCTATGATCCCCCGTTATGCCCGCCCCGACATGGTCGCCATCTGGTCGCCCGAGACCAAGTTCCGTATCTGGTACGAGATTGAGGCGCACGCCTGCGACGCCATGGCCGATCTGGGCGTGATCCCGCGCGAAAACGCCGAGGCGGTCTGGAAGGCCAAGGACGTGGAATTCGACGTCGCGCGGATCGACGAGATCGAAGCCGTCACCAAACATGACGTGATCGCCTTCCTCACGCACCTGGCCGAACACGTGGGCAGCGAAGAGGCTCGTTTTGTACATCAGGGCATGACCTCTTCGGACGTGCTTGACACCTGCCTGAACGTGCAGCTGGTGCGCGCCGCTGATATCCTGTTGGCCGATATGGACAACCTGCTCGCAGCGCTGAAAAAGCGCGCCATGGAGCACAAGGACACCGTGCGCGTCGGCCGCAGCCACGGGATCCACGCCGAACCCACCACCATGGGCCTGACTTTTGCGCGTTTCTATGCGGAAATGGACCGCAACAAGAAACGACTTGAGGCCGCCCGCGAGGAAATCGCCACCGGCGCCATCTCGGGCGCTGTCGGTACCTTCGCCAATATCGATCCGCGCGTCGAAGAGCACGTATGTGCCCAACTTGGCCTCTCTCCCGAACCGATTTCGACCCAGGTGATCCCGCGCGACCGTCACGCGATGTTCTTTGCCACCCTTGGCGTCATCGCCTCTTCGATCGAGAATGTCGCGGTGGAGATCCGCCATATGCAGCGTACCGAGGTGCTGGAAGGCGCGGAATTCTTCTCGATGGGCCAGAAAGGCTCCTCCGCGATGCCGCACAAGAAGAACCCGGTCCTGACTGAAAACCTGACTGGTCTTGCCCGTCTCGTGCGCATGACCGTGATCCCGGCGATGGAGAACGTGGCGCTTTGGCACGAGCGTGATATCTCGCACTCTTCGGTGGAGCGCGGCATTGGCCCGGACGCCACCGTGACGCTGGACTTTGCCCTGAACCGCCTGACCGGCGTCATCGACAAGATGCTGATCTTCCCTGAGAACATGCTGGAAAACATGAACAAGTTCCCCGGCCTCGTGATGTCTCAGCGGGTGCTTCTGGCGCTGACGCAGGCTGGCGTGTCTCGTGAGGACGCCTATTCCATGGTGCAGCGCAACGCCCTGAAAGTCTGGGAAGAACGCCTGGATTTCCAAGAGCTTCTGCTTGCCGACGCTGAAGTCGTGGCCGCCTTGGGCGAAGACGGCATCAAGGAAAAATTCGACATGGGCTATCACACCAAACACGTCGATACGATCTTCAAGCGGGTCTTTGGCGAATAACAACGCCCCGGTTTTGATTGCCAAACGCCCCGCCCAAACCGGTGGGGCGTTTGCACATCCGGGCGCCCGTGGAGCGATACGGCGTGGGCGAATGCGCGCCTGTTCAACAAAATGTGTCCCACGCGCAAGACGATTGCGGATAGGTTGATCCAGAGGTGTTTTTCACAAGGAACAATTTCATGCGCTCATCGCTTCTTGCCGCTTTGCTTTCGCTTCCCGCCGCTGCCTTTGCCGCAGGCGGAGACGACTGGTCGGCCCCCAAGCCCACGCAGACCACCAAGGAATGCAAGGGCGCCAAGGTCTGGGACCAGAAATCCGGCAAATGCGTGAATCCCAAAAAATCGTCTTTGGCCCCCGACACGCTCTATGGCGCTGTGCGCGAATTGGCCTATGCAGGCCGTTTGCGCGAGGCCCAGGAGGTGCTGGCCGCAATGCCCGATCAGGCATCGCCTCGGGTACTGACCTATTGGGGGTTCACCCATCGCAAGCTGGGGGATCTGGAGCTGGCAAATCAGTATTACCAGCGCGCCATCGCCACGGATCCGGGCAACCTCCTGGCACGTTCCTACATGGGGCAAGGCTTTGTCCAGGAAGGAAAAGTTGGCCTCGCTCTGGCTCAATGGAAGGAGATCCGCAAACGCGGCGGAACCGGCACCTGGCCCGAAGTGTCGTTGCGCAAGGCGCTAGAGACCGGCCAGACATCAACCTACTGAGCTTCAGCCTTTCTTTACCGCTGCCGATCTACTGTGGACCTCACAGAAAGAGAATCTTTTTGGCAAGGGTCCTATAAATGCAAGACGACCAGATGTTGGCGCTCCCCATGGCGACAGGTGGAGATGGCTTTGGCGATTTCTCCGCCCCTTCCCCGATGGGGGGCATGGGAATGGACAGTCCGATGGGTGGGTCCATGGGTGGTTCTCCAGTCAAGCTGAGCGGCAAAGCGAAAGCCGCGATCGTGGTGCGCCTGCTGCTGAATGAAGGCGCAGACATCCCGATCGAGGAACTTCCTGACGAATTGCAGATGGAACTGACCCAGCAGATGGGCAAGATGCGGATCGTCGATCGCGAGACGCTTTATGCGGTTGCCAGCGAATTTGCCGAAATGCTTGATAATGTCGGCCTGACCTTCCCGAATGGATTGGCCGGTGCCCTGACGGCCATGGACGGCAAAATCAGCCGTCTGACGGCCAGCCGCCTGCGCAAAGAGGCTGGCGTGCGCCAGTTTGGCAACCCATGGGACCGTCTCAAGCAGCTGCCTCCCGAAGACCTGGCCTCGCTGGCTGAAGCTGAAAGCACCGAGGTGGCCGCGGTTCTGCTCTCCAAACTCGACACGGCGAAGGCCGCACAGATGCTGGCTGCGCTGCCCGGCCCTGTGGCGCGCCGTATCGCCTATGCCGTCAGTCAGACGGGCAACGTAACGCCGGAAACCGTGGATCGCATCGGTCTGTCGCTGGCCGCTCAGGTCGAAGCCCGCCCGGACCTCGCTTTCGATGTCTCGCCCGGCAAGCGCGTCGGGGCAATCCTGACCGAAGCGGCGGCTGCCAAGCGCGACGAAGTTCTGAACGCCCTTGAAGAAGAGGATCAGGACTTTGCCACCGACGTGCGAAAGGCCATCTACACCTACGGTCTGATTGCGCAGCGCATGCAGCCGCTGGATGTACCGAAGCTGATGCGTGTCTTGGCGCAGCCGGACCTCGTGACCGCCATCGCCTTTGCCACCGACGAAGAAGACGTGGCCACCAGCGAATTCCTGTTGGAGAACATGTCAAACCGCATGGCCACCAACATCCGCGAAGAAGTGGCAGAACGTGGCAAGGTGCGGCGCTCCGATGGCGAGGCGGCCTTTGGACTGATCGTCAGCGCCATGCGCGATCTCGTAGACAATGGCGAGATCGAGCTGAAATCGGATGAGGAAGAAGAGTCGTAAGGCCGCGAAAGGCCTTCCCTCTCCTCCCCCTTTGCAGCCAAAGCCTTTTTGCGATGTCGTCGCAGGGGCCAGACCGCAGGTCGGCTTGCTTGCACCTTTGTTGATCCGCGATTATGGTTGGCGATTGTCATTGATCGCAGTGCATTGCGCTGCGTATCTCCAAGCCAAGCAGACCGTTCCCAGCCATGCCCATCGCAGCCTCAGAGCTTTCCGTCCCGGCAAAAGCCAAATATTTTGCCAGCAACCTCTTTCTGCGCTCCCTAATTGGTGTCTTGCAGGTAACGCCATATCGATTGCGCGTGGCAAGCATGGGTCGTCTGGTTCGCCTCTTGTCACCTGTCGTTGGCTTTGAGCGCCGCATTCATGAGAACCTCGCTCTGACCTGCCCGGATCTGCCTGATGAGAGGGTTCAGCAGATTTGCCGCGAAGTGGCAGACAATGTCGGCCGCACCCTTGCTGAGCTTTACGCCGGCCAACCCTTTTTGCAGCGTGCACATGAGGCGCCAATCCATGGACCCGGTCTGGCCGCCCTGGAGCGGGCACAGGCCGAGGGGCGCCCCGTCATCCTGGTGACAGGCCATTTGGGAAATTACGACGCTGCGCGCGCCGGGTTGATCGCAAAAGGGTATGCCATGGGCGCCCTCTACCGACGCATGGCGAATCCCTATTTCAATACGCATTACGTCCGCGCGATCGAAGGCAATGGGAAACCAATGTTCGAACAGGGCAAACGCGGTATGGTCGAAATGGTCCGGCATCTCAAGAAAGGCGGCAATATCGCCATTGTCGCCGACCTCCATGCACACGGTGGAGAGGAAATTGAATTCTTCGGCAAACCAGCGGTCACATCCAAGGTCCCGGCCGAGCTTGCCTTAAAGTACGGTGCTGCCCTGATCCCGGTCTACGGAATCAGAAAGGAAAACGGCCTGGATTTCGACATTCTCCTGAACCCAGAGATACCCGCCTCCGATCCGCTCACAATGACCCGCGCAATCTGCGATGACCTGGAAAACGTCGTTCGCCAGCACATGGGACAATGGTTCTGGATCCACAGGCGCTGGAAGCCCTTTGTTGCGCAACCCAAATCGGCAGCGCAATCATAAAGACCGAACCAAAATCCGGTTACCGCAACCGTGCCGCAGCAAGAATGGGCCCGTTCTCTCTTTTCTGCACAAGGATCGCAACAGACTGCCCCTCTGGAACAGGAAGTGTGAAATTCAGCTGTTCGCTTCCGTCCCACTCGGCGATCCGCGTCCAGTCTTCGACGATGTTTGCATAGTCAAACGTGCGTCCAGCCAGTTCACCACGGCTTATGGCCACACGTTTGAGCGGAGAGAAACGAATAAGATCCACAACAGCAGGACCGGGTGTAGCACCACTCACGGGGCGAAGGGAGATTGCAACCTCAGAGGGGGTTGCAGTCATCGAAAGCGACACCGGGCTCGGCTCTGTACGATGGCGTGCAATAGCATCGGCCAAGGCCATGGCGTCCGCGCCTTCGACATCCTCGTGGCCCATGACGATCATCTGCGGTGTGTGAACCATCCGGCGGCCCATGGCCTGTGCATAGGCCTTTTGGCGGGCGGTATAGGCCGGATCGGCAAAGATATCCTCCCAGCCGATATAGTCCCAATAGTCAACGTGGAACGCCAGCGCCAGAACATCATCGCGTTGCGACAGTTTGTGCATCAACGCATCCGCAGGTGGGCAGGAGGCACAGCCTTGCGAAGTGAACAGTTCCACAACCACGGGAGACGGCTCAGGCTCGGCAACAGACATTGCCGGGAATGCAACGCACAGCAGGCTGACCAAGGCGGCAATAGTCTTCATTGTTGGCAAAACATCCATTGTGGGTTTCTACGTCGACGCGCAGGACATGGCCTGCCCGGTCTTCGATGTAACTCACTGGCACCGACAAGGCCAATCAATCATTCTTGAGAGCTGTTTCAAACGTGATTTCTGTGCCCTTCGCAAGATTTGTGTACTATTGCATACAAAAATTGAGCCATGCGGCGTTTCCGCTATTGAAACAAAGGCCAACCTGTTGCAGATAGCCAGCAGCGAATTCCCCATTTTCACATCCAGAGGGAGGCCAACATGCCTATCACCGTCGGACAGGACAATGCCAAGACGCGCCGCACGCTCAGCGCCGGTGGCAAGTCGATTTCCTACTACTCGATCCCCGCAGCCACCGAGGCGGGTCTCGGCGATTTTTCGAAACTGCCGGCGGCACTGAAGGTCGTGCTGGAAAACATGCTGCGCTTCGAAGACGGCGGCTTTTCGGTCTCAACCGACGATATCAAGGCCTTTGCCGAATGGGGCGCCAATGGCGGCAAGAACCCGCGCGAGATCGCCTATCGCCCGGCCCGCGTGTTGATGCAGGATTTCACCGGCGTTCCCGCCGTTGTGGACCTTGCCGCAATGCGTGATGGCATCAAAGCGCTTGGCGGCGATGCGCAGAAGATCAATCCGCTGAACCCGGTAGATCTGGTCATCGACCACTCTGTCATGATCGACGAGTTCGGCAACCCGCGCGCCTTCCAGATGAACGTGGACCGCGAGTATGAGCGCAACATGGAGCGCTACCAGTTCCTGAAATGGGGTCAGGGCGCCTTCAATAACTTCCGCGTTGTGCCTCCGGGAACCGGCATCTGCCACCAGGTGAACCTGGAATACCTGGCCCAGACCATCTGGACCGACGTGGATCAGGACGGCAATGAAGTCGCCTATCCCGACACGCTGGTCGGCACCGACAGCCACACCACCATGGTCAACGGCGCAGCCGTTCTGGGCTGGGGTGTTGGCGGTATCGAGGCCGAGGCCGCAATGCTGGGTCAGCCTATCTCCATGCTGATCCCCGAAGTCATCGGTTTTGAGCTGACCGGCGACATGGTCGAAGGCACCACCGGCACCGACCTCGTGCTGAAGGTCGTCGAAATGCTGCGCCAAAAGGGCGTTGTGGGCAAATTCGTCGAATTCTACGGCGAAGGTCTGGACCGTCTGCCGCTGGCGGACCGTGCCACCATCGCCAACATGGCGCCGGAATATGGCGCGACCTGCGGCTTCTTCCCCATCGATGCTGAAACCATCCGTTACCTGCGCAACACCGGCCGCGACGAAGATCGTATCGCGCTGGTCGAAGCCTACGCCAAGGAAAACGGTTTCTGGCGCGATGCGGACTATGCGCCGGTCTACACCGACACCCTGTCGCTCGACATGAGCAGCATCGTTCCGGCGATTTCCGGCCCCAAACGCCCGCAGGACTATGTGCCGCTGACCAACGCGCAGGCCGCTTTCCGTCAGGAGATGGAAAACACCTTCAAGCGCCCCATGGGCAAGGAAGTCGCCGTCAAAGGCGAAGACTACACCATGGAATCGGGCAAGGTCGTGATCGCCTCGATCACCTCCTGCACCAACACCTCGAACCCTTATGTGATGATCGGCGCGGGTCTGGTTGCGAAAAAGGCGCACGAACTGGGCCTGAACCGCAAGCCTTGGGTCAAGACCTCGCTGGCGCCGGGTTCGCAGGTTGTGTCCGAATATCTTGAGGCCGCAGGCCTGCAAGAGCATCTGGATGCGGTCGGCTTCAACCTCGTCGGCTATGGCTGCACCACCTGTATCGGCAACTCCGGTCCGATCCAGCAGGAGCTCTCCGAAGCCATCGCTGAGGGCGATCTGGTGGCGACCTCGGTCCTGTCGGGCAACCGCAACTTTGAAGGCCGCATCAGCCCCGATGTACGCGCCAACTATCTGGCCTCGCCGCCGCTGGTTGTCGCCTACGCACTGGCTGGCACCATGGACATCGATCTGGCAAACGATCCGATTGCACAAACCGCCGATGGCAAGGACGTCTACCTGAAAGACATCTGGCCCTCGACCCAGGAAGTTGCGGACCTCGTGCAGGAAACTGTCACCCGCGAGGCCTTCCTGTCGAAATACGCCGATGTCTTCAAAGGCGACGAAAAATGGCAGGCGGTGGAAACCACCGATGCGGAAACCTACGACTGGCCCGCAACCTCGACCTACATCCAGAACCCGCCCTACTTCCAGGGCATGGGCACCGAGCCGGGCACCATCTCCAACATCGAGGGCGCCAAGCCGCTGTTGATCCTGGGCGACATGGTCACCACCGACCACATCTCCCCGGCGGGCTCTTTCGCGACCAGCACACCGGCTGGTCAGTACCTGATCGAACGGCAAGTGGCTCCGCGTGAGTTCAACTCCTACGGCTCGCGCCGCGGCAACCACGAGATCATGATGCGCGGCACCTTTGCCAACATCCGCATCAAGAACGAAATGCTGGATGGCGTTGAAGGCGGCTACACCAAAGGCCCCAATGGCGAGCAGACCTCGGTCTATGAAGCCTCGATGGCCTATCAGGAAGCCGGCATTCCGCTGGTGGTCTTTGGCGGTGAGCAGTATGGCGCGGGCTCCTCGCGTGACTGGGCGGCCAAAGGGACTGCGCTTCTGGGCGTCAAGGCTGTAATCGCCGAGAGCTTTGAACGTATCCATCGTTCCAACCTGGTTGGCATGGGCGTCATCCCTTTCGAGTTCACCGCAGGCGACACCCGCAAATCGCTGAAACTGACCGGTGATGAAACCGTCTCAATCCACGGTCTGGACACCATCGAGCCGCAGCAAGAGGTGCCTTGCGACATCACTTATGCGGATGGCACCACCAAGACCATCACGCTCAAGTGCCGCATCGATACCGCGCCCGAGATCGAATACATCGAACACGGCGGCGTGCTGCACTACGTGCTGCGCAACCTGGCAAAGTCGTAGGACGCGCGCCAGAAGCAATTGCAGAAGGCGACCCCAAGGGGTCGCCTTTTCTTTTGAGCGAACTGGGATCCGTGAAGGAGATGGAGAACATGAGTGATCTGGCAGAGAACGGCCTCAAAGATTCAGAGAGCATCACCGGCTATCACGCCCATGTCTATTTCGATGCGGACACGGTGGAGCAGGCCTTGGTCCTGTGTCAGCGCGCGGCACAGATGTTTGGCGTCAAGATGGGCCGAGTTCATGACAAATTGGTCGGCCCGCACCCGATGTGGTCCTGCCAACTGGCTGCCAGCCCCGCACAGTTTGCCCAGCTCCTGCCCTGGCTGGCGCTGAACCGCGATGGGCTGATTGTCTTTGCCCACCCCGAAACAGGCAACGAGCTGGCCGATCACCGCGACCACGGTATCTGGCTGGGCACCGGGCTAAAGCTGGATCTGTCGCTGTTTGAGTGACGCATTTCAAGGAATCAAAAACGCCCGCCTGCGGCGGGCGTCATTTGTAATCGAGAAGCCAACTGCTTACTGAGCGGCCGCCTTTTCCATCGCCGGGCGCAAGGTCTTTTCCACCACCGAAGATGTAATCGGACCAGCAAACCGCAGAACGATTTTGCCCTGCCCATCGATCACATAGGTTTCCGGCACGCCGTAAAGGCCCCAATCCAATGCCATGCGGCCCTTCTCGTCCCGGCCGATGGCGGTGTAAGGGTCGCCAAGCTCCTCAAGGAAGGCGGCAGCATTGTCCTGCTGGTCCTTGTAGTTGACACCATAGATCGGCACGCCCTCGGCAGACAAAGCTTCCAGCGTCGGATGTTCGGCCCGGCAGGGTGCGCACCAGCTGGCCCAGTAGTTGACCAGCTTCACCGTCCCGTCCCGCAGGGTGGCATCGTCAAAACCTGCCTTGCCGGGGAAGGCGTCCAGCACCACGGGCGGCGCGGGCTGGCCTTCGCGCGCCGAGGGCAGGCTTTCGGGGTCATCGCGGAACATGCCCACAAGCGCCAGGCCGACAAAGCCCGCAAAGACAACGACAGGCACTGCCATCAGAGGAGAGATCTTAGCCATTTCGCTTCACCCGCCCCTGTTCCAGCCGCTCCATCTCAGCCCGTACCCGGCGGCCGCGCCAAAGCGTCACAACCACCAAAAGCACCAGCAAAAGGATCGAGGCCGCATATGACGACAGCACCGCATCAGCGTATTTTCCAAGATCAGGCATCATGCCTCCATCCTTTCACGCGCCATCAGCGCCTTGATCCGGCGCGCGCGAATTTCGGTTCCAGTGCGATAGAACACCATTGCGATAAAAAAGAGACCAAAGCCCACCATGCAGACATAGAGCGGGTTTGAGAACACATCGGCGACATTCTCTTCCTTATCAAGGCTGAGTGAAGCGCCTTGGTGCAATCCTTGATTCCAGAAGTTCACCGCATAGCGGCTAAGCACCGCAAAGACCGAGCCGACAAGGCATAGGATCGACGTGAGGTCGGCTGCCGTGTCCGGATCTTCAATCGCCTCCCAAAGGGCAATGTAGCCAAGATAGAACAGGAACAGCACCAGAAAAGAGGTCAGACGCGGATCCCAAGCCCACCAGGTGCCCCACATCGGCTGGCCCCAGATCGCGCCTGTGACGAGTGCGATAAGGGTCATCACGACGCCGACCGGGGCTGCGGCGCGGGCGGCAAGAGCGCTCACGTGGTGACGGCGCACAAGCCATATCAGCGAGGCCACCAGCATCATGAACCAGGCGTTTATCGCCATCAGCGCGGCGGGCACGTGAAGGAAAATGATCTTGACCGTGGACCCCTGCCGGTAGTCATCGGGTGTAAAAAAGAAACCCCAGATCAGCCCCACGACCATCAACAGGCCCGAGACGCCCCATAGAAAGGGCATCACCCGTTCCGTGGTGGTGAGGAACTTTTTCGGATTTGCGTATTCCCAGATCGACATGGTGGCTATCTTGTTCCCCGCTCCCAAAGTTTCAAGTCTCTCTCGCCCATGCTCTTTTGTCGCATATCCGTCAGCGCAGATTGATACGCAAGACGGCGGCGCTGGCAAAGGGCAATAGAGCGATCACTGCCGCCGAAATACCGGCGAGCATCAACAGCGGCGTCTGCACCGCCATGCCTTCGGCGCCGCGGCGGGCCACCTCAGCGCCAAAGATCAGTGTCGGCACATAAAGCGGCATTACCAAAAGCGACAACAACAGCCCGCCCCGTTTCAGACCCACGGTAAGCGCCGCGCCAAAGGTGCCAATCACCGACAATGCAGGCGTTCCCAGAAACAGCGAGAGGACCAGCCACAAAAAGCCCTGTCCCGGCAGGTTCAGCAACACGCCCAGCACCGGCGCGGCGAGCACCAGCGGCAGACCGGTGGTGATCCAATGGGCCAGCGCCTTGACGCTCACAACCGCCTCCAGCGGCAAGGGTGCAGTCGCCAGAAGATCCAGCGAGCCATCCTCCCAATCCAGCGCCAGCAACCGGTCTAGCGACAACAGGCACGACAGCAGCGCGCCGAGCCACAGAACCCCCGGCGCGATCCGGGTCAACAACTCGGAGTTCGGCCCCACAGAGAATGGCACCATGACCGTCACAATCAGGAAAAAGGCAAGGCCGAGGCCAAAGCCCCCACCAGCACGCACTGCAAGGCGCAGATCCCGCATCAACAGGGCAATCATAAAAAGCCCTCATCAAAGTCATCCAGCGCAGGCAAGGTGGCCTTGTAGGCTCCAGCGTCCAGCACATCTGCCTCGGACAGGCCCAGATCGATATGGGTCGCGATCAGCGCCGCTCCCCCCTGCCCCAGATGGGCACGCACCGCATCCGCGAACATGGCGACTGCCCGAGTGTCCAGGCTGACCGTGGGTTCATCCATCACCCAGATGGGCCGCCCCGTGACCAGCATCCGCGCGAGACCCAGACGGCGTTTCTGCCCCGCCGAAAGCGCCCCTGCGGCGCGGTCTTTCAAGGCGTTCAGATCAAAGGCCGTCAGCGCGGGTTCAACCGACGAGGTGCCAAAAACACGCGCCCAGAAGATCAGGTTCTCTGTCACGCTCAGAGCCTGTTTCAATCCGTCAGAATGGGCCGCATAGGCGATCTGGTCCTCTGCCCCCTCGATCTGACCCGCAAGCGGCGGCTGCAGCCCCGCGATGGTGCGCAAAAGCGTGGTTTTGCCGATCCCGTTCGGTCCGCGCAGGATCAGGGCGCGGCCCGGCTCCAGCCGAAAGCTGAGGCCTTCGAGCACCGGCAGACCGCCACGCGCGATCGCAAGATCGGTTACATTCAATGTCATGAATGACTGACTATCCCATTGCCGCCCCGCGCAAAAGACGTATTCGCCCGCGCGGCAAGATGCGTCATACCGGCAGCACCGCCAAAGCGATCCGGCGCCCTTCGGACAGGAGCACATTATAGGTGCGGCAGGCCGCTGGGGAGTTCATCGTTTCAACGCCCAGCCCCGCCCCTTCGAGCGCCGCGCGAAGATCACCGGGGATATGGGCCACCTCAGGACCAGTCCCGATGAACAGGACGTCCACATCTCCGGCAAGGGACAGCAGCGCCGCGCGATCCTCATAGCCCCCCCAGGCAGACGTGCCCATTGCCCCGGTCAGAACCGCGCCATTATACACCTCGCCGCCGATGCGAAAGAACCCCTCCCCGTAGCCATCCACCGGTACGGCATCGGAATAGGTGACTTCATTGAGGCGCATGAGGCTTCTCCCGGAATTCTGTTTGACCGATCTCTAGCACGGGGCAAGATGGGGCAAAAGCAAAAGGCCGCAAGCAAAACCTGCGGCCTTTCGTGCCAGTTCTGTCTTTTCGACGGTCAGGCGTCGATATTGGCAAACTGGTTGCCGGTCGGCGTCGTCGGTTTGGACCAGTCGCGTTTGACACCGAGCCACAACAGGATTGTGGAAGCCACGAAAACCGAGGAATAGGTGCCGACGATAACACCCCAGATCATCGCAAAGACGAAGCCACGGATCACATCGCCGCCCAGCACATAAAGCGAGATCAGCGCGATCAGCGTAGTGACCGATGTCATCATGGTCCGGCTCAGGGTTTCGTTGATCGACAGGTTCAGCACCTCGGCCAGCGACTTTTTCTTGTAGCGGCGCAGGTTCTCGCGCACGCGGTCAAAGACAACAACGGTATCGTTCAGCGAATAACCGACGATGGTCAGCAAGGCCGCGATGATTGCCAGGTCGAACTTGATCTGCAGTTCCGAGAAGATACCAATGGTCAGCACAACGTCATGCACCAGGGCCGCCACCGCACCCAGGGCAAACTGCCATTCGAAGCGCAGCCAGATGTAGACCAGCACCGCGCCGATGGCCAGAACAACGGCAATCACTGCGGTCTGAACCAATTCTCCGGACACTTTGGGGCCAACGGATTCGACTGAGACGAATTTGATCTCGGGCGCGACGGTGGCAAGGGCAGCATTCAGCTCCTCGATCATCTCGCCAGAGATCGACTCGCCGTCCTCCTGCGCCTGGATGCGGATCATCGCCACATGCTGATCTTCCTCAAAGGTCGGATCAAACACCTCGGTGATGGAAACGTCGCCAAGCCCAAGCGGGCTCATTGCGTCGCGATAGGCGCCCACATCAATGGCTTGGGTGCTTTCCGTGCGGATGGTGGTGCCGCCCCGGAAATCGATCCCAAAGTTCAACCCCTGCAGCAGGAAGGAGGCAAAGCCCACGACCATCATGAGGGCCGAGATGCCAAGCCAGATCTTCCAACGCTTGAAGAAGTCGAAAGAGGTCGTTTCGGGTACAAGTCTTAGCCGCATATCACACCTCAATCGTTTTCGGACGGCGCCGTTCAAACCACATGACAATCATCAGGCGCGTCACAAAAATCGCGGTAAAGACCGATGTCATGATGCCCAGCCCCAGGGTAATCGCGAAACCACGCACCGGCCCGGATCCCATGGCGAACAGGATCACCGCGGTGATGAAAGTGGTTACGTTGGCATCCAGAATGGCGCTCAGCGCCTTGGAGTAGCCCTCATCAATGGCCCGCGCCGGACCACGGCCCGCTTTCAGCTCTTCGCGAATCCGCTCAAACACCAGCACATTGGCGTCCACCGCCATGCCGACGGTCAGCACGATCCCGGCGATCCCCGGCAAGGTCAACGTTCCGCCGATCAGGCTGAGCGCGCCAAAGATCAACGCGACGTTCAGCATAAGCGCGATATTGGCGAAGATCCCAAAGAGCCCATAGGACAGCGTCATGAATACCAGCACCGCGACAAAGGCAACGATGGTCGCGATCTTGCCCGCATCGATACTGTCCTGACCCAGCTCGGGGCCGATGGTGCGCTCTTCGAGAAACTCCAGCCCCGCAGGCAGGGCCCCTGCACGCAAGAGAACAGCCAGATTGGTGCTTTCCTCGATGGAGAAATTGCCGGTGATGATGCCAGAGCCACCGGCAATATGGGCCTGAATGACCGGCGCCGAAACCACCTCGTTATCCAGAACAATGGCAAAGGGAGAGCCGATGTTTTCAGCCGTATAATCCCCGAACCGGCGCGCGCCCGAGGTATCAAACCGGAAGGTCACAGCCGGGCGGCCGTTCTGGTCGAACGAGGGCTGCGCATCCACAAGGTCTTCGCCCGTCACAACAGGGGCGGCTTCGACGGTGTAGTAGGTTCCTGCTTCGTCCAATGACGGGAGCACCTTGTTGCCGACCCCGGCGCGAGCGTCAGGGTCGCTGCCTCGGCCCACAACCGGGTTGAAGGTCAGCTGCGCCGTGGTGCCGATGATCTCTTTCAACTCAGAAGCAGAGCCGATGCCCGGCACCTGAATTAGAATGCGGTCGGCGCCCTGACGCTGGATGGTGGGTTCGCGGGTGCCGACTTCGTCGATCCGGCGGCGCACGATCTCAAGAGACTGGCGCACGGTGCGATCGTCCGAGGCAAGCCGCTCAGCCTCGGTCAGGCGCACGATCAGAACATCGCCTTCGGCAGAGACTTCGATATCGGTGGCCCCGGCACCGGTCAGCGATGTAACCGGGTTGGCCAGCCCGCGCACCACTTCAAGCGCGCGTGCCATCCCTTCGGGTTTCGAGATCTTGACGCGAATCTGGTCTGCGGGACTGCGCTGTTGGTTAATCCCTCCAACTATGGCCCTTTCTTTCATCAGGGCTTTGCGGACCTCAGGCCAAAAGGCTGCCATACGTGCGGCATAGACATCTTCGACCTGAACTTCGGCCAAAAGATGCGCACCGCCCCGCAGATCAAGGCCGAGGTTCACAAGCCCAGCGGGCATCCATTCCGGCCACTGCGCGGCAGCCTCAAGCCGTTCGGGCGTCTCGCCCTTCATTTCAATTGCAACGACAGCATCATTGGACTGTTCGACGCGGGTATAGAATGCATTTGGCAGGGCCAGCAAAAGGCCGGCCACACAGACCAGCCAGATCAGCACCCTCTTCCAGAGATCGATTTGCAGCATTGCCCTGCCTTTTCAGATATTTGGGACAGGCGCCTTAGGCTGCCGGTTCAGTCTTGGACAGCACCTGCGCGATGGTGGAGCGCACGACGCGGACCTTGACGCCCTCGGCCAGTTCGACTTCGATCTCATTGTCGTCTTTGACCTTGGCGACTTTGCCGATCAGCCCGCCTTGCGTCACCACCTGATCACCGCGGCGCAGGTCCTGCACCATTTTCTGGTGTTCTTTCATCTTCTTCTGCTGCGGGCGGATCAGCAGGAAGTACATGATCGCAAAGATCAGAATAAGCGGGAGAAACTGGCCAATCGCATTTGCGTCCAAGGGGATATTCCTTCTGTCTACGGGGGCCCATGGCGGGCCGCTGATTTTGCAGGGGAACCTATGCGCTGGCATGGGCAGTTGCAAGGCAAAGGCGGGGCCTTGAAGCTGAGATTCCGCCTTGCAACACTTGTGCACGAACCCCGCTCTGCCCTCTTCCTCTTTGGGTGCGGGTCGGGCATAGGTTTGGCACTGATTCAAAATCGCCTCTTAGACAGGAGCCACCCTCATGCATGACATCCGCGCGATCCGCGAAAATCCTGCCGCTTTTGACGCCGCTCTGGCGCGGCGTGGGGATGCGGCTGTCTCATCTGAGGTGCTGGCCCTCGATGAGGCGCGCCGGGCCAAGATCCAGGCCGCCGAAGAGGCACAGGCCGCCCAGAACAAGGCCGCCAAGGCCATTGGCGCGGCCAAGGCCAAGGGCGACGAGGAAGAGTTCGAACGCCTGCGCACCGAGGTTGCAGGCAAGAAGGCCGAAGTCGCCGCCCTTCAGTCCGAAGCCAAAGAGCTGGACGCCAAGCTGACCGATATGCTCGCGCGCCTGCCCAATAGCCCCGCCGCAGATGTGCCGGACGGCGCGGATGAGAATGACAATGTGGAGGTGAACCGCTGGGGCACGCCCGCAGAGCTGGATTTCGCCCCCAGGGAGCATTTCGAGATCGCGGGCGTTGCCGCCGCAATGGATTTCGAGACCGCCGCCAAGGTGTCCGGCTCGCGCTTTGTCTTCCTGAAAGGCGCCGTTGCCCGTATCCACCGGGCGCTCGCGCAGTTCATGATCGACACGCACGTCGATGAAAACGGCCTAACCGAGGTGAACTCCCCCGTTCTGGTACGGGACGAGGCCATGTATGGCACAGATAAGTTGCCGAAATTCGGCGAGGACAGCTATCAGACCACCAATGGCTGGTGGCTGGTCCCGACTTCCGAGGTGCCGCTGACCTATTCCGTCGCGGAAGAGATCCTGGATGCCAGCGCCCTGCCCATCCGCATGACCTCGCATACGCTCTGCTTCCGGTCCGAAGCCGGGTCGGCAGGCCGCGATACCTCCGGCATGCTGCGTCAGCACCAGTTCGAAAAGGTGGAGATGGTCTCGATCACCCATCCGGACGCATCTGATGCCGAACAGAAACGCATGCTGGGTTGCGCCGAAGGGATCCTGGAAAAGCTGGGCGTGGCCTATCGCACCGTGGTTCTCTGTACTGGCGACATGGGGTTCGGCGCGCGCCGCACCTTTGACATCGAAGCCTGGCTACCGGGACAAAACGCCTATCGCGAGATTTCTTCTGTCTCCACCACCGGCGATTTCCAGGCCCGCCGCATGAACGCCCGCTTCCGCCCTGAAGGCGGCGGCAAGCCGGAATTTGTGCACACTCTGAACGGATCGGGCCTCGCCGTGGGCCGCTGCCTGATCGCGGTTCTGGAAAATGGCCAGCAGGCCGATGGGTCGGTCAAACTGCCAGAGGCGCTGGCGCCGTATCTTGGTGGCAAACTGACTCTGACCGCCGAGGGCATACTGGCCTGATCCTTGGCCGCAGCCGCAGGAAAAGAAACCGGCCCTGATTGGGGCCGGTTTTTCTATTCCGCAACTGGCCTGCCGCGATTGGCCATCGGCAATGGTGACATTAGACCATTTTAGTCTTCTTCTTGGTTGATTTGGCCTTGGCAGACTTGCCTTTGCCCGACTTGGCTTTCGAAGGCTTTTCCGACTCCTCGCCATTCTTGCGGGCCAGGATCGCAGCCGCCTTGGCCTTTTCCCGCTCAATTGCCTTCTTGGCCTTGGCCTTTACGCGTTTTGCCTTTTCCTTGGCCTTGGCGCGGGCCTCGGTCATCTCAAGCGCCAGCGCTTCTGCCTTTTTCGCAGCCTTGCGCGCCTTGATCTTGGCCTTGGCCGCCTTTTCCTCAGCCGCCAGCCGCGCAGCTTCGGCAGCCGCCAGCGCCGCACTCAACTCTACTTCGGCTTCGTCGACGGTGGCCTCGCCCGCCTCATTTGCCTCAGCTTTTGGAACAGTTTTTGAACGGGCTGGCTTGACGGGGCGTTTGCGTTGCGCAGTGGACCGCGCGCCCAGAAGGTCCGCAGCCGCCTGATGCAGTCGCCCGGCACGCGCCGTCCCAATTCCGGAAACCTGCGCCAGGTCTTTTGCGCTCAAGGCGGCGAGTTCCTCAACCGAAGCAACCCCTTTTTCTTGCAACGCCTTCTCAAGGACGGGGCCAACACCGGTCAGTTCGCGAATAGCTGTCATATCTGCCTTTCATTGCTGATCTTCACTGCCGGACACCAAGTTCGATGACAGTTCCATGACGAAAAGGATGACACAGAAACTCTATCCAGGGAAGGGAACCAGACGTTTTTGCTCTTCATCCCAAAGCTTGAGCGACAAGGCCCGGACAGCCTCACCAAAGGAAATCCGGCGCGGGGCGACCTCGGGCGGCAGGTTGTAATGGCACTGGCGGAGCCGGTAGCTGGGGATGCGGGCATTGAAATGATGGATGTCATGGAGCGTGATATTGGCCACGGCAAAGTCAAAGAACCATCCGAAATCAAGGCAGGACGATCCCTGCAAGGCTGCCACCTGAGGGTTCAGGTCGGGGCGGCGGTCCCAATAGGTGTCTTCAAAATTGTGCTGCAGATAAACGAGGAAAACGCCGATCATGCCACCAAGGAAAGAGAAGACAAACCAGACCAGCACGCCGGTTGCTCCAGCCACGTAGTAAAGAAGCGAGATCATGGCAATGATCACCAGGTTGTGCAGCAGCACGCCCATGATGCCGAACTTGGTGGTATTCTTGGGCCAACGATAGCGGATGAAATAGGTAAAGGCCGAGCCGACCGGCACCAGGATCAGCGGATTGCGATACAGCCGGTAGGTCAGCCGCTCCCAAAACCCGGCCTCTTTCCATTCGCGCAGGGTCATGGTGTGGATTTCACCGGTCTCACGATGTTCAAGATTGCCGATATTGGCGTGATGCAGGTTGTGGTTCTGCTTCATCACCTCAAAAGGCGCAAAGGTGAAGGGTGACAGCACATGGCCCGCGATCTCATTCTGGCGACGGGTCTCAAACAAGGAATGATGGCCCGTGTCATGCTGCAGCACGTAAAGCCGCACCGCCGCAAAGGCAAAGACAAGCCCGGCAGGCAGCAGGATATACCACTGCGCGACATAGGTAATCGCAACGTACAGCGACAGAAAGTAAACCGCAAAGGTGCCAAAATAGCTCAAGGACGCCAAGCGGTTGTCCTTTTGGGTGTAATCACGCGTGTAAGCTCTCAGGTCCATGAGACCTCCCTTAAATACGCTCTATGACGCCCCTGTGAAATCAGCGGGGCCAACGCTTCGAATAGATCCTGCACAAGGAGGCGCCGCCTAAACGCCACCCCTCTCTATGGTAGTTTTAACGGCTTGGTAACGAATTTCAATGCATCGCAACACGCAAAACGTGCACACAAAAACAGGCCGCCCTTGAACCGGGAGGCCTGCCTCAAACGATATCGCTTGGGAATAGCGAGTGGGGTCAGTCGCGACGCCCCTGAATATGTTTGCGCAGCTTGGAGGGCGCCGCTTTCTTTTTGCCTTTGTAGGGGTTCTGATCGCCCTGCCCGCGCATTGTCAGGCGGATCGGTGTGCCCGGCATGTCGAAATCCTGCCGCAGCCCGTTGACCAGGTAGCGCGTGTAACTCGCCGGGATCTTGTCGGGATGCGAGCACATGACCACGAACCCCGGCGGACGGGTCTTGGCTTGTGTCATGTAGCGCAGCTTGATCCGCTTGCCTTGCGGTGCTGGCGGCGGGTGCTGCTCCAGCATGCCCGTCAGCCAGCGATTGAGCGCGGCTGTGGGCACCCGGCGGTTCCAGATCTCATAGGCGCGCAGGATCGCATCATGCAGACGGTCCAGCCCCTTGCCGGTCTTTGCCGAAACCGTCACCAGCGGCGCGCCGCGCAACTGGGGCAGAAGGCGTGCAAAGGCCTCTTTCAAGGCTTTCAGCTTTTCCTGCTTGTTGTCTTCAACGTCCCATTTGTTGACCGCAACCACAACCGCACGTCCTTCCCGCTCGGCCAGATCCGCTATGCGAAGGTCCTGCTGTTCAAACGGGATTTCTGCATCCAGCAGCACCACGACCACCTCGGCAAATTTCACCGCGCGCAGACCATCCGACACCGAAAGCTTTTCCAGCTTTTCCTGCACCTTGGCCTTTTTGCGCATCCCGGCCGTGTCAAAGACGCGCATCGGGGTGCCGGCCCAGTCGATCTGCAGGGAAATCGCATCGCGGGTGATCCCGGCCTCGGGGCCGGTCAGCAGGCGATCCTCGCCAAGGATCTTGTTGATCAGCGTTGATTTACCGGCGTTTGGTCGCCCGACAACAGCAACTTGCAAGGGTTTGTCGACCGTGGGAACAGGTGCGGCCTGCTCGGCCTCTTCCTCGCTCAGATCCTCGTCCACGCTTACATCAGTGCTCGGTGCATGGTCCTCAGCGGTTTGCTCGAACTTTTCGGCAATAGGCAGCAGCTCGGAATAGAGTTCATTCATGCCCTCGCCGTGCTCACCCGACAGGCGGATCGGTTCGCCAAGCCCCAGACCATAGGCTTCAAGGACGCCCGCATCGGCAGCAGAACCTTCGGACTTATTCGCAGCCAGAATCACATGGGCAGATTTTTTGCGCAGGATCTCAGCGAACATTTCATCCACCGGGGTCACACCTGTGCGGGCGTCGATCATGAAGAGGCAGATATCGGCCATGTCCACGGCGCGTTCAGTCAGGCGGCGCATGCGCCCTTCGAGCGAATTGTCGGTGGCATCTTCCAGACCGGCGGTGTCAATCACGGTGAACCGAAGATCCCCGAGACGCGCCTCACCCTCGCGCAGGTCGCGCGTCACACCCGGCTGGTCATCGACCAAGGCCAGTTTCTTGCCTACAAGACGGTTGAACAGGGTGGACTTGCCCACATTCGGGCGGCCCACGATAGCGAGGGTAAAGGACATCGGACCCAACTTTTTGCGATTCAGACGCGCCCCATAGCGCATCTGGTATCTTTGGGGAAGACCTGATCGCTTTTACCGGAAGGCGAGCAGATCTCCCTTGGAGGAGACCACATAGAGCGTCTTGCCTGCAACAACCGGCTCTGTCGTGGCGCCTCCGGGCACCTCAACCGTGCGGGCAAGGCTGCCGTCACGCGGATCAAACAGGCGAAGCTGGCCGTCATTTGAGGCGACGATCACCTGACCACCGGCCACGATCGGTCCGTAGTGCGCAACCACCTCGCCGCGTTTACCGGGTTTGTCCTTGAGGTAGCCAGGCAGATCCACAACCCAGATCACCGCGCCGCTGGCGGCATCCAGGCGCAGCAGTTGATTTCGATCGCTGATCTGGAACAGGCTGCCACCTACAGGCCAGACCGGGCCGATGGCCCCTTCGCTCGCGGTCCAGATACGGTCTCCGTTGTCGGTGTCGATCGCCACGGTGCGCCCGGAGTGATTGCCGACAAAGGCACGCTTGCCAACCACGACTGGTGAGCCCGTCACATCGCTGATCCGTGCCAAAGTGGTGCCGACCCGCTGACCGGCCACCGAAGCATTCCAGCGCCGTACACCGCCACGTTTGAAGCTGGCCACCAAATCGCCGGACCCGAAAGCGAAAATCACGTAGTCCCCGGCGATCACCGGTGCAGGCGCCCCAAGAACGTTCGATGGGCTTGGCGCGCCTTCCACCTGCCATGCAATCCGGCCGTCAGAGGTGTGAACCGCCCAGCCCGTGTCGTCCCCCGCCACGAGGTAAACAAGACCGTCGCGCACAATGGGTTCGCCCGATCCGGTCGCCTCCAGTTCCTGACGCCAGATCTGCTTGCCGCTGCTCGCATCCAGCGCGGTCAGAACACCAAAGCCAGACGAGATGTAGAGGACGCCGCTGTCATAGGCCATGCCGCCACCTGTTGCCTGTCCTTCGCCCTCACGTGAGGGGATCAGGTCCGACTGCCACAAGACCTGCCCCGACGGGGAAACAGCCGACACCTGCGCGGCGCTGTCGAGTGTGTAGATCCGGCCATCTGCCACAACAGGCCGGGCCGTAATCCGCTGACGGCGTGCATCGCCTTCCCCGATTGAGGTCGCCCAGACCAACTGAGGCGCAGCACTCAATGCCGGGTGCGATGTGCGCAGCGCCTGAAGGCCATGGGTTTGCGCCCAAGACGCATTCACAGTTTGCTTCGGAAGTGAAATCGGCTGCGATTGGTTGACCACATCCACAGCGGTATCAGAGCGGATATCCTCGCGCTGGCCCTGCAGAATGACCTCAGGTTCAGCGCAGGCCGTCAGGACAGTCACAAGGGCCGTGCCGCAGATCAGCGCCCGCCAGCGCATCCCGGCTCCAAAGAAGATTTCAGCTGACTTCATAGTCCTGCCCCGCATGTCCGTCCTGTTTTGGCCGCGCATTTTTGCGCGAACGTTCATTGTGTTACGGCTTACCCTTCGGACGCGTCCGCCGCATCCGGTTTTCCACCCAGAGCGACAATCACTTGAGTTGCCCGGTCTTTCAAGTCCCGACTGACAGTTGCATCGGCAACGATCTCCCGCAGACGCGCGATTGCGGCACCCGTATCTCCCTCCTGGACGTCCAAAAGAGCGAGTTGTTCAGAGGCCAGGAGGGCGAGCGGGGCACCCGGCTGAGCCAGCGCCTCATATTGGATCCGTCGATCGGACACGCCAAGGCTGTCCGCCTGCAGGGCCAAAGCCTTAAAGCTGGCGATATGGCGGTAGATCAGGTCAAGCTCTCCATTCGCTGCGACCTCGGACAAAAGGGAAGCTGCATCTTCGGTTTGCCCTGCCTCTGCAAGAGCACCGGCCTGCATCATTTTGGCAATCGCAGCGCCAGTTTCTGTGCTGGCGGGAACCGAGGCCAAAGCAGCCGCGCGATCTTGGGGGGCATCGGCAGCCAATGCCGCAACCATCACATCCCCGAGATCCTGCGCCGCGGTTTGTTCCTTGGCCTTGCTGTATTCGCGCCAGGCCGCCCCGCCGACGATCAGGACGACGGCCAGCCCACCGATCCAGCCGTATCGTTTGAACATCAAGAACAAGCGGTCGCGGCGAACTTCTTCTGTCACCTCATCGATAAAGCTGTCGGTGTCGCTCATGGATATGTCCCTGGTGCACTTGGCCTTGGCCGGTATGTTGAACTTTTCTGCTTCTCATATCCTGCCTTTGGGGCCAAGCCAAGAGCCGCTATCGCCTTCATCTCCGCCGAAATCTCGGACAAAAGTGAAAAAATGTGAACTGAACCGCTTTGTTTAGTATGGACAATGACTACATGTTGAATATGTCTGTGCACGGGTGTCTGGCGGAACCCTTTTTTTGATTGGCTGATCCTTGATCGGCAAGCGCTCATTTTTGTGAGAGAGGCCCGAAATGCGTTTGATACCCCTTCTGACCGCCATCGCGGTGACCGTCGGATTGTATTTCCTCGTCTTTGAACGAGACGAGCTTTTTGCCTTTGCCCGCGGGGAGACCGCCAGCGACGCTGCCGCGTCAGCCACCGAGAAAACCGAAACCAACACGCCGCCCGCGACCTCAGAGGCCTCGGTCAAGAATCGCATCGGCGTCGTTGCCCTGCGCAGCGAGGCGCGTCCTTTGGACAGCGCCGTGATCCTGCGGGGGCAGACCCAGGCCGCACGTCAGGTCGAGGTGCGCGCGGAAACCACCTCAACCGTCGTTTCTGATCCTTTGCGCAAAGGGGCACAGGTCAAAGCTGGGGATCTTCTGTGCGAACTTGACCCTGGCACGCGCCATGCCGCCCATCAAGAAGCCAAAGCCCGTCTGACCGAAGCAAAAGCCCGCGCGCCCGAGGCAGAAGCCCGTCTTGAAGAAGCCGAAGCGCGTCTGCATGAAGCTCAGATCAACCTTGTGGCCGCGCAGAAGCTTTCGCAGGGCGGCTATGCTTCGGAGACGCGACTGGCTGCTGCAGAGGCCAGCGAAAGATCAGCCGTGGCCGGGGTTGAAGCAGCAAAAGGCGGGCTTGAAACCGCCCGCGCCGGGATCGAATCCGCTCAGGCGGCCGTTGCCGCCGCTGCCAAAGAAATCTCGCGCCTGACAATCACCGCACCTTTTGACGGCCTTTTGGAAAGCGACACTGCCGAGGTCGGCAGCCTGATGCAGCCGGGCAGCCTGTGTGCGACGGTCATTCAACTCGATACGATCAAGCTGGTTGGCTTTGTTCCCGAAACCGAAGTGAACCGGGTCGTTCTTGGTGCCCTTGCCGGGGCCGAACTGGCCAATGGCATGCGCGTTCAGGGGAACGTCACCTTTGTCAGCCGCTCCGCCGACATGACCACCCGGACATTCGAGGTCGAAATCGCCGTCGACAACAGCGATCTCAAGATCCGTGACGGGCAGACGGCTGATATCGCCATCTCTGCCGAAGGCACAAAGGCCCACAAGCTGCCGCAATCCGCGCTGACCCTCAACAATGAGGGACGTTTGGGGGTGCGCATCGTGCGCGAGGACAAGACTGCAGGATTTGCTCTGATCGACCTGCTGCGGGATACTGCAGATGGTGTTTGGGTTGCCGGACTGCCTGAACAGGCGGACGTCATCGTCGTCGGGCAGGACTTTGTCACCGAAGGGGTGGCGGTAGAGCCGACCTATCGGGAGGCGAGCCAATGATCGGCATCGTCTCATGGGCCGCAGACCGGGCCCGTATGGTTCTGGCCTTTATTCTGATCTCGCTCCTTGTGGGCGGGTTTGCCTATGTGAGCCTTCCAAAAGAGGGCGAGCCTGACATCGATATCCCGATGCTGCACGTATCGGTGCAGTTTCCCGGCATTTCGGCCGAAGACAGCGAAAGCCTGCTGATCAAGCCGATGGAATCCGAGCTGGTGGATCTTGACGGCCTCAAAGAGATGACGGCCACGGCTTCAGAGAATTACGCCGGGGTGCTGCTCGAATTCGACTTTGGCTGGGACAAAAGCGCGACCATCGCCGATGTGCGCGATGCCATGAACTCGGCCCAGGCGGATTTTCCCGATGGTGCCGAACAATATGTCATCACCGAGATCAACTTTTCCGAATTCCCCATCGTGATCGTGAACCTCTCTGGCGATGTGCCAGAGCGCACAATGGCACGTATCGCCAAACAGTTGCAGGACGATATCGAAGCGCTGGATGCGGTGCTTGAGGCGCCAATCGCAGGCAACCGCGATGAGATGGTCGAGGTGGTGATCGATCCCTTGCGGCTTGAATCCTATAACGTAACCGCGCTTGAACTGATCACCGTTGTTCAGAACAACAACCAGCTGATCGCGGCCGGTGAGGTTGAAACATCGCAAGGGACCTTCTCGATCAAGATCCCCTCGTCCTTCAACGACGTGCGCGACATCTATGCCCTGCCGATCAAGACCAACGGTGATCGCGTGGTCAAATTGGGAGAGCTGGCCCAGATCAACTACACCTTTGAAGACCGCAAAGGCACCGCCCGCTTTGACGGCGAGGATACGGTTGCCCTGCAGGTGGTGAAGCGCAAGGGCTATAACCTGATCGACACCGTGGATCTGGTGAAAGAGACCCTTGCGAAGGCGCAGGAAAAATGGCCGCCAGAGCTGCGCGCCGCGATCGCAGTTGGCACCTCCAACGATCAGAGCCGCGTGGTGGGGTCGATGGTCAGCCAGCTCGAAGGCTCGGTGCTGACTGCGATTGCGCTGGTAATGATCGTAGTGCTGTCTTCGCTCGGCAGCCGCGCCGCGCTTTTGGTTGGCTTTGCGATCCCGACCTCGTTCCTTTTGTGCTTTGCCCTTCTGGCGCTGATGGGGATTTCCGTCTCCAACATCGTGATGTTCGGTCTGATTCTGGCCGTGGGGATGCTGGTGGATGGCGCCATCGTGGTGGTGGAATACGCCGACAAGCGCATCAAGGAGGGCACAGGCCCGATGCACGCCTATGTGGAGGCGGCGCAGCGGATGTTCTGGCCGGTGGTCTCTTCGACGGCGACGACGCTCTGCGCCTTTTTGCCGATGCTGTTCTGGCCCGGTGTGCCGGGTGAATTCATGGGCATGCTGCCGGTGACGCTGATCTTTGTGCTCTCTGCCTCGCTGGTGGTGGCCCTGGTCTACCTGCCGGTGATGGGCGGTGTGTCAGGCCGGATCAGCCGCGTATTCGAGGGCACCTCGAACGGGCTGCGTGCGGTTCTGCCATGGTGGCCCCTGCGCGCCCTGCTGGTGCCTCCGGCAATCTGGGGCATGTTCGGCGGCGCCATGCAGATGCTGAACCCGGCTTACCTGCTCCCTGAGCAAGCGGCCTCTGACATGCCCACGGCCCTGCCCGCTATCTTTGGCGCGCTGGTCTTTGTGCTGTCGGCCTTTGCAGCCTCCATCACACTCGGTGCAGCGCGAATCGAGCGCAAGCCAAAGTCGGTTTCTGCCGGGTATCGCCACACCCCCTTTGGCTATGTCATCAAGTTCATCGCAGGCAATCCTTTCATGCCGCTGATCACGATCGCTGTGGTGGCCTTCAGCATCATGACCGTGTTCAAAACCTTCGGTGAGAACAACTATGGCGTCGAATTCTTTGTCGACTCCGAACCCGAACAGGCAACCGCATTCGTGCGGGCGCGGGGCAATATCTCGCTTGAAGAAAAAGACGAGATGGTCCGCCAGGCCGAAGAGGTGATCAAGGCGCACCCTGCGGTGATCAACGTCTTCTCCTTTGCCGGTGAAGGCGGGCTGGACACCGGCGGCCCCGGCGGCGGGCAGTCGCCGCAGGATACCATCGGTCAGGTCCAGTTCGAGATCATCCCCTGGGAGGATCGTCCAAAAGAGACAGAAACCTGGTTCTTTGGTCTTTTGACGCGCGAAGTGACGGCAACGGCTTTTGACGGCAATACCGTGCTCGATGAGCTGAGCGCCGAGCTGGACAAGCTTCCGGGCTTTGTCACCGAACTCAATGCGCTGGAACAGGGGCCCGGCTCGGGCAAGCCTATCCACCTGCGCATCAAGGGTGACGGCTGGGAGGATCTGACATCGGCCACCGAAACCGCCCGCGCCTATTTCGACAAAATGCCGGGGCTGAAACTGGTGGAGGACACCCTGCCCCTGCCCGGCATCGACTGGCAGATCGACGTGGATGTGGAAAAGGCCGGCCGCTACGGCGCCGATGTGGCCACCGTGGGCGCCATGGTGCAGCTGGTGACACGCGGCATCCTTCTGGACACCATGCGGGTCGATAGTTCCGACGAAGAGATCGAGATCCGCGTGCGCCTGCCAGACGAAGACCGGGTTCTGTCGACGCTGGACACCCTCAAGGTGCGCACCTCGGACGGTCTTGTGCCGCTCAGCAATTTCATCACCCGCAAGCCGGTGCCAAAGCTGGCGCAAATCAGCCGCGTGCAGCAGCAAAGGTACTATGACGTAAAGGCAGACTTTGAACCCGGCCTCAGCAAAGTTGTGATGTCGCATCCCGACACCGGAGAAGACCGGATCCTCGCGCTGGTCAAATCCGCACCGGAGGGGTCCGAGGGTGAGTTTACCGGTCCAAATGGTCAGCAGCTGATGCTCTTTGCCCTTGATCAGGCTGACACGGCAGGAGACGTCAAGACCGCTCTGGAAGAGGGCGCGAGGCTCGCGCCTGTGAATGCCAACGAGCGGCTTGCCGAGATTACCAAGTGGCTGGAGACCACCACTCCCTTTGCATCGACCATCACCTGGGAATGGACCGGCGATCAAGAGGAACAAGAGGAAAGCGGTGCCTTCCTGTCTAAGGCCTTTGCCGGGGCGCTGGGTCTGATGTTCGTGATTCTCTTGGCGCAGTTCAACTCCTTCTACAACTCGGCGCTGGTGCTCTTGGCGGTGGTTCTCTCCACCACAGGCGTGTTGATCGGTATGATGGTGATGCAACAGCCGTTCTCGATCATCATGACGGGCACCGGAATCGTCGCGCTGGCGGGGATCGTTGTGAACAACAACATCGTGCTGATCGACACGTATCAGGAGTTCAGCCAGCACATGCCCCGGATCGAGGCGATCATCCGCACCGCAGAGGCGCGCATCCGCCCGGTGCTGCTGACGACCGTCACCACCATGGCCGGCCTGGCCCCGATGATGTTCGGCATCAGCCTCGACTTCATCAACGGCGGCTATTCCATCGACAGCCCCACCGCGCTTTGGTGGAAACAGCTGGCCACCGCCGTTGTTTTCGGCCTTGGCATTGCGACCGTGCTGACGCTGGTGGTGACGCCCTCGCTGCTCTCCATCCGGGTGTGGCTGTCGACCTACATGTCCTGGATGGGCCGCCTGATGGCACGTCTCACCGGCGGGCGTTCCAGCCGGATAGCGCAGGACATGCGCCTGGCAAGGAAAGCGCGCAAACTGCCCACGACAGAACTGCTTTGGGATGACATGACCGAAGCGGCGCCAGAGGCCAAGTGGGATGCCAAACCGGACGGCACAACGCCCCTGCGCGCAGCGGAGTAAACCGCTCCCGCAAGGCAAATGAAGAAGGCCCCGTCCCGGCGGGGCCTTCTTCATTTAGGCGGTTCAGGGAAGTGCCGTGTGATCTGCTTCAACCTGCGCAATCTTGTCCTCCGCGCGTTCAGCCTCGCGCGGGCTGGCTTCGGGTTCGGGGTGCAGATCACGGGCACGGGGCGTGTGCTGCAGAACCGCTTCTATCGGGAAGTGGTCGGAGCCAATTTGCCCCAGCCGCCTGATCCGAACCAGCGTGAAATCGGGCGAGCAGAACACATGGTCGAGCGGCCAGCGCAGCAGCGGATAGCCGGCGTGAAAAGTGCTGAACAGCCCCCGCCCGATGCGCGGATCCAGAAGTCCGCTCACCTTTTGGAACAAACGTGTAGAGGCCGACCAGGCCACATCGTTGAGATCGCCCATGACCACAACCGGCCCGGCGGATGCATCCAACTCGCGGGCGACCAGCAAGAGCTCTCCGTCCCGCTCGGCAGAGGTTGCGTTCTCCGTCGGGCTTGGCGGCGCCGGGTGCAGGCAATGCAGCCGCACGCGCTCCCCCGAGCGCAGCACCACGTCGCCATGAATGGAGGGCACACCATCTTCGACCAGATAGGCAATGCGCGCATCCACCAGTTCAAGACGGGAATAGAGGTGCATCCCATAAAGGTTACTGAGCGGCTCCTTGATCGAAAATGGGTAGTCCTGTTCAATCTCGGCAAACTGATCCTGCCACCACGCGTCCGTCTCCAGCGTGAGCACAAGATCCGGCGCGCGCGTGCGGATCAGATCCATCAGCGCCCCAGCATTGCGGTTGGTCATCAGAACATTGGCCACCAGAACATGAAGCTGATCGCGAGGCCGCAGCTGCCGGGCGGATTGGATTTGGTTGGGGAACACCAAGGTGTAGGGCAGGATGCGGGACAGTTGAACCCCCGTGCAGCCCAGCAAAACCACCGGTAACCCGTACCCCAAACCAGACGGCCAGCCAAACACCCAAAGCGTCAGAAACAGGGAACCACCGGTGATCACGGCAATCTGAACCGCGGGAAACTCAAAGGCGCGCACCCACCAGCCCTCATACCGCCAAAGCGGCAACAGCGTCAGCAAAGGCACCGTGCACAGGCAAATGTAGAGGGTCCAGGTCAGGTCCATATCATGCCCTTTGGCCCCGCACCTCAGGCCGCATCCTGATCCGACTGTTGGCTATTCCAGAGGTGTGCATAGCGTCCTTGCCGCTGCAGCAGCTCTTCGTGGGTGCCGGCTTCTGCAATCTCACCCTGCTCCAACACAACAATCAGGTCGGCTTCGGCAACGGTGGACAGGCGGTGAGCAATCGTGATCACCGTGCGCCCCTGACCGGCCCGCGTCAGCGCCTCTTTGATCTCGCGTTCTGTGTCCGTGTCCAGCGCCGAGGTCGCCTCATCCAGCAAAAGGATCGGCGGGTCTTTCAGCAAGGTACGGGCAATGCCAACCCGCTGCTTTTCTCCCCCCGACAGCTTCAAGCCGCGCTCTCCCACTGGCGTTTCATAGCCCTGCGGAAGCCCCACGATAAAGTCATGAATCTGGGCTGCCCGCGCGGCCGCTTCGATCTCGTCTTGCGTAGCTCCATCGCGCCCATATGCGATGTTGTAGCGGATCGTGTCATTGAACAGCACGGTGTCCTGCGGCACCACGCCAATGGCCGCATGCAGACTTGCCTGCGTGACGTCCCGCACATCCTGACCATCGATGGTCAGCGAGCCGCCCGTCACATCATAAAACCGGAACAACAGCCGCCCGATGGTGGATTTGCCCGACCCGGTGGAGCCGACGATGGCCACGGTCTGGCCCGGCTTAGCCTCCATGGTGATGCCCTTGAGGATCTCGCGCTCGACCTCATAAGCAAACCTCAGATCCGTCAGCTGAATGTGCCCTTTTGTGACGTCGAGTTCTTTTGCGCCAGGACGGTCGGTCACATCGGGGGGCTGCTCAAGCAGGTCGAACATCTCTCCCATGTCTACAAGGCTCTGGCGAATTTCACGGTAGACGGAGCCGAGAAAGTTCAGTGGCACGGTGATCTGCACCATATAAGCGTTGACCATGACAAAATCACCGACGGTCAGACTGCCCTGCTGTACGCCCATTGCCGCCATCACCATCACCGCGATCAAACCGCCGGTGATGATCAGGCTTTGGCCAAAATTCAAAAAGGACAGCGAATAGGCCGTCTTCAGCGCCGCATTGGCATAGGCGCGCATGGCGCCGTCATAGCGGGCCGCCTCGCGCTCTTCGGCGCCAAAATACTTCACCGTTTCAAAATTGAGCAGGCTGTCGATGGCCTTTTGGTTGGCATCGGTGTCTTGCGTATTCATCTCGCGCCGCAGTTTCACGCGCCATTCCGTCACCGCCAGGGTAAACCAGACATAAAGCGCAATGGTGACGCCGACGGCCAACAGGTAGCGCGCATCGAACAAGACCGTCAGGACAATGGCCACCAAAGCCAGTTCCAGAACCAGCGGCCCGATGGAGAACAGCAGGAACCGCAGGAGGAACTCGACCCCCTTTACCCCGCGCTCGATGATGCGTGACAGGCCGCCCGTCTTGCGGGTGATGTGATAGCGCATCGACAGACGGTGGATATGGCGGAAAGTCTCAAGCGCCAGACGCCGCAGGGCGCGCTGGGTTACCGGTGCAAAGATCGCATCGCGCAACTGCTGAAAGCCGGTGGTGAGAACCCGCGCCATTCCATAGGCAACCGTCAACCCCACCGCACCAAGCGCGAGCGGCGGAACACCTTCACCCGCCAGCGCATCCACCGCGCCCTTGTACAGAACAGGCGTGTAAACCGCGATCACCTTGGCCAAAATCAGAACCGCCATGGCGAGAACCACGCGGATCTTGACCGAATTCTGCCCCGCGGGCCAAAGATACGGCAGTACCTTTCGCAGGGTCCGCATGCTGGATCGGCGTTCCTCGGCGGAAATATTGCCGATTGTGGTTGGGTTTCTTCTCATTTGGATCCTGACCGCAATCCCTGACTGGCGCTAGGGGCAATAGATACCGTCGCAGACCTGCAAAGGCGAGGCGTGAAACAAAAAAAAACCGCGCCCCCGAACCGGGGACGCGGTGCAATCATCTTGCCCAATGGATCATTCCGGCAGGTTGAATACCTGTCCGGGATAGATCAGGTCCGGGTCGCGGATGGCGTCCTGATTTGCTTCGAACACGCGGACATAGAGGAAACCGCTCCCATAGCGCTGTTGGGAGATCGCCCAAAGCGTATCGCCCTTCTGCACGGTGACGGCCCGCACAAGTGGCACAGGCTGGTCCGGCGCGGCGCCCGGTTCCTGAGCGGGGGGCTGCAAGACCTCGGGGGCTTCGCGTTTGAAGGGGGTTTCCAGGCGGCTCAATACCGACCCCGAAGCGACATCCACCTCATCAAGACGCAAGGTATAGATCCCCGGCTCCACTTCGCCAAGCGCACCGCCCCAGCGGCCATCCTCTGCAACGGGCAACTCTGCCTTGATCTGGTTGTTGACATAGGCGCGCACCAATGCGTCCGGGCGACCGCGTCCGGCCAGCAGCACTGCGCCGCTGTCAGAATAGCTGATCGTATCCAGCGCCACCTTGCCATTCAGGACCGGCGCAGCAGGCTGGACCAGTTCGACCCCATCTGCCCCCGCACGCAGCACAGCCACTGCCGTGGCTTCGGGCCGCGGGGCCGGTTCGGTCTCGGCGCTTGCCGGTGTTTCACGGGCGGCAGGCTGGCTTTGGGGGGCAGCAGTTTCCTGCGGTGCGGCTTGCACGGTATCCACCTCGGCGGTCTGAACCGAAACCTCCTCAGTGGCCCCGTCATCCGGTTGGGCCGGCGCCCCGACCTGGGCCGTCACCGGCGGTGCCGGGGTCTGTGCTTCAGCGGTCCCCGCATCCGCCTCGGGTGCATCTGCCTCGGGCAATGTCGGCTCGCTGCTGCCCTCTGGCTCTGTCGACAGCACCTGCGGGGTCTCTTCCAATGTTGTTGCTGCAAGTGCCTCGGTTCCCGGAGTGGTCGGCTGCGGCACGCCAGCATCGGCAACCTGAGGCGCCGGGACAGGGGCGGCGGGTGCGATAATGAACTGATCGAGCGAAGCTGCCTCTTGCCCTCCGGCACGGGCCAGCAAGGAAATCACTCTTGGGCGGTCGCTTGGCGTGATGCTGGAGAAGACGGCAAACTCTCCTCCGCCCTGCACCTCGGTTTCTTCCAGGACCGCGCCATCGATCAACACCTGGACCCGCGCCCCGGCCTGAGCGCGCCCGGCAATGACCAGCGCGCCTTCTGGATCGACCCGCACAAGATCCAGCAAGGGAGCGGTCAGGCTGACAGCCTCCCCCTCGGGCTGGGGTTGCTTGGGTGTGGTCTCCGCCTCACGAGCGCCCGTTTCACCCGCGGCAGGCACGGCGACTGCAGCTGTGTCCTCCTGGACCGGAGCGCGCTCTGGCGCCGTAGAGGTTTGAGGTTGCGCTTGCACTTCGTCACCGTCCGGCAGATCCACGGCCTGGGCATTTTCGACCGGACCTTGGGGAGTATCGGGCGCTGCAGTTTGCCCCTCATCGACAGGTTCCACAGCAGTTTCAACGACAGGGGATTCTGAGGGCTCAGGGACGGGTTCGCGAACCACGTCTTGTGGCGCGACTGCCGTCGATGACTCGGCTGGTTGGCTCACAGCCTGCGCATCGCTGTCTGCGGCTGGCGCGGGGTCTTCCTCCTGCCCGGCTTGCGTGCTGGGCACCACGACGGGATTTCCAGTCGAGGGAGAGATCGTTACATCGCTATTTGCACCTTCGCGCAATGCACGGTCAGAGGACGGATCCGTCTGGTCCCCATCCAGCCACAGCATCACAACAACACCACCAACGATCACCGCTACCGCAGCAATGCCCCCCAGTGTCAGAGAGCCGATACCTCCACTTCCAGATGTCTGCGCCATTTGGGTCCTTCCCTAGTGCGAGATGTATCCTCTCGCTTGGTTGAGCCGGCCTTCCAATGGGGGTATCTGAGGAGACACCGCATCCCCCTGCCCCCATGATCCCCTCTGGAAAGGCCATCCTCATGAGTGTAAAATCCGTCTGTGTTTATTGCGGATCCCGTTTTGGAGCAATGCCCAGCTATGCCGCAGCCGCAGAGGCGCTTGGAAAGGGGCTGGCAGAACACAGTTTTCGCCTCGTTTACGGGGCTGGTGACGTTGGACTGATGGGAACCGTTGCCAGGGCCGCTCAGGCGGCAGGCGGCGAGACATTCGGTGTGATTCCGATTCACCTGGAGCAACGGGAGGTCGGCAAGACTGACCTGACCACCTACGTTGTGACAGAGACCATGCATGAACGCAAAAAAGTCATGCTGTACAACGCTGATGCAGTGGTCGTCCTGCCGGGCGGGCCTGGCTCCCTGGACGAGCTGTTCGAAGTGCTGACCTGGCGCCAGCTCGGGCTTCATGACAAGCCTATTGTTCTGGTCAATATCGACGGCTACTGGGACAAGTTGCGCGACCTTCTGGATCACGTTGTAGCACAGGAGTTCGCAGGTCCCGACGTTCAGGCATATCTGACCTGGGTCACCAGTGCCGAAGACGCATTGAAGTACCTGCGCGATGCCATCTAGGCCGCCAGGCTTGGACCTCGATGGCAACAGGTACGCATTTCAAGCGGTTTCCAGTACGGATTGAACCGCTTCGGCGATCTCAGGCACCGAGTGATGCGTAAGGTCTTTTGGCAGCTCTGCGATCAGCAGTTTCGTTGCGGGAGGGCTCAGCGCCGCTCGCAATGCCCCCAAGGTGCCTGGCGGCGCAATTACAACCAGCGCCGGACAGGCGCCGGCCTGCACCCATTTGTTGATCAGAGCCGCGATATCCGTAGCGAATTTGTCCTCGCTCATCTGGTGCCAGTCGGCAGGCTCCACAGCCCCCCGAGCCGCGCCCGACGCACCGCTAAGGCGCCCCGGCGCCCCGGTTCCCTGTTCCGAGTTGGCGGGGTTCACCATTTTATCTGCGCGGATCACGTTCAGATCCGCATCCACAGTGTCACTTACGTTTTCAAGGAACAGCGCTTTTCGCCCGTCGGCGACAACGATCCAAAGTCCTTTTGGCAATCTCAACATGGGCTCTCCTTTCCCTATCCGTGTTCATAAGAACGACCAGCCCGGGAGAAAGCCTTGATGCGTGTCAATTCGATACAAAAAGACCCGCACCGGTATGGCACGGGTCTGAATGTCAGTGTTGCGCTTGCTAAGACCGCAAGGGGTTACATGCGCGAAGCGACGTTTTCCCAGTTGACCAGATTGTCGAGGAAGTTGGTCAGGTAGGCCGGGCGTTTGTTGCGGAAATCGATGTAGTAGGAATGCTCCCACACGTCGCAGCCCAGCAGCGCAGTCTGGCCAAAGCAAAGGGGATTCACGCCGTTCTCGGTCTTGGTCACTTTCAGACCGCCATCGGTGTCTTTCACCAGCCAGGCCCAGCCAGAGCCGAACTGACCCGCACCTGCGGCAGAGAACTCTTCCTTGAACTTGTCGACCGAGCCAAAGCTCTCAACCAGTGCCTTTTCCAGCTCACCCGGCATTGCGCTGTCGCCCGGGCCCATCATCTCCCAGAACTGGTTGTGGTTCCACAGCTGCGAGATGTTGTTGAAGATACCGTTCTGGGCAACGGCGGACTTGTCGTAGGTGCCCACGATGATCTCTTCGAGGGTCTTGCCCTCCCACTCGGTTCCAGCGATCAGCTTGTTGCCGTTGTCGACATATGCCTTGTGGTGCAGGTCGTGGTGATATTCCAGGGTTTCCGCGGACATGCCCTTGGAAGCCAGCGCGTCATGTGCATAAGGAAGATCGGGAAGTTCAAAAGCCATATCGGACCCCTGTCAAATTTTGTTGCGTTCCTGTGCAGATACATGCGGCGCAGCCCCCGGCAGGTCAAGGGCCAAGACAAGAAATCAGCACCAAGTACCTGTGAGGGGCGTATGTGCGTAAAAAGGGGAGATCGCAATGATCGCTGAGGCCTGGATCCGTGCGCGCAAAGCCTACTACCGTGCGCGTGGTTACTATGCGGGCCAATTAAACGGTGTGCCCTTCCGGCTGGATCCCTATCATTCAAAGTTCTGGCGCAAGGCCTCGGAAGGCCACTGGGAGCCCGAGACCTTTGCCGTGCTCGACGCCCATCTGGACAAGGACCATGACTACCTGGACATCGGCGCTTGGATCGGTCCTACGGTTCTATACGGCGCGCATAGAGCACGCCGGGTGATGTGCTTCGAGCCCGATCCGGTCGCCTTTCGCCATCTGGCCTGGAATCTAGAGCTGAACCGCATCGACAATGTCTCGGCCTTTTCGGTTGCGATCAGCGATGGTTTCGGGCTGGCCCGCATGGCCTCTTTCGGCGGTGAGGCCGGGGACAGCATGTCGAGCCTCCTCAATGACGGGGCGCATGGATCGGACGTGATGACAATTGGCTGGCAGGACTTTGCGGACAAGGCGGATCTGTCGCATGTGTCATTGGTCAAGCTGGACATCGAAGGCGCCGAATTTGACGTGCTGCCCCAGATGATCCCCTGGCTGAAACAACAGCGCCCGGCGCTGTACCTCTCCACTCACGCGCCGTTTCTGGCAGAAGAGACCCGCAAGGCCCGGATGGCAGAGCTGGCGGAGTTGTTGTGCTTTTACGGCGAATGTCGCCCCGACAACGGCGCGACCTCAGGCTTTGAAACCCTCACCGGCCCCCGCGCCCTGACGCAGTTCCCCACGTTTCTGTTCACCGTTTGATGTAATGCTCCGTGGTGTCCTGCAGTAATTTGCAACTGCAGGCTCCACCGTCAGAAAGTGCTGAACCGTATCCGGATCAGCCTCAAAAAGCGCCATGGCCTTTGCATCACTTGCAGATCAGAGTTCCCGGCCCATCGCGATGCCCACCAGACGGAACCGCGGCCCGGAAGACACCGGTCTTCTTGTCGGCGTCGAATATGACAGTATAGCCCACGTACAGAAACCCACCTTCCGAGGTTGGCAATTCCACCCGCCATTTGAACCGCAGCATGCCATCCTTCTTGCGCTTCATCTTGACGTGAAACGGCCCGTCGCCCTGGTGGTAGGAATAGGGATCACTCACGATGGCGGTCATGTCGTCTTCATTCAGGGAGAAACGAACCTCTCTGGGCGTCCAATTGCCGGTCCGGCGGGCTTCGATCTTGCACAGATAGGCATAGTTGATCTTTTCCTCAGCCTTCACAGACAAGGGCAAAAAAGCGAGCGATGATGCCGCTATGACAAGCGACAGACCACGCGCACAAACAGTCTTGAACATAAAGGTTCCTTGGTGAGCAAGTCGTTTTCGATCCACAAGACAGGAAACCAATCAATTGATATTCAAACAAAAACGTGCCCCGTGGATACGAGGCACGTTAAGTCAGGACCACAAGGCACACAACCCCAAAGGGCTGACCTTAGTACACACCAACCTTTGATTGCGGATGCGCCGATGCCATCAGGAGATTGAACACATATTGCGCGACCGAGCGGAAACAGACGATGTGGAAGGTCTCTGCCTCGTCCAGCCAGAAGGCGGCAGCGACCTGGGCCATGCGGGTGCGGCGGAAGTCACCGGGTTTGAAGGCAGAAACGTCAAAGTCCACAGGGCAGATCTTGCCCAGAACCTCGCGTGCGCCAGCGCCCGACAGGGTGAATACCGCCCGCGCATCCGAGATGTTCACCGCCAGCGCATGATCCCCTGACAGCGCGTCCGTCAGCGCGGCGGTCTTGTCCACCACCTCGGCATAGGGAACCAACAGCAGCAGCTCATCCGGAGACATCCAGGCAACGGCACCGGTATCCGATACGGCGATCCGGCGGGTCTGTGGCACGGCTGCGCCGGTTGCAGCCTTCACCGCCTTTTGCAAGGTCTTGGACGAAAGATCGCCGCGCAGGGTGATCATGCCTTGAAGCCCGGCTTCCTCGATGGTGGCAAGCCCCGCATAGCGGGCACCGGCCAGGGCGCTCAACGGATCAGACATTCTGCTTCTCCCCTTCTTTGTCGTAGAAGATCGGATCGACAATCTTGGCCTTGTATGTGGTGCCATCGGTGCCGGGGAACTCGATCACCTCCCCCATGCGTTTGGGGCCGTGTCTCACAAGGCCCATGGCGATCCCCTTGCCCAGTGTCGGTGAATGATAAGTCGAGGTCACTCGGCCAATGGTATTCTTCTGCCCATTGGCATTGACGCCATTGCCGAGCGCATAGGCGCCATCCGGCAGGACCGAGCCGTCCAGCGTTTCCAGCCCCACCAGCTGCCAGCGGTCGGGATCGACCATATGGCTGCGCTCTTGCGCGCGTTTGCCGATGAAGTCTTCCTTCTTTTTCGAAATCGCCCAGTTCAGCCCCAGATCCTGCGGGATCACGGTGCCGTCGGTTTCATCCCCGATCATGATGAACCCCTTTTCGGCGCGCATCACGTGCAGGCACTCGGTGCCATAGGGCATGACGCCGAACTCCTCGCCCGCCGTCATCAGCGCATCCCAAAAGGCCTGACCTTGTGAGGCCGGAACCGCGATCTCATAGGACAGCTCGCCGGAGAACGAAATCCGGTAGGCGCGGCATGTGAAACCGCCAATCTCTCCGTCCTTCCATTCCATGAACGGCAGCGCCTCTTTGGAGACATCCATACCGCCGCCCGCTTCAGCGTTCAGCTTCTCCAGCAGCATGCGGGCCTTGGGGCCAACCACGGCGACCTGCGCCAACTGCTCGGTCACATTGGCGACATAGACCTTCCAGTCCCACCATTCGGTCTGCAGCCATTCCTCCATATGGGCGTGGATACGATCCGCGCCGCCGGTTGTGGTATGGCAAAGCCAGGTGTCCTCGTCGATGCGGGCAACCACGCCGTCGTCCGACAGGAAGCCATTCTCGGAGCACATCAGCCCATAGCGGCATTTCCCCACCTTCAGGGTCGACATCATGTTGGTGTACATCATGTCGAGGAAACGCCCGGCATCCGGCCCTTTGACGATCAACTTACCCAGGGTAGAAGCATCCAGCAGCCCCACGTTCTGGCGAGTGTTCAGGATCTCGCGGCTCACCGCCTCTTTGACGCTTTCGCCCGCCCGGACAAAGGCATAGGGACGCCGCCAGTGGCCCACCGGCTCCCAGTCGGCGCCGTTTGCCTCGTGCCAGTCGTGCATCGGTGTCTTGCGCAGCGGCTGGAAGATCTCGCCTCGCGCCTCACCGCCGATCGCCCCCATTGAAATGGGATGGTAAGGCGGGCGGAAGGTGGTGGTGCCCACCTGCGGAATTTCCGAACCGAGGCTGTCAGCTAGGATCGCAAGACCATTGATATTGCTGAGTTTCCCCTGATCCGTCGCCATGCCCAGAGTCGTGTAGCGTTTGGTGTGTTCAACGCTTTCAAAGCCCTCGCGCGCGGCCAGCTGCACGTCAGAGACTTTCACGTCATTTTGAAAATCGAGCCAGGCCTTCATACGCAGGTCGATCTCGGCGCGGGCGGGCATCAGCCAGACCGGCTGCATTGGCGCCTCGTCCTGCGCGGCGCCGGTTGCTGGCTTGGCCTCTGCCTCAAAACCTGCCGCCTTGGCGGCCTTGGCACCTGCTTCGGCGGCATCGGCCAGCACGTGGCCCAATTCCAGCGGGCCATTTGCAGATCCGGCCGCAACAACAAAACCGGTTCCATCGGCGCCCAGCGGCGGGCGCTCGGGATCAGGGCGGAAATGCGCCTGGGCGTCATCCCAGATCAGCTTGCCGCCACAATGGGACCACAGGTGCACCACCGGCGACCAGCCGCCGGACATGGCCACTGCATCGGCCTCCACCTCTTCCTGGGCGCCGCCCTGACCGTTCTGCGCGCAGATCGCAACCTTGGTGACGCATTTGCCGTCCTTCACCTTGGCGATGCCGCGCCCGCATTCAACGCGAATACCCTTTTCGCGCGCCTCAGCCATCAGGGCGCCGCCGCCGGTCTCACGCGTGTCCAGCAGGCGCACCACCTCGATGCCCGCCTCATGCAGCGTCAGCGCAGTGCGATAGGCATCATCATTGTTGGTAGCAACCACCACGCGCTTGCCCGGCGCCGTGCCCCAGTTCACCACATAGTCGCGCATGGCCGAGGCGAGCATGACGCCCGGCACGTCATTTCCGGCAAAGGACAGGGGCCGCTCGATCGCGCCGGTGGCCGTCACGATCTGTTTCGCGCGGATCCGCCACATGCGATGGCGCGGGCCGCCCTGCCCCGGCGCGTGATCCGTCAGCCGCTCATAGCCCAGCGCATAACCGTGATCATAGACGCCTGCGCCCATGCAGCGGTTTCGCAGGGTCACGTTCTCCATCGCGGTGAGTTCTGCCAGCGCCTGCTCAACCCAGGCCTCCGGGTAGTCGCCATCGATCATGCCGCCATCAACCGGGGCGCGCCCGCCCCAATGGGCGTTCTGCTCCAGCACCAGCACCTTGGCGCCAGATTTCGCCGCCACCAGCGCCGCCTGCAGACCGGCCACACCGCCGCCGACCACCAGCACATCGCAGAAGAAATAGAAATGCTCGTAAGTGTCGGCATCCTTCAGTTCTTGGTCCGGGGCCTGACCCAGACCGGCCGATTTGCGGATGATCGGCTCATAGATATGTTTCCAGAAGGGGCGCGGGTGAATGAACATCTTGTAGTAGAAACCGGCGGGCAGGAACCGCGCCAGCTTGTTGTTCACCACACCCACGTCGAACTCAAGGCTCGGCCAGTGGTTCTGCGACTGGGCGCTGAGACCGGAAAACAGCTCGGTCGTGGTGGCGCGCTGGTTGGGCTCAAACCGGTCGCCGGTCCCCAGACCGACCAGCGCATTGGGTTCTTCCGCGCCCGAGGCAACCAGCCCGCGCGGACGGTGGTATTTGAACGAGCGCCCCACCAAAAGCTGATCATTGGCCAGAAGGGCCGAGGCCAGCGTATCCCCGGCATAGCCCGTCATGCGCGTGCCGTTGAAGGTGAACTCGATGGGTTTGGAGCGGTCGATCAGGCGCCCCTGATTGGCAAGACGGGTGCTCATGCTGCGGACCTTTTCCAAAAGACGGCGACAGATGGGGTTGGGCGACGGATCATTCGAACTCCCTCCAGCTCCAGCCGGGGCGTTTGGCGGTGATCGCATCGCGAATTTCCTGTGGCGGCGCGCTGGTCTGCGCCGTGTAGGTGCCAAAGACCTCAAGCGTGGTGGTGCAGCGGGCCGCATGGAACCACTTGCCGCAGCCGTTCACATGCCGCCAGCGTTCGAAATGCACCCCCTTGGGGTTTTCCCGCATGAAAAGGTAGTCATGAAACTCATCATCCGATGAGCCGGGACCAAAGCGTTTCAGATGCGCCTCGCCACCAGCGTGGAGTTCGGTTTCCTCGGCTTTGACACCGCAATAGGGGCATTCAAGGATCAGCATGGGCAGAGCCTCCAGCTTGTATTGTCAACGCGGGCACCCATATCGAATCCATGTTTCTCTGGATCATTCTGGCGTTTGCCGCAGTCTTTTTCTTCTTTGCCTTTCTCCACTGGCGCCGCGATGAGCGGGTTCAGCCAGAGCGCAGGTTCAAGGGCCCCGCTTTGGTCAGATACGCAAAACACGTTACCTATCTTCTGGCAGACGCCGTCCTGAGCGGGCCGTAAAGCCCCGATGACCGAAGATAGCCCTTTAGTCATGGCGGAACCCATCAATGCGCTACCCCCGCAGCGACGCTTTCGTCGATGAACTTGCCTTCCTTGAAACGCATCATCGAGAACTCTTCGGCCAGTGGTGAATGGCCGGTCGCCATCAGCTCGGCCATGGCCCAGCCGGACCCCGGAATGGCCTTGAAGCCGCCGGTGCCCCAGCCTGCGTTGACGAAACAGTTCTGCACCGGGGTTTTCGAGATGATGGGCGAGCGGTCGCCGGTCACATCCACGATTCCGCCCCACTGGCGCAGCATCTTGAGGCGCGAGACCATCGGGAAGGTCTCGATCAGGGCGCGCACGGTTTCCTCGATATGGTGGAACGATCCGCGCTGGGTGTAGTTGTTGAACCCGTCGGTGCCGCCGCCGATCACCATCTCGCCCTTGTCGGACTGGCTCATGTAGCCGTGCACGGTATTGGCCATCACAACCACATCCATGCAGGGTTTGATCGGCTCGGAAACCAGCGCCTGCAGCGCGACGCTTTCCACCGGCAAGCGGAAGCCCGCCATCTGGGACAGATGCGAACAGTTGCCCGCAACCACCATGCCGAGCTTGTCGCAATCGATGGCGCCCTTGGTGGTGTCCACGCCGATGACACGGCCGCCTTCGCTGCGCACGCCGGTGACTTCGCATTGCTGGATGATGTCCATCCCCATGGCAGAACAGGCCCGTGCATAGCCCCAGGCCACCGCATCATGGCGGGCGGTGCCGCCGCGCTCTTGCCAGAGACCACCCAAGACGGGATAGCGAGGACCGGCCAGGTTGATGATCGGCACCAGCTCCTTGACACGGGCGGGTTCGATCCATTCGGTCGACACCCCTTGCAGGGCATTGGCATGGGCGGTGCGCTTGTAGCCGCGCACCTCATGCTCGGTCTGGGCCAGCATGATCACGCCGCGCGGAGAGAACATCACGTTGTAGTTCAGATCCTGGCTCATGTCCTCATAGAGGGACCGCGCCTTTTCATAGATCGCCGCCGACGGATCCTGCAGGTAGTTCGAGCGGATGATGGTGGTGTTGCGCCCGGTGTTGCCGCCGCCCAGCCAGCCTTTTTCCAGCACCGCCACATTGGTGATGCCGAAATTCTTGCCCAGGTAATAGGCCGTCGCAAGGCCGTGCCCGCCGGCGCCGACGATGATCACGTCATACTGGCGTTTCGGCGCCGGGTTGCGCCAGGCGCGTTCCCATCCGGTGTGATAGCGCAGGGCCTCCCGCGCGACAGCAAAGGCTGAATAGCGTTTCATGAGCGAATCCACTGGTTCGTGTCTGGTCTTGGGTATGCCCGAGAGGCCGCGCCTGCCCGTGCCGTTTATCGTCGCATTTCTGTATAGATGCGACATCCCCCGATTTGTGCAATCCCTCGCTTTGCCGCATGGGCCCGCTGCCCCAAGACAGGGTGACGCAGCAGTTAGGTCTTTTTTCCAAGCCTGCGGAGATATAGATGGGGATCAAACATCGGAGTGAGCATGGTTTTCTGGATCCTGACCGCCTTTATGGCTCTGGCCGTTGCCGGGTTGATGGCATTGGTGCTGCTGCGCAGCCGCGACATGGGTGAGCCTCCGGCCGCCTATGACCTGCGCGTCTATCGCCAGCAGTTGCGCGACGTGGACAAGGATCTGGCGCGCGGCGTCATCAACGAGGCCGACGCGGGCCGCATTCGCACCGAAGTGTCGCGCCGCATTCTGGCTGCGGATGCGCAGTTGCAACAGGACGGCGGCGGCGCGAGCCAGCCCAGCGGCCTGTCCAAGGGCGCGGCCCTTGTCGTTGTTCTGGCCATCTGTGGCGGCACCCTTGGGATCTACTCCGCTCTGGGCGCCCCGGGATACGGTGATCTTGCGCTGAAAACCCGCATTGCCCTGGCCGAAGAGCGCGCCAAGACCCGCCCCACGCAGGCTGAGGCGGAACAGCAGGTTCCCCCCTTCCCGGCGCCAAATGTGGAAGACAGCTATCGCCAGTTGGTGGAACAGCTGCGCCAGACCGTCGCCAAACGTCCGGACGATGCACAAGGACATGCTCTTTTGGCCCAGCACGAAGCAAATCTTGGCAATTTCACAGCCGCCTACAAGGCCAAGGAGCGCTACATCGAGATCATGTCCGGCGATGTGGAAGCCAGCGACTTTGGTGAGCTGGCCGAGCTGATGATCATGGCAACCGGCGGCTATGTGTCGCCCGAAGCGCAAACCGCATTGACTCTGTCTCTGCGCCGCGACCCAGAGAATGGCGCTGCGCGCTACTACTACGGCCTGATGATGTCGCAGGTCGGTCGCCCTGACCGCGCCTATCAGATCTGGGCGGAAACCCTGCGCGATAGCGCACCGGGCGATCCTTGGGTCGAGGGGATCCAGGCCCAGATCGAAGAAATGGCCTTCCGCGCCGGTGTGGAATACCAGCCGATCACACCACGGGGCACGCCGCCATTTGCAGGGGCCTTGCCCGGCCCGGATGCAGCAGATGTGGAAAATGCGGCAGAAATGAGTGAAGAAGACCGCGCCGAGATGATCCGCGGCATGGTCGCGCGCCTGTCTGACCGGCTGGCCACCGAGGGTGGCACGGTTCAGGAGTGGGCCCGCCTGATTGGCGCCCTGGGGGTTCTTGGAGAGACCGAGCAGGCCCGCACCATCTACAGCGAAGCCATGCAGACCTTTGCCGGGGATGATGCAGCTCTTGCCCAGATCACTGCAGCTGCGGTTCAGGCCGGGGTTGCGGAATGATCTGCGAATCCTTCGAAGAGTTCGCCGCCGCCCTTCCCGGCTACACGGCTTTGGTCGGGCTGGACCTTGGCGACAAGACCATCGGCGTTGCGGTCTCGGACCGGATCGGCGCCGTCGCCACCCCGCTTGAAACGGTGCGGCGCAAGAAATTCACCCTCGACAGCGCCCGACTGCTCGAGATCATCAAGGAGCGCGACGTTGGCGGCATCCTGTTGGGCCTGCCGCGCAACATGGACGGCACCGAAGGCCCGCGCTGCCAGTCCACCCGCGCCTTTGCCCGCAATCTGTCGCGGCTCACGGATCTGCCAATCGGGTTCTGGGACGAACGCCTCAGCACCGTTGCCGCCGAAAAAGCACTGCTAGAGGCGGATACGTCCCGCAAACGCCGCTCAGAGGTTATCGATCATGTGGCAGCGTCCTATATCCTTCAGGGCGCACTGGACCGGATGAGGCATCTGAAGAATGACTGACAAGAACACAGACAAGATCTGGAAGCGGGACGAGATCCAGTCCCCTTGCATCAAGATCTGCGTGGTCCACCCGGAGGCGCGCATCTGCACCGGTTGTTATCGGACGATCGACGAGATCACGCGCTGGTCCAAGATGACACATGATGAGCGTGCAATGGTCATGGAAGAACTTGCAGGGCGTGAGGCGTCTCTCAAGAAACGGCGCGGCGGCCGCGCCGCGCGGCTACAGCGCAACTAGGATCTCTCAAAGTCAGGCCGCAGAACGCCCCGCAACCGGCTCCAACGCCTCAAGCACCAGGTTGGTGCCTGCACCTGCGCGATTGGCCCCCTCCGACAGAATTCGACGCCAGGAGCGCGCACCGGGGCGTCCGGCGAACAGCCCCAGCATGTGCCGCGTGATCTGATGCAGGCGCGCGCCCTGAGACAGTTGGCTTTCGATGTAAGGCAGCATCCTGTGGACCACCTCGACTGCGTCGCGGGCCTCTCCCGTGCCAAAGATCAGCGGATCGGCTTCTGCCAGAATATCAGTCGGCTGATGGTAAGCTGCACGCCCGATCATCACGCCATCCAGCCCAAGATCCAGGTGCTCTTTGGCTGCCTCAAGCGAGGCAATCCCGCCATTGATCGAGATGTGAAGATCCGGAAACCGGGCTTTCATCCGGTGAACCAAATCGTAGTCCAACGGCGGGATATCGCGGTTTTCCTTGGGCGACAGTCCCTGTAGCCAAGCTTTTCGGGCGTGGATGGTTACCCGCTGACATCCCGCCTCGCGGATCTTTTCCAGGAACCCGGGCAGCACGTCTTCCGGTTCCTGATCATCAACCCCGATCCGGCATTTGACAGTAACCTCGACCTCAACGGCTGCGCGCATCTCAGCGACACACTCAGCCACCAGATCCGGTGACTTCATGAGCACCGCACCAAAGGCCCCCGATTGCACACGATCACTGGGGCAACCGCAGTTGAGGTTGATCTCATCATATCCCGCCTCTGCCCCCAGCCGCGCCGCCTCAGCCAGTTCTTGCGGATCCGAGCCGCCAAGTTGCAGCGCAACGGGATGTTCTTCGGGGCTGTAGTCCAACAAATGCAGCGCCCCCCCGCGCACCAAGGCCGGCGCGGTCACCATCTCCGTATACAGCAGTGTTTCCCGGCTCAGAAGACGGTGCAGATACCTGCAGTGGCGGTCTGTCCAGTCCATCATGGGAGCGACCGACAGGCGGGCACTTCGTGCTGCATTTACAAATTTATTTTCAAACACTTAACGATCCCCAACTTCCAACATCGCACCTTCTAACACATACTAAAGAGCGGAAATGAGCCACAATATGCAACTGGAACAACAAAAGTTGCTCCAAATTGTTGTGTATTGTTCCGCTTTGTCCGTCCCATGTTAGATTGGGATTGACAGAATATCTTCTCACATCGAGGCAACGGCAATATCACAAAGTTCTTGGAACACATCTAGGTTGGCCTCCAAACCATCGTCTTCCTTCTCAGCAGCTTCGATACGCGCTTGGTAGGCTTTGGGAATGTTGACCAACTTCAGATCAACTACTGACCCAGCTCTCATTATTCGGAAGGAACAGACGCGCATGCCAGTTTCTTCTGTCCTCCCCCCTGTAAAGCGGCTACCATCGGGATCAAAAGGGTCTTCAATTGGCCAAGACGCATGACCCAATTGCTCGACGGGTGAGTAAAGCTTGATGACCATTCGAGGGGTCACAGATCTTGGCATAAAGCCAGCCGTTTTGCCATAGAACCCAAGCAACTTTGGAGTTGGTTCAAGCTCTACATCGAATGCAAAAAATTGAGTGTTCGGTGAGGAAGCTATTACCCTATCCTTTCGGAAGCAAACAAATTCCAAAGCGCCACCCCAAGAGTTTCTCGTCTCTGATAGTGGCTCCCAGAACAACTTTATCATGTTTGCATAAGCGCTGAGTTCCGCGATCAATAGCATTGGGTATTCAATTAGTTCTGGAATATCCTTTGGTGCGTTTTTTGATTTCAGGCTCGCATCCATCATCTCCACCAGCCTTTTAAAATCATGCTTTCCGCTTCCAATCGCGCTGCATTCGCCAAAATACTCAGACTTAAAGTCAACAATATCGCCTGCGCCATAGTGGATACTATTCAACCCGCTACCCTTATGTGCTTCGAGTGCAAGAAAATGTACAAGATCATCAGGGCTTGTATCATCTGGATGAGCGTCTCGCCAAAGCTGCTCAACCATATCAGCAGCTACTTGATCAGGTTGAAGAAACCTAAGCCGCAGTTGAATATTTTGGGCCAACTCCAAAATCTTTTCCCCATTATTTCCGGCAAAGCAGAAACCCTTGCCGTTGTTTGTCACGAAGTGCTTTCGCGTAAGGCGCGCTGCTCTCAAGCCTTCGTGAAGTAAGTTAACTTCTTCAGGTCGAAAATTGGATGGAGTGACTAACGCAGGCCCACGAGTTGTTACCAGCAGATCCGACACCAATGTGGGCGCACCGCAAGGACTGAGTATGGCTCCAACGGTCATTTTAACACCCACAAATTAGTGTGAACGGACCAGTAAGAACAACAATAGGAACAACTCAGCAAAAACCTGAACACTAACAAATTGAATTCATAAATACTTTCCCAGACCGCCTTCCCTTCCATCATGGGAGCGACCGACAGGCGGGCGGCTTTTATTGCAGTGTTGTTCAATGCCCAAACTCCGTTCAGTTCAACGCCATGGCTGGAAAAGATGTTCGAGACCTTACAAGCGGGTCAGGCGGTGCTCGGGTCGCGAATCCAGTGAACCTCGGTTTACCACAGCCCAACCCAGCAGCCCAACCACGCTCCTGCGGTCAGCTGGCAATGGCCAAACGGGTCACGGCAGCTCTTTGAACCGTCCTGAGTGTCCGCAGGCCTTGCCCCCCTCCGATGATGTCCCTCGCTTGCCCGAGCAAAGCCATCGAAACCTTTGCGAGGGAGGAGCACCCATTCAGCACACAAATACCACCAATTCAAACATGCAATTTTTGTGATGCAGAAACACCTTTTACCGTGTCGCAAAACGGGAGGAGACGTTTTCGCAATGACAGTAAAGACCCCACGTGTGCGCGCAGGTTCGCAAGGCACCTTGGCCGAGCGAGCTGTAATCGGCGCCAATGGCGCGCGGCCTTGACGTGCAAAGCCAGACTATGACCGATATGCCCGTTAACAGACCTTTGTCTGACCGGCTGGAGCGTTTTGCCGACAGGCTGACCGGCTTTCTGGCCGTCATTGCCGTGGCCGGGCTTCTCATGGGAGCTGCCGTGGTTGTGGCAGATGTACTGATGCGCTGGCTTTTTGCGGGAGGCATCGTGGCCCTGAACGAAGTCATGGGGCAGATGTTTGCCATTGCAGTGGCTGCGACTCTTCCAGCGGGGGTCTCCCGCCGGGTAAATCTCAGCGTTGACCTTCTGGCCAGTCAATTCGGTCCTCGTATCTCACATCTTTTGTCAGTCCTCAGCTCATTGGCGCTGACGCTTTTTCTGGCGGCATTGACCACCTATATCTGGTCTCTGGCCCTTCGGTTTCTGAAACAAGGGCGCGAGACCATGATCCTGGAGTGGCCCATCGCGCCAACCTATGTCTTGGCGGCTGTGGCCATGGGGCTGGCGCTGCTGACGCAGGTCCTGTTGCTGTGGAAAGATTGTCTGCGCGCGCCGAAAGGCACGCCCTTGCGCACGACGCCGTTTGGCATGGCACTGGTCGCGGCGCTGCTGATCGCCTGTTTCCTTGGCGGGGTATGGGCAGCGTTGGATATGTCCGGCCTGCAATCTGCGGTGATGAGCAAACCTGGCATGTTCACTGCCTTGGCCTTCATTCTGCTGTGGATCGCGGTTCTGTGCCAGATCCCCCTGGCTGCGGCCACCGGATTGATTGGACTGGCCGGAACAGCCATTATGCTGTCCTTGCCGTCGGCCGGCAGGGTCTTTGCCAATGACGCGATGGAGTTCCTGACCAATTGGCAGGTTGCAACTTTGCCGATGTTCCTGATGATGGGCAGCTTTGCCGTCGCGGCCGGCATCTCGGACGATATCTATCGCCTGGCGAGCGCTCTCCTGGGGCGGGTCCGCGCAGGTCTCGCCTATACGACCGTTCTGGGCTGCGCCTGCTTCGGCGCGGTCAGCGGCTCATCGGTGGCCACAGCCGCCACCTTTGGCCGGATCGCCCTGCCCGAGATGCGCAGGCGCAACTACGAGAGCGGGTTTGCCAGCGGCGTGGTTGCGGCGGGAGGCACGCTTGGCTCGCTGGTTCCGCCCTCAGGCGCAATCATTCTGTTTGCGCTGCTGACAGAACAATCCATCGGCATCCTGTTTGTTGCAGCCATGATGCCAGCGCTATTGGCCCTTGGGCTGTATTTTCTGACCATATGGCTGCTGGTGACAGTCAATCCGGGCCTCGTTCCGGAACGGGTCACCGAGAATGAGCCACTCGGCCCCGCCTTGATCGGAGCTCTGCCCGTGGTCTTGCTTTTTGGGGTCGTCATTGGTGGCCTTTACGGCGGGATATTTACCGCCACCGAAAGCGCGGCCTTTGGAGCCATGGGAGCCTTTGTGATGGCGCTTGCACGCGGCAAGCTCAGCCGGGCGCGGCTGCTTGAGGTCATGCGGGAAACCACGGCAACCACCGCTTTGATCTATGGGCTGATCTTTGGCGCGCTGATCTTTTCTTTCTTTGTCAATCTGGGAGACGCGCCCGCCGTGGTTGCGCGGACCATCGGAGCGCTGGATCTGTCGCCACTTCTGATCCTGTCCATCCTTCTGGTGTTCTATCTGATCCTGGGCGCGATCATGGACAGTTTCGCGGTCATGGTGATCACGGTTCCGGTTGTCACCCCCATCGTCATCGGACTTGGCTTTGATGTCTTCCACTGGGGTGTCCTGATGCTCGTGGTGGTGGAGATCGGCCTGATTTCCCCCCCCTTCGGCATCAATCTTTTTGTGCTCAAAAGCCTGATGCCGGACCAGCCAATCAGCCGGATCATGAAGGGCGTGCTGCCCTTTCTGGTCGCAGATCTGATCAAGGTCGCCCTGCTGCTGGCGATCCCGGCTTTGGCCCTGTGGCTGCCGGGCACGATGAACTGACCACCATCATCAAATTGGGGAGGAAATGTGATGCAAGAGTGGAGAAAAGGAAAGCGCGTGGCGATCGTCGGGGCAGGCCCAGGCGGTGTATCGGCCGCCCTGGAGCTGATCGCGCAGGGCTTTGACGTCAGGATCTTTGAGAAAACCCCAGAGCCGCGCCCACTTGGCGGGGCGGTGCTGCTGAGCACGCCTGTCCTCGCGATCATGCGAAAGCACGGTGTGGACATAGAGACCCTCGGCTCCAGGACCCGCACGCTGTTTTGCAATCACAAAGGCAAGATCCGCGCCGATCTGCCTTGGAACGCATCGGTCGAAGCGGCTCTCGGCATCCCCGGATGGCACTACGGAATGCTCCGCTCAAACGCCTTTGGCAGGATGATGGAGCGTTTGCCGAAGGGCGTGATCTTCGGCGCCAAACAGGCGACAGGCTATTCAGAGGCTCGCGATGACATAACCGTACATTTTGCCGATGGCACCTCTGAAACCGCCGATCTGCTGATCGGTGCGGATGGGATAAACTCCCCCATTGCGCAGCAGGCCTTTGGGGATCCAGGCACCTTTCACATCGGTCTGCGGGTGACGCTTGCCTGGTGCGAGGATTTTGGCGGCATTGACCGAACGGTCGGCAAGATCTGCCATTCCCGCGACGTTCAGGCAAGCTACTTCCCGATGCTGCACGATGGAAAACCTGGATGGGAATGGTGGGTCGTGGAGCGCTCAACAGGTGAAGACGAGGTCATCCCCGACCTCAAAGCCCACCTCAAGGCCCATGTCGCCACATTTGCGGACCCGATCCCGAGGTTTGCCGACCATACCGATTTTGAAACCCAGGCCTTTCGCTGGGAGATCCGCAACAAGCCTCTGATGACAACATGGTGCAAGGGCCGCGTGGCCTGCGTCGGGGATGCGGTGCACCCCGTCTCACCCTATGCGGCCTACGGTATGGGCATGGCCATTGAGGATGGCTATTTCCTGGCGCGGGCGCTGTCAGGACAGGACCTGAGTCAGCTGTCCCAGATCAGATCGGCCTGCAAGACCTACGAGGCCGAGCGCGTCGCCTACGTCAACCACCACGTTGGCTTCGCCCGCACCCTCGGCGACCGGTTCCACAAGGCCCCCGCCCCGCTCGCCTGGTTGCGGGACATGGTTTTCGACCATACGCCCCTGCTGCAAAGGCTGCTGAGCAAAGACTACCTTCAGGACAGCGAGACGATGTCGCTTCACTTGAAGGAACTGCATGTGACCTGAGCCAGGACAGTGGGGCGCTCAAGGGGGCTCAAATGGACCGACAGATCACAAAAAGACGCCCCGAACTTTCGTCGGGGCGTATAGTTTGGGAGTGTTCTAAGGTCTATTCGGACAGGATCGCAACAGGCCTGCACCAGCCCGCCGAAGCGCGTGCCACCTTGACCGGAAGGGCAATGACCTCGAACCCTGTTGCTGGCAGCTGATCAAGGTTGGCAAGCTTTTCCATGTGGCAATAAACACAATCCGCACCTGCTTTATGCCCCTCCCAGAACAGCCCATAATCACCTGTTTCTTTGGCATTTTTCGCTTGATAGGCCAGCGGCGGATCCCAACTCCAGCCGTCGATCCCGCAAACCTTCATGCCGCGCTCGGCCAGCCACAGGGTTGCCTCGCGCCCCATACCGCAGCCAGAATTTACATAGTCGGGCTGACCATATTTCGCGCCTGCGCTGGTGTTGACCAGCACGATATCACCTGGTTGAAGAACATGATTGATGCGGGCAAGTTCTGCCTCAACTTCGGACGCTGTCACAACATGACCATCCGGCATGCTGCGAAAGTCCAGTTTGACACCGGGCCCCATGCACCACTCCAGCGGAACCTGATCAATGGTGATCGCAGGCGTGCCGCCATCCATGGTCGGGTGGTAGTGCCAGGGCGCATCCATATGCGTGCCGTTGTGCGTGGTCATCTCGACCCGTTCGGCCGCTGGGCCGCAGCCCTCAAGCTGCTTGTCCGCCGCAATGCCGAAAACCTGCTCCATTTCCGCGGCCCCCGCGGCATGATCCATATAGCTGATCTTGGGTCCAAGCCCCGGAGGATCGGCTGGAAGCTGATCGTCCAGAACGACAGACAGATCGATAATACGTTTTCCCATTTTGGTATCCTTGCAAAAGGTCGGCAGCAGCAGGGCGCCGCTTTGCGCCCGGTCTTTTGCGATTGAGGGCCAGTAGCCCTCTATCCCGCAGATGTGGCTATCCGATCAGATCGGCTCAGCCATCATCGCCATGGTCTGAGCCATTGTTGTATTCATATCGACCTGAGGCCCCTTGCCCATCTGCCCGTCGCCAATCGCAACAGAGACCCTGGCCACATGAGACACCCTGTCAAACCGCCTGGCGCGATAGGCCTCAAAGGCGGCCTCTGGCGTCTGCGCCTTTTCCAGCTCCTCAGCCAGAACCAGACCGTCCTCAATCGCCATGCCTGCCCCTTGGGCCAGATGCGGGGTCGAGGCGTGTACCGCATCGCCAACCAGAACAACCCGCCCCTTGGACCATGGCTGATCTTCCAGGAAAATGACCTCCATCGGGCGGGCGACAACGCCAGAATCTTCCGTAATCTGCTCGATCCAGGGCTTCAGATTTGGCGGCGCGAGCTTAATAGCGCGGTCCTGCATCTGCCGGGCCGCCCCTGACGGATCAAGCTGGAAGCCTTCGGGCTCTTCGGTGACAAAGAACATATACATCAGCGCATCGGACATGGGCACCAGGCCTGCCTCGATGGCTCCGGTCCAGATCTGGATCCCGTCCAGATCTCCAGGCTTTGGAAGGTTGTAGCGCCAGACCCACTGGCCCGTGTAACGAGGCGCCGAAATCTCGGGGAAAAGCGCTGCCCTGGTCGTGGAAAAGACACCATCCGCGCCCACCACGATGTCATATCTCCCCCGACCGCCGTCGGAGAACAGCACATCCACGCCCTCACCGTCATCCATCATGCTCTCAACGGTCAGCCCCAGACGGATGCGCGCCCCGTTTGCCTTGGCCGCATCGCCAAGGACCTTTTGAAGGTCGGTGCGGCGAATGCCGGCGTTCGAGGGGAACTCCGCTCCAGCCAGACGCGGCGCGTCGAACTCGGCCACTTTTGCACCGACAGGCCCGGCAAAAAGCGTAGTTTTATCAAATCCATAGGCCAGGGAAAGGTATTGATCCAGAACACCAAGTTCGTTCATCGCCCGCACCGTATTCATCTGCTGAATGATGCCAACGCCGTAGACCGACCAGTTCGGATCCCGCTCGATGATCTCGACATCAAAGCCCTTGCGCCGCAACGCAATAGCGGCCGTCAGCCCTCCGATGCCACCACCCACAACAAGAATTGATGCACCTTGCATTCTTTGTCTCCTCCCGTTTCGCGGGGAGCCTAGGAGATCGATTGACATTTAGAAAATCAAAACGGTGGATTGGAGGCATTGATTTTCACAATACCACAGCACCTTAGAAGGGATGATCTCCCAACGTGGACGCAGCCCTTTCGAATGCGGAGCGCAACCACATCAGGCCTGTATCCTGTTCTCGGTAGCTGTGCCATTGCAAGGCCTGCCGAAACACCGCCTGATCAAATGGCAGAGGAAAGACATCGATGGTTGCATTCTGCCCCACCACCATGGCCAGCTTTCCATGCACGGTCGCAAGTTTGTCCGTCCCGCTCAGCAGATGCGGCAGCGTCGAAAAGGAGAACGTCGTCGCAATGATGTTTCGCTCGACCCCAGCCATCTGTACCAGGGTTTCTTCCGCCGCCACCTGATCGCTGTTGGGGGGGCGCATTGCGACATGTTCGGCCTCTGCATATCGCTGGCGGGTCATCGGCTGACCTGCATGCACGCTGTTGGAGCAGGCTATGACCACATATTCGTCCTCGAACAGGAGAGAAGACGGATGATCCTTTGACAGCATGACCTCAGGCGAAACCAGCAGATCAGCAGCCCCCCGCTCCAGCATGATCGCGGGTTTCTCGGTTTGCGACAAAAAGTTGATCTTGCAGGCTGCCCGGTCCTTTTCAAATTCCCGGAGCACCGCAGCGCCCAAAACACGCAGGGTGTAATCGGACACCAGCACGTTAAAAGTCCGCGTCGAAACCGACGGATCGAATTCCGGGTGTTCTTCGATGGTGGCTTCGATCCTGACAAGAATATCCCGTAATGGTCCCTGCATCGCTTCTGCGCGCGGGGTCAACTCCATCCTCTTGCCGACCAGGACAAGAAGAGGATCATCGAAATGCTGCCGCAACCGGTTAAGGGCGTTGGACATGGCCGATTGGCTCATGAACATCTTGTCGGCGGCCGCACTGACGGACCGCAGTGTCATCATGTGATCAAGGGCGACCAAAAGATTGAGATCCAGCTTTTTGAAGCGCATCAGATTTCCTCCCGCATCAGCAATTCACGAAATCAATTTACCCCATCCAGAATTGCAATTTTCCGAATGCCTAAGGCTTCGATAGCGTGCCGTCAAGAATTTGGAGGAGACGAGCTATGCGCATCATCGGCCCGGATGAACTGATCTTCGGTGTGGACGATAAGGAGGCCTGCAGGGCTTTCCTGAGCGATTATGGGCTACAAGAGAAGCCCGGAGGGACCTTCGAGGCGCTGGACAAGACTGGGATCACGATCAAAGCCAAAGATGATCCATCGTTGCCTGCGCCTCTCAGAACCTCGACCCTGCTGCGCCAGACCATCTGGGGCGTCGAGGACGAAGAAGCCTTGGATCAGATCGAAGCCGAGCTGTCCAAGGATCGCGAGGTAATGCGCGACGAGAATGGCCGCCTGACCTGCAAGGATGATTGCGATTTCGAGATTGGCTTTCAGGTCACCCGGCGCATCAAGCTGGACCTGCCCCCCGAACGCATCAACTCGCCCGGCGCGGCACCGGGACGGGGGCCGAACGAGCTGGGCGCAAACCAGGATGCCCCGGCCCTGCCCCGCACGATGAGCCATATCGTCTACTTCGTGCCGGACATGAACCGGATGGCGGATTTCTACATCAACCGGCTGAAGTTTGTGATCACCGACAAGTTCTCCAACAACGGACCGTTCCTGCGCCCTCAAAGCAATGATGACCATCACGTTCTGTTCATGATCCAGACCCCAGAGTACATGCAGGGGCTGGAACACGTGGCCTTCCACATGCAAGGGCCAACCGAGTTGATGCTGGCCGGCTCGCGCATGGTGCAAAAAGGCTACCAAAGCTTTTGGGGCCCCGGTCGGCACAAGTTCGGCTCAAACTGGTTCTGGTACTTCAACTCCCCCCTTGGCACCCATGTGGAATACGACGCCGACATGGATAAGCACGACGACAGCTGGCAGTATCGCGAGGTCGTAGCAAGCAAGGAAGCATCGCAGATGTTCCTTTTCGAAAATGTCGAAAAATGGATGCCGGGTGGGCCCCCTCCGGGCAAGGGCTGAGGCGACATCAGTCGTCTCTTTGCCGCCAAGGTCCCCGCCTGACAAGGAACACGTTCTGAAGTGACACAAATACCCGTTGCCCACCGTTCCGAACCAATTTGCGCCTTGGACGATATTCCCGATGGCGGCTCACGGGGGGCATGTCCAAGCCGGCGAGGCCGTGATCAGGTCCTGCTGATCCGTCAGGGGCCGCGTGTCTACGGCTATGTGAACAACTGCCCCCATTACGACCGGGCGCCGCTTGGCTGGAAGAAGGATGAATTCCTGTCAGGGGACCGTCGGCATATCATGTGTGCCGCCCATGGCGCCTTGTTCCGCATTACCGATGGGACCTGCGAAGTTGGACCGTGCCTTGGCCAGAAACTGACACCCGTTCCGATCAAGGTCGAGAACGGGCTTTTGTTTTTCGCCTGATCTCATCCTCTGACATGTTCTACGGCCACCCAGCATCCACCTGCTGAATACTCGATATGATGAATTAAAATTTCATATTTTTCATACACTTATTAGAATTACCCCACGACCCCGAGTGGGGAGGTTGGCGTGAGGGACGGCAATCATCTCGGGGAACTGGGAGGAACACCATGAAGATGAATTTGATGGCCGCGGCAGCGGTCTCTGTAGGTATGCCTTGCGCCCTTCTGGCCGGAGGCCACGATGGATCCGGCGGGCATGGGGCACCCGGAGCGCCGGGTGCCCCCCGCGGAGCACCGCCACCATTTGTGCTGTCTCAGATCAACCTGAGTAAGGCGGGCCTGCTGATGCCCTACTATTCGGAAACGCAATTCGGGATGACGCAGGCGCGGGTCGGCCAGAACCGGTCACGGATCGGCGCGGTCGGCGCTGGCTCTCCCTCTGTCGGCCACGAGAACCAGGCCTTTACCCTGATCGCGCCAATCTATGCCCGCAAAAAAGTTGGCCCTGGCAATGGCTACCTGACCTTCAAGCTGGTGGGTGTGGACAGTGACGAGCGTCCCAATCTCGTCGAGGAGGACTCGCACTCAACCGCCTTTTCTGTCGGCTATCAGAACTTCTATTCGCCAACCGCGATGTATGCTTTCCAGATCGAATACAAGGATTTCAGCCTGGAGAGTTCCGCGATCACAATCGACCGGGAATCTGTTCAACTGCGGTTTGATTACGCCAATGCCTTCTCCGAGCGATGGGGCGTTCATGCGCGGGCGCTCTATTCCATGGGTGACAACGATCTGCTCATCAAGGGGCCAAGCATCACGGAATCCCAGCCTGACGACTACCTGTACCTTGAGGCAAACCTTGTCGGCACTTTCAAGTCCGGTCAGCTGGGCCTCGTGCCTCAGGGCTGGACGCTGCACCCTCAGATCGGCATCAGCTTTCAGCGCAACTGGGAAAAAGACACGACAAACAGCGTCGGCGCGCCTGTGAGCGGATCAACCGATGACCAGGGATCGGTCCTTGCCCTGGCCAAGTTTGAAAAGAACACCCATCCCGGAGGCTGGGCCCCCTACTTCGAGTTTGGTCTCGAGCATGTCTACAAGGATGATCTCGACCTCTACAGCAATGAAACCAGCTATGTGGTCGGCGGCTTTGGTGTCACGCGCGTGTCGAAATCAGGCACTGCTCTGATCGCAGCCTTTCAGCGGCGCCATGGTTTCAAAGGCGAACGAATTTTCGACGAACTGGTGCTGAGCGCGAATATCTCGTTTTGAACCTGAGCCGGAAACAGCAAGGAGGAGCGGCGCTGTCGCTCCTCCTTCTTTTTTTGTCCGGGGCCCAAGTTCTTTGTCCGTTTGGGCCTTTTAGGGGTCAGGCCTGAACGATCTGCTGATCGATCGGTCCGAACAGCGGGCTGCCATCCGCCGCCAGGCATTCCATTCGCACACGGTCCCCAAAGTGCATAAAATCAGTGCGCGGCGCACCATGGTCCAGGATCTCGATCCCGCGGCGCTCGGCGATACAGGCGGAGCCGATATCACGGAAATTCTCATTGGACACCGTTCCAGAGCCAATGATCGTCCCCGCTGGCAGGGCACGAGAATAGGCCGCATGCGCCACAAGATCATCAAACCCAAAGCTCATGTGATAGCCGTTCGGCGCGCCAAAGTCTTCGCCATTCCAAGCCACATTCAGGGGCAGGTCCACGCGGGCATCACGCCAGGCCGCGCCCAACTCGTCAGGAGTCACGACCACAGGTGCCATCGAACAGGCCGGCTTGCATTGCAGGACCCCGAACATCTTTTTCATTTCCATGGGGCCGATCTTGCGCAGGGACCAGTCGTTGATCTGCCCCACGAGCACGATATAGTCGCGCGGATCCCCGGTGGCGCCCATGGGCACCGCCTTGGTGATGACGCCAAACTCACCTTCGAAATCGATGCCATCCTCTTCGGTCCGAAAAACGACATCTGCGGCTGGTGGATAGAACTGGTTCGACAAGCCCTGATACATCAGCGGCTTGCCATCATCCGGGATATCAAGGTCAAAGATCTTGTCCAGAAGGTTCCCGTGGCTCTCAAAGGCCGACCCATCCAGCCATTGCCAGGCGCGCGGCAGCGGTGCCAGGGCCGTGGAGGGGTCAAAGGGCGCTCCGCCCCCGGCGTTCAGCGCGTCGTATTCGGCCTGCAAGGCCGGTGTCAGTGCGTCCCAGTCCTCCAACGCCGCCTGCAGTGTTGGCGCGGCCTCGGACGGGATGCAGCGGCAGTTGTCGCGGCTGACGATGTGCAAACGCCCATCGGGGGTGCCATCGGGCAAAGTGGCAAATCTCATGGTCTCTCCTCCAGCTATTCAAAGGCTCTGCTGACCAGCGCGTCCACGTCTGCATCCCGGCTGAAGCCAAGCGCATCTGCGGTCTCGGTCACAAGTGGGGGGTGCGAGCCAAACAGGGCAACGATCTGCGGGTCCGGATCATAGCGAACGGTCGATCCGCTGTCCGGGAACCGCCGCCTCAACGCGGCAACCAGTTCGGCAAAACGAACCCGAAGCGCGGGCAGCGTAAAAGCGCGCCGCGCGCCAATTTCAGGGCACAGCGCCGCCTCGACAAAGTTCGAGGCCACCGTGTCGCGGCTGGCCATCCAGGTTGTACTGTCTTCACTGACCGGCAGGGTGATGTCTTCGCCCCGGGCAACTGCGTAGAACAGGCGCGACATGAAGGCCGTCTTCAACGCAGGGTTCACCCCATCGCGGGCCATCACGCCTGCCGGGCGCAGGCTGACCGCATCAAGCCACTCCCGGCGGGCAAAATTGGACAGAAGGACTTCGATCATGACCTTCTGCGCGCCGTAAACCATCTGCGGAGCCAAAGGCGTCGCATCGTTCACCACAGCGGGGAGCGGATCGCCATAGGCCGCCACGGTCGAGGCATTCACGAAACGGGTTTGCGGCGCGCTCGCCCTGAGGTAGTCGATCAGATCAAGCGTCGCGTCAATGTTGACTTGCCGGGCCAGCGGGTAGTTGTCTTCTGCGGCCCCGCCCAGAACAGCCGCAAGAAAGATCACGGACGACACGCCATCCAGCCCCCGCGAAATGATCTCAGCGTCAGAGAAGTTGCCCTGAAATGTCGTGACATTCGGCATCCGAGGCATCTCAACCCGGTCTATCGCATGGACTGCCGAGACGTCGCTGGAGGCCAACAGAAGTTGCGTGACCCTTTGGCCCACAAATCCGCCAGCCCCGATGACCGCAACCTTCATGCCGCACCTTTACATTGGTGTTTGAAAGCGGTGCTTTTGCCGGTCTTGATGATCTGAGAGGCGCACATCGTCAGGGCCGCTCGACGCTGGAGATGACACCGGACTGGAACATTTCCATTTTCCCAGGCATCAGCGCAGAGGCGAAAATCGCCTTCTGATCCAGATCCAGGATCAATGCCACATGGCCGATGCGGCCGGGAACCAACCAGTGCACGAGGTAGCTATCCTCTTTGATCGGGCGGGCCAGATAGGGCACCGTCAAAGTCGGCGCCGGCGTATCGAGCTGAGAAAAAGATACCCGGTCATCGTAGAATTTCAGCCTGTAGGCCCGACCACTGTCGTAGGTGTACTCCACTTCAAGACCGTCCAGATTGGCCAGGTCCTGCCGGTCGATCTCATCCGGGAACGTGCCTTCCGGGATCATCGGCGGTTTGGTCAGGATCTCTGGCTTTTGCGCCTCAGAAACTGAGGCACTCAGCAGTAGCGCAAAGGTCGCCGCCATCAGGTTTTTCATCACGTCCTCCCCTAATTGAATGCTCCATCACCATCCAAGCAAGGCTTGCCCGGCGACCGGGCTCTGGAACACCGGAATGCGTGTCCCCTGTAGCGAGCCGAGATAGACAGTGCACAAATCCGCCCCTCCAAACGTGAGCGAGGCCATCCAGCGGCACAGTGTCCCGCCCGCCGCGCCCATCAGAGCCGGGGTGATCTCATTGCGCTCCCAGGCTGCATCCAGGGCCGCCAAGGCCGCGGCATCGCCGCCAAGGTCGAGAATGGTGAGAAGATCACCCTGCGGCGTGATCGCCACCAGACGATCAGCCATGATCAGGGTGGTCCAAAGGTTGCCATAAGCATCAAAAGCGATCCCATCGTTGAAACCGCCAAGGTTCTCGGGGCCATAGATCTGGCGCTCGACCAGTTCATCGCCTTGAACGCGGAACCGCGTCACGCGCCGTGCGCTGGTTTCAGCCACGTAAAGCCATCCCTCCTCCGGATCGAACCGCAGCTCATTGGTGCCACACAGCCCATCGGCGACAATACGGGCACCGCGCTCATCGATCAGCGCGATATATCCATCATGGCTGAGGTCCTTGAAATGATCCGTCCAGGGCTGTTTCTGCGTTGTCACTGTCAGCCAGAGCCGCCCCTTGCTGTCTCGCGTGACGAAATTGGCCTTGCCGATGCGGCGTCCCTCGATGTGGTCCAACAGCACCGTCGTTTCACCATCCCGGGTCATGCGCTCTAACTGCTCTGTCCCCCAGTTGGCAATCAGGATTGAGCCGTCCGCGTCAAAGGCCAGCCCATTGGGCAGGCTGCCCTCGGCCTGGATCAGACGGCTCTCATAATCGCTCGCCGTGTTGGGTGCGGCTTGGTCCTGAAGGATCAGCTCCTGCGTGCCATCCGGATCGATCCGGGTGATCCCACCCCGGCCATCGGCGACCCACAGGGTCCCGTCCCGCTCGGCAAGAATGCATTCGGGTCGTTCCAAGCCTTCTCCGACGAACCGCAGCTCGGCCGGATCCACCTGAAAGCCGATGAGCGGGTTCATGCGGTGCGCCCGCCCAGCGTTTCCGCCACCCAGTCCGAGATATAGGCCCCGGCGTTGGCAGAGTTGTCAAAGCTGGAATGCTGAACCCCGCCGGTGCGCTCATCAAAGATCTTCAACTCCCGTTTCGGAGAGTTCACCAGCTGTTCGTAGGTTTCATATGCCCATTTCAAAGGGATCTGGCTGTCATGCTTGCCGTGGGTCACCAGGAACGGCACTTTGATCCGGTCGAGGATACCATGCAGATGCATCTGCTCGGCCTTCTCCATGAACTCTTCGTTGGTTTCCACCCCGAACACCCACCGCGCATGGGCCCAGTAATGCGGCACCGGAAAGTTGCCTTCCTTCTCGAGCCGCCGCTTTTGCACGTCGCGCCAGTCGTGGTTCGCCCCCCAGGTGACACCCATGGCAAAGCGCGGCTCAAAGGCCACCGCACGCGGACAATAATAACCGCCCAGGCTGACCCCGTGCAGGCCAATCCGCTTGGCATCCACATCGTCGCGGGTTTCCAGATAGTCCACCACTTTCGAGGCCCAATGCTCACTGTCGTAGCGGGCATGAAGCCCGCGCAGACGCAGCGCATCACCGGTGCCGGGCTGGTCAATGACCAACGAGGCAACCCCGCGTTTGGCCAGCCAATCGGGCATGCCGACCATGGTCACCATCTCTTTGATACTGTCAAACCCATTGACCTGAACCAGGATGGGCTGAGGTCCTTCGACGCCAATCGCGGGCCGGAAAATCCCGCTGAGATAGGTGTCACCATAGGGGATCTTGACCAATTCAATCTCGGGCCTGGACAGGGCCACCCCCCGCCCAAAGGTATCCAGCATGTCGCGGTAAAGCGCTACGCGCCCTTCCGATCCATGGGCCAGCATCCGTTCGGCGATCATCATGTAATTCGACGCCCGCAGGTATTTTTCGCCCGCTGAAATCATCCGGCCAAGGGTCTCGTCCTCGGCAGCCAGATCAACCAGCTTCTCTGCCATGCCCACCCAGGCTTGGCGAAAAGCTGCGGTCCCTTCGGCATCAGGCTGCTCGGACGCCGCTACGAGCGGGCCGCACATTTCCTGCATCTCGCCCATCTTCGCCCCCATCTCGATGGACAGGTTTACAGACAGATCCCAGACGTAGTTCTTTGGAAAAAATCGAAACATGCGGCGCCTCCCGAACCTAATAGTCACGACGATGGCTAAGCAGTCCCCAGATATACATCAAATTAATTCACTCAATCACCCTTATTGAAGCCACAAATACATACATTTCAACCGCACATTCACGGGAGTGATATCCATTCTTGAAACTCGAAATTATGAGAAACAGGATCGCCACGTTAGCGTCCCCCCATTCCAAGGGAGGACAAAATGAAAACATCAGGGCTCATTGCCGCTGCGACTGCTGCCATCCTGTCAACCTCGGCACTCGCAGACAGTTTGACTTTCGCCACAACCAACCCAGAGATGCATCCGTTGAACACCGGCTTGATGACAACCTGGGCCGAAGAGATAAACCAGTCCGGCGCGCTCGATATCACCCTTCGACACGGACCGATGATCGCAAATCACACCAATTTCTATGATCGGGTGATCGACGGCGTTGTCGATGGTGCCTGGGGCATGTCAGTGTTCAATCCCGGCAAGTTCACCAACTCCTTGATCATGGGCATCCCCTTTTATGTCCGCAGTGCCGAGGAAGGCTCGGTCGCGGCCTGCCGCCTATGGGAGGCGGGCCTGTTCGGAGATGACTATGACGATGTGCACCCCTTGTTCTTTGCACAATTTCCGAATGCCTCGTTTCACACGGTGGACACGCCGATCGATGGTCTGCGCGCGATGAACAGCCTGAGCGTCATTGCCTTGTCTCCCTCTGGGGCAGAGATCATCAAAGGCAATGGCGGCACCCCCCTGTCCGTCAATGTGACCGAAATCTACGAAACGCTGGAACGCGGTATGGCAGATGCGCTTCTGTCCCCCTTTACCGTGATGCCGGCATTCCGCACGGATGAGCAGCTCAAGCATCACTATATTGCCCCTCTGGGCGGGGCGCTTGGCGTGGCGTTCATCTCGAAGGACGCCTATGAAGGCCTGTCAGAAGAGGCCAAAGCCGTAATCGCCCCGGTGTGCGAGATGTCCCGCAAGGCCGGGAAATTCATCGACGGCTGGGAGGCTTCGGCTATCGAGATGATTGGGGCCAAAGACGGCCACACGATCGCCACCATGAGCGATGAAGAGGTTGCCGGCGCGATCTCATATGTCGGCGGGGACATTCTCGCAGGCATCGCTCAGAGCCTGCCGGGCGGCCAGCCGCTTGTGGATGGCTTGCTCGCGGCCCTTGAGACAGCCAAGACCAACTAGGACGCCGCACCTCACAGGTTTTCAAGCCGAAACAAGCGGGGTTTGATGCACATCATAGGGCGTTGACAAAAAAAGAAACTTAAGCCCAACCACCCAGAACCAAACCTTTGCACGCCCCGATCCGGGCGTGCTTTTTTGTCTGCCCGACCTGATGAAATCGGGCTGAAAGGCGCAGGGAAAAACAAGTGATTTTTTTGACCTTTAGCCTCTTGCAATTTCCGTTTCGATCCGTCACATATCCGCCTCACGGAGAGGTGGCCGAGTGGTCGAAGGCGCACGCCTGGAAAGTGTGTAGGCGGGAAACCGTCTCCAGGGTTCGAATCCCTGTCTCTCCGCCATTACCCACAAAGTAATGCTTGTCTTCGGTTGCGGCACATTTGGCTGCGGCGGCGGCCTGACCGATGTCTGGGCGCCGGAACGCGGACAAACCTCACAGCGAACAGGGCACGGCCAATGGCAAAAAAGGCCATGCTCTCCTGATATCAAGGCGGCGGGAAACGGGCTCGGCGCCCCTTCCCCAGAACCCAGCCCTAGAACCCGGCAGCCTCGTCCAAAGGTCTGGTCGAGGCCTTGGTCTTTGCGGCGGCAAACGGCCTGACGTTGTTCCCGGCGGCTACCGTGAAGGTTCCCACCAGTTCAGAAAGCACCTGCGTGTCCTGCTGCAGCGACAGAATTGCAGCGGCGGTTTGCTCCACCATAGCCGCGTTCTGTTGTGTGACCTGGTCCAACTGGGAAACGCCGGTGGCGATCTCGCTCAGTCCTGTTGATTGCTCGCGCGAAGAATTGACAATATCCGCGGTCAGATCGGAGACCTTTTCGATGCTTTTCACAATCTCGGTAAGAGCCGAACCGGCCTGATCGACCATGGAAACCCCATTGTCCACATGCTGCGTACTTGTGGTGACCAGTTCCTTGATTTCCTTTGCCGAATCTGCCGCGCGCTGCGCAAGTCCGCGCACCTCTGAAGCAACAACAGCAAACCCCCGCCCTGCTTCACCAGCCCGGGCCGCTTCAACGCCCGCATTCAGAGCCAGAAGATTGGTCTGGAAGGCGATGTCATCTATGACACTGATGATCTGGGAGATCTGAACGGAGGACTCCGCAATTTCACGCATCTTGGTGACCGCCTGCTCCGCAACTTCGTTGCCCTTTGCAGCATTCTGACGGGTCTGGAGAACAACATTTTCCGTAGACGACGTCGCTTCTGCCGAAACCTGCACGCTGGTGTTGATTTCCTCCACGGCGGCGGCAGTCTGCTCCAGCGTGGCGGCCTGGGTTTCCGTGCGATGAGAAAGGTCTTCAGCTGACTGGTTCACCTCCACGGCAATCCGGTTAAGGTTGCCGGTGGCATCCTGGATCGTGACGATCACATCCCGCATCGACTCCATCAGCCCGTTGAAGGATTGGCGCACCTGATCATAGCGTGCCGGGAAATCGCTGTCTTTCGGCCCCGGAATTGGCACCGACAGATCGCGCTCGGACATCCTGTTGATCCCCTCGCAAAGATAGGCAAAGGCCGTGTCCTGCTCGGCCTTTTGAGCCGCGAAATAGGCGTCGATCACCTGATAGGTATCAAAGGCAAAGGCACGGGTCAGCACCCCAAGAATGTCGCCTTGCTTGCTTCTGGAGAGTCTTGCCACCATCGGTCCGGCGCGCTCCAGGAGGCGCTTTTGAATGAAGGCGCTGGCGCGTGAATAACCCGAAAGGTAAAGCGAAAAGGGCAATTGGATCTTGAAATGCACATTTCCGACCCGCGCCGCAGAGGCAAGGTAGTCTTCATTGAAGGTTCCGGAAAGGAGTTTCTCCCAATGGGCCTTCTGCGCAGCCCGTGCATGGGCCATGATGCTTTCGTCCGGGAAGAATTCGGCAATCTCCGGGTCGGCTTTCGCAAAGGAGTAGAAATGCTCAAGCGCGTCCTCAAGGATCGGCTCGACGAGTTGGCCTGCCTTCTTCAGTTTTTGACAATCATGCTCTGAAAGCCCGAACTTGGACAGGGTAGTCTGCGTTTCGCGTTCCATTGATAAACCTCACTCCAAAGTGATTTGCTGCAAACCCCGGCTTAACTTTTGCGGGAAATTTGCGATCAACCCTGAATAGAAGGCCTTAAATTTGGAATAATTGTCCTTTTCACTCAGAAACCAAGCGCATTCCCGCAGTGTTCGGTCAAAACAAATTGCGACAATCGGACAAATGATCTGTCCAAGATGTAACATTTGGACGAATCATGGATATTTGCCTGGGGCCTCCTGCCGGGCACGTCCTCCCAGGCAGGGGCTGCGCCATCCAAGATGGTGGATGGCCCTCTGCGCGCTGGTCGCTGCGCAGAGGGCGTGACTGTCACCTATCCAGCCAGTGACGGCAGATAGAGAACGATACCGGGAAATGCGACCAGAAGCGCAATCGTGACGGCATCGGCAATGAAGAACGGCGTAACGCCTTTGAAGACGTCTTGAACCGTCAGATCGTCCCGTACCCCGGCCACAACGAAACAGTTGAGCCCGATGGGCGGTGTGATCAGGCAGAACTCGGCCATTTTCACCACCAGGATCCCGAACCAGATCGCGCACATGGTCCCATTCATGCCAAAGGCGCTCTCGGCTGCGGTGACGGTCTCACCTCCGTTCAGCGCCATGACCGCCGGGTAAACCACCGGGAGTGTCAGGAGCAGCATACCGATGGCGTCCATGAACATCCCCAGCACCGCATAGGCCAGAAGGATACAGATCAGGATCAGCATCGGCGACATATGCAGCGACGTGATCCAGTCCGAAAACGCCCCCGGCAGATCCGCGAACCCGAGAAAACGCACGTAGATCAGAACGCCCCATATGATCGAAAAGATCATCACCGACAGTTTCGCCGTCTCAAGCAGTGCCGATTTCAACTCGGCCCATTTCATGCCCCCCTTGAGCGCATAAAGGAAGACGATGAAGGCGCCGATTGCGCCGCCCTCGGTTGGCGTGCCCCAGGCTTGCTCGCCGAAGGGGTTGTAGACGAAACAGATGATGATCAGCACCACAAGGATAATCGGCAGCGCTCCGGGCAGTGAGGCAAAGCGCTGGCCCCAGGTGAAGCCTTTGACAGGCGGGCCTACCGATTTGAAGACCACTGCGATCCCCACGATCAGACCACCATAGATCAGCGCGGAAAAGGCACCGGGGATGAAACCCGCCAACAAGAGCTTGCCCACGTCCTGCTCAACGATGATCGCATAGATCACAAGGATGGCCGAGGGCGGGATCAGTGAGGCCAGCGTGCCGCCTGCGGCCACAACACCAGCGGCGAATTGCTTGTTGTAGCCGATAGAGAGCATCTCGGGGATGGCAATCCGGGCAAACACCGCAGAGGTTGCAACCGAGGCCCCCGAAACGGCAGCAAAGCCTGCAGTGGCAAAGACGGTCGAGACCGCAAGCCCTCCGGGAAGCCAGGCCACCCAACGCTTGGCAGCCTCGAACAGCGCCTTTGTGAGGCCCGCGTAATAGGCCAGATAGCCGATCAGAATAAAGGTCGGGATCAGCGACAGCGCCTGGCTCGACACTTTGGAATGGGGCACCTGACCGGCAGTTTTCACCGCAATGGTCAGCGCCTTGGTAAAGCGGGCCGGATCATAGCCGAATTTGGCCCAGAAGATCCACACAAGGCCCACCAGCCCTGCAAGCGCCGCCGCAAAGGCGACCCGCATGCCGGTGACCACAAGAACAAGAAGAAAGCCCGTGACCCACAGGCCGATTTCAATCGGTTCCATCTTTTCTGCGTCCTATTCCTGTGCACTGCGCCCGGCAGCGCTGCTGGCAGTGTCATCATCATGGCCCGAAAGAACATCCGCTTCATGAGCGGCCTGGGCTGCGGCATCCTGGATCAGGGGCACGGCGGCCGGGGTCTCCAGCCCCAGAACAAGGGCCCGCCCATAGGCCCAGACCTGCAACACAAGGCGCAGGCACAGGACCGAAAACGCCACCGGCGCAAGCAGCTTGGCCGGCCAGAGCGGAATGCCGATATCGATGGAGCTGTCGCGGCTCCACAGTGGCGCTGCAAAGTCAAAGGAGCGCGAGAAATGCGACCAGCTGCCCCAGACCAGAAGCAGCATCAGCGCCAGAATAAGAACGACCGAGAACAGTTCGAACAGCCACATCGCACGCCCCCGCAAAGAGCCGATCAGGATGTCCATGCGGATATGCCCGCCATCGCGCTGCACATAGGCAATCCCCATAAACGCGATCAGCGGCATCGCCTGTTCGATCCAGTCCACATAGCCCGGCAAGGGTGCATTGAAGGCAGACCGGCCCCCAACCGACACCACCGCCATCACCATCAGCGAAAACACTGCAAGACCGCTGACCAGTGCCAGCACCTGCTCCACACGCAACAGCTTTTGGTCCAGACGACTGACCAGGCTGCCATCTACAATTACCGCGGCGCTTCCCGCCATGGCCCCACCTTTCTATTGAAACTGTGAAATGCAAAAACAGGCCGGGAGAGCGATCCCGGCCTGTTGATGCGAACGCGTGCTTAGTTGCCCGCGCGGGTGTTTTCCAGGGTGGTCATCACCAGATCATAAAGCTCCTGACCGGGGATGCCCTGCGCTTCCATGTCCTTGATCCACTGGGCACGGATCGGATCGGCAGCCTTGGCGCGGAAGGCGGCCAGCTCCTCGTCGGAGATCATGACCTTCTCAACGCCCTTCTCTGCCAGTACGCTGTCCCATTTGGTGAGCAGCTGACCGTAGTTCTCAAGGTAGTGTGCGATGGCCTCATCGACCGAGCTGTCAAGCGCTTCACGCTCGGAATCGCTCAGCGCCTCATAGGCGTCAGTGTTGACCACAACCGGGCAGTTCACCGTGCCGGGGTTCAGGTTGGCGGTCCACCAGTCCGCCTTGTTGATGGTGCCAAAGCTGAGGTGCGCGTGCTGGGCAAAGGCCACGGTATCGACAACACCGGATTCCATTGCGTTGTAAGCCTCGGTCGCAGGAACCGAGGTCGGCACACCGCCGACCGCCTCAAACGCCTTGCCCAGACCACCGGTTGCGCGCACGCGCATGCCGTCAAACTCGGACAGCTGATCACGCGGATCACCGGTGCCGACCAGATTGTACTGCGGCATGGGCGAAGTCATCAGCAGCTTGGCGTTCCAGCGGGCCAGATCCTTGGCCGCCGAGGGATGCGCATAGACTGCGTGGCTGACGGCAACTTCCTCTTCCAGGTTCTGCACGCCCAGGAAGGGCAGTTCCAGAACGGTGATCGAGGGGTTCTTGTCGCGGTGATAACCGGCACAGAACTGCGCCATCTCAAAGGCGCCGATGGAAATGCCATCCAGGTTTTCGCGCGGCTTGGACAACCCGCCGTAGCTGACGTTCATGGTAAAGGCGCCACCGGTCTTTTCGCTGACCAGCTCGGCCAGTTTCTCGACATGTTCCGTAAACGCGCGGCGCTTGCCCCAGACGGAAACGTTCCATTCGGTGGCGGCGGCCTCTCCGGCGATGGCGAAACCAGCAGCGGCTGCCACAGCGGCAGTCAGAAGTTTGTTCATGATATTTCTCTCCCATTCTGCGCCCATTGATGACCTTCGAGCCTCAGCCCGAGGGGCGCTTGGCCATCAAGCTACCCGCAAGGCGCCGCACTGCCAAGCCCTGCCCCGGTCAATTTCCTGATAGCGCGAACTGAGTCTGTCATGGGCCGGCTTTTCAAGCCCCTCAGCCTGGCGACAGCACATTTTGCCGCAGGTCCTTGACGACAGCAGCCAGACCAAACCAAGGAAAATGTCCCGTTTAGCCTCAGGGTTGAGCAGCACAGGGGATGAAGGCGTTGACTCTCAACCCCCTAAAAACACGTTATTTTTCCTAGGGTTTTCAAACCCCCTTTACCAAAATGAGAATATCAGGAAATTCATTTACAAACAAATCATTGTTTTTCCGGCGCTTATTCACTTCTTTTCAACACTCTCTATTATGGCCGGTGAGGAAGGAAACGGTTTGACACCTGCGCTGTGGCGCTGTCGGGTGACAAACTGAAGAATAGTCAGGGAGGACTCCAGATGACCACGCAGCCCGAAGGCAAAGTATATCCGCCGTCTGAGGATGTGATTGCCCGTGCCCATGTGGACGCGGCCAAATACCAAGAGATGTACGCAGCTTCGATCAAAGATCCCGAAGCGTTTTGGGGCGAACAGGGCAAGCGGATCGACTGGATCAAACCCTTCACATCGGTGAAGGATGTGAACTACAAATTCGGTGAAGTTTCGATCAACTGGTATGCAGACGGCACTCTGAACGTCTCGTCCAACTGCATCGACCGCCATCTTGAGACGCGCGGCGATCAGACCGCGATCATTTTTGAGCCGGACGACCCAAATGAGGCCGCTCAGCACATTACCTACAAGGATCTGCACCGCAGCACCTGCCGGATGGCCAACATCCTGGAATCGATGGGGGTACGCAAGGGCGACCGGGTGGTGATCTACCTGCCGATGATCCCCGAAGCGGCCTATGCCATGCTGGCCTGCGCCCGCATCGGCGCCATCCATTCCATCGTCTTTGCCGGATTTAGCCCCGATGCGCTGGCGGCGCGGGTCAACGGCTGCGACGCCAAGGTGATCATCACTGCAGATGAGGCTCCGCGGGGCGGGCGCAAGACTCCGCTGAAATCGAATGCGGATGCGGCGCTGCTGCACTGCAAGGACACCGTAAAGTGCCTCGTTGTGAAACGCACCGGCGGTCAGACCACCTGGATTGACGGGCGCGACTACGACTACAACGAAATGGCGCTGGAGGCGGACGACTACTGCAAACCGGCCGAGATGAATGCCGAAGATCCGCTGTTCATCCTCTATACCTCCGGCTCCACCGGTCAGCCCAAGGGGGTTGTGCACACCACCGGTGGCTACCTGACCTATGCGGCGATGACCCATGAGATCACCTTTGACTACCACGATGGTGATATCTACTGGTGCACCGCCGACGTGGGCTGGGTCACCGGCCACAGCTATATCGTCTACGGCCCGCTCGCCAATGGCGCCACCACGCTGATGTTCGAAGGCGTGCCGACCTACCCGGATGCCTCGCGCTTCTGGCAGGTCTGTGAAAAGCATAAAGTAAACCAGTTCTACACCGCCCCCACCGCCCTGCGCGCGCTGATGGGTCAGGGCAATGAGTGGGTCGAGAAATGCGATCTGTCGAGCTTGCGCCTTCTGGGTACTGTCGGTGAGCCGATCAACCCCGAGGCCTGGAACTGGTACAACGATGTTGTCGGCAAGGGCAAATGCCCCATCGTCGACACCTGGTGGCAGACCGAAACCGGCGGCCACCTGATGACCCCCCTGCCCGGCGCCCATGCGCTGAAACCGGGCGCTGCGATGAAGCCCTTCTTTGGCGTGCAGCCCGTCGTTCTTGACCCGCAGTCCGGTGAAGAGATCGAAGGCAATGGCGTCGAAGGTGTTCTGTGCATCAAGGACAGCTGGCCCGGCCAGATGCGCACCGTCTGGGGCGATCACGAACGGTTCGAGAAAACCTATTTCGCCGACTACAAGGGCTATTACTTCACCGGTGACGGTTGCCGCCGCGATGAAGGGGGCGATTACTGGATCACCGGCCGCGTCGATGATGTGATCAACGTCTCCGGTCACCGCATGGGCACCGCCGAGGTGGAAAGCGCGCTCGTCGCCCATGCCGCCGTGGCAGAGGCCGCCGTTGTGGGCTACCCGCATGAGATCAAGGGACAGGGCATCTACTGCTATGTCACCCTGATGAACGACCGCGAGCCTTCGGACGATCTGATGAAAGAGCTGCGCACCTGGGTTCGCACCGAGATCGGCCCGATCGCCAGCCCGGATGTGATCCAATGGGCCCCCGGCCTGCCCAAGACCCGCTCGGGCAAGATCATGCGCCGCATTCTGCGCAAGATCGCCGAGAATGACTTTGGCTCACTCGGGGACACCTCGACGCTCGCCGATCCGTCGGTGGTGGACGATCTGATCGCCAATCGCGCGAACAAGGGGTAAGGCCATGACAACAGACGTTATGACCCGCCCCGCCGTTCTGATCCTTCTTGGCCCTCCGGGCGCCGGGAAGGGCACTCAGGCCCGCATGCTGGAAGAGAGCTTTGGCCTGGTGCAGCTTTCGACCGGCGACCTTTTGCGCGCTGCCGTGGCCGCAGGCACCGAGGCCGGCAAGGCCGCGAAATCGGTGATGGAGTCGGGCGGCCTTGTTTCGGATGAGATCGTGATCGCCATCCTGCGTGATCGCCTGGCCGAGCCTGACTGCGCCAAAGGCGTGATCCTTGATGGTTTCCCCCGCACAGCCGTTCAGGCCGAGGCGCTTGATGCGCTCCTGTCGGAAACCGGCCAGAAAATCAACGCGGCGATCAGCCTTGAGGTCGACGACGATGCCATGGTGACCCGCGTTGCCGGGCGCTACACCTGTGCGGGCTGCGGCGAGGGCTATCACGATACCTTCAAGCAGCCGCAAAAGGCAGGCACCTGTGACAAATGCGGCAGCACCGAGATGAAGCGCCGCGCCGATGACAATGCCGAAACCGTGGCAAGCCGTCTGGCCGCCTATCACGAACAGACAGCCCCCCTGATCACTTACTATGGCGACAAGGGGGTGCTGCAAAAAATCGATGCCATGGGCCAGATCGATGAGGTCGCCAATGGCCTGGCAGCGATTGTGAAGACCGCCGCGCCTTAGGCCCGGCCAAGATCCGGGCGCCCGGCAAAAGCTGCCGCCGGACGCCCAGCCCAAAACCCGAAATACCCGATGGAGCCGCCAAAACCCGTTTTGGCGACCAAAGGAGTACTGCCTGATGTTTGCCCGTTTCAAAGCGGGCAGCGCGGGCAAACAGAGAAGGCTTGCCCAGCGCCCCAGCGCAGCAGGCCCAACCCGTAGCAAGGAGGAGCCGCCATGGCGGACCAAACAACAAATGCCGCAAAGGCTGCCGAGTCCGATAAGGGCTATTGGCAGGCCAATGTGCGCATCATTCTCATCAGCCTGGTGATCTGGGCTGTCGTTTCCTTCGGATTTGGCATTCTGCTGCGCCCGATGCTCTCTGGCATCTCGGTGGGTGGCAGCGATCTGGGCTTCTGGTTTGCCCAGCAGGGATCGATCCTGGTCTTCCTGGGCCTGATCTTTTTCTACGCCTGGCGGATGAACCGTCTCGACCGTGAATTCAGCGTCGAGGAGGAATGATCATGGACCAGTTTACCATCAACCTTCTCTTTGTGGGCGCCTCCTTCGCGCTCTATATCGGCATCGCCATCTGGGCGCGTGCTGGCTCCACCTCGGAGTTCTACGCCGCCGGTCGCGGCGTGCACCCTGTCACCAACGGCATGGCCACGGCGGCGGACTGGATGTCGGCGGCCTCTTTCATCTCGATGGCAGGTCTCATTGCCTTTACCGGCTATGACAACTCCTCCTTCCTGATGGGATGGACCGGCGGCTATGTGTTGCTGGCGCTGCTGTTGGCGCCCTACCTGCGCAAGTTCGGCAAGTTCACCGTCTCCGAGTTCATCGGCGATCGTTTCTACAGCCCGACTGCGCGCATCGTTGCGGTGATCTGCCTGATCGTGGCCTCGACTACCTACGTTATCGGTCAGATGACTGGCGTTGGCGTGGCCTTTGGGCGCTTCCTTGAGGTTTCCAACACGGCGGGTCTGCTGATCGGCGCCTGTGTGGTCTTTGCCTACGCCGTGTTCGGCGGCATGAAGGGCGTGACCTATACCCAGGTTGCACAATACTGCGTGCTGATCATGGCCTATACCATTCCGGCCATCTTCATCTCGCTGCAACTGACCGGCAACCCGATCCCGGCGCTGGGTCTGTTTGGCGATCACGCCGCATCTGGTGAGCCTCTCTTGGCAAAGCTCGACGCCATCGTGCGCGAGCTGGGCTTCAACGAATACACCGCCCACCATGCCGACACGCTCAACATGGTGCTCTTTACCCTGTCGCTGATGATAGGCACCGCCGGCCTGCCCCACGTGATCATGCGCTTCTTCACGGTTCCCAAGGTGTCGGATGCACGCTGGTCCGCTGGCTGGGCGCTGGTCTTCATCGCGCTCTTGTACCTCACCGCCCCCGCCGTTGGCGCCATGGCCCGCCTCAACATCACCGACATGATGTGGCCCAATGGCACAAATGGCGAAGCGGTCTCGGTCGAGCAGATCGAAAACGACGCCCGCTATGACTGGATGGCCACTTGGCAGAAAACCGGTCTTTTGGATTGGGAAGACAAGAACGGCGACGGCAAGATCCAGTATTACAACGACAAGAACGCCGATATGCAGGCCAAGGCAGCCGAGAACGGCTGGCAGGGCAATGAGCTGACCAAGTTCAACCGAGATATCCTGGTTCTGGCCAACCCGGAAATCGCCAACCTGCCTGGCTGGGTGATCGGTCTGGTGGCTGCCGGCGGTCTGGCGGCGGCGCTGTCCACCGCTGCGGGTCTGCTCCTTGCGATCTCCTCGGCTGTCAGCCACGACCTGATCAAGGGCTCGATCAATCCGAAGATCTCGGAAAAAGGCGAGCTGCTGTCGGCCCGTGTTGCCATGGCGGTTGCCATCGCGGTTGCCACCTACCTGGGTCTCAACCCTCCGGGCTTTGCGGCGCAGACCGTGGCGCTGGCCTTTGGCCTGGCGGCGGCCTCGATCTTCCCGGCGCTGATGATGGGCATCTTCACCAAGGTCAACAACAAGGGCGCGGTTGCAGGCATGATCGCAGGTCTGGTGGTGACGCTGATCTACATCTTCCTGCACAAGGGCTGGTTCTTCATCCCGGGCACCAACAGCTTTACGGATGCGGATCCGCTGCTGGGCACCATCAAATCCACTTCCTTTGGCGCGATCGGCGCGATGGTGAACTTCGCGGTGGCCTATGTGGTCTCCAAATCCAGCGAGCCGATCCCGACAGAGATCGAAGAGCTGGTGGAAAGTGTCCGTATCCCGCGCGGTGCGGGTGCCGCCCAGGATCACTGATCTCCCCCCGGGGCGGGCCGCCTCCCTCGGTATCATGGCCCGCCCTCTTTTCCTCACCATCCTGTCCGGTCACACTCGGGCAGGATGACTTTTGTCCCGGCTTACCACACAGGCGACGCCCATGCCCCTTTCACCCGACGGTCTGATCCAGTTCCTGAAGACGGTGCACCCCTATGACAGCCTCGATGTGGCGCGCCTTGGTACGCTGGCGCCCAGGTTCGAGGTGATCCGCGCCGCACCGGGAGACGAGATCTACGCCCTCGGCAGTACCATGCAGGGGCTCTACCTGGTTCATAGCGGCGAAGTCGAAGTCTTTGACGAGAACGGTATGACCGTCTCGATCCTGGGTCCGCGAAATTCCTTTGGTGAGCGGGGCCTTACCCGTGACGGCATCGCGGTTACCACGGCCCGCGCCAATGACGAATGCGCCCTGCTGCTGCTACCGCGCGCAGATTTTGACGCATTGATGCAGGCCGAACCAAAGGTCGCGCGTTTCTTTGACCGTCGCCGCCCCGGCGGCTCCACCCGGAACAGCCTTGCCACCCGCCGGGTTGGGGATTTCATGGCCCAGTCCCCGGTAACCTGCTCCAGTGGCCTCACCTGCCAGGGGGCAGCGCAACTGATGCGGGAGCATCATATTTCCTCGGTCTGCGTTACCTCTGGCGATGTGCTGGAAGGCATCCTCACCAACCGCGACCTCACGGAAAAGGTGCTGGCCGAAGGGCTGCCGATCTCCACCCCCGTTGCGCAGATCATGACCCGTGATCCTTTGACACTGCCCTCCTCTGCAATTGCCTCGGATGTTCTCCACGCGATGATGGAGCACCGGATCGGCCATGTGCCGGTGGTGGATTCCGGGCGGCTTTCGGGCATCGTGACGCAAACCGACCTCACCCGCCTGCAGGCGATGAGCTCGGCCGAGATGATTGCCGAGATTGCCCGCGCAACCGATGCCGAAGCGATGGCCCGCGTCACCGCCCGCATTCCCGCACTTCTGTTGCAGCTGGTGGCAGGCGGCAACCGGCACGAGGTGGTGACCCGCCTGATCACCGATATCGCCGATGCCGCCACCCGGCGCCTGCTGACGCTGGCCGAAGAGCGCCTTGGCCCGCCGCCGGTCCCCTACCTGTGGCTTGCTTGCGGTTCGCAAGGGCGGCAGGAGCAGACAGGCGTCTCGGATCAAGACAACTGCCTGATGATCGCCGATGAGGTTCAGGAAACTGACGCCCCCTATTTCGAAGCCCTCGCCCAGTTTGTCTGCGACGGGCTCAACACCTGTGGCTATGTCTATTGCCCCGGCGACATGATGGCGAGCAATCCGCGCTGGCGCCAGCCCATGCGCGTCTGGCGGCAGTATTTCGCGGGCTGGATCAAGACACCCGATCCCATGGCGCAGATGCTGGCCTCGGTGATGTTCGACCTGCGTCCCATCGGCGGCACCACAGCCTTGTTCACCGGGCTTCAGGAAGAGGTGCTGGAGGCCGCCAGCGCCAATTCGATCTTTGTCGCCCATATGATTTCGAATTCGCTGAAACACACCCCGCCACTGGGGCTCCTGCGCGGTATTGCAACCATCCGATCAGGCGAGCATCGCAACACGCTGGATCTGAAACACAACGGCGTGGTGCCGGTGGTGGATCTGGGACGGATCTATGCGCTGCAGGCGCGGCTTGCCCCATGTAACACCCGCGCCCGGCTAGAGGCCGCGGCAGAGACATCCGTGCTCAGCCCTTCGGGTGCGCGGGATCTGATGGATGCCTATGATCTGATCGCCCAGACCCGCCTTCAACATCAGGCCGACCAGATTCGCAAAGGCGCGGCACCGGACAATTTCCTTGCGCCTTCTGATCTATCCGACTTTGAGCGAAGTCATCTGCGCGATGCCTTTGTTGTGGTAAAAACAATGCAATCGGCGCTAGGTCATGGAAAAGGAATGCTGGGCTAAGCTCTTGGTACGATAAAAGGATCACGAGATGTTTCTGGAACTGATCGCCACCATATTTGCAGGCTTTGCCGTGGCGGGCGTTGTGATGCTGGTCGGCCTTGCCAGCGGCGGGCGGCTGCCGAAATGGCTGGCGCCGGTGGCAGCCGGTCTTGCCATGATCGGCGTCACCATTGCCTCGGAATACGGCTGGTACGAACGCACCCGCGCCGCGTTGCCGGATGGTGTCGTGGTGGCAGAAACAAGCCGGAACAAAAGCCTCTATCGCCCCTGGACCTATGCGGTGCCTTTTGTCGAACGCTTTGCAGCCATTGATACCGGGAGCGCAAAGACCCATCCTGACCTGCCCGGCCACTACCTGACAGAGGTCTATTTCTTTGGCCGCTGGGCGCCGGTCAGCAGCCTTGCCGTGCGTTTTGATTGTGCAAGATGGCGGCGCGCCGTTGTTGACAGCGACGCAGGGATGGTAGCGGGGGATGACAGCGCACTTGATTGGGTCTCCCCCCCCAAAGATGACGGCCTGCTGGGCACCTTCTGCGGAGCGCTCTGATGCCGAAACATCTTAGCCTTCGCCTGCGGATCTTTCTGTTCTTTTGCCTGATCGCAGTCGCCTCTATCGGCATTGTCGGTGCGGCGCTGTGGATCGGATATGCGCGGAGCAATGATCCGACCCTGCTGGATGGGTTTGTCTTTGCAGGGACGCTCAGCCTTTTTGGCATCTTTGGCATCACCGCCGGGATCTGGCTTCTGTTCGATGAAAACGTCGCAAAGCCGATCGAGCGGCTGGCTGCAGGTCTGCGCGCCCGCGCCCATGGCGGGGTGACCTCGGATCTTGACCAGCAGGCCGCGCGCTATCTTGGCGATCTGGCCCCGGCCGCCTCCAGCCTTGTGGGGAAGCTCGGAGAGGCAAACCTGAGTACCGCCGAGGCTATCGCCCGCGAAACGGCCCGTCTTGAGGCAGAAAAAGCGCGTCTGACCACCCTTCTGTCCGAGGTGCCGGTCGCCACCGTCATGGTCGGCCCCGATCACCGGATCGTTCTGTACGATGCGCAGGCCGCAGCGGTCCTGTCTCAGATCGCGCCCGCGCGCCTTGGTGCTGATCTTGGCGATTACCTAGAGGCGCAAGCGCTGGGGAGTGCCCATGGGAAAATGATCCGCTCCGGGAAGGAAGTCAGCGCTCGCATCGCCGGAAGCGACGGGCGGCAAACCTACGGGCTGCGCCTCAAGCCGCTTGGCAATGCGCCTGGTTATGTGGTGATCTTTGACAGCGCTGAGGCGGATATCTCGCCCGAGGCGGCGCGCCCTTTGGTCTATGATTTTGGCCTCCTAAACCCTGTCGCCCGCCAGATCGAGGACCGGTGCCTGTCCGATCTGACCTTTGCCGTCTTTGACACAGAAACCACAGGGCTTTTGCCGCACAAGGATCACGTGGTGCAGCTGGGCGCGCTGCGCGTTCTGCGGGGCCGGATCGTCGAGGGTGAGGCGCTGAATGTCATTGTCGATCCCGGCGTACCGATCCCGGCTGCATCAACCAAGGTGCATGGGATCACCGATACCATGGTGCAAGGGGCACCCGACATCGCAGAAGTGTCGCGGAGCTTTCACCATTTTTGCAGGGATGCAGTGATCGTCGCCCATAACGCGCCCTTCGACATGGCCTTTTTGCGCCGCGAGGCAAAACGGCTGGACCTCACCTGGGACCACCCAGTGCTGGACACTGTGCTTTTGAGCGCGGTTCTGTTCGGCGCCTCGGTGCCCCATACGCTGGATGCGCTGTGCGAGCGGCTTGATGTGACCATCCCCACCGCGCTGCGCCACACCGCCCTGGGCGATGCCCGCGCCACAGCAGAGGTTCTGTGCAAGATGCTGCCCATGCTGGAGGCGCGCGGTTTCAAGTCCCTGGCCGAGGTCATAGACCAAACCCGTTCCCATGGTCGGCTGTTGGAAGATCTGAACCCGGTGGACAAATAAACTGGCCCGTGGCAGGTCGGGGCCTAGATCTGACGAACCACTCAGACAAAGGGCCCGCAGCATGCCAGAGACCACCTTGACCCCGGGACCCGAAACGCAGCGGGCCTTTCGCGATGCCTTGGGCTGTTTCGCAACCGGCGTCACCGTGATCACCACTCAGACTGACAATGGGCCGCTGGCCTTTACCGCCAACAGCTTCTCCTCCGTCTCGATGGATCCGCCTTTGTTGATGTGGTGCCCGGCGCGGGCCTCGCTGCGCCATGATGCCTTTGTGTCGGCAGAACGCTATTCCATCCACGTCATGGGCGAGGACCAGCTGGAACTGGCCATCCACTTTGCTCGCAGCGGCGATGATTTCGACGCCGTCTCATGGCAACCCGGCGCAGGTGATATCCCGCATCTGGAGGGTGTGCTGGCCCGGTTTGACTGCAAGGCCCATGCCACGCATCCAGCCGGAGATCACACGATCATCCTTGGCGAAGTGCAACGTTTTGCCACCCGCCCCGGCAAGGGGCTGATCTTCAAACAGGGGATGTACGGCGGTTTTCTGAAGCAGCCCTGATCCTGCTTTTGAAAAACAAGACGGCCCGCCCCTGAAGGAACAGGGACGGGCCATAGCGTAGGTTCCCGACTGGCTTACTTCAGCGCTGCATCGGTGATGGCGTGGGTCCAGGCGCCTTGCGGGGCCTTGGTGATCACCGGCGAAGAGCCGCCTGCCAGCAGGGTGGCAACGGTGCGCTCATAGTCGGCCACATCCAGTGCGCCATTGCTGCCTGCGGTCAGCTTGGCGATCTCACTCATCATGCGTTTCTGGTGCTCTTCGGTCTGGGCGCCCGAGGCGTCATTGTCCAGAACGATCTCCGCCGCTTCATCCGGGTTGGCTTCGGCGTATTTCCAGCCCTTCATCGAGGCGCGCACGAAACGCTCCATCTTGTCGGCAAAGGCGGCATCGCTCAGCTTGTCTTCCAGCACGTAGAGACCGTCTTCCAGCGTCGCAACGCCCTGGTCTTCATACTTGAAGGTCACCAACTCATCCGCGGCGACGCCCGCATCCAGAACCTGCCAGTATTCGTTGTAGGTCATGGTTGAGATACAGTCCGCCTGACGCTGCAGCAGCGGATCCACGTTGAAGCCCTGCTTGAGGACCTCGACGCCCATCTCACCTTTGCCTTCGGTGGAAATGCCCAGCTTGCTCATCCAGCTCATGAAGGGGAATTCATTGCCGAAGAACCACACACCCAGAGTGCGGTCGGCAAGGTCCTTGGGCTCGGCAATGCCGGTGTCTTTCCAGCAGGTCAGCATCATGCCCGAGGATTTGAACGGCTGTGCGATATTGACCAGCGGCAGGCCTTTTTCACGCGCGGCCAGTGCGGCCGGCATCCACTCGACGGTCACATCGGCGCCGCCACCTGCGATCACCTGGGTCGGAGCAATGTCAGGGCCACCGGGCAGGATGGTGACGTTCAGATCTTCTTCTTCGTAAAAGCCCTTGTCGAGCGCCACGTAGTAGCCAGCGAACTGTGCCTGTGTCACCCATTTCAATTGCAGCTTGACGTCGTCTGCTGCCTGAGCGGCTCCGGCGGCACCAAGGGCCAGCGCGGCGGCTGTCAGAATGTGTTTCATTGGTAGGTTCTCCCTGTTGGTTATGGTTGCAGCTTGCGCGAATTTGACCATTTGTTCAAAGTTTTTTTACCAAATCAAACCGTGGCATTCTGCCCGGCGCGCAAGGATTAAGCACCGCTCTGCGCCCATGGTATCCGGGAGGATTTTGCCAATCAACCAAGGGCGGAAAGCGGGCAAAAACCACCACCCCGAGGCGCCCCGGGATGGTGGAAATCTGGCGTCATCCCCGCTGCGAAGGATGCCAGAAGGTCAGTGATTTCTCGATCAGAGCGATCACGCCATAAAAGGCCGACCCCGCCAATGCCGCGACCAGAATCTCAGCCCAGACCATGTCCAGCGCCAGCTGACCAACGCTGGTCGAGATCCGAAAGCCCATGCCCACGGTGGGCGAGCCAAAGAACTCCGCCACGATCGCGCCAACCAGAGCAAGGGTGGTCGAGATCTTGAGGCCATTGAAGATGAACGGCAGGGCCGCAGGCAGGCGCAGCTTGAAAAAGCTCTGCCAATAGCTGGCTGCATAGGTGCGCATCAGGTCGCGCTGCATGGCCGAGGTCTCGCTGAGGCCGGCAACCGTGTTCACCAGCATCGGAAAGAACACCATGACCACGACAACGGCCGCCTTGGACTGCCAGTCAAACCCGAACCACATCACCAGAATGGGCGCAGTGCCGACAATGGGCAGGGCCGCCACGAAATTGCCCACCGGCAAAAGGCCCCGGCGCAGGAAATCACTGCGGTCCACGGCAACCGCCATGGCCAGCGCCGCCACGCAGCCCATGATGTAGCCAGACAGCGCGCCCTTGATAAAGGTCTGTGCAAAGTCCTGCCACAGGATTGGCAGCGAGGTGGCAAACCGTTCGGCAATCACCGTGGGTGCAGGCAGGATCACCATGGAGACCTCAAGCCCCCGCACCAAAAGCTCCCATACAATCAGGATGGTGACGCCAAAGATAAGCGGAACCAGCAGTTTCACGGCCCGTGTCTTGGCTGCAGGGCTGTTTGCCAGGCGGCTGTTGATCCACCAGCCGCCCAACCAGACCAGAGCGGCAATAGCAACTTCAATCATGCGCTCATCCCCATGCGTTTGAGAACCAGACGTTCGATGAGGCCGAGCAGCGCCACCAGTAGCGCCGCCAGGATGGCCGCTGCGAACAGAGCCGACCAGATCTGAACCGTCTGCCCGTAGTAGCTGCCCGCCAGAAGGCGCGCGCCAAGCCCCGCAACCGCGCCGGTTGGCAGCTCACCCACGATGGCCCCCACCAAGGACGCGGCGATGCCGATCTTGAGAGAGGCAAAAAGGTAGGGCAGCGAGGACGGCAGCCGCAGCTTCCAGAACCCTTGCGCGGTTGAGGCGTTATAGGTCTTCAAAAGATCCAGCTGCATGTGGTCCGGGCTGCGCAGCCCTTTCACCATGCCCACAACAACCGGGAAAAAGCTGAGATAGGCCGAGATGATCGCCTTGGGCAGGATCCCCTGCACCCCGATGGAATACAGCACCACGATGATCATCGGCGCCAGCGCGATGATCGGGATGGTCTGGCTGACGATGGCCCAGGGCATCACCGACATATCCATCACCTTGGAATGCACGATCCCCACGGCCAGCAGGATGCCGAGCCCGGTGCCGATGGCAAAACCAAGCAGCGTCGCGGAGAGCGTCACCTGCCCGTGATAGATCAGGCTGCGTTTGGAGGTGATCTTCTTCTCTACCGTGGTCTTCCACAGCTCCACCGCGACCTGATGCGGTGCGGGCAGACGCGGGCGATCCTGCGCCCAAGTGTCGGCGATGGCAAAGGTGTTCGAGGCCACCAGACCAAAGGTTCCCATATCGCGTCGCTCTTTGGCGGTGGCAGGGCTGACTTCGGTCCCTGCCCGCTCGGCCTGGTCCAGAACGCCCTTGATGTTCATCGGAACGCAGGCGGCATACCAGAAGGCGATGATGGCGGCGACAACGGTAAGAACGGCGAGAATGTTCTTCATGACATGCCCCTCCCGATCAGACAGCCAAGCGGTGCACCGGGGGTGCACACGGGGTGCACGGATGTCACCCCTCCGGTTTGACAGGTTCTACGGTGTGGATCAGTCATCGCTATGCCCCGCGCGCAGCCCCTCGCGCACCCGGTGCGCGATGTCGATGAACTCCTGACTGTCGCGGATATCGAGCGGGCGTTCCTTTGGCAGGGTGCTTTCGATCACATCCGTAATCCGGCCCGGGCGCGGCGACATCACAACGATCTTGGTCGAAAGATACACCGCCTCAGGGATCGAGTGAGTGACAAAACCGATGGTCTTGTCAGTACGTGCCCAGAGCTTGAGGAGCTGCTCGTTCAGATGATCGCGCACGATCTCATCCAGCGCCCCAAAGGGTTCATCCATCAGCAGGATATCGGCATCGAATGCCAGCGCGCGGGCAATGCTGGCCCGTTGCTGCATACCGCCCGACAGCTGCCAGGGGTACTTGCCGCCAAAACCGGAAAGCTCAACGAGATCAAGAACCTGCGCGACGCGCTTATCCTGCTCTTCCTTGGAATAGCCCATGATCTCAAGAGGCAGCTTGATGTTCTTGGCAATGGTGCGCCACGGGTACAGACCCGCCGCCTGAAACACATAGCCATAGGCCCGTTTCTGGCGCGCCTCATCCGGGGTCATGCCGTTCACGGTGATGGAGCCGCTGGTCGGGTGTTCCAGCGCCGCCATCACCCGCAAAAAGGTCGTCTTGCCGCAGCCCGAGGGGCCGATGAAGCTGACGAAATCGCCCTTGTTGATGGTGAGGTTCACATCCTTCAGCGCCTGCACCGGACCATCGTTGGTCTCGAACACGAGGTTCAGATCGCGCGCTTCTACGACGGCCTGGGGAGAACTGGCCTGGGGTGTCGTTTCATTTGTCATGTCATTGCCTTAGTCGGACGAAGGACGGCCCGCCGCATGGGCGGCCCGCCTTCGGATGATCGCCAGATTAAACGCCGGTTGCCGGAATGCCGGTCCGCTCAACCGGGCGGGGGGCGGTCAGTTCTTTCCAGGTCGAAAGCGCCTTGTTCACGGTGGTGTTTGCCTCACGCTCGACGAACTTACCATGGCCCTCCTGGGTGCGGATCTCACCATCATGCACCGCCACATGGCCGCGTGTCAGGGTAAAGCGCGGCAGGCCTTTGACCTCATGCCCTTCAAAGACGTTGTAGTCGATGGCGGACTGCTGCGAAGATGCGGAAATGGTCTTGCTCTTTTCAGGATCCCAGACCACGAGGTCGGCATCGGCGCCCACCAGAACCGCACCCTTTTTCGGATAGCAATTCAGGATCTTGGCGATGTTTGTTGAGGTGACAGCGACGAATTCATTGGGGGTCAGGCGACCCGTTTCCACACCATGAGTCCAGAGCATCGGCATACGGTCTTCAAGGCCGCCGGTGCCGTTCGGGATCTTGGTGAAATCACCCACGCCATAGCGTTTCTGTTCGGTCGAGAAGGCACAGTGGTCCGTCGCCACAACCGACAAGGACCCGGACTGCAGACCATTCCACAGGCTGTTTTGGTGCTGCTTGTTGCGGAAAGGCGGCGACATCACCCGGCGCGCAGCATGGTCCCAATCCTGATTGAAGTATTCGCTTTCATCTAAGGTAAGGTGCTGGATCAGCGGCTCGCCCCAAACCCGCTTGCCCTGCATGCGGGCACGGCGGATCGCCTCGTGGCTTTCCTCACATGACGTATGCACCACATAAAGCGGAACCCCTGCCATATCGGCGATCATGATGGCGCGGTTGGTCGCCTCGCCCTCCACCTGCGGCGGGCGGGAATAGGCGTGCGCCTCGGGGCCGGTGTTGCCCTCGGCCAGAAGTTTCGCGCTGAGCTCGGCCACCACATCGCCGTTTTCGGCGTGCACCATGGCAATGCCGCCCAGTTCCGCCAGACGCTGGAAGCTCGCGTACAGCTCATCATCGTTGACCATCAAAGCGCCTTTGTAGGCCATGAAGTGCTTGAATGTGTTGATGCCGCGGGTTTCGATCACGGTCTTCATATCGTCAAAGACCTGCTCGCCCCACCAGGTGACCGCCATGTGGAAGGAGTAGTCGCAGTTGGCGCGGGTGGATTTATTGTCCCAGCGTTTCAGCGCGTCCAACAGGCTTTCGCCCGGATTCGGCAGAGCAAAATCGACAACCATAGTGGTGCCGCCGGCAAGGCCCGCGCGGGTGCCGCTTTCAAAGTCATCAGACGAATAGGTGCCCATGAAAGGCATCTCGAGGTGGGTATGCGGATCGATCCCGCCCGGCATCACGTAGCAGCCGGTTGCGTCCAGCTCCTCATCCCCTTTGAGGTTCGCGCCGATCTCGGTGATGACGCCGCCTTCGATCAGAACGTCCGCCTTGTAGGTGAGATCAGCGGTCACGATCGTGCCGTTCCTGATGACTTTACTCATGTCTTATAACTCCCTGTTTTCTTTTGTTTCGACCTATCTCAGACAGAGCTGAAACAGCCGATTGCATGTCCATGTACGCCGATATCCAGCGGCCCGAAGACGGATTCCACACAGAGCGAGAAATACCCCGCCAGCGGTAGAAAGATGACCCGGTAGTCGCCGTTTGCCCGCGTGACGGCCCAGCATTCCTGCGTCAGCCCGCCTGAGAAATTCACGGTGACGACCTCCGGCTCGCACAAGGCCGCGCGAAAGGCGTAGAGGGTTGCAAGCGCGGCCTCGCTGGCGACATTGAACTCGACCATCTCCGTCTCGATCAGATGGGTAATCCGATCGGGGATGGAGAGGCCTTCTTCGATCACCGGATCGCGGCCCGCTGCATTGGCACCAGTGTCACCGCGTTACTCAACGATTTCAGCAGTTTCGACGACGGCGTGGAACAGGACATTTCCCCCGGCTTCGGCCCATTCCTTGCTGATCTCTTCGGCTTCATTGTGGCTTAACCCGTCGACACAGGGGCACATGACCATTGCGGTCGGTGCCACGCGGTTGATCCAGCACGCATCATGGCCTGCACCAGAAATGATGTCGAGATGAGAATAGCCAAGACGCTCGGCTGCACTGCGCACGGCTGTGACGCAGGCATCGTCGAATTTCACCGGATCGAACCCGCCGACCTTTTCGAACGCGATCTCAACACCCATGGCATCGGCGATCTCTTGGCCCTTTTCGCGCAGACGGTTTTCCATGTCTTCGATCACCTCCAGCTCGGGGCTGCGGAAATCGACAGTGAAGACAACCTTGCCGGGGATCACGTTGCGAGAGTTCGGGTAGACATCGATATGCCCCGCCGCGCCGACAGCATGCGGCGCGTGCGACCAAGCGATTTCATCCACCGCATCCAGAATGCGCGCCATTGCAAGGCCAGCATTGCGGCGCATGGGCATCGGCGTCGACCCTGTGTGTGCGTCTTTGCCGGTGATCGTCACTTGCGTCCAGCTGAGGCCCTGACCGTGGGTCACGACACCAATGTCTTTACCTTCAGCTTCCAGGATCGGGCCCTGCTCGATGTGCAGCTCAAAAAAGGCATGCATCTTGCGAGCTCCGACCTCTTCGTCGCCGCGCCAGCCGATCCGCTTCAGCTCGTCGCCGAATTTCTTGCCCTCGGCATCGGTGCGATCATAGGCCCATTCTTGTGTGTGAATACCCGCGAACACCCCCGATGACAGCATGGCGGGCGCATAACGTGTGCCCTCCTCATTGGTGAAGTTGGTCACCACGATGGGGTGTTTTGTCTTGATATTCATGTCGTTGAGCGAACGAATTAATTCAAGACCACCCAGAACCCCGAGAATACCGTCATACTTGCCGCCCGTGGGCTGGGTATCAAGGTGCGAGCCCACATAGACCGGCAGCGCATCGGGATCTGTGCCCTCCCGCCGCGCGAACATATTGCCCATCTGATCAAGACCCATGGTGCAGCCCGCATCCTCGCACCATTTCTGGAACAGGGCGCGCCCCTCGGCATCTTCATCGGTCAAGGTCTGGCGATTGTTGCCGCCCGCAACACCGGGGCCGATCTTGGCCATATCCATCAGACTGTCCCACAGCCGATCGCCATTGATCTTCAAGTTCTGTCCAAGCGACGTCATCGCAGCTTCCTTCCTGTTCATCCCGCACATATTGCAGGCTATTTTTGGCTTTGCGCCCTATTGGTGGCTTTGAAGCGTTGACCCAAACCCGCCCGCCATTCACGATTTGTTTTGCGGCGTCGGATTTGACCAACTGGTCAAAGTCAAGCTACCATGCGGGTACAGTCAGTCAAGAAATTGCGACACGGAGACTGGGAAAACGCTTGGTTTACAGGTGAAATGTGTGAAATACAGGCGTTCTGCGAATGCCAAGACAGTCAAGGACGAAAAACGCTCCCATGCCCAAGGACAGATCCCCGACTCGCATCCAGAAAAAGAATCGCGCCGCCATTCTGGAGGCCGCTCTGGAAGTGTTTTCCGCGCATGGGTTTCGTGGTGCGACCGTGGACCAGATCGCCACTGAAGCAGGCCTGTCAAAGCCAAACCTGCTTTATTATTTTCCGTCCAAAGAGGCGATTTTCACCGCTCTTTTGTCCGAACTTCTGGATACCTGGCTGGATCCTTTGCGCGCCCTTGATCCCGACGGCGAGCCACTGGAAGAAATGCTCGCCTACGTTCAACGCAAGCTGCAAATGAGCCAGGATTTCCCCCGCGAAAGCCGCCTGTTTGCCAATGAAATCGTGCAAGGCGCACCGCGCATGTTGGAAGCGCTGTCGACAGATCTGAAAGATCTGGTCGAAGAGAAAGCCACCGTCATCGACGGCTGGATGAGCGCCGGAAAACTCAAGCCAAGCCACCCCAAGCACCTGATATTCTCGATCTGGTCCCTGACCCAGCACTATGCGGATTTCGATGTTCAGGTACGGACCCTGATGGGGAAGGAAGACCCGTTTGACGCGGCGCCCGCGTTTCTTGACACCTTCTATCGACGGATGCTGACCCCTGCTTGAGCTCGAAACACAAGACAAAAAAGGGCGCCCGATCAGAGGCGCCTTTTTACTTTTTGTTAATCACTTACAAAGCGAAGCTTACTCAGCAGCGGTGGCTGATGGGTTGTTCGGATGCGTCGTCCAGTTGGCATACTGATCCGAGACCACCTTGCCGGTGCGCAGATCGATCTGCCCCGCCGGAACTTCTTCCATGGTGATGCAGCCTTCAACCGGGCAGACGTTGACGCAAAGGTTACAGGCCACGCATTCCTCATCTTTCACGGTGAATGTGCGGTCCTCGCTCATGGCGATGGCCTGGTGCGAGGTGTCCTCGCAGGCCGCATAGCAGCGCCCGCATTTGATGCAGTCGTCCTGGCTGATCTTGGCCTTGGCGACGTAGTTGAGATCCAGATACTGCCAGTCGGTCACATTGGGAACCGCCATACCGATGAAGTCCTGGGTCGAGGTGTAGCCCTTTTCATCCATCCAGTTGGACAGGCCCGAGATCATCTCTTTCACCACGTTGAAACCATAGGTCATCGCGGCGGTGCAGACCTGCACATTGCCCGCACCCAGCGCCATGAATTCGGCTGCATCTTTCCAGGTGGTGACACCGCCGATGGCCGAAATCGGCAGACCGTGGGTCTGCGGATCGCGGGCGATTTCAGCCACCATGTTCATGGCAATCGGCTTCACCGCCGGGCCACAGTATCCGCCATGGGTGCCCTTACCGCCGATGGTGGGCTCTGGCGCCATATTGTCGAGATCGACCGAAACGATGGAGTTGATGGTGTTGATCAGGCTGACCGCATCGCCGCCACCCGCCTTGGCCGCACGCGCCGGGAAGCGCACATCGGTGATGTTGGGTGTCAGCTTCACGATCACGGGTTTGGAATAGTATTTCTTGCACCACTCCGTGACCATCTGGATGTATTCGGGCACCTGTCCTACGGCGGAGCCCATGCCGCGTTCAGCCATGCCGTGCGGGCAGCCAAAGTTCAGCTCGATCCCGTCGGCGCCGGTGGCTTCCACCTTGGGCAGGATCGCCTTCCAGGCTTCTTCCTCGCAGGGCACCATGATCGACACGATCACGGCGCGATCCGGGTAGTCCTTCTTGACGCGGGTGATTTCCTCAAGGTTGGTCTCAAGGCTGCGGTCGGTGATTAGCTCAATGTTGTTGAGGCCCAGCAGGCGGCGGTCCGCGCCCCAGATCGCGCCGTAACGCGGCCCGTTGACGTTGACGACGGGCGGCCCTTCAGAGCCAAGCGTCTTCCAGACCACACCGCCCCAACCGGCCTCAAAGGCGCGGCGCACGTTGTATTCTTTGTCCGTGGGCGGCGCCGACGCCAGCCAGAACGGGTTCGGAGATTTGATCCCCAGAAATTCAGTTGTCAGATCAGCCATTTATCTGTTCCTTTTCATGCTCGCCTACTGTCCCAAATTGGGACAGCGGGCTGGCTTAGCCCATCAGGCTGGAATGAATGTCCATTGCGGCATCGCGGCCCTCGGCCACGGCGGTCACGGTCAGGTCCTCGCCCCCCGAGGCACAGTCGCCCCCGGCCCAGACACCAGCAACCGAGGTGCGCCCGGTCTCGGAAACCTTGATCTTGCCGCCCTCGATCTCCAGCCCGTCGGGCTGGCCTTCCAAGGTTTGACCAATTGCCTTGAAGACCTGATCTGCAGTCAGCCGCACGGTTTCGCCGGTTCCGGCCACGCGACCGTCCTTGATCTCGGTATACTCCAACTCGATCTCGGCTGCGGCGCCATTGCCGTGGATCGCCTTGGGCATCACGTTGAACATCAGCTTGACGCCTTTGGAGGCCGCCAGATCCTGCTCGAACCGGCTGGCGCCCATGGCCTCGCGACCACGGCGATAGGCGATGGTGACATTCTCAGCGCCAAGCAGCTTGGATTGCACTGCTGCATCCACTGCGGTCATACCGCCGCCGATCACGACAACGTTGCGCCCAACGGGCAGCGCGGTCAGATCCTCGGCCTGGCGCAGGTCGGCGATGAAGTCCACCGCATCACGCACGCCGTCCTTGTCTTCACCTTCGCTGCGCAGCGCGTTGACACCGCCCAGACCGATGGACAGGAAGACCGCATCAAACGCGCCGTTCAGTGCATCAAGCGACAGCTCAGCCCCGAGCTTCTTGCCGTACTCCATTGAAATGCCACCGATTTGCAGCAGCCACTCAACTTCGCGCGCGGCAAAATCATTGGTGGATTTGTAGGCGGCAATGCCAAATTCGTTGAGACCGCCAGCCTTTTCCTTACTGTCGAAAACCACAACATCGTGACCCAGCATCGCCAGACGGTGCGCTGCGGACAGGCCTGCGGGACCGGCGCCCACAACAGCCACGCGCTTGCCTGTGCCTTCGGCGCGGGTGAAGGGGTGAACGCCCTTGGCCATCAGCGTATCGGTCGCATAGCGCTGCAAACGGCCAATCTCGACCGGCTTACCTTCTGCGGTTTCGCGCACGCAAACCTCTTCGCACAGGGTCTCGGTCGGGCAGACGCGAGCGCACATGCCACCCAGGATGTTCTGCTCAAGGATCGTCTTGGCTGCCGACACCGGGTGCCCCGCCTGAATCTCGCGGATGAACTGCGGGATGTCGATCGAGGTCGGACAGGCCGTCATGCACGGCGCATCATAGCAGAAGTAGCAACGATCTGCGGCCACAGCGGCCTCATGCTGATCGTAAGGGGCATGCAGATCCCCGAAATTCTCGGCGATCTCGGGGGCGGACAAACGTCCCGCCTGGATGCCGGATGCCTGATGGCTGGTCGCCATTGGGTGTCTCCCTGACTGTTCTTTTTCTGCGACTCAGACTGCCACAGATTGTTTTTTTATCAACTGGTAAAATTTTTGGATCGACAAAAAAAATCGGCCACCCCAAAGGAACGGCCGACAAAACTCTGTTTTTCCAGCAGAATGCCGGACGCCTAGAAATTCAGCATTTCGGTAAGGTGCCCAATTTTCATCCAGATGCGCGCGCCATCGGGGCCAGCTTTTGCCTCAAAATGAGCCCCAGGAGGCAGGCGCAACCAATCCCAGCGGGAAAAGTCCTCGCCCTCTTCGAAAAACCCACCTTCCAGAACAAAGATCTCAGCGCCGCCCTCAGCCTCGAATGAAACGTTTTCGCCTGGCGCCCATGTCACCAGGCGCACGTCTTCGCGCGCGTCCCGAAACAGGGGCAGCCCGGCATGCCCATTTGTGTCTATTTTCACGGTTTGACGATCAGCCGGGTCGAACTGATGCAGTTTCACAAGGATCGTCGCGCCGTCCTGCGCCGCTGGCGTGTGGCTGGAGGTCGGCGGGTTGCGCACGTAGGAGCCGACAGGGAAATCGCCATCCTCATCCTGAAAGACGCCATCCAGAACGATGTATTCCTCTCCGCCATCGTGGGTGTGCGCCTTGAAAGCAGACCCCGCCGCGAAACGTACGATTGTCGTCGCGCGAGCGACCTCCTCTCCGATCCGGTCCAGCATCTTGCGCTCCACCCCGGCGGCGGGGCTGGGCACCCAGGGGGTGTCGTCAAAATGCACAGCGGCACGTTTGGTGAAATCAGCATTGATCCGCATGAGTGGCCCTCCATCTGATAGGTTCAGACATGGGGCACCCAGTTCAGATTTCCAACCGCTTTCACCAGGTAGTGTGCGGAAACACCTATTCCATTAGATTACTTGGGAAGAACCGCAGTGGCTTCGATCTCGACCTTGGCCTCATCCTCGACCAATGCAGACACAACAACCATGGTCATTGCGGGGAAATGATAGCCCATGACATCGCGGTAGGCCTTACCCACCTCAGCCTGATGGGCAAGGTATTCGGCCTTGTCGGTCACATACCAGGTGAGACGCGTGATATCGCTCGCCTGCCCTCCAGCCGCCTGGACCACATCCAGAATGTTACGCAGAGCCTGGCTCATCTGACCGATAAAGTCATGCACCTCGAAAACCTGATCTGCCGTCCAGCCGATCTGACCACCGACAAAAAGCAGCTTGCCTTCGGCGACCATGCCATTGGCATAGCCCTTGGCCGGCTTCCAGCCTTCGGGATGCACGTTGATTGCTGGCATGGTTTGTCTCCTTATCCGGTCGGAATGCACCTGTTGAGGTCAATATTCAATACGGCGATAAATACTTCAAGCTTAAAATTTCATACATAAAGATTTAAGCCTTCACCCGATGCACCTCTCCCCGGCACAAACCGCATCAAAAAACGCCGCATCCCGGCCTTGGGAAACGGCGCTTTTCCTTCAACAGGGGCGGCCAGTGGCAGCTCACATGCCAAGCGCTTCCTTGTACATGTCCAGAACCGCCTCTTCCTCGGCGATGTCGTCTTTGTCGCGCTTGCGCAGTGCAATCACCTTGCGCATGACCTTGGTGTCATAGCCGCGGGCTTTGGCCTCAGCCATCACCTCTTTCTGTTGGTCGGCGATGTCTTTCTTCTCGGCGTCCAGACGTTCGAACCGCTCAATGAACTGGCGCAGCTCTCCGGCGGTCACACGGTAGTTTTCGCTTTTTTCGTCTTCGGTCAGATCCATTTCCGGCTCCGTCAGCAAGGCATGTCAAAACAGTCGATGAAAGGGGATAGCGGTCCCGTCAGATCACTGCAAGCCGGGAAAGCGAAGCGCCGGTCGAAAGGCGTTCATTTGCGCATGGCCAACCGGCGGCGCCCCCTTGCATCCTTGAGAACGATCCTTTAGGCGCAGCGACAGTCAACAGCGGGAGACCGGCATGTTCGAAATCCTTGTCTGGGTCGGTGCGACCCTTTCCGTTGCCGGACTTCTTGGGCTGGTCTGGTGCATACTGCGCGTCGCAAAGGCGCGTCGCCAGAAGCTGGACGACGACGCGCTGCGGGCGGTGGTGCAGTCGGTATTGCCCTACAATCTGGGGGCTCTGTTTCTCTCTGTGATCGGGCTGATGCTGGTGATGGTCGGCATCTTTTTGTCCTGACCCTGTCAGTCGTACCCTGACCCTGAACAAAATCGCCTAAGCCGAAATAGCGTGGCCACGCCGCGCGGCCACGCGCAAAAGGCTTTTCCTCAGACTGGCATATTGTCGAACCGGTCCTCGGTCGTTTCTTCGACCATTGCATATTCCATTCTGCGGAGCTGTGCGGAAATCACCGCGCCGTTGCGGCGCAGGCGTGACATGATCGACAGGAATTCATCGATGCGCTTTGCCCGCGTTGCTCCAGAAGCGCCGCGAATTTCTTTTTCCAGCCGCAACGCCATTTCCGTAAGGTTCGTACTCGTCATTCTCACTCCTCCCTTGAGCGAGACCAGTCTGCCAAGGAAATGAAACAGAAATAAAGCGCTTGCCAAAGCCAAGCCGCCAGATGTGCGTATTGAGGACGTTTTTTCCGAAGCTTTTGCTTAACACGCAGGCAAAATCCTCTGCCGCTGGGCAGATTTAGGGCCTGCACACAGCAGTCCACCTGCTAGTCTTCGAAGGCCGCTTTGCCCAGTTTGCACAAAAATCAACAAGACTGCCGCGACAAGGGTTGAAACACATTCAGCTTTTAACATATGTATAGAGAAACCCAAGGGAGTGTCCCAACATGAATCCAATCGTCAAAGCCTTCTTCGACGAAGCCACGAACACCGTTTCCTATGTTGTCCGCGATCCAAACGGCAGCGCCTGCGCCATTATCGATTCGGTTCTGGATTTTGATCACGCATCTGGCCGGACCGACACCAGTTCTGCCGATGAAATCATCGCCTGGGTCGAATCCGAGGGGCTCAAGACCGAATGGATTCTTGAAAGCCACGTTCATGCAGACCACCTGTCAGCGGCGCCCTATCTGCAAGAGCGTCTGGGCGGCAAGATCGGCATCGGCGAGAACATCACCATTGTTCAGGATACCTTTGGAAAGGTCTTTAACGAAGGTACCGAATTCCAGCGCGATGGTAGCCAGTTCGACCAACTGTTCAAGGAAGGTGACCGCTTCATGATCGGCCAGTTGCGCGGCGAGGTGCTGCATACGCCCGGCCATACGCCTGCCTGCCTGACCTACGTGATTGGCGACGCGGCCTTTGTGGGCGACACGTTGTTCATGCCCGATTTCGGCACCGCGCGCTGCGACTTTCCCGGCGGCTCCTCCGAAACGCTGTTCCAGTCGATCCAGAAGATCCTCGCCTTGCCGGATGATACCCGCATCTTTGTCGGCCACGATTACAAGGCGCCCGGCCGCGACGAATACGCCTGGGAGACCACTGTCGGAGAGCAGAAAGCCCTGAACATCCACATCGGCCAGGGCAAAAGCATCGAAGAGTTCGTCTCCATGCGCGATGCGCGCGATGCAACGCTCGGCATGCCACGTCTGATCCTGCCGTCGCTGCAGGTCAACATGCGCGCTGGCCAGATGCCTGAACCGGATGAAAAAGGGGACGTCTTCCTCAAGATCCCGGTCAACAAGATCTAGTCACAAAAGCAATGCGCTCATTGGGGTGGGCGCCGTGCATTGAAATCAGACCCGGCGCCGCCAGCACGTAGAAAAAGCGGCGCCCCGTATCAAGGAAACGCGAAACATGGAAACAGACTGGATCTGGGGCCTCGTTGGGGGCGCAACAATCGGCCTTGGCGGTGCCGTCTACCTTTTGGGAAATGGTCGCGTCATGGGGGCAAGCGGCATTTTTGGAGGCCTGATCGATGGCAGCGGCTGGAACAGCCTTTGGGAACGGGTTGCCTTTCTGGTTGGCGTCATCGTAACGCCACTGATCCTCTGGCCGATCTACAATGTCGAGATTGACACTCATATGACCACCAACGTTTGGGTGATCATCGCAGCGGGCCTCTTGGTCGGCGTCGGCACCCGGATCGCCAATGGGTGCACATCGGGTCACGGCGTCTGCGGCATCTCACGCTTTTCCCTGCGCGGCATCGTCGCCACCGTCTTTTACATCCTGGCCGGTGGCCTGACGCTTGCCATTTTCCGTCATGTTCTGGGGCTGATCTGATGCGTCTTATCCTTTCTCTTATCGCGGGCAGCCTCTTTGGCGGCGGATTGTTCATCTCTGGCATGACCGACACAACCAAGGTGCAGGGCTGGCTTGATGTCTTTGGCAACTGGGACCCGACTCTGGCCTTTGTGATGGGCGGTGCGGTCATTCCCATGTTCTTTGCCTGGCGCCTGACCCGAGGTCGTCAGCCTTTGGTCGGCGGTGAATTCCCCACCACACGCCCGGAACTTGACCACCGGCTAGTAACGGGGTCGGTCCTGTTCGGCATGGGCTGGGGGCTGGCAGGTCTGTGCCCGGGGCCGGCTCTTGCCTCCCTCACCTACAATGGTTGGGCAGGCGTTCTGTTTCTGGCTGCCATGTCAGCCGGCATGTTGATTTCCGCCCCGGTTGGCACACAACTGGACCGCCTCGCAGCAAAGGCGTAAAGGACTGCCATGCAAGCTCGTGACATTACCCCCCGCTACGCCGTCTCGCCGCAGATTTCGGTCGAAGACATTCCCGCAATCGCAGAGGCCGGTTTCAAGCTGGTGATCTGCAACCGCCCCGACGAGGAAGTGCCGCCCAGCCACCAGGCTGCGGCCATCCGTGAGGCCGCCGAAGCCGCAGGGCTGCAATTCGAGCAGTTGCCGCTGACGCATCAGACCATGACGCCAGAAAACGTCGCCCGGCAGCGTGCGCTGTATGAGGGTGCGGACGGGCAGGTTCTGGCCTATTGCGCCTCTGGCACCCGCTCATCCGTTGTTTGGGCCTTGGGCCAGGCCAAGGATCTGGGTGCTGACGAGGTCCTCGCGAAGACGGCTGCTGCAGGCTATGCGCTCGACGGGCTGCGCCCCGCGCTTGAGGCTGCGGCCAATCCTTAAAACGCTTTTCCACCGATACTTTTGAATTCCAACCACCACTCACAAAACCAAAGACCCCGGCCTTTCTGTCCGGGGTCTTTTTTTGTGTAGCCATCAAGAAATGTCGGAAAAGCAATGTTGGGGTTGTTGGGTGCTTTGACCATCTAGCCAAAGCATGCAGCGCAGACTTGCGCGCCCAATCAGGACCCAAGCCCTGCAAGCTTGGAGATTTCAGCTGCAGCATCATCCGGGTCGAAACCATCAAGGTTTCCATCGGGAAGCGCAGGCAGATCATCAAGGCCCCCACCGAGCTCCGCCCCAAGGTCACCACCAAGGGCAGCGCTGAAGTCAGCTTCCAAATCACCACCGAGGTCGCCGCCGAGATCACCACCGAGACCAGCCCCAAGATCACCGCCGAGATCGCCACCAAGGCCACCACCGAGCTCACCGCCAAGGCCGCCCATCTCACCCAGGCCGCCAGTGTCAAAGTCGCCGCCCAGACCGCCACCCGGCGTGCTGTCCAGAGGGTCCTGCAGATCCTCAGCCGCGATACCAAGGTCGATCGTTGGCATATCATCTTCCGGCATCGAAAGGGCTTCACCCCCGACCCCATCCGAAAAGCCCATTTCACCGACATTCATGTCGCTGACCAATTTGGTGCGCGGCTGATTTAGGCGAACCGCCCGCGCGCCGTTCAACTGACCAAGGCGCCCTTGGGCAATAGATTGGCCTCCGACGGACTGCAGGTCAGTCTCATAAAGAAATGCCTGATCCAGGGGCAGGACATCTCCGACCTTGAGACCCGAGAATTCGTTGAGCGGAACCCGCATCTTGCACAAGACAGCGGACAACTCCGCTCGCATAGCCCCCATGTTCCGCCCGAGTGAGGGGCCGGTTGCACCCCCATGTCCCAATTCTTCCGGCGTCGGCTCAGGCAGAATAAGCGTCAGCTCGCCCTGCATTGCGCCAATCGCCAGATCAACGGTCAGGGACAACACCCGGTAGTCATCCGCCTCGAGCCCCAGCGCAAGACTGCGCACATCTTCCACCTGTGCGCCAAAACGATAGCCGGAAAAGATCGATTGGTCCGACTGCCCCTCAAGCATCAGGACCACTTTTTTCAAGGCTCTTTCGAGAAAATCGGCCGTCATTGCCGCGTCGGTCGGCGTATAGTGACGCTCCGACGGGGCTTTGCCCATCACCTGTCCGATTGTTTGTTTCTGAATCAGAGCGGTGACCAGAGCTGCATCAAGCGTTGCGGCGCCTATGCGGCCGTTTGGCCCATCCAAAACCACCAAAAGATGCTTGTCAGAGAGGTGTTCGGGCAATTCCTCTGGGCTGCGATTGGCCTGCCGCGCCGCCAGAACGGCCAAAGGAAGATCACACAGGTCGGCGGCCGCACGCGCCAAAGATCGGCGCAGCGCCTTCAGAGTCAGCGAGCTTTTCAGCGCACCGGACCCTTCCTTTGTCGCTGCCAGCTTGCGCGCAAGAACCCCCGCCTTGCCGCTTGCCGAACCCTGGGTTGTCGTGTCGGACATACGTATTGAACCTGAAACCTTGTCGCCTCTTGTCTCTGTTTTAGACTGCTGAGGGTTACCAATACCTTTATTCTGGACAGAGTTATCAGTTTAACGCGGCATTTTTGCAGGCAAGAGGCAGGACAACGCGGAAGGCACCGCCGGAGCGTCCCGGCAAGTATGAAATATCGCCCCCGATCCGCTGTGTAATCTCGCGGCAAATCGCCAGCCCAAGCCCGGCCCCACCGGCACGCTCGGGCCTAACCCTCGAGAACTTCTCGAAAATCATTTGCTGATATTGTGGTGAGATACCACTGCCATTGTCGATGAAATCAATGATCACCTGTGGTCCGTCCCGCTCTACGTCGATGGTCAACTCAGGGCTTTCGGCATCGCAGTATTTCTGCGCATTCGCGATAAGGTTGATAAACACCTGCGCCAGCCGGTCCAGGTCAGAGCTGATCGCGACAGCCTCTTGCCGCGGATCGCGCAGAACGCGGATCGGGGCGTCAAACCCTGCGACAGCGGTAGAGACGGCGTGATCGAGGACCTCCTGCAAGGTCCCATCTGTCATATTGAGGCTGACCTGGCCGCTTTCCAGCACGCTGAGATCCAGAAGGTCGTTGAGCAACCGCGTCAGGCGGAGCGCTTCATCGTGAATGATACTTGCATAGCGCGACTTGCCTTCCTGATCGAGCGCGGTGTCATCGCGAAGGATCTCGGAGAACGCCCTTATTGAGGTCATGGGGGTGCGCAATTCGTGGCTTACCTGGCTCAGAAACGCATCCTTTTGTTGGGAAATCTGGGTGAGCTTTTCATTGGTTTCCCGCAACTTGCGGGCGGTACGTGACAGTTCGGCCGATTTCATTTCCAGACGGTTGGAATATTCCAGCATCTGCGCGGTTTCATCGGCAACCGCCAGAAGATCTTCGACAGAAACCGAGGAGCCGCCAACGATCTGACCGATCATCGCATGGGCGGCAGCCGTGCCGATCGAGGCGCTCAACTCACGTTCCAGCCGCTCCAGAAACACCGGGGTCGGCTCCGGTAGGCTGCCGCGTCCTCCCTGACGGACCAACTCACGCTGAAAAAAGGCCTGAGCCTCGGTTGCGCCCAGAATCCTCTGAGACATGACCATGAGGTCTTCACTTTGCGCGAATGAACCGGTCCAGCCACGTGGCCCCGAGGAGTGATCGAACACATTGACAAATTGCGCACCCTGCAGACGCTCCATCGGGCTGGGAAAACTGGCAAGCGACACGGCGCAAAACACGACCGTGTTGAGGCTCATGGACCAGATCACCGCGTGCACCGTGGGATCAAGAGCTTCAATTCCAAACAGCGCATGAGGGCGCAGCCAGGACAGCCCGAACAACCCGGAAGCCAGAACACTGTCCGGCAGCACGCCGCCACCCAAAGTCGGCAGAAGCATCGTATAGGCCCAGATCGCAAAACCGGTACTGATACCTGCAAGGGCACCGGTGCGTGTCGCCCCGCGCCAATACAGGCCACCGACAAGAGCTGGCAGCATCTGGGCCACCCCGGCAAATGAAATCAGACCGATAGCAGCCAGCGCAGCCCCGCCGCCCGACATTTTGTAGTAAAAGTACCCCAGCAGCATGATGACCGCGATGGTGATGCGGCGCGTGAACAGAACCACGTTTCGCACATCGCCAGACACCGAGGCCCCTGGCCCCTGGGTGCGCAGCCAAATGGGCATCACGATATGATTTGAAACCATCGTTGATAGCGCCATGGCGGCCACGATCGCCATGGAGGTCGCCGAAGAAAATCCGCCAAGAAATGATAGCATTGCCAGCCCCTGCTGCCCTTCGGCAAGCGGAAGGGTAAGCACGAACAAATCCGGGTTGAAACCTTCTGGCAGCAACTCCAATCCGATGGCGGCTATGGGCACCACAAACAGGGACATCAGCATCAGATAAAGCGGAAAGGCCCAGGCCGCGACGCGCAGGTGGCGTTCGTCCTCATTCTCCACCACCATGACCTGAAACATGCGCGGCAGACATACAAAGGCAGCAGCCGACAGGAAGGTGATGGCCGCCCAACGCCCTCCGTCTACCTGCCACTGACCGATACGGGAGGCATCAATGCGCGCAAAGGTTTCGGACACGCCGCCAGCGATTCCCCAGACCACGAAGATCCCCACAGCCAAAAGGGCAAAGAGTTTCACGACCGCCTCAAGCGCGATAGCGGTGACCACGCCATGATGGCGCTCATTGGCATTGAGGTTGCGCGTACCAAAGAGGATCGCAAAGACGGCAAGGCCAACTGCGACCCAAAGAACCGTCGTTGTTTCATTCAGGCTTCGCAGGGGGTCTGCCTCTGCAAAGATCGAAAACGACAGCGTGATCGACTGAAGCTGCAAGGAGATGTATGGTGTCACCCCAATCACTGCGAGCAGCGTCACGCCAATGGCAAGGATGTTGGATTTGCCATAGCGCGCCGACAAGAGGTCGGCAATCGATGTCACCCTCTGGCTGCGTCCGACCCTGACCAACTTGCGCAGGCCCCACCACCAGCCGACCATGACCAGTGTTGGTCCAAGGTAGATGGTGACGAATTCCAGTCCCGAACGCGCCGCGTAGCCCACCGCCCCGTAAAACGTCCAGGCCGTGCAATAAATCGACAATGACAGGGTATAGGTGAGAGGAGAACGCATCCAGGCCGCGCTGGCACCTCGGCTTGCCATCCTGTCGGCAAGGAAGGCGACAAAGAACAAAAGCGCCACATAGCCAAGGCAGACCAACGCGAGGACATTGAGCGAAGCCATCAGTCGTCCTTTGTGCCCTTCCGGGGCCGAAGATCATCGTTCGCGGCCGCCTGGATCGTCTCCCGCTCAAGTTCTGTCTCCGAATGCCCGCCAGCCGTCCAATGCTCAGCCCAGTGCCGCACGGCTTCTCCAAAGGCGACACTGACCGCAATAAGCCCGGCCCAGACCAGGAAAACATACGTGATGGCCGAAGACATTTTCATACCGCCATGCGAGCCCGGAGCAGGATAGGGATCGGGATCCGGCCACATCAAAGGGATGGCAAAAAGAACCGCTCCGAGGATAGGCAGCAGACGGGCAATATCCATAAGGCGCCGACGGCGGTATGTGCGTCGCTCGACAAAAGGTGCGGTGCTCTCATCCTGACGCCCTGCCCCATCCCCCCGGATCATGACCATCTCCGGCAACGGCAAGGCGGCTCATTCAAGCCGATCCACTTCCACCCTGTCCGCTTGCAGAATATCATTGGCGACTGGCTTGGGCATGCAGATCACGCACGGCGGTCAGCACCTCAGCATTGGAAAACGGCTTGGTCATGAAGCGGGTCACCCCGGCCCGTTCAGCCATCTCACGGTCTTTCATCTGCCCGCGCGCCGTCAGCATGAGCACCGGCAGGGCCTTGAGGCTTTCAACCTCCCGCAGCTCGCGGATGATCTCAAGCCCGCTTTTTCCAGGCAGCATCAGGTCCAGGATCACCAGATCCGGTTGCGCGCTCTGGATCAATTCGACAGCACCGGATCCGTCAGCATGAGCATCAACGCTCCAGCCATCGCGGGTCAGAAGGAACCGGATCGCCTCAGTGATATTCGGTTCGTCTTCGATCAGAATTACATGTCTGCTCATTGGCAGAATTTCCTCCCAGCGCCGCTCCCCGGACCAGTTTGGCCCCAACGCGAATTTTGATGTCGCGCCAGACTACCCCCCGAGGCAAGCGCCTGTCAAAACTCTTCCTTCAGGATCGATGGCTCACGACGGGCCGGGCAGCCGCGCCTTGGACAAATCCGACAACTGGCCCCCACCGGCTGCGCGTTTTCAGGAATGTCGCTTTGCGGCAGGATCAACATCACCGCATGGTAAAGAGGATCGCTATCGAAATCCGGTGTTGTGCGTTCCCAGGCAACAGCAAGACATTCAAAGGCCAGCGCCGAACGCCCCTGTTGAACCACATTGCGCCGGACCGGAACATGCGGACGCGCCAAGGCCGTGTAGATTGGCCACAGCGGGCAAGAGGCACCAAACCGCGGCAAGGCAAAACCGGTCACCGGTTTTCGCACCAAGATCGACCCAGACGCATCGCAGATCACCAGGCCCGCCTCTTGCCCGAGGATTTCAAAGGGCAAAAGACCAAGACGCCGCAGAACCGTTGGCAGATCGCATCCGAAGCGACGCGCCAGGGCCGCAGGATTCGCCCCGTCCTCCTCCAGCGCGGCTTTCAGGGGGGCAAGCGGCAAGGCTTGGGCATCCCTTTGATATTGCTCCAACGCGCCTCGCGCGATCAGACGGGCAGAATCGCTCACCAGATCGGGCGCATCTGCGATCAGCTCTTCCGGCGTTGCTGTACCGTCCTCAAGGGCCGGAAAATGATACCCTTGCGCCAGGAAGTAGGCCTCAGCCTCTTCGTGCGGTACACCGCGCCGGTCCGCGCCCGCATTGCTCTCATCCAGAAAGCTGACCAGAGCGCGACTGCTTTCCGCCAGTCGGCGGGAGTCCTCGTTGAGGTTCTTGTGGAACCGGTCCCGCCATTCAGGTTCCAATTCGCCTGTCTCAGCAAGGATCGAAGCGGTCGAGCGGATCGCCGCCGCCGTTGACAGCACCTCATGCAATGAGGCCGCCAGATGCGGGTCATGTGTCAGGCGGTCTGACAGGGTTTGCACCGTGCGCTCCAGCGTGGCGATCCGGCGGTGGCTGGTGGCCAGAACCTCGGCCCAGCCGGGAAAACGGCCCGCAAATTCATCTGCACGGTCCAGCTCTGCCACTGGCACACCGCTGTCCACGGCCGCCTCCCTGAGGTTGGCAATCAGCGCCGCCTCTGCCCCTTCGCTCAACATCGAGGGTTCCACCCCCAGGACCTGCGCAATATCCACCAGGAGTTTGCCACCGATTCTGCGTCGGTTATGCTCGATCAGGTTCAGGTAGGAAGCTGAAATACCAGCTGCGCGAGCCAGTTCGGCCTGGCGCAGCCCGAGGATGAGTCGGCGCTCGCGAATTCTGCTACCGGTGAGAGTGTCCCGTGTCATTGCAGGCCTTGGCTCCAAAAGGGCGCTATATCAAGCACTTTCCGCGGCGCAGCATAAAAAAGTTTACAGAACACCACGGAATACTGTTCAGTTATTTACACAATAACTCTGAATTACAAAGGATTTATTGCGCGATTTTACAAGCCGCCCTCATACTGATTTTGCACGAAAACCGTGCCAACGCCGAGCGGAAGTGAGGAGCTGCCTGGCGTTAAAATCTTAAGGGAGGATTACATGTCCAAATCTGATGTCTCGCGTCGCGGGGTACTGAAATCTGGTGCGCTGATGGGTGCCGGCGTGGCATTGCCCACGATCTTCACCGCGCAAAGCGCACATGCATTCACAAACGAGCCGACCGGCAGCACCGTGACTCTCGGCTTCAACGTGCCGCAGACCGGCCCCTATGCCGACGAGGGCGCCGATGAGCTGCGCGCCTATCAGCTGGCGGTCGAGCACCTGAATGGCGGCGGCGACGGCGGCATGATGAACACCTTCAGCTCTAAGGCGCTGAAAGGCAACGGCATCCTCGGCAAGGAAGTCAAATACGTTACCGGTGATACCCAGACCAAGTCTGACGCCGCCCGCGCATCGGCCAAGTCGATGATCGAAAAAGACGGCGCCATCATGATCACCGGCGGTTCGTCCTCGGGCGTGGCCGTGGCCGTGCAGGCGCTCTGCCAGGAAGCAGGCGTGATCTTCATGGCGGGTCTGACCCACTCCAACGACACCACAGGCAAGGACAAGCGCGCCAACGGGTTCCGCCACTTCTTCAACTCCTACATGTCCGGCGCCGCTCTGGCCCCGGTGCTGAAGAACGCCTATGGCGCAGACCGCAAGGCCTATCACCTGACAGCAGATTACAACTGGGGTTACACCACCGAAGAAGCGGTGAAATCCTCGACCGAAGCCATGGGCTGGGAAACCGTCGCAGCAGTGAAAACCCCGCTGACGCAGACCGACTTCTCATCCTATATTGCTCCGGTTCTGCAGTCCGGCGCCGATACGCTGGTTCTGAACCACTATGGCGGCAACATGGTGAACTCGCTGACCAACGCGGTTCAGTTCGGTCTGCGCGACAAGCAGGTGAACGGTAAGGACTTCCAGATCATCGTTCCGCTCTACTCCCGCCTGATGGCGAAGGGTGCGGGCGCCAACGTGAAGGGCATCTTCGGCTCCACCAACTGGCACTGGTCGCTGCAGGATGAAGGTTCCAAGGCCTTCGTGCGTTCCTTTGGCACCAAATACGGCTTCCCGCCGAGCCAGGCCGCACACACGTGCTATGTGCAGACCATGCTCTATGCGGACGCGGTCGAGCGTGCCGGCTCCTTCGCGCCCTGCGCAGTTGCCGAAGCGCTGGAAGACTTCGAGTTCGACGGTCTGGGCAACGGCAAGACGCTCTATCGTGGCGCCGACCACCAGTGCTTCAAGGACGTTCTGGTTGTGAAGGGTAAAGAAAACCCGACCTCCGAGTTCGACCTTCTGGAGATTGTGGAAGTCACCCCGGCGGCTCAGGTCACCTATGATCCGAACCACCCGCAGTTCCAGGGCGGTGCTCTGGGTACCTGCAACAACGGCGCCTGATCTGCGCGCCTTGAACTGAACGTGAACAAACGGGCGGCGGGCTCTCTTTTCTGACGGCCCCCGCCCTCTTTGACCACTTCCCCCAAAGACGCCCTCTCCCCGGGCATTTTCGCTTTATGCACTCACACTTTCCAAGGGTGGGACAATGGACGCCATAATCCTTCAAATCCTAAACGGGCTCGACAAGGGCTCGGCCTATGCGCTGATTGCGCTGGGGCTAACACTCATCTTCGGCACATTGGGCGTTGTGAACTTCGCCCATGGCGCCCTGTTCATGATCGGTGCCTTCTGTGCAGTGACGCTGAGCCGTATCCTGACGCTGAGCCACACAATCATCGACGAAACCCAAAAAGACTTCCTCGGCAATCCGCTGAAAGTAGACGTGCCTTACGTGCACGACATCTTTGGTGTGTCTGCTGGCAATGCCATCATAGACTGGGCCGTGCCGCTGTCAGTGCTCTTTGCGATCCCGATCATGATCCTTGTCGGTGTCATCATGGAGCGCGGGCTGATCAAGCACTTCTACAAGCGCCCCCACGCCGACCAGATTCTGGTGACCTTTGGTCTCGCCATCGTTTTGCAAGAGGTAATCAAGTACTTCTATGGCGCCAACCCGATTCCGACCCCGGCGCCCGAAGCGTTCAAGGGCTCTTTGGATTTCGGGGCGATTATAGGCTTTGACCCCAATATCATCATCTATCCCTACTGGCGGATCATCTACTTTGCCTTTGCGGCCGTGATCATCGGCGGGGTCTTTGCATTCCTGCAATTCACCACCTTCGGGATGGTTGTGCGCGCAGGCATGGCCGACCGCGAGACCGTGGGCCTTTTGGGCATCAACATCGACCGTCGTTTCACCATCATGTTCGGCATCGCCGCCGCTGTGGCGGGGCTTGCCGGCGTCATGTACACACCGATCAACTCTCCCAACTATCACATGGGCATGGACTTCCTTGTGCTGTCCTTCGTGGTTGTGGTCGTCGGCGGCATGGGCTCTTTGCCCGGCGCGGTTCTGGCGGGCTTCCTTCTGGGCGTGCTTGAGAGCTTTGCCTCGATGCGTGAAGTGATCGACATCATCCCCGGCATCAACCAGGTCATCATCTATCTGGTCGCCATCATCATTCTGCTGACCCGTCCGCGTGGCCTGATGGGCCGTAAAGGCGTGATGGAGGAGTAACAGCATGTTCAATCTGGAAAAATCGGATCTTACCCTACTGATCGCAGTGGCGGTACTGACCCTGTTCGCACCCTTCATCCTGAATCCCTTCCCCGCCGACAGCGCCATGGCGCAGTTCAACGCCGGCTATCCCGACCTGATGCAGCGGTTCGTGATCTTCGGGATCTTTGCCATCGGGTTCAACATCCTCTTTGGCCTCACCGGCTACCTCTCGTTCGGCCATGCGGCCTTCCTGGGGGTCGGCTCCTACGCGGCCGTCTGGATGTTCAAACTGCTGAGCATGAACGTCATCCCCGCCATCATCCTGTCGGTGATCGTGGCTGGATTGTTCTCGCTCCTGATTGGTTTCATCAGCCTGCGGCGTTCGGGAATCTACTTTTCGATCCTGACGCTGGCCTTTGCGCAGATGATGTTTGCCTTGGCCTATTCGGTTCTGACACCCATCACCGGCGGTGAAACCGGGCTGCAGCTGGCGCTGGACGATCCGCGGATCTTTGGTCAAAGCCAGACACCTGAAGGCAACATCCCCGTACCCGGCCTGTTTGGCCTTGAGATGCGGGACAGCTTTGATCTTGCCATTGGCAGCTGGGTCTTCACTTTCAACATCGGCTACTACTTCTGCGCACTGGTGCTGATCGCCTCCTTCTATCTGGCGATCCGCATCTTCCGCTCGCCCTTTGGCATGATGCTGCGGGCGGTGAAGTCGAACCAGCAACGAATGAACTACACCGGTCTGAACACCCGGCCCTACACCCTTGCGGCCTTTGTGATCTCGGGCATGTATGCCGGTCTCGCTGGTGGCCTGATGGCCTCGATGGACCCGCTGGCAGGCGCCGAGCGCATGCAGTGGACTGCATCCGGTGAAGTCGTTCTGATGACCATCCTCGGCGGTGCGGGCACCCTGATCGGACCGGTCCTGGGTGCGGGCTTCATCAAGTATTTCGAGAACATCTTCTCGAAGATCAACGCCACCATCCTGCACGAATGGTTCGCCTTCCTGCCCGATGGGCTTGAGGACTTCATCGTGGCGATCCTTTACCCGTTCATCGGCAAAGGCTGGCACCTGACGCTTGGCATCCTGTTCATGATGGTTGTGATCTTCCTGCCCGGTGGCCTGGTCGAAGGCGGTCAGCGCATCGCGGCCTGGATCAAAGGTCGAAAGGCCGGCAAAACCACTGCCGGCGGCAAAACCGAACCTGCGGAATAAGGAACCTTTCATATGGGTATTCTCGAAGTCAAAAACGTAGGTAAGCGGTTCGGCGGCCTTCAGGCGCTGTCGGATGTGAACCTCAGCGTCAAGGAAAACTCGGTCCATGCCATCATCGGACCAAACGGTGCGGGCAAGTCGACCCTGTTGAACTGCCTGGTGGGCAAGCTGATCCCCGACACCGGATCAGTCATGTTCGACGGGCAGTCGGTTCTGGGACGCGCGCCTTATGAAATCAACCAGATGGGCATTTCCCGCGTGTTCCAGACGCCCGAGATCTTTGGTGATCTCACGGTCATGGAAAACATGCTGATCCCCTGCTTTGCAAAACGGGACGGCGCGTTTGAGCTGAACGCAATCCGTTCCATTTCAGAGCAAAAGGACGTGCTTGAAAAAGCCGAACAGATGCTGGTTGAGATGAACATGGCGGACAAGCGGCACATGCATGCCGCCGCCATGTCGCGTGGTGACAAGCGGCGCCTTGAGATCGGCATGTGCCTGTCTCAGGAACCGCGTCTTCTGTTGCTGGACGAGCCCACCGCCGGCATGGCGCGGGCCGACACCAACAATACCATCGATCTGCTGAAACAGATCTCGGAAGAGCGCGACATCACCATCGCAATCATCGAACACGACATGCATGTGGTGTTCAGCCTTGCCAACCGGATCACCGTTCTGGCCCAGGGGACCCCCCTGGTCGAGGACGATCCGGAAAACATCCGCGGCAATCCCAAGGTGCGCGAAGCGTACCTGGGCGAAAGCGCATAAGGAGAGAGACAGATGAACGTCAAACCGGATTTCTCCAAGAACGCCAACCATGCGACCACGGCTCCTGCCTTTCTTTCGGTCTGGGACATGCACGCCTACTATGGCGAGAGCTACATCGTGCAGGGCATCAACTTCAACGTCCACGAAGGCGAGATCCTCGCGCTTCTGGGCCGCAACGGAGCGGGCAAGACCTCGACCCTGCGCTCGATCGCGCGTATCGGCGATCCTCAGGTGACTCAGGGCGAGATCTGGCTCGACCACCAGCCTTTGCACCTCATGTCGAGCCACGAGGCCGCGACTGCCGGTCTCGGTCTTGTCCCCGAAGATCGCCGCATCATCCCCGGTCTCACGGTTGAGGAAAACCTGCAGCTCGCCCAGATCGCCCCGCCCATCGGCTGGTCGATTGAGCGCCTTTACGATCTGTTCCCGAGACTTGGCGAGCGGCGCAAACAGGAAGGCGTGACGCTTTCGGGCGGTGAGCAGCAGATGCTGGCGATTGCACGCGCCCTCGCCCGTGACATCAAGGTGCTGCTGCTCGATGAACCCTATGAAGGCCTTGCGCCGGTGATCGTGGATGAGATCGAAAAGACCCTCATCCACATCAAGGAACAGGGCATGACCACGATTCTGGTGGAGCAGAACGCCGTGCGTGCGCTTGAACTGGCAGACCGGGCCGTCATCCTCGACACCGGCGGGATCGTCTTTGACGGCACAGCATCGGAAGTTCTGGAAAACGCAGAGCTGCGCGCCGAATACCTGGCGATCTGATTTCCTATCCCCCGCGCAATGGCCCTTTGGCCAGTGCGGACACCTTTTGATGGGTCGGCTCCAGTGGAACCGGCCCATTTTTTTGCAAAGGCTCCATTTTCGCGCATAAACCGGAGTTATAGAGCAATGGCGACAGAGCGCCGTGCAACTCTCCGCCTATTCTCGATCCCTGCTTTCCTTCTGATGTTGGTGCCACAGCGCCCGCAGAATCCATGGGCCACACCAAACTCAAGGAGAGAAAAAATGATCGCACGTTCCGCAAAAGCCCTCGCCCTGGCCGTCATGCTTCCTGTTGCGGCCTTTGCCTCGGACGGCAAGCCAAGCGCCGAAGTCGAAGCCAAAATCCGCACCACCCTGACCGAACAGGGCTACGAGGTCCGCAAGATCGAAAAGGAAGACGGTCTTTATGAAGCCTATGCCATCAAGGATGGAAAGAAGCTCGAGATCTACATGAACGACAAGATGGAAATCATCCGCGTCAAGGAAGACTGATCGGTTCTTCGCACGCCCACGGCAGGCGCGGCCCAGTCCCGCCCTGCGCTTTCCAAACAACAGGAGACGGCCATGCAACGTCACTATGTCTGGGACCCGATGGTGCGAGTGTTCCACTGGTCCCTTGTGATCCTCTTCACCCTGAATGCGCTGGTCATCGACCCGGATGCGAAGCTCCACGAGACCTTTGGCTATGTGATCATGGGCCTTGTCGCCCTTCGGCTGATCTGGGGAGTGATCGGCAGCCGCTATGCCCGTTTCACCAGCTTTCTGCCCAGTCCCTCTGGCGCGGTGGGGCAGCTGACCGAAATCGCCACCGGGCGCACAAATGCGCACATGGGGCACTCCCCCCTTGGGGCATTGATGATCTACAATCTCATTCTCACCCTTATCGGGATCGGGGTCAGCGGCTATCTGATGACCACCGACATGTTCTGGGGCACGGAATGGCCCGAAGAGCTGCACGAAGCGCTCGTGACCTGGGCCGAAATCTCGGTCGGGCTGCATGTGGGCGCGGTCATTTTCGAAAGCCGCCGCACGCGGATCAATCTGGCCCGCGCGATGATCACCGGCTACAAGGAGATGCCGACATCACAAGCGGAGCAGAGGTCTTGAGCAGCAGCCGAACCGATCCGGCCCAACCCGCCGTCCTGATCGCCCTCATCGTCGTGCAGTCCATCTGCGCGGCGATCTTCCTTGGTGACATTGTGGCGGACCTTTGGATGCCCGAAGCCATGGAAACCGAGGGCCGCCACGCCTTCATAGAAGCCATCGCCACCTTTGGCCTGATCGCCGCCATTGCGGTCGAGGGGCGCATCCTGATGTGGCTCCTACGGCGCAAGGCCCACCTTGAGGACAGCCTGCGCAGCGCCCAAGGCGCCATTCAGGAGGTGATTGATACAGAGTTCACAGCCTGGAGCCTCACTCCCGCGGAACGGGATGTGGCGACCTTCCTGGTCAAGGGACTCAGCACAGCCGAAATCGCCCAGATGCGCGGCAGCGCAGAGGGCACGGTGAAGGCGCAGCTCAATGCGATCTATCGCAAATCGGGCAGCGCCAACCGCGCCGAGTTGATGAGCCTTCTCATCGATACCCTGATGGGGCAGCGCCCAGAGCAGAGCGCCGCAGGCTAGGCTACCCCTGCCCCGGTCGATCAGCCCTCCTGCGTCAGCCTTTTGCGCAGCTCGGTCTTGAGCACTTTGCCATAATTATTCTTTGGCAGATCGGGCACTTGAATATAGGCCTTGGGGCGTTTGAACCGTGCAATCTGATCGTTGCACAGCGCATCCAGCTCTTGCCTGCTGGCATCTCCCACAACAAAGGCGACGACTTCCTCCCCCCAATCGGCGTGTTTACGCCCGACGACCGACACCTCCTGCACCCGGGGGTGCATCAGCAGCACTTCCTCCACCTCGCGCGGGTAGACGTTGGAGCCGCCGGTGATGATCATGTCCTTTGAGCGGTCCTGTAGGGTCAGATACCCTTCCACATCCATCACCCCCATATCGCCGGTCATCAGCCAGCCGTCTTTCAGCGTCTCTGCGCTGGCCTTTGGGTTGTTCCAATAGCCCGGCATCACCGCATCGCCGCGCACCATGATCTCTCCACTGGTGCCGGGCGGCAGGATCTCGCCCTCGGGCGAGCCGATCTGCACCTCCACCGGGCTTTGCGCCCGTCCCACACTGGCCAGACGAGACCGCCAGTCGGGATGGCTGCGGTCGATGACGTCATGGCGCGACAAGGCTGTGATCCCCATGGGGCATTCGCCCTGACCATAAATCTGAACAAAGATCGGTCCGAAATGGTCCACCGCGTCGATGATATCAGCCAGATACATCGGCCCGCCCGCATAGACCACAGTGCGCAGCCCCCGCCCTGTGCGCCCGGTCTGTCTGGCAACCGCCGTCATACGCGTGACCATCGTGGGGGCAGCAAACATCTGCACACTCCCAAAATGCTCTACCAGATCAAAGATCTCAGCCTCGTCAAAGCCGCCTGAGGTCGGGCAAACATGAGCGGCGCCCACAAGCACATGCAGCATGTTGTAAAGCCCCGCACCATGGCTCATCGGGGCGGCATATAGGATCTGATCTTCTCCGGTGGCCTGATCCACATCCGAGAAATAGGCCAGCGAGACTGCAACCAGCATCCGGTGGGTGATCATAACCCCCTTAGGCCGCCCAGTGGTGCCGGAGGTGTAGAACAGCCAGGCCAGATCCTGCGGCGCCCGGCGCAGCGGCGCGGATACAGGATCCGCCGCCAGAGCCGCCGCATAGGCATCGCTGGACAGGTCGACGATCTCAGCTTCCACCGCTGCCTCGGTCAATGCCGCATCCAACCCGGTTGAGGTGAACACCAGCCCTGCGCCGGAATCCGACAGGACATAGGCCGCCTCGCGCCCGTGAAGTTTGGCATTGATCGGCACTGCGGCGGCTCCGGCATACCAGATGCCGTAGAGGGTGATCAGATAGTCCGGGCAGTTCTTCATGAAGATCGCAACCCGGTCTCCGGGTTTGATCCCCCCACCGATCAGCCAGGCCGCAACCCGCGCTGCGCTGTCGTGAAAGGCGGCGTAGTCAGCAACCTGCTCCTGCCCCAGAAACAAGGCGGGGCGCGCGCCATCTACCGCCGCCCGACGGGCCAGCCAAAGACCGATATTCATAGCATTCCTCCCAGGTCGCCGATTATTCTGGCGACAAATTTACCCTGTCATGCGCCCCTCGCCCCTTCAATTCCGCAAAAATACCCGGTTAAAAGGGGGCCATGACAGACATTGCCTTTGACCATGCCCCCGTTGGCCTTGCCGTTCTGGAAAGCCGCGTGATCAAACGCTGCAACCTTCAGTTCGCGGCCACCTTTGGCGGGCAGCCACAGGACTATGAGAACCTGTTGATTGCCGACCTCTATCCGACTCAGGAAGAGTTCCACCGCATTGGCGCCCTCCTCCAGGAAGAAGAGCACCGCACCGGCAGCTACAGCGATGAGCGCATCATGCGTCGCCGCTCGGGTGAATTGTTCTGGTGCCGGGTGCGGGGGCGCTCGGTGACGCCGGAGGCCCCGTTTCAAACCGGCGTCTGGTCCTTTGCGGATATCTCGGACGATCGACCTGTCGTCAGCCTCACCCCGCGCGAACGCGAAGTTGCGATCCTGACATGCAAAGGGCTGTCTGCAAAGGAAATCGGCGCCAAGCTGGATCTGTCCTATCGAACGATCGAAACACACCGCGCACATCTGTTGGAAAAGTTCAGCGCGCGAAAGCTGCCCGAACTGGTCGCCAAGCTGACCGGCATGCCGCTTTGATAGGCACCACAAAGGTTGCCCAATCCCCCATCAGTGATTGCGAATCCCTGGCACCGCCCCCATGTTGTGCCGAGTACAACACCGCATGAACGGTGGCGCTTTCCTTGTGGTAAAGCTTGGCCTATAAGCGCTCCTAATTTGCCGCCTGCGACATGATGGCAGGTTTGGCGGAACCGGCTGAGGACAAAATGACAGAAAAAACGCACGAAGCTGACGTGGCATTCATCAAGGCGCTGGCCGAGCTGCTGCGCGAGAACGATCTGACCGAACTGCAGGTCAAACGGGATTACGGCGAGGATGACAGCCTGAATGTGCGCGTCTCGCGCCAGACCATTGCCGCCGCGCCCGCTCCGGTTCAGGCCGTTGCCGCGCCTGCCGTAGCTCCTGCGGCTGCGCCTGCAGCTGCCCCTGTCGCAGCGGCTGAGGCTCCGGAAGATCCCGCCAGCCACCCCGGCGCGGTGACCTCGCCCATGGTCGGCACGGTCTATCTGCAGCCTGAACCGGGCGCTCCGTCCTTCATCAAGGTCGGTGACAGCGTCAGCGAGGGCGACACACTTCTGATCGTCGAAGCCATGAAGACCATGAACCACATTCCGGCTCCGAAATCCGGCACCGTGAAGCGTATCCTGGTCGAAGACGGCGCCGCCGTGGAGTTCGGATCCCCCCTGGTCATCGTCGAGTAAGGATCCCCCATGTTTGACAAGATCCTGATTGCCAACCGCGGCGAGATCGCCCTGCGCGTGATCCGGGCCTGCCGCGAGATGGGCATCCAGTCGGTTGCGGTGCACTCGACAGCCGATGCGGATGCCATGCATGTCCGCATGGCCGACGAATCGGTCTGTATCGGCCCGCCTGCTGGCGCGCAAAGCTACCTTTCGATTCCGGCCATCATTTCAGCTTGCGAAATCACTGGCGCGCAGGCGATCCATCCCGGTTATGGCTTCCTTTCTGAGAACGCCAATTTTGTGCAGATCGTCGAAGACCACGGTCTGACCTTCATCGGCCCCTCCGCCGCGCATATCCGCATCATGGGCGACAAGATCACCGCCAAGGAAACCGCCAAAGAGCTTGGCATTCCGGTGGTGCCGGGCTCGGACGGCGGGGTGCCGGATCTGGCCTCGGCCAAGGCCGCAGCCAGTGACATGGGATATCCCGTGATCATCAAGGCCACCGCCGGCGGAGGCGGGCGCGGCATGAAGGTCGCCCGCGACGAGGCCGAACTGGAAGTCGCCTTTTCGACCGCGCGCTCAGAAGCCAAAGCCGCCTTTGGCAATGACGAGGTCTATATGGAGAAGTACCTCCAGAAGCCGCGTCACATCGAGGTTCAGGTCTTTGGGGACGGAAAAGAAACCGGCCTGCATCTGGCCGAGCGGGACTGCTCCTTGCAGCGGCGTCACCAGAAGGTCTTTGAAGAGGCCCCCGGCCCCTCAATCAGCCCCGAAGAACGCGCCCGGATCGGCAAGATCTGCGCCGATGCCGTCGGGAAGATGGGGTACTCTGGCGCAGGCACCGTCGAATTCCTCTATGAGGATGGCGAGTTCTATTTCATCGAGATGAACACCCGCCTGCAGGTGGAACACCCGGTGACGGAAGGTATCTTTGGCGTCGATCTGGTGCGCGAACAGATCCGCGTTGCTGCCGGTCTGCCGCTGTCGTTCACTCAGGATGATCTGGTGATCAACGGCCATGCCATTGAGGTGCGGATCAACGCCGAAAAGCTGCCGAACTTCTCCCCCTGCCCCGGCAAGATCACCGCGTTTCATGCGCCGGGCGGTCTGGGTGTGCGGATGGATTCGGCGCTTTATGACGGCTACTCGATCCCGCCTTATTACGACAGCCTGATCGGTAAGCTGATCGTCCATGGCCGCGATCGTCCCGAAGCGCTGGCCCGTCTCAGCCGCGCCCTGGGTGAGCTGATCGTCGATGGCGTGGATACCACAGTGCCGCTGTTTCATGCGCTGCTCCAAGAACGGGACGTGCTGACCGGCGACTATGACATCCACTGGCTGGAACGCTGGCTGGATGAGAATATGGCCGGATAAGGCCCAGGTCGGGCGGGTGTTCAACCCGCCCTGCTCCCGCATCCCCAGCGGTCGATCTCACCAAGGCAACCGGGGCCATCCGCATGAGCCTTACCCCCGAACTTCTCCTGCATGCCTACTCTGTCGGAATCTTCCCGATGTCGGAGCACCGAGACGATCCGGAAATCTTCTGGGTCGATCCCAAGCGGCGCGGCATCCTGCCCCTTGATGGATTTCACATCTCTCGTTCATTGGCCAAACGGATCCGCAATGGCGGGTTCACCATTACAGTGAATCGCGATTTCAGCGGCGTTGTAGAAGGCTGTGCGGACCGCCCCGACACATGGATCAACTCCGAAATCTTTGCGCGCTACCTTGATCTGCACCATATGGGCCACGGGCACTCTCTGGAAGTCTGGCATGAGGGCATGCTTGCAGGTGGTGTCTATGGGGTATCTCTTGGCGGGGCTTTTTTTGGGGAAAGCATGTTCTCGCGCCAACGCGATGCGTCAAAGGTCGCTCTGGCCTATTTGGTCGACAGGCTGCGTCAGGCTGGCTTTGTGTTGTGTGACACCCAGTTTATCACGGGCCATCTGGCCTCGCTCGGCGGGATCGAGATCAGCCGCAGCGCCTATCAGCGCCGCCTACGAGACGCCCTTGAGCACAAAGCTGATTTCACCGCTCCCGCGATCCCGGAACCTCAGTCGCTTTTGCAGCGGATGACCCAGACGTCATAGCGGTTGTGATCCAGCGCATTGAGCGCCGGGCTGGAGGCAATCATCCAGCCTTCGAAAAAGACCTCACCATCCTTGGGGCTGCGAATGGTGACATAGGCATAGGCATCGCCTGTGGGGTTGTCAGCCGGGAAACGGCAATCAGTGAGGGTAACCAGAAGGCCCAGAACCTCGGCCGTGCCGCCGATGGGTACATTTACATCCACAGTGCGGCCATTGACCTTGTCCAGCCCCCGCATCAACGCGGCAGACCCAGACACAGCCCCCTGCGGCTCTTGTGCTGACACAGGTGCTGACATCAAGGCAAGCCCGACAGAGCAAAGCCGAGCAATCCGGTTCAGGATCACTGGTCGTCCCCGCCGCTGTCATCCCCTCCGGCTACGAATTTGACCAGAAGAGAGATCAGGCTGACGGCGCCCTGAGTGTCGAGGATCTCTTCGCCCGGCTCCAGGTTGAGCGGCGAGCCACCCGGCATGATCTCGACAAAGTTTCCGCCCAAAAGCCCTTCGGAGGAGATCACCACCGAGCTGTCATCCGGGATCACGATTCCATCGCGCACCGTAAAGCTGGTGTCGGCACGAAAGGTCTCGGGGTTGAGTTCAACCCCGGTCACAGTGCCGATCTTGACGCCAGCAAGGCGCACGTCAGTGCCGACTGTCACCCCTTCGAGGGAGCGAAAGGATGCGGTCAGCGGATAACCTGCGCCGCCGCTCGACAGGCCTGCGGCCTGCCCGGCATAGATTGCAAAGGCCAGCGCTGCTGCGACCACGACGCCGCCGGCAAGTACCTCTGTGGTGTTATGAGACATATCGCCTGCCTGTTTCGATCAATCGGGGCTGACTGCGCAGCTAATGCGGCAGTCGGCCTTATTCGGGCACCCAGGCCTCGTAGTCGCTGCGCTGCTGCGGCTCCGCGCCGCGGCGGATTGAACCCGTCGGCGCATAGGCCATGGCTGTGCCGGTCAGGTTTTCCTGATGCGGTTTTTCCCAAGGCTTATGCGCAAGTGGTTTGTCGCTTGGCACTTCGTCAAAGGTGCGATGCAGCCAGCCATGCCAATCGGGGCTCACGCGGGAAGCTTCGGCCTCGCCGTTGAAGATCACCCAGCGGCGGCTGTCATCGGCATTGCGATAGAACACATTGCCCTGATCATCTTCGCCGACCTTGGTGCCCTTGCGGCGGGTATAGATGGCGGTGTTGAGCGTGGAGCCGTTCCACCAGGTCACAGCGCGCAAAAGAGTGTTCAGGATTCCCATGGGTGCCTCCGAAAGTGTTGAAACCGATATGGCGCAATTTGTCGCCAAGGTCCAGTGTCAACGCGGCCATTGGTTGACCATCGGTGTCTACCCGCCGCCACTTGCCGTGATTTCAGCCCTGACCGCGTTGTTCGCAGAATGTGAGACGGTTTCCAAAGGGATCCGTGAGGTTCACTTCCAGACCCCAGGGCTGCCGATCCAGACCCGGATTGAGGTTCCGATACGCCTTTGACTTTAGCTCTTGGTGAAAGGCCTCGATCCCTTCGATACGGATAAAGCTGCGCCCGCCGGGCGTCGCATCACCGTGATGCCCGCTGATATGAAGCAGGCACTCAGAGCGGGAAACCTGCATATAGAGCGGCAGATCGTCCGCATGACGATGCTGCCAATCAACGGAGAAGCCCAGGTAGTCGAGGTAAAAGTCCTGCGCCTGACCTTCGTCGAAACTGCGAATGATCGGAATAGCAGGCCGAACCAGCGGCTTGGCCTGCCGCGCCAGGATCCGGGCGGAAAGAGTATTCCAATCTGCCGCCCCGAATTGTTGCGCCACAAGTTCAAGCGCTAGCGCGTGGGGAATGTCCACGCCTTGCGCCGCGAGGCCCGCCCGCAACGTCTTGGCCATGGATTTTGAATCGGTGAAATTGCGCATTGCGCCTGTCCCTTTTGCAGCGGCAGAGACTGAAACGGTGCCCGCATTGCCATTTCCCTGCCAAAGCATATCAGGAAGGCCGTTGTCGCATCGCCATGTTCACCAAACCGGTACCCGGTGCGGACGGCAGGCCATGGCAGCCTGCCAAACACCTACGAAAAGCCGCCTTCCCCGTCAACGGGTTCAGGCCTCCTGTGGCGCCAGGGCCGTTACTTCGATTTCGATCCGGTATTTGGGATCAATCAGACCGCATTCGATCATCGTTGCAGCAGGAGGGTTTTCACCAAAGGCCTCAGCCAACACCGGCCAACAGGGCTCAAATTCTGCGGCGTCTGGCAGATAGTAGTTGACCCGAACCACATTCGCAAAAGACGCACCCGCCTCAGACAGGGCCTTCTCGATGGTGTCCAGCGCCGATCGGCACTGCGACACAACATCATCTCCCTGCCCAACCGTACCGGCCACATGCACGAAGCCGCCCGCCACGACTGCGCGACAATAACCAACCTTTTTTTCAAACTCGCCACCCGACGAAATACGCTTGATCATACCCTTCTCCGACATCTGGAAATGCACATACTGATGATCACAGCCGACGCCGGATGCCAAGCCAAATTGCCCAGCTGATCAAAAATACCAGTCTGAAATTCATGTATTGGCATATGAGCAACAGCAACGCTCATTTTGCAACTCTGAGTACAATACACATTGCGTAACCCGCTCTCGGGTTCGATCTTTGATGCAAGCGATCGCAATCACGGACATCACATATCATGGCGAACAAAACTCTCGTTCTGGCCGCTGCGGCAGGCTTTTCCATGTCGATTTCGGCGGCTTCGGCAGACATCGCAGCCCCTTTCTTTGGCGCGTCTCCCTACATAAAGGGTGAACTTGGGTGGATGAGCCCTGATGCAAATGGGGGCACATGGACCGGCTCAGACGCGACTGCGCCAAACGTCTCGTTCAATGTCGATGGCTCTGATGAGGCTTTTGGCGCCCTCTCTTTTGGCCTGGACTGGGGCAATGGCCTGCGCGGTGAGCTGGGTCTTTTTTCTACTGGCACGGCTGACGTGACCGGCGCGTGCTCTGGTGCATCGGACGGCTCGGCCTGTAGCACTCATGCCAATATTACCCAGGCATCGGTCTCAACACGGGGTGCGATGGCCTCGCTCTATTACTCACCGTTGGAAGCGCAGGGGAATACTGGCGCCTTTCAGCCGTTTATTGTGTTTGGCCTTGGCGCAGCAGAAAACGACATGGGCAGCTGGACCCGCGTGAATCCGGCCGCTACCCGCCCCACCCGGACGTTCAGCGGCGACAAGAACGTGGACTTTGCCTGGTCCATCGGCGCCGGCTTTTCTTACAAAGTCGACAATCCTGGCCAGTTCCCGATTATTCTCGAAACCTCTTTGCGCTACTTCGACTATGGACAGGCAAAGGGCGGCTCGACCGTGCTTTCGGACAACGGCAACGGTCCTCGCACACCGTTCACCTTCGACAACAAGGCTACCGTCCTGAGTTTCGGTCTGCGGATCCCGCTGCGCCGGAACTGATCCCACCCCCTTCAAAAAGAAAACAGCCCGCAGAGCCCCGTCAGGCCTGCGGGTTTTCATGCCGGGACTTGCCAGTCGTCTCTCTTGATCAATCCCCAAACCGGATGAGCGCGGCAAGCCGTCTCTCATTGCTATAGAGGTACAGCGTATCTGAATACTGTCCGTGCACGAACCAGGCGCCAGGACTGTAAAGAGTGTCCTTCAATTCAGTGGACAGCTCAATTGGCCAATACTCGGCGCAAGCGTCGATATGATCAGAGTGATTTACAGGTAGCTCCGCCCTTGGGCTTTCGACCCACTCCCCGCCGAACCGGAATCGCCAACCCATCTCATGATCCCGCCATGTAGGAGGCTGTACTGGCGCATCTGGCCCCAAACGCACGATGGCATATGTACAGTCCCAGGCTTCGGCATCTTTTGCATGAAACCGGCGTGTTGCCAGAACCTCTGCCACCGGAAGGCGCCCGGAAAACAGATCGCGGGCATAGACCGGATCATAGGTCTGACGGTCTTTTTCGGGCATCCAGATGAACAGATACCACCATACCCCATAGAAAAAGGCGAACGTCAAACAGACGTTCGCCACTCCGCGCATAAGCGCAAATACAACCCACATCAGCGGATCAGCCAGCCGAAGCGGATTCCTTTTCATCGGCGTAGATCATCAGGGGCTGCGCATCCGAATTGACGGCCTCCTCATTGACGACAACCTTGGTGACATTGCCCATGCCGGGCAGTTCAAACATGGTGTCGAGCAGGATGTCCTCTAGGATCGAGCGCAGACCACGGGCACCGGTCTTGCGTTCGATGGCCTTCTTGGCAATCGCCATCAAGGCCTCTTCGGTGAAGTCCAGCTCGGTGTCTTCAAGTTCGAACAAGCGCTGGTACTGCTTGATCAGCGCGTTCTTGGGCTTGGTGAGGATCGTCACCAGAGCATCCTCGTCGAGATCTTCCAGCGTTGCCAGCACCGGCAGGCGTCCGACGAATTCGGGGATAAGACCGAACTTCAGCAGATCCTCAGGCTCCAGATCCTGGAAGATTTCCCCAACACCGCGATCATCATTGTCACGCACGTCCGCGCCAAACCCCATAGCAGAGCCTTTGCCGCGCTGCGCGATGATGCGATCCAGCCCCGCAAAAGCACCACCACAGATGAACAGGATGTTGGTGGTGTCGACCTGCAGGAACTCCTGCTGAGGATGCTTGCGCCCCCCCTGCGGCGGCACCGAAGCCACGGTGCCTTCCATCAGTTTCAAAAGCGCCTGCTGCACGCCTTCGCCCGACACATCGCGGGTGATCGAAGGATTTTCCGACTTGCGGGTGATCTTGTCGACCTCGTCGATATAGACGATGCCGCGCTGCGCGCGCTCAACGTTGTATTCCGAGGCCTGCAGCAGCTTGAGGATGATATTCTCGACGTCCTCACCCACGTAACCGGCTTCGGTCAGCGTGGTGGCATCGGCCATGGTAAAGGGCACATCCAGGATGCGCGCCAGTGTCTGCGCCAGCAGCGTCTTGCCGCAGCCGGTGGGGCCGATCAGCAGGATGTTGGATTTTGCCAGTTCAATGTCGCTGGCCGATTTCTGCGCATGGTTCAGACGCTTGTAGTGGTTGTGCACCGCAACCGACAACACGCGTTTCGCCGTGGCCTGCCCGATCACATAATCGTCCAGAACCTCGCAGATGTCCTTTGGCGTGGGGACACCATCGGTCGCCTTGAGGCCGGAGGCCTTGGTCTCTTCGCGGATGATGTCCATGCACAGTTCGACGCATTCGTCGCAGATGAACACGGTCGGTCCTGCAATCAGCTTTCGCACCTCATGCTGGCTCTTGCCGCAGAAGCTGCAGTAAAGCGTGTTCTTGCTGTCGCCGCTTGAGTTCGTTGCCATGTTCTACCTTTCAGTCCACTTCGGCGGGAGCAACCAAAGTCCAATCCGCGCCTTTTTGACAGCTTAAGACACAGCTAAGGCTGTCACAATGTCAAAGTGTGCCCCAAAGGGATAGGGCACACGAGCCCGATGATTTTGCGGGCTTAGCTGATGTCCTCGTCACCTTTGGCGCGATTTTCGACGATTTCGTCGATCAAACCAAAGGCTTTTGCCTCTTCCGGCGACATGAAGTTATCGCGTTCGAGCGCGTTTTCGATCTTTTCGTATTCCTGACCGGTGTGCTTCACGTAGATTTCATTGAGGCGACGCTTGAGCTTCAGCGTTTCCTCTGCGTGGATCATGATGTCCGTCGCCTGCCCCTGATAGCCACCGGAGGGCTGGTGCACCATCACGCGGCTGTTGGGCAGCGAGAAGCGCATGCCAGGTTCACCCGCCGTCAGCAGGAGCGACCCCATCGAGGCCGCCTGACCGATCACCAGGGTCGACACCTTCGGCTTGATATACTGCATGGTGTCATAGATCGACAGACCGGACGTCACCACACCGCCGGGCGAGTTGATGTACATCGAGATTTCCTTGGACGGGTTTTCCGCCTCAAGGTGCAAGAGCTGCGCCACGATCAGCGAGCTCATCCCGTCATGAACCGGGCCGTTGAGGAAGATGATACGCTCTTTCAGCAGGCGCGAGAAAATGTCGTAAGCGCGCTCTCCCCGGCTGGTCTGTTCGACCACCATGGGCACCAGAGTGTTCATGTATGTTTCTGTGGGATCAATCATTAGAACCTGCCTGCTTTGGTTTATGTCCGGTATCATACCCGACGATGTATTACCTGAGTCTTAGTGCCGGCCCCAAAGGGCTGCAAGAGGCGCACATAGAATTTACGCAAGGCCAAGAACGGATGCGGCAGCCGGAACACGTCGCAATTCACGGCTTGGCCGTCGCAATTTCCGGGCCTGTCTGGCACAGTCTGAACTAACACAGCAATAATCGACCGCGCCCGGACCCGTGCCATGACAGATGACAGTTTCGTTCAAAAGGGCGCAGCCGCCAAATTGGACCTGCCCTTTGATGGAGCGCCGCAGGATTTCTATTTCCTGCTTTTAAGCAAGGCCACCATGCTCCCGGTTGCCGCCGCGATCGAACCTTTGCGGATTGCAAACCAGGTGACCAATACCCGGCTTTACCGCTGGTTTGTGATGACAGAGGACGGCGCGCCGATCCAATGTTCCAACGGGATGACCATCACCCCTGACATGGCTCTAAACCCGCTGCCGACCGACAGCCTTGGCTTTGTCTGCGCCGGCGTTGAGCCACAAAGCAGCGTCGGAGAGGCGACACTGAACTGGCTGCGCCGTGAAAGCCGGTTTGGCCGGTCCATCGGGGGGATTTGCACAGGCGCCTTTGCCCTCGCCCAAGCCGGGTTGATCAAGGATCAGGCCTTTACCCTCCATTGGGAAAACCAGCCCGGTTTCATAGAGCGTTTTCCGCGTCTTATGCCGACCGGCAATACATTCGAAATTTCCGGCTCCTTGATGACCTGCGGCGGCGGCAATGCGGCGACCGACCTGATGCTGAACCTGATTGAGGCCCGCCATGGCAAACAATTGGCCATCATCGTGGCCGACATGTGCCTGCATGTGCGTTCAGGCGGCCAAGCCGCGCCGCAGAAATCGAACTTTGCCGTCGCCATCGGCAGCCGGAACCAGCGCCTGTTGAATGCCTTGCAATTGATGCAGGAAGCCATCGAGGAACCTTTGCAGATCGGTGATCTCTGCGCGCGGCTCGATATTTCACGTCGCCAGTTGGAGCGGCTGTTCTCGCGGTATCTCAACCAAAGTCCGATGCAGGTCTATTGCGACATGCGCCTCAGCCATGCCTTTGCGCTGATGAATGAAACATCGATGTCAGTGACCGAGATCGCACTCGCCTCCGGCTTCAACAGTACCACGCATTTCTCGCGCCAGTTCAAACGCAAGTTCGGCGCCAGCCCGCATTTCTTTCGCAAGGGCTGGTCCTGAGCAAGCTTCATGCCTCCAGAATGCAAAACACCCCGGCACAGGCCGGGGCGTTCACGTTGTTACTGACGGCGATTACTTCAGATCGAAGCGATCGGCGTTCATCACCTTGGTCCAGGCCGCGACAAAGTCACTGACGAACTTGCCGCCGTTGTCGGACTGGGCGTAGACCTCCGCCAGGGCCCGCAGCTGCGAGTTAGAACCGAAGACCAGATCACAGCGGGTTGCGGTCCATTTGACCTCTCCGCTGGCGCGGTCACGGCCTTCGAACTCCTGCGCGTCTTCGGAGGTCGGTTTCCATTCGGTCGCCATGTCCAGCACATTGACGAAGAAGTCATTCGTCAGCGCTCCAGGACGGTCAGTGAAGACGCCATGGGCGGTTTGGCCAACATTGGTGTTCAGAACACGCAGCCCCCCCACCAGAGCGGTCATTTCCGGGGCCGTCAGGGTCAGAAGCTGCGCCTTGTCCAGCATCATTTCCTCGGGCGCAACCGTGAAGCGGGTCTTCTGATAGTTGCGGAAGCCATCGGACACTGGCTCCAGCACCTCAAAGGCCTCCACGTCGGTCTGCTCTGCGCTTGCGTCCATGCGGCCCGGGGTAAAGGGCACCTCGATCTCCTGACCGGCCGCCTTGGCCGCCTGTTCGATCCCGACAGAGCCGCCCAGCACGATCAGATCCGCCAGCGACACTTTCTTGCCATCGGTGCGGCCGCCGTTGAAATAACCCTGGATGCCTTCGAGCACACCCAGAACACGGGCCAGCTGTTCGGGCTGGTTGGCTTCCCAGTCCTTTTGCGGAGCCAGGCGAATACGGGCGCCATTCGCACCGCCGCGCATGTCCGAGCCACGGAACGTGGAGGCAGAGGCCCAGGCAGTGGAAACCAGCTCAGAGACACTCAGGCCGCTTTCGGCGATTTTCGCTTTCAGCTCGGCGATATCGTCAGCATCGATCAGCGCGTGGTCTACCGCCGGGATCGGATCCTGCCAAATCAGGTCTTCGGCAGGCACCTCATCGCCAAGGTAACGCGATTTCGGCCCCATGTCGCGGTGGGTCAGCTTGAACCAGGCTCGGGCAAAGGCATCGGCGAACTCTTCCGGGTTCTCATGGAAGCGGCGCGAGATCTTCTCATAGGCCGGATCCATGCGCATCGCCATATCGGCAGTGGACATGAAGATCGGCACCTTCTTCGAAGGATCTTCCGGATCGGGCGCCATGTCCTCTTCCTGAATGTCCTTCGGGGTCCAGACCCAGGCACCGGCAGGGCTTTTGACCTTTTCCCACTCGTATTTGAACAAGACGTCGAAATAGCCGTTGTCCCACTGGATCGGGTTCGAGGTCCATGCCCCTTCAAGGCCCGACGTAATGGTGTCGCGGCCCTTGCCGGACTTGTAGGTGCTGAGCCAACCAAAGCCCATCGCCTCCATCGGGGCGGCTTCCGGCTCGGCGCCCACATGGGCGGCATCGCCTGCGCCGTGCATCTTGCCAAAGGTGTGTCCGCCAGCGGTCAGCGCAACGGTTTCCTCGTCGTTCATCGCCATGCGGGCAAAGGTTTCGCGGATGTCACGACCCGATGCGATCGGGTCCGGGTTCCCGTCAGGGCCTTCGGGGTTCACGTAGATCAGGCCCATCTGCACGGCCGCCAGCGGGTTTTCCAGCTCGCGGTCACCAGAATAGCGACTGTTTGCCTTGTCCGAGGTCGCAAGCCATTCTTCCTCGGCGCCCCAGTAGATATCCTCTTCCGGCTCCCAGACGTCAGCGCGGCCACCGGCAAAGCCGAAGGTCTTGAAGCCCATGGATTCAAGCGCGCAGTTGCCCGCCAGGATCATCAGGTCCGCCCAGGAAATCTTGTTGCCGTACTTCTGCTTGATCGGCCAGAGCAGGCGACGCGCCTTGTCGAGGTTGCCGTTATCCGGCCAGCTGTTCAGCGGTGCAAAACGCTGCTGACCGGTGCCGCCGCCCCCGCGGCCATCGCCAGTCCGATAGGTGCCTGCGCTGTGCCAGGCCATCCGGATGAAGAGACCGCCATAGTGGCCATAGTCCGCAGGCCACCAGTCCTGACTGTCAGTCATCAGCGCATAGAGGTCTTCCTTCAGCGCCTTGAGGTCGAGCTTTTTGAATTCTTCGGCGTAATCGAAGGCCTGCCCCATCGGGTCAGACTTGGCCGAGTTCTGATGCAGGATGCGCAGGTTCAGCTGGTTCGGCCACCAATCACTGTTGACGCGCGCGCCAAAGGTGGTTGTCCCGCCATGCATCACCGGGCATTTGCCGCCGCTGGGGATATCGTTTCCGTCCATTTCTCTCTCCGATCAAAGCTACGTTTCGTATCTGTCGTGGCGCGAAGCCCGTGCCTTGAAGCAACCCAAGGACGGTCTCCATTCAGAAAGAAGTGCTGCATGGGGCGACCGCTGCAGACGATCTGGTGCCAAGAGATAGCCACCAAGACAGCTGCAAGATCACAATTGGCCCGCCGCCTGCACCGAATGGTAAGTCATGGGCCATACCAGCGCAGGTAGAAACGAGGCCAAGAACACTCCCTCCCTAAACCTAGAAGAATTCTAAACAAGGCATCCAATAAATATAAGTTATTTTTTTTGATGTATGCGATAGGCAATAACTATCATTTCTAGCTGCAAAAAATGAGGGGGCGGCCAAAGAGACGCTCCCTCTTAGACAACCAAACATCCTGGCAGGGATCAGCCGAACATGTCTTTGGTAATGCCAGCGTACCATCCGACGCTTTCTTCGTAGGTGGCTTGCCGGAGTTCCGCATTCTCTCCCGTCTGCGAGATGAAGCCATCCACCTTGGCGATCTTTTCCTCGGTAGCCTCATAGGTCGCCCCAACTTTTACCCCATCATTGGTGTCGATGAGAGACCAGCAGGTGTTCGAGAATTTGGCCGGGAACATCTTTGAACCCGTCAGCGCGGCACGCACCGCCATTGCGGCCACCTTGGCCTGGCTGTTGGCAGAGAATCCCGATTTCGGCATATCCCCTTGCGCGCAGGCATCGCCAAGGACGTGGATATTCTCATCAAGGCGGCTTTGCATGGTGCGCCCGTCCACCGGCGCCCAGTTGCCTTCGGTGATGCCCGCCATCTCGCAGATGCGGCCCGCTTTCATCGCCGGGATTACGTTGCAGGCATCCGCCTTCACCTCTTCCCCGTCGATGCTGACCGTCATGGCATCAGGGTCAACTGACACATTGCCGCCACCAAACTCTTCGCCAATCCAGTCGATCATGCCGTCATAATGATTGCCCCAGCCCTCCTGAAACAGCGCCATTTTGGAGAACTTCGGCTTGGGATCGGCGACAATGATCTTGGCCGTCGGGTTCTTTTCTTTCAGCACATGCGCGACCATGGACACACGCTCATAAGGGCCCGGCGGACAGCGATAGGGGTTGGGTGGCGCGACCATCACAAAGGTACCCCCCTCGGGCATCGCCTCGATCTGCGCCTTCAAGAGCTCAGACTGCGAGCCTGCCTTATAGGCATGGGGCATCTTGTTTTGAGCGCTGACATCCCAGCCTTCAACCGCGCCCTCGACAAAATCAATACCCGGCGACAAGATCAACCGGTCATAGGGTAGCGATGCTCCTCCGGCGAGGCTGACAGTGCGCGCCTCGCGGTCGATCCCCGTTGCCCAGTCGTGCACCACGTTGATGCCATATGCGCTGGCAAGGGTGCCGTAGCTGTGCGCGATACTGGAAAGCTCGCGAAAACCACCGATGTAGAGGTTCGAGAAAAAGCAAGTGTAGTAGCTGCGGCTGGGTTCCACCAGGGTGACATCGATCGCCCCCTTGGCGCCCTTTGCGATATAGCGCGCAGCCGTCGCGCCTCCCGCGCCGCCACCCACGACCACGGCCCGAGGACGGGCTTGCCCCAGCACCGCGGGCGCCTGCAGTGCGGCGGCCGCAGCAACGCCAGCGCCCATTAATCTGCGTCTGTCGATTGTCATTTTTTCTCCTCCCTTTGAAAAACAAAGCGCCGGAGCATCACTCCAGCGCGGCAAAATAAGCGGCCAATGCGGCAATTTCTTCATCCGCAAGCCGTCCGGCCATCATCTGCATCACCGGGTGCGGTCTGATCTTCTGTTTGTAGGCATGCATGGCCGTCACGAAATCCTCCTCCGGCCAGCCGGTGATCACCGGAATACCGTCATAATCGCCGCCAATCTGGTGACAGGTCGTGCATTCGGTCGAAAGGTATTCTCCATATTCCGGGTCCCCTTCGATGGACAGGATTGCCTCATCCAGCTCGATCTCACGCTTCAGCGCTGTCGGCGCGGCTTCGGGAATGTCCTGCGGGCTGGCCGAGAACTGGCGCAGATAGGCCAGCACATCGTGGCGGTCCTGTGCATCCTTTATGCCGCGAAAGTTCATCCTTGTGCCACTGACAAGCGCCTTTGGGTTCTCGATATAGGCATCCAAGCGTTCCAGATCCCAGATCAACCCATCGCGCCGCGCGCGAATGATCCCCTTGGAATACTTGAAGTCCTCAAACCCCGCCGCCGGGCGATCAAAGATACCGTTCAAATGCGGACCAACCCGGTGTTTGGCCCCCTGCCCCACATCGTGACAAATAGAACAGGCGCGGAATATATCCGCGCCTCTCTCTGCATCACCAATCTGAACAGCCGTCTCATCCGCCACCGCCGCGCTTGAGAGCGCGGCAATGAACGCAAGGGTTGTTATCCAGATCCTCATGAGATCATCCGTCAAATGATTTGAGGTAAGCAATGACCGCCTCGATGTCTGCGTCTTTTTTCAAACCCGCAAAGGACATCTTGGTCTTCTTCATATACTTCTTCGGCTTGGCAAGGAATGCGGCAAGTTCACCCTCACTCCACACGAGACCATCAGCACCAGCGCCCGACATCGCCTTAGAGTAGCGGAAGCCCTCAACCGCGCCAGCGGTCGCACCGACGATGCCATTCAGAACCGGACCGGTCTTGTTCTTGGCCTTATCGCCCACCTGGTGGCAGGATTTGCACTTCTTGAAGACCTTTTCACCGGCTGCAACCAGTTCGGGGTCCAGGGCGGCAACTTCCTCTACCGGTTCAGCCGCAGGCGCGGCCTCGGCGGCGGCCTCTTCGACCTTGGGCTCTTCCGCAGCAGCCGCTTCGGTTTCCGCGCGGGGAACCAGACCGGTTTCATCCGGGGTCACGTCCAGAACCGCGGCGCGCATGGTGATCTCAACCGTATCCTTGCAATTTTCCATGCAAGGGGTATCAGTCCAGAAATGCGCCTCAGAGGTCAGGCGATCATCGATGATGAACCCTTCGGCGTTGGGCAGCTGCACTTCAAGGAAGTTCTCGTTCGACAGGGTGAACTCGTCATCCACCAGATCGTTGGAATAGAGGATATAGGCCACGATGGCGTAGACCTCATCCGGCGTCAGCGTCTGCGCCGCGCCAAAGGGCATGGAACGGTTCACATAGTCCCAGGTGGTCGACAGATGCGGCCAGTAGGAGCCAACCGTCTTCAACGGGTCCTCATGGTCCAGAGTGTCGGCGCCGCCAGCCAGTTTCGGCCAGTTGTCCACGCCTTCGGCAAAATCGCCGTGGCAGATGGCGCATTTGTCCGCAAAGACCTCTTCGCCGGTGAAGACGTCGCCCGAGCCGTCGGGCAGACCGGTGCCATCGGGGCTGACATCCACATCCCAGGCGGCGATTTCTTCGGGCAGCGCCGGGCGGCCCAAACCGAATTTCTCAGCATAGGCAGGCACCGCCAAAGCGCTCGCCATTGCAGTTGCTGCGATCAGATTAGGAAACTTCGACATTTTCCGCCTCTCCGTTTGCCTTCACCCACCAGGTTTGAATGGCATTGTTGTGATAGATCGAGTTCAGGCCGCGCACCTCGCGCAGCTGCGCCTTGGTTGGCTGCACATAGCCGGAACTGTCGCGTGCGCGGCTTTGCAGGAACATTTCCTGACCGTCCCAGTTGATATCGAGATAGAACCGCGTCAGCGCCTTGTCGGTGCCGGGCGCGCCCAGACGCGCCTCGCTCCAAGTCTTGCCGCCATCGATGGAGACGTCGACGCCGGTGATAGTCCCGCGACCGGACCAGGCCAGGCCAGTGATGACCAGCGGACCCTTGCCATGCGTGATCGGCGACTGCGGGCTGGGGCTGGTGACAACGGATTTGGCATCCATTTCCCAGGTCCACTTGCGGCTGGTGCCATCTTCCAGCGTGTCGGTGTATTTCGAGGTCTCCTCGCGGGATTCGACCGGGCCATCCATCACTTCGATGCGACGCAGCCATTTCACCCACATGTTGCCTTCCCAGCCGGGAACGACCAGGCGCACCGGGTAGCCGTGCTCTTTGCGCAGAGCTTCGCCGTTGGCCTTGAAGGCGACCAGAACGTCATCCAGCGCCTTGTCCATCGGGATCGAACGCCCGTTCGACGACGCATCGGCGCCTTCCACATAGACCCACTTGTCCTTGAGATCGCCCGCAGCGCCCAGACCTGCCTCTTCCAGCAGCGTGCGCAGGGAAACGCCGGAGTATTCCATGTTGTGGATCATGCCGTGGGTGAACTGGGCACCATTGAGCTGGGCGCCAGCCCATTCCATCCCCGAGTTCGCCGCGCATTCGCAGAAATAGACACGGTTTTCACGCGGGAACCGCTCCAGATCCGCGTAAGAGAAGACCAGCGGCGTGTCGACCAGACCGTTGATCATCAGGCGGTAGTCTTCCTTCTTCAGATCAATCGCGCCCGAATGGTGACGCTCAAAGGCACAGCCCTGTGGCGTGATGGTCCCGTCCAGCGCGTGGATCGGGGTGAAGTTGATCGAAGAGATCGTATCGGCGGTCAGCCATTCCACGTTGCGGCGGATCACATCCGACTCATAGCTGATCGGCATTCCGTATGGGGTGGCGTCAACGCCATCGCCCAGACCGCTGGCCCATTCCTGGACCTCGGTGATCAGCGGGTCGGGACCCGCTGCCTGGGCCGCGCCCGCAACCGCGCTGCCGGCCCCGGCTGCTGCCGCACCTGCCAGAAACTGACGGCGCGAGGGGGTGAAACCCTTTGAATTATCGCTCATCTTGTTCATGCCTCCGTATAGTGACGAGTTCCGGCAAAGGACCCGTCGGCGCAAAATTCGCTCGAAAAGCGGTGGACTTACGCGCCCACCACCTTGACCGAGTTGTTAGGGGACACTGTGACGGTGCCCATTTTCTTGATGTGGTTTTCAACGACGTCCCAGATCTGCGGACCTTCGGTGCCTTCGTTGACGCTGGCCCAGCCCGCGACGACATAGGATTTGGCGGGATCAATCGCTTCGCCGGTCTTCAGGAGCGTCATTTCAGTGATGCGCTCGCCTTGCGGTTTGGTGATGTCGATGCGGTAGCCCATGCCGCCGATCCGCACCATGTCACCGCCCTGTTGGTAATAAGGATCCGGGTTGAAGATGTTGTCGGCAACGTCTTCCAGGATCACCTTGATGAATTCCCCGGTCATCTCGGTCCGGTAGGCCGCGCCATAGCTCATCGAGGTGACGTTCCAGATGTCTTCGCGGGTGATGTCATCGCCGGGCACCAGCGACGGCCCCCAGCGCACGCCCGGCGACATGGCAATATCGGCCTCACGTTCGCTCAAGAGCGCATCGCAGATCAGGTCGTCCCAGGTGCCGTTAAAGTTGCCGCGACGATAGAGCAGCGAGTCGGTCTGGCCGATCACCTCTTCCAGCTCGGCCTTGTAGGGCGCACGCTGCTCGTCGATCAGCTTGGTGACAACCGGGTCGGGCGCAATCACGTCCGAGAAGATCGGGATCAATTTGTGCTTGAGGCCCATCATCTGACCATCGCGCACATCCAGATCGACGCGGGATACGAACTTACCGTTCGACCCGGAGGCGATGATATGGGTCTTGCCCACCAGCACCGGCTCGGGCAGCGCATCATGGGTGTGGCCCGACAGGATCACGTCGATGCCGGTGACGACGCTGGCCATCTTCTTGTCCACGTCGAAACCATTGTGCGACAGGCAGACCACCACATCGGCGCCGGCTTCGCGCACCTCGTCCACCATGGCCTGCATGTTCTCGTCCCGGATCCCAAAGGAGTACTCGGGGAACATCCAGCCGGGGTTCGCAATCGGCATATAGGGGAAGGCTTGACCGATGACGGCAACCTTGGCCCCGCCGCGATCAAAGAACTTGTAGGGTTTGAAGAGTTCCGCTGGTTCGTCCCACTCGGCATCAAAGATGTTCTGACCCAGCGCCGCGAAAGGCAGCCCCTCGACGATCTCATTCACACGGTCCGAACCCAGGGTGAACTCCCAGTGGAAGGTCATCGCGTCGGGTTTGAGGGCGTTCATGACATTGACCATGTCCTGCCCTTCGGTCTTGTAGCAGGTCATCGAGCCGTGCCAGGTATCGCCGCCATCCAGCAGCAAGGCATCGGGCCGGTCCGCGCGGATGGCATTGATGACGGTCGACATGCGGTCCAGACCGCCTACGCGCCCATAGCCTTTGGCGAGGGAGGAAAAATCGTCATAGGTGAGCGCGTAAGCGGAGGGGCTGCCGTCGGCAATGCCATAGGCCTTGCGGAAGTCGGCACCGGTGATATGTGGCACCTGACCCCGGTTCGCGCCCACCCCAAGGTTGATCGAGGGCTCGCGGAAATAGATCGGTTTCAGCTGCGCATGGATGTCAGTGACATGGATGATGCTGATGTTGCCGAAGGTATCGAACTCCAGCAACTGGTCCTGTGTCAGGCTCTGCTGCGCCGCAAGACGCCCCCAGTTGCCAAAGCCAGAAGCCCCGACCAGGGCAGAAGCGGCCATCGAAACCTGCAGAAAATCACGGCGCGAGATCATGTTACTCTGATATCCTGTTTAAACATGCAAAATATTCGCATGTATGAATGTTAATGGTGCGAAACACCCCGTGCCATCATATGACACGGGGCATTCCTGAGGCTTAGTTACGAACCGACGGTCCTTCGACCGACAGACCGTTACCGCGCGAAGCGACATAGAGTTCCAGTGCGATGAAGTCGTCCGAACCGGGCTTGTAGGTCTCGGCGCGGGTGTCACGCACACAGCCTTTGAAACGCGCATGAACGGTGTTCAGTTTGGCGTTCTTGAGGCGGTAGGTCGGGAAACCGTTGATCTGACCCTGGCTGAGGTGATCGGCGCGGATCATCATGCCATAGCTGTCTTCGTGGCAGTTGGCGCAGGACAGTTCCAGCTGGCCGGTGCGGGTGTAGTACATTTCCTTGCCTTTTTCCCACGTTGCCTGAACCGGTCCGTCAATGGCCACGTTCACCGGCATGCCGCGCGACTGAACGGAGATCAGAGCCTCCATCGCCGCCATGTCACCGCCAGTGTATTTCCACTTCTTGGCGCCCATCTGGTTTTCGCGGCAGTCATTGATCTGCATCGCCAGAGTGCGCACTTCACCGGCCTGTTCGTTCCACTTGGGATAGACCGCGCGCACGCCCTTCATGCTGGTTTCGACATCCTCATGACAAGACGCACAGGACTTACCCTCAGAGCCGTCAGCGGTGTCCCAGGCTTCCATCGCCTGATCTACAAAAACCATCGCCGGGTTTTCGAAATCATCCATCTGAAGCGCCTGGGTTTCATCCGAGCGGAAATGCCAACCCGACATCACCTCATCCATCACATCCGACAGGTGCGCCGGAGCAGCGGTCTTGGTCACCATCTGGATCTCGTCGTTGACCACCAGCGTGTCATCGTCCGGCTCCGCAAAGGCGGCCATCGGCAGGGTCAGCGCGGCGGCGATGGCAGTCATTGCCTTATAGTTCATTCCATATCCTCCCTTGGGTATCCACCTCGCCCACCGGAGTGGCGGACGAGGCGCTTGCCTTTGAGATCCGGACGGGATCAGGCCATCTTGATCGATTTGGACGTGTCGTAGACCGAACCGTCATCGTCGTACCAGGTGAACTTGAAGTCACCGGCTTCGGGAACGGTTGCCTCGAATTCCATGTAAGGGTTGGTGGAAATCGCCGGTTCCATGGTCACGTCGATCACCATGGTGCCATTGAACTCACAAGTGAAACGGTTGATGATCGAACGCGGGATGGCGTTGCCTTCCTTGTCCTTGCGCTGGCCGCTTTCCATCTTGTGGCTGATCAGCGTCTTGATTGTGACAGCTTCGCCAGCAGCGGCTTTTTTCGGAACCTTGACGCGGGGTTTTACACCGGATGCCATGTCTTATCTCCTTGATTTCGGAAAGGGATCGCGGGGGCCAATCAGCCGCCGCAGCCTCCGATGGTCACTTTCACAGCGGCGCTTGCCTTGGCAAAGCTGCCATCTGCCAGCTTCGCAACGGCAACCACATCCTGGGTACCGGCCAGACGGATCCGGGTGGATGCGGACTGGCTGGCGGCGCCGGGACCGAAGTTGAATGTTGCAACGCCAGGGGTCGGGTTGCCAGTGGCCAGCACCATGATCGCGGTTGCGCCAGGGGCGCTGACCGAAATCGGAACCGTGTTGCCGTTTTCTGCAATCTCAGGTGCAGTCAGTTCGACACCGCTGTCGGACAGGTCAGCACCGCCGGTGAACTCGGCGATCATGTCCTCTGCCGCCGCGTTCACGCGGAAAGGCAGGACCGTCAGCACGGCGGCGCCCAGGCCCATGGCCAGGGTCTCGCGACGTGAGAACTCCATCATTTGTCTCCTTTGACTTCGCTCGGACAGGCAGCGTTCAGCTGCTGTCTCACTCTTCCTTCAGCGTCGCGAGGAACGCGACGACATCTTCAATTTCCTGGGCGGTCAGGATCGGCGGCAGCGGTTCGGTGCCAGCCTTGCCGGTGTAGGCATCGCCCGGACGGATGAACCCGTCGACCTTGTAAAACGCAGGCATCATGGTGCCCTCAAAGGTCATCTTGGCGTTGGCAACCAGACCGCGCAGTTCTGCTTCGCTCCAGCGATCACCGGCGCCATCCAGCATCGGGCCGATCTCCCCATGGAACGGCACATCGGACAAAGCCGTGACAGCATGACAAGCAACGCAGTTGCCCTTTTTCTTGCTGCCGACGATCAAAGCGCCGTTCGCCGCATCTCCGGCAACCCCGGTCAACGAGGCGGCGACGGCGCCGTCTTCGTTATACTGCACGTCCTTAGGCGCGACCTCGCCCGCCTGTGACATGGTCCCGGCCAGACACATGGCCAGTGTCAGAGATAGTCTCTTCATGGTTCCTCCCGTTGGCTGCCACACCGAAGTGGCCTGCTTAGCTATTGCATACCGTAGGCCACCGAAGCCCCCGGACGCAACAACAAATTCATTAATGTGAATTTTTCTCTTATTGCGAATTTGATCAGTCCGTTGATCCATTGTTGCGTTCCTGAATTCGGCGCGCGTGATATCTTTGGAAATCTTCCCCGTTTTCAAGCTCATACCGCTTTTCGTTGACCCAGGTAAACATGTCCAGCGTCGTACCCGGACCAAAGGCCCCCGGCATCACCGAGACCGCAGCCCGAACCGCAGTCTGATCCTCGGCGACCGTTTCGGGCAGGAACAGAATCGTGGGCGTAAACAGGATCCCCCACTTTCTCGCCATGTCCCGCTCCGGCAGGGTTTCGCCATCGAAATCCGTAACCTCGGTCGAGCCATGCAGGTTCAGCTGCACAACGAAATAGTTCTCATCGATGTAACGGCTGATCTCTGGCCGCGGGAAAACCTCTTCGTGCATTTTGGTACAGTAGATGCAGCCACGCTGTTCAAAGAAAAGCACGAGACGTTTGCCTTCGGAATTGGCTTCTTCGAGGTCCTCCTGAAGGTCCTTGAATGTGTCTCGCATCCAGGAGGTTTTGTGCAGCCCGTCATCGCCCAGTTCAACCGCAGCGACCGGCATGGCAAGAAGCAAGCCAAATGCACAGGCTGCAAGGGGCACCGCAACAAGATCCAACAGTCGTTTCATTGCACTCTCTCTCCCTGTTTGTTCTGCAGGCTAGTGCGCCTATCCCACAGGCGCGTCTGGCCCCTGTCAGCCGATTGAGGCCAACCCCGGCACCCATCGGATCATGGCATCGGCGATGTAGGTCACACCGCCTGTCACGATCAAAACCGCGAACAGGATCAGCATAGCACCCATCGCCTTTTCCACCCAAGCAAAAGCCGCGCGATGGCGCGCAACCCAGGCCAGAAAAGGTTTGGCGAAAAAGGCCGCCACAATAAAGGGCATCGTCATCCCGATCCCATAGACCAGCAAGAGCACGCCTCCTCGCCAGACCTCTCCCATTCCAGAGGCGATCATGAGGATCGACGCCAGCGCCGGCCCCACGCAGGGCGTCCAGCCAAATCCAAAGGCAAGCCCCATCAGATAGGCCCCGATCACTGTCGATGGCTCGGCTGAGCTTTCCAGGCGCGCCTCACGGTACAGCAGCGGAATACGCACGACCCCGAGGAAGTGCAGACCGAACACAACCAGCAGCGCGGCGGCGGCATAGGCCAGGATATCCATATATTGGCCAAAGAGCTGACCCAGCGCCGTGGCGCCCATGCCCATCAGCATGAAAACCGTCGTTACTCCGGCGGCAAAACAAAAAGCCGACAGGATCAGACGCCGCTGCGCGCCCGGCGCAATCGCCCCGTCATCGCGCAGTTCCGCCATGGAGAGCCCCCCCATATACGACAGGTAAAAAGGCACCATCGGCAGGATACAGGGGGTAAAGAAGCTCAAAAGCCCGGCAAACAGAGCGCCAAAGTAGGAGATTTCGAGCATTTCAGCCTCATTTATGGTCAATTGCACGGCTGAAATGCCGCGCCGCACCTTGTCTCATTCACATATTCAAATTATGTTGTGCTTCACAGTACAACCAGTTTGTTCCAACATCGTCAACGGACTCTTTCGGCTCTGACATGACGCATACCGTTTTTCATAGCGGGGCATTCAAGATCGCCCCGATGCTGCGCCTTTGGCTCGCAGCCTGCCTGGTTCTGACGCTTGGCATGCTGGCGGCACCTGCGCGCGCGGTTGAACTGGTTATGGTGGAACAGCACGGTTGTGAATGGTGCGCCCGCTGGAACGAAGAGATCGCACCGATCTACCCAAAGACTGCTGAAGGTGCATTCGCGCCACTGCGCCGTGTGGATCTGCGCGACCTTCCGCCGGACCTGAACACCACACGTCGCGTCAATTTTACCCCGACCTTCTTGATCGTAAAGGAAGGGCGTGAGATTGCGCGTCTCGAGGGATATCCGGGCGAAGATTTTTTCTGGCCCCTGCTTGAAGCGATGCTGCGCGATCACGCAGGGTTTGCGCCAGACATTGAAGGCAACGGCAGCTAACGACGCCCTGACATCAAGGGCCTGCCGTGGCAAGTGAATTTGAACATGCAGCGCAACAGGCGCTGCACACAGGAGAACGAACATGGGGCTGCCGAAGTTTTCGGTCGATATGGCAGATGACGAACTGGAGAAAATGGTGGACAGTGCCACCACGGCCTCCAACTTTCTCAAGGCGATCAGCCACGAAGGACGGCTGATGATCCTGTGTCACCTCGTCACCGGCGAAAAATCCGTCACCGAGCTGGAAGAACTCCTGTCGGCCCGTCAGGCGGCGGTTTCCCAGCAATTGTCCCGCCTGCGCCTTGAAGGCCTGGTGGTGCCGCGCCGCGAAGGCAAGACCATCTACTACAGGCTGGCAGATGACCGCCCGCGCCGCATCCTCGAAGTGGTATACGACCTCTTCTGCAACAAGGATGAAGACTGACCGCCTCCGCTGGTCTCTCAGCGAGGGAGCAAACCCTACATCGCCAGACTGCACAGAGGTGCACGGAAACGGTGACACTCAACCGTGTTCGATGCCCGCAACGGGTTTGCGACCACAGCCCCACGGCAACCGGCCTTCTGTTTGGGAAAGCACGCTTGCGGACTGATCATCAGACCGTATTCCAACCAATCGGTTCCCCCTTTCACGGCCGGCCCCTTTCATTCAGGCATCGCCTGGTCAGCGGCAACTGCAAGCCATGCACACCGCCGGGCCTTTGTCCGGGCACTTGCATAGGTATGCCGGTTTCTGCATGACTGGTGGAACGACAACAACCGGAGGGAGGGCCGGATGTTCGACTTTGTGACAGAGCACCATCTTGCTGCGCTGGCCGGTCTTGGCGGAGGCGTCCTGCTAGGCCTTGCTGCCCGGCTCGGCCGGTTCTGCACGCTGGGCGCCATCGAAGACATTCTTTACGGTGGGTCCACCCTGCGCATGCGGATGTGGATTCTGGCGATTGGCGTTGCCGTATTTGGCAGTTTTTCCCTGATAGGTCTCGGGCTTCTGGAGGCAGGCGAGAGCTATTATCTCAGCATCCGCTGGATGCCGGTCGCCTCAATCCTGGGTGGATTGATGTTTGGCTATGGCATGGCACTTAGCGGCAACTGCGGATATGGCGCCATCGCACGGCTGGGCGGAGGTGATCTGCGGAGTTTTGTCATCGTGCTGGTCATGGGGGTCTCGACCTATGTCGTGTTGAGCGGCCCTCTGGCCCCGTTGCGAAACTTTTTCTTTGAACAGCAGCTTGTGACCAACGAGGTGCCGCCGGGTCTCGCCCATCATGCATCCGCCATGACCGGATTGTCCCTTCACAGCATCGGGATGACCATCGGCCTGCTGATCATGATCGGCGCCATGGCCGGGCGTGAATTGCGGGAGGACCGCAAAGCCATCTTCTGGTCCGTAGTGGTCGGACTTGCCGTCATCTCGGGCTGGGGGTTCACCACGCAGGTGAATACCGTGGGCTTTGAAGCGCTTCCGGTCGTCTCTCATTCCTTCTCGGCCCCCCTGGGCGAGACAATCCTGTGGACCATGACCGGCAGCCTGCGCCCGCTGTCCTTTGCGGTTGGCTCCATCGCCGGGGTCTGGGCCGGGGCTTTCATCGGCTCGCTTATCAAGGGGCATTTTCGCTGGGAAGCCTGCGAAGACCCCCGCGAATTGCGGCGTCAGATCCTCGGTGCCGGTATCATGGGCGCGGGCGCGGTGATTGCGCTTGGCTGCACTGTGGGTCAGGGCCTTAGCGCGTTTTCCCTGCTCGCCGTCTCAGCGCCAGTCACCTTCCTGTCGATCTTTGCTGGGGCAGCTTTTGGCCTGCGCCAGTTGATCGAAGGGTTTCGCCCAGCCGAATAAAGGGCGCCTTTTGCCGTCGACAGCCCACAGAGCTTGGAACACAGCGCTTGGGACACAGCCGCAACCCAAAGTTGATTGCAGTGACATTTCGGTTAAACTTCGACTGGCGTCACGCACCTGTTACAGACTCGCGCGAAAGAGCGACGGGCCGACACGGCGTCGGCGCTCGGACACTCAGGAGCAAGCCATGGATCGCAAGCAAATCATCAATGACCCCGAAATTGGCAACAAGGCAGAAGCCTTTGAAGCCTTTGACGACATCCCCACCAATCCGCGGCTTGAGCGTACCATCGGGGATGTGATCAACGCCCGCTATGGCCGCCGTGATCTGCTCAAAGGCATGCTGGGTGTCTCTGCCACCACAGCGCTGTTCGGCACCTCCGCGCTGATTGCTCCGAACGAAGCGGTTGCAGGGGGCCACAGCAAGGGCCGCTACAACTTTGAAGAGCTGACCTGGGGCAACGACGAAACCCACCACATCGCCGAAGGGTATGACGCCGATGTGCTGCTGCGGTGGGGCGATCCGATCACCGCGGATGCGCCTGAGTTCGACGTGATGAACCAGAGTGCCGAAGCCCAGCTCAAGCAGTTTGGCTACAACAACGACTATGTGGGTTTCACCCCGCTCAACGCCGAAGGCACCCGTGGTCTTTTGTGCGTGAACCATGAATATACCAACGAGGAAGTCATGTTCCCCGGCCTTGGTCGTCAGGACAAGGCAGGCTTTGAAGGCATGACCAAAGAACTGGTCGACATCGAAATGGCCGCCCATGGTGGCACCGTGGTGGAAATCGCCAAAGGCGCCGACGGCAAATGGTCGGTTGTGCGCGATGGCAAGATGAACCGCCGCATCACGCCTCTGAACACCGAGATGACCATCGACGGCCCCGCCGCCGGTCATGACCGCATGAAAACCAACGCCGACCCCTCTGGCCTGTCGGTCATCGGCACGCTCAACAACTGCGCTGGCGGCATGACCCCCTGGGGCACCTATCTGATGGCCGAAGAGAACTTCCACGGCTATTTCTGGACCGAAGTTGTGACCGGCGAAGGCAAGCCCGATATCTCAGGCCAGCCCGAAGCCAAGAGCATGAAACGCTACGGCGTGCCCGGTCGCTGGTACGCCTGGGGCAAGTTCTACGACCGTTTCAACATCGACAAGGAGCCCAATGAGCCGAACCGCTTTGGCTGGGTGGTCGAAGTTGATCCGCGCAACCCCGATGCCAAGCCGGTAAAGCACACCGCCCTGGGTCGCTTCCGTCATGAAGGCGCCGAGACCACTGTGTCCTCCGCGGGCAAGCTGGTTGTCTACATGGGCGACGACAACCGCTTTGACTACCAGTACAAGTATGTCTCGAACGGTGTGGTCTCCGAAGATGCCGCCGCCAACAACACGTTGCTGAGCGACGGCACGCTCTATGTGGCCCGCTTTGATGAAGACGGCAGCATTGAATGGATGCCGCTGGTCCATGGCACCGGCCCGCTGACCGCCGAGAATGGCTTTGCAAGCCAGGCAGACGTTCTGATCGACACGCGCCTGGCCGCCGATGCCCTTGGCGCCACTCCGATGGACCGCCCCGAAGACGCGCAGCCGCGCGGCGACGGCACCGCCTACATCATGCTGACCAACAACTCCAAGCGTAAGGAAGAGCAGGTCAACGCGGCCAACCCGCGTGCCAAGTCCAACTTCGGTCACATCATCGAGATCAAGGAAGAAGGCGGCGATCACGCGGCCACCCGCGGCACCTGGTCGATCCTGGTGAAATGCGGCGATCCAGAACTGGCCGAGGTCGGCGCCCAGTGGAACCCGGAAACCAGCGAAAACGGCTGGTTCGGCTCACCCGACAACTGCGCCTTTGACGCGGACGGACGCCTCTGGATCTCGACCGACCAGGGCTCTGGCTGGGGCCGCACCGGCAAGTCGGATGGTCTTTATGGTCTGGAGACCGAGGGCGATTTGCGCGGCACCTCAAAACTGTTCTTCCGCTGCCCCGTCGGTGGGGAGCTTTGCGGCCCCTACTTTACCGACGACGGTGAGACGCTGTTCCTGGCGGTTCAGCACCCAGGTACCGACGGCACCAAGGCCCTTAAGGGCTTTGAGCGCGCATCGACGTTTGAGGATCCGGCGACCCGCTGGCCCGATTTTCACCCCAAGATGCCCCCGCGCCCTTCGGTCGTGGTGGTTACCAAGAAGGGTGGCGGAAAGATCGCCGTCTGATCTCAGATTGTCAACGTAATCCAAAGGTGCGCGCCCCATATGGGGCGCGCGCTGGTTTCAGCCCCTGACGGGGCAGTTGGCACCTGGGGCACCGCCGACCTGTGCAATGGTCCGTCATTCTGGTCGGCACCGCCTGCACTCCCTTGAACACCTTCCGCTCACCAATCCATCACACCCGCGTGAAAGTGGTTGCACTGCGCGGCCCTACGCGCATTCTGCAGGAAAAACTCAGATATTGGATCAACTCCATGACAAAAGACCTGCGCGCTGCCGACGTTCTTGCCCGACGACTTTATGAAGCCGGGTGCCGCCATGCCTTCGGCATGCCGGGGGGCGAGGTACTGACCATTGTGGATGCGCTAGAGTCAGCAGGCATCACCTTTCACTTGGCCAAACACGAAAACGCGGCCGGTTTCATGGGCGAAGGCGTGCATCACGCGGACGGAACTACGGTGATCCTTGTCGCAACCCTTGGTCCGGGCGCGCTCAATGGCGTCAATGTGGTGGCCAATGCCCATCAGGACCGGGTGCCGATGCTGGTGCTCACCGGCTGCGTTGATGCCCCCGAAGAGCAAAGCTACACACACCAGGTGTTGGATCACCAGGCTGTTTTCACCCCGATCACCAAGGCAACCTTCCGCCTGAGCGCCGAAGCCGCCGAGGTCATCGCCGACAAAGCGGTCGCTATCGCAACCGAGCCACGAAGCGGCCCGGTTCATATCGACGTGCCGATCTCGGTCGCAGATGCCCCAGCCAGAGAGCGGGGCATCCGCCGCGCGCCTGCTGCGGCCACGCTCCCAGACAACGAAACACTGGCGCAGGCGCAGTCCTGGCTGGCGGATGCGAAATGTCCCCTTGCCATCATTGGCCTTGATGCCGTCGCCGAAGAGACAGCTCCGGCTTTGAGAGCCTTCCTTGAGGCCCATCAAATACCCTTTGTCACCAGCTACAAGGCCAAGGGCATCCTGCCCGAGGACCATCCCCTATGCCTCGGCGGGGCGGGACTGTCCCCCCTGGCAGATACGCATCTTCTGCCGCTGGTCAAACAGGCTGATCTGGTCCTTTCACTGGGCTATGATCCAATCGAGATGCGTCCGGGCTGGCGTGACGCCTGGAATGTCCACCGCCAACGGGTGATTGAAATCGCAGCCGAGGCAAACACCCACTATATGCACCAGTCTAGTCTCAACATCGTAGCATCGCTGACGCCAACTCTTGCAGCCCTCACCCCCGCAACTGCCGACACTCCGCATCGCTGGCCGGGTGGAGAGCCAGCCGCAACGCGCGGGGCGCTCACAAAGGCTTTCCCGCAAGACGACAGCTGGGGCCCAGCCGGTGTGATCGCCGAATGCCGCGCCACCCTGCCGCCTGAAACACTGGCCACCGCAGATAGCGGCGCACACAGGATCCTGCTCAGTCAGATGTGGACTTGCCACGAGCCGCGCGGGCTGATCCAATCCTCGGGGCTGTGCACCATGGGCTGTGCGGTTCCCATGGCCATCGGGCGCAAACTGGCCCAGCCAGAGCGTCCCGTGGTTAGCTTCTCGGGCGACGCAGGCTTTCTTATGGTAGCGGGCGATCTCGCGACCGCAGCCGAGCTGAACGTGGCGCCCATCTTTGTAGTCTTTGCCGATGCCAGCCTCGCGCTGATCGAACTCAAACAGCGCCAGCGCCAAATGACAAACCGCGGCGTTGACTTTGCCCGTCACGACTTTGCCGCCATCGGGCGGGCCTTTGGTGGCAACGGGGTGACGGTTCATGACCGCACGGAACTGCGCGCAGCCCTGCAGAGCGCCTTGGCATCGGATCGTTTCACTGTCATCTCTGCTCAAATCGAACCGGGAGGATATGATGGACGCATCTGACATGTTGACGCACGGCGCTCTGAAAGGCGTCAAGGTTCTGGACCTGTCGCGCATTCTGGCAGGCCCCACCTGTACCCAGCTGCTGGGCGATCTTGGCGCCAGTGTGATCAAGGTGGAAAACCCAAAATCCGGCGGTGACGATACCCGCCAGTGGGGCCCGCCCTATGCGATGGATGCAGACGGCAATCCCACCGATCTGTCAGCCTACTATATGGCTGCAAACCGAAACAAACGCTCGGTCGCCATCGACATCACCACAGCCGATGGCCAGGCCGAGATCCGCAGGCTGGCAGCTGAGGCCGATATTCTGATCGAGAACTTCAAACCCGGCGGCCTCGCGAAATACGGGCTGGACTATGCCAGCCTCAAGGACGCATTCCCCCGGCTGATCTATTGCTCGATCTCGGGCTATGGGCAGACCGGCCCCAACAGCCACCGCCCCGGATACGATCTGGTGGCACAGGGCTTTGCCGGGATCATGTCGCTGACCGGAGATCCCGAAGGCCAGCCAGTAAAAGTCGGCACGGGCATCGCGGATGTGATGTGCGGCATGTACGCCTGTATCGGCATTCTGGCAGCCCTGCATCATCAGGAAAAAACCGGAGAGGGGCAGCAGATCGATCTGGCCCTTGTGGACAGTACCATCGCCTGGCTGATCAACGAGGGCGTCGCCTATCTCAACACCGGCACCCTGCCCAGTCGACGAGGCAATGAGCACCCTTCGATCATGCCATATGGCGTTTACGAGACCTCGGATTCCCATGTGATCCTGGCCATTGGCAATGATGCCCAGTTCCGCCGGGTGATGGAGTTCCTTGGGCTTGAAGGTCTGGCCGAGGATCCCCGCTTTACCACCAACCCGGCGCGGCTTGCGCATCGCGATGCGCTCAACGACATAATGGTCCCGGCGCTCAAACGCTTCACCATGGATGAGGTGATCGCCGCGATGGAAGCGCGAAAAGTCACCGCCGGACCCGTTCAAACGCTCGACCGAGTGTTCGCTTCGGATCAGGTTGCAGAACGCGGCATGGCGATCCAGATGGACGCGGGTGAAACCACCGTCAAACTGCTCGGCAATCCGCTGAACTTTTCGCGCACGCCGGTCACTTATCGCCATGCTCCCCCCTCCTGCGGGGCCGACAGCGCAGAGATTCTCGCCGCAAAGACCCCGTTTGAGACCGACTAGGCGACACTTCGCCCGGCGGGTTTTCTCCCAATGTTACAAAAACCGGCAAAGGCCCGCCTTTTTAGGCGGGCTTTTTCATGAAATCCGGCTCGCGGGGCGGGAGATTGCCGAGAAACACAGAGCTTTTGGGCGGATTTCTCCAGGCCGCGCACACGCGCCTTCACCAACGCGCGAGCGCCCGTCGCGCGGCATTTCTCCCTCCTCTAGGCTGATCGCAATCTAATATCCCCAGCGGCGAGGAAGACCCCAAATGGCAGACGATATCTTTGGACAGGACACAAGCCTGAGTGACCCGCATTCCCTTGATCTATGGAATCAGGTTCAACTGGGGGTCTTGTCGCACAGCGCGGCTGCACCGGTACATCTGGGACAGCTGCTGGAGGCAGAACCTCACTTTTCCCTTGGTCAGGCGGCAAAAGGCCTGTTTCTGATGCTCCTGGGGCGCCGTGAAATGAAAGCTGCAGCCCAAGAGGCTCTTACCGCAGCCCTTGCCGCCTATGAAGCCGCGCTGCCGCGGGAACGGTGCTATGTCGACGCGTTGCAGCTTTGGCTGGAAGGACGCCCAAGCCGTGCCGTGCAAGCGCTGGAGATGATCCTGCGTGATCACCCGAGCGACAGTCTTGCAATGAAAATGAGTCAGGCCATCCGCTTTGTGCTGGGAGACAGCGCTGGCATGCGCCGCTCGATTGAGCGTGTGATGGCCGCCTATGCTCCGGATCACGCCGGGCGGGGCTACCTGCTTGGATGTCATGCCTTTGCACTTGAGGAAACCGGCGACTACGCCAAGGCCGAAACCACGGGGCGGCAGGCGCTGTGGATGGCGCCGGATGATGCCTGGGGACTGCATGCCGTGGCCCATGTGCATGACATGACCGGCAATGCCAAGGCAGGTCTTGAGTGGCTAGAAAGCCGGGAAGAGGCCTGGAGCCACTGCAACAACTTTCGCTACCACGTCTGGTGGCACAAGGCGCTGATGCATCTGGATCTGGGGCAGACCGATGTGGTGCTGGATCTCTACGACCATGAAATCCGCAAGGACAAGACCGACGATTACCGCGACATCTCCAACGCCACTTCGCTGTTGATGCGGCTGGAGCTGGAAGGCGTTCCGGTCGCCGATCGCTGGGAGGAACTGTCGGAGCTCTGCGCCAACAGAACTGAGGACGGCAGCCTGATTTTTGCCGATCTGCATTACCTCCTCGCTCTGGCGGGACGTGGTCGCAAAAACGAAACCCTGCAATTGGTTCGCCGTATCCATGATGACGCAAGCCACGCAGGTCAGAACGAAGCCCGCGAGCGCATGGCGGATCCCGGTCGGGCGGCAGCAAGCGGACTTGAGGCCTTTGGCGAAGGAGATTTTGCCCTGGCCTTTGAGCATCTTGCGCAAGCTCGGTCCTCGATGCAATTGGCCGGCGGCAGCCATGCCCAGCGCGATGTCTTTGAGCGGATGACCATTGATGCGGGCCTGCGGGCCGGACGCCTGTGCGACGTCACCGCCATTCTGGACGCGCGCCGCGCCCAGCGCGGCGGCGCCGAGGACAATTACGCCCTTGCCCGCCGCGCCATGATCCGCGCCGCGCAGACACCTTCTGCCACGCAAAGTCTTCCGGCCGAATAGCCGGAAGCCCTGCCTTTCTAAGCCGTGACAAAAACAAGTGATTTCAAGATGGCATCCATCTCCAAATTCCCATCTCCGCACAAGCGGGATACCGCGCCCCCGAGTGGTGCGGCCGCCAACACCCTGAGGCCGCCCAGCGCTCCCGCATTCCCGGCCAGCGAGACTGGGCGCCAGCGTGACCCACGACTCGACTTCTTCCGCGGCATTGCGATGTTCATCATCCTGGTGGCCCATATCCCCGATAACCGCTGGACCGGCTGGATCCCGGCGCGGTTTGGCTTTTCCGACGCCACCGAAATTTTTGTGTTCTGCTCGGGCATGGCCTCGGCCATCGCCTTTGGCGGCTCATTTGCACGTGGTGGCTGGCTGATCGGCTCGGCCCGCGTCCTGTTCCGCTGCTGGCAGGTCTTCTGGGCGCATATCGGGCTGTTTTTCTTTGTGGCCATGTCGATGGCGGCTTTGGACCTGAGCGGCGCCTTTGACAAAAGCTATGTGGCCTCGCTGAATCTCTTGCCCTTTTTCAATGATCCCATGCCGCAGCTGGTGGGCATGTTCACGCTGACCTATGTTCCGAACTATTTTGACATTCTGCCCATGTATCTGGTGGTGCTGGCGCTGATGCCCCTGATGATGGGTCTGGAGCGGATCGGTCTTTGGGCCGTCGCGTCCGCCTGTGGATTGATCTGGCTGGCCGCCAATCCCTATGTGATCGGCCTTGGCCCAGACGGCCTCTCGCTCCCGGCAGAGCCCTGGTCAGAGCGCGAATGGTTCTTCAACCCCTTTGGCTGGCAGCTTTTGTTCTTTACCGGCTTTGCCTTCATGAAAGGCTGGATTCCCGCACCGCCGGTCTCTGGCGTGCTGGTGGCAGTCAGCGCCGCCTTTCTGCTGCTCTCAGCGCCTTTTGGATCGTGGAAGGTCTTTTTGTGGCTGGAAGCCTGGAACAGTGATCTCGCCGATGCAATTCGCCCCGCCTGGCGCCTGACCGGAGAATGGCGGGAAAAGACCGATTTCGGCCTGTTGCGCTATGCGCATTTCCTGGCGCTGGCTTATCTCTCCTGGGTGCTTGCAGGCGTTGGAGGCACCCACCTGATAGCATCGGGTCAGTCCTTTGCCGCGCGGGTCTGGTCAAAGATCTTGGGCCTTGTCACCAAGGTCGGCCAGCAGTCCCTTGCAGTCTTTGTCTTCTCGATGGCGCTGGCGCGGCTGATTGGCTTTGCGTTGGATCAGACCGACCGCGGCATCCTGATCACCGCCGCCGCAAACCTTGCAGGTTTTGCCCTGATCATTGCCTGCGCCTATGGCGCGGGTTGGTTCAAATCCCAACCCTGGAGGGTCAAGCGATGACCTCAAGACGAAGCTTTCTTGGCGGCGTCTCCTCTCTGGCGCTGGCCAACCTTGCCAGCCCACTGTTGGCCACAGATGCATCGCATCCGTTTACCCCTCAGGACGTGATCGAAAAGGCCCGCAGCCTGTCAGAGGCGCCTTTTAAAGAACGCGCCAAGGTGCCACAGGACTGGCTGACCCTCACCTATGAGGACTACCAGACCCGCTGGTTCCGCAGTCGTGATGCACTGTGGAGTAAGACGGGGCGCAGCTACAACGTCGATTTCTTCCTGCCCGGCCTCTACTTTCCCCGGGCAGTGCAAATGCATGAAGTCGCGGATGGTCTATCCCGTCCAATTCCCTTTGATCTGTCCCTCTTTGACAAAACAGACAAGGCGCCTCCCCTAAGCACCGATGGCGAGCTTGGATATTCGGGTTTCCGCCTGCGCACCGAGTTGAATGAACCGGGAAAGAAAACGGAATTTTGCGTCTTCCAGGGCGCCAGCTACTTCCGCGCCATTGGTCTCGGGCAGACATATGGCCTGTCTGCTCGCGGGCTGGCACTGAAAACCGCCGATACCGACGGAGAAGAGTTTCCCGAATTCACTGAGTTCTGGCTGGAGGCGCCAGCACCGGATCAGCACGAAATTGTGGTCCACGCGCTGATGGACTCGCCCTCTGTTGTCGGGGCTTACCGGTTCACCATCCAGCCGGGCCTGCCTTGCGTGATGGATGTGGAGGCGACGCTTTTTCCGCGCGTGGATCTGACGCATGCAGGGCTTGCCCCGCTGACCTCAATGTTCCTTTTTGATCGCACCAACCGCAGCCGCTTTGACGATTTCCGCCCTGCCGTTCATGACAGTGACGGGCTGCTCATCGCTAATGGCAATGGCGAAACCCTTTGGCGCCCGCTTGCAAACCCGACGCGCCTGCAAGTGTCTTCCTTTGTGGATGAAAACCCACGCGGCTTTGGCCTGATGCAGCGCAACCGCAGGCTATCCGATTTTGCCGACCTTGAAGCCAACTATGAGAAGCGGCCCAGCCTTTGGGTGGAACCCAAAGGCGATTGGGGCCAGGGAGCCGTGACGCTGGTTGAAATCCCGGCAGACAAGGAGATCTACGACAATATCGTGGCCTATTGGCGCCCGAGGGACCCCTTTGCCGCCGGATCCGAAGTCCGCCTTGAGTATCGCCTGACCTGGGGTGACGGCCCTGACCTTCCTCTGGCGCAGGTGATCGACACAGCGGCGGGCGCGCGCGTTTTTGGACCGCCGGGCCGGATCATGACCGTTGATTTTGCGCCTCACCCCCTGTTGGAGGGAGACCCCGACGATCTGGACGCCGCTCTGACCTCTCTGCATGTGGAACTGAGCCAAGGCGTGTTGCAGCGCAACCCGGACACCGGCGGCCTGCGTCTGGCCTTCAGCTTTGATCCGGGGCCTCGTGATCATGTGGAACTGCGCGCCGAACTGCGCCGGGACGGAAGGCCGATCTCCGAGGTCTGGCTCTACAGGTGGACGTCATGAAGGATACGTTAGATCCGGGGCGCCACAGCTCCGTGGAGTTGGTACAGAAAACCGCAAGACCAAGCCTCGAATTGATGCCGCCCGAATGCCCGTTGCAGATGCCAACTCAGGATTTCACACAGGCATTCTGCGACCAGAACGCCCCCGGTCCATTGCAGCAGAAATCTGTCGCGCTTTGGCGGCTCATGGTGTTTGCCCCCGCACTCCTTGCGACCTTCGTTCTGGCGTTTGTCATGAAAGGCTGGTTTGCGGCGGATGGCTTTATGGCGCTTGAGATCCTGCTGCTGGTCCTGATCGCCTTTAACTTCTTCTGGATCACCTTCTCCGTCTCAACCGTGCTGCTGGGGCTCTGGCGCATGTGGCGGCACCGGCATCCAGGCGGCGAGGTCCAATATGAAATCAGCGGATCACAGGCTGCGCTCAAAGTGGCGCTCCTGATCCCCGTGCACAACGAAGATGCCGCCGCAGTCGGGGCCAATGCCCGCACCATGCTGGAGGAGCTCTACGCCCTGGGCGGGCGCCATCACTATGGGATGTTCATCCTCTCCGACACAAGCGACGACGCCATCGCTAGTCAAGAGCGACTGAGTGTCGAAGCCCTGAGCAGCACCCTGCCCCCCGGCATTTCCCTGCACTACCGACGCCGAGCAGAAAACACAGGACGCAAAGCCGGGAATATTGCCGATTGGGTCCGCCGTTGGGGGGGCGACTTTGACGCAATGCTGGTTCTGGATGCGGACAGTCTGATGACCGGGCAGGCAATTGCCGCGCTTGCCGATGCGCTTTGGCAGGATCCGGGCGCCGGGCTGATCCAGAGCTATCCCAAGCTGATCGGGGCCGGTTCGGTCTTCGGCCGGATGCAGCAGTTTGCCAATGGTGTCTATGGTCTGGCCATGGCCGAAGGGCTCGCATCCTGGGTTGGAAACGAAGGCAACTATTGGGGCCATAATGCGATCATCCGCACCCGTGCCTTTGCCTCATGCGCCGGCCTGCCGGACCTTCCCGGTCGGTTTGGGGCCACATCCCTGATCATGAGCCACGATTTCGTCGAAGCAGGCCTCATGCGCCGCGCGGGATGGGGGGTGCGCTTTCTGCCCCGGATTGACGGCTCCTATGAAGAGACTCCGCAAACTCTGATCGATCACATCCAGCGGGACCGGCGCTGGTGCCAAGGCAACCTCCAGCATGTCAGGCTGCTCGCTGCGCGGGGCTTTTCGAACCTCTCGCGTTTTCACCTGTTGCACGGCGCCGTTGGGTATCTCATGGCTCCGATCTGGTTTGCACTTTTGGTGATCTGGGCTCTGATCGGCAAAGGCAGCGAAACCTCGGCGCTGGCCTATTTCCATCCTGAAAACCCGCTTTACCCGTCTTGGCCTGACATGTCCGAGCCAAGCCATGTCGCGGTAGTCGTTATCATCTACGCCATGCTGCTGGCGCCAAAACTGCTTGCACTTTTCGCTTTGCCGCTCAGTGGCGCGCGGTATTCAGACTATGGAGGCGCCGGGCGTTTCTTCCTTTCTTTGGCCTCGGAAGTCCTGCTCGCCATCCTTTATGCACCGATCCTTATGGTGCAGCAGGTCGTGGCCGTATTGCGGAGCCTTCTGGGCCTTCAGAAAGGCTGGGCACCTCAGGCCCGCAGCGGAGGGAACTATGATCTGAGGCAGATCGCTCTCTGCCATGCGCTTGAAAGCATCTGCGGCACGACCCTTGCGGCCGGAATGGTCGGGGGGATTGTCTCCCTCTGGCTGTTGCCGATCACCATATCGCTGTGTCTGGCCATCCCGCTCTCGGCGCTTTCCGGATGGCGCCTTCCCGCCCGGATCCGCGATTGGATGGGATCAAAGGAAACCTTTGCACAGCCTCGTGTGCTGCTGGCCTCCCTCGCCTATCGCAAGGAACTGGCAGATCTTCTGGCAGGTCAGTATCAGGATCGCTCGGCAGCGGAATAGACGCCGATCAATGTCTGATGATTGCATAGCGCAACGCGCCGAGAGGCATCTTTGATGCGGCAAGGCGGGGCGGGAGAGCCGTTTTTTTTTCAAAACCGCGGATGGAAACAGATCAGTCGCCGGTTGCCTCAAACCAATCCAGGGCCTGAGTTGGCCAATCCTTTGGTATGACATGACCCTGAGGCACTAAGGAAAAGACAAGATCGGCAGACGCGCCACAGGACCATCTTCGCCAGGACCACTGCCCGCTGACCCCCTGACCAGCCGGCGCATCCGAAGCGCATCCATTCACGCGGCGCCACAATGCAAGGCCAGCAAAGACATCGCCTTGCCGAAAGGTGCCGCCATTCAGAAACCGTCCCTCCAGCGGAACCACTGTATCGGCCCACCCGTGGGTGTGAAACAAACGGACCGGCCCCGCGCAACTGGACGGCAGCGGGTCCCAGAATCCGCCCGCCACCGGGGCGTAGGCCGCAAAATCCTCTGGATGCGCGCAGGCCAGGTAGTTGACCATGAAAGCCCCGGCAGAAAACCCTGCCAGCAAAACGCGCTCTGGATCGATCCCCGCGCGATCGGCCGCATCCGTAACAACCTCTCTCAGGAAAAGCACCTCATCCCGGCCCGCCCGCCCCGGCAGGAAGTTCCAGGACCGCTTACCTTGCCATCGCGGCAATGCCGTCGGGGCAATAACTGCATATCCCCGCGCCAAGACCCCATCGACCAGCGAACGATTGCGCATCACAGTCGCCCCGGCGCTCCCATGGCCATGCAGAAAGACAACCGCCGGAACCGCGCCCATATCATCCGAATGACCGGCATTTGTCGGCAGGGCGAGCTCATAGTCACCACTGGGAACCTTGCATGACGCCGGATCAGGTCCACAGCCCGCCAGGACAGACTGCACCTGACAGAACATGACCGCTCCGCCAAAAAGGGCGGCGATCACAGACCTGCGCTGGCACATCATCCTTGCCACCTTGCGACCGGTAGGTTGCCAGCGATCCATCCCGGCCCTGCCCGGGAACCCAGCATGCCTTCTGGGACGTCCAAAATCTGCGAGAAGCCCGCTTCTGACAGGGCGCGCACCATCCGCGCCGAGCGCACACCTCTGGCACAGATCAAAGCGATTGGTGCCGCGCGGTCTCCGTTCACCGCCCGCGCAAGCGATCGGACAAAATCCTCCCGGCGCATATCCAGTTGGACGCTGCCGACAGGCACACCAGTGCTGCGCCACTCTCGCGGCGTTCGGATATCCACAAGAGTGATTTCATGCGCAGCTGCCCTTGAAAACGCTTCCGAGGCTGTCATGCGAGGTTGGTCGTGGTCTGGCGCGGGGCGCAAATGCCAGGCGATCCCACCGATAAATACGCCCCCGGAGACCACTGCGGCCAGTTTCAAAAGCCGCCGCCGCGAAATCCCCGAAGACTGATTGCCTGGGTTCTGGCCTAGCCGCATCTGTCGCCCCTCATCCCTTCAATCCCCCGTCTTTTGCACGCGTCTCTTGTCAAGCAACCCGGCCACGAACAAAGTCCGGGCTCTCGCCGTGAGACGCCAGTACGTGACAGTTCTGCATGGGACAGAAATTTTGACCATTCAAAATCTTGTCAACGCCGCACCGCAGCCCCAATTAGTGCCGCAATGTCCAACAATTCCAGTTTCATGGGCCTGATCGTCGCCAGAACGGGCCTGCGGGGCTGGCACAGAAGCGAAAAATTGCTTAGGCAAAGTCAAAATTCGCCTAGCCCAACCCGGGAGAACTGCACGTGTCCCTGTTTTTGATTGCGGCCCTGCCCTTTCTTGGCGCCGTTTTTCCAGCCTTGCTTATCCGCGCCGGCCGAAATGCGTCGGCATCGGCCGCAGGGCTGACGACCTTTCTTGCCTTTGTCGGCCTGCTGCTTCATGCGCCGACCGTCTTTTCGGGAGAGGTCGTAACAGCGCGTTTCGACTGGCTGCCGGGGCTGGGCCTCAATGCGAACTTCTTTCTTGACGGGCTTGGCTTTCTCTTCGCAACGCTGATCCTCGGTATCGGCCTTCTGATCATCCTTTATGCGCGGTTCTATCTCTCGCGCGAGGATCCGATGGGGCAGTTCTACACCTATCTGCTGCTGTTCCAAGGCGCGATGGTTGGCATCGTTCTCTCTGACAACATCCTGCTTTTGCTGATTTTCTGGGAGCTGACGTCGCTGTCGTCCTTCCTGCTTATCGGCTATTGGAAGCACCTGCCCGAAGGACGTCAGGGCGCGCGCATGGCACTGACTGTCACGGGATCCGGCGGTCTGGCGATGATCGGGGGCATGCTGATCCTTGGCAACATCGCGGGATCCTACGACCTGAGCGTCATCTTGGAAAACAAGGAGGCCATCCAGGCCTCGCCGCTTTACCTGCCTGCGTTGATCCTGATCCTCTTGGGCTGTTTCACCAAATCGGCGCAGTTCCCCTTCCACTTCTGGCTGCCCCACGCCATGGCTGCGCCGACGCCGGTCTCGGCCTATCTGCACTCGGCCACAATGGTAAAAGCAGGCCTGTTCCTCATGGCCCGGATGTGGCCGGTTCTGGCGGGGACGCCCGAATGGTTCTACATCGTGGCCACCACCGGCCTTGTGACCATGGCCCTTGGTGCGATAATTGCGCTCTTCAAGGATGACCTAAAGGGTTTGCTGGCCTTCTCCACCGTCAGCCATTTGGGCCTGATCACCATGCTTTTGGGCTTTGGCACCAAACTCGCGGCGGTGATTGCCGTCTTCCACATCATCAACCACGCGACCTTTAAGGCAGCGCTCTTTATGTCGGCTGGTATCGTCGATCACGAAGCGCATACCCGCGACATCAAGCGTCTGGGCGGCCTGCGCCACCTGATGCCGGTGACCTTTACCATCGCATTGGTCGCGGCGCTGTCGATGGCGGGCATTCCGCCCTTCAACGGCTTCCTGTCAAAGGAGATGATGCTGGAGGAAACCGTCCACACCGTCTGGGCAGGATCACACTATTTTGTGCCCGGTCTGGCCCTGGTGGCGGCGCTGTTCTCGGCGGCTTATTCCTTCCGCTTCATCGTTCATGTCTTCTTTGGCCCCAAGCGCGACGACTATCCCAGCACGCCCCATGATCCGGGTGTGGGCATGTGGCTGGCGCCTGCCTTCCTGATCACGCTGGTCATCCTGATCGGCCTCTTCTCGGCCAAAATCGCAGGGCCTCTGGTTGCCGTGGCGGCTGGTGCCGTGATTGGCGGCGGTGAGCTGCCGTATTATTCGCTGAAACTCTGGCACGGCTTCACGCCCGCGCTCTATATGTCGATTGTGGCGGTTACAGGCGGTGCGCTGTTGCTGGCGGCCCATGGCCCGGTGATGCGCGCTTGGAATGCCGCACCGCGCCCTGAGGCAAAAGCCATCTTCGATGCGCTGATGGAGGCGCTCGCGCGTCTGGCCAAAGGGATCACCGACGGTCTGCACAACGGAGCCATCACCCGCTATGGCGCCATTATGGTCGCCTTTACCGTCGCATTGGGATGGTATGCCTACAGCACCGGCGACACCGGCCCCGCCACCCGCGCGGTGATGGCCATCGATCCGATCCCGGCGCTGGGATGGCTCAGCCTTGTGCTGGCGACCGTGCTGATCGTGCTGCGTCACCACAACCGCCTGCTGGCGCTGATCCTGATCGGCGTGGTTGGCCTCGTTGTGTCGATGTCGTTCAACTACCTGTCTGCGCCTGACCTTGCCCTCACCCAGCTGTCGGTCGAGGTTGTCACAATCGTTCTGATGCTACTCGCGCTGAACTTCATGCCCAAGGAAACCCCGATAGAGACCCCGGCCCTGACCCGCCTGCGCGATGGCGCGATTGCTGTTGTGGCCGGGCTTGGCTCTGGCGGGCTGATCTATGCGCTGATGACGCGCGATTTCGCGGCGCCCACGATTTCCGAATTCCACCTTGCCAACTCCTACAAGGGCGGCGGCGGCACCAATGTGGTGAACGTGATCCTGGTGGATTTCCGCGGCTTTGATACCTTTGGCGAGATCATCGTCTTGGGCATTGCAGCCTTGGTCATCTACGCGCTGACCGAAGCGGTTCTGGGCACCCGCGTGCGGGCTTACCTCTTGAACCGCAAACCGGATCTGCCGCAGGCGGGCGATGCCCATCCGATGATGATGGTGGTAGCAACCCGCGTGATGATGCCGCTGGCGCTAATGGTGGCGGCCTATATCTTCTTCCGCGGGCATAACCTGCCGGGCGGCGGCTTTATCGCCGGTCTGGTCGCAGCGATTGCGGTGATCATGCAGTATATGGCCTCGGGCTTTTCCTGGACCTCTGAGCGGCAGCGCTTCTACTACCACGGCATCATCGGCTCCGGCGTGTTGATCGCGGCGGCCACCGGCATCGGTGCCTGGTTCAATGACATGCCGTTCCTGACCTCTGCCTTTGGCTACATCCACTGGCCGCCCCTCAAGGAATTCGAATGGGCCACCGCAGCCCTCTTTGATCTGGGCGTCTTCCTTGCCGTGGTCGGCGCGGTGCTGTTGGCGCTGGAGAGCCTTTCCCGCTTTGCCTGGCAGCCAGGAACCTCATCGGAATACGCCATGGACATCAACCCGGCTCGCGATGACGAGCCCAAGAACGAAAACGAGGTCTGAGCATGGAATTTCTGGTTGCTTCGGCTGTTGGCCTGCTGACGGCTGCCGGGGTCTATCTGATCCTGCGCAAGCGCACCTTTCCGGTGATCCTGGGTCTGTCCTTGGTGTCCTATGCGGTGAACGTCTTTCTGTTCGCCACGGGTCGCCTGATGGTCAACGCCCCGCCGATCCTCAATAAATATGAGGAGGTCGCCTACACCGATCCCCTGCCGCAGGCCTTGGTCCTGACGGCCATCGTAATTTCCTTTGGTATGACCGCCGTCGTCGTGATGATCGCCCTGGGCGCCTTCTTGTCGGCGCGCGATGACCGGATCGACATGTTGGAAGACGGCGAGACTGCCAAGACCGGAGAAGACGCATGAACCACCTTCTGATTGCGCCGATCCTTCTGCCGGCGATTGTTGCCCCCTTCATCATCATGGTGGTGCGCTACCACCTGGATCTTCAGCGCATCTTTTCGATAGCGAGCACTGTAGCCATTGCCGCGATCACCTTGGCACTGGCCGCGCAGGCCGCTGACGGCACCGTGCAGGTCTATGAGCTGGGCGACTGGCCCGCGCCCTTTGGCATTGTTCTGGTGCTGGACCGCCTGTCGGCCATGATGATCGTTCTGACGGCGGTTCTTGCGCTGGCAGTGCTGCTTTATGCCATCGGAACCGGCTGGGACGCGCGCGGAGCCAACTTCCACGCCCTGTTCCAGTTTCAGTTGATGGGCATCATTGGCGCCTTTTTGACCGGCGATGCCTTCAACCTTTTTGTTTTCTTCGAGGTTCTGCTCATTGCCTCATACGGTCTGATGATCCACGCAGGCGGCGCCACGCGTTTCCGGGCAGGTGTACAGTATGTGGTTTACAACCTTCTGGGCTCGACCCTGTTCCTGTTTGCCCTTGGCACGCTCTATGCGGTGACCGGCACGCTCAACATGGCCGACCTCGCCCTGCGCGTGGCCGAACTGCCGGCTGAGGACACTGCCCTTCTGCGCGTCGGAGCCATACTGCTTTTGCTGGTCTTCGCGATCAAGGCCGCTGTTCTGCCGCTGCATTTCTGGCTGCCTGCCTCCTATGCGAATGCGCCCCTGCCGGTTGCGGCCCTGTTTGCGATCATGACCAAGGTCGGCGCCTATGCGATCCTGCGGATGTACACGCTGGTCTTTGGCCCCGAGGTGGAGATCACCGCCGGCCTTGCCGGAGACTGGCTGCTACCGGCCGCGCTGGTCACCCTCGCGGTGGGGGCCATAGGCGTTCTGGGCGCGCGCGACATCGGTCGACTGGTGGCCTTTGGCGCCATCACATCGATGGGCACGCTCTTGACCGCTGTCGCGCTCTTCACGCCCGAGGCCGTCGCCGCAGCGCTGTACTACACGGTGCATTCGACGCTTGCTGCCGCTTTCCTGTTCCTGGTGGCCGATATGGTGATGGAACGTCAGGGCGGTGAAATCGCGCCAAAACCAGTCATGGCCCAAAGCGGGCTAATCGCGGCGCTGTTCTTTGCGGGCGCCATCGCCCTTGCAGGCATGCCGCCGCTGTCTGGTTTCCTCGGCAAGCTCTTGGTGATGGATGCCGCACGCAGCCACGACCTGGTATGGTGGATCTGGGGCGTGATCCTCGTTTCGTCCCTCATCACCATCATAGGCCTGGCGCGTGCAGGCAGCCTGATCTTCTGGAAAAGCCACGGTCTTGAACCAGAAGCCCAGCTAGAAGGGGACGACACCGAAGCCCCCATTCAGGAGCAGACAGCTTCCAACTCGGCCCTGCCTTTTGTCTCCGCCTTTGGTCTGCTCTCTGGCCTGGTTATGTTGACCATCTTTGCTGGCCCGATGACGGACTACGCCGAGGCCACCGCTGCGCAGCTTTTTGCGCCGCAGGACTATCTTGAAACCGTGCTGGAAAGGGCGAGCAAATGAAACTGATGCGCCGATTGCTTCCTCATCCGGTCCTGACCCTGTTGCTGACGCTGACATGGGTTTTGACCGTGAACAGTTTCACCCTCAATTCGCTGGTCTTTGGCTTCCTGCTGGGTCTGCTGATCCCCTTCCTGACCCAGCCCTTCTGGCCGCAACAACTGCGGATGAAACACCCGCTCAAGATTGTCGCGTACATCTTGGTCGTAATCTGGGATATTGTCGTGGCCAATATCACGGTCGCGCGCATTGTTCTGTTCAAGCCCAACGCCAAACGCCAGCCCACTTGGGTAACCATCCCACTGGACCTGCGCACGCCCGAGGCAATCACCGTTCTCGCCGGGACGATCACCATGACCCCGGGCACAGTCTCTGCAGACCTTTCGGCCGAGGGGCATGCCCTATTGGTGCATTGCCTTGACTGTGACGACGTCGACGCGGTGCGGGACGAGATCAAACAGCGCTACGAGCGCCGCCTGATGGAGATTTTCGAATGATTGAATCTGCGGCTCTTTTTGCCTTCGTATGCTTTGCGCTGGCGCTGCTCATGAACCTCTGGAAGGTTATGTTCGGCGGCACCATGGCTGATCGGATCCTCGCGCTCGATACAATGTTCATCAACGCCATCGCCCTGATGGTTCTCTATGGGCTGGCGCTGGGAACCGAGATTTTCTTTGAAGCGGCCATGCTCATCGCCATGCTGGGCTTTGTGTCGACCGTGGCCTACGCGCGCTTTATCCTGCGCGGCAATATCATCGAGTGAGGCGACTATGGACCTTGTTACCGACCTTCTGATCGCAGCCTTTCTGGTGATGGCGGGCATCTTCGGCTTTGTCGGCTCCTTTGGGCTCTTGAAACTCGACGATCCCATGTCTCGCCTTCATGCACCGACCAAGGCAACCACCCTTGGCGTGGGCGGTGTTCTCCTGGCCTCCATCGTGCATGCCATCGCCTTTGAGGGGCGCCTGTCGCTCCATGAGCTGATGATCACCCTCTTCCTGTTCCTGACCGCGCCGGTGACGGCCCATTTCATTGCCAAGGTCCACATTCACCGGCGCGAGGAAACCGGCACTCTGCCGGATGCTGGACAAGACGGGATCTGGGCCACGCACAATATTCCCGACGAGGACGAGCAGGCCGAGACGCCAAACTGATCCGACGCCAACAGGTTCGGCAACATAACGCAGAAAGAGCAGTGACATGGACAGCCTCCGCCTTCCCCAGACCAAGGATGTGGTTCTGATCGGAGGCGGCCATGCCCATGCGCTGGTGCTTCTGAAATGGGCGATGCGGCCCTTGCCCGGTGCCCGTCTCACATTGATAAACCCAGGTCCAACGGCCCCATATTCAGGCATGCTTCCGGGTTTTGTGGCGGGCCACTACGACCGCGACGATCTGGACATCGATCTGGTTCAACTCGCCCGCCATGCCGGTGCCCGCATTGTCATAGGAGCTGCAGAGGGGCTGGATCTGGAAACGCGGACCGTGCGCGTGAGCGGGCGACCGGATGTGAGGTTCGACGTGGCCTCTATCGATGTCGGCATCACCTCCGAGATGCCAGACCTGCCCGGCTTTGCGGACCATGCCATCCCGGCAAAACCGCTTGGTCCCTTTGCGGAGAAATGGGCTGCATTCCTCCATGGAGACGGTCCCGCGCGGATCTCGGTGATTGGTGGCGGCGTTGCAGGCGCAGAGCTCGTGCTGGCCATGGCGCACGCTCTGCGCGGCCAGGGACGATTGCAGCAAGCAACCCTGATCGACAGCGGGGCGGTCCTGGGCACGGCAAGCGCTGGTGTCCGGGACCGCTTGCGGCGCGCCTTTTCCGAAATGGGCGTGACATTGATCGAAAACGCATCGGTTGCCAGCGTTCACTCGGATCATGTGAAACTGGACGGTGGCCGCGAGGTTCTTTCAGACTTTACAATCGGGACAGCCGGAGCGCGTCCTCATGACTGGCTGGCGGGCAGCGGACTTGACTTAAACGAAGGGTTCGTGACGGTTTCGGACCGTCTGCAAACCTCGGACCCTGCGATCTTTGCCACCGGGGATTGCGCGCATCTGGGGTATGACCCCCGCCCCAAGGCCGGCGTTTACGCGGTAAGACAGGCTCCGATCCTGCTCCACAACCTGCGTGCCTCGATCTCCGGCGATCCGATGCGGCGCTACAGGCCGCAAAAAGACTATTTGAAGCTTATCTCAATGGGTGGAAAAGAGGCATTGGGCGAACGCTTTGGAATGCTTTTTGCCGGAAAGACGGTCTGGCGCTGGAAGGACCGGATCGACCAGAGCTTCATGGAGCAATTTCGTTCCCTTCCCGAAATGGACACTCCGGATCTGCCCGCAGAACATACCGTGGACCTGCCAGAGGTGTTGGGTGACAAACCCATGTGCGGCGGCTGCGGCGCCAAGGCCGGGCGCCGTGCCCTACGCGCCGTATTGGCGGATGCGCCGGGCAGCACACGGGGGGATATCACCCCGCTGCCGGGGGACGATGCGGCGCTTTTGACCATGGGGGAGACCCGCCAGGTTATCAGCACCGATCATTTGCGCGCCTTCACGCTCGACCCCTATGTGATGGCCCGCATTGCCGCGATTCACGCGCTGGGGGATATCTGGGCCATGGGAGCGATGCCGCAGGCAGCCACGGCCAACCTGATCCTGCCACGCCTTGCGCCAGCCCTGCAACAACGCACCCTGACCGAGATCATGAGCGCCGCCCGCAGCGTGATGGGAGAGGCCGGCGCAGAGATCGTTGGCGGCCATACCTCGCTGGGAGACGAATTGACCGTCGGATTCACTGTCACGGGCCTATGCAAACGCGATCCGGTGACGCTCGCAGGCGCGCTTCCCGGTGATGCGCTGGTGCTGACCAAGCCGATTGGCTCTGGCGTGATCATGGCCGCTGAAATGGCTGCAAAGGCAAAAGGCGCATGGGTTGCCGCAGCGCTGGATCAGATGCAGCGCTCCCAGGCCCTGCCCTCGCAGGTTCTGGCGCCGGATGCCCATGCGATGACCGATGTCACGGGCTTTGGCCTTGCGGGGCACCTTTTGGGCATATGCGAAGCCTCACAAGTCAGCGCAGAAATTGATTTTGCCGCCATCCCCCTGATGAAAGGCGCGGCGGTTCTCGCCGAAAACGGCGTGCGCTCCTCGCTGTTCCCGGAAAACGCGGCGCTCTTGCCAGAATGGCAAACCTCCGGTGCGCAGGAGCTGCTGTTCGACCCGCAGACCGCAGGGGGCCTATTGGCCGCCCTGCCCGTCGACAAGGCGAAGGCTGCGGTCAAAACCCTGCAAGAGGCCGGCCATGGGGCTGCAGTGATCGGGCAAATCACAAAGGGCGAAGGGCAAATCGTCCTGCGCTAGTACGATCCCGAACCGAGTTTTTCGAGCTGTTGACAGATCTTGGATGCTGCAACCTTCAGTGCGTCACTCTCCAGCCGCTCCAACGTGACGGAGGCCATTACCCTTGCCCCGATGTTGCGACGCGAGGTTTGATAGGCGGGATCATAGTGATCGACCATGAGGGCCTCGGCCAGCCCTGCCATATCCCCTGCGCCGATCATTGCGATCCATCCATCGACCACCGCGTTTGACCGGTGTACCCGCAGGCGATTGAGCGTCTGCGCGAGCGCATCCTGCTGTGGCAGAGTGTTTCCATACCTGTCCAGCAGATATCTGCAGCGCGCCTCAAGTGGAGCCGAGACCTCGATCCGGGGCGCGCCTTTCATCAGGCTCCACAGGCTTGGCGGGATGATGCGCGCGCCGATCTTGCTGGATTCCGCCTCAACCAGAACCGGGCGAGAAGGATCAAGCCGCACAAGCGCCCCAGCGAGCCGGGACTCAAACGCCTTTTGGCTGGGTTGATCGCCAGGCATGTCCCCCAGCAGAGATCCGCGATGGTTTGCAAGCCCTTCAAGATCCAGCACTTGACCGCCCGCGTCAGCCACATGCTGCAACAGGGCCGTCTTTGCCGTGCCCGTATAGCCATCCAACAAAACCAACCGGAAAGGGAGCTCGGTTTCATAGAGCATCGCGTGGACCAGGCGACGGTAGGACTGATAGCCGCCTTTTACGACTTCGGCCCGCCAGCCGATTTGCTGCAGAAGATAGGTAAAGCTTCCGGAGCGTTGACCGCCCCGCCAGCAATAGACCAGCGGACGCCAGCCGCCCTCGTGCTGGCTGAGGGTTTGTTCGATATGATGGGCCGCATTGCGAAACACCATCGCCGCGCCGATCTTGCGGGCCAGAAACGGGCTTTGCTGCACATAGATGGTGCCCACTTTGGCGCGTTCCTCATTGCTGAGAACAGGCAGGTTGATCGCACCGGGCACGTGATCCTCGGCGAATTCCGCGGGACTGCGGACATCGATTACCGTGTCGTGCCCATGATCAAACATGTCTTGCAAGGAAGAAAAAACGAGTGCCATGCGTCATGATCTAACCCGACAGCAAACGCAGGAAAAGCTGCAAATGCGCACACTGCCGCTGACCTGCGACATCGGACAATATGGTCATTTAGGAGTTTTGCGACTACTTTCTCCAAACGCGAAACGAACCCTCACCCCGACCTGTGGACAACCTCAATGACAGCCCATGATACGGACAGCTACGACTTGGATCTTTACCGGTTCCCCGGTCACCTGATCCGTCGTCTGCAACAAATCTCGGTCGCACAGTTTGCAGAAATGATGTCGGCTCACAGCATTGATCTGACCCCGGTTCAATACGCTGCGCTCAAGGCGGTCCAGGCGAATCCGGGGGTGGATCAAGCCTCGGTCGCCGGGCTGATTGCCTATGACAAAGCCACGCTTGGCAAAGTAATTGACCGGCTCGAGGCCAAGGCACTCGTCGATCGCAGTGTCAGCCTCAAGGACCGGCGCGCCAGACAATTGCAGCTGACTGAGGCCGGCGAGGCGGTTCTCGCCAAGGTTCAGCCCCTGGTCGATGCGGTTCAAGGCGAGATTCTGACAGGTCTTTCAAAAGAAGAGCAGGACCAATTTCTGGCCCTGCTGCAAAAGGCGACCTCTGCCGGCAATGACCGAAGCCGTGCGCCTCTGCGCCGCCCGTCCCGCAAAAGCTGAGCAGGCGACCTAAGGTCTGGAGCCGACTGGTCAGGCGGCCATGCGTGTTTCAGCTTGAGGCGCGCCGAAAAACTCGTCATGCAGCAAGGCAATCGCCTTATCCTTGTCCTCGCGCCGCAGGATGAACTGCGTGTCCACATTGCGCGGCCCCTGTGTCGCACCGCGTGGCAGGATACCATCTTGCGCAAAGGCACTCATGCCACGTGCCAGCACATGAAGGCCGCTGAGGTCACGCCCCACCACGGAAATCAGAGACAGTTTCTCGCTGTTGATCTCTGCCTGCGGGTAGCGCGCCGACAGATCCGCCTCGACCCGGCGCATCGATTTGAGCGAGGCATCCAGATAGTGGGTCACCGTATTGGCATTGGTCACTTTCGAGACAATCCGCACATTGTGGCGGGTCAGGATCTCGAGCACCGCGGCGTCATAGCCTTTGACGCCAACCATGTCCTGTTCGAACAGCTCAAGCGCGATGATATCAAGGCCTGTAACAATCTCTGCCGCCGGTTTGTCTGCGGGCTGATCATCGATGATGGTGCCAGGATCTTCGGGTTCGAAACAGTTGGTCACCCGCAGGGGCACGCCCGACTGGCGCAGCGTTTTCGCCGCTGAAGGGTGGATTGCCTCCATGCCGAGGTTCGCCATCTGGTCTGCAACGTCATAGTTGGTGTGGCCCAGTTTGCGCGCATTGCCTTCGCCGACCAGCTTGGGATCGGCCGAGGACAGATGGAATTCCTTGTGAATGATCGCCTCGCGCGCGCCGGTCTGGGCGGCAAGTTGCGAGAAGGTCACCTCGGAATAGCCCCGGTCGAATTCGCGCATGAGGCCTTCGGCGCATTGCGCATAACCGGTGACGATCGGCATTTCCGTCGCCGGGTCGATCCCCTCCATGCCCGATTCAATGCGCGCCTCAAGCGACAGATCCGCGTCGCCGCGCCAGCCGGAAAGGTCCACCAGCCGCGCGTTTACACCGGCGCGCTGCAGCATCAGAACCGCAACCAGCGCCGAATGCGCCTCGCCCAGGCCCGAGAGCAGCTCGCGGATCTGCAGCAGGTGCGTGTCGAGCCGGAAATGCCCGTAGGAACACAGGCGCTGCAGATCGATCAGGCAGTTGCGCGCTCCTTCGATACGCTCCTGCACAAAGGCAGTGGCTTGGTCGATGTCGCCCTGATGGTCAAGCACGGCCTCATGGGCGGCGATCATCGCAGCAGAAGTCTCGTTCAGCGCACCCAGCCAGCCGTGATCGTCCTCAGCATTGGCAAAGCGGGCGTAGACACCGGGCGCGCCCGTTTTCTTGTGCTCAAGCAGGAGGTTGGTGATGCCGCCAAAGGCAGAGACGACAAAGATCCGGCCGTATTCCGCTTTGCCCTGCTTCATGAAGAGCGTTTCGCACAGTTCATTCAGGCGGGACATGGACGTCCCGCCGATCTTTTCTACAGTATGGGTCATGGCTTATGCCTCGACAGGCTCGGGTGCGGCGTAGGATCCATCTTCGCGGTGCACTTCGGTCCCCGTCACCGGCGGGTTAAAGCAGCAGGCCATCACCAGTTCTTCTTCGGCGCGCAGGACGTGACGGTCATGCTTGTCGAGCGCATACATGACGCCCGGACGGATCAGATGCGTCTCGCCGGTGGCCAGATCGGTGATCGATCCGGTGCCTTGCATGCAGTAGACGCTTTCGAAGTGGTTCTTGTACTCGAAGGTGTGCTCCGAACCCGCCTCCAGGAAGGTGATGTGGAAGGAGAACCCCATCTTGTCGTCGGCCAGCAGCATCCGCACGCTGGTCCACTTGGCATCGCTCACGACCCGGTCGCGCTGGTTTTTCAGGATATCATTGAAATCACGGACAATCATGGTCTTACTCCGCTGCCACTTTGGTTGTTGCAAATACGCTGCGGGCCGCATCCGTCAGGATGGAAAGGCCAGCTGCCAGCTGCTCATCCGGGGTGGTGAGCGGCGCAAGGATCTTGACCACCTCGTCCTCGGGCCCGGAAGTTTCCACGATCAGACCGTTCTGGAACGCGCGCGCGCAGAGGTCCCCGGCCAGCTCGCCAGAGCCTACATCGACGCCGCGCATCATGCCGCGCCCCTTGAGGCGGGCGCCGGGCACCAAATCCGCAATCTCGTTCAGCGCCTCTTCGACCATCAGCGCACGGCGCGCAATGTCATGTTCGAAGGCTTTATCAGACCAGAACTTTTCCAGAGCCACCCGTGCAGTAACAAAGGCATGCGTGTTGCCGCGGAAGGTGCCGTTGTGTTCGGCCGGGCCCATCACGTCATATTCCGGCTTTACCAGAACCAGCGCCATCGGCAGGCCAAAGCCCGACACCGATTTGGCAAGCGTCACAATGTCAGGGGTCACGCCCATCTCTTCAAAGGAGAAGAAGGTGCCGGTGCGTCCGCAGCCGGCCTGGATGTCATCGATGATCAACAGCGCGCCAGCCTCTTTCGCGAGCCGAGCGACACGGCGCACCCAGTCGGAGCTGGCCGCGTTGAGACCGCCCTCTCCCTGCACGACCTCAAGAAGGATCGCAGCAGGCGCGTCGACGCCGGATGATGGATCGTTGAGCATCGCCTCAAGATAATCCGCTGTGTCGTTGCCTGCACCCATGTAACCATCAAAAGGAACGCGCGTCACATTGTTCAGGCCCACGCCTGCGCCGCCGCGGTGATAGCCATTGCCAGTCGCCGCCAAAGCGCCCTGTGTCACACCGTGAAAGCCATTGGTGAAGGCAATCACATTGGTCCGGCCTGTGGCCTTGCGCGCGATCTTCATCGCAGCTTCGACCGCATTGGCACCCGTGGGACCGGTGAACATCAGCTTGTGGTCCATGCCACGGGGCTTGAGGATCACGTTCTCAAAGGTTTCAAGGAACGCAGCCTTGGTGTCGGTGTGCATGTCTAGCCCATGGGCAACACCATCGGAATGGATGTGTTCGACAAGTGCCGCTTTCATGTCCGGGTCGTTGTGACCGTAGTTGAGCGACGAGCAGCCTGCGAGGAAATCAATGTAGCGCTGGCCGTCTTCGGCCACCATTTCTGACCCCGAAGCCGAGGCAAAGACGGTGTTGAAGCCCCGGCAATAGCTGCGCGCCTCGGACTCGCGGCGTTTGAAAATAGGAGTGATGGAGGTGTTCGTAGACATACGACCTCTTTCGCGTTTGTTTGATTTTGGGAGGAATGAAGGTGTGAAAACCTCTGGCAGCCGTGATCAGGCGGCCAGCCGTGCCGGCTCTTGCAGAGCGATGGTGACGAGGTTTTCGGTCTTGTGCCGATCCTGGAAGTGCAGCGCCTGAGTGTAATAGGGCTGGATATCCATCTGGCTGTCTTGAAGCCTGGCAAATTTGCCGAAAAGCGCCCAGGAGGCCTCGTTGTCGGCCGTGATTGTCGTCTGGATGCGTTTGACACTCCGGCAGGCCGCACGGCGCAGGATCGACTGCAGCATCAGCGCACCAAGACCGCGGCCACGGGCCTGCTCTGACACGGCAACCTGCCAGACGAACAGCGTTTCGGGATCATTCGGCATCACATAGGCCGAGATCCAGCCCACCGCCTCGCCTGCCAATTCAGCGATGACGCAGGTATCGGCAAAGTGATCGCATTGCAGCAGGTTGCAGTACATGGAGTTTTCATCCAGCGGACTGCAGCTGCGCACCAGCTCCCAGATACGCGCACCATCTTCAGAGGAAGGTGTGCGCAGGGCCGGAAGGGCAATCTGCCTCGGGTCAGCGGGGTTCTGCATCGTAGTGATCTCCTTTCGCTTCGATGGGTGAAGTATCACGCCGCGCTACACATTTCAATAGTCAAAGCAACTTTTAGGTAACTGACCCCAAATATCGTCGCTTTCAGACTTTTCAAGCACGAAACCGACCTATTATTGCTTTAATCGACGAAGTGTATTTTGTTTTGATAGATGCGACACACTGCCATATACTTCCGACGTCAAAGTAATGGAGACCTCATGGACCGCATCGACAGTAGCCTGATCGCGCTCCGCCGTATTGTGCGGGCAACCGAATTGTTTGGGCGCGAGATTCGCCAGACCACCGGCGTGACGCCAGCCCAGTTTCGGGTGCTTCAGATCATCAGCGAACAGGGCTATGCCACGGCCAAGGCGATCTCTTTGCGGATGCGGGTTTCGCAGGGAACCATCACATCTCTGGTGGATAAACTGGTCCGCGACGGTCTGGTGGTGCGGGAAAAGTCCAACCAGGACCGCCGCCAGATCAACATCACCCTGACCGACAAGGGCAGCCAGATCCTGGCCGAAGCCCCTGATCCGCTGCAACAGCGCTTTGTGCGCAAGTTCAACGCGATGGAGGACTGGGAGCAGGCCATGCTGGTCGCCAGCCTGGAACGCGTCGCGGCAATGCTGGATGCGGACGAGATAGATGCCTCCCCTGTGCTGGCCACCGGTGACATAAAGCACGCCTCCGGCTTTTAGCGGGAAATATTCCCTAACAAAACAAATACATACGATAAAAATGTAAAAAACATTCACATGCACTCTTGCGCAGAGGGGCCTCACTCTCAATATTGAGGATGTAAAAGAGATTTACATCAACCCGCAACCGGAGGTCCCGATGACGAGTTATACCCCAACCGCAACTGCCCCCCATGCCCCGGGCCATCCGCAGGGGTGGTTCTCGCGCAGCGAAGCCTGGCTCGACAGCAAAGGCAAAGGCGCATGGATTGCCGCCATGGTGCTTGGCTTTGTCTTCTTCTGGCCGATTGGCCTCGCCCTTCTGTTCTACATGATCTGGAGCAAACGCATGTTCAACAAATCCTGCCGCAGCCGCAAATCCTGGTCCCACCACGGCATGTCCGCCATGAGGTCCAGCGGAAACAGCGCCTTTGACGCCTACAAGGCCGACACGCTGCGTCGCCTCGAACAGGAGCAGGATGACTTCAACGCCTTCCTGCAGCGCCTGCGCGAAGCCAAGGACAAGGCGGAATTCGACGAGTTCATGGAGCAGCGTGCCGCCGCTGCCGCCGAAGAGGCTGACGAAACGGAACAAGACGCCAAAAGCGCCTGATCCCTCTGTTCCCTCCCTCGCCCTCATTTGGGCGGGGGCATTCCCTTATTACTTCAAATCTCCTAATCAACAGACATCACAGGATGCCCAGATGACTGCCCTGCCCGACCCCGACTATCAATCCGAATTCTACGCTTCGGTGGCGCCCAAGCGCCTCTTGGCCTGGATGGTGGACAGCGTCGTCATCATTGCCTTGTGCGTCGCGACCGGGATCCTCACAGCCTTTATCGGCTTTTTTATCTGGCCGCTGCTCTACCTGATGATCGGCTTTGCCTATCGCACCATCACCATTGCCAACGGGTCTGCCACCTGGGGCATGCGGTTTGCCGGGATTGAACTGCGAGATCTGTCCGGTCGGCGTCTTGATACCCAGATGGCCGCGCTTCACACTGGCGCCTATTCGCTGGCCCTGGCGGTACCCCCTTTGCAGATCGTGTCGATCATCATGATGATGACCTCTTCGCGCGGCCAGGGTTTGGGCGATGCGTTGTTGGGCACCGTCATGCTGAACCGGCGCAGCGGATTGCGCTAGGCACCCTTCCATTGGGTCAGGAAACCAGTGTGAAACCATTTTTGTCTGACCACCCTTGGCGCAAAGGGTGGTCGTTGCTATCCTCAAGGCCAAGACATTCTCGTTTGTACATCCGTTCTGGACCTTAGCCCCTCTTCATGCGCCACACCCTTCCGATCGCTCCGCAGTTCTATGTGACGGCTCCACAGCCCTGCCCCTATCTGGAAAACCGGATGGAACGCAAACTGTTCACCGCATTGCAGGGCGACGGCGTAGAGCAGCTGAACAACAGCCTGTCACAACAGGGCTTCCGACGCTCACAGAACGTGCTCTATCGCCCCTCCTGCTCGGACTGTTCAGCCTGCCTGTCGGCGCGTATCGACGTTTCGCGGTTCACCGCCACCCGTAGCCAGAAGCGCACGTTGAAACGCAACAGCCATCTGGTCCGGCGTGCAACATCGCCTTGGGCGACCGAAGATCAGTACCAGCTCTTTCGCCACTATCTGGACAGTCGCCATTCTGATGGCGGGATGGCGGATATGGATGTCTTTGAATATGCCGCCATGATCGAAGAAACTCCGATCCGCAGCCGGGTCGTGGAATACGCCGTGGCCGAAGAAAACACGCTCACCGCTGTCTCCCTGACCGATGTTCTGGAGGATGGTCTGAGTATGGTTTATTCCTTTTACGACCCGGATCAGCCGCAGAGCTCGCTTGGCACCTATATGATCCTCGACCATATCGCGATCGCCCGGGAGGCCGGTTTGCCGTATGTCTACCTGGGCTACTGGGTCAAGGGCAGCCCCAAGATGGGCTATAAGACCAAGTTCTCGGGACTTGAGCTGTATCACGGCGGGCGTTGGAAACCCTTTGAAGAGCTTCAAACCTCAGGCGACACCTCGCCCGAGACGGCCTGCAGAACGATCTCAGAACAGGTGGCCAATATCCAGCTGCCGCAACAGCCTGTCCACAAACCAAGATAGGCTTTTGCCACGGCCGGGGGTTCACCAAATCATGCCCTGACGCCGCGTCCCAATGCCACGCAACGCTTTTGTTTGCCCCCTTGCCCCGACTAGGCTCCTCCCAAAGGGAGAGCAACAGACATGACATTGGATCAAAACCAGACCTTTGAGGTCTGCAAGACCGACCTGGCACAGCACCGCGTGACCTCAGTCCAGCAGTCCCCGACCGCCCCCGGTGAGATCAAGGTTCAGATTGTGCGGTTCGGCCTCACCGCCAATAATATCACCTATGGCGTGGTCGGGGAGCGGATTGGCTACTGGAAATTCTTCCCCCCCCAAGACAATGCATGGGGCGTGCTGCCGGTCTGGGGGATCGGCATTGTCGAGGAAAGCAAGACGGAAGGCATCTCTGTCGGAGAGAGGCTGTTTGGCTATTGGCCCATGTCGGGGCAGACCACTCTAGAGCCGCAAAAGGTGCAGCCTGATCGCTTCTTTGACGGCGCTGCTCACCGGCGAGAGCTGCCCGCAGTCTACAATCGCTATGTGCGCCTTTCGAACGACCCCGCCTATGATCCGGCCATGGATGACCTGCGCATGGTGCTATGGCCGCTATATGCGACCTCCTATTGCCTATACGACTTTGCCAAGGACAATGACTGGTTCGGCGCCGAGCAGGTTCTGATCGTCTCTGCCTCTTCCAAGACCGGGATCGGCACCGCCTATGCGATCAAGGAAGACCGGGACGCGCCACCGGTTCTGGCCCTGACATCCGCCGGGAATGCACAAAAAGTTCGTGCGCTGGGCCTCTATGATCAGGTCATGACCTACGAGGAGATTGAAAATGCCCTTGCAGCAGAGCGCCCCACTCTGATCATCGACATGTCCGGGTCTGGCCCTGTGATCAGTCGCCTGCACCGGCACCTTGGCGGCGCGATGCGCTATACCAGCCATGTCGGCATAACCCACTACGATGAGGCCGGCATGGGCGAAGGTTACATCCGCGAGCGCAGCGCCATGTTCTTTGCCCCCGGTCACATCGCCAAGCGTGGGAAGGATTGGGGACCGGGGGAATTTGACCGCCGCTCGGCTGCCTTTTGGGAACGGGCCGCCAAGAACAGTTCCAATTGGCTCTCCCTCTCTCATGGCGCCGGAGCGGCGCCAGTCGCAGCCGCCTATGAGGAAGTTCTGGAGGGGCGCACGCCAGCGGACAAGGCCTGGACCCTGTCGATGAGCTGACATCCCCAAAATTGCAGATCAAACAAAAAGGGGCCCCGGAAGGGCCCCTTTTTTATTGCTTTGGATCCGCGATCAGTTCGGCATCAGCGACGGAACGATGGTCACGATCGACGGGAACAGCCAGAGGATCGCAAGACCGGCCACCTGGATCAGCACGAAGGGCAGCACCCCGCGATAGATATGACCCGTTGTCACCTCTTTCGGCGCCACACCGCGCAGGTAGAACAGCGCAAAGCCGAAGGGCGGTGTCAGGAAGGAGGTCTGCAGGTTCACCGCGACCATGATCGTCACCCACTTGGGATCAAACGAGCCACCATAGATCACCGGCCCGACAATCGGGATCACGATGTAGATGATCTCGAGGAAGTCGAGCACGAAGCCCAGGAAGAACAGAACCAGCATCACGATCAGAAAGACCGTCATCTCATTGTCAAAGCTCTTCAGGAACTGCTGGATGTAATGTTCCCCGCCAAAGGAGATCACCACCAGGTTCAAAAGCTGCGAACCGATCAGGATGGTAAAGACCATCGAGGTCACCTTGGCGGTTTCCCGCACGATCGGTGTCAGAACGCCGCCCTTGAACAGAACCCAACAGCCAAACAGCAGACCGAACAGCGCATAAAGATAGGCGCCATAGGCAAAGAAGAAGGCCACCCAGCTTTCAAAGGACACGTTTTCCTGGTTGATCCGCAGATCGAAGTTTACCCCGATCAAAATGCAGATGATCACCGCAAAGGTCGACCCGATGATGATCTTGCCAGAGCGCCCCTCATCCTGCAGGCGGCGGTAGGCTGCCAGCATGATGGCTCCACCGGCCCCAAGCGCCGCAGCAGGCGTCGGGTTGGTGATCCCGCCAAGGATCGAGCCCAGCACGGCGACAATCAGAACCAGCGGCGGGAAGACCACCCGGATCAGATCGTTGCGCGCACAGCGGATCGCCGCTTCCTTGCACCCATAAAGAGCGATGGCCACGGGGATGAGGATCAGCAGCACAGTCACCCCCGACGACGTCGTCGGCGCGATCATCAGAATATCGACCAGCGCCAGCAGCAACAGACCGATGGCCCCCACGATCAAGGGCTTGGCATCCCGCGACGGAGCAACGCCGCGCCCGACTGCCAGAACCAGACCGAGCAGAACGATGATCACCGTGATCCCGGTGCCAAGGGGCGCCGCATTGGCAATCTTGTCTGCGCGGGCTTCGGCAATCTGCTCTTCGCTCAGGCGCTCTGCCGAGGCTACACCGCCAGCGGCATCGATGGCCTTTTGCTCTTCAACAGCGGCATCCCAGGCCTCTTGCCCATGCAGCTCGATCATTGAGGCTTTACACTCATCGCCAACCGAGGTGCGCAGCGAAGCGGTTTGACCCGCGTCAGAGAAGCTGGAAACCGTGATGTTCTGCGTCCCGATCACACCAACCGTGCTCAGCAGCATGGCGCCGCCGATGATGGCCGCAGGCACGCCCAGGAACCAGGTCAGCGCCTCGTTGCGGGTGATCGGTTCATCCCCGGCACTGCCGAGTTCCACGGCGGGGGCCTTTTCCGGATTCAACAGCGCAAAGCCAAAGGCATAAAGCGCATAGAGCAGCGCCAGCATGATCCCCGGCAGCAAAGCGGCCTGGAACAGGGTGCCAACCGAGACAACAGCGGGTTCACCCAGGAAGGTCAGCGCATCAGTACAACCGGCCTCCTGTGCGCGGGTTTCCTGCGCGGTGGAGTAGAGGTCGCCTGCCAGCGTGCCCAGAAGAACGATCACGATTGAAGGCGGAATGATCTGCCCCAGCGTGCCAGAGGCCGCGATCACACCGGTGGCGAGTTCCGGGCTGTAGTTGTTGCGCAGCATGGTTGGCAGGGCCAGCAGGCCCATGGTCACCACGGTTGCACCCACGATCCCGGTAGAGGCCGCCAGGAAGGCGCCCACAACCACGATGGAGACCGCAAGACCGCCCGGCAACGGACCAAAGACGCGCGCCATAGTGGTCAGAAGATCGTTGGCGATCTTGGAGCGCTCAAGCGTGATCCCCATCAGAACGAACATCAGCACCGCCAGCAGCGTCTCGATCGACGCGCCCGCCAGCACCCGCTCGTTCATGCGGTTCACGATGAAGGATACGTTCCGATCCAGCGCGGTTTCCCAGCCTTGCGGGAAGACGGGCTCCCCTATGCGCGGCAGGTCCGGGTAGCGGAAGATTGAGATTGCATCAGGCTTCACGCCCGAATTCACAAGGTCACGATAGACCTGCGAAGACGTGTCAATCGCCTGGTGGATCAACAGGCCCGCACTGTCCAGCGCGGCGATGATCCCGAAGGAGATGATACCGGCGCCGCCGATGGCAAAGGCCACCGGAAAGCCGGACAGGATGCCTCCGAAAAGGCAGAAAAAAACGATGATCAGGCCGATTTCGACGCCATCAAGACCGAATAGCATGTCAGCTGTCCCTTAGGTTAATGCGCGCCTTCATAGGCTTCTTCACCCTCTCCAAGGCTGTCCTTGTCGAGGTATTTGTTTTCACTTCCCTGGCCTTCGATGAACTCAAGAAGTGAGCGATAGAAGAAGGCGATGGCGTGGAGGAAGACGATGCCGGCAAAGGCCACCAGCAGGATTTTGAACAGGAAATACCCGTTAAAGCCGTTGGGGCTAAAGCCGATGGTTTCCACGTTCCAGCGCAGGGCGCGCGCCTTCATCACAAGGCGGTCAAGCCCGTCCGATGCGGATGGTTTCGGCACGATCAGGTGACGCCACAGGAAGAACCAGCCGTACATCCAAGTCAGAACGGCGGCGGGCATCATGAAAATCAGCGAGCCGACCATATCCACCACCCTCTTGGCACGGAAGCTGATGCCGGAATAGATCAGGTCCACCCGCACATGGCCGCCCTGCACAAAGGTGTAGGAGACGCACATGCAGACAACAAGCGCATTATAAAGCTTGAGCTCTTCTGCAAACCACGAGATGTCCATCTGCAGGTCAATGCCAAGACCAAAGCTCATGTCCGGGCGGGCAAAGACCCGCTGCATGAAGACGATGACGATCTGCTGGATCACCATGATCAGACCGGCCCAGGCAAAGAGGCGCCCGGTGCCGTTGGCAAAGCCTTCAAGTCCGCGCACCACGCCCCACATGACCTGGCGCCGGTAAAGACCGATCCCGGTCAGGACCAGGAAGGCGGTGAAGACAACAAAGAAGAACTCGACCGACCCACCGTAATAGACAAAGCGCATCAGCGACTGTTTGTCCTCGACGGTTTCCAGTCCGCCCGTCCAGGCCAGCCACTGGCTGGTATTGGTGAGCGCATAGCCGAGATTGTAGAAGGCGCCGGCGATGTTCTGGCCAAGCCAGAGCAGACCGCCCCCAATAGCGCCGAAAGCGGAAATGCCAGTGTCGTCCTGCATTGTTCCCCCGGGATCATGAATTGTACCTGGTCAGGTCCCTCATGCCTGCCTCCGGCGGCAGCGCAGGTCTTGACCGGCCACAATGGAAAAGGGATCCCCCGCGCAGATGGCGGAGGATCCGATGAGTAGCTGTCTGGCGGTTTAGCCCAGGACGCGGCCGCGCTGTGCGGTGTAAGCGCCCGAGGACAGTTCCAGCCAGCCGGCCGAGGACTTCATGGAAGCCATTGCGCTGTCGTGGATCTTCTTGAACAGGTCGTCGCCCATGTTCTCGGCCATGACTTCCTGCGACGCTTTGCCGAAGGCATCCCAGACGCTGTCCGGGAACTCCATGACCTTGACGCCGCCGGCCTGCAGACGCTGCAGAGCTGCGCCGTTGTTGGCCAGGAACTGCGCCAGGTTCCACTGGTGGCATTCAGCCGATGCGACTTCGATGATCTTCTGATGCGCGGGGCTCAGGCTCTCAAAGACGTCACGGTTGGTGGCAACCGACAGACCTGCGCCCGGCTCGTGGAAGCCAGCGGTGTAGTAGGTCTTGGTGATTTCCTGGAAGCCGGCTTTTTCGTCCGCCCAGGGACCGATCCACTCGGTGCCGTCGATGGCGCCGGAGGACAGAGCCTGGTACACTTCGGAGCCCGGAATGTTCTGGACCGATGCGCCCAGTTTACCCAGAGCCTTGCCGCCCAGACCCGGCATACGGAACTTCAGACCGTTGAAGTCCTCGGGGCTGTTGATCTCTTTGGAGAACCAGCCGCCCGCCTGTGCACCGGTGTTACCGGCCAGGAAGGATTTCAGGCCAAAGATCTGACCCAGTTCGTCATGCAGCTCCATGCCGCCGTCCTGGTAGTACCAGTTCACCAGTTCCTGAGCGGTCATGCCGAACGGAACAGCGGTGAAGAAGGCATAGCCCGGGTGCTGACCCACAAAGTAGTAGTCTGCACCGTGGTACATGTCGGCCTGGCCCGAGGACACAGCGTCAAACACTTCAAAGGCGCCAACCAGCTCACCGGCGGCCTTGATGTCAACGGTCAGATCGCCGCCGGACATTGCAGTGATGTTGTCGGCAACGCGCTGCGCTGCGTCAAAAACGCCAGCCAGACCGCGGCCCCAGGTGGTGACCATGGTCAGGGTGCGCTTGCCCTGTGCGTAGGCCGGTGCGGCCAGAGTGGTTGCAGCAGCGGCGGTACCGCCCAGGGCAGATGTTTTCAGAAAGGAACGACGATCCATGTTTTTTTCCTCCCAAAGTATATGGATTGCCCACAGCAAGACCGCAGGCGGATCGGTTCGAGTGGCGCTAGCCTAGCTACGGTGCGGAAGTTGTGAATACCTACTACTGCGTAGATCACGGGTTTTTTGACCAAAAACAGTCGGAAAGTTGCACGGATTTTGGGCTTTGGCTTCTTTTGTTACGCAGCCGACTTGATCATCGGCCTAGAGCGCCTCTTGCTTTTGCGTTTCCTTTGCCCGACGATTCGCACCTCTGTCCAAAACCCTGGAGCGCCAGATGCGCCTCTTTAACAGTCTGTTTCAAAGCCTCTTTCGCCCCAACTATGCGCAAAAGCTGTCGCTTCTGGCCGCGATTCCCTTGTTGGTGGCCGTGGCTGCGATTGCGCTTTTGGTGGCCTATCAGTCCCGTGCCCTTGCCGACCGCGAAATCCGCGCGCTTGAGCAGCAGCTGATCGAGGCCAAGAAGGCGGAATTGCGCAATTATGTGACCCAGGCCCGCAACGGGTTTGCGCATATATACGGCCTTGCTGCCCCAGATGATGCAGAGGCCAAAGAGCATGTAAGCCAGATCTTGAGCGCCATGATCTATGGTCAGGACGGGTTCTTTTTTGTTTATGACTATGACGGCAACAACCTGGTCAGCCCCCGCCAGACCGAGTTCATCAACCAGAACTGGCGCGGTCTGACCGACAGCCAGGGCACACCAGTGGTAGACACCTTCATCGATCAGGCCCGACAGGGCGCAGGCTGGCACAGTTTCATGTGGGAAAAACCCTCGACCGGGGAAGAAGCGCAGATGATCACCTACGTGGTGGGCCTGCAGGACTGGCAATGGGCCGTTGGCACCGGTGTCTTTATCGATGACATTCTCGCCTCCGTCGCAACCGCCCGCGCCGAGGTGGAAGAACGGGTGCAGCGCACCTTTTTTTACATCGGCGGGATCACTCTGGTGGCGCTCCTTCTGGTCTTTGCCTCTGGCATGGGGCTGAACATCCGCGAGCGGCGCCTGGCGGATGCCAAGCTCAAGGAACTGACCCAGCGCGTCTTTGATGCTCAGGAAGAAGAACGCGGCCGTGTGGCCCGGGAGCTTCATGACGGGATCAGTCAGATCCTGGTCGGGGTACGCTATGCGCTGGACAATGCCCGCCGCCGTCTGATGCGCGGTGATCACGATAGCGCCTCAGAGCCCCTGGACAAAGGAATAGACCACCTTGGCACCGCCATCGCCGAAGTGCGCCGCATCAGCCGCGATCTGCGCCCGGGCGTGCTGGACGACCTTGGTCTAGGCCCGGCGCTGAAAGCCCTGACCGATGATTTCGCGGCCCGCACCGGGATCGAGACGGAGTTTTCCACCGTGGTCTTCCGCAACCGCCTGGATCAGGACGCCAAGATCGCCCTTTACCGCATTGCGCAAGAGGCACTCACCAACATCGAACGCCATGCAGAAGCCACCCGTGTGAGCATAGATTTGCGCGGTCACGCCCGCGGCGCCACCATGCGCATCAGCGACAATGGCCGCGGTCTGCCTGCAAAAAGGAGCGCAACCGCCACCGGGATCGGCCTGCGCAATATGCAGGAGCGGATCGATCAGCTTGACGGAACCTTGCGGATTCTGTCATCAGGGGGAACCCAAAGCGGTACGGTGATTGAGGCGACCCTGCCTTTGAGCCACCTCTTGCCGCCGGGCAACGAGGCAGCACCGCAGCGGGTCTCGTGATTGTGCGACCTTTAAGGGGCGTATTTGCTGACGAACAGGCTGTTGGGGATGGCGATCTGTTGCAAGACACACATGACACACCAGTGAAGGTTCTGATCGTTGACGACCACCCGATGGTCGCCGAAGGCATCCAGTCGATCCTGGAAAGCTACGATGGCATTGAGGTGGTCGCCTCGCTGACGGACGGCGAAGAGGCCGTCGCCCGTGCCGAAGATCTGGCACCCGACGTGATCCTGATGGACCTGAACATGCCGCGCCTTGGCGGCCTTAGCGCGACCGAGATCATTTTGGAGCGCCTCCCCAAGACCCGCATCCTGATCCTGTCGATGCATGACAGCCCGGAGTATATTTCCACCGCGCTCAGCCATGGCGCCATGGGCTATATCCTAAAAGACGTGCCAACAGAGGCCATCAAGGACGCCATCGATGCCGTCATGCGTGGTGAAACATACCTGTGCACCGGCGCCGAAGGCTCTCTCAAACCAAAGGACAGCGCCGCCCGCGAAGCGCTTACGGGTCGCGAGCAGACCATCCTGCTGGAGCTGGCCCAGGGCAAATCCAACAAGGAAGTCGCCCTGACGCTGGATATCTCCGTGCGCACGGTCGAAACGCACCGCAAGAACATCAAGCGCAAACTTGGTATTTCCAGCACCGCCGGTCTCACGCGCTATGCCTTGGAGCACGGCGTTCTGCAGGGCACCGGAGTGGGCCTATAGGGGACGGACGGAACCACAGTTTGCCTGAGGACCATGTCGCACCGCAGAAAATCCCGCCCTACCGGGATCGCTTTGGCCAAATTCCCCCGAAGGGATTTCCGGAAATGTCGCAATACGCCCTGCAAAACGCAAGAAAATGTCTCCAGATGGGTGATTTCGACAGTTTTGCCTGTTGACGCCCCTGCCCCCCGGTCATAGTCTGCGCTGCAACGCAAAAGAGGAGCCTCACGGCAAATGACTTCCCTAGTCGTCATTGTAGGAACCAAGCGCATGGGCCGGTAACGGTAGACCATAATCTGACCCATGCGCCTCCGACCAGAAAATCGGGGGCTTTTTTTATGCGGAATGGACGTTGCCGCCAACTGGAGCAAAAGCAGATGAAACGTGAAATGACCGGCGCAAAAATGGTTGTTCAGGCCCTGAAGGATCAGGGGGTGGACACGGTATTCGGATACCCCGGTGGCGCCGTGCTTCCGATCTATGACGAAATCTTCCTGCAGAACGACATTCGTCACATCCTGGTCCGCCACGAGCAAGGCGCAGTTCACGCCGCCGAAGGCTATGCGCGCTCGACCGGCAAGCCCGGCGTTGTACTGGTCACCTCGGGCCCCGGAGCCACCAACGCGGTGACCGGCTTGACAGATGCGCTGCTCGATTCCATTCCGCTGGTCGTTCTGACCGGTCAGGTTCCGACCTTCATGATCGGCTCGGACGCTTTTCAGGAGGCCGATACCGTGGGTATCACCCGCCCCTGCACCAAGCACAACTGGCTGGTGAAAGAGACCGACAAACTCGCAGGCACCCTGCATGAAGCCTTCCACGTGGCCACATCAGGCCGCCCTGGCCCGGTTCTGATCGACATTCCAAAAGACGTGCAGTTCGCAACCGGCACCTATTCCGGTCCGAAACCAGCGGCCTCTCATTATCAGCCCCCCGTAAAGGGCGACATGGAGGAGATCACCGAGCTGGTTGCGGCTTTGGAAACCGCCAAGCGCCCGGTATTCTACACCGGCGGCGGTGTGATCAACTCAGGCCCGGGCGCCAGCCAGCTGTTGCGGGAACTGGTGGATGCCACCGGCATTCCAGTGACCTCTACCCTGATGGGCCTCGGCGCCTATCCGGCCTCGGGGGAAAACTGGCTTGGCATGCTGGGCATGCACGGGCTTTACGAGGCCAATATGGCGATGCATGATTGTGATCTTCTGATCAATATCGGCGCGCGCTTTGATGACCGCATCACCGGCCGCATTGACGCATTCAGCCCGAAATCCCTCAAGGCACACATCGATATCGATCCGTCTTCGATCAACAAGGTGATCCGCGTGGACATCCCGATCGTGGGCGACGTGGGCCATGTGCTGGAAGACCTGTTGAAGGTCTGGAAGGCCCGCGGACGCAAGACCAACAGGGAAGCGCTGGCCAAATGGCAGGCCAAAATCTCTGAGTGGCGCGCAATCAACTGCCTCGCCTACAAACCCTCCGAAGGCACCATCAAGCCGCAGTATGCCTTGCAACGCCTCGAAGAGCTGACCAAGGGCCATGACCGCTATATCTGCACCGAAGTGGGTCAGCACCAGATGTGGGCGGCGCAGTTCCTTGGCTTTGAGGACCCAAACCGCTGGATGACCTCGGGCGGGCTTGGCACCATGGGCTATGGTTTCCCCGCCTCCATCGGCGTGCAGATGGCCCACCCGGATGCGCTGGTGATCAACGTCGCTGGTGAGGCCTCCTGGCTGATGAACATGCAGGAACTGGGCACCGCCGCGCAATACCGCCTGCCGGTGAAACAGTTCATCCTCAACAACGAGCGCCTTGGCATGGTGCGCCAATGGCAAGAGCTGCTGCACGGCGAACGCTACAGCCATTCCTGGTCCGAGGCGCTGCCCGATTTCGTGAAACTTGCCGAGGCCTTTGGCGCCAAAGGTATCATCTGCAAGGACCCAAAGGATCTGGATGATGCCATCATGGAGATGATTAACCACGACGGCCCCGTTGTGTTCGACTGCCTGGTGGAAAAGCACGAGAACTGCTTCCCGATGATCCCCTCGGGCAAACCCCACAACGAGATGCTGCTGGGCGAGGCAGAAACCAAAGACGCCATTCAGGCTGGTGGCGCGGTGCTGGTCTGATCCGCTCCGCTCGCCTTCACGAAATTGACGGGTCCGCCTCTGTGCAAAGGCCCGATAGGAATCCAAAAGGACACCCCCATGTCTGCCCTACACATCAAAAAAGGCTCCTCCAAGCACTCCGCATACAATCTGCGCCCGACGTTTTCCGACGTGCAGGAACGCCACACCCTGGCGCTGCTGGTGGAAAACGAGCCCGGCGTTCTGGCTCGCGTCATCGGCCTGTTCTCGGGCCGTGGTTACAACATCGAAAGCCTCACCGTCGCCGAGGTGGATCACACCGGCCACCTCAGCCGCATCACGGTTGTCACCACCGGTACGCCTCAGGTGATTGAACAGATCAAGGCACAGCTCGGCCGCATCATTTCCGTGCGCGAGGTGCATGACCTGACCGTAGAAGGCCCCTCGGTCGAGCGGGAACTGGCGATCCTAAAGGTCGTGAGCGATGGCGACAAACGGGTCGAAGCCTTGCGCCTTGCGGATATCTTTCGCGCCAATGTGGTCGACAGCACGCTGGAAAGCTTTGTTTTTGAAATCACCGGCGCACCGGACAAGATCGATGCGTTTGCCGACCTGATGCGCCCGCTTGGTCTGATCGAGATTGCCCGCACGGGCGTTGCCGCCCTCCTGCGCGGAACCTGAACTCACCCGCCTCGCTTTTGGGATGTGGGCAACTCACCCTTTCTGTTCCCCTCCACATCCAGGCTATGGTTCCGTCGCACCCAATATGCGGAACAGCACATCATGAGGCCGACCCAAATCGGGTCGGCCTTTGCATTTCACTCCAGAAATTCGGGCAAATCGGCGGCTTTGCGCGTTTCAGTGTTTCACCGCACTCAAAACCCAGGACTGTCGCTGCTCCAAAGCTGATCGATCAAGGTCACGCCCCCAAGCGCATCGACCATAAGATTTGTCAGCCGTATCGCACGCTCTTGCGACGATTTGATGGGTTCGGAAAGGGGATTACATTACTCGCCCCGGCAGGCCGGCTCTCAACACCCGCAGCGCCTTTTTGGATAGCCCCCGCCTCAATCAGCATCTCGGAAAGATCTGGGTAGGTTTTTCCATCCAAGACACGGGCATTTCCAGCCAACCTCAGATTGCCTTCTTCTGCCAAATCGAACTGCACCCAATCCCCCTTTGACACAGGGATCCGGAGCCGGTCATTCGCCTCACAGTAGTAAGCCAGATCGCCTTGATCTTCGCACCAGATGATGGCTTTCCCGGCGCTCTTGTCACTCCAAAGTACAATTCCAATCATCTTGTCAGCCTCGTTCGTTTATCGCTCAATTTTGGGGCAATTGTGGAGGCGCCAACATGGCAAATACTGCGTCGGGCTATTGCAATTTGTGTCAGATGCGACAATCATCTGACGTCATATCGAAACATAAATGACGCGATATAGCGACAAGTCGTTGAAAACGCTTCATTGAACGGGATTTTTTTGTCGGCGAACACTTCAAAGATGGCGGAATCGGGCATACCACGCAGCATCCACGGACCTCGGCACTCACGCTCTCCAGCGGAATTGCGCGACATGTTTGGCGCGAACTTGCGTCACCTGGCGCAACGGTATTCTTCCATTTCGGAACTGTCGCGACGCCTTGGCATCAACCGGACGCAGTTCAACCGATACATGTCCGGCGAGAGTTTTCCGAGACCGGACGTTCTTGATCGGATCTGTTGCTTCTTTGACGTTGATGCGCGTATCCTGCTCGAGCCTGTTGACACACTTGACAAGCAGGCAAGGATCCTCACCGGTCCGTTCCTGGGCGACTTTCTCGGTCATGGGTTCCAGAACCTTGGCGAACAGATATTCGCATCCGGTTTCTACCGTTTCACGCGCCGAAGCTTCATCAACGATGATCGTTACGTGGTTGGATTGGTCCATGTGTTTCGCGGTGAAGCCGGGGCGACATTCATCAAGGGCTTCGAAGCGCGGGAGGCAATGCGCCATCAGGGCCTGCCAGAAGACCCGGCCTCTCGCGAGTTCCGAGGTGTGATCAGTTGCCACGAGGACGGCGTAGCGTTCCTGATCTCACGGCGTCGCTCCATGACGTATTCGTTCAACTATCTGGCCCGCGCAGCCTCGCTCGAAAACAATTATTGGGTCGGCTATGTCGCGCGCACGATCCGTGAGGGCGGCGGCGAAAGGGTGACAAGGATGGTCTATGAATACCTCGGGCGCGACATCGCACCGGCCGTCGCCGCGGCCCGGAAAACCGGCTTTGTCGCCGAAGAAGATCTCCTTCCCTATCATCGCAGGTTGCTACGCACCAAAGAACAGTTCTTCTAATTGCCCTGAGCCTCATTCAGCATGAGCAATCAGCCGGTAAATGTGCCAGGTCGCATGCCCCAAAAGCGGAAGGACAACGAACAGCCCCAAGAACCCCGGCACCATCGCTGCAAAGGTCAAGGCCGCGATCAGGATGCCCCATAGGATCATCGGAACAAAGTTGCGCTGCACGTAAGAAAAGCTGGTGATCATGGCTGTCACAAAGTCCACCTCACGATCCAGCAGGAGCGGCAGGGAAATCACCGTGATCATGTAAAGCAGCAGAGCAAAAAGCGCTCCAACCACCGTGCCCGCCGCAAGCATGCTGATCCCTTCCGCTGACAGGAACACCTCAAGCGAGCTGGAAATATTGGTCATCGTGGACAGGCCCAGGAACAAGGCAAAGATCATGTGCCCCAGGAAAAACCAGAATAGAAAGACCACGATGATAATCGCGCAGATCGACGGCAACTGTCGGCGGCCTTGCTGCAGGACAACCCCGAGGATGGCGCGCGCATCCATCTCCTCCCCCTGCTCCAGCCGGTGAGAGACCTCATAAAGGCCCACAGCTGCAAAAGGGCCGATCAATGGAAAGCCGATCGCTGCAAGGACCAGCCAGAAGGTCGTACCGGTCTGAAGGGTTACCCAGGCCATCGCCCAGCCTGCCAGAACATAGACACCTGCGAAAAACAGCCCATAGCCAGGCCGTGCCCTGAAATCTCGCCAGCCGCTGCGCAAGGCCTCACGCAGTATCTCTGTGCGCATGGGCCGCAACTCTGGCACACCAAAGGCTTTTTCAGTCATTGCTCCGCTTCCTCCCCGAAACGTCTTTCCTCCTCCCGAGGCTCTCCTCACCCTGGTGGAGGCGCTTTCTGAGGCCACATGGTGGCCCCGTGATACTGTTGCCCAAGGGCCAGAAGCCTCTGATCCTGCCCCTGCGCGCCAAAGATCTGAATGCCCATCGGGAGGCCCTTTTGGCCAAACCCTGCCGGTGCAGCCAGACAGGGCAGACCCAACAGGCTGACGGGCAACACGACCTGCATCCAGCGATGGTAAGTGTCCATCTGCACGCCCGCAATTTCGCGCGGGTAGTCGATCTCAACCGGAAACGGCCAGCACTGCGCCGTGGGAAGGATCAGCGCGTCATAGCTCTGAAACAGCCGCGTCGCCGCGCGCTGCCAGTCCGAGCGCAGATCCGACGCCTCCTGCACCTGCTGTGCGGTCATGGCAAGGCCGCGCTCCAGCTCCCAGATCGCGGTGTCTTTCAAATGCTCGCGGCGATCCTCGAACACCCGCAGGCCCGCAGCCACGGCAAAAGACCGCAGGGTTATCCAGGATTCCCAGATCTTCTCTGCAGGGAAAGGCGGCGCCACGGCTTCGACGCTGTGGCCGAGGTCCTCAAAGACCTTGAGCGTAGCTGCGCAGGTCTCCAGCACGCCCTCCTCCATCGGGAAGGCCCCGCCCCAATCGCCCAGCCAACCGATCCGCATCGGGCCCGGTTCCGGCAGCGGCACCACAGGCATCCCGCCCGAGGCCAAGGGCTGACGCGCATCCGGCCCCGCCATTACATCCAGCAGCAAGGCGATATCCTCGGGGCTGCGCGCCATGGGCCCGAGCGTCGACAGGGGGTGCAGGAACAGATCCCCCTTGGGTTCGGACGGCACCCAGCCCCAGGTGGGGCGAAAGCCGTAGACATTGTTCCAACCGGCCGGGTTGCGCAGCGATCCCATCATGTCCGACCCATCCGCCAGCGCCACCATATCGGCTGCCAGCGCCACCGCCGCCCCGCCCGAAGAGCCACCACAGGTACGACTGCCGTCAAAAGGATTGCGCGTCGCGCCATAGACCGGGTTGAAGGTATGCGACCCCAGCCCGAACTCCGGCGTATTGGTCTTGCCGATGAGGATCGCCCCCGCTGCCCGCAGACGGGCGACGAACAACTCATCCTCTGTGGGCACAAAATCCTTCAAGAGCGGCGAGCCCTGGGTGGAGGCGATGCCCCTGACATTCGCCAGATCCTTGACCGCCATGGGCAGGCCATGCAGAGGGCCAAGCGGCACATGAGCTGCGCGCATGGCATCCGCCTTGCGGGCCTCCTCCATCAGCTCTTCGGCAGGCCTGAGCGCCACGATCGCATTCAGATCCGGATTCACCGACGCAATCCGCGCCAATGTGCGCTCCATCAGCGCAGTGGCCGTCAGGGTGCCATCACGCAATTGCGCCAATATCTCGCGTGCAGACTGATAGTCGCTCATGATCGGTTGGGCTCCGTTCTCGATATGAGACAAAGCCTAGCGGCAGATTTTTGCAAAAGAAAGCGGTGACTTGTCTCAGGCGGGGCTGTAGCGCCCCTGCCCGATCCAGTTACTCAGCCTGCGCGTCCGCGCGGCTCTTGCCGGAGACGTTCAGCGCCAGGGTCGCCGCCATGAAGCCGTCCAGATCGCCGTCCAGTACGCCCTTGGTGTCCGAGGTTTCGTGGCCGGTGCGCAGGTCCTTCACCATCTGGTAGGGCTGCAGGACGTAGGATCGGATCTGGTTGCCCCAGCCCGCATCGCCCTTATTCTCATGCGCCTCGTTGATGGCCGCGTTGCGGCGGTCCAGCTCCAGCTGGTAGAGGCGCGATTTCAGGGCCTTCATGGCGATATCGCGGTTCTGGTGCTGGGATTTTTCCGAGCTGGTCACCACGATGCCGGTGGGATGGTGGGTGATCCGCACCGCCGAGTCGGTAGTGTTGACGTGCTGCCCGCCCGCACCGGAGGAGCGATAGGTATCGATGCGGATATCCGCCGGGTTCACCTCAATGTCGATATTGTCATCCACCACCGGGTAGACCCAGACCGAGCTGAACGACGTGTGCCGCTTGGCGGCCGAGTCATAGGGCGAAATCCGCACCAGACGGTGCACGCCGCTTTCGGACTTCAGCCAGCCATAGGCATTGGGGCCGGAAATCTTGTAGGAGGCGGATTTGATCCCCGCCTCTTCGCCCGCGCTTTCGGATTGCAGCTCGACCTTGTAGCCTTTCTTTTCGGCCCAGCGCACATACATGCGCGCCAGCATCGACGCCCAGTCGCAGCTTTCTGTGCCCCCGGCGCCTGCGTTGATCTCAAGGAAAGTGTCGTTGCCATCTGCCTCACCGTCCAGGAGCGCTTCCAGCTCCTTTTCGGCGGCCTTGTCTTTCAACGCCTTCAGAGCCTCTTCGGCATCCGCGACGACCTCGTCATCCTCTTCCATCTCACCAAGTTCGATCAGCTCGATATTGTCGGCCAGATCCTGCTTGATACCCTTGTAGGTGTTGATCGCATCCACCAGCATCTGCCGCTCGCGCATCAGTTTCTGCGCTGCGTCAGGATCGTCCCACAGGGTCGGATCCTCAACGCGGGCATTGAATTCCTCCAGGCGGAATTCGGCTGTTTCCCAGTTCAAACGCTGTGCCAAAAGCTCAAGCGACTTCTCGATCTCGGTCACGATATTCTGGGTCTCGGCGCGCATCTTGGGATCATCCTGTCATCACGTTCAGAGGTGCGTGATAGCCCACTGTCATCGGTAGAACAAGTAGGGTCTGCGCCACGCCGCCTTGGGCTATTGGCCAAGCCAATCGCCCTATGAGGTCTCACTCAAAACCAGGCCTCACGGCCTTTTTTGTGATAACTTTATCTTCCTTCAACCTTCCTCACCTTTTGGCAACTCTCATCCTGTAAGTGCGTATTGCCCCCAATCCTGAGCGCCTTAGCAACCCAAGGACCTGTGCCCTATGCCTGTCGGATACCTTGTCGAACTCGGCGATGCATCGCTGAACACCTCGGACGCCATCAGTGGCTCCGCAGTCTCATTCACCACGACCGATCTCATCGGCACCGGGAACTGGACGTGGAGCGGAACGTCCGGAGGCACGAGTTATGTCGACCAGGTGGACCCCGGGACCTACTACGCAGCGAGCGATGGGAATGTGTATTTTGTACCTGATGCAGGTCCAGTGGACAGCCTTAGCAGCGCATCAGCCACCAATCCCCCCTCTTACACCGTTGAACCAAATGCGGTTGACGGCACGGCCGGCGCCGACCGGATCGACAGCAGCTACACTGACGGTGACGGAGACCGGGTCGACAATGGGGGGGCAACCTCCGACACGGTTCTGGCCGGGGGCGGCGACGATTCCGTATCCACCGGCGGGGGCGCAGACTCGCTGCGCGGCGGTACAGGCAATGACACGTTGCGCGGTGGCAGTGACAATGACACGCTTGAAGGCGGTGCAGGGGCCGATAGCCTGCACGGCGGGACTGGCACGGATTACGTCGACTACAGCAACTCGGACGAAGCCGTTAACATCAACCTGTCGACTGGCAGCGCCTCGGGCGGGGAAGCTGACGGAGACACGTTCAGCGGCATAGATGGCGTTTTTGGCTCGGATTTTGACGACACGATCGTCGGTTTCAATCACTCCTCCACAGATCCTGCCGACACCTACACGAATGTCTTCCATGGCGGCGGGGGCAATGACTACATGGACGGCGCCGGAGGCAACGACAGCCTTTATGGCGATGAAGGCGAAGACACCCTGTTGGGGGGGGCGGGCAATGACACCCTCTTTGGCGGCGATGATGCCGACAGCCTGATCGGCGGAACGGGTTCGGACCTCGTCAAAGGAGAAGCCGGCAACGATACTCTCGCAGCGGGCCAAGGAGACACCCTGTGGGGCGGCGATGACCGCGATATGTTCCGCGTCACGAATGACGGCTCCTCTTCAACCGAGACGATCTACGTCCGTGGCGGCGAAGGTGGCGATGACTGGGATACGCTGGATTTCAACGGTCAGTTGGACCCCAACACCCTGACCATTACCAGCACCAGTGCGGATGGTACCAAAAGCGGGCACGCCTATCTGCAGGACGGAACCTATGTCGAGTTCGTGGATATCGAAGGCATCATCTGCTTTGCAGAAGGCACTTTGATCGCAACGCTGTCAGGTCCGGTTCCGGTTGAGGCCCTACAGCCCGGAGACTTGATCGCAACGCAGGACAACGGCTACCAGCCGCTGCGCTGGGTCGGTCGCTCAACCGTGCCCGCACACGGAAATCTGGCCCCTGTGCTGATCAAAGCCGGAACCTTTGGCGCCAAGCGCGACCTGCGCGTCTCTCCTCAGCATCGGATGCTCCTCTCGGGTCCCGAGGCGCAGTGCATGTTCGGAGGCAGCGAAGTCATGGCCGCTGCGTGCCACCTGATCAACGACCACAGCGTATTGCGCCAACCAACCGGATTTGTGACCTACCTGCACCTGCTTCTGGACCGGCATGAGGTGATCTTTGCCGAGGGTGCCCCGACCGAGAGCTTCTTTCCCGGCCCTCAGGCCTTTGACGCGATGAGCGCGGCCACGCTGGACAGCCTGTTTCGCGCCATGCCCCAACTGCGCACCAATCCCTGTGGGTTCGGCCCGACCGCAAGACAGTGCCTGACAGGACGCGAAGCTGCGGCGGCATTCTGGGACATTGAGCCGCGCTGAGGCTTTTGTCCCAATAATTAATAGAGCCCGCCGGAGCTTATGGTCCCAAAGCTAGCCTTCGGCCCAAGAACAGCGGTCCCACCTGTTGATGTCGTCACCTGACGGCCAGATTGCTGCACTTCTTCCAGCAAAGGAAGGTTCGAACCCATGGCGAAACCGCCGTCGAAGGTCATTCCAAAAATCGGTTCGGCGCCATCACGGAAATACTCGGCAACCACATAGTCACCAGAGGCATCCAGCGGCAGCGGCGCTCCGGTATAGCGGTCGATCTTGATGAAACGCCCCCCTTCGGGAACGGCGAAGGGGCCACCGCCAAATTTGGCCACGGCTTTCTGCATGAACTGCTGGAACACCGGCCCACACATGGTGCCGCCATAGGCGCCCCGGCCCATCGGACGCGGCTGGTCAAAGCCCATGTAGCACCCAGCCACAATGTTTGAGGTAAAGCCGACAAACCAGACATCGCGGGAGTCGTTGGTTGTCCCGGTTTTGCCCGCTGCAGGCACCGGCAGGTTGATCACGCTGGAGGCCGTGCCGCGATCCACCACACCTTTCAGCATGGACGTCAGCTGATAGGCCGTAATCGGATCCATCACCTGATCCCGGTCCGCAACAATGCGCGGGCTGCGCCCTTCGGGGAGCGCTGCCACCGAACAGTCCACGCAATCGCGGTCATCATGGCGATAGATCGTGCGGCCGAAACGGTCCTGGATCCGGTCAACCAGGGTCGGCTGCACCCGCTGCCCCCCGTTGGCAAACATCGCATAGGCCGCAACCATCTTGTACAGCGTGGTCTCTTCGGCGCCCAGCGAGTTCGCAAGGAAGGTGCCCATATTATCATAGACCCCAAAGCGTTCCGCGTAGCCTGCAATCACAGGCATACCGACCTCTTGGGCCAGGCGGATGGTCATCAGGTTTCGGCTCATCTCGATGCCGGTGCGCAGCGGCGTGGGACCGTAAAACTTGTTGGTGGAGTTCTTGGGCCGCCACAGCCCCTGTGGGGTGTTGATCTCAATGGGCGCATCCACAACGATCGTTGCTGGACTATATCCGCTGTCCAGTGCAGCTGCGTAAACAAAGGGCTTGAAGCTCGACCCCGGCTGACGCTGCGCCTGGGTGGCACGATTGAAGACCGAATGTTGGTAGGAAAAACCGCCCTGCATCGCCAGAACGCGCCCTGTGTTCACGTCCATGGCGACAAAGCCGCCCTGCACCTCGGGCACCTGACGCAGCGACCAGTGGCTGAACGCGTCGTTTTTCATCTCCGCACGGACCAGCACGACATCGCCGCGGGTGAAATTCTCTTTGAAGTTGCCCTTCATCCATTTGATGTCAGAGCGCGGCACCTGCCCGGTTTCGGCAACGCCCTCGACGCCGACGGTCAATGACTGGTCCGCAACCTCAAGCACAACCGCCGGAAGCCACTTGCCGCCGAGTGTAACATCACGCGGCACATCCGCATTCGAAAGCGCCGCGCGCCAACTGTCCTCGCTCTCCAGGTCTTCCGCGGTCAGGGTAACCCCCGTGCCCTTCCAGATCCCGCGCGAGCGGTCGTATTTCTCAAGCCCCGCACGCATTGCCAGAGCGGCCTCGGTCTGCATTTCCTCGTCGATGGTAGCGCGCACGGTAAAGCCGCCGGTAAAGAACTCACCCTCGCCAAAGTCCTGGCTCAGCTGGCGGCGAATCTCATCGGTGAAATAGTCGCGCGGCGGCAGGGCTGTACGGAAGCTTTCAAAATCGCCGTTCTGAACCGAGCGCAGCGGCTGCTCGACTTCGACCTTGTAGACGTCTTCAGAGATGTAGCCATTCTCGAACATCTCCCGCAGCACATAATTGCGCCGGTCGGTAAGGCGCTGCTTGCGACGCACCGGGTGATAGTCCGATGGCGCCTTGGGCAAGGACGCCAGCGTTGCGGCCTCATGCGGCGCCAGTTCCCCCAGAGTTTTGTTGAAATAGGTTTGAGCGGCGGCGGCGACACCATAGGAATTCTGGCCCAGGAAAATCTCGTTGAGATAGAGTTCCAGAATCTTGTCCTTGGACAGCGTCTCTTCCAGCCGGGTGGCAAGGATGATTTCCTTGATCTTTCGCGCGGCCCTTCGGTCGCCAGAGAGCAGGAAGTTCTTCATCACCTGCTGGGTGATCGTCGAAGCCCCGCGCACGTTTGAGCCACGCGAGCGGACCGCCTCAATGGCGGCAGCCGCAATACCACGCGCATCATACCCTTTGTGGGAATAAAAATTCTTGTCTTCAGCCGAGATAAACGCCTGTTTGACCAGAACCGGGATCTCTTCGGACGGGGTGAACAGTCGCCGTTCCTCGGCGAATTCATCGATCAGCTGGCCTTCGCCCGAGTAGATCCGGCTGATGGTCGGCGGTTGATACTGCGCAAGAGATTCGTGGCTGGGCAGGTCACGCCCGTAAATCCAGAAGACCGCACCAATGGTAAGCGCAATCACAGCGATCCCAAGAGTGATCGTACTGAATATGGAGCCAAAAAAGGATAGAATGAACCTGAGCACGGATAGGGCCTCATTTGCGCGGTTCCGCCTATATAGGCAGCCATGTCGCCGGGGTCAAAACGGGTAGCGGCGGTTATATGCCACCAGCCTGATATAACCATAGAGGATTCCCCGACCAAGCAACAGGCCCGGCACCGCAGGTTGACGGGATCGGCAGGTCATGGCTGAGCCGGGTCGGGAAAAACCGCCTACTGCCTGACCAGCGGCTTTTTGGCCTCGTCCCGAATCCGCCACTCGATCAAGCCTGACAATATTCCGCGGGCAGCTTTGGTGCGCCACTCAGGGTTCATCAGGTTTTCGAGATCGCGTGAACTGGACAGAAACCCAATTTCAACAAGCACGGACGGAATATCCGCAGACTTCAAAACGGAGAACCCGGCGGCCCGCAAGGGGCGACGATTGAGTGGGCCACCCTGCTCTGCCAGCCCATCTACGATCGACTGTGCGAGGGCTTCACTGCGCGGCTGGGTTTCCTGACGGGCCAGATCCAGCAGCACATCCGTCACCAGATCATCCGCCGCGGTCAGATCCGTTCCCGACAGCAGATCGGCACGATCATGCCGCTCCGCCAATGTGGCAGAAGCTGCATCCGAGGCCTCTTTGGATAACGTGTAAACCGTAGACCCGTGGGCGCCGCCTTCGGACAGAGAATCTGCATGCAAGGAAATGAACAGATCCGCCCCCGCCTGATGCGCCATGGCGATGCGCCGCTCCAAAGACACGAAATAATCCCCGTCGCGCGTCAGCTGCACCGAAAACTGCCCCGAGCGGACCAGCATTTCGCCAAGCTCAAAGGCGAAATCCAGCATCAGGGATTTCTCATCCACCCCTCCTTCGACCTGAGCACCTGGATCAATGCCGCCATGGCCCGGATCCAGGACCACCAACAACGGGGCATTTGCGTCCTTTGGCAACAAAGGCCTGAGCGGCTCAGGCGCGGGCAGATCCCAGCGACTGTCTTGCGGTGCACCGATCAAGGCCGCAAAGGTCTCTGCATCCGTTTTGTCCAAGGTGATAGCAAGAACAGCCGCAGATGTGACCGGGTCCACCTCCATCTCAGCCGCGACAATCCGCATGGGGGCGCCGAGCTCAAGAACCATCCGCGACCAGCCCGGCACATAGGTGCCAAACTGCACATCGCTCAGGTTGTCTCCGTGCAGCAGAGCCTCAGCGCGTAGGCCGGTCCAATCCACCTCCTGAAAGTCGAGCACAAGCCGCGGCGGCCCATCCAAAGCAAAGATGCGATATGGCACCCCCTGGCTCAGATGCAGTTCGATCTCAGCGCCTCGGCCTGCATTGCGGATCTGACTGCTCTCTGCATCGATGCGCGCCAAGGCGGAAAAACCCTGCGCCAAAGCGGGCACGGCCAAAAAGCCGCCCCAGATGAGTGCCGCGCAAAACGCCAGAATTCTGCCTGTCATGCTATGCAAGCCCCTTTGCCCGCCATGTCAACGACCTTCCATGAAACGGCGCAGGCGCAAAAGCCCTTCCTCGATATCGGCGGTGGACCGCGCATAAGAGAACCGCAGCGTGGTCGCGCCGCGCACCGGATCAAAGTCGAGCCCGGGCGTAACGGCGACGCCAGCCTGCTCCAGGATCTCAGCCGCAAAGGCGCGGCTGTCCTGCGTCAGGTCCGAGACATCCGCATAGACATAAAAGGCACCATCAGGCGGAGCGATCTTGCTGAACCCGGCTTTTGGCAAGCCATCGAGCATCAATTGCCGGTTTCGGGCATAGACGGCGAGATTGCCCTGCAGTTCTTCTTCGCAATCCATCGCAGCAAGCGCCGCAACCTGACTGGCATGCGGGGCACAGATGAACATGTTCTGAGCGAGCCGTTCCACCACGCGCACGTGATCCTCGGGCACCACCATCCAGCCCACGCGCCATCCCGTCATCGAGAAATACTTAGAGAATGAGTTGATCACATAGGCCTGATCGGTCAGCTCGAGCGCTGTCACGGCTTTGGCCTCATATTCGATGCCGTGATAGATTTCGTCGGAGATAAAGGCTGCTCCGATGTTATTGGTTGCATCGATCAGCGCCCCCATGGCGCCACGATCCAGCATGGTGCCCGTGGGGTTTGCGGGTGACGCCACCATCAGGCCCGCCAGATCAAGACCGGCAAGATCCGCTGGCACCGGCTGCAGGCGATGCTCTGGCGCAGTTTCGATATCGACCGGGGTCAGCCCCAGCGCGTGCAGGATTTGCCGATAGGAAGGATAGCCCGGCGCGCCTATGCCAACGCGGTCACCGCTGTCAAACAGCGCCGTGAAAGCCAGAAGAAACGCCCCAGAAGAGCCCGAAGTCACCACCACCCGGTTCGGATCAAGGTCCACATCGTACCACTCGCCGTACATGCGTGCGATCCGAGCTCGCAGAGCCGGAATGCCAAGGGCCACCGTGTACCCCAGTGCATCCGCTTCCAAAGCGCGCGCCAGCGCCGCTTTTGCCTCCTTTGGCGCCCCAGTGGACGGCTGGCCAACTTCCATGTGGATGATGTGCCGTCCGGCCTCTTCGGCCTTGCGGGCCGCTTCCATCACATCCATCACAATGAAGGGATCCACCGCCGAGCGGCTTGAGTTTCGCATGATGTTCTCCCATGGTGCGCGCATGACTTTTGACCGTTTCTCTCGACTGGCGTCAATCCCGGCCCTGGCATTTTGCCTGCTGACCTATGCCGCGACCGCGGTGCAGGCAGCCTCGATCGGTCTGCTCCGTGATGCCGATGTGGAGTACGCGTTGAGCCGATTGGCCTCACCTGTTCTTCAAGCTGCGGGCCTCAATGCAAAACGGATGAAAATCCTTGTGGTCAATGAGTCGAGCTACAATGCATTCGTGCTGGATAGCCAAACGATATTCATACATTACGGGCTGATCCTGAAGTCGCACAACGCCGAGATGCTACAGGCCGTTATCGCACATGAAGCGGCCCATATCGCCAATGGTCACATTGCCCGGCGGATGCAGAACATGCGCTCGGCCGGAAGCGCTGCGGGTCTTGGCCTTGCTCTGGCGGCGCTGGCCGCTGCAGGAGGTGCCGGTGGAGAGGCGGCATCCGGTATTGCGATTGGCATGCAAAGCTCTGCCTTGCGCGGGTTTCTGTCACATACCCGCGCCGAGGAATCTTCGGCTGACAGGTCCGCGGCCGGATACCTCAGCCGCGCCGGCGTATCGCCGCAGGGATTGGTTGACTTGCACCAGACCTTTGCAGGTCAGGAAGTCCTGAGCGCGCGTCACCAGGACCCTTACATGCGCTCGCACCCGTTGAGCCGCGACCGTATCCGCGCGGCGCAGGCCTATGTGGCAAGCCATGGAGACAAGAGCGCCCCGAACCCCGAGGCCGACTATTGGTTCGCCCGACTGCGGGGTAAGCTTTCAGGCTTTATCCGTGCCCCCAAGTGGACGCTGCGGCGGGCGGGCGAAGAAGCGCATAGGGACATACGCCTGATGCGGGAGGCCATCGCCTATCACCGCCTCAAAAACCGGAAAAAGGCTTTGGCCGCGATCAATGGAGCCATATCATTACGCCCCGGCGATGCTTACTATGCTGAGCTGAAAGGGCAGATCCTGATGGAAAACCGGCAATGGAGCGCTGCGCTATCGGCCTATCAAAGCGCCGTCTCCCTGGCGCCGCGCGATCCGCTGATACTGGCCAGCTACGGCCGGGCCCAACTGGCCGCAGGTCAACCCAAAGCCGCACTCAAGACGCTGGAAAAATCCCGCGCGATAGATTTTCGCAACTCATTTCTCCTGCGCGCCATGGCCCAGGCCTATGCGCAGACGAAACAGACCGGCCTCGCCGCGCTGGTAACAGCCGAACGCTATGCCCTGCAGGGGCGGCTTGACGATGCCGGAATTCACGCCAAACGCTCCACGGCGCTCTTGCCCACCGGATCGCCTGCGTGGCGCCGGGCGCAGGATGTGTTAGTGGCCTATGAGAGATCACAGAAAAGGAAACGAAGATGATCCGTCTTTCACGTGCGGCAGCGGGTGCTGCTCTGGCTTTTGGACTGTTCGGCGGCCCGGCTCAGGCGCTGGATCTCACTGCCATGACCCCGGCGGAGCGCGCAGCCTTTGGCGAAGAAGTGCGAGCCTATCTCCTGGAAAACCCAGAAGTGATCCTGGAGGCCGTGAACCTTTTGGAGCAACAGCAGGCCGCAGATGAGGCTGCGCGGGACGAGGCACTTGTGGCGGCGAACCTCGCTGAGTTGGAGAACGACGGGTATTCCTGGGTCGGCGGCAATCCCGAGGGAGACATCACGCTGGTCGAATTCATGGACTATCGCTGCGGTTACTGCCGCAAGGCCGCGCCCGAGGTGGCTGAGCTATTGGCCGAGGATGGCAATATCCGCTGGGTGGTCAAAGAGTTCCCCATCCTGGGCGAAGCCTCGGTGCTGTCGTCCCGCTTTGCCGTGGCGACCAAGCAGATCGCAGGTGACGGTGCCTATAAATCCGTCCATGAAGCTCTGATGACAATGACCGGAGAGCCGGGTGAAGTGGCGCTACGGCGGCTGGCCGATGGCCTGGGGCTGGACGCAGATGCAATCCTGGCCCGCATGGACAGCGAAGAGGTGACACAAGAGCTGCGCCAAACTCGCGCTCTGGCCCAGCAGCTTTCGATCTCGGGCACACCAACATTCGTTCTGGGGGGCGAGTTGCTGCGCGGCTACCTGCCCAAGGATCAGATGGAGATCGTCGTCGACGAGGTCCGCAAAGACCGGAGCTGATCGCTCAACGGCAGATGTGGCCTTGAAATGCAAAAGGGGTACCAGTGGCGCCCCTTTTTGTCTTGTCAGTGAATTTTGGCAACCTGGCAGCTCGAAGCAATGCTCATTCAGCAGCTGCCGCGGCTTCGATCTCGGCGGCTTTTTTCTCGACCTCTTCGACAATATGATCGACCATCTGCTCATTGCTCATCTTGTGGCTGGCCTTCCCCGCGAGATAGACCATGCCAGAGCCAGCCCCGCCTCCGGTAAACCCGACATCGGTCATCAGCGCCTCCCCCGGCCCGTTTACGACGCAGCCAATGATCGACAGGCTCATAGGAGTATGTATGTGGGCCAACCGGTCTTCGAGCGCTTCCACGGTCTTGATCACATCAAACCCCTGCCGCGCGCAGGAAGGACAAGAGATTATATTGACCCCCCGGTGGCGCAGACCCAAAGATTTCAGGATCTCAAAGCCGACCTTTACCTCTTCAACCGGATCCGCAGAAAGGCTGACGCGCAGCGTGTCGCCGATGCCCATCCATAAGAGCTGCCCCAGCCCGATGGCGGATTTGATGGTTCCGGAGGTCAGACCGCCCGCCTCGGTGATGCCAAGGTGGATCGGGGCATCCGTGGCATCGGCAAGCTGCTGATAGGCCGCCGCCGACATGAAGACATCCGACGCCTTCACCGAAATCTTGAACTCATGGAAATCATGGTCCTGCAGGATGCGGATGTGATCCAGACCGCTTTCCACCATCGCCTCGGGGCATGGCTCGCCGTATTTTTCCAGAAGGTGCTTTTCCAGCGACCCCGCGTTGACGCCAATCCGGATCGAGCAATTGTGATCTCGCGCCGCTGCAATCACTTCGGCCACGCGCTTTTCATCACCGATATTGCCGGGATTGATCCGCAGACAGGCCGCGCCCGCTTCGGCGGCTTCGATCCCTCGTTTGTAGTGAAAGTGGATATCGGCGACGATCGGCACCGGGCTTTCGCGCACGATCTCTTTCAGGGCCCTTGAGGACGCCTCATCCGGCACCGAGACACGCACGATGTCTGCACCGGCCTCAGCCGCGGCCTGAACCTGCGCAACCGTTGCCGCCACATCGGTGGTTGGCGTGTTGGTCATGGTCTGCACAGCAATCGGAGCATCGCCGCCAACCGGGACATTGCCCACATGGATCTGGCGGCTTTTGCGGCGCTCGATGTGGCGCCAGGGTCTGATGTGGTTCAGCGACATAGACTCCGTCCCGTATGGTCCTGCTCGACCGTTAGATACGGTCTGCAGCCAAGAGCTTCAATGCTCGGCACGGGATAGATAGCCTAAAAGCGCGACCGATCCATGACTGTTTCTGCCGGAAAGGGACATCGGAAGAAAACCGCAGGATCAGTCCTGACTGGCCTCAAGCCGCAACTGGGCCACGACAGACGCCAAAGCCTGATTGCGCTCATCTTGCAGGTCGGCCACTTCGAAGCGTTCAGAAATGGCGTCAGGCCCCAAGTCGATGTTACGCGTGACGCTGCCACGCGTGCCAACCGGGCCGAAATGCTGACCATTCACAGCGAAATAGATTCCACTGCTTTCACCGGTTTTCAACTGAGGCGGCACCTCTGTGAGCGGGATGTCAAAGCGATCCCCCGGCTCCATGATGCCTTCGAAAATAACACTGCCGTCGGCTGCGGTGACTTCGACCCAAGCTGGGCGCACTGCCAGGATCGCGGCACTCGGCGCAACGTCTTCCACCACCTGCGGCACGCTGAGCTGCTGGCCCGCGCTATCAGCAGTGAGGCTTGCTTCGGCCAGCTGTACTGTCGGAAGCTCTGGCTCCACAAAATTGCCGTAGGTCCGCGGATCGAGCGTCGCAATTGGCGCGTCCCGCGCAGCCAAAATCGGCACATCAAGGGCCTGTGGCCGGTACAAACGATCCAGGGCTGCGATTGCCGGGTCGCTTTCGGCATCTGCGGTGTTGAGACGCGCGCCTTCCAGCGGATCAACATCGGCAAGCACCAGAGGTGTCTGATCAACCGGCGCGAATTGCACCTGTTGCACTTCCTTCAGAATACTCCACCCCCCGTAGCCAATACCACCGATCAAGGCGACCAGCACCATCAACGAGCCGACGGCACGCGGCTCAATGTGGCTGAAAACACTGCCGGAGGAAGGGGCAAACGGCATATTGGGAGAGGTGAACGGATCGCTCGCAAACCCGCTGGCTGCCTTTTGTTGCCCTTGTTTCGTGCTGGTCTTGCGACCAGACGCCTCGGCCGACATCCCATGGGCAACGGCAAAACCGCTTTCCTGGCAGAAGATATCAAAGGCCTTTTCGGGATCCATCCCAAGATAGCGTGCATAGGATCGCACGTATCCTGCGATGAACCCAGGCGTGTCGAAAACCGTAGGGTCGGAGTTCTCAATGGCCGCGATGTAAGAGGCTTTGATCCTAAGCTCGCGCTGAACATCCAGCAGCGATTTACCCATCGTCGCCCGCTCACCACGCATCATATCGCCGAGCCGAAGCTCGAAATCGTCAAATCCCTTGGGAGCGGAGGGTTGCACCTGCTCCTTTGATTTGCGCTGAGTGAGGCGCCCGATCATTACTGCTGTCCCATCTGTACCTGCCGTGGCCGAATTTTGACGCCTGCAGAATCACCCGAACGACTCACGCAGACCAATTCGTTGATGAAACGATAACACAATCAACAGTTTTGAACACAGATCTGTGCGCTAACCTGCCAATTCGGCACGATTTAGCGCACAATGCGACCACAGACTGTCCATTGCCTGCACCAAACCGTCGATTTCTTTGGGTCCATGAACCGGTGACGGGGTGAAACGCAGGCGTTCGGTCCCGCGTGGAACTGTCGGGAAATTGATCGGCTGCACGTAAATTCCGAACTCAGACAGCAGCATGTCGCTCAACTTTTTGGTGTGAACCGGATCACCGACAATCACCGGCACGATGTGGCTGCCGTGGTCAATGATCGGCAGGCCCAGGCCCTTGAGACGCAGTTTCAGGATCTTTGCCTGTTGCTGATGCGTCTCGCGCAGCTCGGTTGCAGTTTTCAGATAGGCAACCGAAGCAGCCGCACCTGCCGCCACCGCAGGTGCCAACGATGTGGTGAAGATGAACCCCGGCGCATAGGAGCGGATCGCATCGCACATCTTGGAAGAGGCGGCGATATAGCCCCCCATCACGCCATAAGCCTTGGCCAGGGTGCCGTTGATGATGTCGATCCGATGTGCCAGATTGTCACGCTCGGTCACACCGCCGCCGCGCGGTCCGTACATGCCGACCGCGTGCACCTCATCGATATAGGTCAGGGCACCGAATTCATCAGCCAGATCGCAGATCTCTTCGATGGGTCCAAAATCGCCATCCATGGAATAGACCGATTCAAAGGCGATCAGCTTGGGCGCTTCGGGATCATCCGCCTCCAGCAGTTCGCGCAGATGGGCCACATCATTGTGGCGGAAGACACGCTTGGCGCCGCCATTGCGACGCACGCCTTCGATCATCGAGGCGTGGTTCAGCGCATCCGAATAGATGATCAGGCCCGGAAACAGCTTGGGCAATGTCGAAAGCGTCGCATCATTGGCGATATAGGCGGAGGTGAACAGCAGCGCCGCTTCCTTGCCATGCAGATCCGCGAGTTCTGCCTCAAGCCGTTTGTGATAGACCGTGGTGCCGGAAATGTTGCGGGTGCCGCCGGACCCGGCGCCTGTGGCATCAATTGCTTCGTGCATCGCTTTCAGGACAAACGGATGCTGCCCCATGCCCAGATAGTCGTTACCACACCAGACGGTGATGTCCTGCTGCTCCCCATCCGGGCGGGTCCAGACCGCATGGGGAAACTGGCCATTCTTGCGCTCGATGTCGATGAAGGTGCGATAGCGCCCCTCTTCGTGAAGGCGTTCAATCGCTGCGTCGAGTTTCGCGGTATAGTCCACCGGCATCTCCATAGCTTAGGTCTGGCGCAAAGGCGCTGGCGCGGGAGGCTCCCACATTCACGTTTGTGAATAACTACCCCACACGCCGGTTTCGATCAACTGCTTACGCAAAAGGCAGGCTGCGCAACATTGATGCAGGTCAAATAAACCTATGAGACTATGCGGGCAAGCGAACAGGCCTGCCTTTTTCCCGGCAATTGCCCGCCTGGAGATCACAAAGGCGCAAGCCGCACAGTATCGGAAACCCCGAACGCCCTTCACGCAGTGACAGAATAGCCGCGCAGGCACCCCGCCCATTGCCCACTGGCATCCCTCCTGCGGCGCTGCTACGGTCGCCGCAAAATCCGAACAAAACAAACACCGGAGTGAAAAAATGTCTTTGAACGAAGTACTTGACCGTATTGACGCGGATGTTTCGGCGGCCACCGATCGCCTTCTGGAGCTGCTCCGCATCCAGTCCATTTCCACCGACCCGGCCTACAAGGCGGAATGCGACAAGGCGGCCGACTGGCTGGTGGCGGATCTCAATTCCATCGGTATTGCGGCAGAAAAGCGCATGACTCCGGGCCACCCCATGGTCGTTGGTCATGTGGGACAGGAAAACCAGGATGCGCCGCATGTGCTGTTCTATGGCCACTATGATGTGCAGCCCGTCGACCCCTTGAACCTATGGAAGACTCCGCCCTTTGAGCCGCAACTCGAAGAGACCGGGAACGGCACGGTGATCCGGGGCCGCGGCGCGTCGGACGACAAGGGGCAGCTGATGACCTTTGTCGAGGCCTGCCGCGCATGGAAGGCCATTCACGGCACCCTGCCCTGCCGCATCACCTTTTTCTTTGAAGGCGAAGAAGAATCGGGCTCACCTTCGCTGGTGCCTTTCATGGAGGCGCACGCTGAAGAGCTGAAAGCGGATATCGCGCTGATCTGCGACACGTCGATGGTGTCACGCGGTGTGCCTTCGATTGCCTCGCAGCTGCGCGGCATGTTGAAAGATGAATTCACCCTGGTTGGCCCGCGCATCGATCTGCACTCGGGCCACTATGGCGGGCCGGGCCTCAACCCCTTGCGGGAGATCAGTCGGATCGTCGCCTCCTTCTATGATGAAGACACCGGCAAGATCGCTGTCGAGGGCTTCTATGAAGGCGTCAATGAGGTGCCAGAGGACCAGCTGCGCCAGTGGGAAGGCTGCGGCTTTGATGCCGATGACTACCTTGGCAATGCAGGCTACACGCAGGCGCATGGCGAGAAGGACTGCAGCATCCTGGAGCAGCAATGGGCGCGCCCGACGCTGGAGGTGAACGGGCTTTGGGGCGGCTACAACGGGGCCGGGTCGAAAACGGTTATCCCGTCTGAGGCCCATTGCAAGATCACCTGCCGCCTGGTGGGCGACATGGACCCGGACGCGCTGCGCCTGAAGATCCGCAAACACGTGGAAGAGCGGCTGAAGCCTGACTGCAAGGTGATCTGGGACAACGACATGGAAGGCTCGCGCGCCTCGGTCATGGATATTTCGCGCCCCGAATTCACCGCAGCCCGCGCCGCGTTGAGCGATGAATGGAACCGCGAGGCCGTGTTCTGTGGCATGGGCGGATCGATCCCAATCGCTGGCTTCTTCAAATCAATACTTGGCATGGAGTCCATGTTGATCGGCTTTGCCAATGAGGACGATGCGATCCATTCGCCGAATGAGAAATACGACCTCAAGAGCTTCCACAAGGGGATCCGCTCCTGGGCGCGTGTTCTGGACGCGCTGAACAAGGAGTAAGGGAGTCACTCCCGCCCCGCCCTGGGCCTGTGGCCCGGACGCGTTGGGCCCGGCAGCGCGCCTGCGGCGCGCTGCTTTGCGCCAAGACCGGCGCGGCCCGCCAAACGATATCCAAGAGCGCAACAGGGAGGACAGATCATGGCGGCCGCAGTCGACTCTGGAATTGCAGAGGTCAACGGGCAGAGCATCGCCTATACCTGTCAAGGCTCAGGTCCGGCGGTTCTTTTATTGCATGGCTTTCCACAAACACAGGCCATGTGGCGGGAGGTTGCCTCAAAGCTGGCGCAGTCGTTCACCGTTGTGACGGCGGACCTGCGCGGATATGGCCACAGCAGCAAGCCCGAGGGCGTTGAAGCCATGAGCTTTCGCAAGATAGGCGCCGATCAACTGGCATTGATGCGCTGGCTGGGACACAAAAGGTTTCACCTCGTCGGGCACGACCGGGGCGCCCGCACAGCCCATCGTATGGCCCTTGATAGCCCCGCTTCCGTTGCCAGCCTCACCCTGATGGACATCATCCCCACCCATCTGCTGTTGAGCGACCTGCGCCAGGAGGTGGCACGCGCATACTATCATTGGTTTTTCCTGGCGCAGCCCGCGCCTTTTCCCGAAGAGATGATCGCAGCGGACCCGGACCGCTACTTTGAAAGCTGCCTTCTGGGCTGGGGCGGCGCCACGCTAGAAGACTTCCCGCCCGAGGCTTTGAGCGCGTACAGGCAAAGCTGGCGCAACCCAGCCTGCATCCACACCATGTGCAATGACTACCGTGCGGCCATCGACGTGGATTTTGCCCATGATGCCGAAGATCTCGACCGGCAGGTGACCTGCCCGGCGCTGGTCCTATATGGAGCGACCGGGGCCATGGCCAAACACTATGATGTCGAGGCCACCTGGGCTTCTCGTCTGGCAGACATGCGCGCAGAAGCCATTCCTGGCGGGCATTTCTTTGTGGATCAGCACCCGGAACAGACAGCCGATGCACTGTTTGCCTTTCTGAAAGAGCTCCCAGAGCTTTGAGAAGCGGCTGCCGACAACGGCCATAGCAAGCGTCAAGCGACTGAGTGTTGGCGAAACTCTGCAAGCAGGGAAAAGCCAGCCAACCTTTAACCGCGGCGCTGACGCAGGTGCCGCACGCCCTTGAGCACCAAGAGCAGGAGCGGAGCACCGTGCATCATCAGATCGAACCAATCGAGCGCACGGTTCAAGTCGCCTGCCAACAGCATCTTTAGCTTTTCCCACAGATGCGGTTCGGGAAAGAAGGGCGCCAACCCAAGGAGAAGCGCCACAACGATCGCGGTCGTCCAGTCGAGAGAGTCCAAGAGTTTCATGTGAATGACACTACGATTCTGACATCCTGGAAAGCAGTAAGTGGCGCGGTTGACGGGGCTCGAACCCGCGACCCCCGGCGTGACAGGCCGGTACTCTAACCAGCTGAGCTACAACCGCGCATGGGCCTCAAAAGGCGTTCCGAAAAGGTCCCTTGTCAGAGAAACCCGCAGGGCGGGACCAGACAAATGAGTGGCGCGGTTGACGGGGCTCGAACCCGCGACCCCCGGCGTGACAGGCCGGTACTCTAACCAACTGAGCTACAACCGCGCATGGGTCTCATTGTCTGCCGTTCGGCAATTCCCCTCCGGGGCGGACCTTGGTTTTGCCCAAGGCGGGCAGGCAGCAGTGGCGCGGTTGACGGGGCTCGAACCCGCGACCCCCGGCGTGACAGGCCGGTACTCTAACCAACTGAGCTACAACCGCTCGCTGCCCGTCCAGCATCTCTGCCGAACGTTGGGGTGTAATATTCGCAGGCCTCGGGTGAGGTCAAGCGGTGTTTTGGCTTTTTGACCGCTTTCCAACAAAAAAATATTCCCGGGGGAATAAGTCTCTGAATTCAATGCATAACCAACGCTAGCCATACCGGGCGTCACCTGTGACAGACGGACGGAAGGCGCGCGCTCCAAGGCGTGCGGCCTTCTCCCCTGCCACGGATCAGCCTTTGGCGTAGCCAATGCTTTGAAGCGCCTCCTTGATTTCATCCAGAATGGCCGGATCATCAATGGTGGCCGGCATCTTGAAGGGCGTACCATCAGCGATATTGACCATGGTGCCGCGCAGGATCTTACCCGAGCGCGTCTTGGGCAGGCGATCCACAACAACGGCCAGCTTGAAGGCGGCGACCGGCCCGATCTTCTCGCGCACCAGTTTGACCACCTCGGACACGATCTCTTCGCCCGGACGGTTGGTGCCCGCATTGAGACACAGGAAGCCCACCGGGAGCTGTCCTTTCAGCTGATCGCTGACACCGATCACCGCGCATTCGGCCACATCGGGGTGAGAGGCGAGAACCTCTTCCATGCCACCGGTCGACAAGCGGTGCCCGGCGACGTTGATCACATCATCGGTACGCGCCATGATATAGAGGTATCCGTCCTCATCCTTCATGCCCGCATCCCCGGTTTCATAATAGCCGGGGAAGGTGGTGAGGTAGCTTTTCTTGAAGCGCTCTTCGGCGTTCCAGAGGTTTGGAAGCGTCCCCGGCGGCAAGGGAAGTTTCACCGCAATGGCACCAAGCTCTCCGGCGGGCATGGGGTTGCCGCCCTCATCCAGGATGTCAACCTCATAGCCCGGCATGGGCACGGCAGGCGAGCCGAGCTTCGTTGGCAGTTCCTCGATCCCCAGCGGGTTGGCGGCGATGGACCAGCCGGTTTCGGTCTGCCACCAGTGATCGACCACCGGCACCTTCAGCTGATCCTGCGCCCAGACGATGGTATCGGGATCGGCGCGCTCCCCGGCAAGATAGACCTGTTTCAGGCAGGAGAGATCATACTTGCCAACGAATTCGCCCTTGGGATCTTCGCGTTTCACGGCGCGAAACGCAGTCGGCGCGGTGAAAAAGCTTTTGACCTTGTGCTCCGAAATCACCCGCCAGAAGGTGCCCGCATCGGGCGTGCCGACCGGTTTGCCTTCAAACACGATGGTGGTGTTGCCATGGATCAGCGGACCATAGCAGATATAACTGTGCCCCACGACCCAGCCCACATCTGACGCCGCCCAGAACACATCGCCCGGATCGACGTTGTAGATATTCTTCATCGACCAATTGAGCGCCACCAGCTGCCCGGCGGTATGACGAATGACGCCCTTGGGCTGCCCGGTGGTGCCAGAGGTATATAGAATATAGGCCGGGTGATTGCCTTCAACCGGCACACATTCGGCAGGCTCAACGCCATATTGGAACCCATGCCAGTTGACGTCCCGCCCCTCAATCAGCTCGGCCACCTCCTGTTCACGCTGGAAGATCACGCAGAAATCAGGCTTATGTTCGGCCAGATCGATGGCGCCATCCAGAAGCGGCTTGTAGTGGACAACCCGGCCCGGCTCCAGCCCGCAAGAGGCGGCGATGATCGCCTTGGGCTTTGCATCGTCAATGCGCACGGCCAGCTCGTTCGCGGCAAAACCGCCAAAGACCACCGAATGCACCGCACCAAGGCGCGCGCAGGCCAGCATCGCCTCCAGCGCCTCGGGGATCATCGGCATGTAGATGATGACACGGTCGCCCTTCTCAATGCCCTTGGCCCGCAGAGCGCCCGCCAAAGTCGCCACGCGGTTGCGTAGCTCCACATAGGAGATTTCGCGCTTGGTATGGGTGATCGGGCTGTCGTAGATGATCGCGGTCTGCTCGCCGCGACCGTTTTCCACGTGGCGATCCACCGCATTATAGCAGGTGTTGACCATGCTATCGGAGAACCACTCATATAGCCCCTCCCCCAGATCACTCAGCGCCTTCGTCGGGGCCTGATTCCAGGTGATCCCCTTGGCGGCCTCCATCCAGAATGCTTCGGGGTCCGATTTCCAGCGGGCATATACGTCCTGATACGACATGGCGTCCTCCTCACTCCTTGCTTGCAAAGAGTTACGCCCATGCCGTGCGCCCCGGCAAGCCACCAAAAGAACGCAGCGTCACAAGGAGGCAGGAATTTGCAAAAAATCGCACGCACGCTCTGCAAAGATATGCAAATCTTCTGAAGCCATTCAAAAAACCGCAACTTTCACCAAGTCTTGCAAAACTGCAAATCCCATATCGCAAAGGAGCCTGCCGAAACTTCGAATCATCCCTGCGGCAAAATCAATCGAACGCGACCAGCGACTGCCGATGTGACCTCAAAACCAAAGCTCTCACCACGTCTCAAGCTGAAACGTGCGCATCCCGCGCGACGAATGCGATGTCTTCCGGTCTTCTGCCCGCTCGCGCGACAAATCCTCGGTTTCGCACAGGATTTCTGCTCCGGCCTATTGCAACCCGAACAGCGGCATCTAACCTGCGCGCAGGAGATTTGCACATGACCAATAGAGATATCTGGCGCTTCAGCGCAACCGAGTTGACCGCCCAAACCAAGACTGGCGAGATTTCAGCTGAAGCCGCCGTTCAAAGTTCCATCGACCGGATGAACGCCGTGAACCCGGCCCTGAATGCGGTGGTAGAAGACCTGAGCGCCGAGGCGCTGGAACGCGCAATGGGACTCGACAAGTCGCGCGCGCGTGGCGCCACGCCTGGCCCGCTGCACGGAGTGCCCGTGACCATAAAGATCAATGTCGATCAGGCAGGCCATGCCACTTCAAACGGTGTTACGGCGCTGAAAGATCTGATTGCACCGGCCGATGCACCTGTGGTGGAGAACCTGCAAAAAGCGGGGGCCGTGGTCATCGGGCGGACCAACACGCCTGAGTTTTCCTTCCGCGCTGATACCGACAATCCCTTGCACGGGCGTACACATAACCCCTGGGGCGCGCATATCTCGCCTGGCGGCTCCTCGGGCGGCGCCGGTGCTGCGGTGATGGCCGGGATCGGTGCTCTGGGACATGGCAATGACATTGGCGGCTCTTTGCGCTTTCCGGCGGCGGCCAACGGCGCCGTGACAGTGAAACCGGGCCTTGGCCGCGTGCCCGCCTGGAACCCCAGCCAAAAGGCCGAACGCGGCATGCTGGCGCAATCCATGTCGGTGCAGGGCCTGATCACCCGCTCCGCCGCCGACCTGCACCTGTCTATGCCCTCGTTGATTGCCCCCGATCCGCGCGATCCCTTCCATGTCCCCCTGCCCTGGTGCGGCGACGACCTGGAGGGACCGATCAAGGTTGCCTTCACCCGCAACACGCATGGCTATGACCTCCACCCTGAGGTCGAGGCCGCCCTGCTCACCGCGCGCGATGCGCTGACGGATGCCGGGTATGTCGTCGAAGAGGTCGAACCGCCAAATGTGTTCGAGGCGGGCCGCAACGGCTATCGTGCCCTGATGGGCGAGGTCTATGCCATGATGAAACAGGATGTGGACGCCGCTGGCTCGCAAACTGTGCGGGACATCTTCGAGGTCTATTTCCAGGAATTCCCGCCTTTTGCTGGCACCGAGCTGTTGCAGATGATGGCCAAACGCAGCCACTATGCGCGGGAATGGTCGCTGTTCATGGAAGACTATCCGCTTGTCCTGACCCCCTTCCTGCCCCAGCCGTTCTTCAAGCCGGACCGTGACACCGAAGGCGCAGAAGGCGTGCACGAGGTACTGGGCTGCGCGGTCTATTCCTACGCGATGAACTTCATGGGGCTGCCTGCGGCCTCTGTACCCTCGCGTCTGGCTCAGCTTGAGAAGGGACCGCAGCCGATCAACGTGCAGATCGTCTCCCGCCGCTGGCGCGAGGATATGGCCGTGGATGCCGCTGCCGCGATCGAAGCGCGCGTGGGTGCGATGCATCACGCACTTTGGGAGTTGATGGAGGCACGGGGCTAGGCCTTTGGGGCAAAGGGGGCAAGCCTGCCCCCTTGCTTAGGTGAACTGTTCGGAGATCAGCCGCTCTTCCAGTCCGTGACCGGGATCAAAGAGGATGCGGTGGCTGATGCGGGTCTCTGTCTGAATTTCCACCCAGTCGATATCCTTGAACGAGACGGAATCGGCCTCTGCCATAACCGGGCGCTTTTCTGCCTCCAGTACGTCAAACCGCACCATTGCACTGCTGGGCAGCAAGGCTCCTCGCCAACGCCGGGGGCGAAAGGCAGCCACAGCCGTCAGCGCCAGCACATCCGAGCCGATTGGCAGGATCGGCCCATGGGCCGAGTAGTTGTAGGCGGTCGAGCCGGCCGGGGTTGAGACCAGCGCGCCATCACAGACCAGTTCGGCCAGACGCTGGCGTCCATCCACCGAGATCTTGAGCCGGGCGGCCTGCGGCCCGGCACGCAGCAGCGAGACCTCGTTGATGGCCAGCGCGCGATGCATCTTGCCGCTCCGGTCCATCGCGGTCATCGACAAGGGGTTGATGATCTCCTGTTCGGCCTCTTGCAGCCGTGCGATCAAGCCGCCTTCGTGATATTCGTTCATCAAGAAACCGACCGTGCCGCGGTTCATACCATAGACAGGCGCGCTCAATTCGATGGTGTCGTGCAGGGTGTGCAGCATGAACCCATCCCCGCCCAGGGCAACGATCACCTCTGCCTGTTCGGGCGCGCAGTTGCCGTACCGCTCTGTCAGGGCCGTCAAAGCGCGCTGCGCGACCTCTGCCGTGCTGGCCAGAAAGGCGATTCTCATGACGCTGCTCTCATTCCGCGCTCGTCCCGCTTTGGTCTCATTCTGCGCCGGGGCGGATGTTTCCGGTCCTGCGCATTCGGTTCCGAAACAAGCACAGCTTTCCCACAAAGGCCAGAGTGGCCGTTCTGCCGCAGGTATTCGTCGCTTTCCGGTCTTTCAGATCGGCTGGGTTTCCTATAGGAAATCGCGCAATCCAACCTCCAACCCGACGGAGCCAGCATGACCGAGACCACCCGTGACCCCGGTTTTTTCACCCAGTCCCTTGCCGAACGCGATCCCGAACTGTTCGGATCCATCACCGACGAGCTGGGCCGCCAGCGCGATGAGATCGAGCTGATCGCATCCGAGAACATCGTTTCCGCCGCCGTGATGGAAGCCCAAGGCTCCGTGCTGACCAACAAATACGCCGAAGGCTACCCCGGTCGCCGCTACTATGGCGGCTGCCAATATGTGGACGTGGCCGAGAACCTGGCGATCGAGCGCGCCAAGGAACTGTTTGGCTGCGGCTTTGCCAACGTGCAGCCGAACTCCGGCAGCCAGGCAAACCAGGGCGTCTTTACCGCACTGATCAAGCCCGGCGACACCATTTTGGGCATGGATCTGGCCTCGGGCGGTCACCTGACCCACGGCGCCGCGCCCAACCAGTCGGGCAAGTGGTTCAACGCCGTGCACTATGGCGTGCGCCGCGATGACAACCTCATCGACTACGATCAGGTCGAGGCTATGGCCGTAGAGCATCAGCCCAAGCTGATCATCGCAGGCGGCTCTGCCATTCCGCGCGTCATTGATTTCGCCCGCTTCCGCGAGATCGCCGACAAGGTTGGCGCCTACCTGCACGTTGATATGGCGCACTTCGCCGGCCTCGTTGCGGCAGGTGAGCATCCCTCGCCCTTCCCGCACGCGCATGTGGTGACCACCACCACCCACAAGACCCTGCGCGGCCCGCGCGGCGGCATGATCCTGACCGATGATGCCGATATCGCCAAGAAAGTGAACTCGGCCATCTTCCCCGGCATTCAGGGCGGCCCGCTGATGCATGTGATCGCGGCCAAGGCCGTCGCCTTTGGCGAGGCGCTGCGCCCCGAATTCAAGAGCTACCAAAAGCAGGTCCGCGCCAATGCCGTCGCTCTGGCCGACCAGCTGATCAAAGGTGGTCTGGACATCGTGACCGGTGGCACCGACACCCATGTGATGCTGGTTGACCTGCGCCCCAAGGGCGTCACCGGCAATATCGTGGACAAGGCGCTGGGACGCGCCCATATCACCACCAACAAGAACGGCATCCCGTTTGACCCGGAAAAGCCGATGGTCACCTCTGGCATTCGCCTCGGCACCCCAGCCGGCACCACCCGCGGCTTTGGTGAGGAAGAGTTCCGCCACATCGCGGATCTGATCGTCGAAGTCGTCGACGGTCTGGCTGCCAACGGTGAAGACGGAAACGGCGCCGTGGAAGAGGCCGTGCGCGGCAAGGTCGCAGCCCTCTGTGCCCGCTTCCCGCTTTATCCAAACCTCTGACCAGACAGAGATCTAACATTTGAGAAGGCCCGGCGGTACAGCAACCGCCGGGCCTTCTTTTCGGATATGGAAAGGCTCCCGCGCCCTGTCACTGCATCAAAGATGCCGTAACACAGGCCTTGGGCCTGGCAGCCCGGGCCTGCCCAGGCTGTGGCGCCGCTTGCGGCGCTCGGCCCAACTGAGCCAGATCAGTCTTTGATGATCGCAGATCGGGCGGGAGGACGACCAGACCGGCCTAGACGAAACCACGCCACCTCAGGACAAGGATGAAAAGTGCGGCCACCGCCAATAGCGAGAAGGCCACGCTCCCCAGTACCCCCAGCCATCGGTCCTTGCGCCGCTCCGCCAGATCAACGGATCGCAGATGGCTCAGCACGTCCTTGGCGGCCTGGTCGAGTTTCTTGTTGTCCACTGTCAAAGCCAGTTTTGGGTGATCCAAAAGAGGTCTTGCACGGGCCAAAAGCATCCCCTGCCGAAACACGTGACGCGGCAAACGTCGGCGTGCCTTGGTGAAGGCGCTCGACAGATCTCCGGACGCCATCTCCTTTTCGCTGAGAAGCCCCCGAATCTCATCGATTTCTGCACTCAAAGGATGTGTCATCCATTTGCCTCCCGCAAACTCCGCTCACAGGCTTTTATAGCGATGCCTGCCCCGTCTCAATGGGGCCTAAATGGAGCAGGCCCAATAGGGCTGGTGAAACGCCACGGGCAGGTTTATCACCTTGCCCCATGTTGAACACGATCCTGCACGGCGCCCCGACAGACAAACCCCCTCTTCTGATTGCCCATGGGCTCTACGGCTCGGCACGCAACTGGGGTGTCATTGCCAAACGCCTTTCCGATGAACGCCAGGTTATCGCCGTCGACATGCGCAATCACGGCGCCAGCCCGTCCTGCGACAGTCACAGCTACCCTGAGATGGCCGATGACCTGGCCGAGGTCATAGCCGCCCATGGCGGTCAAATGGACGTGATAGGACACTCGATGGGGGGCAAGGCCGCAATGATGCTGGCCTTGAGGCACCCGGATGCCGTGCGCCGCCTCTTGGTCGCCGATATCGCCCCGGTCAGCTATGGGCACAGCCAGATCCAGTTCATCGAAGCCATGCGCAAGGTCGATCTTGACAAGGTCACCCGCAGATCGGATGCCCATGCACAGCTTTCTGACCTTGGGGTAGAGCCCGCCCTTCAGAGTTTTTTCACCCAGTCACTCGATATCCAAGGCAAGCGGTGGACCCTGAACCTGGACGTACTCGCAAAGGAAATGCCAAACATCCTTTCCTTCCCAAAGACCGAAGCCCAGTGGAATGGCGTTGCCCTTTTTCTGTCTGGTGCGACCTCGGACTATGTCCGAGCTGAGTACCGGCCCGAGATTCTTGCGCGTTTTCCGGGCGCACGCTTTGCCAAAATCCCCAAAGCAGGACATTGGCTGCACGCGGAAAACCCGCGCGCCTTTGAAGCAACAGCGAGGGCCTTTTTCAACGCCTGACCAACGAGCGCTCTGAAGACTGCGCCTGTCGGACCAAACCGGGAAAACGTTCGGGCGCTGGCCAGTCACATGCCCGGATCGACGGGCTCTTCGATGGCTGCTCCCGCATTTGCCCAGTCGGACAGACCCCCGGTGTTGTAGACCGATGCATAGCCCATGTCTTTTAGCAGCTTGCCTGCCAGTGCAGCCCGGCCTCCGCTGGCACAATGCAAAAGGATAACCCGGTCTCTCTTCAGCGCCTCATCGTGAAACGGGCTTTGAGGATCGGCACGAAATTCAAGCATACCCCGCGAAATATGATGCGAGCCCGCGACGCGGCCAGATGCCGAAAGTTCCGGTGCGTCCCGAATATCCAGCAGCAACGCCCCATCGGCCAGCATGGTCTGGGCCTCTTTGACCGAAATGCGGTCCACTGCGGCATTCGCCGCTTCCATCATCTGTTGCAGGGTCACGGGCATAGATGCTTCCTTTCGCTTGATCACAGTCCATCATCGCCGACCAGAACCGGCGGCCTCTGTCTGTCACCTAAGCGCCCTGGAGCCGCAACAGCAAGCGCGAAACAAAACCGCTCAAGCAACCGTGAGGTGAACCTTTGGATCTGGCCATGACGCGCAACAGAAAACCTCTGCGCGATTAACCCAATTGTCACCAGTTTTAGGAAAATTGATTGGCAACTCGACACGCACAATACAGACCAACAGGGCATCCCATGAACGACTGGACAGCCGGCTACGTTGCCGAACTTGACTATACCCATGATTTTTTCAGCGAACTTGCTCCCTCGCATCTGGCATTCTGCGCGACCCTCAAGGGACAGAAACACGGCCTGTTTGGCGAAAACCTGAGCTATTGCGAATTGGGCTGTGGCCAGGGGTTTTCGGCCAATCTTTTGGCCGCTGCCAATCCGCACATCGAGTTTCATGCAATGGATTTCAATCCCTCCCATATCAATGGAGCAAGGGAGCTTGCCACCGAGGCCAAGCTGAAGAACATGCATTTCCACGAGCGTTCGTTCGAGGACTTCCACGCCGAGCCCAGCCTCCCGGCCTTCTTTGATGTCATTGCCCTGCACGGTGTCTACAGTTGGGTTTCCAAAGAAAATCAGGGTTACATCCTGGATTTCCTGGCCAAGCGCCTGAAACCGGGCGGGCTGGTCTATATCAGCTACAATGCCCAGCCGGGTTGGGCCGCCGCCATGCCACTGCGCCGGATTCTGACAGACCGCGCCGCCCAAAGCCCGGGCCCCCTGCATCAGCGCATCCGTGAAGCGATCGCTTGGGCGCAAGAGTTGAACCTGGCCGGAGCCGAATACTTTGCCGCAAACCCTGCCCTTTCAAAACGGCTGCGCGGCCTGGACGGCATGTCGCAAAACTACCTGGCGCATGAATTTTTCAACAAAGACTGGACGCCCTTCCATTTTGCGGACATCGCCAACGACCTCTCGCAGGCAAAACTGTCGTTCCTGGCCTCCGCGGACCCGATAGACCATGTCGATGAGGTCTGCTTGCCGCCGAACCAGCTGGAGATGCTGGAAAGCGAGACAGACCCAGTGCGCCGACAGAGCCTCCGGGATATTCTGCTGAATGCCCAGTTTCGCACGGATATCTTCATCAAAGGGCAGGTGCGACACACCGAACGCGGGGCCATCGGGGCCTGGTTCGGCATTCCACTTGCTCTGGGACGCCGTTACAACGGCGGTCCTTTGAACTTAGTCACTCGCGACGGAGAACCCACGCTGCAACGGGAGCAGTATGAACCGCTGCTGACTGAACTCAAAGACGGCCCCAAGACCGTGCGCCAGCTTTTGGATCTCGGTGTGTTCGGAACCTCCACATGGGCTGAGATCACCCGCATGCTGACCCTTCTGATTGGGGCGAACCATGTGCTTCCCTGCTTGCCAACCGAAGGGTTGAGCGAACGCGCCGAACAGTGCCGCCAGTTCAACCTGGCCATATGCAAGCGCGCCGAGGACAGCGAAACCCTGCGCTTCCTCGCTTCACCTGTCACCGGCAATGGCGTCGCATTTGACCGGTTCGAACAGTTGTTCCTGCTGGCGCGCAGTGAGGGGCTTTCGAGCCCAAAGGAATGGGCCGATCTTGCCTGGCGGATCCTGGAACCTCAAGGGCAGCGCCTGCATGTGGATGGGCGCATTCTGGAGACTTCCGAAGAAAACCTGGCCGTATTGCGCGTTCGCGCCAATGCCTTTGCCGCAAATCGCCTCCCCTTGTGCGAAAGCCTTGGGATCACACTGGAGCCCCCCAGCCCGGAACCCGATGCCCAGTCCCAGACCCAAGCTGTCGCGTAGGGTCTTTCCCACACAGCTCACGGCCTCCGGTAGGCACCGGGGGTCGTCCCTGTCCAACGTTTGAACGCACGATGAAACGTCGCCGACGTGGCAAATCCCACATCCTGCGAAATAGCCTCAATGCTTTTGCCTCCGTTGGAAAGATCCCTGATCGCGATATCGCGTCGTAACCCGTCCTTGATGTCCTGAAACGAGGTGCCTTCGGCATCAAGACGCCGGATCAAGGTGCGTTGGGTCAGGTTCAGAGCCCGCGCTGCGTCGTCCAGATTGCATGTCAGGCGCTCTGACCGCAGCAACAGCTCTCGCACTCTTAGCATCACGGTGTGCTCGCGTGAGCTGGTAAAGATCCAATCTCGCGGAGCGCGCATCAGGAATTCCTGCATTTCAACCTCGCTCCGAGGCACCGGCGCTCCTTCCAGGCTATCGGCAAAGGTCACCGAAGAGTGCGCCTGGCCAAAACGCGCCGGGGCAGGAAACAAAATCGGATAATCCTCGGAAAAATCGGGCCGTTCAAAGACAAACGACACTTCTGTCAGGGGCAGTTCGCGCCCCGCCAGCCAAGAGGTGATGCCATGCGCAAGCTTCAGCAGCAGCATATGCCCGAACCGCGGTTGACGACCATCTTCCCGTGGCTGGAGCACGACCCGGACATGATCCTCTACCGTTTCAAGCCTCAGATAGCAGTCGTCGAGCACGATGTTCCAGAACGACGTAAAACGGAACAAGACCGCCGAAAGCGAAGACGCCCCCCGCACCGAAGCACAAAGCAGCTTGAGCGCGCCTGACCGGACAGGACGGCTCCACAGACCCATCATCTCATCACCGGTTTCGTTGGCAACCAGTTGATACAGCCGCACGATCTGATCATGGGTCACACGGCTGTTCATCGGCACCTTATCTTCCAGTCCGATCTGCCGCATGAAACCCGCCAGTTGTTCTGCCGGGCAATGTAACCGCAACGCGCCAAGCCAATCCTCCAGAAAGGCGCGCGAAACAGTGGGCAGGATCGGTGCGGTCGACTCCTGATCCGGCAGGCTTTCCGCCATCTGATTTGTCACTTTTTGCAAGTTTTGCGTCCACCAGAGATATAGACGGCGCCCATTCTATTGGTTATCTGGCCACAAAAGAAAGCGAAAAGGAAGGCCACGTCATGACATTCAACGCCCCCGTAAAGGACATGATCTTCAATATCGCCCATCTGGCCTCCTGGGCCGATGTCAGCACCCTTCCAACCTACGAGGCGGTTGAACTGGACGACGCCGAAGCCGCGTTGACAGAATTTGCCCGTTTTGTTGCCGAAGAGATTGCCCCGCTCAATGCTCCCGGCGATCAGGTGGGATCGCGCTACGAGAACGGGCGGGTGTTCCTGCCGGACGGCTTCGCCGAAGCCTATTCGAAGTTCGTGGATATGGGGTGGCAAAGCCTTCCCCACCCGGAAGAGTTCGGAGGACAGGGCCTGCCGCGCTCTGTCGGTGCGGCGGCAACCGAGATGCTGAACGCTGCCAACATGAGCTTTGCCCTTTGTCCGCTGTTGACCGAAGGCGCCATCGAGGCGCTGCTGACCGCCGCCTCGGACGCGCAGAAGGCGACCTATCTTGAACACCTCGTATCGGGAAAATGGACCGGCACCATGAACCTGACCGAGCCGCAGGCAGGCAGCGATCTGGCCCTTTTGCGCAGCAAGGCAGAGCGCCGCGCAGACGGCACATATGCAATCAGCGGCACCAAGATCTACATCACCTATGGTGAGCACGACATGTCCGAGAACACCGTACATCTGGTGCTGGCCCGCACGCCTGACGCCCCTGCCGGTGTCAAGGGGATCAGCCTGTTCCTGGTGCCCAAGTACATGGTGAACAGCGACGGATCCCTGGGCGAGCGCAACGCCGTGCGCTGCGTCAGCATCGAGCACAAGCTGGGTATCAAGGCCAGCCCCACGGCGGTGCTCAGCTTTGAAGAGGCGACGGGGTTTCTGATCGGAGAGGAAAACGCAGGCCTGCGCTACATGTTCGAAATGATGAACTCCGCGCGCTATGCGGTTGGCCTGCAAGGGATCGCCGTCTCGGAACGCGCTTATCAGCAGGCGCTTTCCTATGCCCGCGAGCGGATCCAAAGCGCGCCGGTCGACGGCTCCTCCCGCGAGGCGGTGGCGATCGTGAACCACCCCGATGTGCGCCGGATGCTGATGCGCATGCGATCGATCACCGAAGGCGGGCGCGCCATGGCGGCCTTTGCCGCAGGCTGGCAGGATCTGGCCAAACACGCCGCCACGGCCGCGGAACGCGCCAGCGCCGCAGCGATCTCTGAGTTTCTGACGCCGCTTGTCAAAGGCTATTGCACCGAGATGAGCGTCGATGTCACCTCGCTGGGGGTTCAGGTCCATGGCGGCATGGGCTTTATCGAGGAAACCGGCGCGGCGCAGCACTATCGTGATGCCCGTATTCTGCCGATCTATGAAGGCACTACGGCGATCCAGGCCAACGATCTGGTGGGCCGGAAAACCCTGCGCGATGGCGGCGAGACCGCCCTGCGCCTGGCCGAAATGATCGCGCAAACCGAAGCCGAGTTGGCTGCCGGATCCGCCGCAGCGCAAACCGTCGCTGCCCGCCTTGGCCGCGCCCGCGAGGCGTTCATATCCGTCGTGCAGCACCTTGTTAACACTGGAAAGACTGAGCCCAGTGCCGCCTTTGGTGCGGGGGTTCCTTACCTGATGCTGGCAGGCAATCTGGTGGCCGGATGGCAACTGGCCCGTGCTCTCTTGGCCGCTGAAACCGCGCTTCAAAACGGCGAAGACCCCGAATTCATGGCGGCAAAGATCTCCACTGCGCGGTTTTATGCGGACCATGTGCTGAACGATACCAGCGTCCAGCAGGACCGCATTCTCGAAGGGGCTGACAGCCTGCTCACGGCCATTCTCTGACCGGTTCGAATTGGGGCCTTCCCCACCCCTGCCCTCATTTTCTTGCGAAAGGACGCCTACAATGCGTGTTGAAATCGATATCTCTCGCTATCAGAACCTCGCCATCGACGCGCAGGAGGACGGCGTCTGGGTGGTAACCCTGAACCGCCCCACCAAGCGCAATGCGCTGGACATCGACACCATCGAAGAACTGGTAGAGTTCTTTTCACTGGCGCCGCGTGCCGGGGTCAAGGCGGTGGTTCTGGCCGGATCAGGCGATCACTTCTGCGCGGGGCTTGACCTGATTGAACACCACGATGAAGACCGCAGCCCCGCCGACTTTATGCATGTCTGCCTGCGCTGGCATGAGGCCTTCAACAAGATGGAATACGGCGGTGTGCCGGTCATCGCCGCGCTGCAGGGTGCGGTTGTCGGCGGCGGGCTTGAACTGGCTAGCTCCGCCCATATCCGGGTGATGGACCAGACCACCTATTTCGCCCTGCCCGAAGGCCAGCGCGGTCTCTTTACCGGCGGCGGAGCAACCATCCGCGTGAGCGACCTGATCGGCAAATCCCGCATGATCGACATGATGCTGACCGGCCGCGTCTACCAGGGCCAGGAAGCCTGCGATCTGGGTCTTGCGCAATATTTTGTCGAAGGGTCCAGCTTTGACAAGGCGATGGAGCTGGCCCGCCGCGCTGCTGAAAACCTGCCGCTGTCAAACTTTGCCATCTGCTCGGCCGTGAGCCATATGCAAAACATGTCCGCGCTGGATGCCGCCTATGCCGAATCTGTGGTGGCGGGAGTCGTGAACACCCAGCCTGACGCACGTGCCCGTCTTGCGGCCTTTGCCGACAAAAGTGCTGCGCGGGTGCGCCCAAACAAATGAGGCAATGCAGAAGGGCAGAGATCGTCACGCTCTGCTCTTCCTGTCCATCGCACCAAGGCACTGCAACGTTTTCGCCCGCCAGAACAATCAACCAAAACCGCTTTACGACTACACCAATATCGCCCTACAACTTATTGGAGTTCACCCCTTGACGTCGGGTGATCTACAATCAAGGCCGCGGGAGGGCACATGACACATCTACAGACGCTGACGCGGACCGATTTTGAAGACCACCTGAACAAGATCTTTCAGGTCCTCTCTGTCTCGCCAGACCTGGAGCTGTCTTTGGTGGAAGTTAAGCCCCTGGGACAAGGCGCACGCGAAGGCGGTGCGTTTTCAACGCTCTGGCAAGGCCCCAGCGAACCTGTTCTGGATCAGTCCATTCACAGGCTTTACCAAAAAGACTTCGGCGAACAGGATGTGTTCCTTGTCCCTGTCGCAGAAAAAGATGCCGGTATTCAATACGAAGCGGTATTTACCTGATCCGGCTCTTTCAAGCCTGCGCCGACCATCTCAACAAATCATATACGCCCTTGTCTTCTACGCGGGTGAACCCGAGCCGCTGATATAGGCGCATGGCCGGGTTTTCTTTCTCCACATGAATACCGACCGCCTTTTTGGCTGCTGCGGCGTCCGCCATCACATCGTCCAGAACGGCCTTCCCAATTCCCGATCCGCGCCTTTGAGGTATCAAGGCGATATCGATGATACGGTGTTCGCTCGACCAGCGCTCAAGATAAAGCCGCCCAATCGGCGCACCGAGATGTTCCAGAATAAGCCAAAGCGCGTCAGGGTAGTGTTGTTGGTAGTGACGGTGCTGGGCCTCAAACTGCATGGCGATAAACGCCTGTTTTTGGGCTTCCCCCCAGGGCGTGCGATCCAGTTCTGCTTCGCGCGTTGATCGGTAGAGCGCTTCCAGAAAAGGCAAGTCTTCCTCTCGCTGACCACGGACGGAAACCCCAAGCTTGGCAGCATGGTGCAACTGCGGCCAGCGCTTTTCCCTTGGTGCATTCTTTGGCGCGTCAAGTGTCGAGGGCTCGTTCATGCCGGATTGACTGTGATATCCTGGGTCAACGCCATGGAAGAAATCTGACTGCCCAACGGAACCCACTTGGCCGACCAATGCGCAAGGGTTTGCTGCGTTATGTAAGAGGCCTCACCGGTAGCCGCATCAAGCGCAAAAAGGCTGAGGTTGGTGTCTGCATTGGCCTGCAGCACCAGCAGGCTATCCGCTTCGACATGGGCGATAACCTGCAGCCCAGACCATTGATCGATCATTCCTGGAATCTGATACCTGGAATAAACCGGGCTGCCAGCCCCGGATCCGACCTGGGCCACCAGGTACAAGCCCTCATTTGACCCGATAGACAGGGCCATGGTCTGGACAGGCTCGTCAAATGACGCGAACAGGGACCAGGCTGAAAAACTCTCCGAGCTGACCTCTTGCTGCACCTTCATATAGATCTTGCTGCCGATGCGGGCAAAGATATGAACAAGAGCATTCACCCCTATTCCGCACACAAGCTGATCAAATCCAGTCAAACCTCCTGAAATGTCCTCCCACCCCTTCCAGTGTTCCGGCAAGAGAGGCCGATCGCTGGTCTGGAAGTTCAGATAGGGCACACTGCCTGCATTGATGCCAAGCAGAATGATGCGCCCATCTGCGTTCTGCGTCCCGGCAAGAGAGGTCAGCGCACCAGGCAGTTGCTGCCAATCAGACCAGGGTTCACTCGGCGGCACTTCCACCGGCGCAGTGACCTCAACCGGCGTGTCCGTACCGGGAGGGATCACGGTCTTGGTCTCTTCGATGATCGTGTTGGGATTCTGGTACTTCCACCAGATTGCATTGTCCGACCCTGCGCTGGTGAGGAACACATTTTGCAGGTTCCCCAGACCATGGATCATGAGCGTGTCGAGATAACCCGGAACGCCAGCTGGTTTTCCAAGGTCAACGGGACTGGAAAACCGCTCCGTCGCCTTTTCGCTGCTGTCTTCCTGAATATATATGAGGTCTCCACCTGCGTCACTTGCCGCAGCCAATAGCGCCACATAGCCCCCTTGCGTGACCGACGCATTCAGTTTGCTGCCTTGGTACTGAAGTTCCGGGTACACCGTGAAGTCCGGATCAAAAGGGCCATTTTCAGTGGTTTGGTCCTTGTAGAAAAGCTGACCATCTTGACCGATCACACCAAAAAAGATCCGAAAGTAGCTCGGCTCCGTGCGTGTGCTGCCCGCATAGTCTTGTGGAATTTTGTCTTCAACTGACATGTCACATGTCCTTCCGATGGGCCGTCTGATGATGCCGGATGACCTGGCACTGCAAAACTCATCCAACCGCAAGCGTCATTAGCCGCGAGACGGGTAGAGACCTACAAGCGCGATTATGAAATTCATTGCCAGGATCGGCTGCACATTCGAATGCGGTTGGCTACCGCCATTGCTGTCCAGCGCTTGGCCAGACAGGTATACAGTGTTGCTGGAGGTCTCAGTCTGGTACAATCGATCAAAGCCGCTACGTGAAAGTGACCTTGAGGGAGAGGGAATATTGGTGGTCCCAGAGTTTGGCGTAGCAGCAAGACTATGCATGTGATTTGGCATCTGCGACTCTGTCAGGCTGATTTGTTCGCTACCGCCTCTTTGTCCCAGCCGCCGGGACGTCAGCCCAGGTCCGCGGCCCGGATGCATCGGCACGCGCCCCTGGAGGTTCGGCAGTGCTGTGGTCGACCGACCATCCCCCCCATAGGTGGTCCCAATCAAAGAAAACAACGCCGTGTTCTGAGAGACCGGCAAGAGCTGGCCATCACAGAACGCCCAGCCGCGCGGGGCAAAGTTCCCGGCGAAAATGCGGATCTCTGCAACAAAGGGTTCTGACATATCTGCCTCCTAATGCCGACTTGGGTAGATGCCAAACAGCGCAACAATGAAATTGATGCACAGGAAAGGCATGAGGTTGCTATGAGACCTGGACCCGCCGACAGCCGTGATCGCGTTGCTCGCCATCTGATCGACCGGAGGGTTGGTGGCACTGTCGGAATAAGGGGAGACGTTCACGCCTTCGGCAACAACCCGCCCCTCAGGATGTTCAGAGGTTGCGAACTGTGTATTGGCGTTAAAGCTATGCGTGTGGGAAGGGAGTTGGTTGAGGGTCAAAGTCTCGTTCTCGGAACCCCCTTTTGCCCCCAGACGGCGCGGTGAAAGCCCAGGACCGGTGCCCGCGTGAATGGGGATGCGACCTCGCAAATCCGGCAGGCCAAAGGTGGTTCTGCCATCACCGCCGTAGATTGTGCCAAAGAGAGAAAACAGCGCATCGTTCTGGGACACAGCCAACAATTGACCATCGCACAAGGCCCAGCCCCGCGGCGCGAAATTCCCCGCGAACATGCGAATTTCACCTACAAAGGGTTCTGACATCCTATGTCCTTTCTGAGGATCAGTTGCGGGACGGGAAAAGCCCTTGCAGGGCAATGCAGAAATTCAGCGCCGTATAGGGCTGCATGTTGTTATGCGCCTGCCCCCCGCCTGCGTTCCACACCGTGCCGGAGGTCAATCTGGTTTGTGTCGCAGGATTTCGTTCAGCATATACGGCATCAGGGGCGACCTCCGCAGCCAAAAGCGCGTTTCTTGGGGCGCTGGTATTTCCAGTCAAGGATGATGCCTTGGCCAGGTGGTCATGCTGCGGCATCTCTGCAATTGTCAACGTGACTGTTTCCTGGCCCGTTTTCTGACCTTCGCGGTGTTCTGATCCGCCCTCGCTCCGCCCGACGTGAAGCGGCGCACGCCCCCGCAAATCCGGCAGCGCAAAGGTGGTACGCCCATCACCGCCATAAGTTGTCCCAAGCAGGGAATAAAGCGACTGATTCTGATTGATAGGCAACAACTGACCATCGCATGCGGCCCAGCCTCTTGGGGCAAAGTTAAACCCCACAATGCGGACTTCCGCGAGAAACGGCTCTGACATAATCCCCCCACATCCAAAACGGGTAAAACAAGACCTAAGCCTCATCACCGCAGATCAATCATATTCACTTGCGGCAAATTAATATCGAAATAGTCACCCAATACTCACATTGGATGGAAAGAAAAATCAACAGATAATTTCAAAAAGAAGGCAAGCTTGGCGCCTGGCGTGAGTAAACAGAAGATCAGGTCAGGAGCGCCTCTCCAGAAAGAAATTCTTGTGCTAACCATTCTTTAACACTTAAATCACGAAGACCAGAATCTGTCACTGCTCAGGGTTGTTTGTCAGCCGAAACGTGGCAATGAAATAGTTACGATTACAGTTTGGACCCAAGCATGATTGGCCTTTGCCGCAGCGCTCTCATCAACACTCAAAGCAAGGCTGCGGCTGGACAGTCACGCTTAACTCAGATTGCATCGACACTGGCACTGGCCTTCCTGTTCGTGGTCTTCCTTCTCCCTGTTTCTGCGCACGCTGACTTCACATCCTGCCCAACGACCACCTCTGCCGGTGATACCCTTATCTCGAACCTTACGGTTGATGAATGCACCCTTGAAAGCGCCGCAGCCGGATCGGCTGGGGACGACGATTTGATCCAGATACAAATCAATGGATCAAATACGAACTTTTTCATATGGGACTCCGGCCCTAACGACGCCAGAGATCTTGTTTTTACGGTGAATAACGGCTCTCCTCAGGGCACCCTCGATACAGACTCAGACCCAACCATCGTCACGGATTGCTCATCGGGGTGTGTTGTATCAGGAACTCATGGCGGCACGCCATTTTCGTTTACCTACACGCAATCCGGTGGCTCCGGTACGGTTGCCCCACCAGCCTCTGACGCAGAGATTGATGATCTCACCTCATCCACCACAAATACCATCGCCGATGGCGGCACCGATGCCATCGCAGCGGCCATCGACAGCGGCACAGCCACAACCATCACCTATACCGTCGCCAACAGCGGCTCGGGGCCGCTGAACCTCTCGGCGCTCAACATGGGCACGCCTACCAATGCGAGCCTTGGAACAACCACCATTGTCACCAGCACTGTGGCGGCGGGTGGTTCCGAGGCGGGCGCCATCAGCATCACCTTTACCCCCTCATCCACCTCAGATGGTGCCAGTTTCTCGGTCCCCTTCAGCTTCACCACAAATGACGCCGAGGACGGCACCGATGAGACCACTTTCAACGTCACCATCACCGGCACGATAAATGTCAAGGCCGAGATCGACAATCTCACCTCATCGACAACCAACTCTGTTGCTGACGGCGGAACAGATGCCATTGCAGCGGCCATCGACAGCGGCACAGCAACAACCGTCACCTATACCGTCGCCAACAGCGGATCGGGGCCACTGAACCTCGTGGCGCTTTCCCCCGGCACCCCAACCAACGCAAGCTTTGGCACAACCTCCATCGTCACCAGCACCGTGGCGGCGGGTGGATCCGAGGCGGGCGCCATTAGCATCACCTTCACGCCAAACTCCACCACCGATGGCGCCAGCTTCTCCGTTCCCTTCAGCTTCACCACCAATGACGCCGAAGACGGAACAGATGAGACAACCTTCAACGTCACCATCACCGGCACCATCAACGCCAAGGCCGAGATCGACAATCTCACCTCATCGACCACCAATTTCATCGCGGATGGCGGCACCGACGCTATTGCCGGCGCTATCGACAGCGGCACCGCGACCACCATCACCTATCAGGTTGCCAACAGCGGCTCCGGGCCGCTCAACCTCTCGGCGCTTTCCCCTGGCACCCCAACCAACGCAAGCTTTGGCACAACCTCCATCGTCACCAGCACCGTCGCCGCGGGCGGCTCCGAGGCGGGCGCCATCAGCATCACCTTCACGCCAAACTCCACCACCGATGGCGCCAGCTTCTCGGTCCCCTTCAGCTTCACCACAAATGACGCCGAGGACGGAACCGATGAGACCACCTTCAACGTCACCATCACCGGCACCATCAACGCCAAGGCCGAGATCGACAATCTCACCTCATCGACCACCAATTTCATCGCGGATGGCGGCACCGATGCTATTGCCGGCGCCGTCGACAGCGGCACCGCGACCACCGTCACCTATCAGGTTGCCAACAGCGGCTCCGGGCCCCTCAACCTTTCGGCCCTCACCCAAGGCACGCCCACAAACGCCAGCTTTGGCACAACCTCCATCGTCACCAGCACCGTGGCGGCGGGTGGCTCCGAGGCGGGCGCCATCAGCATCACCTTCACGCCAAACTCCACCACCGATGGCGCCAGCTTCTCGGTCCCCTTCAGCTTCACCACCAATGACGCCGGAGACGGCACCGACGAGACCACTTTCAACGTCACAATCACCGGCACCATCAACGCCAAGGCCGAGATCGACAATCTCGCCTCGTCAACCACCAACGCGGTCGCCGACGGCGGAACAGACGCCATCGCGGCGGCCATCGACAGCGGCACCGCGACCACCATCACCTATACCGTCGCCAACAGCGGCTCCGGGCCCCTCAACCTCTCCGCCCTCACCCAAGGCACCCCAACCAACGCAAGCTTTGGCACCACCTCGATTGTCACCAGCACCGTCGCCGCGGGCGGATCCGAGGCCGGGGCCATCAGCATCACCTTCTCCCCAAGCTCCACCACCGATGGTGCCAGCTTCTCCGTCCCCTTCAGCTTCACCACCAATGACGCCGGAGACGGCACCGACGAGACCACTTTCAACGTCACAATCACCGGCACCATCAACGCCAAGGCCGAGATCGACAATCTCGCCTCGTCAACCACCAACGCGGTCGCCGACGGCGGCACGGATGCCATCGCAGCGGCCATCGACAGCGGCACAGCCACAACCATCACCTATACCGTCGCCAACAGCGGCTCCGGGCCCCTCAACCTCTCCGCCCTCACCCAAGGCACGCCCACAAACGCCAGCTTTGGCACAACCTCCATCGTCACCAGCACCGTGGCGGCGGGTGGATCCGAGGCCGGGGCCATCAGCATCACCTTCACGCCAAACTCCACCACCGACGGCGCCAGCTTCTCGGTTCCCTTCAGCTTCACCACAAATGACGCCGAGGACGGAACAGATGAGACCACTTTCAACGTCACAATCACCGGCACCATCAACGCCAAGGCCGAGATCGACAATCTCACCTCATCGACCACCAACTCTGTTGCAGACGGCGGCACGGATGCCATCGCAGCGGCCATCGACAGCGGCACAGCCACAACCATCACCTATACCGTCGCCAACAGCGGCACCGGGCCGCTGAACCTATCGGCCCTCACCCAAGGCACGCCCACAAACGCCAGCTTTGGCACCACCTCCATCGTCACCAGCACCGTGGCGGCGGGTGGATCCGAGGCCGGGGCCATCAGCATCACCTTCACGCCAAACTCCACCACCGACGGCGCCAGCTTCTCGGTTCCCTTCAGCTTCACCACAAATGACGCCGAGGACGGAACAGATGAGACCACTTTCAACGTCACAATCACCGGCACCATCAACGCCAAGGCCGAGATCGACAATCTCACCTCATCGACCACCAACTCTGTTGCAGACGGCGGCACGGATGCCATCGCAGCGGCCATCGACAGCGGCACAGCCACAACCATCACCTATACCGTCGCCAACAGCGGCACCGGGCCGCTGAACCTATCGGCCCTCACCCAAGGCACGCCCACAAACGCCAGCTTTGGCACCACCTCCATCGTCACCAGCACCGTGGCGGCGGGTGGCTCCGAGGCGGGCGCCATCAGCATCACCTTTACCCCCTCTTCCACCTCAGATGGTGCCAGCTTCTCCGTCCCCTTCAGCTTCACCACCAATGACGCCGAGGACGGAACAGATGAGACCACCTTCAACGTCACAATCACCGGCACCATCAACGCCAAGGCCGAGATCGACAATCTCACCTCGTCAACCACCAATTCCGTCGCAAATGGCGGAACTGACGATCAGAGCAGTCAACCTGCAGGGGTTGCGGCAACTGTCACGTATACTGTGACCAATTCGGGAGTAGCGGACCTTACATTGGCGACTGCCAGTTCCTCGAACCTGACCAATGTCACGGTGAATTCCATCAGCGCTCCGGCATCCAGCGTGGTTGCCGCAGGTGGTGGGACCACGGAGTTTGACGTTCAATATACGCCCACCGCGCCCGGAGCCTTTTCATTCGACGTTTCCTTCACCAACAATGACAGTGACGAGAACCCGTTCAGCTTTACCATCAGCGGCACCGCAACAACCGCACCCGGCTTTAGCCAGGCGTTTTCTCCAGGCACAATTGCGGGAGGGGCTACATCGACCGTGACCTTCACGATCGACAACACCTCGAATGGAGCTGCGGCCACGAGCCTCAACTTTTCCAACACATTGCCTGCGGGCCTGTTGGTGGCGTCGCCTGCAAACGCGGCAACCACCTGCACCGGCGGAACTCTGACAGCAACCAGTGGAACAGCAACCGTCAGTTATTCTGGTGGTTCGGTAGGATCGACCGCAAGCTGCACGGTATCGGTCGATGTGACCGGCTCGTCAGACGGGGCCTATCTCAACGCCACCGGGTCACTGACATCCAGCCTCGGGACCTCGGGAAGTTCCTCTGCGACCTTGACCGTGGCCTCCCCTGAAATTGACATTCAGCGGCCTGCCTCAACCTCTATCGCCAGTGGCGGCAGCGATCCCCAGGGGAGCCTGACGGCAGGCGATCAGCAAACGCTGACATACACGATCGCGAACGAAGGCAATGCGACACTTACGATATCGGGCACGCCCAGCGCGGGTTCGACCAGCAACGTCACGATCGATTCCATCTCAGCGCCGGGATCCACTTCGATTGCGGCAAGTGCGACGACAACCTTCACTGTTCTTTATACGCCGACTGTAGATGGTGCCTTTTCCTTTGACCTAACCATATCCAGCGATGATGCGGATGAAGGCAGCTATTCAATCACCGTGAGCGGCACCGCTGTGGGCACGGCCGGGTTTTCCCTCGGGTCCGCAGGGAGCGGGTCGCTGACGGACGGCAGCACTGACACAATTTCCGGGGTAGCTCCTGCCGGAAGCCCCAATGTGATCAGCTACACCATCACCAACCCGGGCACAGCGCCCCTCAATGTCGTGACGCCAACCGTGGCCGCGAATATCTCAAATGAAAGCAACGTCGTCATCAACAGCATCACAGTGGCCTCCAACTCGGTAGCAAGTGCTGGCGGAACCACAACGCTTGAGATCTCATATTCTCCGGTGCAAAGCGGAGCGTACAGCTTTGATGTGACCCTCTTCTTTTCCCTGTCGGCGGGGGCGCCGTCCGGCACGTCGCAAACAGGCGACGGAAGGCTTTTGTCCACTAGCTCATTCAATTTCACGGTCGCCGGCACGGCAAGCGGCACGCCTGAGATCGACGTTTCCTCATCAGCCAGCGGAGCGATCACGGATGGTGGAACAGATACTGTTTCCTCTCCGGTTGACGCTGGCGCAGCAGCTACACTGACCTATACGATCACGAACTCGGGCACTGACACGCTCACCCTCACGACGCCTACGGTCAGCAGCAGTATTAGCGCAGCAAGCAATGTGACCGTGAACAGCATGACGCTGGACTCAACTTCTCTGGCTGCAGGCGGCGGTACGGCGACGCTCACCCTGATCTATTCGCCGACATCCAGCGGTGCCTATGGCTTTGATATGAGCCTTGCCAACAATGACGCGGACGAAAACCCCTTTAATGTCAGCATTAGCGGCACGGCGCAATTTGTTGCCAGCGGGTTGCAGATCACCTCAGGATCAGGTCAAAGCGCAGAAATCAACCAGTCATTCGGAGCCCCGCTTGTGGTCATGGCAACCACGGCTGGCGGCGTTGGCGTCCCCGGCGTGGCCGTGACCTTTTCCGCCCCTGCGACCGGCGCATCGCTGATCTTTGCCAGCACGGGCACCAATAGCGAAACCGTAACCACCGGAGCCGACGGCTCAGCGACCAGTTCGGGACTGACGGCAAACGCGATCGCCTCCACCTATCAGGGCAGCCAAACCTTGGCCCCCTACACCGTAACAGCCAGCGCGCCCGGATTGACCAGTGTTTCCTTTTCGATGACCAACACCCGCAACGATGCGGCTGACATCCGCAAAACGCAGGAAGTGATTGCCTCCTTCGTGACCGGAAGGGCCAATTCTATTGTGTCGAACCAACCCGATCTGGTCTCACGCCTGACCAGCGGTGCATCGGGGCGTCAGAGCGGAGTGAACCGGCTGAATTTCAACGCTACATCAGGCGCACATTCAGGTAGTTTCCACTTTAGCTACCGCGCCTTTGCAGAAGAGCTGCGGCGCAAAAACGACGCCACGGCCTGGCGCTCTTCCCTCAGACCCTCAACCAAACAGATGATCGCTAAGGGAGATCGCAGATCAGTTTCCTATGACGTGAAACCTGAAGCCCCTTTTGACAACGCCCCACAAATAGCTTCGGCATTCTCCGGCCAAGCTGGCAAGCCACAGGTGGGCCGCGCGCTGAACGCTCCCGACACCACTGAAGACATGTCGGGGCAATCGGCCTGGACAGGTTGGGATTTCTGGGCTCAGGGCACGTACGCCATCAGCAAGAACATCAACTCAGAAAGCAAATCCGGCCTGGTGTTTGCTGGTGTCGACTACCGCAGATCTGATCGCGTGGTTGTTGGTGTGATGGGGCAACTCGACTTCACTGAAGAAAAGAACGGCGCCGCCAACACCTCTGCAAAGGGGCTTGGCTGGATGGTCGGCCCCTATGCTGTCATTCGCCTGCAGGAAAACCTCTTCCTCGACGCTTCGGCAACCTACGGCCGCTCCCGGAATACGGTGAACGCGCTGGGGCTTTTTGAAGATGATTTTGACACGGAGCGTGTCCTCGTGCAGGCGGGTTTGACCGGAGATTTCAAAGCCACTCCGACTTTGACTGTCAGCCCATTTGCGCGACTCACCTACTATCATGAGACTCAAAAGAGCTATGTCGACTCTTTGGGGCGTACAATCCCGTCGCAGGATTTTGATCTGGGGCGCCTGGAGTTTGGCCCCAAATTCTCATGGCAGATCAATCACGGGAATGGAGCGCAGTTCTCCCCCCATGTCGCCTTCTCCGGCATCTACGATTTCAACAAATTGCAGGATAGCAACCCGACCGATGCCACGCTTGCGTCATCTGACTCCGATTTCAGAGGACGTTTGGAGGCAGGGGCAACGTGGTTCATACCTGATCGCAATATCAAAATCTCCATGGACGGGTTCTATGACGGGATCGGGGCCTCAGGCTTTGAATCCTACGGCGCCTCTCTGAGTTTTCGGATGCCATTCTGATCTGCCTGTATTGGCAGTCAATTGAGCCCCTTTGCCAGGAAACCGGCGGAGCGGTTCAATCTTTGGACCTGCCCGCCCACCAAGCTCAAAAAACCAAGGGGCACTTGGTCAAAACACACAAAAGGAATGAAAAGGTGGTGGGTTTTGCCCACTTCGAATTCCGGGCATCTTTGGTTTGAACTCCCCGCGCCAGGCGCAAACCACTGATTTTTCGGGAAAGGAAAACCTTTTTGCTTGGTAAGTTTTGGCCACCTGCGAAAGCAAAACCGTTTCAATCCAGTTCTCGGAAGCGATGAACACTTCCATAGGAAACGCCGTGTTTCCCGTCTTTGTTATTTTGAATAGCCCGAGTCCGCGGGCCCCTTGCCGAAAGAGCCGACCTTCGCCCAACTCAAAATAATGCAGCGCGGCCCCCTCTTTTTTGCCGTATTTTCATAGCACGGCCGAAGAGGCGCGCCCTCCGGCCTGCGCGACGCCATCCGCCTCCGCGCATTCTTGGTACAACTCCCTGACCTGGACGCGCGGTGGCGACTCGGCGCGTGTGCACCGCCCGCGCTTCGCCTGACCGCGCAGATCCATCGAGCACCACCATCCGACCTCTGCCTGAATTTTTGCCATGCACGCGAATTTTCGCTCGCATTGCGGGCAGAATGCTGCCGCGCAGCGATTTTTCTGCACGCGCACAGAGGACAGCTACAATTTCTTGGGTTTAGCGTGATGCCACGAGGCAAGCGATTGCACCCTGCGCAAGACAGGCACAGGCACGCGCCTCGCCATGGGCGGCGCATCATCCAAAAGGCGCGCCTCCCCTAAATCCAAAGGACTGCCCAAGCCGGGCGGCCAAGACGACAAACCGGAGTAGAAGCAGGCAGCGCCCTATGCGCAGGTCATTGCTCCCTTTTTCAACCGCACGCCACAAACCGCGTGCGGACAAGGAGGGTATGTAATGGGCACAACGCCTTTGAAAGAGTTGCAAAAAGAAGGCCGTATCGGTGGGCTCGGAACCGTCATCGAGCGGGACATTCCGCAAATCGACATGTCCGATTTCCACGCCCGCCGGGATCAGATCACTGCCGAGCTGTGGGATGCGGCCACCGACATCGGCTTCTTCCAACTCAAAAACCACGGCATCCCGCAGTCGCTGATTGATGATGCCTTCGAACGCTCTGCGGCATTCTTCGACCTGGACGCCGAGACCAAATCCGCCTTCCCCCTCAAGCCCGGCACCAATGCCGGCTGGGAATTCAAGGCACAGGTCCGCCCCTCTACCGGCACCGCAGACCAGAAGGAAAGCTATCAGATCACCCTGCCCCGCATGAAAGGGCTCTGGCCCACAGGCGCGCAGGTGCCCGATTTCAAACCGACGATGCTTGCCTTCGAGCGGATGAACTGGGCGCTGGCGATGCGGGTTCTGTCGTGCTTTGCCGACAAGCTCGGCTTTGCCCCCGACACGTTTACCGATGGTCATGACCCGCTGTCGCCACAGTATCAATCCACTCTGCGCCTGATCCACTACCTTGGCATGGAGGACGCCAGCCCGGAGGATTTCAAATTCTGGCGCGCCGGGGCGCACACCGATTTCGACTGCCTGACCCTTTTGCACCAGAAACATGGTCAGGGCGGTTTGCAGGTCTGCCCCGGCAAGGACAGCGAAGGGCGCGCTTTGGGCTGGACGGATGTGCCGCCTGTAGGCGGGGTCATCACCTGCAACATCGGCGATATGCTGATGCGCTGGACCGACGACAAGCTGCTTTCAAACCTGCACCGCGTGCGTATGCCGCAAGAGGGCGAAAGCCTCGGGCCGCGCTACTCCATCGCCTATTTTGCGCAGGCCAATATGGATACCGTCCTGCAAGGCCCGGAAAAGCTATATGAGCCGATCACAGGCCACGACTATATCCAGATGCGCCTTGGCGCCAACTTTGGCAAGAAATGATGCAGGCGGCTGCAATTTCCCGCCGCGGCTGCGGCCTAAGGCATGCTGGCAGTGACCTCGATCTCGACAACAAATTCGGGGCGGGTAAAACCGCTCACGATCATCAGCGTCGAGGCGGGCAGATGCGGAATATCCGCAAGCCAGGCATCCCGCGCCGCCATGTAGCCGGCCATATGCGCGCGGTCCGTCACATAGGCGTGGAGCTTCAGCACATGCGCCTTGTCGGTGCCGCCCTCAATCAGGATTTTCTCGAGGTTGGAAAAGATCAAGGCGGCCTGTGCCTCTGCCCCTTCGGGGATCGTCCCGTCAAGATCGAGCGCCAGCTGCCCCGATGTCATCAACACGCCCGAACGCACATCGACCACGCCATGGGCGTAGCGGGCAAAGGGCGGCGCCATATCGCTTGGGGTCACGCTCTTGATCATCTGATTTTCCCATATTTGAGGATCGCAAGGGCACCAACGCCCCCGTACCCCCACCAATAAGACCAAAAAAACAATACGTTCAACAAGGAGACGACGCAAATGAAACTGACCACTGCACTGACCGCCGCGACGGCGCTTGCCACCGCCGCCACGGGCGCATTCGCCGAGGGCACCCCCGTTACCTTCGGCACCAACTGGCTGGCCCAAGCCGAACACGGCGGCTTTTATCAGGCTGCCGCCGACGGCACCTATGCGGCCTGCGGTCTGGACGTTTCGATCGTTCAGGGTGGCCCGCAGGTCAATAACCGCGCGCTGCTGCTGGCGGGCAAGCTTGACTACCACATGGGCTCTGATCTCACCGGCGTCTTCAATGCCGCAAAGGAAGGCATCCCGATCGTCGCCGTCGCCGCCTCCTTCCAAAAGATCCCGCAGGTACTCATTACCCACCCGGGCAAGGCGGAAAGCTTCGAAGACCTCAAGGATCTGACACTCTTGATCGGTGACAACGGTTTCCAGGGCTTCTATCAGTGGATGATGGCCGCCTATGGCTTCACCGCCGAGCAACGTGAACCCTACACCTTCAACCCCGCTCCCTTCCTGGCCGACGAGAATATGGCGATGCAGGGTTACCTCTCCTCCGAACCCTATCTCATCGAAAAGGAAGGCGGCTTCACCCCCGATGTCTTCCTGATCGCGGATGCCGGCTATTCAACCTACTCGACCACCATCGAGACCATGGCCGCCACCATCGAAGAGAAGCCCGAAGAGGTGAAGTGCTTTGTCGAAGGCTCGATCCTGGGCTGGTACAACTACCTTTATGGAGACAACGCGGCGGCCAACGCGATGATCATAGCCGACAACCCCGAGATGACCCAGGACAAGATCGACTATGCAATCAGCAAGATGAAGTCCGAAGGCATCCTCATTTCGGGTGAAGCGGAAAAGCTGGGCATCGGCGTGATGACCGACGCGAAAGTTGACGACTTCTACGCCAAGCTCGTGGACGCGGGCGTCTTTGAGGCAGGCCTCGACTATTCGGCAGGCTACACGACCGAGTTCGTCGGCAAGGGCCTTGGCATGGATCTTGTGAAGTAAGCCGCACACCCCCACCACCAAGGGGGCGCGCCCGCCGCGCCCCTGTTTTCGGAGACCACAAATGCCCCTCACACGTGCCCCTCTGGGCGAGCGCCCCGAGCTATTGAAGATGACGCACATCAACAAGACCTTTCGCGGCGATGTCATCGCGCTCAACGACATGAACCTCACGGTCAATCAGGGCGATTTCATCTCGCTCCTCGGCCCCTCGGGCTGCGGCAAATCCACTGCGCTGCGTCTCATCGCGGGGCTGATGCACCCGACCTCCGGCTCCATCACCTGGCAGGGCGGGCAAGGTGAGGGCGACCTCGGTGTTGTCTTTCAGGAGCCGACCCTCATGCCCTGGGCGCGGATCAAGGACAACGTCTGGCTCCCCTACCGCCTGCGCGGCAAGACCTATGGGCAGGTAAAAGACGAGGTGCTCGCCGCGCTCAAACTGGTCGGTCTCGAAAAATTTCAAAACGCCTATCCGCGAGAGCTTTCTGGTGGCATGAAAATGCGCGTCTCCATCGCCCGCGCGATGGTCACAAAACCGCGGCTAATCCTGATGGACGAGCCTTTTGCCGCGCTTGACGAGATCAGCCGTCACAAGCTGAACAACGATCTATTGGCGCTGCGCGATGCCGTGGGCTGCACGGTGGTTTTTGTCACCCATTCTGTCTTTGAATCGGTCTTCCTGTCGGACCGTATCGTGGTCATGGCAGCGCGCCCGGGCCGCGTGATCCGCGAACTCGAAGTCGACGCCCCCTACCCGCGTACCGAAGATTTCCGCACCTCACCGGAGTACGCTGCCTATGCGCGCGAGGCTTCGGATGCGCTCCATTTTGCCATGGAGGCCGCCGCATGAGCGTGACCGACACCCTCCCCGAAACCTCCGCCGAACCCGCTGTCGATATCGACGAGGAACGCCGCGCCCGCCGGGCCAGAACCGCCGCCATCGCCCGCTGGCTGTTGCCCTCGCTTGTCATGGTGATCTTCATCGGCGGCTGGCAGACCTATGTGACAGTCGCCGAAATTCCTCATTACATCCTGCCGTCGCCGTTCCTGATCGGCAAAACCCTGGTCGAAGACTGGGCGCTGCTCTGGCCCGCAATGGTCACCACGGGTCGGCTGACGCTGCTGGCGCTGCTGCTCGCCGTTCTTGGCGGCCTTACCATCGCCGTTGCCTTTACCCAGTCCCGCTGGATCGAGATGGCGATGTTTCCCTATGCCGTGATCCTTCAGGTTACCCCGGTTGTCGCCATCGCGCCGCTCCTCCAGATCTACGTCGACAGCGCCTTTCTTGCGGCCCTGCTCTGCGCCTGGATTGTTGCCTTCTTTCCGATCCTTTCGAACACCACCATCGGGCTGAAATCGACTGACCACAACCTCGAAGACCTCTTCTCGATCTATGGCGCGACCCGCTGGCAGCGCCTGCGTTTTCTCTCTGCGCCCTCGGCCCTGCCCTACTTCCTGGGCGGGCTGAAAATCGCGGGCGGGCTGGCGCTGATCGGGGCCGTGGTTGCCGAGTTCGTCATCGGCCGGTCCGGCACTGGGCTGGGGCTTGCCTCCACGCTGCTGGAAGCCTCCTACCGCTTCAATTTCGGGCGGCTCTATGCGGCGCTGATCCTGATCTCTGTCATGGGGGTCCTGATCTTTGGCCTGATGAGCCTGATCTCTCATCTCCTCCTTTTTCGCTGGCACGAAAGCGCCCTCAAACGAGACTGACAATGGACTTCAAGACACTTCCAAAAGGCCCCTTCACGCTTCAGAACGTGACCGTCCCCGCCTGCGCGCTCGGACACGAGGGCGATCTGACCCGCACCTCGCTCACCGTGCAGGACGGCAAGATCGCCGCCATCGGTGCCGCGCCCGAGGGCATCGAAATCATCGATATGAAGGGCGCATTCGTCATGCCCGCCTTCGTCGATGCCCACACCCATCTCGACAAAGGGCATATTCTGCCACGCGCCTCCAACCCCGATGGCACGTTTTGGGGCGCCAAAGACACGGTCGCAAAGGATCACGCCAACTGGAAGGCTGAGGACGTCTTTGCCCGCGCCGATTTCTCGCTGCGCTGCGCCTATGCGCATGGAACCAAGGCGATCCGAACCCACCTCGATTGCATCCCGCCGCAGGATGAGATCTCATGGCCCGTGCTTTCTGAGTTGCGCGCGAAATGGGCGGGGAAGATCACGCTGCAAGGATCGTCGCTTTCGACCTCCATCACCACTGACATCGACGGCCGCTTCCTGCGCACCGCCGATCTGGTGGCTGAACACGGCGGCGTGCTGGGCATGGTGACACTGCCCATGGAGGGGCTTGATGCCTTTTTGCGCCGCTTCTTTGAGATCGCCGCCGAGCGCGGGCTGGACGCTGATTTCCACGTCGATGAGACGATGGACCCGAGTTTCGAAACCCTGCGCGACATTTGCGACGCGAAACTGGCAACGGGCTATACGGGCCGGGTTCAGGTCGGGCACCTCTGCTCGCTTTCGGCCCAAGCGGAGGCCCGCGCGCTCGACACGCTCGACAAGGTCGCCAAGGCGGGCCTTGATGTGGTCAGCCTGCCGATGTGCAACATGTATCTGCAGGACCGCGAGGCGGGCCGCACCCCGCGCGGGCGCGGCGTCACCCTTGTTCACGAGATGAAAGCACGCGGCATCCCGGTGAGCTTTGCCTCTGACAATACCCGCGATCCCTTCTATGCCTACGGCGATCTCGACATGCTGGAAGTGATGCGCGAGGCGACCCGGATTGCCCATCTCGACCACTCCGATACCGACTGGTTCAACGCCTTTTCAGCCACGCCAGCCGCCGCCATGGGCATCGATGCCGCGCAGATTACAGAAGGCGCCCCCGCCGATCTCGTCATCGCCCGTGCCCGCACCTGGACAGAGCTGATGGCCCGCCCGCAAGCCGACCGCATCGTGCTGCGGGGCGGGGTCCAGATTGACCGCTCCCTGCCCGACTATGCCGAACTCGACCACCTTTTTGAGGCCTGATATGACGTCCCTTCCCACCCCCGACATTGCCGCCGCCAAAGCCGCCCTTGCCCATCTCGACATCGAGCAGAACGAAACCGCGATCAAACGGGCATCGCGTGATTTCTTCTGGTATTCCCCTGTCCTCAAAGCCCGCCTGGATCACCTTGTGGCCGACTTTGTGGTGCGCCCGAAATCCGAGGCCGAAGTCATCGAGGTGCTCAAGACCTGCTACGCGCATAACGTGCCCGTCACCACCCGCGGCGCAGGCACGGGCAACTACGGCCAGGCCATGCCTATGCGCGGCGGCTGCGTGATGCATCTGATCCATATGAACAAGGTCGTCTCTTGCGCGCCGGGGCGGGTCGTTGTCGAGCCGGGCTGCCTGCTCAAGGATCTCGACGCCCATTGCATCGAGGCCTGCGGCCACGAGCTGCGCATGTTCTCCTCGACATGGGCGACTGCAACCGTCGGCGGTTTTATCGCGGGCGGTTCGGGCGGGGTCGGCTCGGTCACATGGGGGCAGCTTCGGGACCTTGGCAACATTATCCGCCTGCGGGTGGTCACCATGGAAGAGGAGCCACGCATCCTTGAGTTTCGCGGCGAGGAACTGGCCCGCGTTTCCCATGGCTACGGCACCAACGGCATCATCACCGAGCTGGAATTGCCCCTCGCCCCCGCCTATGACTGGGTCCATTGCTTCCTCACCTCAAAAGACTTCGGCGCCGCGATGGACTGCGCCGAAGATCTGGCCAATGAAGACGGCATCCTCCTGAAAATCGCCTCCGTCTTTGAAGCCCCTACGGCAAAGGCCTATTTCAAACGAATGGAGGCCTATGTGGAAGAGGATGACCACATGGTCGGCCTCATGGTCGCGCCGCAGTCTATGGACGCGCTTTTGACCTATCTGGGCCGCCGCGAGGGCCTGAGCCTGATCTACCGCTCCGACGACAATGATTGGCCGCGCAGCCCCGGTGTTGCCTTTGAGTACGGCTGGAACCACACCACGCTGCGCGCCCTGAAGGTTGACCCCGACATCACCTATCTGCAAGTGCGCTATGGTTTTCCCGACCACAAAGAGCTGATCGAAAAGATGCGCTCCGAATTTGCCGGTGAGGTGATCCAGCATCTCGAAGCAATCCGAATGAATGGCAAGGTCGCCTTTGCGGGGCTTTCGATGGTCAGGTTCACCACGGAAGAACGCCTCGACGAGATCATCCGCATCCATGAGGAGGCGGGCGCACTGATCTTCAACCCGCATCGATACACGCTGGAAGAAGGCGGGCGCCAACACTCCGACGAACGCCAGCTTGACTTCAAGAAAGAGGCCGATCCCAAAGGGCTTTTGAACCCCGGAAAGATGATTTCTTTTGAGGATCCGGGCTTTGATTTCAAGGACATCTACGCCTACCCGGATATGACTCCCATTCCCGCCGAGGACGCGTGATGCGCGTGCTTGTCCTCTTTGCGCACCCTGTTCCCGACAGCTTCAACGCTGCGGTGCATCGGGTGGTGGTCGAAACGCTGACAGCCAAGGGTCACGAGGTGGATGATCTCGACCTCAATGCCGAAGGGTTCTTCCCCGTGCTCTCGGAAATCGAGCGGCGCGAGTACCACGACGAGCCGGGCAACATCGAGCCTGTGCGCGCCTACGTCGAAAGGCTTCAGGCGGCGGACGCCATGGTCATGGTCTTTCCTGTCTGGAACTTTGGCTACCCCGCGATCCTCAAGGGCTTTCTCGACCGGGTTTTCCTGCCCGGTGTCAGTTTCAAGCTGGCGCATGGAGGCGTTCGTCCCGGCCTCACCAACATCAAGAAGCTCGCTGCATGCACCACCTACGGCGGCACGCGGTTTCGCGCATTTCTCAATGGTGATCCGCCGCGAAAATGCGTCACCCGCCATGTCTGGTATGCCTGCGGGATGCCCAGGAAACGCTACATTGCCCTTTACGACATGAACAACAACCAGGAACCGCAACTGACCGCCCACCTTGAGCGCGTGCGCCGTGAAATGGAGGTCTTCTGATGCGTGTTCTTGTGGTCTATGCCCATCCCCGCGCTGAAAGCTACAACGCCGCGATCCGTGATTTGGTGATGGAGCGCATCAAGGCGGCAGGTGCTGAGGCGCGCCTCATTGATCTTTATGCCAGCGGGTTCGATCCGCGCCTGAGCGCGCAGGGGCTGGAGTTCATAGAAGATGAACACCTCAACCAAAAGGGTGTCGAAGAACACTGCGAGGCGCTGAAATGGTGCGATACGCTGATCTTCATCTACCCGACATGGTGGTACGGTCTGCCCGCAATGCTCAAGGGCTGGCTTGACCGGGTGCTGGTCTCGGGCGTGGCCTTCCACCTGCCGCCCCCGGAAGGCGGCGACATCCGACCTGCCCTCACCCACATCAGTCGCATCGGCGTCTTTACGACCTGCGGCGCAAGCCGCCGTCTGACCTGGCTCATCGGCGCGCCGGGGAAACGCACCCTGCTGCGCGGCGTGCGGCTGATCTGCGCCAGAACCTGCCGTACGGCCTTTGCCGCCCACTACCTCATGGACAGCTCCACCCCCGAGAGCCGGGCAAAGCACCTCAAACGGGTCGGCGTCAAAGTCGACCGCCTTTTGCGCGCGTGAGTCATGGAGGGGCACACCATGCTTGCAAGACTTGGCCGCGAACAGGCCACTGTGCTTCTGCGAGGAACCAACACGGAAAGCCCCCGGCGCGCCTCATGCCGCTTTCGCCTTCCCCCTAGATATTGATGCGACCTTTCAACCACTTGGAGCCCCTATGAGACAGCTGGACTGGGCCGACCGCCGCGCCCCTGATTTCAAATCCATCGATCCCGAAACGGACATTGCGATCCTGCCAACAGCGGCCATCGAACAGCACGGGCCGCACCTGCCTGTGGGCACCGACACGATGATCATGAGCGGCATGCTCGACGCCTTCCGCGCGGCCTGCCCTGCTGATCTGAGTCCATGGATCCTGCCAATTCAGGCGGTTGGCAAATCCAACGAGCACCTTTGGGCACAGGGCACCCTTACCCTGACCGCCTCTACCGCGCTTGCGGCCTGGACCGAGATTGGCCTCTCTGTCGCCCGCGCGGGCTTCAAAAAGATCGTCATCATCAACAGCCACGGCGGCAACCTTGATCTGATCTCGATACTCTCGCGAGAATTGCGCGTGCAGGCGGGGATGCTGGCCGTCAAATGCCAGTGGGGCAGTTTCGGCTATCCAGAAGGCATGTACGGCCACTCAGAACGCGCCTTTGGCATTCATGGCGGCGATATCGAGACCTCTCTGATGCTGGCGATGTGGGGCGAGCGCGTGGATATGTCCAAGGCAAAGGAATTCAAATCCCAGGCCGAAAGCGATCTCATCTCTCCCATCGGCGCGATCAGCCGTGGATGGATCGCTTCTGATCTGAACCCGGATGGGACCGTGGGCGATGCCTCTGCCGCCAGTGCCGAAAAAGGCCGCGCGACCCGCGATCATCAAGTGGCGGGTTTCATAGACCTCTTACACCAAGTAAGAGCCATGCCCATCCCCACGGCCCCCGCCGCGCTTGTCTAGGCCAATGAGCAGCCTATCTGGGATTTAACGGTCAGGGCAACACCAGGCGCATTCTGGCGGGCTATGGCGAGGACCTTTGTTTGGTGCGTGGCCTGGGCAAGTGTGGCCTGCGCCATCGGGGGGCATTGTTCGCGCATCGCGGGCCTCTCCCGCAGGCCCGAGAATTCGCCGTAGGACAGCTCAATCTTCAACCAGGCGCTGAAGCTCTCGCAGCTTCGGTTCTTCCACGCACCGCCCGGCTGGAAAATTCCGCAGGAATTGTCCCGAGAGGGGGGCGCCTTACGCTGTGAGGAGTGGGGCTGCGCAAGCGTGCGGCAAGCGCGGCGTTCCGAAACGCCGAGCTCCCGCCACAGATGGTCGATGCACTTGCGGTAACACGAAGCGCTCAGGGGCCCCCGCCCGATATGCGAAGGGCGGGGCACTATTCAGTTCGCCAAACCGGATTACACGAAGATGAAATCACTCGCGATCAGTGTCGTTTCATCCTCCACTACCGCAAGCAGCTCTCCGGTCGCAGATCTAACCTCGGTGTTCCCATCAAGGATCACCAGGCTCAGATCGCCGAAACCACTTACGCCCTGAACCTCGAGCTGATCTCCCTGTGTCGCGTCGAAATCGGTCACACGAGCAGTGCCATTTCCTGACTTCAGGATAAAGACATCTGCGCCACTGCCGCCGGAGAGCAGATCGTCACCATCACCGCCGTCCAGTGTATCGTTCCCTTCGCCGCCATAGAGAGCATCGTCGCCATCCAAACCAAGGAGCAGATCGTTTCCAACCCCGCCAAACACCAAATCATCGGCCGTCGAAATCACCTGCCCATTTGGATCTGAGTAGGCCGCATCAATGACATCGTCCAGCGCACTGCCCTGAACCATGTCAAAGCGCGCTGTGGGCGGTGCATCCAGTGTCTGACTGTAGATGTTGTCCGCTGACATCGCGTCCCAGGTTACAAAGAGCCTGCCGTCATCCAACTGGTCGATGTCCGCGGCAAAGCCTCCTTCGCGCCCGCCGGTATTGGGCGTGATGATTTCGACCCGATCCGTGATTGCACGCCCCGCAAGATCAAAACTCTGGACATATAGTCCGGCAGAATTGCGCCACATAAGTGCAACGCCGCCCCCTTCGAGAGCAATCGCCTTGTCAAAAGAGCCAAAGCTGGCTCTGGCAACGGGGTCCAACTGAAAGGCTGCCTCCTCGCTGATTGCTTCGGCTTCATTGTCATAGAAACGGAACATTGGCCCCTGTGCCCCATTGTGCCAGATGGCGGCGAACCCACCATCTATGGTCACGACATCGGGGTTGGACGTGCCAGCGGTAGCCGAGTCGATCTGAAAGATGTCCTTCTGGACCACCGGAGGGGTGCTGGCGGGTGATCCATCAAAAAGCTGCCCATAGGTGACACCGTAGACGGACCAGGTGATCAAGAAGTCCCCAGTGTCAAGCACTGTCACATCCGGGTTAATTTGCCTTGAGAACTGAGTACTACCGACATCGAAGGGATCCTGATCGATGGCGGCGATAGTGCCGGTCGCATCAACGTCAAACCGTTGCGCTTTGACTGTATGACCACTGCCGGACGACCTGACCTCATACCAAGTCACAAGAAAGCTGGTGTCGCTGAGTGCCGCGATCTCTGGACTATACGCTTTGACAAGCTGCGTCCCATTGGCATCCCGGCTGCCGAAAAGGAAATCCGAACCAACCGGCTGTCCCTCAGCATCCAAGGCACGCGCCATAAAGCCCTGATCGAGGGTTCGCGAAACCACGACTGGCGATGACCCAACGGTGGCAATCACCGAAGCGCTGGCGGGGAGATCACTGATCCTGACAATCGGCCCTTCGGGATTCCCGTCAACATCATAATGTTGCCCCCAGATTCCGTATTCGCCCCGGTCGGTAGACGAAAAAACGAGGTATCGGCTTCCATCCTCGGCGACAGCGTAAGACGTGTAATTGGCATCCAGCATCGTTGGCACCAACTCCACCTGCTCCGATGAGGTGACTGCAGGCGGTGGGGACAGTGTCTTGCTGAAGATGTTCTTATCTTGCGTTTCCCAAGTAACAAACAGACTGCCATCGGCCAGTTGATCGAGATCGACAATGAACTTGCTTGGGCTGTACCCCCAGTCAGGATCCGGGATCCTTTCCAGGTCTGTGAGTTTTGCACCATTGAAGTCAAAACTCTGCACATAGATATCGTCGGTGATTTCGTGGCGCCACATCAAGGCAACGCCCCCTCCCGACAGGGCAATTGCCTTGTCAAAAAATATGTCTGTCACGCCGGGCATATCCCAGCGAAACGTGCCTTCATCCCCGACCTTGGTCCCATCGTTGGCATAGGCCTGATAGCTCGGTCCGGTGCTGTGATCGTACCAGATGGCCAGGAACCCTTCCTGTGTTGCAATCAACTGAGAGCGCGTGTCCCCCCCGGTGCTGACGACAAGCTCGCCGCCCATGGCAGCTCTTTCTGCGTCGCCATCCCCGTCCTGATCCTCAAACCTGTACCGTTGCGCCATGATCTGCCCGTTGGACTCCCATGAGATCATCACGTCACCATTCGACAGCTCCAGCACCGCTGGGAGCTCTTGCGAACCGCCAGCCGTCGTATTCACGAGGAAAGGCGTTTCATCAACCGGCCCGAAGGTCCCATCAGATCGCAAACCCAGACGCTGGGCCTGAATGGCACCTGAACTTCCGTCGGGGCTGTCAGTGGGATCGGTGTTTTCGAGGTCGCTTGATCTCCAGACAACAATCACCGTGCCGTCGCTCAGCTCTGTCATAGCTGGCTGCAGCTGCCGGTACAGCAGGTCCCCGTTGGCGTCCCTGTCGCCAAACAGGAATTCAGCGCCCTCTGCACCGTCGACTGGCTGGCCATCGGCAGCCAGTTTGCGGCCGGCAAAGCCAAAATCCGAGGTTTTCCATATCATCACTGGCGTAGTGCCCAGCATGGTGATCAAGGGATATGAATCCGAGTGATTGAACGCTGGGTTTTCATTGATCCGGGTAATGGGCCCATCGGGATTGCCATCTGAGTCGTAGTTCTGGATCCAGACGCCTTCGCCCTCAAAGTCATTCGTGCTAAAGGCGAGGATGCGCCCGCCATCCGGTTTTACCACATAGGAGGGGTTCATCGCATCCAGCACTGTTGGTACAAGTTCTGTCGACACATCCAATGCAGGCGGCGCATCAATGATCTGACAAAAAATGTCCTTCGCCTGTTGGTTCTCCCAAGTGACCTGCAGTCTGCCATCAGCCAGTTGGTCAAGGTCTGCAGAGAAGTTGTTACCGGAATAGCCCGAGTTCGGCGTTTGGATTTCGGTCATCTCCGTGATTGCATTGCCGTCAAGGTCAAAGCTCTGGACCCACAGGTCGTCGGTATTCTCAAATCGCCACATCATTGCTACCCCACCGCCCTCAAGCGGGATCACCTTGTTAAAGGTGAGGTAGCTGGTGCTCGTAACCCCCCAATCGAAACTGCCTTCGCTTCCGATGGCGGTACCGTCGTTCGCAAATTTCTGGAACTTGGGGCTGGTTCCGGCGTTGTACCAAATGGCAACAAATCCACCTTCGGTCGCGATCACATGCGGGTTACCTTGCCCGCCGGCCTCTGTGCTGTTGACGTGGAACTCTGGCACCACCACCTCGGGCGAACCATCTGCTGCTGTTCCATAGATTTGCGCAAAGACACCGCCGCCTGCCTCAACACCCCCAACACCAGCTGTGCCGAGCCACGTTACGACGAAATGACCGTTATCAAGCGGTGCGATGTCGGGCGTCTGCTGCTTGACCGATTCCGTCGGATCTATCCCGAAGGGTACGCTATCCAATGAAATGACCGCGCCCGCTGCATCGATTTCGAACCGTTGAGCCTTGACAGTATAGCCACTGCCCCCTGCTTCCTGCCAACTGACAACAAAGGTCGTATCGCTCAGTTCGGTGATCTTTGGTGCACGCATGGGATCAGTCATAACCCCATTGTCATCACGAGAACCGAGCAGGAATTCCGACCCAACGGGCGCTCCCGTTTCATCCAGAACCCGGCCGACCTGACCATTGCTGATCGACGTCCAGATCACGAGCCGAGTGGTTCCGACCATTTCGATCAAGGGGACCGCTCCAATTCCTGACGCACTGTCGTTGATCATGTTGAATGACCCAACCGGGTTGCCATCGCTGTCATAGCGCTGCGCCCACACGGCGGGGCCGGAGGCAACACCCGTGGAAAATACCAGCAACCGACCGCCATCTGCATCGACCAGATAGGAGGGGTTGATTGCCTCCAGGTTCACGACTGCCCCTTTGCTGTTGACGACAGTCGCGACCAGTTCGGTTTGAACCGGCACTGGCGAGGTTGTTGGCACGGGCGACGGTGCGGGCACATTCTGACCAAAGAGCTCCTGCGAACTCTGGATCTCCCAGCTCACAAACAAGGATTTGTCCGCCAACTGATCGATGTCCGCAACGAATCCGCCCGACGGGGAAGCTCCACCGAACTCGGCCGTATCGATCTGCCACATCTCCGAGAGCGGATTGCCATCAAGGTCAAAACTCTGCACGAAAAGGTTATCGGTGGTTTCATGCCGCCACATCAGCGCAACACCGCCATCCGCCAAGGGGATTGCCTTGTCAAAAACGATGCCTTGCCAACTCTCCATCCCCGTCAGAAATGCACTTTCGGTCCCGATGGTGGTGCCGTCATTGGCAAACGCCTGGAACTTCGGCCCTTGCTTGCCAAACCAAATGGCAACAAACCCGCCAGGGGTTTGAACCAGTTGCGGTTTTGACTGGCCGCCATCGGTAATGCTGTTGACGTGGAATTCCGCCAACACAACCTTGGGAGAGCCGTCCGGGTTCAGTTCTGAATTCGAATAGATCTTGGCAAAAACGCTTCCGCCGGGATCCGAGCCTCCCATCCCAATGCTGGCCTCCCAAATGACGACAAAATCTCCGTTATCCAGCACCAGCAGGTTGGATGTATCATCCGATCCATCTGGGGTGTCATTCACCACAAACGGCTCCTGATCCACCAAGGTGAGGGCGCCATCCACGATTTCCAGTCGCTGTGCCTGCACCGCTATCAGGCTGCCGTCCGGGGCCGTGCCCCCAACAATGGGCGTACTGGCAGTCCAGCTTGCGACCAGACTGTTCCCATCGAGCGCCGTCAGCTGCAGTTGTTTCTGGTCGTAGAGCGGCACGTCGCTGGCATCTCGCGACCCCAGCAGAAGCTCTGCGCCGACCGGCTGACCGGTGGCATCAAGCATGCGCGCCACCACTCCCCCGTCGCCGGCGTTCCAAATAACCACCGGCGTCGTTCCGACCATGGTGATTTGCGGATGAGCACCATTTGCGCTTGCAGTCTGGCTAACGAGCACAGGCAACAGAGACTGTCCGGTGCTGGCATCGTACTGCTGCACCCAAATGCCTCTGACGCCATTCTCGATGGAACTAAAAGCTACAAACTGGGCACCGCCGGATGACGTTGCAAGAGAAATGCTCGATGCATTCAGCGTTGTCGGAATCTGAGTTGGGTTCGTAAGAATAGTCATTGTATTTCATTGCCTGAATTTTTTGCTTCAACACTCAACCCCTAGCGGATTTTTGCGATAGTTCAACGATATAATATTGGTCTCCTTCGGCTGCACTGCGGCCTTGCCTCACAAATGGCAGGAGTTTTTCTAACTTTTAATTCAATATGTTAACCAGTAGGCGTGAGCCGTTGACTTCCTGCAACGCACAAGACCAAGAACTCGCCCTAGTAGAACACAGCCCTGAATCCGCGCAGTTCGCTATCGATCTGGTTTTCTCCCCAGATGCCTGGACACGGGCCGCCAATTGGCAAGCGCGGCGCCAAACCTCTGTTCCGCGACGCGGTAATCTGGGTTTGCCTGACTGTGAAGGTGTTGTTTGTGACCTGCCCCTTCAACGGACGGCTGGGTTTGTCGAAAGACTGCTGTGCCTTGGCGGTTTAGACTGCAAGGTGCAGGACTTCAGAAAATTGTCCCATCCCATTGCCCGGCAAGTGATTTGCATCGCAAATCTGCCGAGAGCAGTCAGAAGACACTAAACGTGGCCACCTCTTCCCATGGCGGACCGGGGCGGCTCCGCCTGTTGATTGATACCACCGACGCAACCGCGCAGGAAGCCGCGCTGAGTGACTGTGTCATCGAATATGCCGGAGGCAAGGTTAGGAGTATTCGCAAGGGGTTTGAGGCCGCCTGCCGCCGGGCCAAGCTTGACAATGTGACACTGCACACGATCCGCCATTCCAGCGCGGTCGCCATGGTGTCAAATGGCGTGCCGCTGGAAACGGTGGCTCAGTGCCTAGGGCACTCAAACGTTGCGATCACCTATCAGACCTATGCCCGTTTCGCCCCGGATCACTTGCAGGATGCGGCTGAGATCCTTGATTTTGTCCAGATTCGGGAGGCGCGTTGATTAGGCCCTCAGGTTCACTGAACCGATGAGCGCTTCGTCAAACCGCGCTAAGTTATTGGAAAGATGGTGGGTGATGAGAGACTCGAACTCCCGACATCTTCGGTGTAAACGAAGCGCTCTACCAACTGAGCTAATCACCCGCTGGGCCGGGATTTAGAGAAATCCCAAAGCCTGCGCAAGAGGGGCAGTGCGAATTTTTTGACGAAAAAGAATTTAGCGCAGAACTGTTTCAGAGCCGTTCTCAAGAACATAGACACAGCCCTGCCCGTTCTCTAGGCGAGCCATCTCTGATCGGTCTAACCCGCAAACGATTCCCCGCACAACCTGCCCCAGCAGCCCGTGGGCGACGACAACTGAAGGGCCGTTGAGTGTGGTCAGGAAATCCAGCGCGCGCGCATAGAATGGTCCATACCCTTCTCCCCCGGGCGCTTCGCAGAACATGTCGAGCGCGGTGGAATTGCGCTCGAAATAAGCGGGGTTTTCTGCTTGCAGATCTTCAAGCCTGTGCCCCTGAAAATCCCCCGCATGCACTTCGGCAAGACGTGCATCGGTCACAAGTCCGCATCCAGGCAGGGCAATCTCGGCGGTTTGCTGCGCCCGCCCCAAGGGAGAGACAAAACATGGCGGGCTCTCACTCGAAAGGATTGGCGCCATCAAATCGGCTTGACGCCTTGCGTGCTCAAGGCCACGCGCGCTGAGCCGGGACTCGAGCTGGCCCTGAACGCGCCGCTCTGCATTCCATTCGGTTTCTCCGTGGCGCAGGAACCAGATCTTTGGGAAATCACTCATTCAAAATTCCTTTATTCCGCATATGCGGCGTGTTTGCCCTCTCACAACGGCGCAAACGCTCCGTCTTCCTTGACCGCCTGCATCGCCACATAGGTGGAAGTCGACGCCACATGCGGCAAGGACGAGATACGCTCACCCAAGACCTCTCGGTAGGTTGTCATCGAACGGGTGCGCACCTTCAACAGGTAATCAAAATGAGAGGCCATCATGTGAACCTGCTCAATCTCGGGGACTTTGACAACAGCGGCGTTGAACCGTGACAGGGCCGCCTCGCGGGTATCGTCCAGCTTGACCTCTACAAAAGCCACGTGATCGAGACCAAGGCGGATCGGATCAACCAGCGCGCGGTATCCGGTAATCACGCCTTCTGCCTCCAGCCGTTTCAGACGAGTCTGGGTCGGAGACTTGGACAGACCGATCCGCCGGGCCAGATCAGCCACCGAGATCCGCCCATCCTCTGCGAGTACATTCAGAATCGCCCTATCGTAGCGATCAAGATCCAAAAAGTTCATTTGCACTCAACTGACCTCACATTTCCACTCATCCGCACCTCCGCTAGCACATATTCGGGCGAATGTCCCGCCCGTTAACGTGTATTCTGAACATCAGACCCGTTGCGGACTGTCTTTTGGAGTATCCTGCATGACCCAAGCCACCCCAATCCTGCCTGGCAAGCTTCGCCACCAAATTGATGCTGGAACCTATGTGGATCAAGCAACTATGCGCGATCAACTGGTCGCTACTGCCGCCCTGAGCGCAGCCGAGCGGCAGGCGATCTGTGCCAATGCAGCGGCACTGGTCACAGATATCCGCGGCCACTCCGCACCGGGGCTGATGGAAGTCTTTCTTGCCGAATATGGCCTCTCCACGGATGAAGGTATCGCGCTGATGTGTCTGGCTGAGGCATTGCTGCGGGTGCCCGATGCCGACACCATCGATGCGCTTATCGAAGACAAGATCGCGCCCTCTGACTGGGGCAAGCACCTGGGTCATTCCTCTTCGCCACTGGTGAATGCGTCGACCTGGGCCTTGATGCTGACGGGCAAGGTGCTGGACGAAGACAAGCCCAGCCCGGTGCGCGCCCTGCGCGGCGCGATCAAGCGGCTGGGTGAGCCGGTGATCCGCACCGCCGTAGGCCGCGCGATGAAGGAAATGGGCCGCCAGTTTGTTCTCGGCGAAAGCATCGAAAGCGCCATGAAACGCGCCGCCGGGATGGAGGCAAAGGGCTACACCTATTCCTATGACATGCTGGGCGAAGCGGCGCGGACCGAGGCTGATGCTTCGCGTTACCACCTGTCCTACTCCAAGGCGATCTCTGCCATTGCATCGGCCTGCAACAGCGATGACATCCGCAAGAACCCCGGAATTTCGGTAAAACTCTCGGCCTTGCACCCGCGCTATGAGCTGGCGCAAGAGGCCCGCGTTATGGAACAGCTTGTCCCGCGCCTGAAGGCTCTGGCTCTTTTGGCCAAGGCGGCGGGCATGGGGCTCAATGTCGATGCCGAAGAAGCCGACCGCCTGTCTCTGTCGCTGGAAGTCATCGAAGCGGTGGTCTCTGATCCGGCGTTGGCTGGCTGGGATGGGTTTGGGGTCGTGGTGCAGGCCTATGGGCCGCGCACCGGCCTTGCCATTGACGCGCTTTACCGCCTGGCCGAGCAATACGACCGGCGTTTCATGGTTCGCTTGGTGAAAGGCGCCTATTGGGACACCGAGATCAAGCGCGCCCAAGTCGAGGGCGTTGATGGCTTCCCAGTCTACACCAGCAAGGCGCTGACCGATGTATCCTATATCGCCAACGCGCGCAAACTGCTCGGGATGACAGATCGGATCTATCCGCAGTTTGCCACCCACAATGCTCATACGGTCAGCGCCATCCTGCACATGGCCGAGGACAAGAGCCTGTTCGAGTTTCAGCGCCTGCATGGCATGGGCGAAACCCTGCACCAGATGGTGAAAGAACAGAACGGCACCAATTGCCGGATCTATGCCCCGGTCGGCGCGCATCGTGATCTTCTGGCCTATTTGGTTCGGCGCCTTTTGGAAAACGGTGCAAACTCCTCCTTCGTGAATCAGATCGTGGATGAAAACGTCCCGCCAAAAGTGGTGGCCGCAGATCCCTTTGATGCCATTGGGAATGTTAGCCGCACCATCCCTACCGGGCCGGAACTCTTCGAACCGGAGCGGCCAAACTCCAAGGGCTTTGACCTGGGCCACGCGCCGACATTGGCGGCGATTGAGAAAGCCCGCGCCCCATGGAAAACCCACAGCTGGAGTGCCGCTCCGCTGGTGGTCGGCGCTGCTGCCCCGGAAGCTGCCGAGGATGTCACCAACCCATCCGACCTGACGATCGTGGGACAGCTCACACCGGCCAGTGCCGCCGATGTGGAAACCGCGCTATCGGCGGCACAGCCTTGGGACGTTCCCGCTGCAGACCGAGCGGCGGCCTTGAACAAGGCTGCCGACCTCTATGAACAGCATTACGGCGAGCTGTTCGCTCTCTTGGCGCGGGAAGCCGGGAAATCCATCCCCGATGCTGTGGCCGAACTGCGCGAGGCGGTGGATTTCCTGCGCTATTATGCAGCGCGCATCCCTGACGCAGAGCCCGCAGGCCTGTTTACCTGCATTTCGCCTTGGAACTTTCCGCTGGCGATTTTCACCGGGCAGATCTCGGCGGCGCTGGCCACTGGAAATGCGGTATTGGCCAAACCGGCCGAGCAAACCCCGCTGATCGCCTACCGCGCGGTTCAGCTGCTGCATGAAGCCGGCGTGCCCCGCAGCGCCCTGCAACTCTTGCCGGGTCCGGGCAGCCGGGTGGGCGCGGCGCTCACCTCGGATCCGCGCATCTCGGGTGTGGCCTTCACCGGCTCAACCGCAACCGCCATGCGGATCCGAAGCGCCATGGCCGACAACCTGCGCCCCGGCGCGCCGCTGATTGCGGAAACCGGCGGGCTGAATGCAATGATCGTCGACTCCACCGCCCTACCGGAACAGGCCGTCCAATCGATCATCGAGAGCGCCTTTCAGTCTGCCGGCCAGCGCTGCAGCGCCCTGCGGTGCCTTTACGTGCAGGAAGACATTGCCGATGACCTGCTGAAAATGCTCAAGGGCGCCATGGATGTCTTGAACCTTGGCGATCCCTGGCATCTGGACGTGGACAGCGGCCCGGTCATTGACGCACAAGCGCGCGCAGGCATTCTGGCCCATATCGATCAGGCGCGCGCCGAAGGACGGGTGCTCAAGGAAATGCAGACGCCCCAGGGCGGCACCTTTGTCGCCCCTACCCTGATCAGCGTGCCCGGCATCGCCGCGCTGGAAAAGGAGATCTTTGGCCCCGTCCTGCATGTGGCCCGTTTCAAATCGCAGGATCTGGACCAGGTCATCGCGGACATCAACGCAACCGGCTATGGGCTGACCTTTGGTCTGCACACGCGGATCGATGACCGGGTGCAGCACGTCTGCGACCGGATCCATGCGGGCAACATCTATGTCAACCGCAACCAGATCGGTGCCATTGTAGGCAGCCAGCCTTTTGGCGGCGAAGGCCTTTCCGGCACCGGCCCCAAGGCGGGCGGGCCTCACTACATGGCCCGGTTCTGTGCCCCCGACCGTCAGACCAGCGCCGAGGCCTGGGAGAGTTCCATGACAGACCTGCCCGCCGCAACCGGCACGGCTGCTCCTGCGAAAACGACCTCTCTGCCTGGCCCGACAGGTGAATCCAACCGCCTGACAACATCAGCGCGCCCGCCGCTCTTGTGTCTTGGGCCGGGAGCGGAAACCGCTGCAGCTCAGAAAGACGCTGTTCTTGCCCTTGGTGGCACCGCCATCGAGGCAAACGGCCAGTTCGACCTGCATCGCCTCGAGTTTGTCGAAGGTTTCTCTGGAGTGCTGTGGTGGGGCGATGAAGACACGGCCCGCCGTATCGAGCAGAGCCTTGCAAAACGCCAGGGGCCCATTCTCCCGCTGATCCCCGGTAGGCCGGACCGCGCGCGTGTATTGGCCGAACGCCATGTCTGCGTGGATACCACGGCGGCCGGCGGCAACGCAGCCCTCTTGGGCGGCAGCGCCTGAACGGGCAGCTTTGGCTGATAACCTCTTGACGCTGGGCTGAAACCGGCCCAGCGTGCCCGCATGTTTCCGCTGCGCGATCACAATCCATCCGGGCGCACGCCCTATGTTGTCTACCTGCTGATGGCTGCGAATATCGCGGTGTTTCTCTATGCGATCTCGACCTACACCAGCGACCGATCCATGGCCGGTTTCTACTATGCCTATGGCATCATCCCGCGCGAGGTCACTTTGGGTGGCGGATTTGACGGCCTGTTCACTTCAATGTTTCTGCATGCCGGTTTCATGCATCTGGCGGGCAATATGCTGTTCCTGTGGATCTTTGGCGACAACCTCGAAGACGAAATGGGCCACCTGCCCTTCCTCGGCTTCTATCTGATCGCAGGCGTCGGAGCAGGTCTGCTGCACGTGATGGCCGCGCCCATGTCGACGGTGCCCACGGTCGGAGCCTCGGGCGCAATTGCCGGGATCATGGGCGGCTATCTGTTGATGTTCCCCAAGGCGCGCATCGATATCCTGTTGATCCTGATCATCTATTTCAGGGTCTTCTCGATCCCGGCCTTCATCATGCTGGGCCTGTGGTTCGTGATCCAGTTCGTCGGCGGGCTTGGCTCGGACCCGGACACGGGCGGTGTCGCCTATTGGGCCCATGCGGGTGGCTTTGTTGTGGGCATGGTTCTGTGCGTGCCCCTGTGGCTCAAACGCGGCGGCCCTGCCTTTTGGAGCCGCACCCACGGGCTACCGCCCCATCCGGAAACTCAGTACGAGCATAGCCCGACCCGCGTGCCCCGCATTCCCCGCCGGGTGCAGTCAGATCGAAGAAACCCAGGCCCCTGGGGCAAGTAATCCCATCCACACAAGAGCGCCCCAGCCTGTGGGCAAAACCAAAAAACGCGCCCAGCCAAACGGGCTGAACGCGCTTCTTGATGTGGATTGTTCTGGAGAGCCTTGGGACGTCAGCCGCGGATCACCTTGGCAAAATTCTCGTAGATCGCCTCGTTGGCGCAGACGACTTCGCCGGAGTCCAGGATGCCTTCATCGGGGTTGATCGCCTCAACCAGGCCACCGGCCTCTTTCACGATGATAATGCCCGCTGCCAGATCCCAGGGGTTCAGGCGCCGCTCCCAAAAGCCGTCATAACGGCCTGCAGCCACATAGGCCATATCCAGAGCCGCCGCGCCCCAGCGGCGCACACCAGCACAGGCAGGCATCAGGCGGGCCAGATCCTGCAGCGTCGCAGGCAGGTCCGAGCGGCCACCAAATGGCAGACCGGTCGCAAAGATGGATTCGATCATCCGGTGGCGCCCCGACACCCGGATACGGGTTTCGTTCATCCAGGCACCGGTGCCTTTTTCGGCAAAGAACATCTCATCCTTGGCGGCATCGTAGATCACGCCCGCAACCACTTTCCCTTTGTGCTCCAGCGCGATGGAGATCGCCCAGTGGGGCAGACCGTGCAGGAAGTTGGTGGTGCCATCCAGCGGATCGACGATCCAGCGGCGGGTCGGGTCCTCACCGGGGGTCTCACCGCCTTCTTCGGCCAGCCAGCCATAGGTGGGGCGCGCGCCCATCAGCTCGTCTTTCAGGATCTTCTCGGCAGCAATGTCGGCCTTGGAGACAAAATCGCCCGCGCCCTTCATCGAGACCTGCAGGTTCTCAACCTCGCGAAAGTCCTTCACAAGGGAGCGACCTGCCTTGCGGGCGGCCTTGATCATCACGTTGAGGTTCGCGCTGCCAATCATATCTGCAGACTCCTGTATCGGTCAGGGGGAGATGTCGGTCAAACCGTGCCTATACGCGCACCGCCCCCTGTTGCCAAGAGTGAAAGCCAAGCAGCCGGAACGATTGGCCACGCCGAGCAAAGACGATGTGCCGTTGGGTTATTCCTTCAATGGCTTGCATTGCGGGAAACTGAACCACAGAGTTTAGATCAACTGACGCCTTGGAAACACAAAAAGGGAGGGGAAACCCAAATGAGCGAACAGATGCAACGGATCGTGCTGGCCAGCCGCCCGGTGGGAGAGCCTAAGGACGAGAACTTCCGCCTTGAACGCGTGGACATGCCGGTGCCAGGCGAAGGCGAAGTCCTTGTAAAAAATCACTATATGTCGCTGGATCCCTATATGCGGGGCCGGATGGACGACGCCAAATCCTATGCCGCACCGGTTCCGATCGGCGGCACCATGGAGGCCGGCGCGGTCGGTGAGGTGATCGCCTCGAGCAGCCCGCATTTCAAACCCGGCGATTTTGCCTTCGGTATGCTCGGATGGGCCAGCCATGGCTGCCTGCCTGCAGGGGAGCTGCGCAAGCTCGACCCAAATCAAGGACCGATCACCGCAGCGCTTGGCGTTCTGGGCATGCCCGGGTTTACCGGTTGGCATGGCTTGACCGCCTATGGGCGACCAAAAGCCGGTGAAACGCTTGTGGTGGCCGCCGCAACCGGTCCAGTGGGTTCTATGGTGGGACAGCTGGCCAAACTGGCGGGGCTGCGGGTTGTCGGCATTGCGGGGGGCGCAGACAAATGCAAGCTGGCGACAGATCCCTTTGGCTTTGACGCATGCCTTGATCACCGCGCCTATGAAGACGCCAAATCCCTGCGCAAGGATCTGGCTGCGGCCTGCCCCAAAGGGATCGATATCTACTTTGAAAACGTGGGCGGAAAGGTGCTGGAGGCGGTGCTTCCCCTGATGAACCCGCACGGTCGCATCCCGATCTGCGGCATGATCGCCTGGTACAATGCGGGCGGCCTTGGCGCTGGTGCCTCCGAAGCTGCGCTCACCGGCCCCGGTATCTGGCGCAACATCCTGGTCAAGTTTCTGTCGGTCAACGGGTTCATCATCTCCAACCATTTTGACGAGTTCCCCGCCTTCCTGAAAGAGGTCGGTCCAAAGGTTGCCTCTGGCGAGATCCGTTTCCTTGAGGATATTGCAACCGGGCTTGAGAATGCTCCCGATGCCTTCCGCTCGATGCTGAAAGGCGGCAACACCGGCAAGCAGATCGTCAAGCTGGTCTGAGCTCTCCCAGTCCGAAACAGGAAACGCCCGCCGTGATCCATCGGCGGGCGTCTTGCATTGGCTGTGTTCCTTCACTGCTGTTGCAGCTTACGCGCCTCGATCTTGGCCAGTCGGATCAGCTCTTGCATGAAAGGCTTTTCACGATCCTCGCTGCGCACCGCCGCATAAAGCCTGCGGGTGATCCCGTCTTTCGTCAGAGGGCGCGTCACATAATCAGACGAATATTTCACCTCGCGCACCACCCAATCGGGCAGCACCGAAACACCCCGGTTTGAGGCAACCAGCAACAGGATTACGGCCGTCAGTTCCACTTGCCGGATCGACGCAGGATCTACCCCCGCCGGGATCAAAAGCTGGCTGAACACATCAAGGCGCGATTTCTCCACCGGGTAGGTGATCAGGGTCTGATCGCGAAAATCTTCGGCCTCCACATAGGGTTTGGCCGCAAGCGGATTGTGGGAGGAGGCCACGAAAACAGGGTTGTAGTCGAACAGTTCAATGAACTCGACGCCTGGGATCGTTTCAGGGTCGGAAGAGACGACCAGATCCACCTCTTCCTTTTGTAAGGCCGGCAACGCATCAAAGGCAAGGCCGGGCCGGATGTCCACATCCACATCCGACCAGCTTTTGCGAAAGGCCTCAAGCACAGGGAACAGCCACTCGAAGCAGGCGTGGCATTCGATGGCGATATGCATCCGCCCCGCGTGCCCATCGCGCAGGCTCGAAAACTCAGCCTGCGCCGCCTCGACCTGGGGCAGCACCTGCTCGGCCAGCCTGAGCAGCCGCAGACCCGCCGCCGAGAGTTTCATCGGCTTGGAGCGGCGCAGGAACAGCTCAACCCCCGCCTGATCCTCCAACCCCTTGATCTGATGGCTGAGGGCGCTTTGCGTGATGTTGAGCTGTTCGGCCGCGCGGGCAAGACCACCCGCCTCGTGAATGGCCTTGATCGTTCGAAGATGACGAAATTCGAGATGCATTCTATCGCGTCGCTCATGTTGTTCTTGAGAATTATGAGTTTGTTTCACAATGCGAGCTATGCAACAAGAGGTCAAATCAGTCGGAGATCCCGTAAATGAAGACCCCTGACATCTCTTTTGAGTTCTTTCCCCCGCAGTCGCTGGAAGCCTCCTTCCGCCTGTGGGACACGGTGCAGACGCTCGCGCCGCTTGATCCGCGCTTTGTCTCGGTGACCTATGGCGCAGGCGGCACCACCCGTGATCTGACCCGCGATGCGGTGGCCACCCTGCACAAATCCTCCGGCCTCAACGTGGCGGCGCATCTGACCTGCGTGCAGGCCACAAAAGCGGAAACCCTTGAAATCGCTGACCGTTTTGCCGAGGCAGGCGTATCCGAGATCGTCGCTCTGCGGGGCGATCCGCCCAAGGGCGCAGGCCAGTTCACGCCCCACCCGGACGGCTTTGCCACTTCCGTCGAGCTGATCGAGGCGCTGGCAGAGACTGGCAAGTTCACCATCCGTGTTGGCGCCTACCCCGATCAGCACCCCGAAGCCGCTACGGCCCAGGCCGATGTGGACTGGCTCAAGCGCAAGCTGGACGCGGGCGCGGATGAGGCTCTGACACAGTTCTTTTTTGAGGCGGAAACCTTCTTCCGCTTCCGCGACGCCTGCGAAAAGGCCGGGATTGACGGCTCCAAACTGACCCCCGGCATTCTGCCGATCGAGAACTGGAAAGGCGCGCGCAACTTTGCCCGCCGATGCGGCACCAAGATCCCTGCTTGGGTCGAGGACGCGTTTGAAAAGGCGCTGCGCGATGATCGCGCCGATCTTCTGGCTACGGCCATGTGCAGTGAGCTGTGCACAGAACTGCTGGAGGGCGGTGTCGAAAAGCTGCATTTCTACACGCTGAACCGGCCCGAGCTGACCCGCGATGTCTGCTTTGCCCTTGGCGTCACGCCCAAGGTCTCGCTCGAGAACGTCGCGTAAGACTTGCTGGCGCGCCGCCGCGCCCATAGCCTCATTCCAAATTGGAACTGTCACTGCCCGGCTCCCTCGCCGGGCAGTGTAATTTGATGAGGCGTATCATGGTCACAGCACAGTCTCCGGCCGATCTTTTGCCGCTGGAAGAGATCATCCAGTATTCCGGCCTTGAGTTCATGCAAGGCATTCTGGATGGAAAGCTACCCGGCCCGCCCATCGGAGCGCAGCTCGGCTACAAGCTCCATGAGGTCAGCGAAGGGCGCGCGGTGTTCCGGGGCACGCCTGAGTTTTCCTACACCAATCCTATGGGCACGGTGCACGGCGGCTGGTACGGCACCCTTCTGGACAGCGCCATGGCCTGCGCGGTGATGACTCGCGTGCCCAAGGGCTCGGCCTATACAACGCTGGAATACAAGATCAACATCCTGCGCTCGATCCCCCTGGGGATGACGGTGGACTGCATTGGCGTGACAGATCATGTGGGCCGCTCCACCGGCATTGCCCACGGAGAGATCCGCGGCGTCGAGGATGGCAAGCTTTATGCCACCGGATCAACCACCTGCATCGTGATGAAGCTTCCGACGCCAAAGAGCTAGACGGATTCGCCTTTGCGTTTCAGCGCGCGGCGCGGGAAGGCCAGAACATGCGCCAGGCCGATCGCGGTTCCCTGATCACATAGCCCTTGGCGCTGCTGTGCAGCCGCTCACTGGGGTCTTGCCCAACACGTCGCCTGCTGCGCAGGACAAAGATCTTGCCCCATCCCCGCCAGGTTCCTACAGAGGGGGCACCGGGATCCACATGGAACCGCATCCGCCAGTCCTGCGGCAGCGGCAGGCCGCAGTCCTCGGCCTTTTCGAGCATCCAGACGAGCGAGAGATTGGCAAGCGGGCGGGCCTCTTCGTTGCCGCCGAGCTGACCGCCCACATCCCCGTGGGCGCCTCGGAACCACATCTGTTCGACCCGGCCATTAAAATCATCCTCACAGGACCACAGGACCGGTGCAAAAACATCACGCGTCTCATCCAGCGCGAGGGCGTGATAGCCATTCTTCACATGGGGGCCCAGCTTGTCGTTGTGAAACCCATGCGGATCCTTGGCCCAGCGCCACAGGATCGGCAGACGAAAGCCCAGCGCCTTGACCGTGTCCCAAACGCCGATCATCTCGATCCGGGTCTCGCCATGGCAATAGGCATCGTGAAAGGCGCGGGCCACCTCGGGATCCAACCCTTCCTGATAGTGGCGATAAGCGGTGCGGATGTTGCGCTCGGTCGCGTGTTCGGGGCGCAAAAGGCCAACCTCACCGATCACTCCGGCCAATGATCGCACCGCATAGGCGCCGCGGCTGTAGCCAATCAGGTAGATGCTGTCGCCGGGCCGATAGCGTGAGGCAAGATAGCCATAGGCGCGACGGATCTGCCGGTTGATGCCCTTGCCGACGATCACGTCGCGGGCGCTGGACCAGCCGTTCCACTGCACACCGCATTCATAGAAAACAGACACCTGTGGCCCCATTTCGCGGCAAAGCTGATAGGCTTGTCCGGCATGAGATTCATGGCCGGGCCGCAGGGAGGTCATGGTGCCATCCAGAATGATCACATGGGCCTGCGGCCCGCGCATCGCGGTCTCACCGGAGTGCTCGGACCGCAAAGGCCGTCCGAGCCATCCAAGCAGACGTTTACTCAGCCGCGATAGTGTCATCCTGCAGTACTTCCCATAGTCTCAGCGGTGTGAACGGCATGTCCATCTGGCGCACGCCGCGCACCCAGACCGCATCCTGCACCGCGTTGGCAACCGCCGCCATGGCGCCCACCGTTCCGGCCTCTCCACAGCCCTTCATCCCCATCGGGTTCTGGGTGGAGGGGACGGCTTCTGTCGCAAATCCCATCATGGGCACATCAGAGGCCCTCGGCATGGCATAGTCCATGAACGATGCCGTGAGCAGTTGCCCCTCGCTGTCGTAGACAACCCGTTCCAGCATGGCCTGCCCCAGCCCCTGGGCAACGCCGCCATGCACCTGTCCCTCGGCCAGAGCCGGGTTAATCAGATTGCCAAAGTCATCAACCACCGTATAGCGATCCACCTGTGACGATCCGGTTTCGGGGTCGATAACCACCTCGCAGATATGGGCCCCGTTCGGATAGGAACGCCCCGGCAGCGTGGCCCGCGCCGCGTGACGCAGCAGATCGGTGCGCCCTTGCGCGCGGGCCATCTCGGCTGCTTCGACAAAGGTCGGGGTCAAGTTGGAGCCCGGCGCGCGGAATGTCTCGCCATCAAAGTCGACGGCGTCTTCCTCGACGCCCATTTCCTCTGCCAGGAAGGGCGTGAAGGCCGCAATTATCGCGTCCACTGTCGCCAAGGTCGCATTGGCCTGCGTCGTTACCGAGCGCGATCCGCCCGTGCCGCCGCCGCGCGCGATCCGGTCACTGTCGCCCTGCACCACGGTAATCTGCTCTGCCGGGATGCCGGTCTGATCGGCAAGGAACTGAGCATAAACGGTTTCATGCCCCTGACCGTTGCTTTGCGTGCCGACATAGATGTTCACCCGGCCGTCCTCCAGAAACTCCACTTCCGCGCCTTCCGAAGGATCGCCCAAAATGCTTTCGATATAGTAACAAAGCCCCACGCCGCGCAGCAGGCCCTTGGCGGCATCCGCCGCCTTGCGGGTTTCATAGCCTGCAAGATCCGCCTCTTCGGCGGCGCGGTCCAGCACCCGGTTGAAGTCGCCCACATCGTAGCTTTCCCCCACAACAGTCGCGTAAGGAAAGGCATCGGGCGCGATAAAGTTGCGGCGGCGCAGCTCAAGCGGATCCACACCCAGCTCGCGCGCGGCGCGGTCCATCACCCGCTCCAGCACATAGATCGCCTCGGGGCGCCCTGCCCCGCGATAGGCATCCACCTGCGTTGTGTTGGTGTAGATCCCCTCAGAGCGCAGCCAGGCGGTCTTGATGTCATAAACGCCCGTCAGGACCCGGCTGAACAGCGTGGTCTGGATGATCTGCCCGAAGGGTGCATTATAGGCCCCGAGGTTGCACTGAGTCTGAACACGGTAGGCGGTGATTTTCAGGTTTTCATCAAAGGCCATCTCAGCCAGTGACGTCAGATCGCGCCCGCCATTGTCGGACAGCATGGATTCGGAGCGGTCCCCCATCCACAGAACCGGACGTCCCAGAACCATCGCCGCATGAGCCACGGCGTAATACTCCGGGTAGGGCTGCGCCTTCATACCAAAGCCGCCGCCCACGTCTGGCGTGACGACATGAACCTGCTCTTCATCAAGGCACAGTTTCTTGGCAAGGTTGGCTTTGACGCCCCAAACGCCCTGCCCGCCAAAGGTAAAGTGAAGACGCGCATCGCGCCAATCGGCAAAACAGCCGCGCGGCTCCATCGAATTGACGATGATGCGGTTGTCATCAACCTGCAGCGACACAGTGTGTGCCGCCTTGGCAAAGGCTTCTTCAGTAGCCGCCTCATCGCCAATGCCCCAGTCAAAGGCGCGGTTGTCGGGCACATCAGGATGCAAAGGCTCGCCGCCCGGCGCGATGTCGAGTTTTACCGGCAGATCGTCAATATCCAATTCAATCATCTCACCGGCATCGCGCGCCTGATCAAGGGTATCAGCCACAACCACGGCAATCGGCTCCCCCACGTGACGCACGCGGTCATGGGCCAGCATCGGACGATGCGGCGCAGAGGCGCTGCTGCCGTCCCGGTTCTTGATCAGGATCCCGTCGATGCCAGTGTCATATCCGGCCTCAACAAAATCCTGATAGGTCACGACCATATGCACGCCATCCGCCGCGCGGGCATCGTCAACATTGAGGGTAGTGATCACCCCATGGGCCACCGGGCTGCGCAGGACCCATGTCCGCAGCGCGCCTTTTGGTGCCGCATCCTCGATATATTGCCCGTGACCGGTCAAAAACCGGACATCTTCGGTGCGTTTGACTGGCTGGCTTTTCCCGAATTTCTGCATGCTCTTCCCCTCCGCGCGCGTGGTGCTTGCTTTGGGGCCGACATTAGCCTGCGCGGCCAGCTTGTCCAGAGAGCGAGATCACCGTCGCCACATCAGAGAGCCCGTAGCCGTTGAACTGCGTGCTCATGGCCGAAGAATAGGCACCAAGACCGGGAAAGAGCACATAGTCGCCGATCTTGCTGTCTTCGGGCAGCGGCAGGCCATCCGGCAAACGATCCAGACTGTCGCAGGTGGGACCAAAGACAATGCGGGGTTTGCGCGCTGCAGACCTATGCTGCCCGTCGGCGCTGACCACCTCGACACGCCCCGGCAGGCCCATGTCGCGGATGTCGACAAGGCCGCCATAGATCCCGTCGTTGAGGTAGACCACCTCGCCCTCCTTGCGCAGCCCCTTGATGCGGGCGGCAAGCGTAAAGGCTTCGGAGACCATGGCCCGGCCCGGCTCACAAATCAGCTGAGGCGCATCGTCGCCGAACGCCTCTCGCACGGCGGCGCCAATCGTGGCAAAGACACTTTCCAGATCCGGCGCGGTGCCGTTTCGGTTGGCTGCAAAGCCGCCGCCTACGTTGAGCCGCTCCACTTTGACTCCGGCCAAAGCGACGATCCGGCGCGCCGCATGGACATATTCGACCCAGGCCGCAGCATCTTCGCATTGCGTGCCGGGATGGAAACACAAGGCAGGCGTCCAGCCCATCGCGGCCACGGCTTTCAACAATTCCACCGCCTCTTCCGGGGTTGCACCGAATTTGCTGCCGAAATCATAGGCCGCGCCCGCAACCGGCAGGGCAAAACGCACCGCAATCTCGCAGGCCCTCGGCACATCGCGCAGCTTGTCCAGCTCGCTGGCGTCATCCACCGACCAGCTGGCAACCCCGTGCGCGATCCCGGCGGCAATTTCCGCCTCTGAGCGAACCGGGTTGTTGTAGTGCATCACCGCATCCGTACTGGCCGTACGCACCGCCTCCATTTCAGCGGGCGAGGCCACATCAAAGGCCGAGACACCCGCTGCCACCAGGTTGGAGAGCACCGCCGGATGCGGGTTGGCCTTGACCGCATAGGTCACCAGTCCCGGAAAGCCACGCAGAAACCGCTCCGCCGTCTGATGCAACACCTGCGGCGCAAAATAGAGGATCGGATGATCCGGGGCGCGGCGCGCAAGGTGGGTTTCAGGGTCAAGCCAGAGCGGGGGGATATGCTGCATCGAAAACGGGACCTCGGTTGGATAGTCAGTACGTGTTTGCGGTGTTTTTGTCAGTTTCACCCTTTTCCACGTCGATTTCCCTCGTCACTTTTCATATAGTGACGGAAACTTCCGTCACTTCGAAAGGCCGCCAGTGCAAATCGACGAAACAGACCGACAGCTTCTTACGCTCTTGCGGGACAATGCCCGCAGATCCGTCGCCGAGCTTGCCCGGCACCTGGGGCTGGCGCGCACCACGGTGCAAACCCGGATCGAACGGCTGGAGACCCTTGGCGTGATCTCGGGCTATACGCTGAAACTGTCGCCCGCCGTGCGCCCGCCCCTACAGGCCACGGTGCTGATTTCGATCGAGCCACGCAGCGGCCCCGAGGTTTTGGCCCGGTTGCGCGGCCTGCCGGGGGTTGAGATCGTCCATACCACGTCGGGGCGGTTCGACCTTTTGGCGCAGGTGGTGGCACAGACTACGGATGAGCTGGATGAAACCATCGATCGCATCGGCGAAGCGCGCGGAGTGCGATCTTCGGAAAGCCTGATCCATCTGGCCACAAAACTGGACCGCAGCGGCGCGCGCGGCTAGGGCAGCAGAGCCTCAACAAGAGCCTTCAAAACGCTGGGAAATAGTGCGCCCGGCCAACTTTGCAGTTTCCCGCATCAAAGCCCGGCCGGGCGGCTTAGTGAATTGCGGGAGGAGGGATGGGCCCGCTGTTCTCTTCATGAATCAGACTACCCGCCACCCGTTAAGCCCGCGTTACCGTTGCGATCCTTTGTGCCGTTTTGCCTTCCCACTTTCCCTTTGCCGCCCCCTTCTGTAAGGGAGGGAGCGATCCGAAATGACACGCACGCAGGACCAAACCGATGGCGATGGAAAAGACATTCAACGCAGCCGAGGCGGAAAGCCGCCTTTATGACGCCTGGGAAAAGGCCGGTTGCTTCAAGGCCGGCGCAAATGCCAAGCCCGAGGCCTCCACCTATTGCATCATGATCCCGCCGCCCAATGTCACCGGCGTTCTGCACATGGGCCACGCCTTTAACAACACGCTGCAGGACATCCTGATCCGCTGGAAACGCATGCAGGGGTTCGACACGCTTTGGCAGCCGGGGCAAGACCATGCGGGCATCGCCACCCAGATGGTGGTGGAGCGCGAACTTGCGAAAAACCAGCAGCCCTCGCGCGCTGAACTGGGGCGTGAAGCTTTCCTAGAAAAAGTCTGGGAGTGGAAAAGCCAGTCTGGCGGCACCATCGTCAATCAGCTCAAACGCCTTGGCGCCTCCTGTGACTGGTCGCGCAACGCCTTCACCATGTCCGGCGCCCCCGGTGCCCCCGAGGGTGAAGAGGGCAATTTCCACGACGCTGTCATCAAGGTTTTCGTGGATATGTACAACAAGGGCCTCATCTATCGCGGCAAGCGGCTGGTGAACTGGGACCCGCATTTCGAGACTGCAATCTCTGACCTTGAGGTGGAGAATATCGAGGTCGCGGGCCACATGTGGCACTTCAAATACCCGCTGGCCGGTGGTGCCACCTATACCTACGTCGAAAAGGACGAAGACGGGAACGTCACGCTGGAGGAGGAGCGCGATTACATCTCCATCGCCACCACCCGGCCCGAAACCATGCTGGGCGATGGTGCGGTTGCCGTGCATCCCGATGACGCGCGCTATGCCCCCATCGTGGGCAAGCTGGTCGAAATCCCCGTCGGCCCCAAGGAACACCGCCGCCTGATCCCGATCATCACCGATGAATACCCCGATCCCGACTTTGGCTCGGGCGCGGTGAAGATCACCGGCGCCCATGACTTCAACGACTATCAGGTCGCGAAACGCGGCGGCATTCCGATGTACCGCCTGATGGACACCAAGGGCGCGATGCGCGCAGACGGCGCGCCATATGCCGAGGCGGCAATTATTGCTCTCGCAATTTCGCAAGACTACGTCGACCAAGGCGCATCATTCTCAGAAAACGAGATTGACCAAATTAATCTCGTTCCCGAAGACCTGCGGGGCCTTGACCGGTTTGAAGCGCGCAAAAAGGTGGTGGAGCAGATCACTGCCGAGGGCCTCGCCGTGATGGTCAAGGAGACCGCCAAGGACGAGGACGGCAACGAGGTCGAAACCCTGGTGCCGCTGGTCGAGAACAAGCCGATCATGCAGCCCTTTGGGGACCGTTCCAAAGTCGTGATCGAACCGATGCTAACCGACCAGTGGTTCGTGGATGCCGAAAAGGTCGTCGGCCCGGCGCTTGAGGCGGTGAAAGACGGCACCGTAAAGATCCTGCCGGAAAGCGGGGAAAAGACCTATTACCACTGGCTGGAAAACATCGAACCCTGGTGTATCTCCCGTCAACTGTGGTGGGGCCACCAGATTCCCGTTTGGTTTGGACCGAGCGAAAGGACCGTAACGGGGCACGGCTCCGACAAGGCCAAACAATTCTGTGCCTCCAGTCCTGAAGAAGCTCTGTGTCTCGCAACAGAATTTTATAATGGCAAACTCGGTCTCAGAGCCGAAATCGGATTTGCAACCAGCGGAATACCTGGCGAGACTTGGGAATACACGCATGCAAGTGCCGAAATTCCATGTTTCGTCGGACTACGTCGCGACCCCGATGTGCTCGACACCTGGTTCTCTTCCGGCCTTTGGCCCATCGGCACGCTAGGCTGGCCCGAGGATACCGAGGAGCTGAAAAAATACTTCCCGACCTCCACGCTGGTCACCGGACAGGACATCCTTTTCTTCTGGGTGGCGCGCATGATGATGATGCAGCTCGCCGTCGTGGATCAGGTCCCGTTCGACACCGTCTACCTGCATGGCCTCGTGCGCGACGCCAAGGGCAAGAAGATGTCGAAATCCACCGGCAACGTGATCGACCCACTGGACATCATCGATGAATACGGTGCCGACGCGCTGCGGTTCACCAATGCGGCCATGGCCTCCCTTGGCGGCGTGCTGAAGCTGGATATGCAGCGCATCGCGGGCTACCGGAACTTTGGCACCAAACTGTGGAACGCCGTGCGCTTTGCCGAGATGAACGAGGTCTTCACCGATGCGGTGCCGCAGAGCGGTGTGGCCGATCTGAAACCCGCGCAGGCCGTCAACGCCTGGATCATCGGCGAGACCGCCCGCGTGCGCGAAGAGGTGGATGCCGCAATGGAGGCTTTCCGTTTCAACGACGCAGCGCAGGCGCTCTATGCCTTTGTCTGGGGCAAGGTCTGCGACTGGTATGTGGAGCTGTCCAAACCGCTGCTCCAGGGCGAAGACACCGCCGCCCAGGCCGAGACCCGCGAGACCATGCGCTGGGTGATGGATCAGTGTCTGATCCTTTTGCACCCCATCATGCCCTTCATCACCGAAGAGCTGTGGGGGCAGACCGGCTCCCGCGCCAAGATGCTGGTGCACGCCGATTGGCCCACCTACACCGCCGCCGATCTGGTCAATGCCGAGGCCGACCGGGAAATCAACTGGGTCATTTCAGTGATCGAAAACACCCGCTCTGCCCGCGCCCAGATGCATGTGCCTGCAGGCCTGAAAGTGGCCATGCTGGTGACCGAAATCGACGCTGCCGCCCTGACCGCCTGGGACCGCAACGAGGCGCTGATCAAACGGCTTGCCCGTATCGATAGCCTGACCAAGGTGGACGCGCTGCCCAAGGGCTGTGTATCGATCTCGGCGCCCGGTGCCTCTTTTGGGCTGCCGCTCGCCGATATCATCGACATCGACGAGGAAAAGGCGCGCCTGGAAAAGACCCTTGGTAAGCTGGCCAAGGAACTGGGGGGGCTGCGGGGCCGTTTGAACAACCCCAAATTCGTCGCCTCCGCCCCGGATGAGGTGGTGGAAGAAGCGCGCGAAAACCTGGCCGCGCGCGAAGAGGAAGAGACCAAGATCAAAGAGGCGCTCGCCCGTCTTTCCGAGATAGGCTGACAACCAAAACAAAGCCGCCCGCCCCCAGGCGCGGGCGGCTTCCATTGAATTTGCTTGCTTTTTCTGACGTATTTTTGAGATTTTGAGAGAGGGAACGGGGAAAATCCGCCAAAGCCGGCCATTGTCTTTGCGCGCGTCCTGTTTCAGCTTGGCGAAAAACAAAAAAGGATTCCGTATGCCAAAAGGATATTGGGTGGCCCATGTCGATGTTGACGACATGGAGCGGTACAAGGACTACGTCGCAGCGAATGCGGCCCCTTTTGCGGAATATGGTGCCAAGTTCCTGGTCCGCGGTGGACCCAAGGAGGTGCGTGAAGGCCAGATGCGCGCCCGCACTGTTGTGATCGAGTTCAAGGATTTCGAGACCGCCAAGGCCTGTTATGATTCCGTCGCCTATCAGGATGCCAAGGCCCTGCGCGATCCGGTCTCGACCGGGGATATGGAGATCATCGAAGGCTATGACGGCTGATCGCCGTTGGCCGCTGTTCATTTGCAGGGTAATCTGACCTTATGCTGAAAAAGTTTTTCCAGGCCTTCCGCCCGCCACAGCCCCCGGCCCTGCCGGACCCTGATGCCGAGCTGGCGCTTGGCGCATTGATGGTGCGCGTCGCGCAATCCGACCGGGACTATCAGCTGGAGGAGATCAGTCTGATCGACCGAATCCTGGCGCGGCTTTACCAGCACAATGCGATTGAGGCCGCAAAGGTTCGCGCCAATTGCGAAAAGCTGCATGCCGCCGCGCCCGAGACCGATACATTCGGTCGCCTGATCCGGGAAACCACCGGGCTTGAGGAACGTCTGGCTGCGCTGGATGCCCTGTGGGAAGTAGTTCTGGCCGACGGCAACGAACATGAGGGCGAAGTCAAGATCGTCGAAGATGCGCGCAAGGCCATGGGCCTGTCCTATGCCGACAGCCAGGCCGCACGAGAGCGTGCCCTGCAAAAGCTTGCTCCGGAGCGGGAGGATGCAAAATGAAGTTCCGTGACATTTTGAACCGCCTGCTGTCTCCGGCTGAAACGCCCTTGAACGATACCGATGCCCGCCTTGCGTTATGCGCTCTTCTGGTGCGGGTGGCGCGATCGGACCACAATTATTCCGACGTAGAGAAGGACCGGATCGACCGGATCAACCAGTCCCGTTACGGGCTGGACATGGGCGGTGCGATCATCCTGCGTGAAGAGGCAGAAGCGATGGAGGCAGAAGCGCCAGACACGGTGCGCTTTACCCGCGCGATCAAGGATGCCGTGCGCTATGAGGATCGGACCGCCGTGATCGAGGCCTTGTGGCAGGTTGTTCTGGCCGACGGAAAACGCGACGCAAGCGAAGACAGCCTGCTGCGGCTCTCTGCCAGCCTGCTTGGCGTTAATGATCGAGACAGCGCCCTGGCGCGACAACGTGCAGAGGCCGCGCTATGATCGCCTACCTTGGAATGTATGACCGACCCGAGACCGCCGAGGCAAATGATCGGCTTTGGAAGGCCATTCGCACCGCCCTTGAGGGCGCCTTCAAAGATCTTCCTCAAGCGCTCGATCGCACAAAAGACGCATGGGACGCATGGACGGCCAAGGACCTTGTCCTTGGACAGACCTGCGGTTGCCCCCTGCGCACGCGCCTCTACGGGGAGGTCCAGCTTGTCGGAACACCTGACTACGGCCACGAAGGCTGCCCGCCGGGGTACTACCATAGCGTATTTGTCGCGCGCAAAGGCAGCGGCAGCGGGCTGCAGGGATTTGACGGCAAAGCCTTTGCCTATAACGACAGCCTGTCCCAATCGGGTTGGGCGGGCCCGCTGATCCATATGCAGGATGCAGGCCTCTTGCCCGGAAGCCTCATTGAAACCGGCAGCCACCAAGCCTCGGCCGAGGCGGTCGCGGATGGCCGCGCCGATTTCGCCAGTATCGACGTCCTGTCCTGGAATATGATCCAGAAGTATGACGCCTTTGCCGCTGACCTCGAAGTGGTAGATCGCACCGGGAATACGCCTGGACTGCCCTTTATCACCGCTCTGGGGAATGACCCGGCACCGCTCTTTAAGGCTCTTGAGCAGGCCATCCTATCCCTTGATGCACAGACCGCCAAAACCCTTCACCTGAAGGGACTCGTCGCAATCCCCATGGCCGACTATCTGGCTGTTCCGACTCCTCCCGGTCCGGTTTTGACAGGTCAAAAGATCCGGGCGCGCGAAAACGCCTGAAGCTGCGTCCGTTTTGGAAGCAGTGTCAGCCGTTTCGCAGGGTTCAAACCGGGATCTGACGGTTTGCGCATTGCATTCCGCCTTTTTTTGGGTCCAATAAGACGGAATTTTACCAACTGGACGATGGACACCTTGACCGCCCTCATGACCGACACAGCGCCGAAGGCCGAGACCACACCCGTACTGGAGATCCGTGGCCTGCATAAATCCTATGGCGAACTGGAGGTCATCAAGGGCGTTGACATCACGGCTCCACGCGGCTCGGTCGTGTCGTTGATCGGCTCCTCCGGCTCTGGCAAATCCACGCTTCTGCGCTGCTGCAATCTGCTGGAGGACAGCCAACAGGGTGAGATCCTCTTCAAGGGCGAACCGATCAAATGGGTCGGCACCGGCCAAAACCGCCGCCCAGCCGACCCGAAACAGGTGCTGCGCATTCGCACCAACTTGTCGATGGTGTTCCAGCAGTTCAATCTGTGGGCGCATATGACCATCCTGCAGAACGTCATGGAAGCGCCGCTGACGGTCCTGAAACGCGACCGCGCCGAGGTCGAAGCCGCCGCGCGCAAGTATCTCGAAAAAGTTGGAATCGGCGACAAATGCGATGCCTACCCAGCCCAGCTTTCAGGCGGTCAGCAGCAGCGTGCCGCCATCGCCCGGGCCCTGTGCATGGAGCCCGAAGCCCTGTTGTTCGACGAGCCCACTTCGGCGCTCGACCCTGAGCTTGAACAGGAAGTTGTCAAGGTTATCAAAGACCTGGCCGCCGAAGGCCGCACCATGATGATCGTGACCCACGACATGAACATGGCCGCTGATGTGTCTGACCACGTGGTCTTCCTGCATCAGGGGTTGATCGAAGAGCAAGGCCCGCCGGAAGAGGTCTTTGGCAACACCCGCTCGGAACGTCTGCGCGGGTTCCTCTCTTCGACCAAACGCTAGAACCAATCAAAAAACCAACCAAACGGGAGTATACTCATGAAATCCATTCTTCTCGGCACCGCTGCCCTGGCCCTGACCGCGGGCGTCGCGCTGGCAGACACCGTGCGTCTTGGCACCGAGGGCGCCTACCCTCCCTACAACTTCATCAACGACAAAGGTGAAGTCGATGGGTTCGAGCGCGAGCTGGGCGACGAGCTGTGCAAGCGCGCAAGCCTGAACTGCGAGTGGGTGACCAACGACTGGGATTCGATCATCCCCAACCTGACCTCGGGCAACTATGACGCGATCATCGCGGGCATGTCGATCACCGCAGAGCGTGAAGAAGTCGTCGACTTCACCCAAGGCTACACCCCGCCGTCGCCCTCTGCCTATGCAGCAATGTCTGCCGATGTGGACCTCGCTGGCGGCATCATCGCCGCGCAGACCGCGACCATCCAGGCCAACCATGTGGTCGACACCGGCGCGACCCTCGTCGAATACCCGACCCCGGATGAAACCATCGCCGCTGTTGTCTCTGGCGAAGCCGATGCGGTGCTGGCCGACAAGGACTTCCTGGAGCCGCAGGTCGAAGGCTCTGACCTGATGTTCGTTGGCGACGACGTGCCGCTCGGCGGCGGCATCGGCATGGCCTTCCGCGAAAGCGATGACGAGCTGCGCGGAAAGTTCGACGCGGCCATCACCTCGATGAAAGAAGATGGTAGCCTGAATGCGCTGATCACCAAATGGGAAGTGGGCGGCACCTGGTAAGCCCGGCCTACCCTTTCCAACCATAGGCAAAGGGGGGCACTGCTCCCCTTTGCTGCATTATCCCCGTTGCGCGCACGAAAAGGCCAGCACAAGGTCAAATGCGGGTGACATAGACGACGAGGTCAGCCATCTTTTCCTATTGCTCAGACCCGGCCAGCCTGGAAGGCCTGCAATGGCTATCCTGTTACCTGACCACCGGAAAGCACATGGGGTTCTACCTCGCGTTCGGAACGGTCCTTTTGCTGCTGGCCATCACGGCGCCTTTGGCCCTGTTGTTCGGTTTCGGCGGCGCCATCGCGGCGCGCTCTCATGTCCTGCCGCTGTCGTGGTTTGGCAAGGGATACATCGCCATCGTGCGCGGCGTGCCGGACATCGCCTTCTTCCTCTTCTTCGTGATCGCATTGGATCAAGGCATCGAATGGCTGCGCCACAAGGTCAAATGCCCTGATTGGGATCAGCCGATCCGCCAGGGCAGCGATTTTCTGGTCTGTGACATCGCCAAGATGCCGCTTGGCACCTCGCCGCAGTGGATCCATGAGATCTACGGCTTTACCCTTGCGGTGGTGACCTTTGCCATCGTGTTTGGCGCCTTTGCGGCGAACGTTCTGCACGGCGCCATGACCGCGGTTCCTCGGGCGCAGATCGAAACAGCCGAGGCCTATGGCATGACCCGGCGCCAGGCGTTCTGGCGTATAACCGTGCCGCAGATGTGGACCTATGCGTTGCCGGGCCTGTCGAACCTCTGGATGGTGCTGATCAAAGCGACGCCGCTTTTGTTCCTTCTTGGCGTCGAGGATATCGTCTATTGGGCGCGCGAGCTCGGTGGCAGCAAGACCGCCAAATTCACAGAATACCCGCACGGCGACTGGCGCATGTGGTACTTTCTGGCGCTCTTGGTCTTCTACCTCGCCTTCACAAAAGTCTCGGAGGTGGTCCTGGCCCGGATCTCGGCGCGGCTGTCACACGGGCAGGCCACCATCGGCGGCGAAGCGCAAAGGAAAGCGGCATGAGCTGTATCGAGACCATAGGTGCCTACGCCTTCCGCTCGCTCGGATATGGGGAGCGCCTGCTGCCACGCAGTGACTTCACCTTGTGCGAGCATTTCACCCTGATCGGATCGGGGATGATCTGGAACATCTACTTTGGCACCCTCGCGGTGCTGAGCGGGTTCTTTTTTGCCAACCTTCTGGCAGTGGCGAAAAACTCCCCCTCCGCGCTGTGGCGCAAACCGGCCGAGTGGTTCATCTTTGTATTCCGTGGCTCGCCGCTCTTTATCCAGTTCTTCTTTGCCTACTTCCTGTTCCTGGAGCTGAAGGGTATTTCCCCCATCCTTGATGCGTTTTCGTCAGCCTGGCTTGGCGCGCTGGTGGTTCTGTTCCTCAACACCTCAGCCTATAGCGCCGAAATCTTTTATGGCGCGCTGCGCTCCATCCCCAAGGGAGACATCGAGGCGGCGGATGCCTATGGCCTGTCGGGCTGGCACCGGTTCCGGCGGATCATGTGGCCGACGATGATGCGGCTGGCATGGCCCTCTTACACGAATGAGGCGATCTTCCTCTTTCACGCGACCACGCTGGTTTTCTTTTCCGGCTTTCCCGCATGGCGGCAAAAGGGCGATGCCCTCTACTACGCGAATTACTTTGCGGACAAGACCTTCAACCCCTTCATCCCCTACCCGATTCTGGCCTTCTACTTCATCCTGCTGACGCTTTTGATCATAGGGCTGTTTGGCCTCGTGAACAAAAGGCTGAACCGCCACATCCCGCAGGAACGCCGGACAAAAATGCGTCTGAGGCCAAATCTTATCCGCTGATTTCGCCTCTTGCGCAGCAACAAAAATTGGCTCCTTCGGGGGCCATTTTTTGTGCGCAGATCCGGCTGCGACAATTTTTGATCAAATTTTGATTGCGTCTTTCATTGGCTCGGGTAGAACTATCAGCACCAACAATGGAGCCACTCATGGACCTCTCAGGCCTCAGAACCGTTCGCATTGCCGCTTGTGACATGAACGGGCAGATGCGCGGGAAGCGCATGCCTGCAAGCCTTGCCCGCAATCTGGAGGATGGCACCGCGCGCATGCCCGTCTCGGTGCTCAACGTTGATATCTGGGGCCGCGACATCGTCGATAGCCCGCTGGTGTTTGAAACCGGCGATGCCGATGGTGTTTTGCTGCCCACCGACCGCGGCGCGGTTCCCATGCCATGGCTGAGCACGCCTTCGGCGCTCATTCCCATGACCATGGTTCTGGAGGATGGCACGCCCTTCCTCGGCGATCCCCGTCAGGTGCTGGCAGAGGTTCTGGGGCGCTACGCCGCGCGCGGCTGGAAAGTCGTTGCCGCCACCGAGATGGAGTTCAACCTCGTGGATGATGGCGGCGCCCAGCCCGGACCGCCCATCGATCCCCTTACCGGGCGAGAGCTGGATCAACAATCTGTCCTCTCGGTCGCCGAACTAGATGCCTTTGATGCCTTCTTTTCCGACGTCTATGAAGGCGCCGAGGCAATGGGCATCCCGGCAAAAGACGCCATTTCCGAAGCCGGACTGGGCCAGTTCGAGATCAACCTCGACCATCAGGACGCCATGCGCTGCGCCGATGATGCCTGGCTGTTCAAGGCCTTGGTCAAAGGATTGGCGCGCAAACACGGGTTTGCCGCCACCTTCATGGCCAAACCCTATGCTGAGGAAGCTGGCAACGGCATGCATGTTCATTTCTCGGTGGTGGATGAAGCAGGCAACAACGTCTTTGACGACGGCACCGAGAAAGGCTCCAATCTGCTGCTGAGCGCCGTCGCTGGCTGTATCGCCGCGATGCCCGCCAGCACGCTGATCTTTGCGCCCCATGGGAACTCCTACGACAGGCTCATTCCCGGCGCCCATGCCCCCACCAGCGCCGCCTGGGCCTATGAAAACCGCACCGCAGCAATCCGCATTCCCGGCGGCAGCCCCAAGGCGCGCCGGATCGAACACCGCGCGGCAGGCGGCGACATCAACCCCTACCTGATGCTGGCCACCGTTCTAGGTGCGGCCCTTGTCGGTATTGAGGACGCGATGCAGCCCCCCGCCCCCTCAAGCGGCAATGTCTATGACATCAATGGGCTGCCGCAGCTTGCCCCCACCTGGGCCGAAGCGATTGACCTGTTCGAAAGCGATCCGCTGATCGCCCGGATCCTGCCAAAAATAGCGATCCGCAATCTGGTGATGACAAAACGGCAGGAACTGGCCGAATTCGCAACCCGCCCGAAGGAAGGCCACTGGCTGTCCTGGCTGGAGGCCGTATGATCCCTTGTCCGAGCACAACGCATCGGCTATGATGAATTTGATCAAATTGGTGACCTATGAAAATCGGCATTCTGCAAACCGGCCATGCCCCCGAAGACCTGATCGAAAGCTCGGGCGACTATGATGAGATGTTCCGCACCCTTTTGGGCGGCAACGGGTTTGACTTTGAAACCTGGGCGGTGGTGGATGGCATCTTTCCCAATGGGCCCGAAGATGCAGACGCCTGGCTGATCACCGGATCCAAACACGGCGCCTATGAGCCCCATGACTGGATCCCCCCGCTTGAAAATCTGATCCGCAAGATCGATGCCAAGAAACAGCCTCTGGCCGGGATCTGCTTTGGCCACCAGATCATTGCGCAGGCCCTTGGCGGCATCGTTGCCAAGTATGAGGGCGGCTGGGTCGTAGGCCATGTGACCTATGAACAGGATGGCAAAGAGCTGACGCTCAACGCCTGGCATCAGGATCAGGTGATCCAGCGCCCCGAGGGCGCCCGCGTTCTGGCCGGCAATGACTTCTGCGAGAATGGCATCCTGGCCTATGGCGACCACATCTGGACCGTGCAGCCGCACCCTGAGTTTTCGAACGGTTTTGTACAAGGGCTGATCAAGAAGCGCGGCCGCGGCGTGGTGCCGGAGCCTATCCTCGACAGCGCAGCCAAAGGTCTGAACACTCCCGTAGACAACCCCGAAATCGCAACCTTCCTGACCGAGTTTTTCAAGAAAGAGAGGACCTGATGTCCGCCTGGCTCGACGCCCTTCCTGACGCCGCAAAATCCTACCTGGAGGGCCGTCGTCTCGACGAGGTTGAATGCATTATCTCGGACCTGCCGGGCATCGCCCGAGGCAAGGCGGTGCCGGCCAGCAAATTTGCAAAGCAGGACTATTTCCACCTGCCCGACAGCATCTTTTACCAGACCATCACCGGGGACTGGGGCGAAGCCGCCGATGAGGATGGTTTCATCGAAAAGGACATGACGCTTTATCCCGACATGTCCACCGCCACGGCGGCCCCCTGGACCGGTGACTGGACGCTGCAGGTGATCCACGACGCCTTTGACCGCGACGGCAACCCGATTGCCTGCTCGCCGCGCAACGTTCTGAAACGGGTCGTGCAGCTTTACCATGACAAGGGCTGGAAACCTGTTGTGGCGCCCGAGATGGAGTTTTTCCTGGTGGCCCGCAACGTGGACCCCGCCCATGAGATCAAGCCGATGATGGGCCGCTCGGGTCGTCCTGCCGCCGCGCGGCAGGCCTATTCGATGACAGCCGTGGACGAATTCGGCCCGGTCATCGACGATATCTACGACTTTGCCGAAGCGCAGGGGTTCGAGATCGACGGCATCACCCAGGAAGGCGGCGCCGGTCAGCTCGAAATCAACCTGCGCCATGGCGATCCGGTGAAACTGGCGGATGAGGTCTTCTACTTCAAGCGCCTGATCCGCGAAGCTGCCCTGCGCCACGATTGTTTTGCCACCTTCATGGCAAAACCGATCGCGGATGAGCCCGGCTCGGCCATGCATATCCACCACTCGATCATCGACATGGAGACCGGAGAGAACATTTTTTCCGGTCCGCAAGGCGGCGAGACCGACGCCTTTTATCACTTCATTGCGGGGCTTCAGAACCACCTGCCCGCAGGTATCGCCGTGATGGCACCTTACGTGAACTCCTACCGCCGTTACGTGAAGGATCATGCCGCGCCCATCAATCTGGAATGGGGCCGCGACAACCGCACCACGGGCATCCGCGTACCGCTGTCTGGCCCCTCTGCGCGCCGCGTGGAAAACCGTCTCGCGGGCATGGACTGCAATCCCTACCTTGGAATTGCCGTGTCGCTGGCCTGCGGATACCTCGGTCTCATCGAAGAGGAGCGCCCCCGCCGCCAGTTCAAGGGCGACGCCTATGAGGGCGATGGCGATATTCCACAGGTCATGGGCCAGGCGCTTGATCTCTTTGACGAGGCCACCAAGCTGCACGAGGTTCTCGGTCCCGAATTCGCCCGCGTCTATGGCATCGTCAAACGAACCGAATACGAGGAATTCCTGCAGGTGATCTCCCCCTGGGAGCGCGAGCACCTGCTGCTGAACGTCTGACCCTCGCCCCAGGCCGCCCGCGCGGCAAAAAGCCCAAACACCCGCGCCGCAGCTTCCGGCGCGCCCCGTCTGCATGAGGTGATCCCATGGCCTTGAACCTGCTCTATTCCAACGACCGCAAGGGCCACTACCCCGCCAGCTGGTATGCCGCGACCGCAAGCGAGACGGCACCTTTCCCTGCCCTACAAGGCGATATTCGCGCCGATGTTTGCATTGTCGGTGGCGGTTACACAGGCCTGTCGGCCGCGCTGCATCTGGCCGAAGCAGGGATGGATGTCGTCCTGCTGGAGGCGCATCGGGTCGGCTTTGGGGCATCGGGACGCAACGGAGGCCAGCTCGGCAGTGGACAAAGGATGGATCAGGAAGATCTCGAAGATCTCATGGGGGAAACCGAAGCCCAAAAGCTCTGGCGGCTTGGTGAAGACGCCAAGGATCTTGTGAAGTCCCTCATCGCGCGCCACGGCATCGACTGCCACCTTAAACCCGGCGTGGCCTGGACCGGGTCCTCGCGTAGCGATGTGAGCCACCTGCATGACTATGCCCGCCACCTGCAGGATCACTATGGCTACGATCAACTGGAGGTGCTGGACCGCGAGGCATGTTTCGCCCTGTGCCCCTCTCCCGACTATCAGGGCGGTTTCCTGGATCACGGCGCGGCCCATCTTCACCCTCTGAACTATGCCCTGGGATTGGCCCGTGCCGCCCATGAGGCCGGCGCCAGGATTCATGAGCAAAGCGAAGTCCTGGAGATCACCGAAGGCGCCCAGGTCAAACTGCGAACCACATCAGGGAGCGTCACAGCGGACCACCTGATTCTTGCCTGCAATGGCTATCTTGGCGGCCTCAATCGGCAGGTCGCGGCTCGCGTCATGCCAATCAACAATTTCATCGTGGCAACCGAACCGTTGGGCGACAGGGCCGCCGAGGTTCTAACCCGCGATGTTGCCGTCGCAGATAGCAAGTTCGTGGTCAATTACTTCCGCCTCAGCCATGACAAGCGGCTGCTGTTTGGCGGCGGCGAGAGCTATGGTTACCGCTTTCCCTCCGATATCGAGGCCGTGGTGCGCAAGCCGATGCATCAAATCTTCCCACATCTGCGGAATGTGCGCGTGGATTATGCCTGGGGCGGCACGCTCGGTATCACCATGAAGCGCATGCCTTATCTGGCGCGCCTGGCTCCGAACATTCTATCAGCCTCCGGCTATTCCGGGCACGGTGTGGGCACCGCCACCCATGCAGGCCAGTTGATGGCACTGGCCATCAAAGGAGAGGCTGCGGGCTTTGACACAATGTCCCGCGTTCCCGCACCGGCTTTCCCCGGCGGTACAAGGATGCGCTCGCCACTATTGGTGCTCGCCATGACCTGGTTTGCCCTGCGTGACCGGCTCGGCTTCTAGCTCCCATCCCACCTTCAAAACGGCCGCCCCCACCGAGAACACAACAGTTATGTGAAATTTTGGTGCGCTGCCTCCGCAGTCAGCGCATTGAACTTGGCTTTGCTCATTCGTTGTTTTAGAATATTGAAATGCTAAATTTTGGAATTTGAAATATGACGCTACCCCCTAACGTTCACGACGCCGAACCTATTCCTGCGGCCGCGCGCGAGGCGATTGATGCGCTGATGCAGTCGGGAGATCTTTTTCGTTACACCGCTCCACAGGATGCACCCGTTGCGCTTCTTGAGCAGGAATTCGCGGATCTGATCGGCTGCAAATATGCGCTTGCTGTCTCATCCTGCTCGGCGGCGCTATTTCTGTCGCTCAAGGCGCTTGGCCTGCCGCGCGACGCCCGCGTGTTGATCCCCGGCTTCACCTTTGCAGCTGTCCCGTCTTCGGTTGTTCATGCCGATTGCGTGCCGGTGCTCTGCGAGGTCGGCGAGAACTACCGCATCGACATGGCCGATTTCGAGGCTCAGATAGATCAGGATATCTCAGCTGTCATCATCAGCCACATGCGCGGTCATACCTCCGACATGGATGCGATCATGACCCTGTGCGCGGCCCGCGGCATCCCGGTGATCGAGGACGCGGCCCATTCGCTCGGCACCACCTGGAATGGACAAAATATCGGCACCATCGGGCGGGTCGGCTGTTTCTCCTTCCAGTCCTACAAGATGATCAACGCCGGGGAAGGCGGTATCCTTGTTACCGACGATGCGGATCTGGTGGCGCGTGCAGTGATCATGTCCGGCGCCTATGAGCACAACTGGCAGAAACACAAAGGCCCGCGTGGTGAGAACGCGCCGGATCTGGCTGAGGCCTTTGCCAAATGGCAGAACCAGTTGCCGCTCTATAACCTGCGGATGAGCAACCTGTCCGCGGCTGTGATCCGACCGCAATTGCCGGAACTGGCGCGACGTGTCCGCGACGGTCTAAAGAACCACGACTATGTTGCCGATCGCCTCAACAGCTCGCCCTATTTCGATGTACCCGCGCCCCTGTCCCCAGAGCAGCGTGCGCCGGACTCGATCCAGTTCAATCTGGTTGGCATGAGCGAGGAAGAGATCAAGGCCTTCGCTAAATCCTCGGCCGAAAAGGGGGTGAAGGTTCAGGTCTTTGGCCTCTCCGAAGACAATGCCCGAGCCTTCTGGAACTGGCAGTTCCTGCCGAACCTGCCTCAGCTACCGCAGACACGCGCCATGCTGATGAAGGCTTGCGATGTGCGCCTGCCAGTGCGCCTCACCCAAGAGGAGCTGGATGTCATTTCCGAAATCCTCCTGTCTGCCGTCAGCGAAACAATGGAGAGGGCCGCAGCCTGATCTGGCTCAAAACGGGTCGCGGCTGTCAATTCCCGCGGCCATAGGGCTGTGACGCGCCGCGCATTCGCGCGGCGCGTGGCCCAACGGATCCGAGGCAGCCCACGGCTGTCTCACGGATCGGGTGGGAGCCCCCGCCGCTCAGGTTCTTCGACCTTCAAACAAGAAAACCCGGCAACGCCGGGTTTCCATGGGATAAATCCCACAATCACAAATCACATTTCCGGTTCACTTGATCTTGGACAGCTTGTCCTGCAGCTCACTCAGTTGCCGTTTGATGGCATCCAGATCCTCTTCCTCACCATCAGGGGCGGCACTCTCCGGCTCCGGGCCGCTGGATCCACCGGTCCAACTGCCCGACAGGCCGCCGGTCATTGCCTTGAGGAACGCCTCTTGCTGCGCCTTCATGGCCTCAAACCCGGGAATATTCGCCATAGGGTTCATGGCATTCATATTTTCCATCATTTTTGACTGGCTGTCGCGCAGCATATCAAAAGAGGCCTGCAGGAATTGCGGCATCACACCGCCCCCCGGCACCATGTAGCTGCGCACAAGATCATTCAGCACGGTGACAGGCAGCACGTTCTCGCCCCGGCTTTCATGCTCGGCGATGATCTGCAAAAGGTACTGGCGCGTCAGATCGTCACCGGTCTTCAGATCGACGATCTGGACCTCGCGACCATCCCGGATGAACCCGGCGATATCTTCCAGCGTCACGTAGTCACTGGTTTCGGTGTTGTACAGGCGCCGACTAGCGTAGCGTTTGATCAACAGGGGCTTGTCCTGTTCCGCCATGTCATACCTCCCCAGACATGATGCACTGCAGAAAACCCTATGCGAGCGCAAAACAAAAGAAAAGCCTCGCGTATTGAATGGTTTGCCACTCCAGGCTCCAACGGGCTGGTTTCGCGGCAAATCAAGGCGCTTTTCCCTTGACCTAAAGCGGACTTGAGCTTTTAGGACTCACCCCTCATAGGAAACGTCGATGAGGGTCTGCATATGCGTGTACTACTTCTTGGGGCAACCGGGTCCATAGGCACCGCCATTGCGCGCGGGCTGGTGCAGAATGGACATGCCGTCACGGGTCTCGCGCGCTCCGCAAAGAGCGCTGACACAATTGCAGCACTTGGCGGAACGCCCCTATGCGGCGACCTCCGTCACCCCTGTGAATGGTCTGGGGTGTTGCACAAAGTGGATGCGGTCATCCACACGGCAGCAACCTTTGACAGTGATATGGGCGAAACCGATCGCAAAGTGGTAACGGAGCTGCTGAAACAGGCCAAGGACCGAAGCGCTCCGTTGCGGTTTCTCTACACCGGCGGCTGCTGGCTCTATGGGACAACCGGAAACCGGATCGCCGATGAGACCAAAGTCAAACGCCCTATCGACAGTTTCAAGTGGATGGTTGAACAAGGCCAGCGCGTTTTGGCCGCCGATGGGGTTTCAGGCGCGATCGTACATCCTGGGATGGTCTACCACGAAGAAGGCGGCGCTTTTGCCCGTTTTCTGGAGGCCGTGCGCGCCAATGAGCCAATCGAGGTCTGGGGCGGTCTCAACACCCGTTGGCCTTTGGTGCATCGAGATGATCTGGCCCAGGCCTATCTCGCTCTGCTGGAGCGCCCAGAACTGACGGGTGAATTCAACGTCTGCGCTCAATCCGGAGTGCCCGTGTCGCAGATCATTGCGGAAATCGCCCAACGCTCAGGCCATGTATCCGGCTATGTGGTGCGCACCCTGAAGTATGTTCTGTGCAAGCACGGTGCCATGGCCGAAGGGCCGACCCTGGATCAACAGATGAGCGCAGAAAAGATCCGGCAGCTCATCGGCTGGGAGCCCGAACACGGCTGCTTTACCACCGCCACCTTTTGAACCGGCATGCCAAAACGCAAAAAGGGCAGGCCCCGCGTGGCCTGCCCTTTCTTCACATTACGGCACCGATTGGGAGGAGAGCGGGTGCCGTCCTGTGGACGTTCTTATTTTGCGGCTGCTTTCTTGGCAGCGGTGGTCACCTCTTCGGTGGCCTTTTTGACTGCAGCGGTTGCTTCTTCGCTCATGTCTTTGCCAGCCGCCATCAGCAGTTCAACAGTTTCGGTCTGAGCTTTCTTGGCGATCTCAGCGAAGGCCGCCATGTTTTCTGCAGCCACTTCGGCAGAAGCGCTTGCGAAATCGGTTGCCGCTTTGGCGTAATCGGCAGGTTCTGCCTGAACCTTGGACATTGCGCCCAATTTGGCCAGGGTGTCTTTGGTCCATTTGCTGGAGATCTCGGCGGACTGCTCAGCCGCGCCCAGAGCAACTGCTGCCAGCTTTTCGTTCAGAGCAGCAGAGTTCTTGAATGCGTCTTCCATGGCTTTGGTGTCCATCGGGAATGCACCCATCATGTCTTTCATCATCGCGGTAAAATCTTGGGTCTTAGCCATTGTACTGGTTCCTTCGTTTGCAGGAGCCGGGACAATCCCGCCTGCCCTTGTCTGAACCCAATATGCTTGCTGCATCGCAGCATTTCAAGAAAAATCGTGCTGCAATGCAGAAAAACTGCGGTATGCCTGCGTTTTCAGGGCCTTGCGACCTTACGCACATAGTCGCCGGGCGCCGCAACCAGGGGAGGATGAGACGAATCACCTGGCTCGCGGGCCGGGACCTGCTTGCCGGAGCGTTTTTTCAGCCAGGCTTCCCACCGCGGCCACCAGGAGCCTTCGTGGAACTTTGCCCCGTCCATCCAGGCCGCGGCATCCACCTTGAGGTCTTCATTCGTGTAGTGGCCATATTTGTTGCGCGACGGCGGGTTCACGATGCCCGCGATATGGCCCGACTGAGAGACAATGAAGGTTTTGCTGCGCGCGCCCATCTGCTGAACCCCGCGATAGCAATCCTTCCAGCGGGCAATGTGATCGGTCTCGCAGGTAACCGCCATCAAGGGCACATCCACATCCCGCACATGCAGCTTGTGGCCGAGGATTTCAAAACCCTCGTTCACAAAGTCATTGCTCTGGCACAGGCCGCGCAGATACTGGATCGCCATCTTTCCCGGCAGGTTGGCGCCATCGCCGTTCCAATAGAGCAGATCAAAGGCGGGCGGTGTCTCGCCCATCATGTAACTGCGAATGGCGGGCCCATAGACAAGATCATTGGCGCGCAGGAACGAGAAGGTCCGAGCCATGATATAAGACGGCAGCATCCCATCGTCGCCAATCTGCTCTTCAATGGCATCGACAAAATCATTCTGTAGGAAGGGCGTGAATTCGCCCTGATCGCCAAAATCGGTGAGCGCGGTAAAAAAAGTTGCCGATTTCACCGATTTGTCGCCGCGCTGTTTCATCAGCGACAAGGTCAGGCTCAGCGTCGTGCCTGCAATGCAGTACCCCACAGCATTGACCTGCTTCACTTTGCAGATCTTCTTGACCTCATCGATGGCCGTCAGAAAGCCGCCCTCAATGTAATCTTCAAGCCCCACCTCGGCATATGAGGCATCTGGGTTGATCCAGGAAACCACAAACAGCGTGTAGCCCTGCTCGGTCACCCATTTGATCAGGCTGTTCTGCGCCTTTAGATCCAGGATGTAGAATTTGTTGATCCAAGGTGGAAAAAGCACGATCGGGGTTTCATGAACTGTATCCGTTGTGGGGCGGTACTGGATCAGCTCCATCATCCGGTTGCGGTAGACGACCTCACCGGGGGTGGTGGCAAGGTTGCGACCAATTTCAAAGGCCGTGTCATCGGCCAGCCGGACCACCAGTTCCCCACCGTTGGCTTCAAGATCGGCAACAAGATTCTCAAGCCCTTGAATGAGCGACTGCCCTTCGGTCTCCAAAGCGCGCTCCAGCGCATCCGGGTTGGTGGGCAGAAAATTGGTCGGAGCCATCATGTGAATGATCTGGTCGGCAAAATACGACAGGCGCTGTTTGTCGACCGGGTTGAGATCGCCTGCTTCCTCGACCGCATCGCGGATGGCTTCGGCGTTGGTGAGATACTGATGCTTGATAAACCGGAAGTAGGGGTTCTTTTCCCACATCGGGTTGCTGAACCGGCGATCCTGCGGCCCATCATCATCGTCTTCGCCGGTGTGCCCTGCCAGAACCTGCTGAGCTTCCGCGAAGTTCAGCACAGATTTTCCCCAGTATTCGATCTGGTGCTCCAGCAGTTTGGCCGGATTTTCCAGCATCGAGGCCCAATATGACGTTGCTGCACGTGCAAACAATTCGTGATTCGGAGCGTCCAATCCGGGGTGATGAGGCTTCTTGGTGGCCATCACTTCAACCAGGCGTTTAGAGAGCTGCTCAACTTTTTCCAAGTTTTCCTTAAGCCGCTCAAGGTGTTCAGGCGAAGTTTCAGGTTCCAGCACGTCGCTTGTTGTCATCTTAAGAAATCCCCCCTACTCTTTCTGCTGTGCAGAATTCTTACCGAAGTAGTCTACGGGAAAGTGACACGAGGTTCTAACACCTGCGCATAATCCGCCCATAATTTGTGCAATGGGTTGCAGGGCGGACACCGAAAAGGAGCCAGCCATGCGCTATATGATGTCCTACGACCTGATGGAAACTGCCCGGAACATGAACCAGTGGCTGGGGGCGACCGCATTGTCGATGGCATCCTACCCGGCGTTCTCTGCGATCCCCAACCCGGCGCTCAGCTGGCTGGCGGCCTGGGGCGAGGTCACGGAAAGGACCTTTCAGCGCATGGTTGCGCGCCCCGACTGGGGTATCGGGACCTTCACCTGCGAAGATGGCAAGGATCACACGGTTGAAATCGATACCGTGGTCGAAAAGCCCTTCGGCGACCTGATCCATTTCCGCGTCGTTGGGCGCGAGGTTCAGCCGCGCAAAGTTCTGTTGGTCGCGCCGATGTCAGGCCACTATGCAACCCTTTTGCGTTCGACCGTCAAAAGCCTGGTGGAAAACTGCGAAGTCTATGTCACCGATTGGCACAATGCCCGCGATATTCCTGTATCTGCCGGCAAATTCGACATCGAGGACTACACTCTCTATCTTGTTGATTTCATGCGGGAGCTTGGCCCGGAAACCCACGTCATTGCCGTGTGCCAGCCTGCACCGCTGACCCTGGCAGCCACAGCCTATCTCGCCGAGCAGGATCCCGATGCGCAGCCCTCGTCGCTGACGCTTATTGGCGGGCCTGTCGATCCCGATGCCACCCCGACCGAGGTCACCGATTTTGGCCGCCGCGTCACCATGGGCCAACTTGAAGAAACCATGATCCAGCGTGTCGGCTTCAAATACGCAGGCGTCGGGCGTAAGGTCTATCCCGGCCTTCTGCAGCTGTCCTCCTTCATGTCGATGAACATGGACCGTCACTCCAAGGCCTTTATGGACCAGATCATGAAAGTGAGCCGCGGCGAGGCTTCGGATCACGACGCACACAACCGGTTCTATGATGAATATCTCGCCGTGATGGATATGACGGCAGAGTTCTATCTCTCGACCGTCGAGCGCATCTTCAAGAATGGCGAGATCGCCAAGAATGAATTCATCGTGGATGGCCACAAAGTGGACATCGGCAAGATCACCGATGTGGCCGTCAAAACGGTCGAAGGTGCCAATGATGATATATCGGCCCCTGGCCAATGCATTGCGGCGCTCGATCTGTGCACGGGCCTGCCAGAGGCGAAAAAGGCGAGCCACGTGGAACCCGGCGCAGGCCACTATGGGATCTTTGCCGGTCGCAGCTGGCGCAACAACATCCGCCCGTTGGTCATTGATTTCATGAATGCCAACAGCCGCTCCGGCGCGCCCAAAGCAAAACCAAGCAAACCAAAGATCGCCGCTGTCTAAGACTATGACGTCAGCACCTGAACCATCCGCCTGCACCTTTTCCTGCAGCTGTGGCGCATTGCAGGGGCAGATCTGCCCAGAGGCGCTCAAAACCGGTGTTCATGTGGCCTGCTATTGCGCAGATTGTCGCGCAAATGAGCTCTACCACAACCGGCCAGACCCTGCGCCGGGTCCGGTTGAGCTGTATCAGATGTCCCCGGACACCATCCACATCACCAAGGGCGCCGAGCACCTGAAGCTCTTGCGGCTCAGTCCCAAGGGCCTGTTTCGCTGGTATGCGGGCTGCTGCGGTATGCCTATTGCCAACACTCTGATGAAACCCGGCCTGCCCTTTGCCGGGATGCGCACCAACCTGTTCGCAAACCCCGAGGTTTTTGGCAAGGTCACGACAAAAGCCTTCATGCCGCGCGCCGGAAAGCCCCCAAAGAGCACGGGAACCTTACCGATGGTCTATGGGCTGTTCACGCGGATGATTGCGTCGCGCCTGTCCGGGCGCTGGAAGGAAACCCCGTTCTTTGACATCGCAACCGGACGCCCGGTGAGCGAGCCGCTGGTGCTGAGCAAGGCCGAACGCGACGCGGTTACGAAACCCTAAACACGGGGCTGATGTTCCGCAGGGGCAGCCAGCCAGGACATCATCGCACGGCTGACCACCTCGGGCTGCTCAAGCGACGGCAAGTGTCCGGCGCCCGTGATGACCTCCAGCCTCGCCTGCGGGATCAGACTGCCCAGAAGCTCGTGACGTTTGACAGGGGTGAGCCGATCATGCGCCCCACATAGGATCAAAGTGGGAACATGACAGCGACGCGCCGCCGCTTGCTGATCCATGCGCCGCTGCAAGGCCCGGTTCTGGTCAACAAAGACATCGCTGCCAAAGGCCAGTCCCATCTGCTTGACGAGGTTCAGGATATCAGGTCGACCGGGACCTGGAGCCAGACATTCTGTCGGAAGCGCCTTTTCCAGCATTTCACCCAGCCGCCCGGTGCGCGCCCCTATTATCAGCGGCTCCCGCTCGGCGGCCTGTGCCGGAGTTTCGGCCAAAGGCGTTGTCGCCATGAGGCAGAGGCGTGACACACGGCCTGGTGCGCGGCGCAGGATCTCCATCGCGATGATGCCGCCCATCGATAGCCCCGCCAGGGCAAAGCGTTCGGGCAGCATCGACAGGATATGTGCAGCAATCGCCTCGATCCGATCGCCGCCCAACAGCGGAGCCACGGTCACCGGGCAATAGGCAGACAAAGCCTCGATCTGCGGGGTAAAGATCCGCGCATCACACATCATGCCCGGCAAAAGCACCAGCGGCTCAGAACCAATTTGACCCGATGTATCAGCCGCCTTTGCAAATTCCATATTTTGTGCCCTGTCCAGTGTGGGGTCTGCTGCCCTGCAGATTAACGGCGAGTCGTCCCGTTGGTTTCACACTGCGAATACTCGGTTGGAATCACAAGGGGTGTTGCTCATCAGAGTGTTCTGGATGACCGTTCCAACGGAACGCGCCGTTTTCTGCAAGCGGAGAGAACGGGTTATGGGCGATTTCCCAGATATGTCCATCCGGTGCGCGGAAATAGCCGATATAGCCCCCCCAGAATACGTCGCTTGCCGGGCGCAGGATCTCTGCGCCCGCCGCCTCTGCCGCAGCCATCAGACTGTCCACCTCTTCAGGCCTGCGTGTATTGTGGCTGAGAGTCATCGCACCGGTGCCCAGTTCGCCAACCGGCAGGCCAATATCCTCAGCCAGCTGTGCGATCGGATAGAGCCCCAGCGTTTGTGAAATCAGATCAAAGGCGATCACGCCATCCGGGCTTTCAGCGCGTTGCCAGCCCAGCGCTTCGTAGAAGGCCGCAGCCCGCTCCATATCTGGCACCCCAAGGGTGATCAGGCTGACACGCTGCTCCATCATTTGGCCTCCAATTCCTTGAACCATAAAAGAATATCATTCACTGCGACATCGGTCTGCCCCGGCGACATGACATCGCCAGCGATGACATGGGCATAAGGGTCATCCTCTGGCCCAGGATCACGATTGAGAACCTGCACCGGACCACCCCAACGTTTGGCAACATCCACCGTCAAATCAGGGCGCACGACCTGATCCTTTTGCGAGAACCAGAACAGGGTCGGTATCTGTGCCTTTCCCACGTCAAGTCCCATCACGGTCTTGACGAGCGCGGCCATCGGCATTGCCGCAACCGAGGGGTAGGAAGTGGTCCAGAACCGCTCATGTTCCGGGCTGCGTGCCGGGAAAGAGCGGTCCCTGCCAGCCATCAACGGCAACCAATGGCGCGCGGCAGGCCAGGTCAGCAGAGCCGCTGCCGGGTGGTTTATGCCGTAATTTGGCGACACCATAACGATCCCCTCCACATCGCGAGACATTTCGGGATTGAGCGCGGCCGCTGTCATCAGGGTGGCGCCCGTGGAGGTGGCGATCACAACCACCCGCTCTCCCACCGCCCGGGCTGCGGCAAGCGCCTCGGCCAGATCCTGCATCCAGTCGTTGACGGTAGGCTCAGCCAGGGCCGCGCCAGGGCGCCCGTGCCCTGCCAACCGCGTGTAGACAAGATTTGCGCCAAGTGCTGCTGCCACGCGATCCGGCACCGGACGGATTTCCTCTGAGGTGCCCGAAAACCCGTGAACATAGACCACGGATACCGGGGTGCGCACCTCGGGCTGCCCGGCCCAGACCACCCGTTTTTCGGTGCCCGGGGTGATATCGGAATAGGCGCTTTCAACCCGCTCGAAATAGGCCGCGACCCCGCCATCAAAATGCGACGGATCAAAGGAGGCTTGCAGATCCACAGGTTCGTAAGGACCAAAGGCCCAAAGCCCGGCGCCCAGTACCCCAAGGCCCAGAAAGGCTTTGCCAAGGGCCCCGGCAATGCTCTCCATCAGGCGGCTCCCAGCACGTCCAGCACCGCTTTTTCGATCAATGACAGGCAGGCCTCGTCAGAGAACCGGTGATCAGCGTCTTTGACCAGGGTCAGGCGCATATCTGCGCAGTCCGCATGGTCGAGCAGGCGCAATGCCGTCTCGGTAGAAACCGCCGTGTCGGCCGTGCCTTGCAGGCAGCGCACCGGGAAAGGCAATGGCAACGCATTACGTAGCACCAGACGGGTGCGGCCATCCTCAATCATGCGCTTGGAGATCCGGTAAGGCTCCATGTAGTCGCTGGGCAGTTCCACATAGCCTTGCGCCTCCAGCGCGGCCTTTTGTGCCTCCGTGAAGCTGGCCCAATAGCCGTCTTCGGTAAAATCCGGGGCAGCGGCAATGGTCACCATGCCAGCAATCCGCTCGGGCCGCGCCTTGGCCAGGAGCAACGCTTGCCAGCCGCCCATGGAAGAGCCGACGGGAATGATTGGACCCTTGGTCAGCGTATCAATGGCAGCAAGGGTGTCTTCGTGCCAATCGCCAATGCAGCCTTCCTCGAAGGTTCCTGAGCTTTCCCCATGACCGGAATAGTCGAACCGCAAAAAGGCGCGGCCCTGCCCCTTGGCCCAGGCCTCCAGATGCACGGCCTTGGTGCCTTCCATGTCGGACTTCAACCCGCCCAGGAATACAATCGTGGGGCCTTTCCCGACCGTAGAATGATAGGCAATCCGCCGTCCGTTCGAACATTCCAGATGCTGTGTTTGGCCCATGTCGTGCCCCGCTGTTTTCACTGGGATGGCGCTGCAACGCCGTTTGGTGTTTCGCCGCACCCTGCCTCATGTATCCCGCAAAGGTAAAGACCGGAGCATGCTACTCCGTCTCAGTCAGGCCCCTTGCCATAGTCGCCGCCCCCAAGGACAACACTCCAAACAACCCAAGTACCGCTTCAGGGCCAAGGAAAGAGAACACGCCGCCCAAAGCTCCGACGACAAGCAGCAAGACCCCAATGACAGTATTGGCAACCGCAGTCCAATTTGCGCGCTCTGCCTCGGGCGCGATATCGACAAGATAGGTAGACCGCCCCTGACGCACCCCGTGATAGGCAATCATCACGGCAAAGAGCACGAGCGGGATCGCCCAGTTCCCTCGGGCAAATCCTGCTTGCGAGAGCGCAACCGCGCAAAACATTGCCAATGCCCCAATTCCCCCAGCGCGCATCAGAACCCGCCGCGAGGACCGGTCGGCCGCTCGCCCCCATGTCCAGGAGCTGACAAGAGAGGCCAAGGCGGAGGCCAGAACCAAAGCCCCAAGCTGCCCGAACTGTCCATCCGGGCCGTTCATGATCACAAGATAGGGTGGAGCCAGCGCCTGAGAGACGAGGAGCCCGCGAACGGCGACAAAGCGGGCAAGATTTGGATTGCGCCTGAGGACCGAGAAATCCATTGAGGGAGACTTGGCTGCACGGGCACTGTCTTCTTCCTCGATGAAGACGAACAGAAGCGCGGCGGCGATCCACAGGGCCGAGGCGCAAGCCACTGCGATCAGAACGACAGGCTGACTGCGGCCGCCTCCGAACATCAGGATGGCCGCAAACAGCAAAACGCCGATGGCGGCAACAGATGCAGCAGCACCAGTCACCGCCCCACGCCGGGTTTTGCCCACTGTTTTGCCGAGGATATCCTTATAGGAAACCGAACAGGCCGATCGCGCGACAGCCAATACACCTAACAAACCACAGATCACGATGCCCGCCGTCCAGGCGGAAAATTGCAGAGCAGCAAGACAGATGGCAGCGGCTGCGCCCCCCTGCACCGCCGATCCCGCAGCCCAGACCCATTTTCGTTGCCGCAGCCCGGCAACGCGCGGTGCCAAAAAAACCTGGGGCAGCAAGGCACCCGCTTCGCGGATCGGGACCAATGCGCCAATCAACACGGCCGGTGCCCCCAAAGCCGTCAATAGCCAGCTGAGCACCAGTTTGGGATCGATCAAACCATCTGCGATCTTGGTCATGCTGAGGCTTAGCACGTGACGCAGGCCATTTCGGGCCTCCCGCGCAGATCCAGCCCTTCCTGCCCCCGTCATCGCCTGAAACACGCGTTTTTCCACCGACTTAGTCCTCTCACGGCTTGACACATTTTGCTTCTCGTTTCACATAGCGCGGACATCTTAACCCGCAACCGGGCGTTCAGTGGGCGCCAAACCGACGAGGAGCAGCCGATATGGCCCAGATTTCTCTCACCCTTCCCGATGGCAATGCGCGCAGCTATGAGGCTGGCGTCACACCTGCTGAGGTGGCTGCCGATATCTCGACCTCTCTGGCCAAGAAAGCGATTTCGGCCACCGTCGATGGCCAGCACTGGGATCTGCAATGGCCGATCACTGCCGATGCCTCCATCGCCCTTCACACCATGAAGGACGAAGCGCAGGCAAACGAGCTGATCCGCCATGACCTGGCCCATATCATGGCCCGCGCCGTGCAGGAGATCTGGCCCGACACCAAGGTCACCATCGGCCCGGTTATCGAAAACGGCTGGTATTACGACTTTGACCGCGCAGAGCCCTTTACTCCCGAAGATCTGGGCGCGATCGAAAAGAAGATGAAGGAAATCATCAACAAGCGCGAGCCCGTGACCACCGAGGTCTGGGACCGCGCGCGTGCGGTGAAATTCTACGAGGCCAATAACGAACCCTACAAGGTGGAACTGATCGACGCCATTCCCGGCGACGAGCCTTTGCGCATGTATTGGCACGGCCATTGGCAGGATCTGTGCCGCGGTCCGCACCTGCAGCACACAGGTCAATTGCCGGGCGATGCCTTCAAGCTGATGTCCATCGCGGGCGCCTATTGGCGCGGTGACAGCTCGCGCCAGATGCTGCAGCGCATCTATGGCGTCGCCTTCACCGGCAAGGAAAAGCTGAAGGCTCACCTGCACATGCTGGAGGAAGCCGCCAAGCGCGACCACCGCAAGCTGGGCAAGGAAATGAACCTCTTTCACATGCAGGAAGAGGCCCCCGGTCAGGTCTTCTGGCACCCCAATGGCTGGAAGGTCTACACCACCTTGCAGGACTACATGCGCCGCCAGCAGGAACGCGGCGGCTATGTCGAAGTGAACACCCCGCAGGTGGTGGATCGCAAACTGTGGGAGGCCTCGGGCCACTGGGACAAATATCAGGAGAACATGTTCATCGTCGAAGTGGACGAAGAACACGCCCGCGAAAAGGCGGTGAATGCGCTTAAGCCGATGAACTGCCCCTGCCATGTGCAGGTGTTCAATCAGGGCCTCAAATCCTACCGCGACCTGCCATTGCGCATGGCCGAATTCGGCTCTTGCGCGCGCTATGAACCCTCGGGCGCGCTGCATGGCATCATGCGGGTGCGGGGCTTTACTCAGGATGATGGCCATATCTTCTGCACCGAAGATCAGATCGAAAGCGAAACCGCGCGATTCATCGACTTCCTGTCGAAGATCTACGCGGACCTTGGCTTCCACGACTGGACCATCAAGCTCTCGACCCGTCCGGAAAAGCGGATCGGCTCTGACGAAAGCTGGGACTTCGTGGAGAAAGCCCTTGGCGATGCCTGCAAGGCCGCTGGCTATGACTATGAGATCCTCGAAGGTGAAGGTGCATTCTATGGGCCAAAGCTTGAGTTCACCCTGACTGATGCCATCGGCCGCAACTGGCAATGCGGCACCCTGCAGGTGGACCCGAACCTGCCGGAACGGCTGGATGCGACCTATATCGGGCAGGACGGCAACAAGCACCGCCCCTTTATGCTGCACCGCGCAACGCTTGGCTCTTTCGAGCGTTTCATCGGCATCCTGATCGAGGAACACGCCGGCAAACTGCCCTTCTGGCTGGCCCCGCGTCAGGTGGTTGTCGCCTCCATCACCTCGGAGGCGGACGATTACGTCAATGAGGTTGTCCAGACCCTGCGCGATGCTGGTGTGCGGGCCGAGGCGGATACCCGCAACGAGAAGATCAACTACAAGGTCCGCGAACACTCGGTCGGCAAGGTTCCAGTGATCCTCGCTGTCGGGCACCGCGAGGTCGAGGAACGCACCGTTTCCGTGCGCCGCCTTGGCGAAAAACAGACCAAGGTCGAAAGCCTTGAGGATGTAACAAACGCGCTTTCGCGCGAAGCAACACCGCCGGATCTGTTGTAACAATTCCTCCAATCAGGCAGGTTTTTCCGGCTCCCTTTTGGGGGCCGGTTTTCGTTCATGCGGCAATTCCCCTTGAAATACTGGCCTTTGCATGAACCCTGACTGTCACGTTGTCTGACGCACGCGTGAGGCACAGGCTCGTGAATTCAAAGCCCGCCAAAGCTCGTCTAGAGTGATTTTACACCCAAAGCGGATCACGCCGATCCCACATTTTTTTCGAGGAGGACAGTCTCATGTCAAAGCACACCAAATCCCTTGCCGTCGCCAGCGCCGTTGCAGCCGCCCTGACCGCAGCCACCACCATGCCCGCCGCCGCACAAAGCAAGGAAAAGTGCTATGGCATCTCGCTGGCCGGCAAAAACGACTGCGCCGCAGGCCCCGGCACCACCTGCGCAGGCTCTTCGGTCGTGGACTATCAGGGCAACGCCTGGACGCTGGTGGATGCGGGCACGTGCCTTGAGATCGAGCTGCCCGCCATGGCCGATGGCACCGCGCGCAAAGGCTCTCTTGATCCGCTTGAGCGCGATCTGCCCGCATAAGCCACATGCCTGAAGGGGGGCAATGTCCCCCTTCACACCTTCTCCGCCTTGATCAGATCAAACGTCAGGACACGCCATGTTGGACAGCACCAGATTTGACCGGCTGCCAGCCAGCCCCGGTGTCGGCTACAAGCCACAGCATTTTGATGCCCTGATCCGCGCGCCAGAGGACAAGGACGGCCCCGGCCCGGTGCGCTGGCTGGAAATCCATGCGGAAAACTACATGGGCGATGGCGGTCGCCCGCTAGCGCAGCTGCGCCACCTCTCCGAACGCTTTGCCATCTCTGTGCATGGCGTGGGCCTCTCGATCGGCGGCGAAGGGCCGCTCGACCCGGATCACCTTGCGCGGCTGAAAAAGCTGGTCGGCTGGCTGAACCCCGCCAGTTTTTCCGAACATCTGGCCTGGTCTACTCATGACAGTCATTTCCTCAATGATCTGCTGCCCCTGCCCTACACCAAATCCACTTTGTCCCGTGTTTGCGATCATATTGATCAGCTGCAAGAAACCATTGGCCGCCAGATGCTGCTTGAGAACCCCTCCAGCTACCTCGCCTTTGCCGAAAGCGACTGGTCGGAGCCGGAGTTCCTCGCCGAGGTCAGCCGCCGCACCGGTTGCGGGCTTTTGCTGGATGTGAACAACGTCTTTGTCTCGGCGACCAATCTGGACTTCTCCCCAACCGGCTATGTCGACGCCTTCGCGCTGGATAAGGTCGGAGAAATCCACCTCGGCGGCCATGACGAAGATGAGGACGATCACGGCGCGCCGCTTTTGATCGACAGTCATGGGCGCGAAGTGGTGGATCCGGTCTGGTCGCTGCTGGACTACACTTTGCAAGTCTCCGGCCCCAAACCAGTTCTGATCGAATGGGACACCGATGTGCCCGAATGGCCTGTGCTGCGGGATGAGGCGGCGCGGGCAGACACTGCACTTGCGAAAGTCGCTCCTGCCCCGGTGGCGCCATGAGCCTGACGCAAGCAGATTTCACCCGCGCGCTGCTGGCGCCAGAGGCCCCGATACCCGAAGGCCTGCAGGACGCGATCGGCCGTCCCGCAGGGCGCCGGTTCGCGGTCTATCGCAACAACGTTGCCGCTTCTCTGACCGAGGCGCTGCACGAAGGGTTTCCAGCCATTTCGAGCCTTCTTGGCAAGGAAAACATGGATGGGTTGGCTGGGATTTACCTGCGCCAGCACCCGCCGTCCTCTCCGCTGATGATGCATTACGGCGCCGAATTTCCAGCGTTTCTGGCCGGGATGCCGCAACTGGCGCATCTTGCCTATCTGCCGGATGTGGCCCGGCTGGAACTGGCTTTGCGCCGCTCCTATCACGCCGCCGATGCCCCCCCTTTGCCTGCCGAACGGCTTGCCAGTCTTTCACCGGATGACGTGATGAGCATACGCCTCGTACTTGCGCCGTCTGTTGAGCTAATACGCTCTGACTGGCCGCTGTTTGACATCTGGCGCTATGCGACGCAACCGGGCAGCTCGCAACCTCAATCCAATTCGCAGGACGTGCTCGTAACCCGCCCGGAATTCGACCCGCTGCCACATCCGCTACCGCCAGGAGCCGCCGATTGGATCACTGAGCTGATGGAGGGACGCTGCATCGGCGATGCCTACGACGCGACCCTCAAAACCACACCCGATTTCGATCTCTCCGAACCGCTTGCCCTACTGATTGAAGGGGGCGGTCTGACTGACCTCATGACATAAAGGATATCCCTATGCGTACCCTTGTTTCGCTCCACGACGCGGCCTTCGAGATGATCGAGACCGCGGGCAGCTGGATATTGCCGATTGCTGCGCGATTTGTCTTTGCGGCGACCCTTCTGATGTACTTCTGGGTCTCCGGCGTCACCAAACTCGGCGACGGCATCTTTGGCCTTTTTACTCCTTCCATTGGGGCCTATTCGCAGATCTTCCCCAAACAGCTTGAGGCGGTAGGTTATGACGTCTCGCAACTTGGTGTCTTTCACTGGCTGGTCGTCGTCGCAGGTACTTGGGCGGAGTTCATTCTGCCGCTGCTGCTCGTGATCGGGCTGTTCACGCGTCTGGCTGCTCTGGGCATGATCGGCTTTGTCGTGGTCCAGTCTCTGACCGATATCTATGGCCACAACGGCACGGACCTAAAAACGCTGGGCGCCTGGTTCGATCGCTTTCCCGATGGGGTGATCCTGGATCAGCGCTTGTTCTGGGTCTTTCTTTTGAGCCTCCTGGTGATCAAGGGCGCCGGCGCCTTGTCTCTCGATGCTCTGTTGCGCAACAGGCACCCCGCACATGCCCCGGCCTGAGACAACGTGACTGAAACGGAAACGGCCCTCTGCAACATAACTCAGAGGGCCGCCAGCATTGCAAAGCGAATTCAGGCAACCCCGAGAGAGGCCTGAACGCCCTTGTCCCACCCCAGAAACAGCGCTCCGTCTTTTTCGATCAGCGGACGCTTCATCAAGGCCGGATGCGCGCGAAGCAGCTCCAAGGCAGGTCGTGCACGTTCTTCTTCACTCAGCCCGCGCCAGGTTGTGGAGCGGGTGTTGACCAGCTTGTCCCCAAATTCTGAATGGGCGCGCTCCAGGGTATCCGCTGGCACCCCATCGCCCCGGACGTCCACAAGCCGAGCCTCTGGCAAGGCTTTCAAGGCTTTGCGGCAGGTGTCACAGGTCTTCAATCCAAAAAGCAGCATGTCTTGCGCCCCTCCTTTTGGGCTTACGCTCGCAATTTACGGTAGAATTCGCATCCGAACCTTGATTTTCGAACCGTACGTGCAAGAGTTAATAGTGCTTAACCTTTGTTAATGCGTCGTTTGTTACCTTGCATCGTGGAAACGACGCGCAGGTTTGGCTTGGATGAGTGCCCCGTCACGGTTCGGGGGAGGCTGTAAGGTAGAAGGAGACACGGGAAATGCCAAGTGGCACCGTGAAATGGTTCAACACCACAAAGGGTTACGGATTTATCGAACCCGACACCGGCGGCAAGGACGTCTTTGTGCATATTTCTCAGGTAGAACGGTCCGGTTTGAAGGGACTCGCTGACAACATGAAGGTCGGCTATCAGCTCACCGAAGGGCGAGACGGTCGTGAAATGGCCGGTGAACTCGTCGAGCTTTGACGCATCCTGCATCCACGCGTCCGAAGAAAAGCATCTCTGCAGACCTTGATGCAAGAGGCGGTGCAGTAAGGCGAGGAGGTCCCGCTAGGTATCGCGTGGGTCCGCTCACAGCTGTTGCTTCTGCGCATTGTGGTCGCCTCATTATTGTTGAGGCCATCTCATTTCAGCTTGGTCATGAGACCTGATTTCGATTGCGGATTTGCGAACGAAAAGGCGCGGTAAGGCTAGCGGCGAAGGTACTCAACCAAAGTACAAGCCGGATCTGCGGCGCGCAGGACAGTTGCCCCCTCACGTCGCCAGTCCTCAATGCCAAACCTCGGGAAAAACGTATCCGCGCCAGGGACTTCGATGTCGACATCGGTCAACAAGAGCCTGTCCGCTTGCTTCAGCATAGAGGCATAGATGCCTGCACCGCCGATGCCATAGACGCGCCGGTACCCCTGCGCATAGGCGAGTTCAATCGCCTCATCTATCGACGTACAGACAATGTCCGCAGCATCCGGATTGGAAGAGACAACAATGTTGAGCCTGTTCTTTAGCGGCTTGACCGGCAGGCTCTCCCAAGTCAGGCGCCCCATAATGATGGCCCCACCCAGCGTTTCGCGCTGAAAAGCTTTCAGATCCTCAGGCGCGTGCCATGGGATCGTGTTCTCCTTGCCGATAGCCCCATCGCGGGCGCGGGCTGCGATTAATGTGATCATCTCAGCTCCCTTTCAGGGTCAGACGGCAACAGGCGCCTTGATGGCCGGATCGGGGTCGTAGCCGATGAACTCGAAATCCTCATACCGGAAGTCAAAGATTGAACTGACCTCACGCTTGATCCGCAATCTGGGCAGGGCCTTGGGTTTGCGCGACAGTTGCTCGCTCACCTGGTCCATGTGGTTGGAATAGATATGGGCGTCGCCCATGGTATGAACGAAATCGCCAACCTCATACCCCGTCACGTGAGCCAGCATTGCCTGCAGCAGCGCGTAGGATGCGATGTTGAACGGCACACCAAGGAACATGTCGGCCGAACGCTGGTAAAGCTGCAGATGCAGCTTGCCCCCCAGAATGCGAACCTGCCAAAGCGTATGACAGGGCGGCAGAGCCATATCCGGAACGTCTCCGGGGTTCCAGGCTGTCACGATCAGGCGGCGGCTGTCAGGGGAGGTTTCGATCATACGCACCAGCTCCGCGATCTGATCGACAGTGCCCGGCCGATAAAGGGGTTCATCCCCAGTGGTGCCTGCTACGCGCTCAAGCGTGGGAAAGCGGCGCCACTGGTAGCCGTAAACCGGGCCCAGATCGCCATTCTCATCCGCCCATTCATCCCAGATCGAAACACCGTTTTCCTTGAGGTAGCTGATATTGGTATCGCCCGACAGGAACCAAAGAAGCTCATGTATGATCGAACGCAGGTGCAGCTTTTTCGTGGTCACCAGTGGAAACCCCTCCGCCAACGCATACCGTGCCTGCATGCCAAAACAGGAAAGTGTGCCAGTCCCGGTGCGGTCACTGCTACGCACGCCGTTTTCCAGGATATGGCGCAAAGCATCATGGTATTGTTGCAAGGTCTTCTCTCCCCGGCACAGGCCCTCACAAGGGCTGTTTCGCCCATGGTCATACCCGCTGCGTCCGCCCACGCCAATAGCCCGCGCAGCACCAAGCACCGGTTAACTATGGCATTCCGGTCAGCCCTGCCCGGCAATATTTACGAAACAGTCCAAATTCGTTGACATTTTGACAACCTGAGCGAATGCTAAAGGAAAAACGCCCAGAGTTTCGAGCAGAGGCAGCGACATCATGAATAAATTTACAGGCGCATTTATTGCGGCGCTTGCGCTTTCGGCGTGCGGCAATGGCAATCCCTTCACCGAAACGACCGCCGATTCTGGAACTGACAGCGGGACCAATTCCGGATCCGGCATCGACGCCAATGGTCGTCCGCCCGGCACGGCTTCTCCTTCTGCGACGGTTGGCATCTTTCGGCGCGAAGGGACAAGCACGGAAGACACCTATCGCGGCAACGGCTATGCCACCGACATCAGCTACAACAGCACCGACGATACCTTTTCGGTCGACAACCTGGCGTTTGACGGCGATGGCACCTACGCACGCGGCACGGCCGTCAGCAGCCTGGGCCCGTTTGCGGTCTACGAGGCGGATGCCCAATACACGGATATCAACGACAGCGAGCCGATCAACCAGTTCACCCACCGCGCGATCTATGGCGTCAGCACATCGGGCAACACCCAGTTTGCGATTGTCCGCACTGGCGCCTACGCGGATTACGGCTTTGGCGGTTTTATCTATCAACGCGACAACTCCGTGACCCTGCCTTCAAGCGGTCAAGCGCAGTATATCGGCGCCCTTGCCGGCGTGCGTGACTTCAATGGCGCGGGCGGAATCGAATACACCACTGCCGATGTGCAAATCGCCATCGACTTTGACGACTTCAACCCCACGACAGGCGGCCGCGGGGACGCTGTGTCAGGCTCTCTGACAAACCGCACGATCTACGATACCAACGGGACAGATATCACGAACGACGTGATCAACCGGATCAACACAGAGAACAATCTGACACTGTCCAGCATTCCCGTTGCCACCTTTGATGTCGGCCCTGGCCATCTGGACAACAACGGTGAGATTATCGGCACGCTGCACAGCCGATACACGGATGCCAACGGCGATCTGCAGATCTACGAAAGCGGCAACTACTACGCGATCGTATCGGGCGACAATGCCGAAGAGATCGTGGGCGTCGTGGTTCTGGAGAACACGATTGACCCGGTCGCCGGGACCGTCCGAGAAACCGGTGGTTTCATCGTCTATAACAACGTTCCCTGATGCGGCGCGCAACGCGCATAAGAAAACAGGCAAGTCTGGGGGCCGCGCTGATACTGAGCGCGATGCTCCCATGCCTTGGCGTGGGCGCGACCGAGGCCGCGCCTGAAGCCAAGGCCGTTCTGACCCCGACACAGATGCGAACTGCGGCTGCGGACCTGCTGCGGCTGCGCAATCCCAAGCAGGCAATGGCGCTCGCAGACGCCTTGATAGCGAGAAACCCGCACGACCGCTCGGCCCTGCTGATCAGATCGCGCGCGGCCCGGGATCTTGGCAACTACACGCTGGCGCGCAAATCGGCAAAGCGCGCGTGGAGTCTTGCGGAAACAGATGAAGAAAAATACGCAGCGGCTCTGATAACAGCCCAGGCGCTCTCCTCGGGCGGGCAGCGCACATTGGCACAGTTCTGGCTGCGCCGCGCAGTGGAAAATGCACCAACAGAGCAACTGGAGCGCCGCGCAGTGCGGGATTTTCGGTATCTGCGCGCCAGCAGTCCTTGGCTGCATCGTTTCTCATTCTCGATCTCGCCGGAATCCAACATCAACAACGGCTCCTCCGAACGCTCTTCATTTCTGAACTACCGGGTATCGGAACTCTTGCTGGGCCAACCTGTCGAATATCAACTGGGCGGTACGCAACAAGCCTTGTCAGGGGTCGAATACGAGTTGGGCATCCGCTCCAGATACCGGTTTCACCAAACGGAAACCCGCGCCCATGACTTTTCCTTCTCACTGATATCGCGCACCTACACGCTGTCATCTGATGCCAAGGAACAAGCGCCCGGCGCCGAAGGAAACGATTTCGCGTTTACCTCCTATCAGATCGGCTATGGCCTTAGGGGGATCAACCTGGACCGTCGCGGTGAGTTCCGCCTCGCCATGGATCTTGGCCAAAGCTGGTATGGCGGTGAAGAATACGCCCGCTTCCTGCGCCTGTCTGCAGGGCAAAGCTACAAGCTGAAAAAAGGTCGGCGAATCAACGCCCGTCTGTCGCATGAGTTTCAGGATGGCGTGAAGACCAGCGACCAGAACACCTCACGCGGGGATTTTTCCTACAGCTTCAGGCTTGCGTCTGGCGCAACGCTCTGGACCAACCTGTCGCTGGCCGGAGCCACCTCAAGTTCAGCCTCGGATGAATTCGAAGAGATTGGCCTCAGAACCCAATTGACCCTAGCCAAACCCATTTTCGGTGCAACGGCACGATTTGGTCTGTGGGGTCGCGTGCGGGACTACGATGTATCCCCCCACAGCCCGGACGGCCGACACGATGACCACTACCAAGCGGATGTTTCGCTGACCTTCACAAAGATGGACTACTACGGTTTCAATCCAACGCTCAGCATGACCGCAGCAAAGGTCGACAGCAACATTGGCTTATATGAGTCCAACCGCTTCGGGTTGAATTTCGGCATCCAGTCCGCTTTTTGACTTCGGCCCCTCGACTTTTCGCAACACGCGCTTAGTCTCCATTCAAGACGAACTCAGAGCAGGGAAACCCATATGCCCCTTACATATCTGCACACGATGGTCCGAGTGAAGGACCTGGAACAGTCCATGGCCTTTTACAAGCTTCTGGGCCTTGAAGAGATCCGCCGCTATGACAGCGAAGAAGGGCGTTTCTCGCTTATTTTCATGGCGCCTCCGGGCCAGCACGAGGCTCCGGTCGAACTGACCTACAACTGGGACGGTGACGAAGGTCTGCCCAGCGACAGCCGTCATTTTGGCCACCTCGCATATGGCGTCGACAACATCTACGAAGTGTGCCAGCACCTGATGGACAACGGCGTCACCATCAACCGCCCCCCGCGCGACGGGCGCATGGCCTTTGTTCGCTCCCCCGACAATATTTCAGTCGAGCTGCTGCAAAACGGTGAGGCGCTTGAGCCGGCCGAGCCTTGGGCAAGCATGGAAAGCACTGGCCACTGGTGAGGTGCGACCGATACAGCACAAAATGAAAATGGCGTCTCTTTCGCGGAGACGCCATTCTCATAAGCATTGAGTGCAAGGCCAATGAAGGGCACAACGCCTGAGCGCTTCCAACATTGCCCTCTGCACGCACAGCAAAGCGGGTCAAGCTGCTCAAAGTGTGCAGATTCTCAATAGATGTCGGGGGAAGGCATTCTTGCCGATTTTGTGAGCTTCTACTCAGGCATTTCACCTGTTCCATGTGAAGCTCTGGGTCTTGAATTCTTCAAGTCTGGAGGAGGCTGCGGTCTGGCGGCTCGTCCGTCCCATTGCACATACTGAGCAGACCTTGCAGCATTTCTTGCTGCGGTTTTGGCGTTCTGCCGCGGTGGTCTGCGGAATACGTTAGTAGATATAGCGGATCTGGTCCGACCAATAGCGTTCCACGCGCTTCAGCGCGGTGGTGATATCCTCGATCCCTTGCCCGCTGATCACACCTTTGCCTTCAAGGCCTTCGGCGTGACGAGAGAACAGCCCGGCCACGATATCCCGGATTTCCCGGCCACGTGGTGTCAGGCGAACGCGCACCGACCGGCGGTCGATCTCGCAGCGCTGGTGGTGCATGTACCCCATGTCGACCAGCTTTTTCAGATTGTAGCTGACGTTGCTGCCCTGGTAGTAGCCGCGCGTTTTCAATTCGCCAGCGGTGACTTCATTGTCGCCGATGTTGAACAGAAGCAGTGCCTGCACAGCATTGATTTCCAGAACGCCAACGCGCTCGAACTCATCCTTGATAACATCCAGCAACAGGCGGTGCAGACGCTCCACCAGGGCCAGGGCTTCAAGGTAGCCAGTCATGAACCCTTTGCGGTCCTGCTGGCCAATTGGCATTTCCATACTCATTCGCATCTCCGACTCGAATTTGCTGAGAGACAGAATGCAGACAATTCCCGAAAAATCAGTTAAGCTGAATTTTTATGATTATTGATAGGTTTGCGCGATGTCGTGGATCAGTTCCGCAAACGGGTCCGGAGCGGAAACCTGCCCCGTAACCCATTGATATAAATCCTGATCATTCTCATGCAACAGGCGATCATAAAGGTCGAGCTGCGCCTCTTCCATGCTGTCCAGATTTGCGTCCGCAAAAGCAGAGAGCAGGATATCCATCTCTTTTATGCCCCGTCGCATGGACCGCATCCGAAGCCGTTTCAGCCGATTTTCGCGCGTTTCACTCATTTTTCCCTGTTCGATCATGTGAGTCGCTTTGCTTCATTGCGCCGCATTTTGCAGCAGTGTCCGCAGTTTCTTCTCCAGCCGTGCCGCGCGATCGGAACTTGCGCGCAGGTCGGCACGCAGATTGCGCAATTCGCTCAGCACTGCGGAAAAATCCCCGGTTTCCAGCTCGAGGTCGCCCGGCTCGGACATGCCCTCGCCCTCGCCGGTCAAAAGCCAGGTCATCGAGACATTGAGCAAACCCGCCATCATCGACAGCTTGTTGGCACGTGGCTCGGAAAGATCCTGCTCCCAGCCCATCAACGTGCTCTTCTTGACCCCAAGCCGCCGCGCCAGCTGGCCCTGGTTCATGCCTGCCGCCTCACGCGCAGCGGCAACCCGGTCGCCGAAAGTTGCGGCATCCGGTCCGAACCAGTCTGTTGTTTCATCGGCCATTTTGGCTCTCCCTTGAATGATTGGGGTGTTGCCGCTTGATCGCGAATTGGCCGCACCCTATGACAGTTCTCAGCAACATTCAAACCGAGGCCCTTTTGCCATGTCTTTCCTGTCTGCAACGCTTTCTCGTGTAAAACCGTCACCCTCCATCGCGATCAGCACCCTTGCAGCAGAGCTGAAGGCGCAGGGCCGCGATGTGATCGGCCTCAGTGCCGGTGAGCCGGATTTCGACACCCCGCAAAACATCAAAGACGCGGCGGTCGCGGCCATCGCAGCAGGCAAGACGAAATACACCGCACCGGACGGGATTATCGAGTTGAAAGAAGCCGTCTGCGCCAAGATGCAGCGCGACCACGGGCTGACCTATACGCCAAAGCAGGTCACGGTCGGCACCGGCGGCAAGCAGACGCTTTACAATGCACTGATGGCGACGCTGAACCCCGGTGACGAGGTGATCATCCCTGCGCCCTATTGGGTCAGCTACCCGGATATGGTGCTGCTCGCGGGCGGCACGCCGGTTGCGGTCGAGGCCACGCTGGAAAACAATTTCAAACTGACGCCCGCGCAGCTTGAAGCCGCGATCACCCCAAAGACCAAATGGTTCATCTTCAACTCGCCCTCAAACCCGAGCGGCGCAGGCTACAGCCGCAGCGAGTTGAAGGCCCTCACCGACGTGCTGATGCGCCACCCCCATGTCTGGGTGATGACCGATGATATGTATGAGCATCTGGTCTTTGACGGGTTTGAGTTCTGCACCCCCGCCGAGGTGGAGCCAGCCCTCTATGAGCGCACGCTCACCTGCAACGGGGTCTCAAAAGCCTATGCCATGACCGGCTGGCGCATCGGCTATGCCGCAGGTCCCGAGCATCTGATCGCCGCCATGCGCAAGGTGCAGTCGCAGTCCACCTCCAACCCCTGCTCGATCAGCCAGTGGGCTGCAGTTGAGGCGCTGAACGGCCCGCAGGATTTCATTGCCGAAAACAACGTGGCCTTCGAACGCCGCCGCGATCTGGTGGTGGCCGCCCTGAATGACATCGACGGGATCACCTGCCCCACCCCCGAGGGCGCCTTTTACGTCTACCCCTCAATCTCGGGGTTGATCGGAAAGACGACACCTAGCGGGACTGTCATTTCTGATGACGAGGTCTTTGCCACAGCCCTGCTCGAGGATCAGGATGTGGCGGTCGTCTTTGGAGCGGCCTTTGGCCTGTCGCCGAACTTCCGCGTGAGCTACGCCACTTCGGATGAGGCTCTGGTCGAGGCCTGTCGCCGGATCAAGACCTTCTGCGACAGCCTAAGCTGAACAGGAGAGTTCTGCCCATGTCCGTCGCGCTGCCCGAATACTACTTCCGCGTTCGCGAAAACGGTGCCTTTGTGTTCCGCGTGGATACGGAGAACCGGCAGCGCCGGATCGATATGGATCAGATCGCCGTTGTGAACATCCGCAACGGCGAGATCCGCGCCCATGGGGATCGCGAGCTCAGCGCCCGTGATCTGGCCGAAATCAAGGACTGGATGGAAACGCGCAGCCGGGTTCTGGCCGAGCGCGATGTCGACGACATCCACAGGGCGATAGATCACCTGAACCTGACCGCCCATTGGGTGCAAAGCCGTGCCACTGACGAGCAGCTTGATGAGGTGACAGACACACTGCTTATGGCCATGCACGATTTGCGCAGCGTATTGGTGCGCAAAAAGGCCGACCGGCTGACGAAAAACCGCAAAGCCTAAGTCCAAAGGCCTTAAGTGGCGGTTGGCGTGACCTTGCGAACCGAGCGCCGCCAGAAACGCATCAGCAAAAAGAACCCCGCGCAGCTAAGCCCCAATGCAAGCCCATACCAGATTCCGGCCCCTCCCCACCCAAAGGCAAAGCCAAAGAGGTAGGAGGCCGGGATCCCCACGGCCCAGTAACTGACGGCGGCAATCACCATGGGCACGCCCGTATCCTGCACCCCGCGCAACAGGCCCAGCGCAACGACCTGCATCCCATCCATCAGCTGGAACAGGGCCGCCGCCGCCAACAAGGCCGCACCGATGATCAGGATCTGGGGTTTTTCAGGATCGTCCGGCGCCAGGAACAGAGAAATGAGCGGGCCGGGGGCTGCAAGGAACAGCGCGATCGTGGCCACGGCCATGACCAGCGACAGCGCGATGACAACCCTTGCGCCGCGTTCCAGATGCGGTCTGTCCTTGCGCCCATAGGCATTGCCAGCCCGGATCGTCGCCGCATTGGACAGCCCCAGATGCACCATAAAGGTGAGCCCTGAAAGCGTGATGGCAATGCCATGGGCGGCCAGCGTCGCGGTGCCCAGCCATCCCATCATCATGGCCGAAGCGGTGAACAGGCTGATTTCGCTGAGGTTCGTGAGGCCAATAGGCAGGCCCAGGCGGAACACCTCGCGCAGCATCTCCCAATCGGGGCGATGGAAATTGCGCAACAGCTCATGCTCGGAAAGCGCCCGCAGGGCATAGATCAGCACGGCCAGCAGGGACACGCTCTGGGTCAGGACCGAGGCCAGCGCCGCGCCCTCGATCCCCAGTTCGGGCGCACCAAGATTGCCAAAGATCAGTGCGTAGTTGACGACAGCATTTAAGCCAGCGGCCATCAGCGTCACCCAAAGCACCACCTGCGTCCGCTCAAGCGCGGCAAGATAGGATTTCAGCACCATCACCAGAAGGGCAGGAAACATCCCCCAGCCGGCAAGGCGCAGGTAAGTCGCGCTGTCCGCAGCCACTTCGGGCTTTTGCCCCAGCATCAACAGGATCGGTTCCGAATACCACAGGGCAGGCAGCGCGATCACGCCATAGGCCAGCGACAACCACAGCCCCATGCGGGTCGAGCGACGCACCTGACGCTCTTCCCCGGCGCCCGCGGCAGCAGCAACCAGTGGCATGACCGCAAAGGCGAACCCGGCCCCCAGCATGAAAAAGACAAAGAAATAGGATCCGGCCAAAGTGACTGCCGCCAGCTCCTCGGCGCCGTACCAGCCGAGCATGATCGAATCCGTCATGCCAATCGCGAACTGCGCCACATGTCCGCCAATGAGCGGCAGGCCCAGAAAGGCAACGGCACGCGCGTGCTCACGATATGTCATCACGGTCTTCATAGATCCGCCTTATGCCCGGCGGGCTGCTCTGGCAATAGGCCACGTCTCAAAATCAGATCTTACGCTCGCCCCATCTCCGGGGCATGGTACTGGGATGTCTCGTGACGCAGTGTCACGAAGAATTCGCACAAGATTTTCTACACATGCGGCGTGCAACGGCTACCGTTGCGGCATTCATTCGATAGGAGAGCATTCATGCGCGAACAGATTGCAATGGTCGGCCTCGCCGCATCCCTGGCCGCAGGCCCGGTCGTGGCGGAAAACCGGATCGACCGCATCCGCCCGGACGCACCGGAACTGGCGGCCTTTGGGACCTACCCCATCGGCGTTCAGACGCTGGAGTTCGTGAACCCCGGCCAGAACGACATCCTGAACACCACGGACGACAGTCAGCCGCTCTATGATCGACCGATCACGGTCGAGGTCTGGTATCCGGCGGCGCCCGGCACGCCTGTGGGCGGCACCTATGAAACCGTGCTGCGCGATGGCACCACCCCCACGACCCTGCATGGCCGCGCCGCCCGCGCGGCGGAACCGGCCAGCGGCGCGCGGTTTCCCCTTGTCGTGATCTCGCACGGTTACCCCGGCAACCGCTATCTGATGTCACATCTCGGCGAGAACCTGGCATCCAAAGGCTATGTCACCGTTTCCATTGATCACACCGACAGCACTTATTCCGACAAGGCGGCCTTTGGCTCCACCCTGCTCAATCGCCCGATTGACCAGAAGTTCGTGATCGATCAGATGGAAGCCTTGGAAGGCCCATTGGGTGCGATCACCGATACCTCGCAAACCGGGGTGATCGGCTATTCCATGGGCGGATACGGCGCGCTGGTTTTTGCCGGCGCCGGTGTGACCGAAGCCTCGACCCAATACAGCTGGGGCACGCCCGCAGGCCTCTTGAAACGTAACATGGCCGGGACCGAAAGCCATGCCGCTCTGGTTGATGAGCGGGTGAAAGCGGTGATCTCGATCGGTCCCTGGGGCATGAACACCGGGTTCTGGGATGCGACCGGTCTTGCTGGCGTCGAAAAACCGATCCTGATGATGGCGGGCAGCGTCGATGATGTCTCGAAATACCCGGCCATGCGCCAGATCTTTGAGGGCATGGTCAACACCAACCGCCACCTGTTGACCTTTGAGGCAGCCAACCACAATGCCGCTGCCCCGATGCCCGCCCCCATCGAGAGCTGGGAGCCGTCAGAGACGCTCGACTTCATTCCCTTTGAACACTACGCCGATGCGGTCTGGGACACCAACCGGATGAACAACATCACCCAGCATTTCGCCACCGCCTATATGGATCTGCACCTCAAGGGCGATACAGACAAGGCTGCCTATCTTGACCTCATCGAGCGCGCAGCCGATGGCGTCGTGGATGTGGACGATGCAGGCAAAGAGCAGGCCGGCCACACCCACTGGAAAGGCTTTGCACCGCGCACCGCGCAGGGGCTGACCTTTGAGACCCTGAGCAAAGGCGAATAAGCGCAGCGAAACCCTGCCGCTGCGGTTGCCAAACGCGGCGGCGGGGTCACATCACAGTGCGCGCAGCATGATCTGCAACGCCAGGGCCGCGATGACCGCCCCAGCCAGCAACTCAAGCCCCGCCGCAAGGGCAAGCGCCCCGCGTCCCTCCATCCGCTGCAAGGTGCCTTCGCGCAAAAAGACCGAGGCAACCGCGACAGCAACCGTCACGCTTGCGGTGCCCAGCCCCATGGCAAAGGCCCCGGCAATGCCCGCAGGCAGAACATCCATCCGCCAGGTCACCAAGAGCAGGAAGACAGCCCCCGTACAGGGACGCATCGCAACGGCCCCGATGATGGCAAGCGCATCGCGCAGCCCGTGCACCTGAGCGGCCTCTTCCAGCGTTGGGCCATGACGGTGCCCACAGGTGGGACAGGCGCCCTCCTCTTTGTGGTCGTGGGGGTGATCATGGTTATGGTGGTCATGCGTATGACTGTGGCCGCAGGCCGCGTGATCCGCGTGCCCGTCTTTCGTGCTGGCAACGGGGCGCAGGGCCACCAGGCGGCGCCCGCCGCGCCAGACCAGATAAAAGCCAAGGCAGGCGATCAGACCATACGACAAGGGCGCCAGCACCTCCTCGGCGACATTGGTCATGCGCTCCCGGCTCCAGTCCAGCAACACGAGGCCACCGGCGACCAGGATCACCGCTGTGGCCGCCTGCGCCAGCGAAGAGGCTACGGCCAGCCCCGCAAGGCGCGCCAGCGCAACCGGCCTGCCGATCCCATATCCACCGATCACCAGCTTGCCATGCCCCGGACCAGCCGCGTGAAAGAAACCGTAAGAGAAACACAACGACAGGAGCGAAAGCAAAGCGCCCGGCTGCCCCGATTTCAGCGCTCTGAGGCCCCGCGCCAGGGCGTTCTGCGCTTCACGCTGGCCTTCGGCAGCCCAGCGCGCCACATCCTGCGCGCCGCCAAACCCCCAAAGCCAGACGGCGACCGCAAAAACACAAAGGGCAAGGACCGCTGTCAGGATCCGCATCTCAGCCCTCGCAGCTCAATCGAACCGTGTCGGCAAAAGCCGCGCCAACCTCTGGGTAGGCCTCTTCGGCCTGATCGGCGGGCATGGCATAAAGCAGCTCTTCCACCAGGGTGTAGGCCCGGTCCAGATCCGGTGGCGTGATATCTACCATGCAACCTGCATCCACGCGCACGCCCTGATTGACGGTGTAGGCAGTATAATAGGTCGGATCATAGGCCTTGATCACCACCCCGTCCGCCGGGACCGGCTCGGCCAGCTTGCGGCGGTGACGGGTGATGATGCGCCCCTCCACGACCTCGGTCGAGACATGCTCCGGCGCCTGCAAGGCCAGCGACGCCTCACCTTTCTGCAGGTAGGTGTCACCGGCATAGCCCGCCACCCAGTTGAGATCAAAGCCCTTGAGAAACCCCAGCTCAGCCGGGTTCAGCCGCCCGTCCATATCGTTGTCAAGGCCCAGGTCCTCGAACACCAGAAGGGAGTAGAAATCATCGTAGGACCAGGTGATCTCGACCGCCTCAAGTCGCCCCTGCTCGTCGAGGCTGAGCTGCAGACCGGTATCTACAAAAACATGCGGGTGGGCCTGCACGCCTAAAGGCGCACAGGTGACTAGGGCAATCCCTGCTGCAATAGCAAAGCGGTTCATCATGCAAAAGGGTGTAGCCCCGCGCTGTGGGCCCGACAAGGGCATTGACACCAGCGCGCTACGGCAACCGGCGAAAGTCAGCGCACACGCGTATCCGGGTGCAAGGCTTTGCCGAGGATGTGATCGGAGCGATGGATCACATGATGCGCCTGACCGATAATCAGCGGATCCGGGTCTTTCGCGATCTCGGGGTCTTTGCCTGGGTAGTCCAGTGTGCTGAGGAAATGCCGCATGCAGTTCAGGCGGGCACGTTTCTTGCAGTTGGACTTTACCACCGTCCAGGGCGCATCTGCCGTGTCAGTGTAAAAGAACATCGCCTCTTTGGCCTCGGTGTAATCGTCCCATTTGTCCAATGAGGCTTTGTCGATGGGCGACAGTTTCCACTGTTTGAGAGGGTCCGTTTCCCGGGATTTGAAGCGGGCCAACTGTTCATTTTGCGTCACCGAGAACCAGTATTTGTAAAGCCGGATGCCCGAGCGCACCAACATCTGTTCAAGGTCTGGCGTCTGGCGCATGAACTCAAGGTATTCATTGGGTTCGCAAAAGCCCATCACTCGCTCAACACCTGCGCGATTATACCACGAGCGGTCGTAGAGCACGATTTCCCCGCTGGTGGGCAGGTGCTGCAGATAGCGCTGAAAGTACCATTGACCGCGCTCCTCATCGGTGGGTTTGTTCAAGGCCACCACACGCGCATGCCGCGGGTTCAGGTGTTCGGTAAAGCGCTTGATCGTGCCGCCCTTGCCCGCCGCATCGCGCCCTTCAAACAGCATCACAAACTTCTCGCCCGTCTCCAGCGCCCAGTGTTGCACTTTCAGGAGTTCGGCCTGCAGTTTGGCTTTCTCCTCTTCATAGGCCTTGCGGGCCATCTTCCGGGCATAGGGGTACTTCCCGCTTTCAAACGCGCGCCGGATCTCCTCCGGGGCGGGCGTTTTGGGCGCGGGCTTTGCCGCAGGGGTGTCTTGTCCGTTGACGTTGGTTTGAGGCTCGGGGGCGGATGTCGGCATGGGCTACTCCAATGGATCGATACTGAAGAAGAGCCTATCAGCTTTGAGGCGGCCGCGCGCTGACCTGCATCAAAGCGCAACCAATCCGTCGGATGACGTGGCGGACTGCTTGCACGTGGCCCAAGGGTTAAACAGCATGGCCAAAATAGAGAGGAACGCAGCATGCAGGCCGGGTTTGAGACGCTGAACGACAGGCAATTCTTTGTCAGACGCTGGGGAGATCCGACCTTGCCCCCCCTGCTGATGCTGCATGGGTTTCCCGAATATGGCGGCGCCTGGCAGGAGCTGGCAGATCATCTGAGCCCTCACTTTCATTGCATTGCGCCCGATCAACGCGGCTATGGTCAAAGCTGGACACCTTCCGAGGTCAGCGCCTATGCCACGTCAAAACTGGTTGGCGATATGGCCGCCCTGATTGCTGAGGCCGACGCCCCAGTGACCGTGCTCGGCCACGACTGGGGGGCAGCGGTGGCCTATGGGCTGGCGATGTTCCACCCTGAACTGGTGTCGAAGCTCATCATCGCAAACGGGGTGCACCCGGTGCCCTTCCAGCGTGCCCTGGCGTCGGGCGGCGCGCAGGCGGTAGCCTCGCAATATATCCTCGAACTGCGCAAGACCGGCTCAGAGGCAGCGCTGATGGCAGATGAATTCGCAGGCCTGCGCGCGCTGTTTTCCGCGAACATGGATCTGGACTGGCTCAGCGGCGATCGGCTGGCCCAGTATCAAACCGAATGGTCCCGCCCGGGACGGCTCTGCGGCATGGTGAACTGGTATCGCGCCTCTCCTCTTCGGGTGGCGACACCGGGCAATGGGATCCCCGTGCCAGACCTGCCTTTGGAGCGGTTGCGTGTCCCACAGCCGCATCTGCTGGTCTGGGGCGCCAATGACACCGCCCTTTTGCCAGAGGCCACCGAAGGGCTGGAAGAATTCGCACCACGGCTGACCCGCGTCGAGATCGAAGGCTGCGATCACTGGCTGCATCATCAAAAGCCGCAAGAGCTGGCCGAAGTCATCCTGAGCTGGAGCGCCCGGGCACTGACCTAACCTTCACCTCGGCCCAAACTCCACTGCCAGCCTTTCAACCGCAGCAAGCGCGGCGAGGACATCCTCTTCGCGGGTCCGGTGGTTGGTGATCGCCGCCCGCAGCATAGCCGTGCCATTGATGCGCGTGGTCGAAAACACTGCTTCGCCGCTGACCTGCAAGGCTTGGGCAATTGCCAGATTGAGCTGCGATTGAGCGTCGGCAGGAAGGTCTGCGCGCGCCGTGAAAACACAGATGTTTGACACGACCTGCGCGCCCAAAGCCATTGCGGCGTGTTTTTCCACTTCATGTCCCATCAGCGCCGCAAGGGCGCAGTTGCCTGAAATCGCGGCAGCAAAGGCCGCTTCGCCACAAGCTTCGAGCGCGCACCAGACCTTGAGCGCGCGATTGCCGCGCGACAGATCGATGCCGTAGTCGCAATACCAGGGATCACCCCCGGCAAGGCCGCTTTCGGCCCCCTCCAGGTAGGCAGGCCGCGCCGCAAAGGCCGCGCGGTGCTCGGCCTCATCCGCAATCAGCGCAAGTCCGCAGTCATATCCCACATACATCCACTTGTGGAAATCGAGCGCAATACTGTCGGCCCGCCCGATCCCGTCGCTGAGGGACCGCCAGGGATCATCCGCAATGCGCGTCCAGGCGCCAAAAGCCCCGTCCACATGCAGCCACAGCCCGTGCTCTGCCGCCAGATCCGCAAGGGCATTCAGATTGTCGAACAGCCCCAGATCCACCGACCCCGCCGTCCCGACCAAAAGGAAGGGTACAGCCCCCGTTGACCGGTCTTCCGCAATGATCCGGGACAGCGCATCCGGGTCCATCTGCCCGGCCTGTGACGGCACCTGGCGCAAATTGTCAGCGCCAACCCCGATCAGTTCCAGCGCCTTGCGGGTGGCATTGTGCACGCCAGCACCCGCATAGGCCGTGAGCCGCACCGCTCCTTGCCCCATCTTGCGCACCTCAGGCAGCGCCCGCACCCGAGCGGCCTGAAAGGCAATCACAGTCGCCTGTGAACTTCCCGTGGTCAGAACCCCGCTCGCCCCTTTGGGCAGTCCCATCCTTTCGCGGGTCCAGTCGATCACCGCCCGTTCCATATAGACCGCACCGTGATCGCGTCCGCCCAGATTGGCGTTGATCACCGCGCCCGCCATGCCCGCGATCAGATCCGACGCAAGCCCCGTCCCCTGTACCCAGCCCCAGAAACGCGGGTGGATATTGCCGCCGTGATGAGGCAGCACGTCCCGCTCAATCCGCTCCACCAGATCGCCGCCCTGCCCGATCCGGTATCGCTGGGGCAGATCATCGGGCACCGGCTGCCAGGGGCGGTTGCGGACCTCTTCCAGCTGGTCGAGTGCGGCTTCCAGCATGCGGCGTGCCTCCTCCCGGAAGGCCGACCAATCCTTTGGGTCAAGATCTTCCCCTCGTGTCATCCATGCGCCTCCCATCGCCTGTTGCAACCTACATGACACATGGAAGCGCGCTTATCCACAAGGCCGCTCCCCCTCTTTCCCGCAGCGCTCACACCTGCCATAATGCCCCTTAACCAAAAGCAACCAAGAGCAGCCCGACAAAGATGGCCAACGATCTTCTGAGCACGCCTGACGCCGAAACCTATGACGCCTCCTCGATCGAGGTGCTGGAGGGGCTGGAACCCGTCCGCCAACGCCCCGGCATGTATATCGGCGGCACCGATGAGCGCGCGTTGCATCACATGGTGGCCGAGATCCTCGACAACTCCATGGACGAAGCGGTCGCGGGCCATGCCAACCGGATCGAGGTGGAGCTGCACGCCGACTACTCCGTCACCATTCGCGACAACGGTCGCGGCATCCCGATCGATCCGCACCCCAAGTTCCCGGACAAATCCGCGCTTGAGGTGATCCTCTGCACGCTCCATGCCGGCGGCAAGTTTTCCGGCAAGGCCTACCAGACCTCGGGCGGTCTGCATGGGGTCGGCTCTTCCGTGGTGAACGCGCTGTCAGATTCCATGGTGGTTCAGGTTGCCAAGAACAAGGAGCTGTTCGAACAGCGGTTTTCTCGCGGCATCCCGCAGGGCCCCGTCGAAAAGGTCGGCGCCGCCCCCAACCGGCGCGGCACTTCCGTGACCTTCCATGCGGATGAAGAGATCTTTGGCTCGCACCGCTTCAAGCCCAAGCGCCTGTTCACCCTGGTGCGCTCCAAGGCCTATCTGTTTTCAGGGGTTGAGATCCGCTGGAAATCCGCGATTGATGATGGCGAAACCCCGCAAGAGGCGACCTTTCACTTTCCCGGCGGTCTGCGCGATTACCTGACCGAGGTTCTGGGCAAGGCCACAACATATGCCGATGCTCCCTTTGCCGGCAAGGTCGAGTTCCGCGAGAAGTTTGGCGAGCCGGGCTATGTGGAATGGGCGATCAACTGGACGCCCGCCCGCGACGGCTTTATCCAGAGCTATTGTAACACCGTTCCCACGCCCGAGGGCGGCACCCATGTGGCGGGCTTCTGGGCCGCGATCCTGAAGGGCATCAAGGCCTATGGGGAGCTGGTCGGCAACAAAAAAGCCACGCAGATCTCCCGCGATGACCTTTTGACCGGAGGCTGCGCGCTGGTCTCCTGCTTTATCGCCGATCCCGCCTTTGTGGGGCAAACCAAGGATCGCCTCTCGACCGAGGCCGCCAACCGCATGGTGGAAAACTCGGTCCGCGACCATTTCGACAACTGGCTGGCGGCGGATACCAAATCGGCAGGTGCCATCCTCGATTTCCTCGTGCTTAGGGCCGAGGAACGCCTGCGCCGCAAACAGGAGAAAGAGACCCAGCGCAAAAGCGCCACCAAGAAACTGCGCCTGCCCGGCAAGCTGACCGATTGCACGTCGAAAGACCGCACAGGCACCGAGCTGTTCATCGTGGAGGGCGACTCGGCCGGTGGATCGGGCAAGGGCGCGCGTAACCGCGAATATCAGGCGCTGCTGCCGCTCAAGGGCAAGATCCTCAACGTTCTGGGCGCGGCCTCGAACAAGCTGGGATCAAACCAGGAGATCAGCGACCTCTGCGAGGCGCTGGGGGTTGGCCTTGGCACCAAATTCAACCTTGATGATCTGCGCTATGACAAGATCATCATCATGACCGATGCGGATGTGGACGGCGCGCATATCGCCTCGCTTTTGATGACCTTCTTCTTCACCCAGATGCGCCCGCTGATCGACGGCGGCCACCTCTACCTCGCCTGCCCGCCCCTGTTCCGCCTGACCCAAGGCGCGCGCCGGGTCTATTGCCTTGACGAGGCAGAGCGGGATGTCTGGCTGGAGAAAGGGCTGGGTGGCAAGGGCAAGATTGACGTGAGCCGCTTCAAGGGTCTGGGTGAAATGGACGCCAAAGACCTGAAAGAGACCACCATGGACCCCAAGACCCGCAAGCTGATCCGGGTGACGATAGACGAGGACGAACCGGGAGAGACCGGCGATCTGGTGGAGCGTCTGATGGGCAAGAAACCCGAACTGCGGTTCCAGTATATTCAGGAGAACGCAAAGTTCGTGGAGGAGCTGGATGTTTAGAGGGATTGCAAGTTCTTGTAGCAAACGGGAAGTATTATGGCCATTTTCATTAGTTACAGCCACCAAGACAAAGACTTCGTCAATAACTTGGCGAAGATGCTGGTGGCAGCCAGGCACAACATTTGGATTGACCAGTGGGAACTGAACGCCGGAGACTCAATAATTGAGAAGGTCCAAGATGCTGTTGGTGACGCTGATGCGTTGCTTGTCGTTCTCTCAAAGGCGTCAGTGGATTCTGAGTGGTGCAAGAAAGAACTGCGAACCGCATTAGTTAGGGAACTAGACGAAAAGAAAACGCTGGTCATCCCTTGTTTGATCGAAGACTGCACAATCCCGGTTTTCCTCCGGGAGAAGATGTATGCTGACTTCCGCAAAGACAAAGGCGGAGCTTTTGAACTTCTGGACAGAAGCTTGAGGCAAGTATCAAACCCAGAGCAATCCCGAATTGAAACCGACGAGTTCCACACGGACTGGTCTGTTGACTGGGGTGATTATTCAGGCACTCCGGTTTTCGAGTGGTTGTTCGTCGATCACGGTCCATCAACTCCTTACTCAATAGTAACTCGCATCCGGTTAATCGCACACGAGTTGACTATTACCGACTTCTTGAACATGCAAAAGGCCGAAACGCACCTAAATTACGCCTTTGAGTGCCTCAAAAAATATCTTGAGGACGACAAAGGCGGGGAATTTAGAATTCAAATATCTGATGCGCGAGAAGTTTCAGAAACTGAACCTTTACGGTGCCCAGACGGAAAGAATGCAACCATTTTTTGGGGTGTCCGTCGCATAGGCAAGGACAATGGGATGGATACGGTATTCTCTGTCGACAACATCCTACGAAAGGCAATACATCACAACGAAAGTGTGCAGCGAAAGCCCTAAATACGCCCGAGGAGCGACCGTACCACAAGGTCAGGCGCGGGCGCAATTGCCCGTTTCCATTGCTTCGGGCTACGGCTAACCTCCTGATCAAAACAGGGAGACGTCCATGACCCCACAGGATTTGCAGTCCGTTCTGGCCGAAGGTTTTGCCGATTGGGTGCAGGCGCTGGATCTGACCGTGACCGAAGCCAGCCCGGAGGAAACAACCCTGCGCATGCCGCTGACACCGAACCTTGCGCGCATGGGCGGCATCGTCTCGGGGCAGGCCTTGGCGGCGCTGGCCGATACCTCGATGGTGCTGGCCGCCTTTGCCCATAACGGCAGCGTACGCGCGCTGGCGACAACGGATCTGCACACGCAATTCCTGCGCCCCGGTGTGGGCAGCGCGATCCTGTGCCGCGCCTCGGTGGTGCGTGCCGGGAAATCGCTGGTCTTTGCCCGCGCCGAGATGAGCGAAGAGGACAGCGGCAAACTGGTCGCCACCGCCACCGCAAGTTTCTATGGGGCGTAAGACCGCTATGCAGCCCGCGCCAGCTGCGCTAGCGTGATGCCATGATCCTGCGCCTTGTCCTGATTGCCCTGATCCTCACCTCCTGCGGGCGCGAATTGACCCCGCAGGAACGCGCCTTCCTGTCGGATATCCACGGGGAAGATGTGCAGATCGGGAAAGTGCGCATCGTCGATGGCGCCCCGGTGCCGACCACCACCTTTTATCGCAAAGCGCGCCCACGCGTGGCCTGCCGCGAACGCATCCTGCCCCCGGTGAAGGAAGGACGCGTCACCTCCTCCCCCGCGGCGATGACGGTCTTCAACAAGATCCTGTTCATCCGCGACTGGTACGCGGAGAATTACCTGCCCGCCTATCCCGAACGGCTCTATCTGGTGGAGGCGATGCTGCTCACCCATGAGATGACCCATGTCTGGCAATGGCAGAACCGCGCGCGCACTGGCTATACGCCGCTTTTGGCTGCGGCCGAGCATACTGGCAACCCCGATCCCTACCTGTTCGAGCTGGACGAAAGCCCCGATTTCCTCAGCTACGGTTACGAACAGCAGGGCGCCATCGTCGAGGAATACGTCTGCTGCCGCGCATTGGCGCCGCAGGGCGCGCGCACCAAGCGGCTGCATGCCATGCTGAAAGAGGTGATGCCGGTCACAGACCTGCCCCTGCGCCGCCAAAGCGATGTCTACCTGCCCTGGAAAGACGCGGACCTGCGCGGGATCTGCGGCTAGGATCAGCCCTCGGGCTGGATGCTTTCGAGGTAGGTCATCAGCGCCGCCAGTGGTCGCGGTGTTGGCGTCAGGGTGCCCTCCACCTCCACCGGGATAAGCTCTCCTTCGAGCAGGGTTCCGAACTCGGGCATGACATCGGCGCCGACCTTGCCGCGCCCGTAGCCGTCGATCTGCGACATCACCTTTGCGCGCGGGAAGTCGCCGCCGTGGCGGGCCGTGATCCGGCGCAAATCGGGCGCCTTGATCGAAGTCTCGCGGGCCGCGATATCGGCATTGGCGCCATGGCAGACCGCGCAGTTGCGGTTGAAGATGGCCTGGCCTTCCTCCGGCGTTGGCATGCTCTCCACAACCTCGGTGCAGGCCATGACAAGCCCGGCCACGATCGGAAGCGCAATTAGGGTTCGGGGCATCTTCATGGGGCTCGCTCCTGCCGGTTTGGTCGGTTCATTCGCATCTTTTCTGGTAAGTCTATCTGCCTCTTCCGGCAGCGTAAACCGCCCGCATGGGCAAAGGTCAGACAGGATCCGTTTCGCTCACCACACCATTTTCCAGCCGCAGCACCCGATCCATCCGGGCCGCAAGCTCAAGGTTGTGAGTGGCGATCAAGGCCGCAAGACCTGAGCTGCGCACAAGCGTCATCAAGACCTCGAACACCTGCTCCGAGGTTGCCGGGTCAAGGTTGCCGGTAGGCTCATCTGCCAGCAGGACGCTCGGTCCATTGGCCAGTGCCCGGCAAAAGGCGACCCGCTGCTGCTCACCCCCCGACAGCTCTGCCGGACGGTGAGAGGCCCGCGCGGAAAGGCCAACAAGCGCCAGCAATTCCACGGCACGTTGCTTTGCCTCCCTCTGGCTGGCGCCATTGGCAAGCTGCGGCAGAACGATGTTTTCGGCGGCGGTGAATTCCGGCAAGAGGTGATGGAACTGGTAGACAAAGCCGATGTCCCTGCGGCGCAGGCGGGTGCGGCTGGCTTCGCCGAGGCCAGTGACCTCTTGTCCAGCAATCAACATGCTGCCTGCATCCGGCGTGTCCAATAGGCCTGCGATGTGCAAAAGGGTCGACTTGCCAGCGCCCGACGGGGCCACAAGGGCGACCACCTCACCAGGTTTAAGCGCCAGCTCGACACCGCGAAGCACATCCACCTGAGAGGCGCTGCCGCGATTGTAGGCCTTGGAGATGCCTTTCAACTCCAGTGCTGCAGGCGGTTGGCTGACAGGATTACTCATAGCGCAGCGCCTCGACCGGATTGAGACGAGCAGCCCGCCGGGCCGGGAAGATCGTCACCACAAAGGACAGCCCCAGCGACAGGGCCACGGCAGACAGAACATCGGGAAGGTTCAACTCGGCTGGCAGCGCATAGATGCCGCGGATCGAGGGATCCCAGACCCCGCCGCCCATGACGTAGTTCACGAAAGAGAAGATCGGATCGATATAGATCGCAAAGAGGCAGCCCAGGATCACGCCGCAAAGGGTGCCGATGACGCCGGTAAAGGCGCCACAGATGAAAAATACCCGCATGACCGAGCCTTCGCTGAGGCCGATGGTACGCAGGATGCCGATGTCGCGGCCCTTGTTCTTGACCAGCATAATCAGGCCCGAGACGATGTTCATGGTCGCGATCAGAACCAAGATCGCCAGGATGATGAACATCACGTTGTCTTCGACCTCAAGCGCGCGCAGGAACCCGCCCGAGGCATCGCGCCAGGTCCAGACACCGATCCCCTGCCCCGCGGCCTGGAGCAGCGGCACGACCATGCGATCCACGGCTTCGGGGTCGCTCACCATGACCTCGATCTCATCCGCCGCGCCTTCGCGGTTGAAGAAGGCCTGCGCCTCGGCAAAGGGCATGTAAAGGCGGGTGCGGTCGATGTCATAGCGGCCAGCGGTGAAGATATAGACCACCTCATAGGCGTTGACGCGGGGGCTGGTGCCAAAGGGGGTTTTCACACCATTTGGCGAGATCAGCTTGATCTTTTCGCCGACGCTGACGCCCAACTCGCGCGCCACACCGGATCCGATGGCGACACCGTCTTCAAAGCGTGCCAGATCGCCGGAGAAGGTCTCACTTTGGGCAACACCGGGAATGGCCTGCAGATCTGCGGCGGCGATCCCGAACACCTCGACGCCCGCATTGCGTTGGCGCAGATTGGCCATGACCTGCCCCTTGATCAGCGGCGCGGCGCGAATGACGCCAGGCACCTGCCCGGCACGCGCGGCCATGTCGGTGAAATCCTCGATCTTGCGGTCAAGGCGACCGTCTTCGGTCACTTCACCGTAAGAATAGAGCGTCACATGGGCATTTGCACCGAGGATGGTGCCGACAAATTCAGAGCGAAAGCCCGACCGCACGGCCAGTGTTGCAATCAGGGCAAAAACCGCAAGGGTGATGCCGATCAGGCTGATCCAGGTCATCACGCTGACGCCACCCTCTGCCCGGCGGGCGCGCAGGTAGCGCCAGGCGATCATCCATTCAAACCGGGAGAAAGGCGGCGGTATGCGATCCATCTGCAAATCCTAGGCATTGCCCTTGATGAGGACGTTAAATCGGCCCACGCCCAAATGGCGCAGGCCAGAGGGGATCGGTAGTTCAGAAACCGCGCCCAGCGGTGTGCGGCTCATAGATCTTGGCGATTTTCTTGACTGCCTCTTCCGGGCTCAGTTCCTCGCTGTTGCCGGTGCGGCGGCAAGTGACTTCGACCACGCCGTTTTTGAGCCCGCGTGGGCCGACCGTGATGCGCCAGGGCAGACCGATCAGATCCATGGTGGCGAACTTGCCGCCTGCCCGTTCCTTGCGGTCATCATAAAGCGGCTCAAGACCAACCGCGGTGAGCGCGGCGTAGATCTGGTTGCAGGCCGCGTCAGCCTCATCATCGCCCTGTTTGAGGTTGACGATACCGCAGTGGAAGGGGGTCACACCCTCGGGCCAGATGATGCCATTCTCGTCATGGCTGGCCTCGATGATGGCACCGACGAGGCGAGAGACGCCAATTCCGTGGCTGCCCATATGCACAGGAATGGATTTGCCATCGGGGCCCTGCACGGTTGCGCCCAGAGGATCGGAATACTTGGTGCCGAAGTAGAAGATCTGGCCCACCTCGATGCCGCGCGCGCTGCGCTGACGTTCGGCCGGGATCTGGTCGAACAGCGCCGCATCATGGGTTTCGTCGGTGCGAGCATAGAGCGCTGTGAATTCTTCCATCACGGCGCGGCACTGATCCACGTCGTTATAGTCAATGTCCCGCTCGCCCAGACGAATGTCGGTGACGGCGCTGTCATAGAAAACCTCGCTTTCGCCAGTGTCGGCGAGCACCAGGAATTCATGGGTGTCATCGCCGCCGATGGGGCCAGAATCGGCGCGCATCGGAATCGCCTGCAGGCCCATACGCTCGTAGGTGCGCAGGTAGCTGACCAGGTGACGGTTGTAGGCGTGCAGCGCGTCTTCCTTGGTCAGGTCAAAGTTGTAGCCGTCCTTCATGTAGAACTCGCGCCCCCGCATCACGCCGAAACGCGGGCGGATCTCGTCGCGGAACTTCCACTGGATCTGATACATGGTCAGCGGCAGATCCTTGTAGCTGCTGACATGGCTGCGGAAGATATCGGTGATCAGCTCTTCTGCGGTGGGTGTGAACAACAGATCGCGGTCATGGCGGTCGGTGATGCGCAGCATTTCCTCGCCATAGGCATCATACCGCCCGCTCTCGCGCCACAGATCCGCCGATTGCATGGTCGGCATCAGAACCGGGATATGGCCGGCGCGCATCTGCTCTTCATGAACGATGCCTTCGATCTTTTTCAGCACCTTGAAGCCCAAGGGCAGCCAGGAATAGATCCCGGCGGCAGACTGTTTGATCATGCCGGCCCGCAGCATGTAGCGGTGGCTGACGATCTGGGCCTCTGAAGGGGTCTCTTTCAGAACAGGCAGGAAGTAACGGGACAGGCGCATGTCGCTCTCATTCGGTCAAAGGGTTTTCAAGCGGTCTAAGCCATCGCCGCGCCTCAGGCAATCGGGGTTTGCGGATCGGCGGAGTTGCTCGCATCGTTTCCTGGCAGAAAAGGACTTGTACAACGATTTCATTTTATGAATGGTTGGCCAAATTTGAGGGAGGAAAACATGCGCGACACGATCACCGAACCCGCCCGAGAGATCCCGGTCGTGCATCGCACCGATGTTCTGGTTGTTGGCTCGGGCCCCGGCGGGTTGGCGGCAGCGCTGGCGGCGGCGCGCTGCGGCGTCGAGGTCACCCTGCTGGAACGCTTTGGCTGTTTTGGCGGAAATATCACTACGGTCGGGGTCGAAGGCTTTGCCTGGTATCGCCACGAGCAGACGGTCGAAGCCGGTGGCATCGGCTGGGAGTTCGAAGAGCGCGCCAAGGCCATGGACGCCGCCGTTCCGGAAAGCCAATCCCTGTCATATGAGCTTGACGCCGAAGGCTTCAAACTTGTGGCTGACCGGCTGGTGGAGGAAGCAGGCATTCACCCGATGCTGCACCGCATGTTCGTGGCTCCCATTCGCGAGGGCAACCGCATCACCGGCGTCATTGTGGAATCCAAGGCCGGACGCGAGGCGATCCTCGCCCAGCGCGTGATCGATGCCACGGGCGATGCAGACATCGCCCATGCAATGGGCGCCCCTACCATCAAGACCCCGGTCGAAGAGATGCAGGCCGCCAGCGTCATGTTCCACATCGCAGGCGTCGACAAGCATAAGTTCATGGAAGGTGTGAAGGCCGACCCGCAAACCTACAAGGACTGGTCCACCGGCGAATGGCAGGTAGAGACCTCCGGCAAGGAGGATGACATGTTCTCGCCCTTTCTCGCCAAACCCTTTGCTCAGGCCCTGCGGGACGGGGTGATCCCGGCGCATATCAACACCATCGGCGGCACCTGGGGCGCGGTGCATGACAGTGGCGAGATGACCTATATGAACCTTGTGCACCTGGCGGGCTGCGATGGCACCGACCCTGACAGCATGACCCGGTTCGAGATCGAAGGGCGCAAGCAAGCCATGCATGCGATCAATGCGCTGAAGGCCTACACACCCGGCTGTGAAGGGGCACGGCTACGCAACTTTGGCATGACCATCGGCATACGCGACACTCGAAAGATCGACGCCCACCACAACATCACCGAGGATGAGACCCGCAACCAGGGCCGTTTCGAAGACACCATCGGCATCTACCCCGAATTCATCGACGGCTACGGCATCCTGATTCTGCCAACCACCGGGCGCTATATGCAGATCCCTTATCGTGCGATGCTGCCCAAGGGCGTCGAGAATCTGCTTGTCACTGGCCGCGCCATAGGCGGCGACAAGGTCGCCCATGCTGCGACCCGCAATATGGCCTGCTGCGCCGTGGCCGGTCAGGGCGCCGGAATTGCGGCGGCGCTCTCGATCAAATCGGGCAACCCGCTTGCAACCGTCGACGTTCCCGCCGTTCAGGCCGAATTGAAGCGGCAAGGCGTTCGCATCCACTGACAACAGGCTTTGATCCCGCTGACATGTTCGCCGACCGACCCATTCACGGTTGCATGCGCCCGCAGCATGGGCAATGACTTGAGAGAACAGCGAACAGGTCATTCAGGGGCGCATTGCACATGGCACTTCCAGCCAAGAAGCAGTTTCAATACTGGGGCGTTGCTGCGGTTGTTTTTGCAATCGTGCTTTGGGCCCTTGGCGATGTGCTGTTGCCCTTTGTGCTGGGCGCGGCGATCGCTTATCTGATCGATCCAATTGCCGACAAGCTGGAAGACTGGGGCCTGAGCCGCACTGCGGCCACCGCCGTTATCACCGTAGGCGCCATGCTGACCTTCATGCTGGTGCTGCTGGTTGTGGTGCCAACGCTGCTTTATCAGTTGAGCGATCTGATCCGGGTTCTGCCGGAGGCGTTTCGCGATCTGCGCGCCTTTGCGCAGACCCATTTCCCATCCGTCTTTACCGAAGGCAGCCGCGCGCAACAGACCATAGCGTCAATCGCGGGCACGCTGCAGGGCAAGGGGATCGAACTGTTTGAGTCCCTCGTAGGATCCGCTGTTTCGGTCGTCAATATTCTGGTTCTTTTTGTGATCGTGCCTGTGGTTGCGGTCTATCTTCTGCTCGATTGGGACCGCATGATCGAACGCATCGATGCCCTTTTGCCCCGGGATCATGCGCCGGTCATTCGCAGGCTGGCCGGTGAGATCGACACCGTTCTGGCCTCCTTCATTCGCGGCATGGGCACAGTGTGTCTGATCCTTGGCGTCTATTACGCGGTTGCTCTTATGGTCGTCGGCTTGAATTTCGGTCTGGCCGTGGGTTTCATTGCCGGCCTTGTCACCTTTATCCCCTATCTCGGGGCGCTGATCGGCGGTGCCCTTGCCATCGGGCTGGCCCTGTTCCAGTTTTGGGGCGAGTGGTGGTCCATCGGGCTTGTGGCCGGTATCTTCGCGGTTGGTCAGGTGATTGAAGGCAACTACCTTACGCCGAAACTTGTGGGCGGCTCCGTTGGTTTGCACCCGGTCTGGCTGCTTTTGGCCCTGTCAGTCTTTGGCGCGCTCTTTGGCTTTGTCGGCATGCTGGTGGCCGTTCCCGTGGCTGCGGCCCTTGGCGTGGTTGCACGTTTCCTGACAGAGCAGTATCTGGACAGCCGTTTGTACCAGGGACTGAGCCACCGGGATTCGCAGAAATAACATGGCGCAACAGCTGAGTTTCGATCTGCCCGCCAAGACCGCGCTGGGCCGCGACGATTTCTTTGTCGCACCGTCCAATGCGATGGCGGTTGCCCTTTTGGACCCCGGTTTTGCCTGGCCCAGCGGCAAACTGGTGCTGACCGGACCTGCGGGGTCTGGAAAAACGCACCTCGCCCATGTCTGGGCCAATGCCTCGGGTGCGCGCATCGTGCAGGCCTGCGACCTGAATGAGGCAAAGGTGCCAGATCTGGCAAGCGGCCCGGTGGTGGTCGAGGATGTGCCCCTGATTGCAAAGGACAGGCTCGCGCAAGAGGCCCTGTTCCACCTGCACAATCTGGTACTGGCCAATGGCTTTGCCCTGATGATGACCGGGCGCGCGGCGCCGAATCTTTGGGGCCTTTCCCTGCCGGACCTGCAAAGCCGCGTTCAGGCCGCCACCCACGCCGAGCTGCAGGCGCCGGATGATGCCCTGCTGGCCGTGGTGCTGGCAAAGCTCTTCAATGACCGGCAGATTACACCGAAACCCGATGTGATCCCTTACCTCGTGGCGCATATGGACCGTTCCTTTGCCGCTGCCGCCCGCATTGTCGAGCAGCTCGACCGGCTGTCGCTTTCCGAAAAACGCACCCTGTCGCGCCCTCTTGCGGTGCGGCTGATGTCCGAAGGCCCTGAGCTCAACAAACTGGAAACCAATGCCGGTTCGGACAGTTGACCCAAGGCCTGCCCTCGCTCATCCTGACCCCACGCCGCAATACGGAGCGCCCATGACCGTACTTGAGACCGAAACGCCGGCCGCTGCCGACTGGGGTCCCTTTGGCCGACCTCTGTTCGATTCTCCCGATGCCCGCGCCCTGTCCCGTGTCGGCGTAGTGGATGTCGGGTCGAACTCGGTCCGGCTTGTGGTGTTTGACGGCGCGGCCCGCAGCCCGGCCTATTTCTACAATGAAAAGATCATGTGCGCCCTTGGGGCGGGTCTGTCGGAAACCGGCCGCCTGAACCCCGAAGGGCGCGCCCGGGCCCTGGCGGCGTTGCGTAGGTTCCAATGCCTTGCCAGGGGCATGGACCTGCCGCCCCTGACGGTGGTCGCGACCGCAGCGGTGCGCGATGCCGAAGACGGGGCTGATTTCTGCGCCGACGTGCTGCGCGAAACCGGTCTCAAGATCTGGGTCATTGATGGCCGCGAGGAAGCACGGCTTTCAGCGCAAGGGGTCTTGCTGGGCTGGCCAGGCTCCTATGGTTTGGTCTGCGATATTGGTGGCTCTTCGATGGAGCTGGCCGAGATCCACGGCGGTGAGGTCGGCAAACGTGTGACCTCCTCCCTCGGGCCGCTGAAACTGCGGGACATCAAGGGTGGCAGACGCGGGCGCAAGGCGCATATCGCAGCTGTCATGGATGATTTGCACGCCGAAATGGGAAAGCAGAATGATCGCCTGTTTCTTGTCGGGGGCAGCTGGCGCGCCATTGCCCGGATCGACATGGCCCGGCGTGGCTACCCGCTGAAGGTGCTGCATGAATACCGGATGAGCGCCAAGGACGTGCGCGCCACGCTGAAGTATATCGACAAACGCGACATGGACGAGTTGCGCGCTGAAACCGGGATCTCGGCGGCGCGGATGTCGCTGGTGCCCTATGCCATCGATGTGCTGTCACGGCTGGTGAAGACCTTCAAACCCAAGGACATTGCCGTCTCAAGCTACGGAATCCGCGAAGGGCTGCTTTATGAGCAGATGCCGCAGCGCCTGCGCGAACGCGACCCGCTGGTCGAAGCCAGCCGCTTTGCAGAGGCCAAGGACGCCCGCATTCCCGGCTTTGGCAAGACGCTCTATGATTTTGTGATCCCCCTGTTCAGCAACGGTCCACACACCAAGAAACGCCTGATCAAGGCGGCCTGCCTGCTGCATGACGTCAGCTGGCGTGCGCACCCCGACTATCGCGCCGAGGTTTGTTTCGACAATGCCACCCGAGCCAATCTCGGCGGGCTGAAACACTCCGAACGCGTCTTTCTGGGGCTGGCCCTGCTGCATCGCTATCGCAACAAACGCCAGGGCACCGCTTTCGAATATCTCTATGACCTCCTTGATGAGAAGGGTCAAAAAGAAGCAGAGATCCTGGGCAAGGCGATGCGCTTTGGCGCCATGCTGATGGTGAGCGACACCGACAGCATCGGGGCGCTGAAATGGCAACCACGAAAAAAGCACCTCACGCTTGAGCTGCCGCGCGCGGCGGAACCCCTGTTCGGAGAAGTCGCAGAAGCGCGCCTCGCTTCGCTTTGTGACGCGCTTGAGGCCGAATTGAAAGTCAGGATCGTGGGCTGACGCTGCCCGTTGGTCCCGGTTACAGGTCGGTAACACCTGCATCGGGCTTTTGCTGCTCAGATGCCTCTGGTTGATCCGGCGCTGGATCGGGCTTGCGGCGAATGATGATGTCACCGTTGGGCAGGATTTCCGGCACTTCGTAGCGGCTCCAATCCTCGACCTCGGCGGCGATCTCGGCCAGGGCGGGTCCCATCTGGGCGAGGAACTCCCGCATGGAGGGGCCAACCTCGCTGGCAAAGGTCTCGGCAAACTCCTGCAGATCCTCCAGCGCGGGCCCCATTTCCTTGCGTAGCCCCTCCCAGAACATCTCGGCGCCTTTTTCCATCAGGCCCTTGCCGCCGCTGTCCGCCTCTTCGGCCATAAGGGGCGCCGCGAGGCAGGTCAGGCAAAGGGCGCTTATGCATGCAATCTGTTTCATGGGTCCAATATAGGCAGGTTGCGTGGCGGTTTTAAGTCAGATCGATATCGAGGCTGACGGGAAAATGGTCTGACGCCATCAAGAGCGCCTCGCGCAGCACTTCGTCGCCATAGCAGGCCGCATCCTCGAAGGGGTGCCAGATCCGCCAGCGGGGGTTGCAATGCTCCAGCCCGGGCGAGATCATCACATAGTCGAGGCAGGCCCTGAAAAATCGCTTCTTCTCTTCGTCATAAAAACGTGCGGTGCTGGGCGGGCTGCCCGGGCGCGGCTGGCTCAGGATCTGCGCATGCGGATCGCGCAGGTCCTGCCCCATAATAATCTCAACCGATGACTGACCAAAGAGACGTTCATATTCGTCAAGGCCGGGACCGTCGTTCAAGTCTCCCATCAGGATCACCTCATCGCCAGCCCCTATGTGATCACTGATGCGGCGACGCAGCCAGATCGCCTGCGCCAGCTGGGTGCGCCGGTTCTGAATGGCGCGCTCGATGATCGCATCATGCCCCTCCACCCCATAAGGGGCCTTTGACTTGAGGTGCGCGCCGATCATCCGAAGAGCTTGTCCTTTCTGTGTCACGATCCTCAATTCAAGTGGAGGTTTGGAAAAGCGAACCTGATCCGGCACCATGTCGATATCCAGATCAATCTCGAACCGACCATCAAACCGGGGCGCCTTGGCGCTGGTCTGCGGGTCGTGTTCCGCGCTGAGGACAGTTGGGTCGTACATCAGCGCGATTTCCTGGTGCGTGTCAGTGGCAAAGCCAGTAACAGTCTCGCTGGTGCGCAGGCCGGCCTCGGCCGCAAAAGCTCCAAGTGCCCGCACGGTGCGCTGACGCCGCCCGGTATTTGGGGCTTCGATGACCATCACCGCATCCGCATCAATGGTCTGGAATACATGCGCCAGAGACACGCCTTGGGTATATCGATCTACGCCGTGACGCCCGGAGGGCTTGTTGTCCAGCATCAGCTGGTCGTTCTTGTCAAAAAGGTGTGAGAACCATTCGACGTTATAGGTGACCAGGCGCATGTGCCCCGCATCCGTTGATATCATCCCAGGCCCGGTTGATGTCGATCATCCGCTTTTCGGCCAGGCGCACCGCCTCTTCGGGCACGCCGCGCGCCATCATGGCATCGGGGTGGGTTTCCCGGACCAGGCTGCGCCAGTGTTTGCGGATCTCCTCCAGTGGCATATCAGGCGTGACGCCCAGTACCGCATAGGGGTCCTTGGGCGCATCCGTCACGAAGCGGGCGCGCAGGGCCGTGAATTGCTGCGGGGTCTGACCGAAGATCCGGCTAACATCCTCAAGGAATTCGTTCTCACCCGGATGATAGAAGCCATCGGCCATCGCAATGTGAAACAGCCCCTCCATCAAGTCGCACAAGGTTGCCGGATCGTTTGAAAACATGCGCTGAATTCGGGCAGCATAGTCCTGATAGCCCGCCACATCGGTGCGCGCCATGTTGAACACCCGTGCCGCACCCGCCTCGTCCGCACGCGCGATCTGGAAAACCTCGCGAAATGCTGTGACCTCGTCACGGGTCACCTGCCCGTCGGCCTTGGCCATCTTGGCCCCAAGCGCAATTACCGCGATGGCAAAACCCACAGTGCGTTCTGGCGGCGCCTTGAGCTTGTCAAAGACATGCGCAAGGCTTTCCCCCTTGGCCAGCGCCCCCAGCGCTTCGGATATGCGGCTCCACAGTGACATGCGCTCAGGTTAACCTGTCCGCGCCGCGCTGTCAGGAGCCGCGTCGGTTTCATCCGCCAGAATTTTCTGCATCAGTACAAGATCCAGCCACTGCCCCGCCTTGCGACCGACCTGTGGCAAGCGCCCCACCTCGCCAAAGCCCATGGCGGCGTGAAACGCCATCGCCGCGGCATTCGCCGCGCTGATACCCGCGACAAGAACATGGATCCCCTCGGCACGGGCGACATCCTCGATTGTGGCAATCAGGGTGCGCCCCAGTCCGCGACCACGGGCGCCTTGGGCAAGGTAGATCGTGTGCTCGCAGGTCCAAGAATAGCCGGGACCTGCACGAAACGCACCAAGGCTCGCAAAGCCAAGGATTTCCCCATCCTCTTCCGCCACCTGAAAGCGCGCGCCCTTACGCGCGATTTCCGCTGCGACCAGTTCCGGGGATTTCTCCTGCGTGGTGAAGGTAAATAACGTATCGCGGATAATCTGATTGGTGATCTGCGCAATCCCTTCGGCATCCGCCGCTGTGGCTTGACGGACAATCACCGCAAAATCCGCCGCCCATGCGGCGTATCAAACTCCACCTCCATCCCGGCAGGCCCGGTTTCAAACAACACCCGTCCATCCTGCAAAAGCAAGCTGTCTTCCAACTCCGCCGCATCGGGATGAGAGACGACAAGGCGGCGCAGCGCACAGCCCTGCTGCTGCAACCGAGGCGCGGGATGGTCGCTGTGCCATTCAATGAGCGCCGGAAAGAGATTGTCGTAGGGCAATTTCCCGTCGGCCGGAACAGCCATATCCCAGACCAGGTCACCACGTGTCAACGCCACCGGAGTTCCTGCACCGTTCGGGAGCCGCTCCAACAGCGACGTCAGGCCGTTTGCCCGGCATATCCAATTCGTCAGGCGCGGCGTGCCGCTGAAGTTATCGAGATCAAACCAGCACGGGCGGCGCTCAGGCGTGGCCGATGGATCAAGCGCGATTGCCTCAAGATAAAGACCATCCGCCAAACCCAACAGCCGATTATGGGTACCAAAGACCTGATGTTGACCTCCTGCCTGAAGAGGCACACCTAGCGCTGCCTCCACATAGTCGGCTGCAGCCTCCAGCGTTTCGCCCGCAACTGCAATGTGATCCAGTTCGATCATCAGATGGCTCTCCCTGTTTTTGCCCAACCTAGTGTCAAGGCCGACACACGCAACGAGAAAATCAGGAGATTTACAAAGCCCAGGCCACCACGGCCCAAAGAGTTGCCACAACGGTGGGATAAAAGGTTCCCGCAAAACCGAGGCCACGCATAGGCGGCGCGCGGTGATACCCGATCCAGAACAGCAACCGCATCACAAAAAAACCAATCCCCAGAGCTATGGCGACGGCTCCACCAAGTGTCACGGCCACAAAGGGCCAAAGCGCCAGAGCGAGCACCAACTGTTCAACGGAATTGGTCAAAACCCGCTGATCTATCTCGGCTGCGCTACCGGGTTCAAAGGCCTGGCCATCGATAATGGCATCCGAAAAGAACCGCCTTTGAGCCAGACGTCCGATCAGAAAGAGAAGAAACAGGCCCGGCGCCACAAAGGCGCCGGGCAATGCGATGGGAGCGGGAATGTAGGGAAGATCCAGCCAGAGCGGCAGACCGGTCAGGCAGACGGCCCATAGAAGGCCAGCCGCCATACCGATCAGGATTTGCCTCCGTTTTCCCATAGCTTTGGCGTTCAGCTGCGAGCCTCGCGGATCAGGTTCAGGATATCCTGTGCTGCCTCGGGGATGTTGGTGCCGGGGCCAAAGATCGCCTTGACGCCATTGTCATAGAGGAACTGGTAGTCCTGCTGCGGGATGACACCGCCACAGATCACGATGATATCCTCGGCTCCCTGATCCTTCAGCGACTGGATCAACTGCGGGGCAAGCGTCTTGTGGCCTGCAGCCTGGCTGGAAATTCCAACAACATGCACATCGTTATCAATGGCATCCTGCGCGGCCTCGTCCGGGGTCTGGAACAGCGGGCCGACGTCGACGTCAAAGCCGATATCGGCAAAGGCAGTCGCGATCACCTTGGCGCCGCGGTCGTGACCGTCCTGGCCCATCTTGACCACCAACAGGCGCGGACGGCGACCTTCGTCGGCTGCGAAATCTTCAATGGATTTCTGGATCGCGGCAAAGCCTTCGTCACCCTCATAGGCCGCGCCATAAACGCCTGCCAGAGTTTTGACCTCTGCCGAGTGACGGCCGAATTCCTTTTCCATCGCCATGCTGATCTCTCCAACCGAGGCCCGGGCGCGGGCGGCTTCGACGGCAGCGGCCAGAAGGTTGCCACCTTCCTTGGCCACGCGGGTCACTTCATCCAAAGCTGCGGTGCAGGCCGCATCGTCGCGGCTCGCGCGGATCTTTTCGAGCCGCGCAATCTGGCTTTCGCGCACGGCAACGTTGTCCACATCCAGGATGTCGATCGGGTCTTCTTTTTCCTTGCGGTACTTGTTGACGCCGACAATCACCTCTTCGCCCCGGTCGATCATGGCCTGACGGCGCGCGGCGCTTTCCTCGATGCGCAGCTTGGGCATGCCAGAGGCCACCGCCTTGGTCATGCCGCCCATCTCCTCGACCTCTTCCATCAGGGCCCAAGCTTTTTCGATCAGCTCGTTGGTCAGGCTCTCGACGTAGTAGGAGCCTGCCAGCGGATCGACCACATTGGTGACGCCGGTTTCTTCCTGCAGAACCAGCTGAGTGTTGCGGGCGATGCGGGCCGAGAAATCGGTCGGCAGGGCAATCGCCTCGTCCAGTGCGTTGGTGTGCAGGGACTGCGTGCCACCCAGAACTGCCGACATCGCCTCATAGGCGGTGCGGATGACGTTGTTGTAGGGGTCCTGCTCTTGCAGGGACACGCCCGAGGTCTGGCAGTGGGTGCGCAGCATCTTTGAACGGTCATTCTTCGCGCCAAAGTCTGTCATCACCCGGTGCCAGAGCGTACGTGCCGCGCGCAGCTTGGCGATCTCCATGAAGAAGTTCATGCCGATAGCAAAGAAGAAGGACAGACGGCCCGCAAACTTGTCCACGTCCATGCCCGCATCAATGGCCGCACGCACATATTCGCGCCCGTCCGCCAGCGTATAGGCCAGCTCCTGCACAAGGTTCGCGCCGGCCTCTTGCATGTGATAGCCGGAAATCGAGATGGAGTTGAATTTTGGCATCTCGTTCGATGTGTATTCGATGATGTCCGAGATGATCCGCATCGACGGTTCCGGCGGATAGATATAGGTGTTGCGCACCATGAACTCTTTCAGAATGTCGTTCTGAATGGTGCCTGCCAGCAAGGATTTGTCGTGGCCCTGCTCTTCGCCGGCGACAATGAAATTCGCCAGGATCGGGATCACCGCCCCGTTCATCGTCATCGAGACCGAAACCTTGTCGAGCGGGATGCCATCGAACAGGATCTTCATATCCTCGACAGAATCGATGGCGACGCCCGCCTTACCGACATCGCCCACAACGCGCGGATGGTCGCTGTCATAGCCGCGGTGCGTTGCAAGATCGAAGGCGACCGAAACGCCCTGCTGACCGGCGGCCAGGTTGCGGCGGTAAAAGGCGTTGGATTCTTCAGCCGTGGAGAAGCCCGCATACTGGCGGATTGTCCAGGGGCGGCCCGCATACATTGTGGCCTTCACACCGCGCGTGAAAGGACCAAACCCGGGCATGCCACCCATATGGGGCAGCTCCTTGGTGTCGTCCTCGGTGTAAAGCGGCTTGACCTCGATACCTTCGAGCGTCTGCCAGGTCAGATCTTCAAGCGGGCGTCCGCGCAGCTCTTTTTCAGCCAGAGCCCGCCAATCGTCTGTCTTCGTCATGGGGTCTTCCTCTTGTCAAGTCGTTCTGGAGCGGGTTATCTCCCGCCGCCTGTTTGTCTGGGTCATTCATTAGCCGGATCTGCGACAGCCCGTCGGCCCCCGCCGCCAGCCACATCAGATCATCCGCATAGCATTCGCGCAAAGCCGCGGTCTGCACCTCGTCAAAGGGGCGCCAGCGCCCCTCCCCTTCGGGCAGGGCGCGGGCCGCAGAGGTGGCCATCATCGCGCGCAACTCTTCCAGCCGGGGCGAAGCAGCGTGGCGCAGACGGGCGTTTTCCCGCGGCCCCTTGATGCCGGTCAGAAGCTCAAGCTGCAATTCGGGCCGCCCGCCGAAGGTTTCAAATGGCAGAACGCGGATTTCGACACCCGGCATGGAGCAGGCAATATCCGTCAGCACATCACGCCAGCTGCGATGGCTTTCGATCAACCGGTCAAGCTGTCCTCCCGCAGGCACCCGGTGTCCCCGCGCAACCGCATAGGTCAGTGCCGAGGTCCAGTAGCTTTCAAGGCTGCGCAGGTTTATCGCCAGCACCGAAACGGTCCCGTCGAAGGCCTCATGGAACCGGGCGAGCCGTTCACCGATCCCATCATAGAGCCCCCCCAGCCGCAGGTTCTCGCGGACGCTTCCGATCATGTTCTCGTCGCTGATCAACACCTGCTGCGCCCCGGCTGCACGGCTTTGATCCAGGCGCATCTTGAGCCGCCCTTTGGCCCGTTTGGCCCCATTGGCTGCAGGCATCACAGAGGGAACAGGAAGGATGCCATGAAACAGACCATGGCGGGTACGATCCGGCCCCCAGACCTCCAGGCTTTGTTCAAACAATGCAGGCGCATTGAAACGCAGATAATCCTGAAACGAGGTAGTGGCGCACCGGTGGGCACCGAGATGTACAATCACTTGCATCGCTTTTCCTGTCCTTTGGACGGGGGTCCGCCATTGCGGACGATCAGAGGAAGACGGCAGCATCATGCGGCACCCCCCCTCTCAAAGCGGTTAATGCGAACTGAATTTTTTTGCCGCACGCCGAAATCCCCCATCGCATTCGCGCAGGAGCGGCATATATTACCGCCAACAGGAGGAAACATGAAACCAATCCTAGCCCTTGTTCTTGCAGCCTTTCTGCCTGTCTCGGCGCTGGCGGATGACACCGCTACCGCAGAAGCGCCAGTGCTTGTGCTGCCCGAATACGATGGCGCGCTCGACGCATTTTTGTGGCACAAAAGACCGATCGTGGTCTTTGCGGACAGTCCAGAGGATCCGCGGTTCCAAGACCAGATGCAGCGGCTCGAAAAAGGCGCTGCGGATCTCTTGGACCGGGATGTTGTCGTGCTGACTGACACCGATCCTGCACAGCAGTCCGAGTTGCGCAAGGCACTGCGCCCGCGCGGCTTTATGTTGGTCATTGTTGGCAAGGACGGCGGGGTCAAACTGCGCAAGCCGCACCCCTGGAGCGTGCGCGAGCTGAACCGTACGATTGACAAGTTCCCCTCCCGGCTGCGCGAGGTCGAGGAACGGCGCGGCAGCTGACGCGCTAGCCGTTGCCGCGCACGTAGATCAGCGCCCCCGCCTGACGGTCCACCACGATCATCGCATCCCCGTCGGGATCGAAGATCAGCCGGGATTGCGGGTTCATGATGGCCTGATAATAGATGCCCTTGACCAGTTCGCTCATGCAGTTGGCCCCGGCAAGGCCCGAGTTCAGCACACTGATCCCCTGCGGCAGATCGCGGGACATGATGTCTTCGGTCAGCATATTGGGAGTCTTGCCCCCCACGTCGAAGGCGACAGGTTTGCCCTCTGCCAGCATCTTCATGCCGGTGGAGACAGACCGGGCCTTGGATACCAGAGAACTGACGCGCGGGCTTTCGGTATGGAACACAGCGGCCGTGCAGGTCGAGGAGGACTCGAAGAAATAGGTCTCCCCCAGTTGCACCCAAGGTGAGACATGCGCGCGCACCTCTTCTTCCTTGTCCAGCGCGCAGCCTGCCAGGGACATTAGCCCCGCCATCAGACCGAAAGTTAACCGCCGCATCCGTCGCCTCCAGAACCCCTTGATACCTTTCAACCTCGGGCGATCCGCACCGATGGGCCGCCATGCGCTTGGCATGCAGCCCTGCGGCGCGGCTCTCCCGCAGGGATAGTCTGGCATTCAGGTCTGAAGAATTGGTGCATATCGGTTTTTGGCCCCAAAACCGATGGCCATGGGCAGCCCGGCAGACAGGCGGAACCCTGTCTTGATCCAAATCAGGAGCATGCCGCCCCCGTGAATGGGCTGCCCGCTGGCTCACCTTATTCGAACTCCATGATCACATCGTCGACCGCAAGGCTGTCGCCGGCGCTGGCGTTGATCTTGGAGACTATGCCTTTCTTCTCGGCGCGCAGGATGTTCTCCATTTTCATCGCCTCAACGGTGCAAAGCGCCTGGCCCTCCTGCACTTCCTGGCCGACTTCGACATCGACCTTCACGATCAGGCCGGGCATCGGGCAAAGCAGCAGCTTGGAGGTATCCGGCGGCAGTTTCTCGGGCATCTTGCGGGCCAATTCGGCCTGACGGGGCGTACGCACATGCACTTTCAAGTCCGCGCCGCGACTGCGAATGCGGAAACCGCCCGAGATCTTGCCCACTTTCAGAACCAGCATGTCACCATCAGTGGACACACGCGCCAGCTGATCGCCCGGTGTCCAATCAGAGGAAACGCGGATTTCAGCGCCATCGGCGAAACGCACGGTGGAGCCGTCATGATCCGCATCGATCACCACATCAAAGGACTGGCCCTGCAGGGTCACGACCCAATCCGCACCCACCTTGCGTTCGTGATTGTCCATACGGCCCGACACGCGGGTGCGGCGGATTTCCGCAACGCGGTGCATCGCGGCGGTGGCCGCAGCGATGCGACGCAGCTCTGCCTCGGGCAGTTCAACACCTTCAAAGCCATCCGGGTACTCCTCGGCGATGAAGGCCGTGGTCATGTCACCGCTGACGAATTTCGGGTGATCCATCACCGCCGACAGGAACGGCAGGTTGTGGCCGATGCCTTCGACCTCAAACCCATCCAAGGCATCGCGCATGGCGGCAATCGCGGCCTCGCGGGTTGGCGCCCAGGTGCAGAGCTTGGCGATCATCGGGTCGTAATACATCGAGATCTCGCCGCCCTCATAGACGCCAGTGTCATTGCGGACCGCAACCGCACCTTCGGGCGCATCGCCCTGCCATTTGCCGTTCTCCAAAAGCGGACCAGAGGCCTGCTCGGCCGGGGGGCGATAGCGGGTGAGGCGACCAATGGAAGGCAGGAAGTTGCGATAGGGATCTTCGGCATAAAGACGGTTCTCGATCGCCCAGCCGGTGAGTTTCACATCGTCCTGGGTGATCGACAGCGGCTCGCCACCGGCAACCCGGATCATCTGCTCCACCAGGTCAACACCGGTGATCAGCTCAGTCACCGGGTGTTCCACCTGCAGGCGGGTGTTCATTTCCAGGAAGTAGAAGTTCTTGTCGCCATCAACGATGAATTCCACGGTCCCGGCAGAGGCATAGCCCACCGCCTTGGCCAGGGCCACGGCCTGTTCGCCCATGGCCTTGCGGGTGGCTTCATCAAGGAAGGGCGACGGTGCCTCTTCCACGACTTTCTGGTTGCGGCGCTGGATCGAACATTCACGCTCGCCCAGGTAGATGCCATTGCCATGGGTATCGCACAGCACCTGAATTTCGATGTGGCGGGGTTGCGTGACAAACTTCTCGATGAAGATCCGGTCATCCCCGAAAGAGTTTGCCGCCTCATTCTTAGAGGACTGGAAGCCTTCGCGAGCTTCTTCGTCGTTCCAGGCGATCCGCATGCCCTTCCCGCCGCCCCCGGCAGAGGCCTTGATCATCACCGGATAGCCGATTTCATTGGAGATCTTCACCGCCTCGTCAGCGTCCTCGATCAGGCCCATGTAACCGGGCACCGTGCTGACCTTGGCGTCCTGAGCGATCTTCTTGGAGGTGATCTTGTCGCCCATGCTTTCGATGGCACCAACGGGGGGGCCGACAAAGGCGATACCCTCGGCCGCTAGCGCCTCGGCGAATTTGGCGTTTTCAGACAGGAAGCCATAGCCCGGGTGCACAGCCTGGGCGCCGCTTTGACGGATCGCATCCATCACCTTGTCGATCACGATATAAGACTGGTTCGCGGGCGGCGGGCCGATGTGCACGGCCTCATCCGCCATCTGGACATGCAGCGCCTGCTTGTCCGCATCCGAATAGATGGCAACGGTCTTGATACCCATCTTGCGCGCGGTCTTGATGACGCGGCAGGCGATCTCGCCCCGGTTGGCGATCAGGATCTTATCAAACATTGGCAGTCCCTTGTGCTCTTGTGGGCCCCGCTTGTGCTGAGGGCCGGAATGCAAGATGCCGCCCCCGGAATACATCCGGGCACGGCATCTGAGTGGTGGATGAACCGGCCATGGCGGGCCGGGATGTCAGGGCAAAGAAGGCCGGTGTGCGATCAGCACTTTCCGGGGTTTTCCTTGCAATAAATGAGGTTCGCTGCGGTGCCGACCGCTGCACCGGTGACAGGGTTGCCATCCAAGAGAAGGGAGCCAAGCGCCCCTGCGCTGGCGCCATAGATGACCTGCTCTCCAGTTGTATCTCCACAGGCCGAAAGCCCGCCACACAGGGCGAGGGCCAGCACGATGAGTTTTGCCTGCATTGCCACGTTCCTTTTCTGCTTTGCTGCGTGTTGTGCAAAGCCATGGAATGGACATAAGCCTGTGGCAATATCGGAGTTGCACCCGCAGAAGATCCGGCGACACTTTGCCGGAAGAAGCGCAGCTCTTGGCGATGTTTCGCGCATGATCGCAAAGTGTTACGACGCTGCAAAAAAGCGGGCAGGCCGCGGATGGGGGCGCGGACCTGCCCTTCCAAGTCGAGGGACTGGAACAGATGCGTAGCGACGCAGGGGCACCGCGTCGCAATTGAACGCTGGCATGTTTTGACCAAGCGCAAAAGCCCGACATCACCGGCATGGCACCGCTGCGCAGTTTCCCGCTGAAACGGATCGCGCATGTGCAAATTCGTGCCGATAGCGACCCGATCTGCGCGTACAGATCGGCCACGCACCAAAGAGATATCGGGGCGGCTTGGTCGCATCAGTATCCCTCGTCCTCAAAGGCTTCGGGAAAGGACTGGCGCGCCAAATCCACATTGATGACCAGCAGGGCTTCATAATCCGCGGGGTCAAAATCCTCGTCAACGGCGACCACTTCGCGGCCGAACAGCCAACTGAGGCGCCCGGCATCCAGGTTACCCCGCTCAAAAGGCTGGTCGCCAAACTGTTCCCACAGCGCCTTCATGAAGGCTGCATCTGCGCGCCGGTCCGGCGCACGACGATCACGATAACGTTCGCGCCGGGTGATCGGCGTTACCCCCTTGGGGTTTGGACGGCGGATTGTGAATTGAAAATCGGTACCCGGAAGACGGCCCGGAAAGCCACGGTGTTTCAGCATGACGATGCCCCCGATCCGGCACCGCGCACGGCGTCAGGGGCCGGCCACAGGGCCGGACCCCTGTAGTTGTTACTTGTATTTGCCGGTGTATGTCGGCTCGACCGAAATGGGTTCGGGCTCAACAACGACAAATTCTTCTTCTTTGCTGCCGCAGGCTGCGACCGCCGCCAGCAGGCTTGCCAGCGTGAAAAGCTTGATGCTCTTGGACATTTCTGTCTCCTGATTTTTGCCTTGAAACCACGGCCAGGCAGTACCTGGGCATGGCTTGACCTCAATGTGCGGACAGCGTTGTTGCTGCCCGCTGCAATCATAGCCGACAAACCTGGGCTTTCACATCGAAAAGACAGCGTCCAGGCAGGATGTGGCGACAAAGCCGCAAGGACAGGCGTGACCGGGAGGTGAGCCGCAAGATGTTGTGTCGCCATCAGAACCCCTCCCAGATGCAGGTTTCATTCGAGGGACGATAGACCTCAAAGAACTGCGTCACAGCGGCATCCTGCACACCAAAGGGAACGGCGCGATCTGCAAAGGAGATGACAATTCGCTCAGGGGCGATGGACTGGGCCTCTATGTAGGGCAAGGCAAGATCCTTGCACAAATGGTCCATATCCTGCGCTGCCTGATCATGAGAGACGCCCCCTCCGTCACGAGCAATCTGCGGCGCCACAAAGCGCAAGCGCAGCCAAAGCGCGCCCGGCTCGTGATCCAGCAGGATTTCATTCAAGGTAACGGGCTGTCCTGACGGCACCGAGATTGCTTTGTCACCACCACTTCCAGATGCCATGGCGGCTGACACGAAAAAGCAGAAGGCGGTCGCGGCCACACGTCCAGCATAACCGCAGCCCCGACCCCATGCACAATGGGCTCCTCCTGCCGGGGCTGCAGGCGCTGCGCACGCGGCGCGCGCTATCCTTATGCCGGTGAGCCGGATCATGGAGCCGATTCGCCCTTCGTGTCAAATACTGTTACAAATTTGTGCAGAAAGAATTTTTCGCGCGACTTTCTTTGGCGACGCAAAAACTCTGCACACGCATGTGGAGATGGCCACCAAAGGAAACTCACCCCATGGGGTTGCGATCCGTACAAATTGAAACAATTCCGAGGCTTCACAACTCACCCCCTTGAACACGACTTGCATGGCGCAGCCAGCGGCGACGATTTGCCGGACTGGCAAGCACTTCGGCAATCCGCTCCACCAAAACAGGTGCCACCGACCCCGACACCCGTCCACCAGCGGTCACCTTTGTGCCCTCGGCGGCGCGTTCGATCCGAACCACCGGGGAAAATCCGCGCACATTCTGAAGAGCCCGCCAGACATCCTGGCGGATCTGATGTGCCAGCCGCAGCGGATCTGCCATGGGCAGTTCCGTGGCGGCCGCCACGTCAAAGCGGGGCGGAGACTGACGGCACAGCGTCAAAGCCCCCTCCTCGCGCAGGATATGCCAGCGAGCTCCCATGGTCCGGTTACAGCGGAATGTTGTCGTGCTTTTTCCACGGGGTCTGGAGCTTCTTGTTGCGAAGGCTTGCAAAGGCCCGCGCCACACGACGGCGCGTGGATTTCGGCTGGATCACCTCGTCGATAAAGCCACGCTCGGCCGCCACGAAAGGATTGGCAAAACGATCCTCGTAATCCGCCGTATGGGCTGCGATCTTCTCTGCATCCCCCAGATCAGCGCGGTGGATGATTTCTGTCGCGCCCTTGGCGCCCATCACCGCGATCTCGGCCGTGGGCCATGCATAGTTGAAGTCAGAGCCCAGATGCTTGGAGGCCATCACCACGTAGGCACCGCCATAGGCTTTGCGGGTGATCACCGTCACAGTCGGCACGGTCGTTTCGGCATAGGCATAAAGCAGTTTTGCACCATGCTTGATCACACCGCGATATTCCTGCGTGGTGCCCGGCAGGAAGCCCGGCACGTCGACAAGGGTCAGGATCGGGATATCGAAACAATCACAGAAGCGCACAAACCGCGCCGCCTTGCGGCTGCTGTCGATATCAAGGCAGCCGGCCAGAACCATCGGCTGGTTTGCAACGACGCCTACGGTCTGACCTTCAAGGCGAATGAAACCGGTGATGATGTTCTTCGCGAACTCTTCCTGGATCTCGTAGAAGTCGCCCTCATCCGCCACTTTGACGATGAGTTCCTTCATGTCATAGGGCGTATTGGGGTTTTCCGGGATCAGCGTATCAAGGCTGTCCTCGATCCGCGCCGGGTCATCAAAGAACGGGCGCACCGGGGGCTTTTCCCGGTTGTTCATCGGCAGGAAGTCCACAAGGCGGCGCACTTCGGCCAGAGCTTCCACATCGTTCTCAAAAGCCGCGTCAGCCACGCTGGACTTCTTGGTGTGGGTGCCCGCACCGCCCAGTTCCTCGGCGGAAACCTGTTCGTTTGTCACCGTCTTCACAACATCCGGCCCAGTGACAAACATGTAGGAGCTGTCCTTCACCATGAAGATGAAGTCGGTCATGGCCGGGGAATATACCGCGCCCCCCGCACAAGGGCCCATGATGACCGAGATCTGCGGCACCACGCCCGAGGCCAACACGTTGCGCTTGAAGACCTCACCATAGCCCGCAAGGCTGTCGACGCCCTCCTGAATGCGCGCACCGCCGGAGTCGTTGATCCCGATGACCGGGGCTCCGTTCTGCACCGCCATATCCATGATCTTGCAGATTTTCTGCGCATGGGTGGCCGAAACGGAGCCGCCAAGTACCGTGAAATCCTGGCTGAAAACATAGACCTGACGACCATTGATGGTGCCCCAGCCGGTGACAACGCCGTCGCCTGCCGGCTTTTGCTGCTCCATTCCGAAGTCGGTGCAGCGGTGCGAGACGAACATGTCGAACTCTTCAAAGCTGCCTTCGTCCAACAGCAGGTCAATCCGCTCGCGCGCGGTCAGCTTGCCACGGCCGTGTTGCGCATCGATCCGCTTTTGCCCACCGCCCAGCCGCGCGGCATCGCGGCGCTCTTCCAGCTCGGAAAGGATATCTTTCATGGCACAGGTCCCCTATAGATTTCCGACGGACTGTAGCTCGCAAGCCGTGCGGACCAAAGTCCTTTGTCGCAAATTTGCAAACTATTTGCATACGATACCTGCAAGTTTGAAAACTCCGCAAAACCTGGGTGAAACCGGCAAAAATCGGCCTGTCCTGAACAAGCAACCCGCGTCCGGTTTCAAAGACAAAGGCAAATATTCAGCACAATGCGCCACGGCCCCGGACCCGGCGGTGCCAGTGCTGGACCGCACATAGCCCTGTGAAAATGCGCCAATGGACAAGCCGTCGCAGCTGCACTAGATCCTTGCCATGGCAATTAATTCCGGCGACTCTCGCGCCCCATTTTCACCACCTCATATTGGCACGCTGATCCTTTTGGCGGGGATTTCCGCGCTGGCCATGAACGTGTTTCTGCCGTCCCTTCCTGGCATGGCAGCCTATTTTGAGGTCGACTATCGCCTCATGCAGCTTTCCGTTGCGCTCTATCTTGGGGTGAACGCTGTGGTGCAGATCCTCGTTGGTCCGATCTCTGACAAGATGGGGCGCAGACCCGTCATTCTGACCAGTATTGTTCTCTTTCTGCTGGCGACTTTGGGCTGCATCTTTGCCCCGACCGCAGGCGTTTTTCTGTTCTTCCGTATGGCACAAGCCGCTATTGCAGCCACCATGGTTCTCAGCCGTGCAGCGGTGCGCGATATCTACGACACCGACAAGGCAGCAAGTATGATCGGCTACGTGACAATGGGAATGGCGGTGGTCCCCATGATCAGCCCGGCCATTGGCGGCGTTCTCGAGCAAGCCCTTGGATGGCAAGCAAATTTCTGGCTTCTAATCGTGCTCGGCCTGGCCATTTACGTGCTGACCTATTTCGATTTCGGCGAAACCGCGCAGAAGAGCGGAAAAACCCTTATTGCCCAGTTTCGCGAATACCCGGAGCTGTTTCGCTCCCCGCGGTTTTGGGGGTACTCCTTGGCCTCCGGTCTCGCCTCAGGAGCTTTTTTTGCCTACCTCGGCGGCGCGCCTTTTGTGGGCACCCAGGTGTACAAACTGGACCCAGCGGTCCTAGGCATCTGCTTTTCTGCCCCAGCGGTGGGCTATTTCCTGGGCAACTTTGTCTCGGGTCGCTATTCGACGGCGCTCGGCGTCAACCGGATGGTGCTTTGGGGCTGCATCGTGAACGGCGGCGGAGTGGCCGTGTCCATGGTCATCGCACTGGCCGGAATGGACAACCTGTACACCTTCTTTGGCTTCATGACCTTTGTGGGCCTGGGCAATGGCATGGCAATCCCCAATGCGACTGCTGGCGCAATCTCCGTGCGCCCCCATCTGGCAGGCTCAGCCTCAGGCCTCAGCGGCGCCATCATGATCGGAGGCGGCGCAGGCCTAAGCGCCATGGCAGGCTGGGTTCTGGTGCCCGGCGCCACGGCGGTGCCTTTGCTGGCCATCATGTTCGTGACCGCGCTCTTGGGCCTCGCCGCCATAATCATGGTCATCAAACGCGAAAAAACGCTCGGGCTTTGACCCGGGCGGCTGGCCTCTTGCCGCAACGGATTTGCATTTATACAATGGGCACACCCGAGGTTTGCAAAGGTATGCCCGATGGCCACCCAGAAACTCTACGCCGGTGCCAAGCTGCGCGAGATGCGTACCCGGCTTGACCTGACCCAAAAGGCCTTTGCCGCCAAGCTGGGGGTCTCCCTGCCCTATCTCAACCAGATGGAGAACAACAACCGGCCAGTGTCGACAACCGTTGTTCTGGCGCTGGCGCAGGAATTCGGGATGGATGTGACCGAGCTGAGCGCCGGTGACAGTGAACGCCTGGTGAGTGACATGCGCGAAGCCATGGCCGATCCGGTCTTTGCGGACGATCCCCCGCCGCTCGCGGATTTGCGCCTCACGGCCTCCAATGCCCCAGCCCTGGCGCGGGCCTTTCTGACGTTGCACCGAGCCTATCGCCAGACACACGAGCGGCTTGCTTCCCTTGATGAGGCACTGGGGCGCGAGGACGCCCGCATTCAGGCCAGCCCCTGGGAAGAGGTGCGCGATTTCTTTCACTACTGCGACAATTACATCGACGCCGTGGACCGTGCGGCCGAGCGGTTCGCGGGAGAAGCCGATGTCCGGACAGCCGCGTTATCCGCACTGGAAACGGCAGGGATTACCGTTCAGATGGCGGAGATGACCGGGCTGCGCGGCTATGATGCCGCAAGCAAGACGCTGCGCCTGTCGAACAGAACCGCACCCTCAACCCAGGTTTTCCAGCTGCTTTTGCAAGTGGCCTTGCTGGCTCAGAACGATCTGTTGGAAGCGACCCTCGATTTTGCGCGTTTTCAGACAAGCGAGGCTCGCGCCATCGCCAAAATCGGTCTGGCCAATTACTTTGCCGGGGCTGCGCTTATGCCCTACGCGCGCTTCCTGTCTGCCGCGCAGGACTGCCGCCACGATCTTGAGCTGCTCGCCACTCGGTTTGGCGCCTCCATCGAGCAGGTGGCCCACCGCCTTTCCACCCTGCAGCGCCCCGGAGCCAAGGGCATTCCGTTTTTCTTTGTGCGGGTGGATCAGGCCGGAACGATCACCAAACGCCATTCGGCAACGCGTCTGCAGTTTGCCCGCTTTGGCGGGGCCTGTCCCTTGTGGAACGTGCACCGCGCCTTTGAAACACCAGGCCGGTTCCTGCGCCAGCTTGCGGAAACCCCGGATGGTGTCCGCTACATCTCATTGGCGCGCGATGTGTCGAAACCGGGAGGATCCTTTGGGTCGCCAGTGCGGCGCTATGCCATTGCCTTGGGCTGCGAGGTGCGCCATGCGGACGCTCTGGTCTATGCCGACAGTCTGGACGTGACCAATGCATCAGCCTATGAGCCGATCGGCATCTCCTGCCGTATTTGCGAGCGCAAAGACTGCCACCAGCGTTCCGTCCCGCCACTGGAACGGCGCCTCAGCATCGATGCAAATGCGCGCGGCGTATTGCCATACGAAGTCAGCTGAACAAGAAAAGGGGCCCGCTCCGCGGACCCCGATCACCCCTTACCGAAAATCCAAAGATCACGCCTTGGCCAGAATGCCCCAGATCTCATCCTTTAGGGCTGCGCGTTTCTTGCGCATCTCGACCTCTGCCAACTCCTCGACCGGCTCGACGTTGGTTTCCGCGCGGTGCACAGCACGGTTGATCTCGTGATACTCATCCGCCAGCTTGGCAAAATGGGCATCCGACTGTTTCAAAGCACTGATTACGCTGACTTTGTCGGGGAATTCTTCAGCCAGTTCATGCGGTGTATTGGACATCTGTTCGCTCCTTTTCTGGTGTCTCCCAGACCCTAGACAGGGTTCTGACAGGCCACTTTGACCGGGATCAAATGCGCAAAAGAAAGATGCGTTTTCTGACTTCCGACCGGAGTGAGGCACATCCTACCTTTGGCTGCTCTGCCAATCGGGGTGGAACCAGGGCTGTGCATTCGATGACGCAAGGCGCCGGCCGAGAATGTGATCCGAGGCTTTTTCCCCGGTCATGATCGAGGGTCCGTTAAGGTTGCCATTGGTGATCCGAGGAAAGATCGAACTGTCGGCAACCCGCAGCCCGTCAACACCGATCACCCGGCACTCCGGGTCAACCACCGCCATAGGATCATCTGCCGCGCCCATCTTGCAGGTGCCGCAGGGATGATAGGCGCTTTCCGCATGTTCCCGGATGAACCCGTCGATTTCGTCATCCGTTTGCAGGGCGTCACCCGGCTGTATCTCATGTTTGACGAAGGGTTTCATCGCATCCTGAGCAAAGATCTCTCGCGTCAAACGCACACATTTGCGGAAGTCGATCCAGTCCTGTTCGGTCGACATGTAGTTGAAAAAGATGCGCGGATCCTCCTTTGGATCAGCCGAGTTGAGCGTGACTTCCCCGCGCGAGGGCGATCGCATCGGCCCCACATGCGCCTGAAAGCCGTGACCCTCTGCCGCTGCCTGCCCGTCATAGCGCACCGCGATGGGCAAGAAGTGATACTGGATATCCGGATAATCCACCCCCTTGTCCGAGCGAATAAAGGCCGCGCTTTCGAATTGGTTCGAGGCGCCGAGTCCGGTCTTTGTAAAGAGCCACTGCGCCCCGACCAGCGCCTTTCCGAACAGATTCCAGTACTTGTAGAGCGTGATCGGCTGTTTTGAGGCGAACTGGAAATAGAACTCCAGATGGTCCTGCAGGTTTTGTCCAACTCCCGGACGGTCTGCGATCACATCAATCCCATGCTCTGCCAGGTGGGCTGCTGGGCCAATCCCCGAGAGCATCAGCAGCTTGGGCGAGTTCAGCGAAGAAGCTGACAGGATTACCTCGGCATTGGCGCGGATGACCTCGACCTTGCCGCCGCGCTCGATCTCCACGCCGACGGCGCGGCCATCCTCGATCACCACCTTGCGAGCAAGGCCCCGGATCAGGTTACAGTTCTCGCGCTTCAAGGCCGGTTTCAGATAGGCATTGGCGGCAGACCAGCGCTGGCCTTTGTAGACGGTCATTTCCATGGGGCCAAAGCCCTCTTGCTGCTCGCCATTATAATCGGAAGTGACCGGATAGCCCGCCTGTTGGCCAGCGGTTACAAAGGCATCATGCAGCGGGTTATCGCGCGGGCCACGCGTTACATGCAGCGGGCCGTCGGAGCCGCGCCAGTCAGGATCACCACCATGGCCGCGGTCATCCCAGCATTCCATCCGCTTGAAATAAGGGAGAACATCGGCATAGGACCAGCCCGCCGCGCCGGTTGCTGACCAGTGATTGTAATCTCCCGCATGCCCGCGCACATAGACCATCCCGTTGATCGAGGACGAGCCGCCAATCACCTTGCCGCGCGGGGTCACCAGTTGGCGGTTGTTGAGATGCGGCTCGGGCACGGATTTGTACCCCCAATCATAGAGCGACATGTTCATCGGGTAGGACAGCGCACCCGGCATCTGGATAAAAGGCCCCGCATCGCTGCCGCCGTGTTCGATCACCAGGACGGACTTGCCAGCCTCCGACAGGCGGTAGGCCATGGCACAACCGGCGCTGCCGGCTCCAACGATTACATAATCAGCTTTCATCGCGTGTCTCCATCACCGGCACAAGGCCGTAGAGGGGTTTCTTTCACTCTCGCCACATGGACTGCCCTTCCGGGCAACGGGGCGGGCGGGTGGGCGTTGACCGGAAGGGCAGTCAGAACGCCGCTTCCACATCGCCCATGCGCACATAGACGGATTTCACCTGACTGAAGTGCTTGATCGCCTCCTTGGAATTCTCACGCCCCACGCCCGAGGCCTTCACCCCACCAAAGGGCGCCTCGACCGGCGCATCGTTGTAGGAGTTGATGAAGCAACTCCCGGCCTCCAGCTGGCCAATCACCCGGTGTGCACGGGTGAAATCCTTGGTGAAAACACCAGCGGACAGGCCAAATTCCGTGTCATTGGCGCGGGCGATTACATCGGCCTCATCCTCGAACTCCAAGACGGACATGACGGGGCCAAAGATTTCTTCGCGGGCGATCACCATATCGTCAGTGACATCGGCAAAGACCGTCGGCTCGATGAAATAGCCATCCATATCAGCACGTTTACCGCCGCAGATCAGACGCGCACCTTCTTCTTTGCCCTTCTCGATATAGCCCAGAACGATCTCCATCTGCCGCTCCGACACCATGGGGCCAAAGTTCGTCGCCTCATCCTGCGGATCGCCCAGAACCGCACCGCCGACACGTTCTGCCAGGCGGGCGAGGAACTTTTCCTTGATGTCCTTGTGCACAAAGACGCGTGTGCCGTTCGAGCAGACCTGCCCCGAGGAGTAGAAATTGCCGTTGATTGCGCCGCCCACGGCATTGTCGATGTCAGCGTCCTCAAAGACGATCAGCGGCGACTTGCCGCCCAGCTCCATGGTGACATGTTTCATGCCCTCGGCAGCAGCCGCATAGACCTTTTTGCCCGTAGGCACGGAACCGGTGAGCGAGACCTTGTCGACGCGCGGATCGGTGACCAGCGCGCCGCCAACCTCTCCCATCCCTTGAATGACGTTGTAGACGCCTGCGGGCAGACCCGCCTCATGCAGGATTTCAGCGACCTTCAATGCGCACAGCGGCGTGGTCTCAGACGGTTTGAATACCATGGCGTTGCCGCAGGCGAGCGCCGGTGCGCCCTTCCAGCAGGCGATCTGCGTCGGGTAATTCCAGGCCCCGATCCCGACGCACAGGCCCAGCGGCTCGCGCACCGTATAGACCCAGTCTTCGCCCAAGGGGATATGTTCTCCGGTCAGGCTGCCGGCAAGGCCGCCAAAATACTCCAGCGCATCGGCGCCGGAAGTCGCATCGGCAATCAGCGTTTCCTGCAGCGGCTTGCCCGTATCATAGGTTTCCAGCACCGAGAGTTCATGATTGCACTCTCGCATGATATCGGCAGCGCGGCGCAGGATGCGGCCGCGTTCGGTTCCGGTCATCTTGGCCCAGGTCTTTTGCGCTTCTTTGGCAGAGGCCAAAGCGCGTTCCACGATCTCGGGCGTCGCGGCATAGACGGTGGCGATCTCTTCGCCGGTCGCGGCATAGATCACCGGGATCGGCGTACCGCTGGTGTCCTCGACATATTCACCGTTGATGAAATGGCTGGCTTTGGGCTGTGCGGGATGTGTCATGCTCTCTACCGATCTGAAAGGGTGTTGTCATTCGCCGCGCGGAAAGCGGGCGTTCTCCTCAACCACGTTGAGGTCCATGTGATTGCGCATGTAGCGCTCCGAAGCTTTTTGCAGCGGCTGGTAGTCCCAGGGGTAATAGCCGCCTTGGCGCAGCGCCTCGTAAACGACCCAGCGGCGGGCCTGGCTGGCGCGCACGTCGGCGTCAAAGCGGGCCAGGTCCCAGCGTGCCTCGGATTTGGCGCGAAGGGATTGCAGCGTTCCGGCATGGGCCGGATCGTCGGCCAGATTTTGGAGTTCGTGCGGGTCGGCTTCCAGATCGAACAGCTGATCGGGGTCCAGCGCGCATCGGTTGTACTTCCACTTGCCGTAACGCAGCGAGACCAGCGGTGCATAGGACGCCTCTGCCGCATATTCGATCGTGACAGGCGTTGAACGCTCCTTCCCCTTCGCCAGCGGCACCAGGTTTTCGCCATCGGTCCAGGGCTCGATCTCCGCCAGGTCCAACCCGGCCAGCGCCCCCAAAGTGGGCGTTACATCCAGCGTGGAGACGGGCGCATCAATACGGCCTGCGGGCAGGTCCGGCGCGCTGATCATAAGGGGTACGCGCGACGAGCCTTCAAAGAAGCTCATCTTGAACCAGAGGCCCCGCTCTCCGAGCATATCGCCGTGGTCCGAGACGAACAGGATGATCGCCTCCTGCCGCGTGGTTTCCAGCACCTCCAGGATCTCACCGATCTTGTCATCCAGGTATGAGATATTGGCGAAGTAGGCCCGGCGCGAACGGCGAATGTCATCTTCGGTGATGTCAAAGCTGCGCCAGTCGTTGGCATCAAAAATGCGCTGTGAATGGGCGTCGTGCTCCGCGTAGTCCATCGCCGGGACCTCGGGCAGCAGATGCTCGCAATCCTCGTAAAGATCCCAGTATTTCTTACGCGCGACATAGGGATCATGCGGGTGGGTAAAGCTGACGGTCATCCCCCAGGGCCGGTCGTCCTTGCCGCGGGCCAGATCGTACAATTTGGCCTTGGCGTGATAGGCGACCTCGTCATCATACTCCATCTGGTTGGAGATTTCCGCCACCCCTGCCCCGGTGACCGAGCCCATGTTGTGATACCACCAGTCGATCCGCTCTCCGGGTTTACGATAATCCGGCGTCCAGCCGAAATCGGCCGGGTAGATGTCGGTGGTCAGGCGCTCCTCAAACCCATGAAGCTGATCAGGGCCGACAAAATGCATCTTGCCGCTGAGGCAGGTGTAATAGCCTGCGCGGCGCAGATGGTGCGCGTAGGTCGGGATATCGCTGCGGAATTCAGCGGCGTTGTCATAGACCCCGGTCCGCGATGGCAGCTGCCCAGACATGAAACTGGCACGTCCCGGCGCACAAAGCGGCGAGGCCGTATAGGCATTCGCAAATCGGGTCGACCGCGCCGCCAGCTTCTTGAGGTTCGGCGCATGCAGCCAGTCCGCAGGCCCATCGGGGAACAGCGTTCCATTCAACTGATCCACCATCAGGATCAGAATATTGGGTGCAGACATCTGCGTTCTCCTGAGCTTCGCGTCGTGGCACGCACGCAAAGATGCGCCGCCATTATCTGTCGGACCGTGAAGTACCTATCACGTCCCGCCTCCAAGCCAAACATTTTTTAAACCGCTATACAACTTTTAAAATAGACATAACAGCGGTTGAAACCGGCGCCCATGTACCGCAAAACTGCGGCATGGGCAGAAAACGCATCCGAGACATCCGCAATGAAGAGTTGATCGAAGCCACCATCGTGGCCGTGCACAAGCGCGGCTATGGTGTTGTGACAATGGCAGAGATCGCCGCCGAAGCCGGTGCCTCGGCCGCGTCGATCAACTATTACTTTGGGTCAAAAGAAGGGCTGATGGAAGCCACCATGCGGCATCTGTTGCGCAAGCTGCGGCGCGCGATGGTTGAGGGCTATGGGCAAGCCAGAACGCCAAAAGAGCGCCTTTATGCCGTCATGGACGCCAACTTTTCGGACGATCTATTCACCGTGCCGCAATGCAGTCTCTGGATGCAGTTCTGGGCCAGCGCGCCTTATTCACCGCGTCTGTCGCGGCTGCACCGGATCAACCGCGCGCGGGTGCGCAGCCATTTCCTGGCAGAGCTGCGGCGCCTGGTGCCCGAGGCGCGCGTAGAAACCGCCCGTCAGGCGCTGCAATGCTATATGGACGGCGTCTGGCTTCAAACCGCGCAGACCGAAGGCAGCGTGGATCCAAAAGCCGCCCGCGCCGCAGCGCATCGGGTCGTGGATATGGCTCTGTCCTAAAGGCGCACCGCGCGGGTCGCCTACACTTTGGTGGCTGGCACCGGCGGGGTGATTGCGCGGCGTTTCAGTACGGCTTCACGCCAGGTGATAAAGCTTATCGCCCCCAATATCAGCGCGCCGCCCGAGACCACCCAGATATCGACGGCCTCATCAAAAACCACTGCGCCCAATAGCGTGGCCCAGATCAGTTGCAGGAACGTAACGGGCTGAGTGACGGCGACCGGCGCAGCAGCAAAGGCAAGTGTCATCGTGTAATGGCCTGCAGTTGCAAAACAGGCCACACCAAAGAGAATGGCCAGTTCCGTAAGTGTTGGCGTCACCCAGACCGCAATCGCAAAAGGCGCAAGGCCCGCCGTCACCCAAAGCGACAACATCGCCACGACAACGGTCGGGTTGGTGCCATCCACGGTGAACTTGGCCAAAAGGTACGACCCGCCAAAGGCCACAGCCGCCACCAGCATAGCTATGTGGCCGGGTGAGATTTCACGAAAACCGGGGCGCAGGATGATGACCGCTCCGATCAGCGCGGCAACGATGGCCGCGATCCGGCGCATGGCCAGCTTTTCTCCCAGAAAGACGGCGGCGCCAAGGGTCACATAGACCGGCGAGAGGTAGTTCATCGCCGTGACCTCGGCCAGGGGAATGCGGGTCATGGCAAAGAACCAGAGCATGACTGCCAGTGTGTGCAACGCACCACGCCCGGCAAAGAGCCCCCAGAGTTTTGGTGTCAGGCTGGCCCGGCGCACCGCACCGATCATCGGGATCAGGAAAACAAGACCCAAGAGGTAGCGCAGAAAGGCTGACTCGGCCGGAGGAATCCGTCCGCCAAGATATTTGACAAGCGCCGTCACCGCCACAAAACACAGCCCGGTGACGAGCATCCAGAAGACTCCCATGACGGGATTTTGGGCCGGATTATCTGTCTCTTTCGCGTCGCTCATACTGCAAGAAAGAACACCCAAACCGATCAGGGCACAACCCTGAACATGACAATTATTCTCAACGTCATATCGCTCGCATCACATCAGCAAGAGCTTTGCTGCAATGCCCCACATGGTGAGGCCAATGACGACCTCCAGCACTTGCCACGAGCGCGGGCGGGCAAAGACGGGGGCCAAAAGGGACGCGCCATAGCCGAGGGAGAAGAAGAAAACGAAACTCGCCACCATCGCGCCGATCCCAAAGACCAGCGGCTGCGGGTATTGGGCGGAAATGCTCCCCAAGAGGACCACGGTATCAAGATAGACATGCGGATTGAGCCAGGTCAGCGCCAGCACAGTGGCCAGGACGGGAAAGATCGCTTGGGGGGCCGCGCCGCTGTCCGGCCTTAAGGCCTCGCCGCCGCGCCCGGCCGCCCAAAGGCTGCGACCGCCATACCAGATCAAGAACCCCGCACCGGCAATCCGCATCGCAAATTCAAACCCCGGCACCGCTTCGGAGACCGCGCCAAGCCCCAGCACACCGGCAAATATCAGCACCGCATCCGACCCCGCGCAGGTCAGGCAAATCCAAAACACATGTTCCTGTCGCAACCCCTGGCGCAGCACAAAGGCATTTTGTGCCCCGATGGCGAGGATAAGGCTAAAGCCTAGCGCAAAACCAGAAAAAAGGCTTGAGGACATGCTGGACTCCGATGGCTGAAATCATTCTCCGGCTTTGACTATTTCGCGGCGGGGCAATAATCCAATTAAAGATACTTGCCTCGATTAAGAGTTTCTAATGCAGCTTACCCCCAATCAACTGGCCGCGCTCAGTGCGGTTCTGAGCCATGGATCTTTTGAGGCTGCGGCCCATGCCCTCAATGTCACACCCTCGGCGATTTCTCAGCGGATCAAGGCACTCGAGGACCGGATCGGAACCGTCTTGGTTGATCGGGGACAGCCCTGCACCGGCACGGCTGCTGGCCAGCGCCTGGCCAAACACGCCGAAGATGTCGCCCTCCTGGAAAACCAAATCGCACGCGAGTTGTCCTTGCCTCCCAAAGGCCCTGCAGCACAGCTGCGCTGCGCAATCAATGCTGATAGTCTTGCCACCTGGTTCATCCCTGCGATGGCCGCCTGCCCCGATATTCTGTTCGATCTGGTCATTGACGATCAGGATCACAGTGCCGACTGGCTCAGGCGCGGGGATGTCTCGGCCGCCGTCACACATGGCAGCAAACCTGTCACGGGCTGCGATCTTTTTGATCTGGGCGCATTGCGTTATGTGGCCACCGCAAGTCCCGCATACATGAGCCGTTGGTTTGCTGATGGCCCAAACACGGCAACGCTTCGCGCTGCCCCCTGTCTGGTCTTCAACGCCAAGGACGCATTGCAGCGCCGGTGGCTCGAGATCAATGCTGAACCGGCTCTTTCCCCACCCGCGCATTTTCTGCCCTCAAGCCAAGCTTTTGTGGATGCGGCCAAGGCGGGTTTGGGATGGGGCATGAACCCTCTGCTGCTGGTCGAGCAAGAACTTGCGAACGGAGAGTTGGTCGAAATCCTTCCAGACACTCCGCTGGATGTTCCCCTCGGCTGGCAAGTCAGCCGGGTCATGGCCGCTGCACTGGAACCGGTGACAAGGGCTGTCGTCGCAACCGCCGCGAAATACCTTATCAGGGATTAACTGCGCAACTGGCTTTACCTTGCCGCGTCAAATCCCTCCGCCTAGGCTGAACGCACAACGTTTCAGGAGCCTATCATGAGAGCCGTCGGACTGGGTTTTGCCTTTGCCATCAGCCTTTTTGCCAGTCCTGTCTTTGCAGGCTTGGAGATCTGCAACTCGTCGGGGCGCAGCCTGAGTATTGCCGTCGGCTATGCCGAAGGTAAAAGCTGGATTTCAAAGGGATGGTGGAACATTGCCCATGGCGACTGCCAGGAACCTGTGCGCGGGGATCTGCAGAACCGGTATTACTACTATCTCGCCACGGATGCCGGGGCGCCCTTTGCCAGCGGCGACTACGCCTTTTGCACAACGCCGGATGTCTTCACCATCCAAGGTGACGAAAACTGCGCCTCGCGAGGATATGACAGCACCGGGTTTCGACAACTCGACACTGGCGAGTCTGCGCGGCACTTCACTTTGACACTGGTCGACGACGCGGCAGGCTCACCGCCCGCTCCGCCGCCGGGCACGGCGGAACCCGCCGACAGGGCGACCCCCGGCACCCATGGAGAGCCAATCGCCGATGCGGCCATCATGCAGGGCTGCACCGATGACGGACAGCGCCTCTGCAGCTTCCACACCTCCGGCACCGCGTTTTATGTCGCCGAAGACTGGCGCACTCCGTCGTTTGTCTTTGACCTGATGCAGCAGCTTTCACCCGGCACGCCCATCTTCGTCGAGGGCGACATTGTGGACTTCTATGACCGCACGGCCGATGTTGTCCTGCGCAACGTGACCACGCGCCCCTGGACAACCAACGATTCCATTCTGAACACACTGCAGGGGACCTGGTACTCGGTTGATGACCCAAACGCGCGGTTCAATGTCCTCGGCTCCGAGCTGGACAACAGCTATGACGACCAGTTCACCAGTCGCGAATACGTCGCGATATGGGACAGCTGTGGCACATTCGAGGGCGGTGGCCCTTACCTTTGGACCTTGGAAGAGGAAACCGGCGAGACCGCCTGTTACGCGATCGAACGGATCACGGATCTGGAACTCGATCTGATGTACCTGCCGCGCGGCAATATCCTGCGCTATCGCAGTCTGGACTAAGGTCCCCGCAACATGAGAAAAGGCCCGCACACTGGCGGGCCTTTGGTGATTTCAGCGGAAGCGGTCGGCCGTCAAAGCTGAGCCATCACCTCGTCAGAGGCTTCAAAGTTGGTGGTCACGCGCTGCACGTCATCATCGTCTTCCAGCGCATCCACGAGCTTCATCAGCTTTTGCATGCCTTCCAGATCCAGTTCGGTGGTGGTGGTCGGTTTCCAGATCAGCTTGGTCGACTCAGATTCGCCCAGTTCCGCTTCCAGCGCGTTGGAGACATCATTGAGATCCGTGTCGGCACAATAAATGATGTGGCCATCTTCAGAGCTTTCCACATCCTCGGCGCCGGCCTCGATCGCGGCCATCATCACCGTATCCGCATCGCCAACGGAGGCGGGATAGGTAACCTCGCCCTTGCGGTCGAACATGAAGCCGACCGAACCTGTCTCGCCGAGGTTGCCGCCATTCTTGGTGAAGGTCGAGCGCACGTTGGAGGCGGTCCGGTTCTTGTTGTCGGTCATCGCTTCGACGATCACCGCAACGCCATTCGGGCCATAGCCCTCATAGCGGATCTCATCATAGCTCTCGGCGTCGCCGCCTTGCGATTTCTTGATCGCGCGTTCAATCACATCCTTGGGCACCGACTGGCTTTTGGCCTCCTTGACGGCCAAGCGCAGACGCGGGTTCTTTTCCGGGTCCGGGTCGCCCATCTTCGCGGCTACGGTGATTTCCTTGGACAGTTTGGAAAAGAGTTTGGAGCGCGCCGCGTCCTGGCGCCCCTTGCGATGCTGAATGTTCGCCCATTTTGAGTGGCCTGCCATGCGCCAGTCTCCAATTTTGCGGTTTTGCGTGTCGGAGCGTTTGATACAGGCAGGTCTTGCGCGCCGCAAGGGATTGCTGGCCAGAGCCCGGCACAGCCGCAAACCCCGGGCAGCAAAAGACCCGGCAGATGCTGGCATCTGCCCCAGCTTTCGGCAAGAGTGGCATCGCAGCTTCGATTTACGCAGCTTTGGACACGCAAGGAACAGGCGACATGACATTTGATCAAGGCATTCTTTTCGCGATTTTTGCAGCCGTTTTTGCGATGCTGCTCTGGGGGCGGTTTCGCTATGATCTCGTGGCCTTTTCTGCCCTCATGATCGCCGTCCTACTGGGGGTCGTTCCCGCCAAGGACGCCTTTGCCGGGTTTGGTCATCCGGCGACACTGGTGGTTGCCCTTGTCCTGATCGTCTCGGCCGGGCTGGTGCGCTCGGGGGCCGTGTTCCTGATCACCCGCACCCTGGTGGATAGCACCCGCGCGCTGGGACTGCATATTGCCCTGATGGGCGGGGTTGGCGCCGTTCTATCGGCCTTCATGAACAACGTGGCCGCCCTCGCCTTGCTTATGCCCGTCGATATCCAGACCGCACGCAAGGCGGGACGCGCACCGGGCCTCAGCCTTATGCCGCTCAGCTTTGCCACAATCCTAGGCGGCATGGTCACGCTCATTGGCACGCCACCAAATATCATCATCGCATCAATCCGCCATGAAGCCCTTGGCGCGCCGTTCCAGATGTTCGATTTTGCGCCGGTCGGGCTGGTGGCCTCTGCTGCGGGCCTTGCTTTTGTGGCGCTGATCGGTTGGCGCCTGATCCCACAGCGCGAAAACGCCGCCGGGGCCTCTGAGGCGCAGATCGCCGACTACATTGCCGAACTGACCGTGCCCGAAGACTCGCCCCTGATCGACAAGCGGCTTGGCGAGCTGGACGTCGAGGCCGAAAAGGCTGACGTAGCCATCCTGGGCCTGATCCGAAACGGAAAACGGATCTATGGGCGCGCCAGTGGATACAGCCTGCGCGCCGCCGATACGCTGGTGATCGAGGCGACCCCCGAAGCGCTGGACGAATTCCGCACCGCCCTGTCGCTCGACTTTGCCGATGCCGCTCGTCAGGAGAAACTGACCGCTGCCGGAGAGGGGCTTGAGCTCATCGAGGTTGTGGTGCCGGAAACCGCCCGCGTCAATGGGCGCACGACTCAAGGCGTAGGCCTTGCCTGGCGTCAAAGCACCGTTCTGCTCGGCATCTCTCGGCAGGGTCGGCGTCTGACCCGTCATATCCGGCAGACCGTAATCGAGCCGGGTGATATCCTGCTTCTTCTGTGCCCGCGCGACCGCGGCACGGATGTGACGGAATGGCTGGGCTGTCTGCCGCTGGCGGAACGGGGCCTTGCCGTGACTGCAAACGACAAGACCTGGCTGGCAATCGGCCTTTTTGCTGCTGCCGTTCTGGCCGCCTCTGTAGGGATCGTCTATCTGCCGGTCGCCCTCGGGCTGGTTGCCATCGCCTATGTGCTGACCAAGATCCTGCCTGTGGCCGAGATCTATGATCATGTGGAATGGCCGGTTGTGGTGCTATTGGGATCGATGATCCCCCTTGGCGCCGCATTGGACAGCTCAGGCGGCACCGAGCTGATCGCAAACGGGTTGATCGGCCTGACGCAGGGCCTGCCTGCCTGGGCGATCCTCACGGTGCTGATGGTGGTCACCATGACCCTGTCGGATGTATTGAACAACACGGCCACGGCCATTGTCGCCGCCCCGGTCGGCATCCAGATGGCGACGGCACTGAATGTGTCGCCAGATCCATTCTTGATGGCGGTCGCAGTTGCGGCCTCGGCAGCCTTTCTGACCCCCATCGGACACAAGAACAACACGCTGGTGCTGGGCCCGGGCGGCTATCACTTTGGCGATTACTGGCGCATCGGCCTGCCGCTGGAGATCCTGATTGTCGCGGTGTCGATCCCGGCCATCCTTGTGTTCTGGCCCATGTAAGGCCGTCTCAGAGCGGCCAAATGAATGGAATGACAGCCGAGGCCAGAAGACCGATACTGAGGTTGAGCGGGATACCCACGCGCAGGAAATCGGTGAACTTGTACCCGCCGGGACCATAGACGAGCATGTTGGTCTGATAGCCAATGGGCGTCGCAAAAGAGGCCGAAGCAGCCACCATCACCGCAACCACTAGCGGGCGCGGATCCAGAGCCATCGCCTGAGCCAGACCGATGGCAATGGGGGTGACAACCACAGCCACCGCATTGTTAGACACCAGTTCGGTCAGGACCGACGTCAGAAGATAGACAGCCCAGACCACAAGGAACGGCGGCAACACTGACAGCCACGGCGCAATGGCGCTGACAATCATCTGGACCGCCCCCGAGCTTTCCAGCGCGGCGCCAATCGCCAACATGGAGAAGATCAACGCTAAGAGGCGCCCATCGATGAAGGAAAACGCCTCATCCGCATCGATACACCGACCAACGAGCACCAAAGCCACTGCGATGATGGAAAGCATCAGAATTGGCGCAACCCCAAGCGCGGCCAGCACGACGATCCCCAGAAGGGCCGCAATGGCATAAGGCGCGTGACTGCGGCGATAGGCCCGCTGCGTGGGCTGCGAGACATCGGCCATATCGGTGTCGGCCGCAAGGCGCTGAATGTCTGCCGGGGCGCCCTCCAACAAGAGGGTGTCTCCCACCCGCACGACAAGATCATCGAGCTGCACGCCGATGTTCTGGTTTCGCCTGTGCACGGCGAGCACATAGACACCATAGCGGCGGCGCAGACGCATTGCCCCCAGGGACCGCCCCACCAGCCGACAGCCCGGCGTCACCAACACCTCGACCGTCTTGGTCTCAACCGCTGAAACCTGATCGACCCGCTTTAGTTCTTTGTTGCGCTGCAGGCTGAGCAGTTCCGTCATCTGGGTGCGAAGCACAACGCGATCCCCGACCTGCAGTTCGACACCCTTGAGGTTGCGCCGCAACGAGACATCTCCGCGGATAACGTCGATCAGGCGCACACCGGGGCGTTTGAACAGCTGAACCCCCGTTGCCTCACGCCCGATAAGATTGCTGTCCGGCGGAATAACGGCTTCGGTAAAGAACTTCATTTTTGACCGGTCGCTCAGCAGATTTGCAAGATTGTCCCGCTCAGGCAGAAGACGCGGGGCGACAAAGCGCAGGTAGATCATGCCCCATCCCACCAGGATCAACCCCAGCGGTGTCACTTCGAAAATCGAAAAGGCCGTGAGCCCCTGCGCCCGTGCCACACCGTCGACCAACAGGTTCGTCGAGGTCCCGATCAGCGTCAGAGTTCCGCCCAGGATGGCCGCATAGCTGAGCGGGATCAGCATCTTAGAGGCCGAAACATCCAGCGTCCGTGCAATCTGAATAAAGATCGGGATCATCACCACAACTACGGGCGTATTGGAGACGATCGCCGAGGCCGCGACCACAAAAGCCATCAGCATGGCAATCGCCAGCCTCGGGTTCACCTCGGCCTGCCTGCGCGCCACTTGGGTAAAGGCATCAAGTGAGCCCGTGCGCACCAAGGCGCCCATGATGACAAACATCGCCGCAATCGTCCAAGGCGCAGGGTTCGACAGCACTGGCAGCGCCGCCTCGTAGGGCAGAACCCCGGTCACCAGCATCAGAGACACACCAGCCAGGGCAACAACTTCGGTCGGGTAGCTCTCCTTGAGAAAGGCCAGAAACATACCCGCGACGATCAAAAGGGCCAGAATGGCAGTCCCGTTCTCCGCGATCTGAAAAACCTGCATATACGGCAATATCTCATATTCGTTGACAAGGCTTGGCCCACTGGATCGGACCACGCCAGCACGGAGTTTTCCCGATCCGAAATGGGGAGGCAAGAGCTTGCGCCATCCTACTCCGGCAGAAGCACAAATCGGGATGTTTTTGCGGCAGGACGGTAAACTACGGAACAGCCGTTCGCCGGATCAGTCTCCGGGGCCTTCCTTTTGCAAAAGGCCACCATCGCGCACCATGCGGATGTGCTTGGTTGCCCCTGTCCTGTCATCGGTTTCGATATAGACACCCGACAAGGTCGCCTCGCCGTTTGCAGGCGTGAACCGGCTTTTGGGCATGCCCGTCAGGAACCGCCGCATCGGTTCGGCCTTTTCCATGCCAATCACGGAATCATAATCGCCGCACATGCCTGCATCCGTCAGGTAGCCCGTGCCCTCCGACAGGATCTGAGCATCGGCCGTAGGCACATGGGTGTGGGTGCCCACGACAAGCGAAGCCTTGCCATTGCAAAAATGCCCCATCGCCATCTTTTCGGAGGTCGCCTCGCAGTGCATATCGACAATCACCGCCTGCGCCAGCCCGCCGCGCGGGTGCGCTTTCAACACGCCTTCGACCGCGCCAAAGGGGTCGTCATAGGCGCGCTTCATGAACACCTGCCCCAGCGCCTGCGTCACCAGCACCTTGCGCCCGCCCGGCGCGTTGAACAACCGGTGCCCGCGACCGGGCGCGCCTTTGGCAAAATTGATGGGGCGGATGATGCGCGGTTCTTTCTCGATGAACTGCAACATGTCCTTTTGGTCAAAGGCGTGATCGCCCAGTGTCAGGCAGTCCGCCCCGGCATCCAGCAGAGCTTTGGCGTGATCGCCGCTCAGCCCCATTCCGTTGGAGGCATTCTCGCCATTGACCACAACGAAATCGAGCCGCCACTCCTGACGCAGGCGCGGCAGGTTCTCGGTGATGGCGCGGCGCCCAGCGCGGCCCATCACATCGCCTAGAAACAGTATCCTCATGGCCTCTCTCCTAGGCAGCGCAGCCGGGCAGAGCAAGCCCCCGTCCGGCGCAGCCAGCCTTTTTGTCTGGGGATGAGATCACAATGCGCGGCGCTCAAGCCGGAAACTGAACAATCCGGCTTTCGGTGACGATCATGTCGAGCGGCTGATCGGTTGGCTCCAGCGGCAGGCTGTCTGCCTCTTGCGCATCAAAGGCAAAACCGATGGCAAGGGTCGCGCGCCGCGCGCGGAGCTGCGCGAGGCTGCGATCATAAAAGCCCCCGCCATAGCCCAGCCGCCCGCCATTCAAATCAAAGGCCACCAGAGGCACGATCACGATTTCAGGCTCAAAGAAGTCATCGACCACAGGCACCTTTGCGCCGAACGGCCCCTCGCGCAGTGCGCCTTCGGGCTCCCAGCGGCTGAACCGCAGCGGCAGGCCTTCCGCTTCGATCACAGGCACGCCTACATCGCCATGGGCTGCGGCTTCGGCCATGGCCGGCAGCGGATCGATCTCGGTACGGATCGGCATATAGCCCGCAAGGGGCACGCCGCGATATCCGGCCAGCACCTCGGACAGATGCCCGGCCGCGCCCGGTTTGTTCATTTCAAAGGCCGCCTTGCGACGGGCAAAGGCTGCCTTGCGGGCGGCGGCTTTGACCTCAGAAAGTCCCGTCATTTTGTTCTCCCAAGACGTGCGAACCGGCCTAGAGCAACACCACCCCTGCCAGGCCAAGGAACGCAAAGAAGCCAACAACATCAGTCACTGTCGTCACAAAAGCCCCAGAGGCCAGGGCCGGATCCACCCCAATCTTTTCGAGAATAACCGGCACAGCCGTCCCGGCCAGACCTGCCACGACCAGATTGATGACCATCGCGACACCGATCACCGCGCCAAGCAAGGGTGAACCGAACCAGACAATTCCAACGGCTCCCATCACAACAGCGAAGATCAGCCCGTTCACAAGTCCGACCAACGCCTCGCGCCGGATCACCCGCCAGACGTTTGATCCCGTAAGGTCGCGCGTCGCCAAGGCCCGCACAGCAACCGTCAGGGATTGAGTTCCGGCATTCCCCCCCATAGAGGCCACGATCGGCATCAGCACCGCAAGCGCCACGAATTGCGCAATGGTGTCTTCGAAAAGGGCAATGACCATAGAGGCCAGAACCGCCGTCAGCAGGTTGACCGCAAGCCACGGAAAACGCCGTTTGGTGGTGTCGACCACCCGATCAGAAAGGCTGCCCTCCCCCACACCCGCAAGGCGCAGGATGTCTTCTTCATGCTCTTCGTCCAGAACGGCCATGGCGTCGTCAATGGTGATGACACCGACCAGACGTCCCTCGCCGTCGACCACTGGCGCCGAAATGAGGTGATACTGATTGAAGGCATAGGCGACATCCTCTTCATCCTGATCGGCAGGGATCACCTGAAAGGTTTCTTCGAAGAGATCGCTCAAGGCCACATCCCGGCGCGAGGACATGATCCGTCCGAGGGTGACATTGCCAACGGGATTCAAGCGCGGATTTACCACCACCACGTGATAGAACTGCGCAGGCAGATCCGAACGCTCGCGCATGAAGTCGATGGCCTGCCCCACGGTCCAGTGTTCGGGTGCCATGACCACCTCGCGCTGCATCAGACGCCCGGCTGAGCTTTCAGGATAGCTCAGCGACTGCTCTACCGCGATCCGGTCCGAATCCTCCAGCGCTTCGAGAATGGCTTCCTGCTGCGGCTCTTCCAGATCCTCGACCAGATCAACCACATCGTCGCTGTCCAGATCCCGAACTGCCTCGGCCAGAACCTGAGGCGTCAGGATCGCAATCACCTCTTCGCGGATCGATTCATCAAGTTCCGACAGGATTTCCCCGTCGAACTCACGGTCATAAAGGCGGATCAGGCGCGCCCGGTCAAAGGCGTTGATCTGCTCCAGAAGGTCGGCAATATCCGCCGCATGGAGCGGCTCCATAAGCGCGGCGAGACGCTCCTGATCATTGGTGTCCACCGCATAGAGAATCTGCGCAACAAGCCGACGGTCCAACGTGTAGGCGTCTTCCGGGGCGGTTTCGGTGCCGATGATGTCGTCGCCATTGCTCATAAGCTGCCCCTTTTTGCGTCGCCCCATGAATAGAAGAAGCTGCTACCGGAAAACAATGACAATGACGCAATTTACCCTGCCAAGACGCAGGCGTATCTTGGTGCTGACCATTTTGCAGGAAGGCACAGCGCACAAATGACCACGCACGGACGCACCGAGAAACCCGCCCCCCAGATCCTGCGGGGAGAGGTTCTGTCGTTTGCCCGCGATCCTTTTGCCGACGAACGGCCCCAGGACGCTGCCCATCTGTATGAAGCGGTTGCCATTCAGGGCGGGCATGTTGCGGCCATCGGCAGCTTTAATGCGCTGCGCACCCAATACCCTGACGCCGAGGTCCACGATCATTCCGGAAAGCTGATCATGGCCGGATTTGTCGACGCCCATGTCCACTATCCGCAAACCGCGATCATCGCGAGCTGGGGAAAGAGGCTGATCGACTGGCTGAACAGCTACACCTTCCCCGAGGAAATGCGCTTTGGGAGCCGTACCTATGCGGATGAGATCGCCGGGCGCTATCTTGATCTGACCGCCGCCCATGGCACCACCACCGTCTGCAGCTATTGCACCATTCATCCCGAAAGCGTCGATGCCTTTTTCTCTGCGGCGCGGGCGCGCGGACAGCGTGTGGTCGCGGGCAAGACCTGCATGGACCGCAACGCCCCTGACGCACTGCGCGATACCCCCCAATCCGCCCATGACGATAGCGCAGCCCTCATTGCGCGCTGGCACGGGGTGGACCGGCTGTCCTACGCGATCACGCCGCGCTTTTCGCCCACCTCAACGCCCGAGCAGCTCGAGGCGATGGGCGCGCTTTGGGCCCAGAACCCGGACTGCCTGATGCAAACCCACCTCAGCGAGCAGACGGATGAAATCGCCTGGGTGAAAGGCCTTTTCCCCAAAGCCCGGGACTATCTTGATACCTACGAGACCTTTGGCCTTTTGGGGGCGCGCGGCGTCTATGGTCATGCCATCCACCTTGAGCCGCGCGAGCGGGACCGGCTGCGCGAACATGATGCGGCACTGGTGCATTGTCCAACCTCCAACACCTTCATCGGCTCCGGTCTTTTTGACATGGCAGGCCTCAAGGCCGCTGGGCATCGCATCGGTCTGGCAACGGATACTGGCGGCGGCTCCAGCTTTTCTATGCTGCGCACCATGGCAGCGGCCTATGAGATCGGCCAGTTGCGCGGAGCACCAATGCACGCGGCCGAGCTGCTGTGGCTCGCCACGCAAGGCTCGGCCCGCGGGCTGCGGCTGGAAGACAAGATCGGAAATATCGCCCCGGGCATGGAGGCCGATCTGGTGGTCCTCGATCTGGCTTCGACCCCCGCAATCGCCCAACGCACGGCGCGTGCGGCAGACATCTGGGAGGCCGCCTTTGCCACCATCATGATGGGCGATGATCGCGCCATATCCGAGGTCTGGATCGGCGGGCGAAAGGTCTGAGGTCAGGCGGCTTCCGCAAGGGCGCGGGCAAGCCGCCCGTGCCGCTCTAGCAGGTTTGGAAGATCAATGCTCGTCACCTCTCCGCCTGAGATGATCTGACGGCCTTCCACGAATAGGTGCTTCACTTGGCCCGGCCCCGCCAACAGCAGTGCCGCCGGATCCCAACTGCCACTGGAAGCCACGCCGGTCACATCCCAGACCGCCACATCTGCGCGTTTTCCGGGGGCAAGCCGCCCACAATCAGGGCGCCCCAGAATATCGGCGCCGCCGCGTGTGGCGATCTCGAGCGCCTCATAGGCGCTCATGGCATCCGCGCCATTTGCCACCCGCTGCAACAGCATGGCCTGACGTGCCTCACCGATGAGACTCGCCATATCGTTGCTGGCAGAACCATCTACACCCAGCCCCACCGGAACGCCCGCATCGCGGAAGCGACGCACCGGCGCAATCCCGCTGCCAAGGCGGCAATTGGAACAGGGGCAATGGGCAACGCCGGTGCGGGTGCGCGCGAAAAGATCGATCTCGGCTGTATCGAGTTTCACGCAATGGGCATGCCAGACATCGCTGCCGGTCCAGCCCAGTTCCTCGGCATATTGACCCGGGCGACAACCGAACTGTGCCTCACTATAGGCAATGTCCTCATCGTTTTCCGCCAGATGGGTGTGCAGCATCACGCCTTTGTCACGCGCCAACAGGGCCGCATCGCGCATCAGCTCGCGGCTGACCGAAAAGGGTGAGCACGGCGCCAGCCCCACCCGGCACATGGAACCTTCGGTCGGGTCATGAAACCCATCCACCACGCGGATCATATCCTCCAGGATGGCGTTTTCTTCCTCGACGAGGCTGTCGGGCGGCAGGCCACCCTTGCTTTCGCCGATGCTCATGGCGCCGCGCGTCGGGTGAAAGCGCAAGCCGACGTCGCGCGCCGCATGGATCGTATCCTCAAGCCGCGCGCCATTTGGATAAAGATAGAGATGATCCGAACTGAGCGTACAGCCCGACAGCGCCAGCTCCACCAGCCCAAGCTGTGCAGAGACAAACATCTCTTCGGGGCCAAAGCGCGCCCAGATCGGATAGAGTCGCTGCAGCCAACCAAAAAGCAAGGCATCCTGAGTCCCCGGCACCGCGCGGGTGAGGTTCTGGTAAAGGTGGTGATGGGTGTTCACCAACCCTGGCGTTACAACACAGCCCTGCCCGGAAATACGCTCGCCGGATGTCGTCAGCCCCTGACCTACCGCCGCGATCTGGCCACCCCGGATCAGTACATCTGCATCGCTCAAAACGCGCGCATCGTCATCCATGGAGATGACGGTCAGGGCGTTTTCAATCAGGATTTCCCGCATGGCTTCACACCTCAAATTCGCCCGTTTCGGTGATGAAGTGTGAAAAGGGTCTGACAGAATACGGGCAAAGGACTCAGACCAAGGATACGTTACCGTATCCCCTGTCCTTTGCTCAAGCCTGTTTCAGACGCCTTGCAACAGCCGAAGCGCCTCGGCATGGAGATCGGCGTTTGCTGCCGCCAGAACCTGACCACCCTCATGAACCGGAGCCCCCTGCCAGTTGGTCACGATCCCGCCTGCGGCCTCAATCACTGCGATGGGGGCCTGAATATCATAGGCGTTGAGACCCGCCTCAATGACCAGATCGACATGGCCGGCAGCCAGCAGAGCATAGGCGTAGCAATCCATCCCATAGCGGGTCAGCTTGACCTCGCGGGCAACGCGCTCGAAACCAGCGCGCTCATCTGCGGTGCCGACCTCGGGAAAGGTTGTAAACAGGATCGCCTCGGAGAGAGCCATGGTTTGTCGCGTCGCTAGAACGGCATCGCCATGTGGCCCCGACATCTGCGCAACATCGGCGGAGCCCACGAACCTCTCGCCCGTGTAGGGTTGGTCAATCACACCGAGGATAGGCCCATCCGCCTCGGACAGTGCTATCAGCACGCCCCAGGTAGGAGTTCCGCTGATAAAGCCGCGCGTGCCGTCAATCGGGTCCAGCACCCATGTGCGCCCCGAGGTGCCCTCTACTGGTGCGAACTCTTCTCCAAGGATCCCATCCTCTGGGCGAAGTTCAGCCAGAACCGCGCGAATCGCCTGTTCCGCCTCACGATCTGCCACTGTCACAGGATCAAACCCCGTCGCTAGCTTGTTCTCAGCTCCAAGGCCGCGCTGGCGAAAATAGGGAAGGATTGCGGCGCCTGCCGCATCTGCCGCCTTTCGGGCGACATCCAGATCAGAAATTGAGTTATCAGTCATGAACCAGCGCGTGCCATTGCATTGCGCCGGTTACAACAAAAAAAGACCCCTCAGGGGTCTTTTCTATTTCAAGCTGCGTCGCTGAGAACACGGGCAAGTTCGAACAAACGTCGGCGCTGGTTCTCCGGGATCGCGTAATAGGAGCGCACGAGGTCCAGCGCTTCCTTGTCACCCATGAGATCCTCAGGCACCGAGGCCTTGTCCGTATTGGACTTGTCCTCGTCCTGCAGCCCATCAAAGAAAAAGCTGACCGGAACTTCCATTGCGTCGGAAATATCCCAAAGACGCGAAGCACTTACCCGGTTGGCACCGGTTTCATACTTTTGGATTTGCTGGAACTTGATGCCGACTTTTTCAGCCAGCTGCTGCTGTGTCATACCAATAAGCCAGCGCCGGTGACGGATCCGTTTGCCGACATGCACATCTACTGGATGAGCCATGTGCCATCTCCTAGTTATACCAAAGTGGTTCGGGCCAGATTAGCCGCGACGTTCTGCAAAATCCGCTAGGATATCGCCACCGATCCGATCTAACGAACCGCCCCAAACCGCGACAAAGGCTCAACCTTGTAAACGACCTTACGACCTCCACGGTTGAATTCAAGCCTTCCTGATATCAGCAAAGAGCCTTGGGCATCCAAATACATGATTTCATGTGTCATTTTGTCATGCTAATTTGTCCAATAACATATGAATTGCGCCCTCCCCATAAATAGTGAGGTGAATTCCACCCAACTGTTGTCAAACAGTCGTCACGCGAATCACCCACCTGAAACAACCGCCTGAGGATATGATGCAAGCCTACCTTGTGACCTCCTTTGACAGCCCCGCGCGGCTGACGGATTTGCCAACGCCGCGCCCGGGACCGGGCCAGATCGGTGTCAAGATCGCGGCCTGCGGTCTGAACTTTGCCGACCTGTTGATGCAGAAAGGAACCTATCAGGATACGCCGCAGCCTCCCTTTGTGCCGGGACTGGAAATTTCAGGGACGGTTATCGAACTCGGGGAAGGCACAAGCGGGTTTTCGGTTGGCGACCGGGTTGCGGTCTATTGCGGTCAGGGTGGCCTGGCAGAGGTCGGCGCATTTGACGCGAACAGGGCTGTGCAGATCCCGGATGCCATGAGTTTTGAAGACGCTGCAGCCCTCCAGATCGCCTATGGCACAAGTCTGGTCGCTCTGGATCACTGCGCGCGGCTGCAAGCCGGAGAAACACTCCTTGTCACCGGAGCCGCGGGCGGCGTCGGTCTTACTGCCGTCGAGATTGGCAAGCTGATGGGCGCACGCGTCATCGCCCACGCCCGCGGCGCGGACAAGCTGGAGGTCGCCCGCAAGGCTGGTGCGGATCACCTGATCGACGACAGCGAAGATCTCCGCAGCGTCGTCAAGGAACTGGGCGGCGCCGATGTGGTCTATGATGCGGTCGGCGGGCCTGTCTGGACAGCAGCCTTCCGCGCCACCAATCCCGGCGGGCGCCTGTTGCCCATCGGCTTTGCCAGCGGAGAGGTGCCGCAGATCCCGGCCAATCACCTGCTGGTCAAGAACCTGACGGTGATCGGCTTCTACATCGGAGGATATCTGAAAGCGCGGCCAGAGGTCATCCAGTCCGCCTTTTCTACCCTCTTCGTCTGGCATCAGGCCGGGCGGATCAAGCCCCATATCAGCCATGTGCTGCCCCTCTGCGACGTCGCACATGGTATGGAGCTTTTGCGCAGCCGCGCCTCCACCGGCAAAGTGGTGATCCGGCCCTAGCCCTTTTGCACGGGCGCCTCAGCTTGCCGCCCGGAGCGGCGCAGGGCGCAGGGCTGCAAACCCTTGGCGGATAATATTGGCCAGATCCCCGACATACTGGGCACGCACACGCTCTGCGCCGTATAGGTTTATCTGCTGCACCGGCAGATCAGGCAAAAGATCATTGTGATCGATGATCTCCTGATGCGCAGGCTGGGTGCCCTCCAGCAGCACGCCAATCGCCAGATCCGCGCTGACCGTCGCCTCAACGGTGCGGTCGGATTCACTGTCTACGGCCATATCCCATTCGATCCCGACTTCATCCAGGGCCGTGGTGGCCGCCGCGCGGAAGATGCAATTGCGGCAAAAGCCAAGCCGCAGCGGCCTGTGCCGCCACGCGGATCCATTCGCGGCACCAATCCAGCGCAAGGGCATCTCGTGGATTGCCTCACCGCCCTCGCCCGGCATTCCCTCGGTCGTCAGAATCAAATCATAGGCCCCTTTGGCAAATCCAGCCTTCAAATCGCGCGTGTTTGAGGTGACGAGGTTCACGCTGACACGGGGGAAAGAGGAGTTGAACCGCTGCAGGACCCGCGGGATGACCGGATAAACCACATCATGCGGCACGCCCAGAACCACCTCGCCCTCAAAGGCCTGATCGGTCAGACGGGTAATCACCTCGTCATTCAGGGCCACCATGCGTCGCGCATAGCCCAATAGCTGCTCTCCCGCCGGGGTCAGGGCAATGCTGCGCCCCGAGCGATCCAGTAGTTCAAGGCCCAGCAACTCTTCAAGGCGTTTCAACTGCATGGAAACCGCAGACTGAGTGAGATGCAGGAATCCAGCCGCCCGCGTGACGCCACCATGATCGGCCACAGTCACAAAAGACCGCAGCGTTGTAAGGTCGAGATTTCGTATCATAACAATCCCTGATGCTAACTATCAAAAACATTCGCTTTCAAAATAGAGCACATTCCCCCATATACATCAACAGAAATGATGAAAGGCAAACTTTTCATCAGGCAACCACGAAAGGACAAAAGACATGACCTATATTTCACTCCCCTCCGCCCGGGCAAAGGCGCGCCGCAGCCTGAAAGACCGCATCGCACTGGTCTTTGCTCTGATGCGCCAGCGCCGCGCCCTGTCTAAACTGGACGATGCAGCCCTCTCTGACATCGGCATCAGCCGGGAGGCCGCAGACAGAGAAGCCCGACGCCCGTTCTGGGATGCCCCTGATTTTTGGCTGCGCTGAGCTGGACAAAATCACATGATCACCACGGCCTAGGGGCGCATCTTTCATTTGATGCGCCTTTTCATGTTTTTCACGCACATCTTTTCAGGATTTTCCGCCGATTCCTGCTTTCCTGGACTTGAACCGTTGACGCAATGACCCGATATTTCCACAGAACGCTGTGCGCAGCCTTTGGGAAAACCCAGGGTTGATGCAGCGAGGGAGAGTTTTGGAAACGGAGACCATGATACATGGCACAGTTTGACACCATTCGTTCTGCAGCAGGCGCCCGCACTGCCGAGATCGATGCGGGCCTGCGCGCCCATATGAACAAAGTCTACGGCACGATGTCCGTGGGCACCTTCATCACATTCCTGGCGGCCTGGGCCATCTCGGGCCTTGCGGTCACCAGCGATCCGTCCGGTGCAGTCGGCCAGATCGGTGCGGACAAATATCTGACCAGCCTTGGCTATGCGATCTATGGCTCGCCCCTCAAGTGGGTGATCATGTTTGCGCCGCTGGCCTTTGTCTTTGGCTTCAGCGCCGCGATCAACCGCCTGTCTGCCTCTGCCGCACAGTTGGTTTTCTACACCTTCGCGGCCGTTATGGGCCTGTCGATCAGCTCGATCTTCCTGGTATTCACCGGCGACTCGATCATTCAGGTCTTCCTGATCACTGCTATTGCCTTTGCGGGCCTTTCCTTGGTTGGCTACACCACCAAGAAAGACCTGTCTGCCATGGGCGCCTTTCTGATCATGGGCCTGATCGGCCTGATCGTCGCCTCGATCGTAAACATCTTCCTGGCGTCTTCGGCCATGGCATTTGCGATCTCGGTGGTCGGTGTTCTGATCTTTGCCGGTCTTACCGCCTATGACACCCAGAACATCAAGAACACTTACCTGCAGATGGCCCATTCCGGTGATCAGGAATGGCTGGGCAAGGCCGCGATCATGGGCGCCCTCAGCCTCTATCTGGACTTCATCAACCTCTTCATGATGCTGCTCCAGCTGCTTGGGAACCGCGAATAAGCGACACCAAAAACCAAGACTTCAGCAAGGGGCGGATCGGAAAGATCCGCCCTTTCTTTTTGCCCGCTACAGGAATTGATCAATGAAGATTTCAGATATTGCCTCAGATCAGGCTGCCCGCTTGGTACCGCTGCTGCAGGAGCTCCACGCCATTCATGCCGAGAACCAGCCCGAGCGCTACCCGGCCAACCCTGCAGATGCCGATCTTGGAGAATGGCTGGAGAACTGGCTTGCAGCAGACGGAGTTCACGCCATCGCGGCCCAAAGCCCCTCTGGCGCCGTGATGGGCTATGCGATTTACCAGATCGAAACGCGCCCCACCCTGCCCATTGTACGGGGCGGAAAGCGCGTCATGCTGCACCAGATTATGGTAGACACACCCTTTCGCTCTCTGGGTGTGGGCAGCAGCCTGATCAAAGAGATCCAGGCGCGCTGCAAGGCGATGGAGATCGGCACGCTGGTGACCACCTATGCGACCTTCAACACCGCCTCTGCCGCGCTGATGAGCCGTATGGGCCTTACGCCTGTCACGACCGTTGCGGAATGGAGGATGGGCGCCTGAGCGCTCCCTTTGGCTCAGGAGCAGCTCAGCCCGGTGGCCAGTGCGACGGTGCCCCGATCGCTACCAAGGACCTGCACCTCGCCGGTCGCGCTGCAGCCGCTTTCCCGTGCGGCGAGGGCCTGAAACTCCGTCGGCGCTATGTCTGGCAGGCTTGAGATCACACTACGCGCCGGGGTGCTGAGAACGGCAAGCCCGGTAGAGCCTGCGCGCACGACGGAGAGCGACAGCGAGCGGCCCAGAACTTCGACCCGCAGATCAATATTCCCTGAAGGCTGTCGGGGCTTGCTCAAAGCTTCGTCCGCTACAATTGATAGGGGCCCCGAAGCCACCGGGGCCTGACCCGCTTCCACGCCGGCGCTTGTCGCACTCGGCCCCGGAACCAAAGCCACCACGAACGCCGCAGCAAACATAACACGTTTAATCACAAGAAAACCCACCCGGCTTTGTTAACCCACCTTAACACCATACCAACGAATTGGGGCAAAATGGGGACTATCCTTTTGTACAGGCCCCCTAAACTAACGTGCAATTTCTTCAAATTCTAGATGCAAGGCAGCCAAAGCACCTTAGCCACAACGTCACCAGAAGGATCTGGACCCACCAATGGGCCAACGCAAAAGGGCCACGCAGCAGCGTGACCCTTTGAAAACCTCGTATGCCAGAAAGGCTTACTTGATTTTGCCTTCTTTGTACTCGACGTGCTTGCGCACAACCGGGTCGTACTTCCGCACAACCATTTTTTCGGTCATGGTGCGTGCGTTTTTCTTGGTCACGTAGAAGTGGCCCGTGCCCGCGGTCGAGTTCAGGCGGATCTTGATGGTCGTCGGCTTCGCCATGGTGCTTCTCCTGCGTCCGAAAAGGCAGGGGGCCTCTCGGTAAATTCCTATATGAGCGTGCGCTTTTACCTGCACTGCCCCCCAAGTCAATAGGATTCGGGGGGATATTTTGCGCAGAAGGCCTGTAAGCCGGATTCTGTCCCGGGGCAGAGCCCCATGGACGACCATTCATCTGCGATGCGCATTGCTGCGCACCTCTAGCTGCCAACCCGGCCCCTCTTGGCTAAAGCATGCCTAGCGGCGGTTTCCCGTTGCCGGGACCTGCCCGCGCGGGGGCCCTATTTGGCATTGCTCCCGGTGGGGCTTGCCGTGCCGCCCCTGTTGCCAGAGGCGCGGTGGGCTCTTACCCCACCGTTTCACCCTTACCGCGCCCTGATCCGTTGCCGGGGGCGCGGCGGTTTCATTTCTGTGGCGCTATCCGTCAGGTTGCCCTGCCCGGGCGTTACCCGGCACCGTTGCTTTAGGGAGTCCGGACTTTCCTCGCGGAAGGCAAGCCTTCAGCGCGGCCGTCCAGCCTTCTGCGCAGGTCGTCACCTATGCGCTCACCTGAGCGCGGTCAAGGGGGTCAATCCCAGAGCTCGGCCTGCCCCAGAGGTGCGAAATCCGCAGCACACAAAGGGCCGCTGGCCTGCGGGCGGTAGCGCAGGCGCACGGCCCTCAGCAAAGCCTGATCGTCGACCGGCGCTGAATAACCGATGTCGCGGGCATAGGCCCGGAACCGCTCTGTGGTCAGCATCTCAGGTTCCATCAGGCCACCTTCGCCCCCCGATGCCTCAGCCCCCTGCCGTGCAAGGCCCAGCCGCGCAAAGCGTGCCCAGTCAAAGCGCGCGCCCGGATCGGACTTGCGATCCGGCGCCATGTCAGAATGGCCAATGACCCCGTCAGGCGGGATGCTCCAGCGCTGCATGATCCCGGCGAGGAGCTGCTCCAGCCGGTCCATCAACGGAGCCGAAAATGGGTGATCGCCGCCATTGTCCAGCTCAATCCCGATAGAACGGGAATTGATGTCCGGCACCCCGCACCACTCCCCTGCCCCCGCGTGCCAGGCGCGCTGGTCTTCCTCGACCAGCTGCCACAGCCTGCCATCGCGTCCGATCAGGTAATGAGCCGAAACCTCTGCCGCCTGATCACACAGACGCTCCAAAGCCGCCTCGGCGCTGTGCATGGCTGTGTAGTGAAGCACCACCAGAGTTGGAGTCAGCCCGTCGCGACGCGGCGTGAAGTTGGGGCTTGGGTGCCAAAGGACGTCAGAGACAGGCACGGCTATCAAGAGCCGCTATTGAGAACCAGACGGTATGGCGAAGGGTCCCAGCCACAGGCGTAGCCATCTCCATCCGGGTCAAGCGCATATCGATCCCGTCGCGGACCGCCGGCCTCAAGAAAGGCGATCTGCGCCAGTTCCGGAGATGCATAGCCCGCGCAATTGCGCGAGGAGCGGGCCTTGAGGTTGATGCCCGAGCGGCTGAACAGGCGATTTCCAACTGGATTGGACGTGCTGAGCGCATATTGCACGATATTGGGGTCGCGCTGGCTGGGCGCGACGCTGGGAAGCGCGGTAGGCGCCACAACCTGATACTGCGCCCGCTGGCGTTTCAGCCGCTCCGCATCGCTTTCGATGGTCTGCCGCGCCGAAACCGCATCAAAGCTGTTCTCATCCGACAGTCCCGGATTGCCGATCAACTGCGGCGCCGGGTTTGAAGGACTGGCCTCAAGCGGTGCTTGCCCGGAATTGTTCTGCGCCGCGCGCAGGGCTGCAGCGGTTTCGCGTGCGATATCATCATTGCTCGCGGTTTGTGCAAAGGTCCCTGCCCCGGCAACGGACCCGGCACTGCGCGGCGCCGCTGGCAAGGTGCCGGTCGCCGACAGCGGCTCACTCGACACCCGTGCAGGGGGGATCAGCGCATCGCCATTTATGGTCGTGCCGATGTCAGGGCGCGCGGCAAAAGGATCATCGTCGATCCCCACCCCCGCGGCACTGTCCGGCACCGGCGGGGAGCAGGCTGCAAGAGCCATCAGACTGCCAGCGGCGGCGAGAGAGACGAGGAGACGCATCGGGATCACCTGTGTTTGGTCAATCGGGTACTGCTTTTGTTTTGCCCCGTTCTACCACCATTTGCCCGGTTTTGCCACAAAGCCTGCGGCCTGCTCCAGCGCATAGGCGGTGTTCAGCAGATCCCCCTCTTCCCAGGGGCGGCCAATAAGCTGAAGACCCAGCGGCAGACCTTGAGCATCGAGCCCGGCAGGAACCGAAATCCCCGGCAGGCCCGCCAGGTTCACGGTGACGGTGAAAACGTCATTGAGATACATCTGTACCGGATCCGCATCGGTCATCTCACCCAGACCAAAGGCCGCCGAAGGCGTTGCCGGGGTCAGGATCGCGTCCACGCCGGTGGCAAAGACATCCTCGAAGTCTTTCTTGATCAGCGTGCGCACGCGGCGGGCGCGGTTGTAGTAGGCATCGTAGAAGCCCGCCGACAGCACGTAGGTACCAACCATGACGCGGCGCTGCACCTCGTGGCCGAAGCCCTCGGCGCGGGTCTTTTCATACATCTCGGTGATGCCATCGCCCTGCGCCAGCGTCGCACGGTGGCCGTAGCGCACCCCGTCATAGCGGGCGAGGTTCGACGAGGCTTCTGCCGGGGCAATCACATAATAGGCAGGCAGCGCGTATTTCGTGTGCGGCAGAGAGATATCGACGATCTCGGCGCCCGCATCCTTCAGCATGGCGGTGCCATCGGCCCAGAGTTTTTCGATCTCGGCGGGCATGCCCTCCATGCGGTATTCTTTCGGGATACCGATCTTCTTGCCCTTGATGTCACCGGTCAGCATCGCCTCGAAATCCGGCACAGCCAGATCGGCGCTGGTGCTGTCCTTGGGGTCATGACCTGCCATGGCCTCAAGCATGATCGCCGCATCGCGCACCGATTTGGTCATCGGCCCGGCCTGATCCAGCGAAGAGGCAAAGGCCACGATACCCCAGCGCGAACACCGCCCATAGGTGGGTTTGATACCAACCGTGCCGGTAAAGGCCGCAGGCTGGCGGATCGAACCACCGGTGTCGGTGCCGGTGGCCGCAAGGCAGAGGTCCGCCGCCACGGCAGAAGCAGAACCACCAGAGGATCCGCCCGGCGTCAGCTGGGTGTCCTCGCCCTCACGCCGCCAGGGGCTGACCGCATCGCCATAGGCCGATGTCTCATTGGACGAGCCCATGGCGAATTCGTCCATGTTCAGCTTGCCCAGCATGACCGAGCCTGCATCCAGCAGTTTCTGGGAGACGGTGCTCTCATACTCGGGCTTGAAGCCTTTCAGGATGTTCGACGCTGCCTGGCTGTCCACGCCCTTGGTGCAGAAAAGATCCTTGATCCCCACCGGCAGACCGCACATCGAGGGCGCATCGCCCGCCTTGATCCGTTCATCGGCCGCCTTGGCACGCTCCAGCGCGATTTCGGGCGTCTTGTGCACAAAGGCATTGAGCGCATCGGCGCCGTCAATTGCCTTGAGGCAGGCTTCGGTCAGCTCAACAGAGGTGGTGTCGCCCTTGCGCAGGGCGTCGCGCGCCTCGGCCAGGCCCAGTTTGTTCAGATCGCTCATGTCTTACTCCACCACCTTGGGCACCGCAAAGAAGCCCTCGCGGGCGTCGGGGGCATTGGCCAGCACCTTGTCCTGTTGATTGCCGTCATTGACCACATCCTCGCGCCGCTTGAGCCGCTGCGGCGTGACCGAGGTCATCGGCTCGACCCCGTCCACATCCACTTCGTTCAGCTGTTCGATGAAGCCCAGGATGGTGTTGAACTCGTCCGCCAGGGCAGGCAGCGCGTCTTCTTCGACCTTGATCCGGGCCAGTTTGGCCACCTTGGCGGCTGTGCTTTGGTCAATCGACATGGAAACCCTCATCTCGTGTTCCTGTCGCGTTTACCGCCGCACCGCCCGCGCCGCAAGCCTGCGCCGCGCAATTCCCGCCCACCTTGGTCGCGTGACGGTGGATTCCTGCGGGAGCGGTGCTAGAGTTTGCGCAAATCAAAACAAAAGGGAGAGAGACGCATGAAGATCATCTGGCTGGGCCACGGCAGTTTCAGGTTTGAAACCGGTGACAAGGTGCTGCTTTTGGACCCATGGCTGACTGGCAACCCAAGCCTGCCCGAAGACCAGCACGATGCCGCAATTGCAGGCGCCACACATATCATCCTGACCCATGTGCATTTTGATCATGTGGTGGATGTATTGCCGCTGGCCAAGAAGCTGAACATCCCGGCTGTAGGCCAATACGATCTGATGGGGTTCTGGGGCGAAACCGAGGGGGTTGAGACCGTGGGCTTCAACAAGGGCGGCACCGTCGATCTGGGCGGTGTGAAACTCTCGATGGTGCCGGCCTCGCACAGCTCGACCTTTTCCACGCCTGACGGGCTGCGCACCGGCGGATCGGAAGTGGGCTATATCCTGCATGCCGAGGGCAAGACCATCTACATCAGCGGTGACACCGCGATCATGGCGGACATGGACTGGATCGGGGACTATTTCAAACCCGATGTTGGCATCCTGTGCGCTGGCGGTCACTTCACCATGGACATGAAGCAGGCAGCCTATGCGGCCAAGCGCTATTTCAACTTCAAGACCGTGATCCCTTGCCACTACAAGACCTTCCCGATCTTGGAGCAATCGGCAGAGGATCTGATCGCGGGCCTGCCGGGTGTCGATGTGATCGAACCCGAGGTGATGACCGCAATCGAGCTTTAGAGAGGCTTTTTGGGGCACCGTCCGCAAATCGCGTTGGCTCCGATGCGTACGAAGCTGCCATTCCCTCAGGAGCACTTTCAGGTACTCTGGCGATCCGGCACATCAAAAGCAGTTCAAATAAAAGCTGAGGAACGGAGACTCCGAGATGAGCTTACCAAGTCAAAACTGGCTCTATGATGTCGCTGTTTTCAACGAGAGTCAGGAATACGCCGTGCCTGGTGATGTTTCCATATATCGCAGCATCGGAGAAATGTGCTCGGGGATGGAAACCTGGATGGTAGAAGGCCGTGGAATAGGTTTTTGTTTGAATGGCTTGGGTCAAACAATCAAGCTTGACATGGAAGGCGATCAAGTGGTCGGGTCAGTGGTAGATGAGACGCAGTCTGATCTGGTCACACTGGCAATTTGGCTCAGGCACATTGCCGAAGATGTTCAACAAGCGAGGCTAGCCAAGTCTAAAAACACGTTTTGGTTCGCTTGGTCACCGCCAACTCTAGGAAAAGCTGAAACAGAAGGCATATTACCCAATACTGTTGAGGGGCTTTTGGCTTACATCCACATGTAGATATTGCCTCAAAGCGAACCAACGCGTTTTGTGGGCACGGGTTTTTGAAACGCCTCGCGCGCCCTTGCGGCCTTTTCCCTGCAATAGCATCCCACCGCGTGGTCATTGATCAGCCCCATCGCCTGCATGAAGGCAAAAACGGTGGTGGGGCCGACAAACTTCCAGCCGCGTTTCTTGAGCGCTTTTGACAGCGCGACGGACTCGGGGCTGGTGGATCTGCTCTGCGGCTCGGGCAGGCTGTCCGGGTCAGGCTCAAAGCTCCAAAAGAAGGCCGCCAGAGATCCAGCCTCTTCCACCAGTTCCTGCGCGCGGCGGGCGTTGTTGATCACCGCTTCGATCTTGCCGCGATGGCGGATGATACCTGCATCCTGCAACAGGCGCTCCACGTCCGCCTCGGTGAAGGCTGCAACTCTGGTCCAGTCAAACCCGCAAAAGGCCGCGCGGAAATTCTCGCGCTTGGCCAGGATCGTGCGCCAACTTAGACCCGACTGGAAGCTTTCCAGGCAGATCTTTTCAAAGAGCCGAATGTCATCGCCAACCGGATAACCCCACTCGCTGTCGTGATAGGCATCAAACTCGGGCGCCGAGGCGCTCCAGGCGCAGCGGGCACGGCCATCTTCGCCGGTCACAGTCTTGTTCATTGTTGCCCCTCGCAGAACTCAATGGAACATTATGTGAACAAAATTCACTCGTGCTGCAAGGCTGGAATGTCACGTCAGGTTCCAACACACCTCACTCGGCGCAGGAAAGCAACAGGGCCAGCAGGTCGGCTTCCGGGTCTTTTGAGATGCGCCCCCTATTGCGCCATGCAATCGAAAGAGCACATTTGACGGCGGCCCATTGCAATAAACAGCTCCGATCCACCCCAAAGCCAGCGGACCAAAGATCCGCCAGCGCCAGAACACGCCTTGGATCGCGGATCTGATCTTCGCAGCCTTTGGGGTGCCGAAAGGCATTGGCCAGCTCATAGGCGCGCTCGCCCACCAGCCCCTTGGCATCAAAGGCACAATATCCGCGCGCCGTCTTGCGGACGTTCTCGTGATGCAGATCGCCGTGAAGCGGGCGCAGATCCACCTGATGCGACAGCAGGGCATCAGCCAGGGTTTGCGCCTTGGCCATTGCCGCGTGCAGCTCTGGCGTGCAGTCGTCGGCCGGTACCGCGTCAAACAACGCTGCGAACCTCTCAACAAGAAGGGGGTATCCTTCAGACGGCTGAGCAGTACCCTGATGCAGACCCGCGGCCACCTTCAGAAGCTCCCGCGCCGCCTCAAGGTCATGTCCGGACCTTGCCCTGTCTCCAAGCGACGGCCCCTCCAGCCATTCGATCAGGGCGGCATCGGGGCGCGTGGCATAGACCTGCGCAGCAAAATCCGGTGACGCCCTTGCCAGAAACCGAAAGCCTTGCGCCTCGCTCCCCATGCCTTTTGGGCCATAGTCCTTGAGCACGGCGCGCGTGCCATCAGAACGTGTCACGGTCCAGAGGTTCGCTATAGCCGTCTGCGCCAAGGGCTGCGGGTCCGACACAGCAAAATCTGCCAACAGCTCTGCGCTTGGTTCTATGACCTTGCTCATCGACCTGCTCTAGCGTTTGGCACTGAAGAAATCCTTCAACAGCGCCGCGCATTCAGTTTCGGCAATGCCCTCATAGACCTCAGGCGCATGATGAGCCTGCGGGTGGGAAAAAACACAAGCGCCATGGGCCACGCCGCCGGATTTCGGATCCGAGGCACCATAGTAGACCCGCGCGATCCGGGCCGCTGCAATGGCGGCGGCACACATGGCACAAGGCTCCAGCGTCACATATAGATCATAGCCCGCCAGCCGTTCGGACCCGCGTGCGGTGCAGGCGGCGCGGATGGCCTGGATTTCGGCGTGGGCGGTTGGGTCGGCCAGCTCTCGGGTGCGGTTGCCGGCGCGCGCTGCCACAGTGCCATCCGGCGCGATCAGGACCGCTCCCACCGGCACCTCTCCGCGCGCGGCGGCGGCGCGGGCTTCCTCCAGCGCGATGGACATATGAGAGCGAAAGACCATACCCCTCCCTGCCGCAGAATGTGCGCTTTCGCAAGGCGACGGAATGTTCTATGGCGAAGAGATGACCAAAACACCCGCATCCCCCAAACGCCCCGCCCGCCCCAAGGCACCGGCCCGCAAACCCGCGAAACAAGCGCCGTCGACGGCCAAGGACAGCGCAGCCACGCCCGATGGCGACCGGATCGCCAAGGTTCTGTCGCGCGCCGGCGTTGCCTCGCGCCGCGAGGCCGAACGAATGATCGCAGAAGGGCGGGTCGCGGTGAACGGAAAGGTGATCGACAGCCCTGCGCTGAACGTCACGGCCAGGGACCGCATTCTGGTCGATGGCAAACCTCTGCCCGAGGCCGAGGCCCCGCGGCTGTGGCTTTATCACAAACCGGCAGGCCTTGTGACCACCACCAGCGACGAGCTGGGCCGCAAAACCATCTTTGACGCCCTGCCCGAGGACCTGCCGCGTGTCATGACCGTCGGTCGGCTTGACCTCAATTCCGAAGGTCTGCTGCTGCTGACGAACGATGGCGGCATCAAGCGCAAGCTGGAACTGCCCTCCACCGGCTGGCTGCGCCGCTACCGGGTTCGGATCAAAGGACGCCCGCAGGAAAGCGACTTTGAGCCCCTGCGCAAGGGCCTTGTGATCGAAGGCGAGACATTCCAGCCGATGATTGTCTCGCTGGATCGTCAGCAAGGCGCGAATGCCTGGCTCACCGTTGGTCTGCGCGAAGGCAAGAACCGCGAGATCCGCCGCGCCATGGAGGATATCGGCTTTTCCGTGAACCGCCTTTTGCGTCTGTCCTACGGCCCCTTCCAGCTCGGCGCCCTGAAGCCGGGAGAGGTCGAAGAACTGCGCCCGCGTGTAATTCGCGACCAGTTGGGACTTGAGTCGGAGAACGAGGAGGCCTCAGGGGCTGCGGTTCGGCGCAAACCTACCCGCCCCGCCCGTAGCAAACCATCAGGGAAAACACCGCCCGCCTATCGCGGTGAAGAGCCTGCCCGTGGCAAACCCGGCCCAAAAGCCGGAGCGCGCGGATCAAAACCGGCTCAAAGGGAAAAACCCGCAGCCGGCAAGAAGCCCCGTTCCGGCGCAAAAGGCCCGTCTCGCCCCGGAAAAGGACCAATCGGCAAAAATCCCCGCCGCTGAGACATCTGAAAGAGACTTCCCCCTAGTAAGCGCGCTCCGCATCTCTTAGATTTCAGGCACGTAAACTTAACCCCTGGGGGAACCCGCGTGCAAAAAGTCGCCTTTGCAGCCCTGATGATCCTGATGTTCGGTCTGAGCACCGGCTGGATCGTGGGAGGCTGAGCGCATGGCCCAAAGGTACGGTGGCAAGTACAGCCCGGATGGTAGCTCGGATCAGGCGGTAACCTCAAACGGTGAAAACGTCGCCTCCAAAGGCAATTCATTTCGAAATGCCAAAGTCGATCCGGTCGGCGCCCGCGCCAACACCATGTTCGTGCCGGGTGGCGTATTGTTGCTCCTGTCGTTGAACGACGGGGCAACCGGGCTGGCCCTTGGCGGAGTCGCGGCGGCGCTCTGGACCGGGGCGGCTTTCCTGTTGCGCGAGGGTTTGCGGGCTGAAGTCGCCTTTGCCGCCCGCAAGGTGGCGCGCAAACCAGCCCTGCCCCGTAAGATCCTCGCCTCGATCCTGACTGGCGCAGGGGCTGCGCTGGCCGCCTGGAAGGCCGAGCCGGGAATCTTGATTGCAGCCGTTTACGGTCTGGCGGCCATGGGCCTTCACCTGACAGCCTTTGGCATTGACCCTTTGCAGGACAAAGGCGTCGAAGGGGTTGATGATTTCCAGCAAAGCCGGGTCGCCCGTGCCGTGGATGAGGCCGAAGCCTACCTTTCTGCGATGCGGGATGCCGCGCTGCGCGCCCAGGACCGAGAACTCGACGCCCGCGTAGAGCGGTTCCAGTCGGTTGCCCGCGAGATGTTTCGCACCATCGAGGAAGATCCCCGCGATCTGACCGGCGCGCGCAAGTACCTGACCGTCTACCTCCAGGGCGCGCGCGATGCGACCATCAAGTTTGCCGACATTTTCGCGCGCAGCCGCGATGCCGGAGCCCGCAAGGATTATCTTGCCCTGCTGGACGATCTGGAAAAGAATTTTGCTGCCCGAACCCAAAAGATGCTGCTCGAAGACCGCAGTGACCTGACCATTGAAATCGATGTGCTGCGTGATCGTCTGCAGCGCGAAGGGGTCCAGCTGGACCGCAATTGACACTTTGACCCAAGGAACGCCATTGATGTCCGAAACCGTTCAGAAAAAAGCCCTTGAAGCAGAAGCCCTCGTCACCGAGGTGACCGCTGTGGACCTGCCCGCGCCCTCAGGCGATGTACAGCCTTTGGCACAGGCGGATGCCGCCACAAGTGAAGCGATTCAAAAGCGCATGGGCGAGATCGACATGAGCGACAGCAACTCGATCATCGGGTTCGGCTCTGGCGCGCAAAGCGAATTGCAGACCATCAGCCAGGCCATGCTGGCCGATGTGCGCAACAAGGATGTCGGCCCGGCCGGCGACTCCTTGCGCGACATCGTCACAACGATCCGGGGGTTCTCGGTCTCCGAACTGGATGTGCGCCGCAAACCCACTTTTTGGGAGCGCCTATTGGGCCGCGCCGCACCCTTCGCCAAGTTCACGGCCCGCTATGAGACCATTCAGGCGCAGATCGACAAGATCACCGACGATCTTTTGGGACACGAACACACGCTGTTGAAAGACATCAAGTCGCTCGACCTGCTCTATGAAAAAACGCTCGATTTCTATGACGAGCTTGCGCTCTACATCGCAGCGGGTGAAGCCAAGCTCGCGGATCTCGACAGCAACGACATCCCCGCCCTCGAGGCCAATGTGCAGGCGGCGGCCGAGGCAGATCAGGTGATCCGCGCTCAAGAACTGCGCGACCTGCGCGCGGCGCGCGACGATCTGGAACGCCGGGTGCATGATCTGAAACTGACCCGTCAGGTTACCATGCAGTCGCTGCCCTCGATCCGCCTGGTTCAGGAGAACGACAAGTCGCTGGTCACCAAGATTAACTCGACCCTGGTCAACACCGTTCCGCTGTGGGAGACGCAACTGGCGCAGGCGGTCACGATCCAGCGCTCGGCCGAGGCCGCTGCGGCCGTGCGCGACGCCAGTAACCTGACCAATGAGCTGCTCACCTCGAACGCGGCCAATCTGCGCGAAAGCAACAAGGCCATCCGACAAGAAATGGAACGCGGCGTGTTCGATATTGAAGCGGTCAAACAGGCCAATGCGGATCTCATCGGCACCATCCAGGAAAGTCTGCAGATCGCCGATGAAGGCAAGGCCAAACGCGCCGCCGCAGAGGAAGACCTCAAGAAGATGGAAGCGGATCTGCGCGACACGCTGGCCGCAGCCAAGGCACGGCGCGACGGGGTCGGAGACAACGCGGGCACGGCCGTTCCCTCCTGACCCGATGGCACAGTCGGCACCACATATTGGAAGCTCTGAAAATCCGCCAAAGGCTTGGCGGCAGGGCCTTTGCCTTATGGCATTTGGCCTTGGCCTTTTTGCGATGGGCTGCGTGCCTGCGGGGCGCGGCGAATCTTTGGTGCCGCAACCGCGTCCTGCGTCCCTTTCGGTTCCGGCGGCGCCATCAGCCGCCAGCGCGGAGCTGCGCCAGTACTACCGTGTTCTGCAGCAGGATCTGCTCACACGCGGCCTCTTGCGCACCGAAGGCGGCGGCCCGGATACGCCCTATGATGCCGAAGATCTGGCGGCGAATTTCGAGGCCATCTCCTTTTTCAATGAATACGCCGGGCGTGGCGGCGGTGCGACGGGCGGTCTGTCGCGCTGGTCGGGGCCGGTGCGCATTCAAGCCGAGTTTGGCCCCTCGGTGTCGCAGAGCCAGCGAAATGAGGACAATGACCGGGTGGCGCGCTTTGCGGAAAGACTGGGGCGGATCACCAAACACCCAATTTCCGCCGTGCAAAGACGCGGCAATTTCCACGTGATCTTTGCCGGCAAGGACGACAGTGCCTATGTGGCCGAGCGCGTGCGCGCGCTTTTGCCCAACATCAGCCAAAGCGACTTCCAGCTTTTCGTGGATCCGCCGCGCACGCATTACTGTTTTGTTCTGGCCGGCGGCGCGCAAAGCAGCCCGTTTGACTACATCCGCGGCGTCGCCCTGATCCGCGCCGAACATCCCGACCTTGTCCGCCACAGCTGCATTCACGAGGAAATCGCCCAAGGCCTGGGTCTCTTGAACGACAGCCCCAAGGCGCGCCCCTCTATCTTTAACGATGATGACGAATTTGCCTTTCTCACCAGCCACGACGAGAAGCTGTTGCAGATGCTGTACGATCCGCGCCTGACCACAGGCATGAGCGCCGAAGAGGCACGTCCCATCACCCGTATCATTGCCCGCGAACTGATGGGCCAGCCCTTATGACACCGGCCTCGGGCCGCCCTGAACACTGTAACAAGAGGACCTGACAGATGGGTATTTTCGACTTTCTCACCGGAGAGTTCATCGACGTCATTCACTGGGTGGATGATACCCGCGATACGATGGTCTGGCGCTTCGAGCGCGAAGGCCATGAGATCAAATATGGCGCCAAGCTGACGGTACGCGAAGGTCAGGCGGCGGTCTTTGTCCACGAAGGGCAATTGGCCGATGTCTTTACCCCAGGCCTCTACATGCTTGAGACCAACAACATGCCGGTGATGACGACACTGCAGCACTGGGACCACGCGTTTCAATCGCCCTTCAAGTCCGAGATCTACTTCGTCAGCACCACGCGCTTTAACGATCTGAAATGGGGCACTAAGAACCCGATCATCTGCCGCGACCCGGAATTTGGCCCGGTGCGCCTGCGCGCTTTCGGCAGCTATTCGGTGCGGGTGGTGGACCCGGCCCGGTTCCTGACCGAGATTGTCGGAACCGACGGCGAGTTCACCATGGACGAGATCAGCTTCCAGATCCGCAACATCATCGTGCAGGAGTTCAGCCGCGTGGTGGCAGGCTCGGGCATTCCGGTGCTGGACATGGCCGCCAATACTGCAGATTTGGGCAAGCTGGTCGCGGCTGAAATCTCGGCCACGGTTGCGGAATACGGGCTATCGATCCCAGAGCTTTATATCGAGAACATCTCCCTGCCGCCAGCGGTAGAGCAAGCCATGGACCGGCGCACCCAGATGGGCATCATCGGGGATCTGGGCCGCTATACGCAATTTGCCGCCGCCGAGGCCATGGATGCCGCCGCGCGCACGCCAAACAGTGGCATGGGCGCGGGCCTTGGCATGGGCATGGGCATGGCGATGGCGCAGCAAGTGGCACAGGGTGCAGCGGGTCACGCCACGGGTCCCTGGGGCGCCCGCCCCGCGCCCGCTGCCGCGCAAGCCCAGCCCCAAGCCGCACCGGTCGCCCCGCCGCCCCCGCCGGTGGAACATGTCTGGCATATCGCCGAGAACGGACAGACAAGCGGGCCCTACTCCAAAGCGCGGCTCGGCCGCATGGCGCAGGAGGGACAGCTGAAACGTGAGACCTATGTCTGGACCCCCGGTCAGGACGGCTGGCAGCGCGCAGGGGACGTCGCCGAGCTGGCGCAGTTGTTCACCATCCTGCCGCCGCCTCCCCCGCCGCCTGCACCCGGTGCCTGAGCCGCCAAGGGTTTTCTTTCCAAACACAAGTCTTGTGAGAATCGTACGTGTCCTCGCCGCCACCTCCTCCGCCACCACCGCAAAGCGCTTCAGACTCCGCCTCCGTCACGGATCAGAGCAATTCGCCAAGCGAAACCCACCGTTTTCCCTGCGAGCAATGCGGCGCCGATTACCGGTATGATCCAACAAGCGGCACGCTGTGCTGCGGCCATTGCGGGCACGAGGAAAAGATCGTGGGCGGCCCCTGGCGCGGCGGGGCCCTGCGCGAGATGGATTTTCGCGCAGCGCTGGACCGGCAACTGCCCGAGGCGGATATGGAGACCACGCGCGTCTCCAAATGTCCAAACTGCGCTGCCGAAGTGGAGTTCGACCCAACCACCCATGCTCGCGAATGCCCGTTTTGCGCAACCCCGGTGGTCACCGACACGGGCGAGAGTCGCCATATCAAACCCAAGGGGGTTCTGCCCTTTGCCATGGATGAACGCAGCGCGCATAAGGCCATGACAGACTGGCTGGGCCGCCTGTGGTTCGCCCCCAATGGCCTCAAGGAATACGCCCGCAAGGGCCGCCGGATGGAAGGGATCTATGTTCCCTTCTGGACCTATGATGCCGATACCCGCAGCGCCTACCGGGGGGAGCGGGGCACGGTCTATTACGTCACAGAAACCGTGATGGTTGACGGCAAGCCCACAGCGAAACAAGTGGCCAAGGTGCGCTGGCACCCTGTATCAGGCCGGGTCAAGCGCTTCTTTGACGATGTGCTGGTTCTGGCCTCAAAGAGCCTGCCGAAACGCTACACCGATGCGCTGGAGCCTTGGGATCTGTCCGCGCTGGAGCCCTATCAGCCGCAGTACCTGGCGGGCTTTCGAGCAGAGGCCTATGCGGTCTCTCTCCAGGACGGTTTTGGTGAGGCGCGGGCGCGCATGGACCGGGTGATTGAACGCGACGTGCGCTTTGACATCGGCGGCGACCGTCAGCGCATTGCGCATATCGATACCGAAGTCTCGGACGTGACGTTCAAGCATATTCTGCTGCCGGTCTGGCTTGCCGCTTACAAATACCGGGGCAAGACCTACCGGTTTGTGGTCAACGGTCAAACCGGTCGCGTACAGGGGGAACGCCCCTATTCGGCCTGGAAGATCGCAGGCGCAGTAGCTGTGGCGCTGGTATTGGTAGGCGCGGCAATCTACATAGGCAACCAATAACGACAAAGCCCCGCTGCAGCGAGGCTTTGGGCACTCGAGATGCTGCAAGGGCTAGCCCTTGGCGATCTCTATTTTCTTCGCCGTCTCAGGCTTTTCCAGCGCCTTTTTGGGCACCCTTATGTGCAGCACCCCATGTTCCATGCGCGCGCTGGCTGCTGCGCCATCTGCATCCTCTGGCAAGCGAAAGGCACGGCGGAAGGCGCCGTATTGGCGCTCACTGAAATACCAGGTGTCGCCTTTCTTCTCGGATGAGGTCTTTTTCTCGCCACTAATGGTCAGAACGCCATTGTCGACAGTCAACTCCACATCGTCATCGGTAACGCCCGGAAGCTCCATCGCGATGTCATAAGCCGCATCGCCAGACGAGGCCTCGGTTGCCGGGTTCAGCCAATCCGCAACCCGGGCGCCAAGGGCGCGAAAGGGATCATAGAGCGAAGGCCAGAAACCGCTGTGTTCGGTCTTTTCCACCATGGATCATCCTCCTGATTGTGACGAGGGCAGCGTAACACAACCCGGCGCGGATACCCTTGATCCATCTCAAATCATGACTTGCAGCCCGAGAGGCCCATAGCCATTGTGGCGCCGCGCAACCGGAGGAGAGCCAAGATGACCACACTGCCAGACCTTGCGGCGCTGGATGACCTGTTCACGGCCCGGCACAGCTGCCGCGCCTTTCGTCCAGAGCCTGTGGAGCGGTCCGTAATCGAGCAGATCCTGCGCACGGCGCAAAGGGTGCCATCCTGGTGCAATGCTCAGCCGTGGAAGGTGACAATCACCAGCGGCGCCGAAACAGACCAGCTGCGCAAGGCGCTGACAGAGGCCGCCATGGCAGGTGGCCACGCGCCGGATCTGCCCTTTCCCGACGGCTATTCGGGTGAATACCAGGCCCGCAGGCGGGAATGCGGATGGGCTCTCTATGAGGCTGTTGGCGTGGAGAAAGGCGACCGCGCCGGTTCGGCCCGCCAGATGATGGAGAACTTTACCCTGTTCGGCGCACCCCATTGCGCGATCCTGTCCTCCCCGAAAGAGCTTGGGTCTTACGGCGCGATGGACTGCGGCGGCTTTGTCTCTGCCTTTACAATTGCGGCGCAGGCGGCCGGGGTCGCCAGCATTGCGCAAGCGGCCGTCGCTTCATTCGCGCCGATGCTGCATGAGATGCTCGAAATCCCCGAAGACCGGCTGATCCTTTGCGCGCTCAGCTTTGGCTATGCAGACCCGGATCACCCGGCCAACTCCTTTCGCACAACCCGCGCACCCTTGGAAGATTTTGCCGACTGGCGGGGATAAGCCAGGCATAGCCACGACAGGAACAATAGGACAAAGCACATGCGAGCCCTCATTCAGCGCGTCAGTGAAGCCTCAGTAACGGTGGATCACGAAATCATAGGAGAGATTTCCAGCGGCCTCTTGGTTCTGGTCTGCGCGATGGACGGCGATACTGAGGCCGAGGCGGACCGGCTGGCCGCAAAGATCGCCAAGCTGCGCATCTTTCAGGATGAGGCGGGCAAGATGAATCGCTCGGTCAGCGACATCGACGGCGCAGTGCTGGCTGTGAGTCAGTTCACCCTCGGGGCAGATACAAAGCGCGGCAACCGGCCGGGATTTTCTGCTGCTGCAGATCCCGAAACAGGAGCGCGGCTTTACGACCATTTCTGTGCCGCTTTGGCCCGGCAAGGCCTGCCTGTCGAACGGGGGCGCTTTGGCGCGGACATGAAGGTGCGCCTTTTGAACGACGGCCCGGTTACCATCTGGATGGATACCGCTGAATGGTAGATCCCTGCAAGGCGCCCTTACCGCCCGGCCGCTCGGGCGATTCTTGCCGGTTTGCGATGCCTGCACCATGGCGGCGAAACATCTGCCCGAAAAACGTTACGGAACAAAAGCGGCATATCCCTGTCGTTTTTTGATCATTTCTTCCGCCAGCCGGTTTTCTTTCATGAAAATGCGGCATATCACTGCGAAAAGGCGACCCGCTGACCGCCAAGATGTTCTTCGACTGAATTGAGACTTCTCGGCGGCTCGGGGAATAAAGCTTGCGAGGCCGCTACAAATGCGCAAATCTTGAATAGTCAATCAAGAAAAAGCTGCGCAAAGCGGTACATTCAACTGGGAGACTTAGATGAAAGATCAACTGCATTTTCTGGCCCGTCAGGCCGCAACCGGCATGATGAGCCGCCGCGAATTCATGGGCCGCGCCGCCGCACTGGGCCTAACGGCCGCCGCTGCAAACACACTGCTGTCCTCCAAGGTGATGGCCGCAGGCCCTCAAAAAGGCGGAACCATCCGTGTCGGCCTGCAAGGTGGCAGCACCACCGACAGCCTGGATCCGGCGCTGGCGACCAACCAGGTCGCTCTTTCGGTGATCCGCCTTTGGGGTGAATCGCTGGTCGAACTGGCCGACGATGGTGGCATTCAGGGCAAGGTAGCGGAAAGCTTCTCTGCCTCCGCTGACGCCCGTGTCTGGACCTTCAAGATCCGCCAGGGCATCACCTTCTCCAACGGTAAATCCGTCACCGCCGAAGACGTGGTGCAGACGATGGATCGCCACTCGGGCGAAGACACCAAGTCCGGCGCCCTTGGCATCATGCGCGGCATCAAAAACGTCTCGGGCGAAGGTGACACCGTCACAATCGAACTGGACACCCCCAACGCCGACCTTCCGTATCTGCTGGCCGACTACCACTTGGCGATCCAGCCCGGTGGCGGCAAGGACGATCCTTCAGCGGCTATCGGCACCGGACCTTATGTGCTGAAAGAAGCCGATATGGGCGTGCGTTTCGTCGCAGAGAAGAACCCCAATTACTGGGGCGATCTGGGCAATGCAGAGACCATCGAATACATCGTGATCAACGACAACACCGCCCGCGTTGCAGCGTTGCAGTCCGGCCAGGTTGACATGATCGACCGCGTGCCGCCGCGCACCGCGAAACTGGTGGGCCGCGCCCCTGGCATCAACCTGCACACAACCAGCGGCCCCGGCCACTATGTGTTCATCATGCATTGCGACACCGATCCCTTTGCAAACAACGATGTGCGCATGGCGCTGAAATACGGCATCAACCGTCAGGAAATGGTCGACAAGATCCTGAACGGCTTTGGCTCGGTTGGTAACGACACGCCAATCAATGCTTCCTACCCGCTCTATACCGAATTCGAGCAGCGCGAATATGACCCGGACAAGGCCATGTTCCACCTCAAGAAATCGGGCTATGACGGCGAGATCCTGCTGCGTACCTCGGACAACTCTTTCCCCGGTGCACCGGACGCGGCGGCGCTGTTCCAGCAGTCCTGCGCGGGCGCAGGCATCAAGCTGAACGTCAAGCGTGAGCCGAATGATGGCTACTGGTCCGAGGTCTGGAACAAGCAGCCCTTCTGCACCAGCTACTGGGGCGGCCGTCCGACCCAGGACCAGATGTTCACCACCGCCTACCTGTCTTCGGCAGACTGGAACGACACCCGCTTCAACAGCGAGCAGTTCGACCAGTTGCTGCTGGCAGCGCGGGCCGAACTGGACACCGCCAAGCGCACCCAGATGTATGCGGACATGTCCACCATCCTGCGCGACGAAGGCGGATTGATCTGCCCGATGTTCAACGACTTTGTCGATGCAACCTCGGATCGTCTGGCAGGCTGGGTCGAAGATGCCAAGGGCTTTGCCCTGATGAACTCCTATGCTCCGCACAGAATGTGGGTGAAGGCATAAGATGCCCCTCATCGTAAAACTATTGGTCCAGCGCATTGCGCTGGGCCTGTTTCTGCTATTGCTCGTTTCCGCCCTGATCTTTGCGGGAACCATCATTCTTCCGGGCGATGTGGCGCAGTCCATTCTGGGGCAATCCGCCACGCCCGAGGCGCTGGCCAACCTGCGCGCCGAACTCGGCCTCAATGAACCTGCACTGCAACGCTATTTTTCCTGGCTGGGCGGGTTGATGCAGGGGGACCTCGGCACGGCTCTGACCTCGGGACGTGACATCGGCGAAAGCATCGCCCAGCGTCTGTCAAACACTCTGTTCCTGGCGTTCTGGGCGGCTATTGTCGCCGTGCCACTGGCAATTTTCCTGGGCCTACTGGCCGTGCGCTATCGTGAGCGCTGGCCGGACAAGGCGATTTCCGGCGTCACCCTGGCCTCGATCTCGATCCCCGAGTTTCTGATCGGCTATGTGCTGATGTTCTTTTTCGGCGTGAAAATGGGCTGGTTCTACCCGACCGCCGCAGCCTTTCGCCCCGATGCACCGCTCTTGGACAAGCTTGATGCCATCGCGCTGCCAGTCGCCACGCTGACCCTGGTTGTGCTGGCCCACATGATGCGCATGACGCGGGCGGCGATCCTCAATGTGATGCAATCGGCCTATATCGAAACGGCTGAGCTCAAAGGTCTCAACAGCTTTCAGGTGATCTATCGCCACGCCTTCCCGAACGCGATTGCGCCGATTGTGAACGTGGTGATGCTGAACCTTGCCTACCTTGTGGTAGGGGTTGTGGTGATCGAGGTGGTCTTTGTCTATCCCGGCATGGGTCAATATCTGGTCGACAGCGTGTCCAAACGGGACGTTCCGGTTGTTCAGGCCTGCGGCATCATCTTTGCTGCCGTCTATATCGGGCTCAACATGATCGCCGATATCGTCGCCATCCTTTCCAACCCAAGACTGAGGCACCCGAAATGAGAATACCTCTTGCTGCAGCCATTGGGATGTTCTTCACCGCACTCTATTTCCTCGCTGCCATTTTTGCCCCGCTTCTGGCGCCCTATGGCTATGATGAAGTTGTCAGCTCAGGCTTTTGGGATCCGCCAAGCGCCGAGTTCCTTTTGGGCACCGACGGCATTGGCCGCGATCTGCTCTCGCGCATGATCTATGGCGGACGTACGACGATCTTTGTGGCCACTGCTGCGACGATCCTGTCCTTCACCACCGGATCGGTTCTTGGCTTTCTGGCTGCCGTGGCCGGGGGCTGGGTCGACCAGCTGCTGTCGCGCTTTGTTGACCTTTTGATGTCGATCCCCTCGCTGATCTTTGCCCTTGTGGTTCTTTCGGTGATGCCGGTGACCCTGCCTGTGCTGATCGTGGTGATGGGCCTGCTCGATTCAACCCGCGTCTTCCGCCTCTCGCGTGCCGTCGCGGTGGATATCGAGGTGATGGACTATGTCGAAGCCGCGCGTTTGCGCGGTGAGAAAACCGCCTGGATCATCTTCCGCGAAATCCTGCCCAATGCCCTGTCGCCGCTGGTGGCCGAAATGGGCCTGCGTTTCATCTTCATGGTTCTGTTCGTTTCGACCCTGTCCTTCCTTGGCCTTGGCATTCAGCCGCCGCAGGCCGACTGGGGTGGCATCGTGAAGGAAAACGCCGAAGGCATCGTCTATGGCGCCCCTGCGGCCCTGATGCCGGCCTTTGCCATCGCCACCCTCGCGATCTCGGTGAACCTGGTGGCCGACTGGATCCTGAACCGAACCACCTCGCTGAAAGGAGGCCGCGGATGAGCGACCCCCTCGTAAAAGTCCGCGACCTCAAGATCGGCGCGACGGTCTACCCGCCTGGCGAAAAGCCTCACGACATCGAAATCGTGCATGGTGTCAGCTTTGATCTAGAAAAGGGCAAGGTTCTGGGCCTGATCGGTGAATCCGGCGCCGGGAAATCCACCATTGGTCTCGCCTCCATGGCCTATGGCCGCGGCGGTGTAAAGATCACCGGCGGTGAAGTCTGGATCAATGGCCGCGACATCCTGAAAACGTCATTCAAGGACGTGCGCGCCTTGCGCGGCGGAGAGGTGACTTACGTGTCGCAATCCGCAGCGGCCTCGTTCAACCCCGCCAAGAAGATCATGGAGCAGGTCACCGAGGCCGCGATCGAGCAAGGCAAGTTCTCCAAAAAGGACGCGGAAGCGCGCGCACGCGCCCTCTTTGCCAAGCTGGGCCTGCCTGATCCGGACAATATCGGAGAGCGCTACCCGCACCAGGTCTCGGGCGGGCAGCTGCAGCGCTGCATGACGGCGCTCGCGCTCTGCCCCGAACCCGATCTTGTGGTCTTTGACGAGCCGACAACGGCGCTGGATGTGACCACGCAGATCGACGTTCTGAAGGCCATCAAGGAAGCGATCCACGATACTGGCGTGGCGGCGCTTTACATCACCCACGATCTGGCCGTTGTGGCGCAGGTCAGCGATGACATCATGGTGCTGCGTCACGGCGATATGGTGGAATACGGCGATGTGGATCAGATCATCAATGCCCCGCGCGAGGATTACACCAAAGCGCTGGTTTCGGTCCGCTCTATCGAACATGAGGAAAAACCACCCTCGGGTGAACCGGTGCTCAGCGTCCGCAACATCACCGCCCGCTATAAGGGCACCAAATTCGATGTGCTGCACAATGTGAATGCCGATCTCTATCCCGGTCAGACGCTGGCCGTGGTGGGCGAATCCGGGTCCGGCAAATCCACCCTTGCCCGCGTGATCACCGGCCTTCTGCCGCCGCGTGAGGGCGAGATCGAGTTTGCAGGCCGCGTGCTGTCACCCGATCTGGCCAGCCGCACGCGCGATGATCTGCGCGAATTGCAGATGATCTACCAGATGGCCGATGTGGCGATGAACCCGCGCCAGACCGTCGGCACCATCATCGGACGCCCGCTGGAGTTCTACTTTGGCATGAAGGGCGCGGAAAAGCGCAAGCGGATCATCGAACTGCTGGACGAAATTGAACTCGGCGAAGGCTTTATCGACCGCTACCCGGCCGAGCTGTCAGGAGGGCAGAAACAGCGCGTCTGCATTGCCCGCGCGCTGGCGGCCAAGCCCAAGATGATCATCTGTGACGAGGTGACTTCGGCGCTCGACCCGCTGGTCGCGGATGGCATTCTGAAGTTGCTCCTGAACCTGCAGAAGATCGAGAACGTGGCCTATCTTTTCATCACCCACGATCTGGCGACAGTGCGGGCAATCTCGGACAATATCGCGGTGATGTATCAGGGCCGCGTGCAGCGCTATGGCAGCAAGTCCGAAGTGCTCTCGCCGCCCTTTGATGACTACACCGATCTTTTGCTTGGCTCGGTCCCCGAAATGCGTCTCGGCTGGCTGGAAGAGGTCATCGCCAACCGCAAGATGGAAAGCGCAGGGAACTGATCCCGCCTGGTCTTTCGCTATATCTCCAAACAGGCCCGCATCCGTCGCGGGCCTGTTTCCTTTCTCCGATAGATCCTCACCTGCAAGGATAGATGAACATGGACCGCAAACTCCTTCTGATCATTCTGGACGGCGTGCCCTGGCGCAATTTCCGCCGTCTGTTCGGCAATCTCGAAGGCTGGGTGGACAGCGGCGATGCCCGCGTCTGGAAGCAGCGCGCGGTGCTGCCCTCGATCTCGGCCAGTTGCTATGCTTCGATCCACACGGGCGTGGCCCCGGCTGAGCACGGCTGCACCGGCAACGGCAATGTCTTTCGCCTCTCGCACAAGGACGTCTTCAGCCAGGTGCGCGCAGGCGGCGGTGTGACAGGCGCTGTGGCGCATAGTTTCTGGTCCGAGTTCTTCAATCGCCATCCCTTCGATTTCGTGCGCGACATTGAATATGACGAACCCGAAAACGAAACGATCAATCATGGCCGTTTCCACACCATGACGGGCTATGGGTTGATCAACCAGATGACCCCGTCGGATGTGGACCTCTTTGGTACGCTTACCAACCTCGCCCATCGGTTTGATTTGAACTACGGCATGCTGCACACCTGCACGCTTGACAGTATGGGGCATCGGTTCTTCCATGATTGCCAGGAGATGGACCATGCCTGCGCGGTGATGGACGAAATGCTGGCCCCCTTCATCCCGCGCTGGCGCAAGATGGGCTATGAAGTGATCGTCACCGCCGACCACGGCCAGGACGAACGCGGCCATCACGGCGGGCGCAGCCCCCTGCAGCAGGAAACCGCGCTCTATTACTTTGGTGATGCCGACGGCCCAGCCGAGGACACTGTGATCGATCAGCTGCAACTGGCCCCCACGATCCTGTCTCGCCTTGGTGCACCGATTGCGGATACGATGAAGGCGAAACCGTTTCTGACGTAACCCTTTTGCAATCAAAGGCAGTGAGACTTGGGCTGCGCGGTCACATTACCAAAGGAGTCCTCTCTTGAAACGCCTGCTCTTTGCCCTTGCCCTGCTGGCCGGCCCTGCGGCGGCCAGCGATTACTGCCACGATCTGTGGTACACGCGGAATGCCATCATGCACCAGGCGGGCTACTGTTTTGGCTCGGTACTGGGGCAGGCCGTCTTTGGCACCGGCCCCTGCATCGGAAAATCCGTCACGCTCAGCCCCGAAGACACACAGACGGTTGCACGCCTGCGGGCGGCGGAAAAGGAGCTGTCCTGCCGGGTGAACACAAAACAGCCACGCCTTGATCTGGATGACCTCTTTGTTCGCCAGCAGCTGTGGGACATTCCGATCCCGGATGAGGGCGAGAGCGCCTGCATCGGCTGGCTTGGGCCACAGGTCACTCTGCACGCTGGCCAAGGCGCGGATACGCCCGTTGTCGGCTCCATCCTGCCGGGACAGACGGTATCCTACGGACATTGGCCCGGCGCGGGCTGGACCTATGTGACGGTATCCCCCGGAAACGGGGACTGGCGTGTCACAAGTGGCGGCTGGATGAACTACGAAAGGCTTGGTGAAGTGCCTTGCCAGGACTACGCAGGCTGACCTGAGCGCCTGGTCGCCCCCAGCGTCTAGTCGTAGGGCCAGACCTCTTGGCCAAGGGCTTCGATCGCCACTGAAATCCGCTCGAAACTGTCACGCGCACGCTGCACCGAATGGCGCGCGCGCAGGTAGCCGTGCACAAGGCCCTTTTCGTTTATCCAATGGGCCTTGCCACCTGCGGCCAGGATCCGGTCGCGGTAGTCCCGGCTGTCATCGCGCACCGGGTCGCAATCGGCGGTGACAAGAACCGTCGGCGGCAGATCCGAGAAATCGCTGTCATGAAGCGGCGCAAGGGTTGGGTCCCCCTCGGGCAAGACACCTCCCTCACAACGGATACGCTGGTAGTAAAGGATCTCGTCTCGGGTCAGCATGGGGGCCTCGGCGTGCTCAATGTAGGATCCGGCGTTCACATCGCCGCCGAAGGCACCATAGATCAGAACCTGCCCCAGCACGCGGTCAGTCCTCCCGCGCGCGCGATGCGCCACAGCCGCACAGAGGTTCGCCCCCGCGCTGTCACCGGCAAAAACAATACCACCATCGAATTCGGACAGGATCCATTCAAAGGCCGCCCAGGCATCCTCGAACATCGCGGGATGCAGGTGCTCCGGCGCAAGTCGGTAATCCACCGCAACCACGCGATAGCCGGTCTGTGCGCAAATCTCGGCGCAGACATCATCGTGGCTGTCGAGCCCCCCCACCACGAAGCCACCACCGTGGCAGTACATCACCGTGCGGGTCGGATCGCCCGCGGTATAGATGCGCAGCGGAACTCCAGGCGCAGAGGTATCGGTGCAGTGAACCACATCCGGGCGCGGCGAACGAAAACTCTCGGCCATGGCATCGTAGATCTTGCGCTGCTCAGCAATGGATCGTTCGGCCGTATCCGCCGGGTAGCAATCCCCTGTCTTGCGGATGAAACCCCAGGTTTCCGCATCAATCAGCTCTTTGTAGTCCATAGTCGGGACGCCTCCAGTACTCCTGCCTGCAGAGCCTAGGCCACGAGACGGCAAAAAGGGAATGCCAAAACGACAACAAAGCGCCCCTGGGGACGCTTTGCCATGTCTTCCTGTGCCCGGGATCAGGCGGCTGTCTGCGCCTGCTCCAGATGCTCCCAGGGCCGGGTAAAGCCGCCGAGCACCTGAGCGATTTCTGCATCGCTGGATCCATTTGCCTCGACCTGAGCCACAAGCCCGCGTTTCTTGTCGTCGATCACAGCCTCGACGCGGGCGGGCAGCCCCGCCTTCAGGAGTGCCTCGTTATAGATACGGGTGATCGCGTTCTTGCGAAGGTCCGGTTTGAAGACCTTGCCCACGGCGGTCTTTGGCAACTCCTCCAAAACAGTCATGTGTTTCGGGATCGCGGCGCGCTCATGGATGTGGACTTTGCAGTAGTCCATCAGTTCCTCGGCGGTGACGCTGGCCCCTTCGACCAGTTCCACAAAGGCGCAAGGCACCTCACCCGCGTGCAGATCCGGCTGGCCAATGGCACCAGCAAAGGCCACGGCCTCATGGCCCAAAAGCGCCTCTTCGATTTCCGCAGGATCGATGTTGTGGCCCCCGCGAATGATCAAATCCTTGGCGCGGCCGGTGATCCAGACATAGCCGTCGGCGTCGATACGGCCAAGGTCGCCCGTGCGCAGGTAGCTGTCGTGGAAATAGAGGTCGGCGTTCTTCTCGGCCTCAGTGTAGGTATTGCCCGCATAAACACCGGGATTGGAGACGCAGATTTCGCCCACCTCATCAGTACCGCATTCCACCAGCCCATCGGCTGTAGATTTGATGATTTTCACATCCGTATAGGGGAAGGGAATGCCGATCGAGCCGATCTTCTTTTCGCCATCCACCGGGTTGCAGGACACAAGGCAGGTTGCCTCGGTCAGGCCATAGCCTTCGACGATATTGACGCCGGTTGCCTTTTCAAAGCGGCGGAAGAGTTCCACCGGCAGAGGCGCCGAGCCCGAAAACGCCGTTTTCACGGTTGAGATATCCGCATCCACCGGGCGCTGCATCTTGGCGGAAATCGCCGTGGGCACGGTGATGATGAAAGAGATCTTCCAGCGTTCGATCAGCTTCCAGAAATTGTCGAACACCCCGTCACCGCGATAGCCCTGCGGCGTGGGGAAGACCACATGCGCGCCCGAGGCCACCGCCGCCATGACAATCACATGGCAGGCAAAAACGTGGAACAGCGGCAGAGGACACATGATGTTGTCCTCTTCGGTGAACAGCTGGCTCTGGCCGATCCAGCCATTGTAGATCATGCCGGAATATTTGTGCTGAGCCACCTTGGGCATGCCAGTGGTGCCGCCCGTGTGGAAATAGCAGGCGACGCGGTCTTCGGTGCTATCTGCGAATTGGAGCGTGGTGGGCTGTTTGCGCAGTTCCTTGGTGAAGCTCTTGTAGTCCGCGTGCGCCAGCTTGGCCTTGTTTTCCAACTTGGGCCGCACCAAGGGCACGATCCAGGATTTCGGCGGCGTCAGGTAGCGGTTCAGGTCCACTTCGAGGATTGTGTTCACATGGGGGGCATGGCGCACGGCCTCGGCCACTTTCTGGGCAACATCCGTCTTGGGGAAGGGTTTGAGAGTCACCACCACCTTGGCGTTGGTTTCCCGCAGGATCGAAGCGATCTGCTCAGGCTCAAGCAGGGGGTTGATCGGGTTAACGATCCCTGCCACCGCTCCGCCCAGCATAGTCACCAGCGTTTCGGTGCAGTTGGGCAGCACATAGGCGACAACGTCCGTTTCGCCGACACCAAGCTCGCGAAAGAGGTTTGCCGCCTGCGTGACCTGATCCTTAAGCTGGCTCCAGGTGAGGGTCTCGGCCTTGTCCTTTGGACCAGAGAAGATCTGATAGCTTGTCGCGTTGTTGCTGGGAAACTTGCCCGCCGTGCGCGACAAGAGCCCGTAAAGAGTCGTCGGCAGATCGCGCTCTTCCCACGACATTTCATTCTCGACCGCCTTGGTGTCTTCCAACGTGGCAAACGGCATTGATGTCCTCCCCTGCCCCCTGTTTCGGGGGTATTGTCTCCTGCAGGTAAAATGGGTGCAAAACCCGCGCTGTGCAAGCGCAGCGAAAAGGTCACGTCAAGGCAAGCAGCCTTTTTACGCTGCGACAAAAGCCTCGCTGACCAAGGGGAAACCGGGAAATCCTGCAAACGTTCGAAAGTTTACTCTGCGGCAAGCCCATCCGTGAACTGAAGGCGGGCTAGACGGGCGTAGAGACCGCCTTCGGCAACCAGAGCATCGTGGGTGCCCGTCGCAACAATCCGCCCCTGATCCATCACAACGATCCTGTCCGCCTTTTTGACAGTGGCCAGACGGTGCGCAACAATCAGCGTCGTGCGCCCCTGGCTAAGGTCATCCACGGCGGCCTGCACCAGACGTTCGCTTTCGGCATCCAGCGCCGAGGTTGCTTCGTCCAACAGCAGGACCGGCGCATCCCGCAGGATGGCACGGGCGATGGCGATCCGCTGCTTCTGGCCTCCGGACAGCATGACGCCACGCTCTCCCACATAGCTGTCATAGCCTTCGGGCAGGGCCGAAATGAACTCATGCGCGGCAGCGGCCTTTGCGGCGGCCTCGACTTCTTCATCACTGGCCTCGGGGCGGCCGAAGCGAATGTTATCGCGGGCAGAGGCGGCAAAGATCACAGGATCCTGCGGCACCATTGCGATATGTCGGCGGAACTCATCGCGTTGAAGATCGCTGAGCGCCATGCCATCCAGACGCACGGTGCCCTCATTGGGATCGTAAAACCGTTGGATCAGTTGAATGATCGTGGTCTTGCCCGCACCGGACGGTCCGACAAAGGCAACGGTTTCCCCCGGCTGGATGTCGAGCGAGACATCGTCAAGCGCCAGCACATCCGGGCGGGCCGGATAGCGGAACATCACATTCTCAAATCGGATCTCGCCTCGTACCGGCTGCGCCAGCGCCTTGGGGGCCGAAGGGTCCACCACCGGGTCGGTGGCATTCAGCAGTTCAACCAATCGCTCAGTCGCGCCGGCCGCGCGCTGCAGCTCGCTCCAGATTTCCGAAAGGGCGGCAACAGAGCCCGCAACAAGCACGGCGTAGATGACAAACTGGACAAGGCTGCCCTCGCTCATATTGCCGCTGCGCACATCAACGGCGCCCATCCAAAGAACCCCCACGATGCCGGAAAAGACCAGCAGGATTACGATGACGGTCAGATAGGCGCGTGTCCGAATGCGCTTGCGCGAGACGTCATAGGACGTCTCGGTCATTTCGGCGAACGTCTGGCGGCTGGCGGTTTCATGGGTAAAGGCCTGAACGGTCTGCACCGCCCCGAGCGCCTCACCCGCATTGCCCGAAGAGGCCGCGATCCAGTCCTGATTCTCGCGGCTGATCGCCCGCAGGCGGCGTCCCAGCACCAGGATCGGGACCACCACCGCAGGCACAATGAGCAGCACCAGCCCGGTCAGCTTGGCCGAAGTGAGCAGCATCAGGATCAAACCGCCCCCGAACAGCAGCATGTTGCGCAGCGCGATGGAGACAGAGGAGCCCAGAACCGACTGGATCAGCGTTGTGTCCGTGGTGATCCGGCTCAGCACTTCGCCGGTCATGATCCGCTCGTAAAACTCGGGGCTCATACCGATGACACGGTCGAAGACCGATTTGCGAATATCGGCCACAACCCGTTCGCCAAGGCGCGTCACAAGCGCATAGCGCAGGCCGGTCCCGACTGCCAGCAAAGCCGCCATGCCCAGCGCCGCCAGGAAGTACTGATTCAGCAGTGCAGTGTCAGAAAAGCGGAAATTATCCACCACCCGGCGCACCGCCAAAGGCAGGCTGAGCGAAACGCCGGCAGTCAGCACCAGCGCGCAGGTGGCAAGGAACATCAGCGTCCGGTAGGGCCTCATGAACGGCCAAAGCGCCGCCAGCACGCCGATCTTGCGCGATCCCTGCCGCTCTTCATTTGCGTTTGGTGCTGCCGTGTTGCGGGCCATTCCGGATCCTTATTCCAATGCTACAGACAAGATGCCAAACCTTGCCCGATCGCCTTTTTTGTCTTGAAGGTTCATGACCCTGCAAGTCCCATAGGTCAAGCGCTGAGGCAAAGGGCATCTGGACGCAGGAGACAGAAGAAACGGAGCCGGAACCCCACCTTCAACCATCTGCCACGGCATCACAATCAACCACGCCACTTGGCGCAGCCAACGTTGTTCTATGCATTGAGGGACCTTGGAGCGGGTAGCGGGAATCGAACCCGCACCTTAAGCTTGGAAGGCTCTTATGATACCATTTCACCATACCCGCTCAGGGTGAGACGGGGTTTAGGTGAAGCCGACAGGGAGGTCAACCACCTTCTTGGCAGCAACCCCAGCGAAATTGCACGCCACGCAAAGCTGCCGTCTCTTCAATGTGTTCTGGCCTGCCGTGCCGCATGAGGGTTTGGCCGAAGCGAACGGTTCGAGCAAGCGTCACGCCCCGCTTTGGGTCAAGCTGTGAGTGATCCGTTGCACGGCACCTTGCGTATCCAGAACATATGTATGCAGAATGCTGCGGCCCAGTGCAGCGCGCCAGAGCAACCAAAAGAGCGACAGACGATGCCATCCCCCCAAACAGCCCTGTTGGTGGCCCACGGTCAACCTTCGGCCCCTCGCCCCCCCGAGGCAGCCTTGCAGAATCTGGCCCAGGCCGTGGGCGCTCATCTTCCGGGCTGGCAGGTTCGTTCTGCCACTCTGGCAAGCCCAGGCACACTCGAAGAGGTGATGGTGGATGGCGCGATCATCTACCCCTTTTTCATGGCCAACGGCTGGTTCACCGGTAAGGTCCTGCCTGACAGATTGAAAGGGCGCGACTATGTGATGGCCACGCCCTTCGGACTGGACCCGGCTTTGCCAGGTCTGGCGGCCAATGTGATCAGGCAGGCTCAAGACCACGCCGGATGGCCCGCTGACGAGATTTCGGTTCTGTTGGCCGCTCACGGCTCTGCCAGAGGTCCAAAGGCGGCAGAGGCAGCCGTTTCGTTCAAGACGCAATTGGAGCCGCTCCTGCCTGGCGCGCGTATCGAGCCCGCCTATGTCGAGCAGTCACCAGGCATCGACGAGATGGCCCGTGCCCTGCCCGCTCACACCCTCTGCTTGCCGTTTTTTGCCCAAACTGGCGATCACGTAAAAGAGGACATCCCCCAAGCCCTAAGTACCGCCGGGTTTGACGGAATCTTGCTTCCGGTCCTGGGCGCGGCGCCAAATGTACCCGAACTCATTGCAGGCGCTTTGAAAGATGCTGCAACCCTGACCTGAGCGCCAAAGCGTCCTCAGTTCTCCGACACCCCGTCGCCATCAAGAAATCCGCCTTTGCGAAGTTGGTGGGCAGGGCCTCGTTGCGCACGACATGCATGATTGAGGCAGGAGATGGCCATCGGCCCGGCTTGATGGTCGGCATTCCCTTCCGATGCGAACGGAACAGGGCGAATTTACTCTTATTTATTGCTCCACCGTTATGTCTGAGGACTTGAGGCGTGGATTCAGTGCACCACCACGATACCCGCGCCAAAGCCCAGACGCGTATTAGGACAGAGACTGCACCATGGCACGACCGGAGTGGGTAGATGATCTTGTTGCCAGCCTTTCCGGCAGCAACAGCGATGATGCCATGGGCGGCAGCACTGGCAACGATACAATCGATGCTGCGGCTGGTGATGACACCGTTGCCGGCGAAGAGGGCAACGACATCATCGACGGTGGTGATGGGAACGATGTCCTGTATGGCGACATGGCGGAAGGGTTCGATCAGGGCGTTGATGCCACCCCGCTGATACTCGACATCAACAACCGTGAAAGCGTGTCCCATGATGGCGGGAACGGATCCGTCGGCGACTATGCTGTCTTTCGAGATGTTGCCACGCTTGCGGATGGCAGCAAAGTCTGGGGCAAGCTTGTGCTGGTGGACAAGTCCAATCCCAACATGTCGGTCAAATTCGATACGTTCCGGGGGGCAGAGATCCTGCTCAACGGCGATTCTTCGGGCGATCAGGCATCCTTTCGGCTGGAGTTCTTTGACCCCGCAACCGGCAATCCCGTCTATCTGAATTCGACCGCAACCTTCAATGACATCGACGACAACAGGAGCGGCGGACATCACCACTCCCACAGCGACCCGGAAGCGGTCATTATCGATGGCAACAGCTTTACCTCTTACGGCGTGTCCGCCGACAGCTCACTCACGACAAATGTTGACGGAAACACGGTCACCGCCACTGGCTCGGAACAGAACAACTACCAGGACCAGGACGCCTGGTTTTCTGCCCAGTTCGAAGATCGCTCTTCGATTGAATTCACCCTGCAAACCCGCGATGGTGGGGCCGGTTTCACACTATCCGGGAATGTGATCGACGACGCCATTGTCACCCCAATCGAACAAGGCAATGACACAATCCTGGCCGGCGACGGAAACGATTTTGTCTACGGTCAGGACGGCAATGATGCCCTCTACGGGGACGCGGGCAACGACCACCTGGATGGCGGCGAAGGCGATGACCTTATGGAGGGAGGCGTCGGCAATGACACGCTGATCGGCGGCGAAGGTGGCGATACGATCGCGGGTGGCGAGGGCGACGACTATATCGAAGGCGGCGCAGGCGACGACTACCTGACAACAGGTCTGGGCAACGACACGCTGATCGGCGGCGAAGGCGACGATACGCTGAAAAACTCTGCCGGTGACGACAGTCTGGTGGGCGGTGTCGGCAACGACAGCATTGTAGCCACAGACGGCAACGACACGCTGGAGGGTGGCGAAGGCAACGACACCATGTATGGCGGCAATGACAACGACCTTCTGGTTGGCGGTGCCGGTGATGATCTGATGTTCGGCGAAGCCGATATGGACGTGTTTCGCATGTCCGACGGCTTTGGCAACGACACACTGTCGGGTGGTGAAGCAGGCGTCGACTACGATAGCATTGATCTGACCAATGTGACCTCGGGCCTTACAGTGACCTACACAGGCGATGAGGCCGGCAGGATCACGGACGGCAGCGACACAATCACCTTCTCGGAAATCGAGGGTTTGGATCTGACGGACCAGGCAGATTTCGTCGATGGATCGGCCGATAGCGCAGGCCTTTCGATCGACGCTGGCGGCGGCGATGACACGATCAAGATGGGGTCGGGAGGCGATCTCGTAACTGGCGGTGCTGGCTATGACCAGATCGTGCTCACGACATCGGGCGGGATGGATACCATTGCCGATTTTGACATCGGTGATGATGATGCAAACAGCTTTTTCAACGACCAGTTGGATGTATCAGAACTTACCGGGGGCACCGGCCCATTTGGTGCCATTCGCACCAGCGATGTCACCGTCTCGGATGATGGAATTGGCAATGCCTTGCTCACCTTCCCTGGCGGTGAAAAACTGGTTCTGTCAGGTGTGGCGCCCACGGAGATCGACACCCATGCCAAGCTGTTTGCGGCCGGCATCCCCTGCTTTACGCCTGACGTGATGATCGCAACCAAACGCGGCGCAGTCCCTGCTGGCGAGATCAAAGTGGGTGACCTGCTGCAGACGGCTGACAACGGCTACCAGCCCGTCATTTGGGTCGGCACACGCGCCTTGAGCGCTGCAGAGCTGGCGTTGCGTCCGCACCTGAGGCCCTATTGCCTGGCGCCAAATGGTCTGTTGTCCCCCGAGCGGCCCATGTGGGTTTCTCCGCAACACCGGTTTATGGTTCACAGCCGCACCTTTGAGCGCGATCTGCCCTTCGGGGAGAGTTTTCTATCTGCCAAACTCCTGTCGCAGATCGACGACAAATGCCGACAGCGTACCTCTGTACCCCATGGCGTGACCTATGTTCACCTGATGACCGAGCAACACGAGGTGGTCTTTGCCGAAGGCATCGCAACCGAGACCTTCTGGCCTGGCCCCGAAGCGATCCGGGGCCTGTCCTCTGACAATATGCGCGAATTGTTCGAGCTGTTCCCGGAGCTGAGCCTTGCGCGTTATCTCACCGGCGACGAAGGGCGCGGCCAGGTGCGCCAGACCTACGGAGAGCTTGCGCGCCTGTCGCTGGGCCGCAGCGATTTGAAAACGATCCGCGCCGCTTAACCCGCATTCCCGAAAAATGTCCTGCAACGGCCCGCCCTCAGGCTCGAGCCGCAACATATGCATGTCTTGTCGGGCCAGGGCGGAACAGAACCCGGTCAGATCAACATCTTACGGGCGCCCACAATTCGCTTTTCGGACGGCCGGTATTCCCGGCAAGGCTTTTGTGGAAGGCCGGATCAAAGCCAACCCACTCGCATTTGGGATGCGCTGCAACGGCTTTTTCCGCAAGCGCGATACGCTGTGACAGAGACAGAGAGGTGTTCATGGACGGACTATCAGTGCCGGGGTTGAAGAAAAGAAACAGAGCGCCATCAGCGCCGGAGTCGTGCTTTAACCCGCCCGTGATGAGCCAGTTGATTGGCGTGCCGTCCACAACGATTTTGGCGCCATTGTTACGCGTTTTGCTGAAGCCGTCGGTCCTGGACGGGTCAGTCGCAGATGTTCCCCCACACGCCGCGAGGAAAAGGCAGGAAACAAGTGAAACCATGCCAAAGGATTTTCGGGTTATCGACAAAATTTTTCTCCAAATCATTCGTGGATAGTGACTTTTAGGGATGAACTGCCATCAGGCAGGACGCAAAATGTCCGGCCTGTCGCCTCAAACCATATGCCGCGCGCGGGCACCCCGCTCGATTGCGGCGGCGTGCAGCCGGTCGATGTTCAGTTCATAGCGGATCTCTTCCAGAAGGCGCAGTTCAGTCTCAGCGAGGCTGCCATCCGCCGCCGCAACATCGCAGGCCAGCGCATAGGCGGTTTCGAACAGGCGCTCTGGCAGGTTGTCGCGAATGAGACCAAAGAGTGCGTCCAACCCGTCTTCCTGCTCAAACAGGTCAAAAACCGTCTGAGAGATCGTGTTAATCCGGTCGATATCAAACTCTGCAAAAACCGGCAGCATATTGACAGCTGACTGGATCTTGACCAGCTCGGCGGTGCGGATGTTCTCGTCCGAGGCCGAAATCGCCACCATCAGCGCCACAAGGCAATCCTGCGGGGTCATCGGATGGGGGGCTTGCTCGCTCATTGGCGCAACCTTTTCATAGATTTGCATTTGAACTGGACGATAGGCGGGGATCTCCAAAGGCGCAACCTTGCAGGTTCCGCAACTTTGGAAACGCAGCGGTCTTTCGCCGCACATAGATCGTTGAGCTGCCATTTTGACAGAGGCAAAGGGCTGTTATGCACCAGTGTTTATTGACACATGCTGCACCGGCACAATAGAGGGAGAGGCCGGATGCAAGCTGCATGCCGGTTATGCGGATATCGGCCCCTAAATGATGGCCACCGATGGAGAACAACATGTCTGAACTGCGCGAAACCGCTCTGACGAGCAAAGCCTGGCCGTTTGAAGAAGCACGTCGCATTCTCAAACGTTACGCCAAGGGCGCGCCGGAGAAGGGCTATGTGCTGTTTGAAACCGGCTATGGCCCGTCGGGCCTGCCCCATATCGGCACCTTTGGCGAGGTCGCCCGCACCACGATGATCAAACGCGCGTTTGAGGTGATCTCGGACATCCCGACGCGGCTGATCTGTTTCTCGGATGACCTGGACGGGATGCGCAAAATCCCGGGCAATGTGCCCAATGCCGAAAGCCTTGAGGCGCATCTGCAAAAGCCGCTGACTTCGGTGCCTGACCCCTTTGGCACCCACGACAGCTTTGGCGACCACAACAACGCCATGTTGCGCCGGTTCCTCGATACATTCGGGTTCGAGTATGATTTCTACTCGGCCACGGAATTCTACGGCACCGGGCAGTTTGACGAGATCCTGAAACGCGCCTGCGAAAAGTATGACGACATCATGGAGGTCATGCTGAAAAGCTTGCGCGAGGAGCGCCGCCAGACCTATTCGATCTTCCTGCCAATCCACCCGGAAACCGGGCGGGTGCTTTATGTGCCGATGAAAAACGTGGATGCGGAAAATCACACCATCACCTTTGATGATGAGGACGGCAAGGAATGGACCCTGCCCGTCACCGGCGGCAATGTAAAACTGCAGTGGAAACCCGACTTTGGCGCGCGATGGGCGGCGCTGGAGGTCGATTTCGAGATGTACGGCAAGGACCACAGCACCAACACGCCGATCTATGACAAGATCTGCCGGATCCTTGGCTGGCGCGCGCCCGAGCATTTCACCTATGAGCTGTTCCTCGACGCTAACGGCCAGAAGATCTCGAAAACCTCGGGCAATGGTATCTCAATTGACGAATGGCTGACCTACGCCTCGACCGAGAGCCTTGCCTATTTCATGTATCAAAAGCCCAAGACCGCCAAGCGGATGCATTTCGACGTGATCCCAAAGGCGATGGATGAGTATCACCAGCAATTACGCGCCTATCCCGGGCAGGATCTGAAAGCGCAGCTCAACAACCCGGTCTGGCACATCCATGGCGGAGAGGTTCCCGAATCCAAGATGGTGGTGCCCTTCTCGATGCTGCTCAATCTGGCTTCGGTGGCCTCGGCCCATGACAAGGAAACCCTCTGGGGCTTCATCCGCCGCTATGCGCCGGATGCGACGCCGGAAACGCACCCCGACCTTGATGCGGCTGCAGGATATGCGGTGAAATACTATGAGGACTTTGTCGAACCCGAGAAAGTCTTCCGTGCACCCAGCGACACAGAACGCGCCGCGCTTGAAGAGTTCCGCGCCAAACTGGCGGAATATGAAGGCGAGGCCACCGGCGAAGCCCTGCAAGGCGTTGTCTTCGAGGTGGGCCGCGAACATTTTGGCAAAGAGAACATGCGCGACTGGTTCAAAGCCCTTTACGAGGTGCTTCTCGGCGCAAGCCAAGGGCCACGTTTTGGTGGTTTTGTCGCCCTTTATGGTGTCGATGAAACCGTCGCATTGATCGAAAAAGCTCTAGCCGGAGAATTGGCCTAACTCTTCACAACCGTTCACGAACGCGTGAGGGATGCCATTTTTGGCATCCCTTTTTTTGACGCCCTGCCGAATGAGCCTAGGGTCAATATCAGGTTGGCAGCGGGAGGGTTCCGTGCGGAGGTTCTTTGGTATTCTCGTTTTGTTGGTTGCTTGGGGCTTTTCCGCTGCCGCCGCCGAGCAGGGCCGCATCACAGCCGTGATCGCTGCTCAGATCGAGGCCTTTCGAACAAAGGACTACCCGGATGCCTTTGAGTACGCCTCACCCGCGATCAAAAACCTGTTTGGCACGGCCGAGATTTTTGGCGACATGGTCGAACGCGGTTATCCCATGGTCCTCAGCCCCGCAGAGGTGCGGTACCTGGATCTAAGGGAAATTGCCGGAGCACTGTGGCAGCGGGTACTGATCCGCGATAAGGATGGGCGGCTACACCTGCTCGACTATCAAATGATAGAAGGCGGTTCGGACTGGAAAATCAACGCGGTCCAGATCCTGCGTGCCCCCGAGGGCAACGCGTGATGCACAAGCAGCGCACGCCAGCATGAGCCAAGGTTAAGCGCACCAGAGTAAACCCTTTGTGCAACGGCGCTTCGTGCGTTTGGCGGCATAGGAAAGGGTTTTCCATGAACAAGGTGATCACTGACGGGTTGCAACTGATGCCTGCGCCTTTTGAGGCAGGGCTCGATCAATGGTCCAGTGGCGATGGAACCCCAGGCTCGGACACCTATGACGGCGCTGTGAATGCCGCGCTTGTGGCTGCGGACGCGGATTTTGGCGGCTGTCTTGAGTTGCAAAAGACCGAAAGCACCCAGCGGCTCAGGTATATGGTGCAAACGCCGATCCTGCCGGGCTGCTATCTGCAGGTAAAGGCCCGGGTCAAGGCTATCAGCGGCGCTCTTCCGTCTGTGCGTATTGCGGGCTGGGCGGGACGTGCCAACAATACGCATGTGACAGGCGTCGTTGAAACCGGCAGCAGCACGACCCTGACCTCCTACGGGCGTGTCTTCGAAATCACGGCCATAGTGGGCACCGGCAGCCGCTCTGGCGTTGACATGCCTTGGGGGATCTCCGCCACCTACGGCCACCTGGGATTGGACCTGATTGGCCCCAACGGTGGTGTGGTGCGCATCGACGATATCGAAATCACCGATATCACCAGCGCCTTTCTGCGCGACATGCTCAGCCTCGTGGACGTCACAGATTATGGCGCGATTGGCGATGGGGTACAGGATAACACCGCAGCCTTCGAGGCAGCAGATGCGGCGGCGAACGGTCGGCGGGTTCTGGTTCCTGAGGGTACGTTCCGCCTCAGCAGCACCGTCTCACTGGACAGTGAGGTCATCTTTGAAGGCACCGTGGTCATGGCGACAGATCAAATGCTTTTGCTGCGTCGAAACTTTGATTTTCCTTCCTATGCCGCGGCCTTTGGGAACGAGGAACTGGGCTTCAAAAAGGCTTTTCAGGCGCTTCTGAACAACGTTGACCATGAGTCACTAGATCTGAAGGGGCGTATGATCTCAGTGACTGCACCGATCGACATGCAGGCAGCGGTCCCCAATCGAAGCTCATACGCAACGCGCCGTGTCATTCGCAACGGGCAGTTCTCTGCTGTGGGCGGCTCGGCATGGGATACCGACATTGTAACCGCGCAAGCGACCTATAGCACAGCCGACTCGCGCAAACTGACCAATGTTGGCAACATCGCCAATATTCCGGTCGGCGCCCTTGTCGAAGGAAGTGGCGTCGGGCGCGAAGTCTACGTGCGCGACAAGAACACCGGCGCGGGCGAGCTGACCCTGAGCAAGCCGCTTTTTGATGCGGTCGGAACGCAAACCTTCACCTTCCGCGATTTCAAGTACATGCTGGATTTCTCAGGATTCAGCCAGCTTAGCAAATTCGGCATGACCGAGATAGAAGTCCAGTGCAGTTCGCATTGCAGTGCCATCCGGCTGGCCCCATCAGGAACGGTGTTCAGCCTTGACCACTGTTTTGTCTCTCGCCCCAAGGATCGGGGTATCACCTCGATTGGCACCGGCTGCCAGGGCATTCTTGTGGACAACTGCCAGTTCCTGTCATCGGAAGAGCCGCTGGATGTCTCAAGTCGCAGCAGCATAGCGCTCAACGCCAATGCCAATGACGCAAAACTGCGCAACAACCGCGCCACAAAATTCCGTCACTTTGCCCTGCTTGCCGGCGGGAATCACACGGTCACCGGCAACCACTTTTTTCAGGGGGACGAAGTTGCCAACGGGGTACGCACGGCGGGTCTGGTGTTGACCGAGAATTACAATGCCTCGACCGTATCGGACAATTACATCGACAACTGCTTTGTCGAATGGACCAATGAATATGACCCAACCCCTGACTTCACGAGCGGGTTTTCCTTCAGCGCCCTGTCCATCACCGATAACGTGTTCCTTTCGGGTGATGTTGCCCCCTGGTTCAGCTATATCGTTGTCAAACCCTACGGTACGGGTCATTTCCTGAATGGTTTCACCGTTTCGGGCAACAAATTCCGGTCAATCAATGGAGCCATTGACCGGGTGGAACGGGTCGATACCAGCTTTTCGGACCTCGATTTCAGCAGAACGCGAATGGTGTTTTTCGAAGGAAACACGTACCATAACGTGACCCACCCCGCAGCCAGCCCTTTGCGATTGGAACACGTTCAGAACAGTGCGGCCACGGCCTGGACCATCGACACAGATTTGCAGCTGCCCTTTGAAGGGCGTGCCCGCAAGGTTGACGCGATAACGGCAATTGGCCCTTTGCGAACATCAAGCGGCAGCACACGCTTTGCAACGCCATACGCACAGGTAGAGCAAGGCAGCAATCGAGACCAGATCAGATTGCAATGGTCAGAAGCCCTGAGAGGAGAAGTTCAAGTGATCGTCCGCGTGGACCGCTAGACGGTCCTCACGGGCATAAGTGCCCTGCTTTAACCGGGTTGAGACAGGTCTTTGGGCAGCATGTGAAAAGCTTTCCCAAAGCCCCCGTTCAAAAAACCCACCTCGACGGCAAAACGAACAAAAAAGAAATCAGCGAACCCGATGTACAGCTTTGCCTTTGGGTGAGAGCGCAAATAGTGATCAGCCAGTTCCGTATGCTCTTCACTTTCATTGTCCAGCAAGCATGCCCTGCCCTGCAGGCTCAGCCGCGGATGCGTAAGCGGGTCTCCACGATCACCGGGCTCGCCCACCAAGAGCGAGCAGACCGGGTTCGCCTTGAGAGCCTTCGTATGGGCAGACAGGTTTGAGACAAGACTGACAGGTTGCCCCAACGGACACAGGCCAAAGGCCACACGGGTAACCAATGGGCAGCCAGCGTCATCAACAACACCCAAAGCAGCGAAACGGGCCTGCGCCATGAGGGCCTGCGCCAGTTGCCTGGCCTCTTCATCTGTCGGACGGATCGGATTGTTCATGGTAAGCCAAATGGATTTCGCAACATCAGAACCTATGCCACAGAGCTACTTTCAGGCCAAGACTGCGTTGATCTGCCTCTTTGTACTCTAGGCCAAGAACGACTTCCTGATGATCGCTGACCCGATACCGCAGGCTAGGAATGATCGCATATGAAAGGGGCTTCCCAGCCGTCTTGGACGTCTCGATCTGGAGCATGGGCGACAGCGCCCCGGGACTGTTCCACCCCAAGGTTCCATCAAGTTTCCACGTCGCACCCTCCAGCGCCGAGCGCAGCTCATAGGTGGCATCAACCGAAGTCCAGCCGCTCCCATTTTTTGTTTCATAGCTATACCCCGACGACAACGTCACGCGGTAAAGCCCATTCCATGCCCCCTGATCATGCGCTCCCCCGGCAGAGACTGTGAGCGCCAGCGCCAAGGCGCTGCGCCGCCTCACAAGGGGCACTCTGGCAAAAAGAAGTGCATGCCCTGACGCCCGATCATTCTGGTTGAGATCCAATCCGAGGGTAAGTTGATCGGACAAGCCATATTCACCAAAATAGCTGAACTCATGGCGCCACTGGTCTGCTTCTGATTGCCGTATGGTCGCACTGGCCGAAACAAATCCCTGCCCCGCATCCAGCATCCATGGCCCGGCCCAAAGCGGTGAGGCCGACAACGCCGCCAAAAGAAAGAACAGAATTCCAGGTCGCAATTTTTGAATGTCTTGATTGAGAAAGGTGGCACCAGCGCTACCCTTGCGTGTTTTCATTGCAAACTCAACCGCGCGAAAGAAATCTAACCATTTTCTTCGGAACCATCGTAGGCTGGCCCCATTACTCAGTGCGAAAGGGAAGAGACAATGGTTACCATTTCCAAATCAGGAGAGGTTCAAACGGTCATAACGACGTTCGAAACCATGCCGGGCACCTGCCAGGATCTCCTGGATGCGCTGACTGATGCCTATGAAAACTACATCTCCCGACAAACCGGATTTATTGCCGCGGGCCTGCATGTAAACGATGCGCAAACCCGGATCGCGAACTACTCTCAATGGAGGCGACGGGAAGATTTCATGCAAATGTTGCGCACGGCAGAAATGCGCGAACGCAACCGCCACCTTAGCTCTCTTTGCCGCAGTTTTGAGCCGGTGATGTACGAGGTCGCAGTGACTTTCGGAGAGTGATCCGAAAAAACTGATGTGGATCAAGGCTCAAAAGCCAAGCCCCTTGCATCTTGGGACAAACTCGAACGACTGGAGGACACCATGTATCACAATATTCTCGTGCCGATTTCCTTTGACCCGGACCGTGACGTCTCTGCACCACTCAAGCTGGCCAAACTTTTGGCCACGCCCGAGGCAAACGTCACACTGCTGCATGTGGTGGAGCAGATCCCCTCATATGCGATCTCCTACATGCCCGCCGATTACATGGCCGAGGCCCGTCAAGCCATTGAGGCCGAGCTTTCGGCCCTCGCCGACACCCTCCCCAATGCCAAAGGCCTTGTGATCGAAGGTCACTCGGGCCGGTCCATTCTGGACTGGGCGGATCAGAACAAGCCGGACCTGATTATCGTTGCCTCTCACCGCCCTGGCATGCAGGATCTTCTGCTCGGCTCCACGGCCGCACAGGTCGTACGACATGCAAAATGCGCGGTACATGTTGTGCGCTAAACTACCTCTACGGACACGTCGATTGGCACTGCCACGCCAGCCCTCATCCTAGATATCTTGGGTGAGGGTATGCTCCTGATCGAAACGTCGACTGTGGCAGCGACTGAGGCAGCAGATCAAAAAAGCGTTGTTTCCAGAATTGGGAAAAGCGCCACACAGCCAGCCGCAGTCGCCAAGGTTCACCAACATACCCAAGCGGCAATCAGCCGTGCGACTTGAAAGCGTTGCATTGGACAATGGCATTGGAGGCGAGTACCGGACTCGCTACCATTTTCCTAAGCCACTGGAAGGCTTGAACAATCGAGTGCGAGGTTAAGATGTGTGTCGCACTTCGTGTCACACTTATGCTGCCTCCAGTATCTAGCTGTCAACTCCCGTGTGGTGTCTTCAGTCCCCCCCCAGCGTCGCCATTTCGGACTGCAAACCGTGCCTTTAAACGGGACCACACGTGGCTACGACCGGAACGGCACGCTCTACTATGCACGGGCACGGGCACGGGGGAAACCAACTCGATCACGCTATAGATGCCGGCGCGCAAAAATATGCTGCAAATTCTCAACTAAACATACAGTGCATGCCACCCGGAAGGCGGCTGCAATTCTCGCCCATCAAGAGCGTCAGCAACGCGCAGATAGCGCCCTTTGCAAACTGTGGGCGGTTTCCCGAAAGTGGTCTTTCAGCCTATGTGAAGGGAACGCTAACTCTAGAATGCTAGAATGATAGTGTATTCAAGCAAGATGCTTGCTGTAACGTCACTCAGAGTCTACGGTTTCATGAGAGTCATCCTGACTTGGAGCTTGAACGCCATCTCTCTTACGCAAAACCAAGACTGCAGGAGAAACTACGTTTGGGTTGCCATACGAAAAAACACTTTCATCAGCACTCGTCCTTACAAACATAGCTGCGTCGTCAAATGCGGTGAGCATTGTTGCCCAAATTTCACAGTTTGATGCTCCACTGACCTTGCGGGCACATGGCTTTTCTTGAAATTTCGAACTTGAAAGAATTTTGCCAGCCGTCAGAGGAGACACATCACCAAAGCGTAAAAAAGTAAACCTCGCGTTCCGATCAAACATCATGGCCGTCAACGCAAATGATTCATTTGACAGATTGATTGGCAACTCTGTTACAAGTCGTTGTGGCAAATTGCGGTTTGCTAGGATGTGGCGTGGGTTTATTAACCGAAACCCCACTTGTATCATGTCATCGCAAGCGTTGAACGTTGCAAGCCAACGATCCGGAATTTCCTTGTGGTCCAATTCCACCGGATCAATGCCTTGAGAATATGAATATGTAAACTTAGGTCCAACATTGGCTTCAAACAGAAAGGGGACGTCAAAGTTCTGGCTTTCAATATTCTCACGATCTTTGTCGTCAAGGCAAAGGACTGTATCCATATTAGGTGCAGAATATACACTATTAAACGATTGCCCTGAAATGCGAAAGAAGCCAGCTATTTCGGCGCTCCCTGCTGTCTCGCTATACCCGATGGGCACAAGACCCAGTACATCGGTTTCCTTCGAGATGATTTTCCATACTTCCGCTACAGTTGGTCGAACAGAAATTCTTTCACCTTTTTCGTTCACGGTGAAGTAGTCTTGAGATAAGTTGGGGTACTCCATTTCTATGATTTCTGACGCCGAACGTAGTTCCAACTTCAAACCAATCTGATCCAAGGAAAACCCTGCAACACCAAAGTCATCTCCACCGCTACTGGAGTTCACAATCGACAAAGACTGGTCGCCACCCAACTCCTGCCATTCGTAAGGCTGTGAAGCAGCTTCAGAGGCACTTAAGGCAACCGAACAGACCGAAATTACAGCTCGCAAATTCAGCACGCTTGATCTCCCTTCCTGGCAACAATGGTTACGTCAAGCTGAAAACCATCGGTTTTTTCGAAACTTTGGCTTTTCGGTTCGGCGCGGACTTGTATCATTCCGTTGTTTCGAAGACCGAGACCTTTTCGAACATCGCAAGTTATGTCCAACTCTCGAGGGCCAAGTCCAATTTCAACGTCCTGTCCCCCAATCTTAAGAAGCATTGCTTCGTCACCCTGAGAAATAGCTTCACGCCAATCTGCTCCATAATTTGGCTGCACTGAGATTGAAATCTGTTGGTCGTTAGCTGCATAAAATCGTGCAGAAAGATCAGACACCGACACGTTTTGAAACAGGGCGCTAGATGGCTCTCCCTCTTCATCGGAGAAAAAGACTTGCAACTTTCTTCTGTCGTATAATTCAAAAGTATATATTGCATCAACACGCTGAGTAACAATTGCCTCTAAATCCGCAAACGCGGGCGGATTGAGTATCGCTTGGATTACGTTCTTGTGGCTAGCTTCCAGCTCAGTCAACCCGTCCAATTGCCCGCCAGATATTTCGTTCCGAATGACGTCTCTTATTATAGTATCCAGTCGCGTCTCGTCACGAAGCTCCGCCAGTTTCTCATCGTCTAAGTCTTCAAGAATGTCGCGCAAACGAGCGTAGTGCCAATCCTTATGTTTCGCGCCTTCCAACTCCAGTATTATTTCGGATGTAAGCCATGCCCGGACTTCAGATTTCCAAAATGCTAGAGAAACAGCTGCGACGATAGGTAAGACAATCGCTACGTTTTTTACAGTGCTAGAGATTTTTGAAAGAGAAAACCCCGGCTGTGATTGGGCTTGTTGTGGCTGTGGTGCGGGTTGATTGTCTTGCATTATTGCACCTCCTTAATGAGCTCGGAATACTGAAGCTTTCGAAATTTGGTTGAACGGAAGTCAAAGAGTTGGCTCGTCGCCGAGGATTACCTAAGCGTGCATGAGTGATGCTCCAAGTGTCAAGCATGACATGCCAAGCTGTCACAGAAACTGCACGGATGGCATTCTTGGTATTCTTGAATAGTTGTGCAAAACATCAAAACTCTGAACCGAACTAGCAGTTAAGCAAGCTTCGTTATGTCCAACCTCCGTCTTTGTCTGCGTCTCACCAGTTCATCTCTCACACCACGAAGGTCGGCTTTTGTAGAATGGCGCAAGCAGTTGTGCTTCCGCTTTGGGCTGACTGCCGCCATCTGTGGCGCTCAGTCAACAACTACAGGAACGGGCACCATAGTAGTTTACTGTTCCACTTAGTGCCACTGATTGCGACAAGGATGATCTAACAGTCAAAAAATACAGATTCACTGGAATGAATGCACGCCTCTTTGACCCTCAGTGGACAACAGACAATCCGGCGCTGATGGCGTATCTGGACAGCCTTTGTGCAGACCTGTCCTCGAAAGAGACCAGGAAGCGAAAGCGAAGACTGGATGCACAACTTCTCTTTGAAGCCGCTATCAAGGCTATCGTGCTCGACCTTTACCGGGCGCACGAGAGCGATCCCGCGCTCGAGGTGGGCATCGCGACTGGCACAACCGCTCTACAGCAAAAAAGCACGTCGCGGTACGGTGCCAGCTTCATATCTGCGCGGACTTTCATTGCTGCAATGGAAGCGTTGCAAGCCGGTGGGTTGATTGAGCTGACCACGCCGCACTGGGATGACCCCAATAAAACGCGCAGCCGAGTCGCTCGGTACATGGCTACACCTGCCCTATTGCGCGGATTAGATGATGTCGGGATTTCAGTTGTCGATTTGCGCAGACACAGGAACGCCGAAGGAATTCGATTGAAGGATGCAGGAAAGCACCTTGTCGACTATGGCGACGACGCTTTTGCGAATACTGCCCGTGACCGATTGCGGAAGATCAACGACATGCTGGAAAGCCATTGGGCAGACTTGGCGCGGACTGACGATCAACTGATGGCTGACCTGAAAGAGATAGCAGGGACGCGGGATGATGAGGCGGCCCAGTCCTTCGACTTCGCCGCGCGGACCGTGCACCGCGTCTTCAATAACGAAGACTGGGAGCAGGGCGGGCGCTTCTACGGCGCATGGTGGATCAGTTGCCCTAGCAGGTTGAGACCGTACATCCTGATAGATGGGAAACGCACGGTTGAAGTGGACTATTCAGGGCTACATGCAGCCATGCTCTATGCCCAAGACGGCCAGTCCATCCCTGATGACCCCTATGAGCGGTGCTTGACCAGGGCGCAGAACAAGGCTGAACGAAAACTGGTCAAGCAGACTTTCAACGCTCTCCTTAATGCCGACAGTGTGAAACGGATAGGCGAGATTGACGACTACTCACCAGAGATTACTGGGCGTAGCTGGAATGACTTCAAGTGGCACATCGTCAGCATGTATCCAGAGTTCAGGCAACACTTCGGCTCAGGTATCGGGCTGCGCTTGCAGAGAAAAGACAGCGACTTGGCGGAAACCGTCATGTTGAGGTTCGCTGCCATGGGCTATGCCTGCCTGCCGGTGCATGACAGTTTTATCGTGCACCACGAATTGCAGGACGAGTTGAACCAGATCATGCGGGAGGTATTCGAAGCAGAGTTCGGTGTCAGCGGCAAGGTCGGCGTGAATATCGGCATCGGAGAGGTTGTGGAAGGTAGCAGTCAGCCAATCGAACTAGGTATAGGTCAACTCCTTAATCCAAAGGGCTTCGAAGCAAGGCTACAGGCGTTCTGGGACTAGTTAGGCAAGCCCGGGGCGAATTACGCAACTTCCTGCAATATACGAAATCAAGGTAAGTTAATTTATTTCAATATCTTGAGTCTGGTTCGGGCAGAATGGTATAGATATTGCTATCCCCTCTCGGTCACGCCTTTTCCGGCGCTCCCTCGTTACTGGTAACGATAAGGAGCGCCGGGCCGGTTCAGACCTTAAAGCGCCCGATGGCCTCGCTGAGTTGGTCCAGCGTGTAGCCTTCTCTCAGATAGACTTCCTGCGTCACGCCTGACCGGGCGTGACCAACGATGCACTGGATGATCGGCTCCGGTACGTTTGCTTGCCCCAGTCGCGTTACCACCGTGTGCCGGAGGCTATGGAAGACAAGACCCGGCTGCTTGATTCCCAGCTTGGGCAAGAAACTCTCATTGCACCAGCGGCCCAAGTTGCGACCGTAGCCGCCATTGGCACTGTAGCTGTAGTCTGGGAACAGGCGTGTGCCGTTCCTCCGACTGTCCACGAATTCGAGAAAGCCCAGACGAACCAACTGAGAGTGCAGCGGCACTTTACGCCTACCAGCCTCTGACTTCACGCTTTTGGTGTCGTCGCCTTCATCCGTGATGTTCAGAAACCATGTGTCGCCTTCCTGCTGGACATCAGCAATGTCGAGTTGGCAAATCTCATTCAAACGTGCCCCTGTGAACATGCCCAAGAGCATACCCCACTTGTGGCTGTCCTTACGCACCAACCCGGACGGGTTTTGCGTCAACTCAGTGTAGATTAATCTCGCTTGTTCGGCTGAGAACGGCTTACGCTCGCTCTCGCTGGCCTTGTCCTTCTTTACCTTCATGCCTTCAAAGAGCGTATGTGGCGCATATCCATGCCGTTCTGCCCAGTCGAAGAACATCTTGAACATCTGGATATGGCTGTTGATCGTCTTGGCCGCGATCTTCTTGTGACCGGGTTCTTTGATAACCTGCATCAGCGGCATGGCTTTCAACTTCGGCTTGGTGTTCCGGCTGGACGGAAGCGCTTGCAAGACTTTCTTTACTTCGCTCGCATCCTGCTTGGTGATCGTGGCAAGCAATCGATCAGGCCCGAAGTATTCGACAAGGATGTTCAGGTAAGCTCGGTTCTGACCGATTGTCTTGCTTGCCCATTGGCGCGAGTGCTCTGCGATGAAATCATCTACCGCCGCGCCCAAGGTCGATGACGCTGGCAGAGTGGGCGCAGGAGCGGCAGGAGCAAAGACTGGGGGATCGTCATAAGAATAACGCTCAAGACGCTCAGCGGCTTCCAGAACGCGCCTCAGCATATCCCGTCGCCCCTTGCGTAATTCAAGCGAAATTCGAGGGAGGCTGTCGTTCCAATCTGCATCGGAAACCTCCGTCTTTGATTTAAACCGGGTGATGGGCAGGTATTGCTCGTTGACGCCTTCAAGATCCACCATGCAATCGTGGTCCAGCATTTCCTCGCGGGCGTCAGCCAATGCATTCTTCGACATGCCGTAGCGGTTCAATCGGTCAAGGTATTGATCCAGTTGAGCCTTGAAAAAAGCTGTGACCTTTTCGCGAATTTCGTCTTGCCGGAGGCGTGCCAATGCTCTGTTCTCGCCAATAACTTTTCCACAAGATGCAAGAAAACGGGCCAAGTCGCCAGCCTGTTTGGGGCAACGCGTTCCAAGCGACAACCTGATGCTTCCTCTAGGAGAGGGACTTAGGGTCGGGAGCGGCCAGCGGAAGTAATAAATGCCGTGCCGAGACTTGGATAGGTATGCGGCTGTGATCATCGTGGCTATGTGTCCCACTTTGTGTCGCACCCAACGTCAAAGCTCATAACCTTATGATTTAGAATGAAATGGAGGCGAGTACCGGAATCGAACCGGTGTACACGGATTTGCAATCCGCTGCGTCACCACTCCGCCAACTCGCCGCCGACTGTGAACATTCCTGTTCATGGTGTGGCGCCGGGAGTATCGCGATTCAGGTCCAAGCACAAGACCAAACATGCGATAGATGCTCCGCCCAAAGATGGACGGAGCGACAAGGCCCGGCCCTCAGTTCTTGAGTTTGAACCGCTGGATCTTGCCCGTCTCGGTTTTTGGCAGCGCCTTGGTGAAAACCACTGATCGCGGGTACTTATAAGGGGCAATTGTCGCTTTCACGTGATCCTGCAAGAGCTTGGTCAGGGCCTCCGAAGGGACCTCACCCGCCGACAGCACCACATGAGCCTCGACGATCTGACCGCGCGCCTCATCTGGCGCCCCGATAACGGCACATTCGGCCACTGCATCATGGGCAAGAAGCGCCGCTTCCACCTCGGGGCCCGCAATGTTGTAACCAGCCGAGATGATCATGTCGTCATTTCGAGCGGCGAAGTGCAGATAGCCCTCTGCATCCATCATGAAACTGTCGCCGGTGACGTTCCAGCCGTCCTGAACATATGCCGCCTGTCGATCATCCGCCATATAGCGGCACCCGGTCGGTCCCTTGACCGCCAGGCGGCCGATCTCCCCGCGCGGCGCCTCGTTGCCGTTCGCGTCCAGCACCCGCACCTGGTAGCCCGACACCGGCTTGCCCGTGCAGGCGGGTTTATGATCGTCGAACCGGTTGGAGATAAAGATATGCAGCATCTCGGTGGCGCCGATCCCATCCAGCATCGGCTTGCCGGTCTTTTCCATCCACTCCGCATAGACCGGGGCAGGCAAGGTTTCACCCGCCGAAACTGCGGCCCGGAGCGAGGTGAGATCCGCCCCCTCCTCCATCGCGCGCAGCATCACGCGGTAGGCTGTGGGCGCGGTGAAACATACGGTTGCCTTGTATTTCTCAATGATCTCAATGAGGTTCGGAGGGGAGGCATTCTCAAGCAGAGTCGCCGCCGCGCCAAAGCGCAAGGGAAAGATCGCAAGCCCGCCAAGGCCAAAGGTAAAGGCCAGGGGCGGAGAGCCGACAAAGGTATCCTCGGGCTGCACATCCAGCACTTCGCGTGCGTAACCATCGGCAATGATCAACAGATCGCGGTGAAAATGCATCGTGGCCTTGGGCGAGCCCGTGGTGCCCGATGTGAACCCTAAAAGCGCTACATCATCGCGCCCCGTCCTTACCGCCTCATATGTCACCGGCTTTTCCAGCGCCAGCCGGTCCAGCTCGGCATCATGGTTCGAGGTGCCATCAAAGCCCACCACCGAAGTCAGGAATTCCGATGTCTTGGCGCAGGAGACCAGCTCGTCCATCAGACGCGTGTCGCACAGGGCATGGGTGATCTGCCCCTTGTCGACGATGGCCGCCAGCTCTCCGGCGCGCAGCATGGGCATGGTGTTGACCACCACCGCGCCTGCCTTGGTCGCCGCCAGCCAGCAGGCCACCATGGCCGGATTGTTGGCTGAGCGGATCAGCACGCGGTTACCGGGTTTCACCCCCAGATCCTCGGTAAGCACATTGGCAAGGCGGTTGGTCCAGTCCGATAACTCCTTATAGGTGCGGCGGCGCCCGTTGCCGATCAGGGCAGTGTGATCGCCAAAACCCTTTTCGACCATGGCATCCGTCAGTTCGACCGCCGCGTTCAGATGCTCAGGGTAATCGAACCCATCCAGCAGGAATTCGGGCCATTGCTCGGTCGGCGGCAGGTTTTCCCGCGTGAAGGTGTCGATATGCGCTGTCGGTCCCAGCATGCTCAATTCCCTCCTTGAAAAGCGCCAAGGGTCTGACGCGCAATGACAACCCGCTGCACATCCGAAGCCCCTTCGTAGATGCGCAGGGCGCGGATATCTCGGTACAGCTCTTCAACCTTCTGACCGTGGCGCACCCCGTCGCCACCATGCAACTGCACCGCCTTGTCGATGACCTGCTGGGCCTGATCGGTGGAGAACAGCTTGGCCATCGCGGCTTCGCGGGTCACGCGGGCGGCACCGGAATCCTTGGTCCAGGCGGCGCGGTAGACCAGCAGCGCGGCCGCATCCACATCAAGCGCCATATCGGCGATATGCCCCTGCACCATCTGCAGATCGAACAGCGGTGCGCCCTGCACCTGACGGCTGGTCACCCGCGCCAAAGCCTCGTCCAGGGCGCGGCGGGCAAAGCCAAGCGCGGCAGCGGCCACGGTGGAACGAAAGACATCCAGCACCGACATGGCAATGCGAAACCCCTGCCCCGGTGCACCGATCATCGCGCTTTTCGGGATACGGCAATCGGTGAATCTCAGCGTTGCAAGCGGGTGCGGCGCGATCACCTGCTGGCGTTCGACCACCTCGAACCCCGGCAATCCTGCGGGCACGATAAAGGCGGACAATCCCTTGGCACCGGGCGCCTCTCCGGTGCGAGCAAAAAGCGTGTAAACATCCGCAATCCCACCGTTAGAGATCCAGGTCTTTTCTCCATTTAAAACATATTCGTTACCATCCAACACCGCTGACATAGTAGAATTTGCTACATCCGAACCAGATTGCGGTTCTGTCAGCGCAAATGCGGATATCGCCTGCCCGGATCGGGTCAATGGCAGCCATTTCGCCTGCTGTTCCGCACTCCCAAACAAAGAAATCGCCCCGGTTCCAAGGCCTTGCATGGCAAAGGCAAAGTCAGCCAGCCCATCGTGGCGCGCCAGCGTCTCGCGGATCAGGCAGAGGCTACGCACATCCAAGGTTTCGCCCTCTGCTGCGCCGGAGTACTGCGCCCAGCCGCCCTGCCCAAGAGCCGAGACCAGAGTGCGGCAGGCGGCGTCAGTATCGGAATGATCGATAGCGCCAAGGGTTTCAGTTGCCCAAACGTCCAGATCCGCCGCCAGCTGCCGGTGCCGATCTTCGAAAAAGGGCCAGTTCAGAAATGTCCGGTCGGCCATGGTTGCACTCCCTGTTGGCTGTCTTCTTGCAGCTCTGTCGTCGTGAAAACGCCCGCCGGTATGACCCTGGCGGGCGCCTATGTTTCAGTCTCCTTCGAAGACCGGTTTTTCCTTGTTTACAAAGGCATGATAGGCGCGCTCAAAGTCGGCGGTCTGCATGCAGATCGCCTGGGCCTGGGCTTCCGCCTCAATCGCCTGCTCAATCGACATCGACCATTCCTGCGCCAGCATGGTCTTGGTCATCATATGGCCAAAGTTCGGACCGGCCGCGATGCGTGTCGCCCAGGACCGCGCCTCTGCCGCCAAATCCTCCGCCGCAACCAGCTTGTTATGGAACCCCCAGGCGGCACCTTCTTCGGCGCTCATGGAACGGCCCGTGTACAAGAGTTCCGCCGCGCGGCCCTGCCCGATGATCCGGGGCAGGATAGCGCAGGCCCCCATATCGCAGCCCGCAAGGCCGACGCGCGTGAACAGGAAGGCGGTCTTTACCTCAGGCGTTGCGATCCTCAGGTCCGAGGCCATGGCGATGATCGCCCCTGCCCCAACGCAGATCCCGTCGATGGCGGCAATCACCGGCTTGCCGCAATTGACAATCGCCTTCACGAGATCCCCGGTCATGCGGGTAAATGCCAAGAGCTCTTTCATGTTCATCTTGGTCAATGGACCAATAATATCATGAACATCGCCGCCAGAGCTGAAGTTGCCACCATTGGAGGCAAAGACCACCGCCTTGACGTCGTCGTCATAATGCAGGGCGCGGAACCAGTCACGCAACTCAGCATAGCTGTCAAAGGTCAGCGGGTTCTTACGCTCTGGCCGGTCCAGCGAGACGGTGGCGATTCCATCCTCGACGCTGCACAGGAAATGTTTGGTATCGGTTGATATCATCAGCTTTGTTCCTTGTTCTCCAGTCGGCGCGCGACCGCATCCAGCGCTTCGGCCATGGCTTGAGCGGCATCTGGGGGCACATCCGCAAAGATCTGGTCAATCCATCCCTCATGCGCTGCCGCTTGCCGTGCGAATTCTTCGCGACCCTGCTCTGTCATTCGCACGAGGCTGGCGCGGCGGTCCCCGGGAACGGGCGCGCGCTGCACGTGGCCGTCCTCGACAAGCCGCTCAATGATGCCGGTGACATTGCCGTTCGAGACCTTAAGCACGCCCGACAGCTGGCTCATCTTGAGGCCCTCCTCATGCTGCACAAGGGCCGCCATCACATCAAACCGCGGCAAGGTCGTCGCAAAATCGCGGCGCAGGTTCTCGCGGATCTCGCTTTCCACGGCGCGGGTGGCCTTCAGCACCCTCAGCCACAGCCGCAGTCTGTCTTTTGAAGTCTCAGGCACCTGTCAGATCTCTCCTCCGGAAATGGGCAGAGCAGAGCCGTTGACGGACCCGGCCCCATCGCTCGCCAGCCACAGCGCAGCCTCGGCCACCTCGGCGGGCTGAATGAACCTTCCTTGCGGATTGCCCGCGCGCAAGGACTTTGCCGCCTGCTCTGCGGTCATACCCGTCTTGGCCACGATATTGTCCACCGATCTTTGCAAAAGCGGCGTCTCAATGAAACCCGGACAGAGCGCGTTCACAGTGATCCCGGTGCGGGCCAATTCGACCGCCAGCGCGCGGGTGAGGCCCAAAACACCGTGTTTGGCGGCGCAATAGCCTGAAACATAAGGGTATCCCTTCAAGCCCGCGGTCGAGGCAATCGCAATCATGCGCCCCCACCCTGCCTGCTTCATCCCCGGCAAAGCTGCCTGCCACAGGTTAAACACCCCGGCCAGATTGACCGAGAGCGCGTCACTGAAATCCGCAGCCGTCATCCGGTCAAAAGGTTTCGACGGTGCAGCCCCCGCATTGGCAAGGGCGACGGCAACAGGGCCATTCCTGGCCGTGGCCGCAGCGATGGCCTCCTCTACCGCCGCGTGGTCCGTGACATCACAAGCCAGTGGCAAGGCAGAGGTTTCAGCGGCCACCTGCTCCAGCGGATCCATACGGCGCCCAAGGATGGTCACCCACGCGCCCTCAGCGGCGAAGCGGGCGGCCAGCTCGGCACCGACGCCTGAGCCTCCGCCGCTGATCACCACATGTTTGTCCGCGACACTCATGCCCGGATCACCTCAGCGTCGCGGTCTGCAAGGCGCCAGGCCTGATCGCGACCGGCCTCGTAAGGTTGCGGCCAGTGGCCCGAACGATCCCCAATCTTGGTCGCCTCATGCAATGTCCAGTAAGGATCTGCCAGATGCGGACGGCCCACGCAGATCAGATCAGCGCGACCGGCCATCAGGATGGAATTGGCGTGATCCGCCTCATAAATGTTGCCGACCGCCATGGTGGAAATGCCCGCCTCGTTGCGGATCCGGTCCGAGAACGGCGTCTGGAACATCCGACCATAGACCGGTTGCGCATCGATCGAGGTTTGCCCGGCAGAAACATCGATGATATCGGCCCCGGCGTCCGAGAACGCCTTGGCAATCAGAACCGCCTCTTCCGGCGTCACACCCGCATCGCCCACCCAGTCATTGGCAGAGATACGCACCGACATGGGTTTCTGGGCGGGCCAGACTGCGCGCATCGCCTCGAACACCTCCAGCGGATAGCGCATGCGATTTTCGAGCGAGCCACCGTATTCATCGGAGCGGATGTTGGATTTTGGCGAGATGAAGGAGGAGATCAGATAGCCATGCGCCGCATGCAGCTCGATCATATCAAAACCGGCGCGATCCGCCATCTCTGCAGCAGCGACAAACTCTGCCTTGACCGTATCCATCTCGGCCCGGGTGATTTCCCGCGGCACGGCGTTAGTGGGCGACCATGGCAGGGCCGAGGCCGAGACAAGATCCCAGTTTCCGTCGGGCAGCGGTGCATCCATTTCTTCCCACCCTACTTGGGTGGATCCTTTGCGACCGGAATGACCGATCTGACAGCAGATCTTGGCCTCTGTCTCACCATGCACGAAATCTGTCAGGCGCTTCCACGCCGCCTCATGTTCCGGTGCATAAAGGCCGGGACAACCGGGCGTGATCCGCCCCTCGGCGCTGACGCAGGTCATTTCGGTGTAGACAAGCCCGGCGCCGCCCTTGGCTCGTTCGCCATAGTGGATCAGGTGCCAATCGGTGGGACAGCCCTCAACCGCCTTGTACTGCGCCATGGGAGACACCACGATACGGTTGGACAGCGTCATGTCCCGCAGCTGATACGGAGCAAACATCGGCGCGCGCACCGGGGCTTCCGCGGCTACGCCAGCACGGTCCTGGAACCATTTTTCCGCCGATTGCAGCCATTCAGCATCCCGAAGGCGCAGATTTTCGTGGGAAATACGCTGTGAGCGGGTCAGCAGGGAATAGTTGAACTGCACCGGGTCCATATCCAGGTAGCGTTCCACTTCCTCAAACCACTCCAGTGAATTACGCGCGGCAGATTGCAGGCGCAACACATCCAGGCGGCGCTCCTCCTGATAGCGCTCAAAGGCGCGCTCCATTGAGGGTTCCGTCGTCAACAGCTCTGCCAGGGCAATCGCGCTGTCAAACGCCAGCCGCGAGCCAGAGCCGATGGAGAAATGCGCCGTGGCTGAGGCATCCCCCAACAGAACAACGTTTTGATGGTACCATTTTTCGCACAACACGCGTGGGAAGTTGATCCAGACTGCCGAACCGCGCAAATGATCCGCATTGGACATCAACTCGTGACCACCAAGGTGATCGGCAAAGATCTCTTCGCAGGTGCGAATGATCTCCTCCTTCGACATGCCCTCAAAGCCCCAGTTCTCCCAGGTTTCCGCCGAGCATTCGACGATCACGGTCGCTGTGTCTTCATCGAATTGATAGGCGTGAATCCAGACCCAGCCGTGCTGTGTCTTTTCAAAAACAAAGGTGAAGGCATCGTCGAACTTCTGATGGGTTCCCAGCCAGATGAACTTGCAAGGACGCACATCGATATTCGGCTTGAAGTGTTCCGCGAACTCATTGCGAACACTGGAATTTAGCCCATCGCAAGCCACCACAAGATCATAGTCATTTTGATAGTCTGCCGCAGGCCCAACTTCGGTTTCAAACCGCAAATCGACACCCAAAGCACGGGCGCGCTCTTGCAGGATCAATAGCATCTTTTTGCGGCCAATCCCGGCAAAGCCATGCCCTCCGGAAACCGTGCGCTCACCCTTGTGTACGACCGCAATATCGTCCCAATACGCGAAATTCCGACGAATTTCAGCTGCGCTCTCGGGGTCGTTTTCTGTCAGGTTTTCAAGAGCATCGTCGGACAAAACGACTCCCCAACCAAAGGTATCGTCTGCCTTGTTGCGCTCAAAGACAGTCACTTCTGCCTCTGGCTGCCGCAATTTCATTGAGATCGCAAAATAAAGCCCCGCAGGACCTCCACCCAAACAGGCAACTTTCATGATCCGACCCTCCGCAACAGTTTGCTTTTGAAGGTCAGGATAGGTGAGACAGAAAATACTTCAAGTTTAAAATTTCATACTTGAAGTTTATAACTCTGGAGGATGGTAACTTTTTCGAAACCATTTTCCCCTATGATGCCGCTACGGTCTTATGCAGCATATGATCGGAGTATCCACTCATCTCCATTTTTTATTGCATAAAATCAATGCAAACGAACGCACACCTAATGTGGATTTCGTGTGGATAACATTTGAAAAAGGCCGCACTTGATCCGCAGACAAGACCAATCTGGTGCCCGTTTCCAAGAAGCCCGCGGTCGTCCGTGGGTGTAAAACCCATTGAGGCTGATGGCCACCATGGGGACCGTCACAGCGAACTGTGGATAAGTGTGTGAACAACCTGTGCACCACCGTTCACCGACGCAAGAATTATCACTTTTGATCAACTATTTTCGACTCCTTCCGAAAAATGCCTTAATTTTTGATGATTTATTGAAATTCGCTTCAACCCACTCAAGTGGGAAACACTGGGTTCTGTGCCTCAAAAGAGCTCAAACCGGCTTTCGAGAGGTGAAACGGCCTTTTGGCAGGGTGAGCGCACCATGCCTTCACGCCACAAATTTTCCAGAAGGGATCAAGACAGGCGCCGACAAGGCCACAAAGAGCCATCCCTCTTGAGGAATATTATATTTCTCGGAGATAGCGCATAACCGCGGGCCTGACAGACTGATCTCCCCTATGCCGAGAGTCAGAAATGATCTTCCTTAGGTCGGGCAAGTTAACCTTCATTAACAAAGACTTAACAGGCCCAATTGAAGCTGGCCGCATAGACAGAGTACGAATACCCATCGCCGCTAGGCAAACTGCCTCAATCGGTCGCCCGGCATCCTCGCCGCAAAAGCTGAGAGGAGTATCAGACCGTTCGCACCGCTCTACGATCTGTTCGATAAAGGTCAGAAAGCTGACATTCAGCGTATCATAGCGCTTGCGCACGCGCTCGTTCTCACGGTCAGCGGCAAAGAAGAACTGCTTTAGATCATTGCCGCCAATCGACAGAAAATCGACTTCGTCGAAGAACTTATGCGGCGCAAATGCCAGAGACGGCGTTTCGAGCATTGCGCCAACCTCCAGCCGCTCTGGCAAGGCGTGACCAAGAATTCGCTCCCGTTCAATGGTCTTGTCCACTTCTTTTCGCGCAGCGCGGAATTCCTCAAACTGGGCCACAAAGGGGAACATGATGGACAAAGGGCGCCCATTTGCCGCACGGATAAGCGCCTGTAATTGCATTCGCATTATGCCTGGCTTGTCCAGACCGACACGAATGGCCCGCCACCCCAACGCGGGATTTGGCTCATCCGTTGGCTTCATGTAGGGCAAAACCTTATCGGACCCGATGTCGAGCGTGCGAAACACCACGCGTTTGCCATGGGCAGCGTCTAGAACCCTTTGATAAAGCGCCACAAGTTCAGACCGTTTCGGCATCTGATTGCGCACCAGAAACTGCAGCTCAGTACGGAACAGCCCGACACCTTCGGCGCCTGATCCGTCAAGCGATGGAAGATCCGCCATCAGCCCTGCATTCATCAGGAGATTGACCTGGGCGCCATCGCGTGTGATCGCCGACTTTTCCCGGATCGAGGCGTAACGCTCTTGCGCATCAGCTTGCATCGCGATCTTGTCACGGAAAGCACTGACAACAGTCTCATCGGGGCGCAGATGCACGATACCCTGATCGCCATCCACCATGATGTGATCGCCGTTCAGCGCCTCGGTGGTGATCCGTTTGGCGTTAACCACCAAAGGAATCGCAAGCGCGCGTGCAACGATGGCCGCGTGCGATCCGACCGAGCCCTCTTCCAGTACGATCCCGCGCAATGAACGACCATATTCCAGCAGTTCCGCAGGTCCGATGTTGCGGGCAATGAGAATCGGGTTCTCGGGCAGCTCAGCCCCTGTCTCAGCCCCCTGCCCGGTCAATATCCTCAACAGCCGGTTTGACAGATCATCAAGATCACTCAGCCGTTCCCGAAGGTAAGCATCCTGAACCTGAGACATGCGCGCCCGGGCCTGGGATTGCTCTTTTTCCACCGCCGCCTCGGCGCTCAACCCACGCGAGATATCCTCTTCCATGCGCCGCATCCACCCTTTGGAATTGGCAAACATCCTATAGGTTTCAAGGACCTGCAGCTGATCCTTGTCACCGTTCTCGGAAATTTTCAGCATCTTGTCGACGCCAACACGCAGCTCTTCGACCGCCTCGGTCAGGCGCTGAAGCTCGCGATGCGGATCTTCGGCGATCGGGTTCGTGACCACAACACGAGGTTCATGCAGCCAGACATGCCCCTCAGCCGCCCCTTCCTGAGCCGCTGTGGCAGGTATTAGAACGGGCTGTTGATGCAAGGGCGACAGAGCTGCGCCCTCGCCGACAAAGGCGCCAAGTTCGGCCATTTCGGCGATGACCATGGCCACCACTTCCAAGGCATAGACCGCATCAGCAGAGAATTCCCGAGCATCCTTGGACTGCACGACGAGAACGCCCATCATCTCGCCAAGACGCTGAACCGGAATGCCGAGGAAAGAAGAGTATCGCTCCTCGCCCGTTTCGGGCATGTAGCGGAAGCCTTTGGCGCTTGGGGCATCTGGCGTATTGACCACCTTGCCATATTTGGCAACCCGGCCCACCAGGCCCTCGCCGATGCGCATGCGGGTTTCATGGACCGATTCGACGTTCAGCCCCTCCGTCGCGCACAGCTCCAAGGTTTCGTCGTCCCGAAACAGATAGACCGAGCAGACCTCGGTCCCCATGCTGTCGGCAATCAGATGAGTGATCTTGTCCAGACGGGCCTGACCGGGTGCATCCCCGGCCATCGCCTCGCGCAGGCGGCCAAGCAGCCTGCGGCTTTCTGATTCAGTACTTTCGACCATGGGCCCTGTTCACGTAGTTATGTGCCAGGCAGCCCGATTGCGATCAGGCTGCTTTATCCAGTTCAAAGGCATCATGCAGCGCTTGCACGGCAAGTTCCATGTATTTCCTGTCGATAAGAACGGAAATCTTTATCTCAGAGGTTGTAATGACCTTGATGTTGATCCCCTCATCCGAGAGCACCTTGAACATCTTGGCCGCAACACCCGACTGGGACCGCATGCCGATACCGACGACCGAAACCTTGGCGACCTCTTTGTCGGCCACCAGTTCGGCGAAGTTCAGCTCGCCCTTGTCCTTGATCGCCTGCAGCGCCTGTTCGGCGCGGGCCACCTGATCGATGGGGCAGGAGAAGGTCATATCCGTGCGGCCCTCTTCGGAGATATCCTGCACGATCATGTCCACATTGACGCCCGCATCGGACAGAGTGGAAAAGATCGTCGCCGCGATGCCGGGGCGGTCCGCAACGGACTGCACGGTCAGCTTCGCTTCATCGCGTGAATAGGCCACACCGGCCACAACATTGGATTCCATGATGTCCTCCTCAGCACAGACCAGCGTGCCGGCATTGTCATTTTGCTCTTCAAAACTTGATAGCACCCGCAGGCGCACCCGATAGCGCATCGCCAGCTCGACCGAGCGGGTTTGTAGCACCTTCGCCCCGAGCGAGGCCAGCTCCAGCATCTCTTCAAAGGCGATCTTGTCGAGTTTGCGCGCCTTGCTGCAGATGCGCGGATCGGTGGTGTAGACCCCATCCACATCGGTGTAGATATCGCAGCGCTCTGCATCAAAGGCTGCCGCAAAGGCCACCGCGGTGGTGTCAGATCCGCCCCGGCCCAAGGTGGTGATCCGGCCCTCGGGGCTGAGGCCCTGGAAGCCGGCCACAACGGCAACTTTCATACCTTCGGCGAACTTGGCGTTGATATTGTCGGTCGGGATCTCTTCGATCCGCGCCTGGCTATGCGCGCTGGTGGTCTTGAGCGGCACCTGCCAGCCCTGCCAGCTGCGCGCAGGAACATCCATTTCCTGCAAGGTAAGCGCCATCAAGCCAGCCGTGACATTCTCCCCCGAGGAGACAACCGCGTCGTATTCGCGCGCGTCAAACAGCGGCGAGGTCTCATTGACCCAGCCCACCAGTTCGTTGGTCTTGCCGGACATGGCAGAGACAATGACGATCACGTCATAGCCCTTGGCCACTTCGACGCCGACACGTTTGGCCGCGCGGCGGATCCGGTCCAGGTTGGCGACAGAAGTGCCACCGAATTTCATTACTAGTACGGGCATGGGGCAGTCGTCTCCGTGCGCTCGCAGATTCCGATCACAGCCTCATAGGGGAGCGGCCCCGTCAGGGCAAGACTGCGCATTGTAGCGATACAAGGGCCAAACCGTCGCATGTTGCCCGGTGCGCACAATAGGGTGGCTCAAAGCCCCCCTCCGTTCAGTTCCGCCAGAACCGGATCGTCAGAATCGCATAGACCGCCATCAGCTCAAGCCGCCCGATCAACATGGCCGCGCTCAGGATCCATTTTGCCGGATCATTCAGCGTCGAGAAATTGCCCGATGGGCCGATGATATCACCAAGCCCCGGCCCCACGTTCGCCACCGCTGTCGCTGCACCGGAAAGCGCGGTGATGAAATCAAGCCCCGTGAGCGCCAGCGCCCAGGCCACGATGCCTAAGGTCACAACGAAGAACATGAAAAAGGAAATCACCGAGCTGAGCACATCCGGCCCTACAGGTCGCCCGTCAAAGCGCGGAATAAAGATCCCGTTCGGAGAGCGGATACGCTGGATCTGAACCCGAATCGACGCAAAAAGGATCTGGTAGCGGAAGATCTTGACCGAGCAGGCCGTTGACCCCGCGCAGCCTCCGATCAGGCCAATGAAGAAAAAGACCATGATCAGGAAGCTGCCCCACTCCATGTAATCCACGCTGGCATAGCCGGTGCCTGAAATGATCGAGGTGATATTGAACAGCGCCTCGCGAAAAGCCTGTTCGGGGTGATGAGGAAAGACGTAAACCAGCACGCCGGCCGTGATGACGATCAACACCAGTATCGTGCCGAGGAAGGCACGGATCTGACTGTCTTTCAGGATCGGTCGCCCCTGCCCGTTGATCAGTTGCACATAGCGCACAAAAGGCATGGCCGCCAGGATCATGAAAATCGACGCGGCGTATTCAGGCGGGCCTGAGAAGGTGCCGAACGAGGCATCATAATTGGAAAAGCCCCCGGTTGACATGGTGGTGAGCGCATGGACCAAGGCGTCGAACCAGCCCATACCCAGGATCATGTAAACAGTGATGCATAAGAGGGTCAGGCCTAGATATATCAGCGAAATCTGCTTTGCGATCGCCTGCGCTCGCGGCAGAATTTTCCCCATTGTATCAAAGGCTTCAGACCGGAATATCTGCATTCCGCCGACCCGCAATTCGGGGAGGAAGACCATCGCAACAACAATAATGCCGATGCCGCCCAGCCATTGCAGGATACCGCGCCACAGCAATATCCCCCGCGGAAGATCATCCAGCCCAGAAATCACTGTAGAGCCGGTTGTCGTCAGCCCGGACATCGCCTCAAAGAACGCGTCGGTGAAGCTCAACTCAGTCACGCCGAGCATCAGGGGGATCGCACCAAAAAGAGGCAAAGCCGCCCAGACCAGAGTCGTCAACAGGAATGTCTGGCGGATGCTCAGCCCCTGTTGCACGGCGTTTCCGCAGCTGAGGGCCAAAAGCCCGCCCGCAAGGATACAAATCAGGCCGCTTTCCAGAAACACCGGCCAGTGGCCCTGACCGTCATACAAATCGATCAGAAACGGAAACACCATCGTGGCGCCAAGGATGGCGACCAAAAGACCGATGACATATGCGACGGGACGGAGATCCAACATGGCGCGAAGCGTTGGCGCCCTGCGCCCAGACTGTCAAGTCAAACCGAGAACCGCAGGACCCAGCCTCGGCTCATGGCTTTTCATTTCCATCCTTCTCAAGCAGCGGCTCTGGCAGGCTTGGCGGTTTTGACGGGGCACGCTTGGCCTTTGCCGGTGCCTCCTTGGCGGCCGCAGGCTGGCTCCGGCTTGCAACTGTCGAACCGCCGGTCGCCGTTTCGGCTTTGCTGGTCACCCTCTTTCGCGACGTGGGTGGCTTTGCCGCAGGTTCGGACCGGCGCGCGGCCGGTTTTGCCGCAGCTGTAGGCTTGGCCTCGGTGCCCGGCTGCGCTTCCGTTTGGCTTGGCACCGCTGCGGCCTTGGCAGGAGGTGCCTTTCGGGCAGCCGTCTGGCGAACCGGTGCCTTTCTCGCGGTCGTCTTTGTCGCGGCAGGCTTGCGTGTCGCGGTCTTGCGCGCCTTTTGAGCGGGCTTGCGCGGAGCAGCAGCCTTTGGCGCCGCCGGTTTTTCTGTTTCTTTTGATGGCTCTGCAACGCGGGATGAAGCAGATGTGGTATTGGTCTTGATCGGCGCAGCCTCTTTTGAGGGCACAGCCGCTTTTCCGCTGGATACCAGGGCCTGCGCCAACCGCATCTGTTCATAAGGCGCCTGGACGGCCAGCGCAGCCATCGCACGCCAGTATTTCATCTGCATCCCCGCCGCCTGGCCAACCCAATGGGCAAAAGGGGTCGGCTGGTTCTGAAGGATAGGCAAAAACATCATCGGGAACTCCTTACGTGAAAGAGATCCGGCAACACCCTGTCGGCTTGCATGTCGTATTCCGCAGCCCCCTGGGGTCCGGACGCAAGAGGAGCCTAACACGGAAAAGCTGCATTGCAGCAAGAAAATGCGGCAATGCAGCATAAAACCCCGGGATTGGGGGCCGTATGAGATCGTCCGACCGCGCAATGACCAGCCACAGCCCGGCCGCCGCAGGTCAACCCCGGTGTATCAGGGTCCCAAAAAGCTGTGGATCAAGGCTGGTCTGCGCAAAGAGAGGGCCTTGCGTCAAAACGCTCACCGCATCGTGGCTGTGCAGGCTTTCCTGGTGGCTTGCCACGACGCGAAAGTCTCCGATACGCGGGTCGCTTTGCAGCGCCTCGCAGAACAGACGCGCCGCATCCTCAACGAAAATCGGGTTGGCGGCGTTCAGCTCGGCAAAGGCCTGCTCGTCCTCGCGTTTCACCATGACTTGCGTCTCAGTCGGCACGGCGCGGCGGCAGTGATCAATCAGATCCTCAAACCACAGGCAGGGCGCATCCGGCTCCATCTGCACCGAAATCCGCGCAACCGACCGTTGAGAATGCGGCGTTGCAAGCTGCCCGCGCGACTGGCGCGCATGTTCCGACAGCTCTAGCGAACAGGGGCATGTGGAGGAGTAGACATAGTCGAGATGCACGATCTTGTTGCGCACCCCGCCCCGGTCAACCAGTTCCAGCGCGATATCGTAATACTGATAGCCCGACAGACCCGAGCGCAGACTGCCCACCTTCACCGGGAAGGAGAACCGCATCTGGATGCGCGCATCCATACTGTCAAGGTCGCTCAGGTAATCCTCAAGCGCTGCCTCGATGACTTCAAAGCTGAAGGTCTTTTCCGCGTGTTTGTAAAAGGACCGCATGATCCGGGACATGTTGATGCCCTTTTTGTCGGCCTCAAGGCTGACAGTGCCCGTCACGCTGGTTTCCAGGGTCAGATCGCCGTTGTCTCGGGTGTGAAAGCGGATCGGCAGGCGGAAATTCGAAATGCCCACATGCTGGATCTGCTCATTGGCGCCCCGGATCAGGCTGGAGGGGCCGTTCTGCAGATCCGGCAGCGTCGCGCGATAGGTCTCGTCCGACAGAAAATCCTCTGGGTAGTTTCGCGACAGATCCGGATAGTTCTGCACCGCGCGCTCTGGCAACAGACGGGCAACAGCAGGATCAAGCTGGGCAATCTCCGTCTCTGTCGCCCTTTTGGCCCAATGGCGTAGCGTTTCCAGCGCCGCTTCTGCCTCGGTCCGATCGGGTGCCTCTTCCATGCTGCGCGTGTGGATATTCATGGAATCATTTCCTCCGCTGCTGCTGCGCCCTGTGGTGCAACAAGATCCAAGTTAATGCGTTACGCGGGAAAAGACAAAACGGATCAAACAAATGCGGCAGGTTCAGGACAGAAACTGCCATGCGGCCCGGGATCTGCAGCCTCGGCCCGGTTTTGAAGGGCCGAGGCGTAGGGGATCAGGCCTCTGCTGCCTCAAGCGCGCGGCTCAGATCTGCAATCAGATCTTCCGGGTCTTCAAGCCCGACCGAGAAGCGCACAAGACCCGGAGTGATGCCAAGCGTGGCCTTTTGGTCGTCGGGCAGGCGCTGATGGGTGGTTGTCGCAGGATGGGTCGCGATGGATTTGGCATCTCCCAGATTGTTCGAGATCACCGGGATCGTCAGCGCATTGAGGAAGGCAAAGGCTGCCTCCTTACCACCCTTGAGATCGAGCGACAGAACCGTGCCGCCCTTGCCCCCAAGCTGCTCCTGCACCAGCGCATTCTGGGGATGCGTCGCAAGGCCAGGGTAGATTGTGCGCGCCAGCGCCGGATGGCCGTTCAGGGCCTTGGCAATCCGCTGCGCGCTGTCAGCCTGTGCATTGACCCGCAGGGAAATCGTCTCAAGCCCCTTCAACAGGGTCCATGCATTGAACGGGCTGAGCGAGCCTCCGGTGTGCTTCATGTAAGGCTCGACCGTGCCTCGGATAAACTCCTTGGTGCCCAGGATCACACCGCCCAGAACCCGACCCTGCCCGTCGATGTGTTTGGTGGCGGAGTAGATGACGACGTCAGCACCCTGTTCGATGGCATTTGAAAAGACGGGGGTGGAGAAGACATTGTCCACGATCACCGTGGCGCCCACCGCATGGGCGATTTCAGAGACCGCAGCCACATCGATCACCTCAAGCGTCGGGTTGGACATGCTTTCAAAGAACACGGCCTTGGTATCGGCCCGCACGGCCGCGCGCCATTGCTCCAGATCTGTGCCATCGACAAATGTTACCTCGACCCCGAACCGTGCCAGGATGTTTTCAAGGATATAAAGGCAGGATCCAAACAGCGCCCGCGCCGAAACCACGTGGTCCCCAGCCTTCAGAACCGAGGTCAGCGCGCCGTTGACCGCCGCCATACCGGATGCCGTTGCAAAGGCATCCTCTGCCCCTTCCAGTGCCGCAATCCGTTCTTCGAACATGGCCACCGTCGGGTTGCCATAGCGTGCATAGATGAATTCATCAGGTCCGGTTTCCAGGAACCGCGCCTCGGCCTGTTCGGCGCTCTCGTAGACAAAGCCTTGCGTCAGGAAGATCGCCTCGCTCACCTCGCCCCACTGGCTGCGCTTTGTTCCGCCATGCACCAGTTGTGTGCGGCTGCTCCAGTCATTGCCCTTGTTGTCGCTCATCTCATTCACTCCTGCGCATCCGCGCACAAAAAAACCCCGATCGGCCAAGCGAAAGGGGTTCCTTCACATCCTGACCTCTTTAGCGGTGAGTTTTACGTGGTCCGCAATCCGGTAACAAATCGCCCACGCGGCAGGAAAAGGCCTGCCGAATCTTGTGCGTTCACATAGCGCCCTGAATGCAGGTTTTGCAACTGCAGACGTGACCGAAAGATCGCATTTTGCGCAAAATGCAGGGCAGCTGCCTCGTCCTCACGCCTGACCCGGCGCTCTTGCTGGCTCACAGCCTTGTGCACTGCGTGTCAAACACCATGCCTTGTTCTCAGGTCCTGCCATGTGATCAACTCCCCCCTGATGCAGCCTCGGAGGACAATCGTGCAGGACCCCATTGAACTTCACTACTGGCCAACGCCGAACGGCTGGAAGGTCTCTATCGCCCTCGAAGAGATGGGCCTGCCCTATACCACCACTCTGATCAACATCTCAAAAGGCGATCAGTTCGCGCCAGACTTCCTCAGGATCGCCCCCAACAACCGCATGCCAGCGATAATCGATCCCGAAGGACCAGATTGCGCGCCCATCTCGATCTTTGAAAGCGGCGCGATCCTGCAGTACCTCGCCCGCAAGACCGGGCGGTTCTATGGGCAAAACGAAAGGGATCGCGTCGCGGTGGATCAGTGGCTGATGTGGCAGATGGGTGGCGTCGGTCCGATGGCGGGTCAGGCACACCATTTCCTGAAATACGCGCCCGAGGATCTGCCCTATGCCAAGGACCGCTATAGGTCCGAGGTTGCCCGCCTCTACGGCGTGCTGGACCGGCAGCTGGCCAAAACTGAATACGTGGCGGGGCCGGACTATTCGATTGCCGATATGGCGATCTGGCCCTGGGCGTCTTTGTGGGAAGGTCAGGAGCAGACGCTGGAGGACAAGCCCAATCTGGCACGTTGGCTGGATGCCCTGTGGGACCGACCAGGTGTCATCGCTGGACGCGCGCTTTTTGCGGATCTGCGAGGAGATCGTACTGACAGCAAGGCGCAGAAGGTTATCTTCGGTCAGAAAGGGTAACGCACCCGCAGCGCGCGTCGCGCGCTGCCAGGCCCAAGGCTGTTTGAGGCGCATCTCTGATGCGCCGCACAGGCGCGGGAGCCACTGCTCCCCCGCTCTATGCTTCCGACTCGTCGTCCTCTTCGATGCCGTACTTCTGCAATAGCGGGCCTTGCGTCATAAAAAACAGGAACATCGCCACTGGCAGACCGAAGGTCTTGAAATAGACCCAAGTGTCCGTGGACAGGAACCGCCAGATCACCTCATTGGCAACCGCAAGCCCCAGGAAAAAGAAGCAGATCCGCCGGGTCAGGATCATCCAGCCGTCCTCTTCCATCGGCATGACCTCTTCCATCACCACCTTGAGCCAGCTTTGCCCGCGCATCAGACCCACCGCCAGAAGGCCGCCAAACAACAGGTAGATCATCGTCGGCTTCATCTTGAAGAACCGCTCGTCGTTGAACCAGACCGACAGGCCGCCGAAGAGAACCACCAGAACCAGCGTCGCCAGTTGCATCTTCGACAGGTGCCCCGTGAGCCGCCACAGGGCTGCGGTCGAGAGCATCATCAAAGGCACAAAAGCCGCCGTCACCAGGATGAACCCGGCATACTCTTGGCCGCCGATCAGGAAGATTTCATCCTTGAGTTTCAGATAACCGATGAAAAAGAGGATGATCGGGCCGAACTCTAGCCCCATCTTCAGCATCGGGTTGATTTTCTTGCCAGCCATGGGCGCTCCTATTTCACTCATCCGGCAGCCTAGCCACCCATTTCCACGATCACCGCGCCCAGCGCGATCAGGGCCATCAGCGCGATCCGCCTTGGTCCCACGGTTTCCTTCAGCACCAGCCAGCCAATGAGCGCGGCAAAGACGGTCGAGGTTTCCCGCAGCACCGCAGCCTCCCCAACCTTGTCCAGCCGCGTTGCCAGCATCACAGCCCCAAAAGAAGCAAAGGCGACCAGCCCGCCAAAAACGCCCTTGACCATCAAGGGGCCAAGCGCAGGGCGCTCCGCCATATTGCGCCAGCGCAGATACGCCACAGGCGGCATGGCAATTCCGTCGATCATGAAGAACCACGCCAGAAAGGTGAAGGGATCGGCCGTCGCGCGGATCCCATAAGCGTCATATGTGGTGTATAGCGCCACGAACAACCCTGTCACCACCGCAAGGCCCAGCGCCACCATCAAGGTGTCGCGATTGGTTTCCAGATACCGATAGTTATAGGCGGCCAGGCCAAAGATTCCCATCAGCAGAACCCCAACACCCAGCCATTGCACCACGGTGAAGGTCTCGGAAAACAGGTAGTATGCGCCGATCACCGTGAACAACGGACCCGTGCCGCGCACCACCGGGTAGACCACCGTATAGCTGCCCTTGGTATAGGCCAGAGCCTGCAAGACCTTGTAGGCCACGTGGATCACCCAGACGACGGCAAAGATCGCCCACATGTGCGGCTCCGGCCAGGGCACGACAAACAGCGCAAAGGGCGCCGCCATCACCCCGTAAGAAGCATCAATCGCCCCGCGCGACAGCCAGGGATCATGGCGCCCCTTTTGCAGCGCGCCAAAGACCGCGTGCAAAAAGGCCGCCATCAGGGCCAGAACCAAGGCGGCCTGATGGCCTGCCTCGGTGCCCTCCAGTGAGATCAGCCAGTCGCTCATCGGCTCCCCTCGCGCGACGGCGCAAAGATCAAGACCGATCCAATCCGGTCAGGGCGGCCGCGAATTCTTCGGGGTCAAACGGTGCCAGATCGTCGATCTGCTCGCCGACGCCAATGGCATGGATCGGCAGGCCGAATTTATCCGCCAGAGCCACCAGCACGCCCCCCTTGGCGGTGCCGTCCAGCTTGGTCATAACAAGGCCCGAGACATCCGCCAGCTTCTGAAAGGTCTCCACCTGGCTGAGCGCGTTCTGGCCTGTTGTGGCATCCAGCACCAAGAGGGTGTTATGCGGCGCGCTCTCGTCTTTCTTGCGAATAACGCGCACGATCTTGGCAAGTTCTTCCATGAGGTCGGCGCGGTTCTGCAAACGGCCCGCCGTATCGATCAGCAACAGATCCGCGCCCTCTGCCTCGGCCTTTGTCATGGCATCAAAGGCCAGGCTGGCCGGATCCGATCCTTCGGGTGCGGTCAGTACAGGCACACCGGCGCGATCCCCCCAGACCTGCAGCTGTTCCACCGCTGCCGCGCGGAAGGTATCGCCAGCCGCGATCACCACGTTCTTGCCTGCGGCCTTGAACTGGCTGGCCAGCTTGCCGATGGTTGTGGTCTTGCCAGAGCCATTGACCCCCACCACCAGCACCACCTGTGGGCGTTTGGCATAAATCGGCAAGGGTGTTGCCACTGGCTCCATCACCCGGGCAATCTCGGCGGACAGAAGTTCCTTGATCTCTTGGGTGGACAGGCGCTTTCCAAACCGCCCCTCGGCCATATTTGCGGTGACGCGCAAGGCCGTATCGACGCCCATATCCGAGGCAATGAGCAACTCCTCCAGCTGCTCGAGCATGTCGTCATCCAAGACCCTGCGCGGCGCGCTCGTGCCGGACCGTCCCATGAGACGGCCAAGCAGGCCCGGCTTCTCTGCCTTGGCAGGCTCAGACGCGGCAGTCGGTTCCTCCGAAACAGAGCCCGTTGCAACGGGTTCCTCACCCGCAACCGCCTGCGGCTCCGGATCCGGCCTGCGCACCTCTTCAGCAGGGGCTGCATCTTTTTCCCCGTCCGCGACAATCGCATCCAGGCCGTCCTCCAGTTTCGAAGAGGACTTGAACAGCCGGTCCTTGAGCTTTGAGAAAAACGCCATTGGTGTCTCCGCAAGTAGGTCTTCGTCTCACCTAATGCGGATTGACGCCGGTTGCAAAGCGGATGAACGTCGGCAGGTCACCAAAAGGCAAAGAAAAACCCGAACTGCGCGCCCCAATAGAGCGGCCAGACCACAAAAGGCGCGATCCGGCGCAGCGGGTGCCCGTCTTGCAGGACAAATTTCTCACAGGCCAGCACCACATCCGATGCAATAAAAGCCAACGCCGCAGGCAGCGCCCAGGCCAAAGCGCCCTCAGCCGGAAGGGTTGCCGCCGCAACGCCCATCGACAGGATGATGGGCACATAGGCCAGAACGGCCCCTTTCAGCGCACCGGCTCGGGGCGCCAGCACCCGCACCATGACCAGACCAAGGATCGCAAGCCCCAAGGCAATGAATAGTCCCGGCAACTGGGTCAGCCGCGCAAACGCGCTTCCCGGAGTGTTCAGAAACAACGCCGCATAGGCCAGATGACCGGCAGCAAAGGCCCCGACTCCGACCATAAAAGCGCCTTCGCCGTCGCGTGACAGGCAGTAATCACCCACAGCACACAGCAGCAACCCAGCGCCGAGCAGCGGCGGGACACCGGAGAGGAAGGCAAGCAAGGCGAGCAGCGCCACGGAGGCCGTCTTCAGAACCGAGCGCAACAGCCCTTCGGGCCGCGCGGTGAAGAACAGGTAGGCAAAGGCACAGCCCGCCGCCAGCAACAGTAGTGTCGTTTCCATTCTTTTCCCTCTCTGGCCACTCCAAGGCTATGGTTGCCGATCGCAAAAGGCGGGTCAAAGGTGACCCAAGGAAAGCCATCCCGGACCAAAGCCCGGAACCTGCGCCCTAAATCCGCCTATTTGGCCTGCCGCCCCTTGTGACGCTTGGCCTCGGCCTCTTCCGTCTGGCAAAGTTGCAGCATGCGTTGGATCAAAGTGATTCCCCTCTGCGCGGCATTGGCCGCTCCGGTAGCCGCGGCGGCCGCCGAACCCTTGGATGCGGAGGCCTTTGATCGCTATACCCGAGGCAAGACACTGTTTTACGGGTTTGACGGGACTGCCTACGGGGTAGAGCGCTACCTGCCCGGTCGCCGTGTCATATGGTCGTTCCTCGACGGGCGCTGTCAGGAGGGGCAATGGTATCAGCAGGCAGACCAGATCTGTTTTCTGTACGAAGACCGCAATGACCCACAGTGCTGGCGTTTTTCACTCGGCCCCAACGGGCTGAGCGCACGGTTTGAAAACGATCCCGAAGCGACCGAGCTTTATGAAGCCGACGATATCGGCGAAGAGATGATCTGCCACGGGCCCGACGTGGGCGTTTGACCTGGCGCAGCCATATCATCTTTTGTCAGAACAGCGATCCTTGCCCGCCTTCTTCTGGTTTGGGTTTTGCCTTGGGCTTGCTTGACCGCTTTGCGGCGCCTGCCTCGCCCGTTGCAGATGCGGTCCCTGCCTTCAGATCCAGAGTTCCGTCGCTGAACTCGATCTGCAAGGCATCTGCCTTTTGCGCCGCTGCGCGCGTGGTCACGACAGCCTCGCCCGCGCGCACCACCGCATAGCCCCGCGCGAGGGTCGCCTTGTAGCTGAGGATCTCAAGCTGACGCCCACTGGCCGACAGCAGTTGGCGCTGCCGGTCTAGCCGCTGGCGCTGAACCGTCTCAAGCCGCTGACCAAGCTGCGAAATGCGCTCATGCCTGCGCTGAATTTCCTGACGGATGGGTCGCAGGGACAGGCGCGACGAGAGGTTGCTGAGGCTGTTGGCACGCCCGGCAAGCAAGCCGCGCAAGGTGGCCGGGCGCAGAGCTGCCGCTGCTTCGCTGAGCTGCACCCGTCGGCGCTGCACCACAGAGGTAAGTGCGCGAGGCAGGGCATCACTGGCCTGATCCAGTCGCTGGCGCGGTGTTTCCAGCAGAGTCTCGGGCCGGGGCAAGGCCCGCGACAGATCGCTCAGCCGCTGGCGGCGTTGCTGCACGGCCTGCCCGGCTGCCCGCGCCAGACGCGCGCCCTGATTTTCACTCCAGGCCAGCAGCTCTAGCCGCACCGGCACGGCAAGCTCTGCCGCAGCCGTGGGCGTCGGCGCCCGCCGGTCAGAGACAAAATCGATGAGCGTCGTATCCGTCTCGTGCCCCACGGCGGAAATCAGCGGGATCTCGGATGCCGCCGCCGCACGGGCAACGATCTCTTCGTTGAAGCCCCAAAGATCCTCTATCGAGCCGCCACCGCGTGCCACGATAATCAAATCCGGGCGCGGCAAGGCACCGCCCGGAGTCAGCCTGTTGAAGCCTTCGATGGCGCGGGCAACCTCTGGCGCGCAATTGCTGCCCTGCACCGCCACGGGCCAGACCAGTACCTTGCGGGGAAAGCGATCTCGCAACCGGTGCAGGATGTCACGGATCACAGCGCCAGAGGGCGAAGTCACAACCCCGATAATCTGCGGCAGGTACGGCAGCGGTTTCTTGCGCTCGGGCGCGAACAGCCCTTCGGCCTCAAGCTGTTTCTTGCGCTTCTCCAGAAGGGCCATCAGCGCGCCCTGCCCGGCAACGGCGACCTCTTCGACGTTCATGTTGTACTTTGACTGCGCACCAAAGGCCGTGAGGCGCCCGGTCACGACCACCTCAAGCCCTTCTTCTGGCACCACCGACAGCCCCGCGACCTGCCCCTTCCAGGTGGTGCAGGCCAGAACGCTACGATCATCCTTGACGTCATAGTAGAGATGCCCGGAACGGGCCTTGAAGACACGCCCCACCTCGCCGCGCACCCGGATGCGACCAAAGGTGCTTTCCAGGGTGCGCTTCACCTCTCCCGAGATCTCGGAGACGGTGAACTCAGGCGCATTCTGGCCGGGGGTGGGATCGTCAATCAGGTCGGACATCGGCTGCTCTTTGTCGTCTTCGCTTGGATGGGCAGTTGACGCCCGCCTGCGACCAAGCGGTTCTTGTTTTACAGGCCCGCGCAGCATAGAAGGCGCGACAAGCAAGGCAAGCCCTCGACGCAGGGGCATGAGCACAGTCCTGGGAACGGGCGCGGACAGATCGGAGACAATCGATGAATATCCTTATCCTTGGCAGCGGCGGGCGCGAACATGCTCTGGCCTGGGCGGTGATGCAGAACCCCAAATGCGACAAGCTGATCGTGGCCCCCGGCAATGCCGGCATCGCCCAAATCGCCGATTGCGCCAGCCTTGATATCGAACAAGGCGGCGCGGTGGTGACCTTTGCCGAGGAAAACGCCATCGATTTCGTCATCGTCGGCCCCGAGGCACCGCTTGCGGCAGGGGTTGCTGACCGCCTGCGCGAGGCGGGCATTCTGGTCTTTGGCCCTTCGCAGGCGGCCGCCGAGCTGGAAGCCTCCAAGAGCTTTACCAAGGAAATCTGCGATGCGGCCAAGGCGCCCACCGCCGCCTATGGGCATTTCACCGATGCCGAAGCCGCCAAGGCCTATGTCCGCCAGCAAGGCGCGCCGATCGTGGTCAAGGCAGATGGCCTCGCGGCCGGCAAGGGCGTCATCGTCGCGATGGACGAAGAGACCGCGCTTGACGCCATTGACGATATGTTCGGCGGCAGCTTTGGCGGCGCCGGCGCCGAGGTGGTGATCGAGGAATTCATGGAGGGCGAAGAAGCGTCCCTGTTTGTGCTGGTCGACGGCGAAGACGTACTGCCCATCGGCACCGCACAGGACCACAAACGTGTCGGAGAGGGCGACACCGGTCTAAACACCGGCGGCATGGGCGCCTATTCTCCGGCGCCGGTGCTGTCGGCCGAGATCGAAGCCCGCGCTATGGAAGAGATCATCAAGCCCACAATGGCCGAAATGGCCAAGCGCGGTGCCCCCTACCAGGGCGTTCTTTATGCGGGCCTCATGATCAAGGACGGCCTGCCCCGTCTGGTGGAATACAACGTTCGCTTTGGCGATCCCGAATGCCAGGTGCTGATGATGCGCCTTGGCGCGCAGGCGCTGGACCTGATGCATGCCGCCGCCGAAGGTCGGCTCAGCGAGGCTCAGGTGAACTGGGGCGACGATCACGCCATCACCGTGGTGATGGCCGCGAAAGGCTATCCGGGTTCGTATCAGAAGGGCACCGAGATTGCGGGCCTTGACGCCCTGCCCGAGGACAGCAGCAATATGGTCTTTCACGCAGGCACCAAATCCGAAGGTGGCAAGATCCTCGCAAATGGCGGGCGCGTTTTGAACGTCACGGCCCGTGGTGGCAGCCTCACCGAAGCACATGCGCGCGCCTATGCCATGGTGGATCAGATCGACTGGAAAGACGGTTTCTTCCGCCGCGACATTGGCTGGCGCGCCCTGAAATGATCTTTGCGCGCCATGAGATGCAGGGCGGTAGCCCGGCGACAAATGGCGTCAGAGGTATTTTCAGATCTGCTGCGGTAAGCTAGTACAGTTTGCCAAGCCCCGGAGGCAGAATGGACACATACCCGGATCCCGCCACACTTGATCAGCTGTATGCAGATCGTGATCTGGCTCAGCTTGCCTTTGAGTTCTCTCCGGTCGGCATTGTCGTGACAGAAAACCGCGTTTTGCGCGAATGCAATCAGCGCTTTTGCGAGATGTTCGGCTATGCTCGTGAAGAGATGCTGGATCGGCTTTTTGCCTTCCTCTACCCATCGGACGAGGAGTTCCACAACCTGCGCAACCGGGGCGATACCAGCCTGGGTCAGGGCAACCCCTATTGGGATGAGCGGGTGATGAAGCGCAAGACAGGCGAGTTGTTCTGGGTGCGCGTGCGCGGACATACCTTCACCCCGGATGAGCCTTTGGGCCGTGCGGTCTGGAGTTTTGCAGATCTGTCCGGCGTGCGCCCCTACCAGCCTCTGACCCGGCGCGAGCGCGAGGTGTATTCCCTCTTGCGTGAAGGCAAGACCAGCAAGGAAATCGCGCGGATCCTGGATCTGAGCTATCGGACCGTTGAGGTGCACCGGGCGCGCCTCCTGAAGAAAGTGGGCGCAAACAACACGGCAAGCCTGTTCTCCTCGCTTGGGGATATTGGCGGCGATCACGTGGTTCGGAGCAACAGCCCATGACGCCAGAACGCCTGGAGGCCGAGGATCCGCGCCTGCCTGAGGTCCTCGCCCTCATTCAGCGCTGCTTTGCCTATATGGAAGGGCGCATCGATCCGCCCTCCTCTATGCTGAACCTGACGGTTGAGGCAATGTCAGCGCACTGCAAAAGCGGCGAAATCTGGATCCTGGGGCAGCCCGTTGTCGCATGCGTGTTTCTGACGCCGAAAGAAGACTGCCTTTACCTTGGCAAACTGGCAGTAGATGGCACACGCCGTGGCGCGGGACTGGCGCGTGTTCTCATCGACCATGCTCTGCTGCGGGCACGGGATCTGCACCTTCCGGCCCTTGAGCTGCAAACCCGCGTTGAACTGGTCGAGAACCACGCAACGTTTTCCCGTCTGGGCTTTGTTCAAACTGGCACAACCACACATATGGGCTATGACCGCCCCACCTCGCTGGTGTTTCGCCGCCCCGTCTGACCCGAGGCAAGGCTCTCCCGCCCGCCGCGCCGCATTCAGAGAATGCACGCGGCCGTTGGGCCCGGCGCCGCGCCTTGCGCGGCGCAGCAGCTCTGTGATCGGATCCGAGAGATTTTATGAGCAGGTCAAAGCCTTTTCGACGGCTTCTGGGCCCGAAAAGGGCCCAATGTCTTGTGCGACAAGACCCGTTTGCGTGAGGCGAGACGCCATGACGCGAGACCAGGTTGCATTCACCGTGACGATCTCGGGCCCCGTCCCGCAGTCGCGTATGCCTGAGGTGATGAAATCCTCACCGATCCGGTGATTGGTGAGGCCGGGCAGGCTTGCGATCTCGGTCAGCTTGCCGCCCTCAAAGCGCCAGATGCGCAGGGTCTTGGCCAGATGCGGACGGTCGACATAGGCAAGCTCCACCTGCCCGTCCCCATCCAGATCCGCAGCCCCGATTGGGGCGAGCCAGCGGTTTCTTTGCCCGATGTGGGGTGTTTCGGCGATCTTTTCGCCCGCGCCGTACAGCGCCAGCGCCGCACCCCGCGCCATGTCAGTCTCGACCACCATGACGGCATTTGCTCGGCCATCCAGTGTCAGATCCACAAGACGCGGCTCAAGGTCTTCAAAGACATGATCCTGCGGCAGCTGGATCTCAACGGACATGACCGCGCCATCCTGCCCGGAGAATGTCAGGGTCAGACCAGCCCACTCCACCGCATCCCCAAGTACAGCATGGGCATAGCGCGTCGTCGGGCCGGTAAACCGTGCCGAAAGAATGGGATCCGCTGCGCTCGGCGACCAATGTCCACCGTCATTCGCCCGCGTTTGTGCTGTGGCAGCTGCGCTGAGCACCATGGTTCCCCCCAGGAGCCAAATGCGCAACATTTCCCCAGCGCGGCGCGCAGAACGGGGCCAGAAACGGTCCGGCAGACGCCGCGCCATCTGCCCCCGAAAGACCATCAGATCTGCTTTTCTGGCATCTGGACAATCAGACCGTCCAGCGCATCCGTCACCTTCAGCTGGCAGGTCAGGCGCGAGCGGGCCGGATCGGGCTCAAAAGCGAAATCCAGCATGTCCTCTTCCATGTCATCCTTGGCCGGCAGCTTCTCGACCCAGTCCGGGTGAATGTAGACATGGCAGGTCGAGCAGGCACAGGCACCGCCACAATCTGCCTCGATCCCCGGAATGTTGTTATCCCGCGCGCCTTCCATCACGGTCAGGCCGTTGGCCACCTCGACAACATGCTCGGTGCCATTGTGTTCGACATAGGTAATCTTTGCCATGCTTGCATCTTCCCTTTCTCGGTACTTGCCAGACTGTTTAGCCAAGCCCCCGCCGCGACACCAGTGCTATCTGGCACGAGGCCCGCTGGCTGGACACGCCCGTAATATGTTCTATATTTGTTCCGATTATTGCTGTTCAAGGCAGATGATGTTCGAAAAGCGCACGCCACCGCGCAAAGCACCAAGTTGCCTGCGCGCAGATCAGTTGCAAGCGGTTCGCGACAATGCACGGATCACCGTTGCGGGACTCGTGATCCTGCGCCAGCGACCGGGCACGGCCAAGGGGGTCATTTTCATCACGCTGGAAGATGAAACCGGCGTTGTGAACGTCATTGTCTGGCGCAAGATCTACGAGGCGTTCCGACGCGCGGTGATTTCGGGTCGGCTCCTAAAGGTCACCGGCCGCTTGCAACGCGCTCATTCCGTTACCCATCTCATTGCCGAGCATATCGAGGATGTGTCCGGCCTTCTGGATATGCTGCTGACACCGCAGGGGCGCACCCAGGATCCGGCCTTTGCGCCGCCCATGGAAATGGACTAACCTGCGGGAAAACCTGTCGGCCCGAATGCAGGCCATCAGAGGTCCGAGCACATGATCCGCCCCTTCTTGCTATTGCACAGCGCCTGCGCCTTTGGCCTGCTCGCCTTGACGGCCTGCACACAGCCAATCAGCCCAGAGCGCACGAACGGCCCCACACCGCGCGCAACACCGCCCGGCGCCCCGGGCGGAACCTGCTGGGATCGCCATGTCAGCCCCGCAATCATTGAAACCGTGACCATGCAGGTTCTTGTTCAGCCAGAAAAACGGGACGCAAGCGAAACTTTGATTGCGCCTGCCGTGTTTCGCACCGAAACCCGTCAGGACATCGTTCGCCCACGCAGCGAAAGCTGGCTTGAAATCACCTGCCCAGTCGATATGACCCCGGATTTCATCGCTTCCCTGCAGCGCGCCCTGTCCGTCAGGGGACACTACTCCGGCACAGTAACCGGCAAACTGGACAGAGCAACCCGCCTGGCCATTCTCAGCTATCAGCGGCAGAACGGCCTCCAAAGCCAGGTCTTGTCACTCGACAGCGCCCGCGCCCTGGGGCTGATTTCAGTGCCGCGATAGGCATGTACCGTTTGCACCTCAGACCTCCTGCGAATAAGGGAGCGACAGTGCGGGATATCACCCGTTCCCCGCACCGCGCAGCTCTGATACTGTCACGCGCGACAAAACGTACCGGCCCCGCATGTGATGTATGGTGGCCTCATTGTGTGGAGACGACACCATGCCGCAAGACCGTCTGCCGGACACAGGTTTCCTCTCTGGGGCCTCTGCGCCCCTGCGAGAGATGCTGGACAGCCAGGCCAGCGACATTCGCCTCTCGCAAGGCGAGGTTCTGTTCGAGCAGGGCGACACAGGCGATGCCCTTTATGCGATCACCGAAGGCGCACTGGAGTTTTCCATCCTGTCGGCCGCGGGCCGCAAGCTGACCCTCGATTTGATGCGCCCCGGCGCCGTCTTTGGCGAGATCGCACTCTTTGATCCCGGCACCCGCACCGCAACGGTCACCGCCACCGAGCCAAGCCGCCTGCGACGGCTGCGCAACCGGGATATCTTGACCCAGATTCAGAAACATCCCGACCTTGCCGGGGATCTGCTGCGTCTGGCCGGACAGCGCATGCGCTGGATGAATGCGCAATTGAACGAACAGGTCTTCCTGCCCATGCCGGTGCGCCTGGCGCGCAAGCTGCTCTACCTCACACCGGAAGGCGGCAACGACCGCCTTGGTCTGTCGCAAAGCGAGCTGGCGGAATTTGTCGGCGCAACGCGGGAAGCGGTGTCCAAGACACTGTCCAACTGGAAACGCAATGGCATCATCGAAATCAACCGTGGTGCCCTGCAGATCCTTGACCGCAAGGCGCTTGCGCTTTTGGCAGAGCCAGAGCTGCTGTGAACGCAGCAATCACCGGTCTTATATTTTCACGACAGTGTGAACTGGGTCACAGACCGAGCCCCTGACAGATGGCACAGTCGTTCACAGGTTAGGCATTTACCGTTCCATCCCAATGCCACCTATCCCATCAAGAGCCATGTGCCCGCCAGCGCATGGCTCTTTTTGTTTGTTCAGAAATCAACCGGGCAAAAAAAGCCGGGGATTGCCCCGGCCTTTTTCACTATTCAAACCGAACATACGAGGTCAAGCTATGGCCTCGTTACTCCGTCAGGTTCAGCGCAACGAAGCGCGGCTCTCCGCTGCGGCGCACCAGAAGCAGCAGCGACTTGCGCCCGGCCTCTTTTGCCTCGTCGATGCGCGCCTCAAGGTCCGCGATCCCTGCAACCTTCTGCTGGCCGGCCTCGGTGATCACATCACCCGCCCGCAGACCTTTTTCCCAGGCCTCGGAGGTTTCGTCCACAGACATGATCACCAGACCATTGGTGCCAGCCGGAACATTCAGCTCGCCGCGCAGATCATCTGTCAAAACTCCGACAGAAAGACCCAATAGCTGCTTTTCGGTTTGCTCCGGTGCCTCTTTCTTGTCACCGGGGCCAGAAGCCTGACGCTCGGCGTCTTCGCGGCGACCAAGGGTGACCTTCAGCGTTTCGGTCTTGCCTTCGCGGTAGACAACCACCCGCACGGTCTTGCCGACTTCGGTGTTGCCAACAGTGCGCACGAGGCCACGGGTATCTTCCACCTCGGTGCCGTCAAAGCTGAGGATCACATCGCCAGAGAGCATGCCCGCATCCTTGGCCGGACCATCCGGAACATCCGTCACCAATGCGCCCTTGGCCGCATCAAGCCCCATCGCCTCGGCCACGTCATCGGTCACGTCCTGAATGCGCACACCCAGCCAGCCGCGGCGGGTCTCCCCAAAGTCCTTGAGTTGCGTGACCACCTTGCTGACAACATTCGAGGCCATCGAAAAGCCGATTCCGATCGAGCCGCCATTGGGCGACAGGATCGCGGTGTTCACACCAACAACATCGCCGTCCATGTTGAACAACGGACCGCCTGAGTTGCCACGGTTGATGGCCGCATCGGTCTGGATATAGTCGTCATAAGAGCCGGAAAGCTCGCGGTTGCGCGCAGAAACGATCCCCGCAGAAACCGAGAAGCCCTGCCCCAGCGGATTGCCCATGGCAACCACCCAATCGCCGACGCGAGCCGTATCACTGTCGCCAAAGGTCACGAATTTCAGCGGCATGGGCGCTTCGACCTTCAACAATGCAATGTCGGTGGTGGGATCGGTGCCCACGACCTTGGCTGGCAGCGGCTCAGCCGGTTGTCCGTCACCGGGGAAGAACTCGATCTCGATCTCATCGGCCTCTTCGATCACATGGTTGTTGGTCACAATGTAACCATCCTCAGAGATCACAAAGCCAGATCCCAAAGCAGAAGAGCGGCGCGGACGTGGTGCGTCGCCATTTTCGCCATTACCGCGATTGCGGTCCTGGAACTCGCGGAAGAAATCTTCAAAAGGGGACCCTTCGGGCACGATCCCCTGCGGCCCCGAGCGCCCTTCGATCACTGTTGTGGTCGTGATGTTCACCACGGCCGGGCTGACCTGTTCGGCCAGAGGCGCAAGGCTTTCAGGTCTGGCCTGGGCCATCAGAACCTGCGCCAGCACCATGATGCTGCTGATCAGGGCAAGCATCAATAGGCGCCACTGTGCCCCTCGCCCGTCCTGTGCGTCCGAATAAGAAATTGCCTGTGAGTGCACGGCACTACTCCTTGTCATCGCCATTCTGGTTCCTCCTTCTGACCTGTCTGTGCGGTTCCGCAGAAAAGAGCAGAAGTACAGAATGGGTCTAATGTAGGGGCTCCCCCCTGTGCTGCAATGAATGTTGCACGTCTTCAAAACGATGTGAAAGCCATTGTCGCCTTCCCACCGGGTTTTTACGTCCACCGGAATGCAAAAGAGGCCGACACATAGGTCGGCCTCTAGAGTGTTTTGGACGTGGCCGCTCGTCAATACGAGCGGCAAGGTGAAAGCACTACTGCGACGCTGGCGTCCCTGTAGAGGACTTCAGATAGTTGAAGAACTCGGAATCCGGGGACAGAACCAGGGAGGAATTGCCTTCCTGCATCGAACGTGCATAGGCCGTGAGGCTACGGTAGAAGTCAAAGAACTCAGGGTCGCGGCCATAGGCTTCGGCGAAGATGCGGTTCCGCTCGGCGTCCGCTTCACCGCGAATGATTTCTGCTTCGCGTTCGGCTTCGGAGACCAGTTCCACCTCGGTCCTGTCGGCCTGGGCGCGGACCCGCTGGGCGGCTTCCTCACCCCGGGCGATCTCGTCGGCGGCCTCCCGCTCACGCTCGGCGCGCATCCGCGCAAAGGTGGCTTCAAGGTTGGCCTGCGGCAGGTCGGTGCGCTTCAGGCGCACGTCGATCACTTCGATACCAAACCCACTGGCCTCGCTGATGGCACCATTGCGGATGCGCAGCATCAGAGCGGCTCGATCCGAAGACAGGATGTCGTTGGAACTGACCGAGCCAAGTACCTCTCGTGTTTGCGCGCGCATTATCTTGTCGAGGCGATTTTCCGCACCCGGGATACCGGCAGCACCGACCGCTTCTCGGAACTGGCGCAGATCGGTGATCCGGTAGCGGGCAAAGGCATCGACCACCAGACGGCGGTCATCCTCTGGGGTGACTTCCAAGGGGCCGACTTCAAGGCTGAGAATACGGTCATCGTAACGCACGACCTCGTCAATCAACGGCATCTTGAAGGCAAGGCCGGGCTGTTCCTGTACAGCAACCACACGGCCAAACCGCAGGACCAGCGCCTTTTCACGCTCGTCCACGATAAAGATCGCAGACAGGCCCGCAACAACCGCCACGACAAGAAGCGGGAGAATAAGGGTCGACTTGTTCATCAGTTGCCCTCCGTCCGGCGCAATTCATTGAGGGGCAGATAGGGAACGACACCCTGGCCGCCCTCACCCACGGACTGGTCGATGATGACCTTGTCCACGTTGCCCAGAACCTCTTCCATGGTTTCCAGATAAAGACGCTTGCGGGTTACATCCGGCGCCTTTTCATACTCTTGCAGAACGGCCGAGAAGCGGCTGGCCTCACCGCGGGCCTGGTTCACGACCTGGGCGCGATAGGCTTCGGCCTCTTCCAGTGTCTGGGCAGACTGACCGCGCGCTGCCGCCAATTTGCGGTTGGCATAAGCGTCAGCCTGTTTCTCAAGACGGTCCCGTTCCTGGCCGGCGGATTGCACCTCACGGAAGGCGTCCTTGACCGGCTCTGGCGGGTCGGCCTGGTCGAAGTTCACACGGACGATGTTCACACCGCTGTCATAGCTGTCGAGCGTCGATTGGATCAACTCTTCAAGCCGCGCAGTGATCACACCACGATCCCGGTTCAGGATCGGGGCAAGTTCGGACTGGGCGATAATCTCGCGCATGGCCGATTCCGCCACCGCCTGGATCGTGGCCCGCGGATCGCGAAGGTTGAACAGGAACTGCGCCGGATCGTTGATGTTCCAGACTACCTGGAAATCGACATCGATGATGTTTTCATCTCCGGTCAGCATCAGACCTGCATCCACGCCGCGGGTGCCGGAACCGATGTTTTCGGTCTGCTCCACCAGCACCGGGATCACCTCGTAGGTGACAAAGGGCCAAGGCGCAAAGTTCAGACCCGGCTGGCCGGTATCGTGGTATTCGCCAAGGAACAGCTCGACCGAGCGTTCTTCAGTCTTGACCGAGTAAAAGCTGGCCATACCCCAGAGGATGGCAGCGGCAACCGCGCCAATCGCAAGGGTACCCTTGGTGAACAACGGCGCACCGCCGCCACCCGAGCCACCACGGCCGCCACCGCCGGTGCCATTGCCACCGCGACCGCCCATCAGGACGCGGAATTGTTCCTGCCCTTTTTTCAGTAGTTCGTCGATCTCGGGAATCTGGGGATCCTCGGGGCGTCGGCCACCGCCGCCACCGCCATTGTTGTCACCCCGGTTGCCTCCGCCACCGCCGGAAGAGCCTCCGCCCCCCCAGGGGCCACCGCTATTGCCAGCCATATGTCTCCTATCCCTTTGCTGCCGCTCATTTGCGGCAAGAGTTTTACTGTGCTCTAACCTGGAGCTTTTGGCCCGATATTCAAGCCGTCCGCACAGGTGTTTTCATGGTTACCAGTTCTTCGGACATGGTCGGATGCACCGCCACCGTCCGGTCAAAGTCTTCCTTGGTCGCGCCCATCTTGACTGCAATGCCCGCCAGCTGGATCATTTCGCCCGCACCCGGTGCGACGATATGGCAGCCCAGCACCTTGCGGCTGGCCTGGCTGACGATCAGTTTCATCAAGACCCGCTGCGCGCGCCCGGCAAAGGCCTGCTGCATCGGCTTGAAGGAGGTCGCATAGACCTCAATCGGCTCCTGCTGGGCGGCCTCTTCTTCGCTCAGACCCACGGTGCCCATTTCGGGCTGGGTAAAGATCGCCGTCGGGATCAGGTCGTGATCGGGGCTGGTGGGATTGCCGTTGAACACGGTTTCCACAAAGGCCATGCCTTCGCGGATCGCAACCGGCGTCAGGTTCACCCGGTCGGTCACATCGCCGATGGCGTAGACCGAAGGAACGCCGGTCTGGCTGTATTTATCCACCAGGATTTCGCCCTTGCGACCGCGCTCGATTCCCAGATCCTCAAGCCCCAGATCGTCAGCGTTCGGGGCACGGCCCGTGGCATACATCACCTGATCAAACAGCGCCTCGTCGCCATTGGTGGCCTTGACGCGGATCTTGTCGCCCTCTCGGGTCATCTCCAGCACGTTGGTGCCAAGATGCAGATCGATGCCGGACTGGCACATTTCCTCGGAGACCAACCCGCGCGCCTCGTCATCAAAGCCGCGCAGGATCTGGGCGCCGCGATAGTATTGCGTGGTCTTTACCCCAAGCCCGTTCATGATCCCGGCGAATTCGCAGGCGATATAGCCGCCGCCCACGATCAGAATGCTTTCGGGCAGTTTCTCAAGGTGGAAGACATCGTTCGAGGTGATCGCCAGATCGCTGCCGGGGAACTCGGGCACGATCGGTCGGCCGCCAGTGGCAATCAGAATGTGCTTGGCGCTTTTGCGGCTGCCGTCCGACAGTTCCACCGTATGCGGGTCAACCAGCGTGGCGCGGGCGTCAAAGCTTTCGACGCCGCTGTTTTTCAGAAGGTTCCGGTAAATGCCTTCAAGCCGGTCCAACTCCGCCTCAAGCTTGCCCTTGAAGGCATCCCAGTCAAAGGCGCCCGGCTGGATATCCCAGCCATAGGCCTGGGCGTCTTCGACCATGCCGGAATATTCGCTGGCAAAGACCATAAGTTTCTTTGGCACGCAGCCCCGGATCACGCAGGTCCCGCCATAGCGGTCCTCTTCGGCCAATGCCACCTTTGCGCCGCCCGCTGCCGCAACGCGCGCCGCACGTACGCCGCCCGAGCCGCCGCCAATGACAAAGAGATCGTAGTCAAAGCTCATGAAAGTGCTGCCTTCTTAGTCCGCAAGGTCGGTAAACAGATTGTCGGTTTCGACAAAATCCAGCTTGTCCTGTTCGACCGTGCCCTCGTTTATGTCGCGTGTTTCTACCCTGCCATCGCCGTAACCGATGATGACGGTGTCACAGATATCGATGAACAGCCCGTTTTCAACCACACCCGGGATCTGGTTCAGCACCATGGCAAGCTGGCGCACATTGCCAATCCGTTTCAAATGCAGGTCCAGAATGAAGTTGCCTTCATCGGTAACAAAGGGCGCATCACCATTCATTCTCAAAGTCGCGGTGCGCCCAAGGACATCCATGGAAACAAGGGTTTCCTCGATCAATGCCTGTGTGGTCTGCCAGCCAAAGGGGATCACCTCGACCGGCAGTGGATAGGCGCCCAGGGTTTCCACCTCTTTGCCCGCATCAGCGATAACGACCATTTGATCAGAAGCCGTGGCCACGATCTTTTCCTGCAGGAGCGCCCCTCCGCCGCCTTTGATCAGATTGAAGTCGGCGTCGAACTCATCGGCGCCGTCGATGGTCAGATCCAGCCATTTGGCTTCATCCAGCCCGATGACATCAATTCCGACCTCGCGCGCCAGTTCCGCGGTCCGGGTGGAGGTCGGGACAGCGGTGAACTTCAGCCCCTCCTCGCGCACCATCTCGCCGAGGCAACGCACCAGCCAGGCTGCTGTCGACCCTGTACCCAGGCCGACGCGCATGCCATCCTCAACCATGTCCGCGGCGCGTTTTGCGGCGACGAATTTGGCCTTGTCGATGGGAGAAAGCTCTCCGGTCATGGTAACGGCTCCGAGAAAGAGTTTTGTAGGCCTTATAAGCAAAGCGAGCCACAACTGCGAGGGGCAATTGGGCTTTTGAGGCCGTCTCGGCCTTTCAGTTTCCTTAAAAGGCGACGGCGTCAGCAAGTTCCTGGAAACTTGCGAACAGGCAAGCCGTGTTTCCCATTGGAAACGCCGGAAACGGACGTTACGCCTAGGGCAAAGCTTCCTAAGGTCCGGCCATGACGTTTTGCTATCGCCTTCACTATGCTCCAGACAACGCCTCGCTGATCATCCGCCTGGCGCTCACCGAGATGGGGCAGAGCTTTGAAACGGCTTTGGTCGACCGGCGTGGCGGCGCGTTGCACAGCGCAGCCTACCGCAACCTCAACCCTCACGGTCTGATCCCGGTTCTGGAAACGCCAAACGGCCCCCTGTTTGAGACCGGTGCGATCCTGTTGTGGCTTGCGGACCGGCACGGCGTCCTTGCGCCGGGCACGGATCACCCTGACCGGGCCTGGGTGTTGAAATGGCTCTTTTTTCTATCCAACACGCTGCATGCCGATCTGCGCACCCTATTCTACCCACAACAATACGTGGGAGCGGAGCAAGCCAAGCAAGACGCCCTTCACAAAGGCATTTCCGCCCGGCTGAAAACGCATCTTGCCAGCCTTGAGGCCGCCGCCGCCGAAGGCACAGACTGGCTGGCAGGGCCAACGCCTTCGGTTTTGGATCTCTATCTCGCCTGTCTGATGCGCTGGATGGCGCTTTATCCTGAGGGGCGCGACCGCAGCTGGTTCGATTTGAGCGCAACACCCAGGCTCAAAGACATGCTCATGCGGCTGGAGCAACGCCCCTCTGTCGCCACAGCACAAGCCGCCGAAGGGTTGGGGCCCACGCCCTTCACCCATCCCGTTTACGCAAACCCTCCCGAAGGATCGGCCACCTGAATGTTCCTCTCCGTTTTCGATATGTTCAAAGTGGGCATCGGCCCGTCCTCCTCTCATACCATGGGCCCGATGGTGGCCGCGGCACGGTTCCTTGACCTGATGCGCGCTTCGCCCTTTGATTTTCATGGGCTGCGCGCCTCATTGCATGGCTCACTCGCCTTCACCGGTGTCGGCCATGCGACCGACCGTGCAACGATTCTGGGTCTCGCCGGATTTGTGCCGAACACCTATGACGACGAAAAGGCCGAAGCGGCTCTGGCAGCCATCCGTGACACCAAATCTCTGGCACCCGAAGGGCTGGGAGAGCTGCAGTTTGATCCAAAGGCCGATCTGATCTTTGACTACGATCATGCCCTGCCCGGCCATGCCAACGGCATGATCCTGATGGCCACGGATGCCCAAGGAGACGTGATCCTGCGTCAGGTCTACTATTCCGTGGGAGGCGGCTTTGTCCTGACCGAGGAAGAGCTGTCGGAAGGCAAGGCCACGGATGAGGGCGCACCGGTGCCCTATCCTTTCAAGACCGCTGCCGAAATGCTGCAGATGGCAAAGACCAGCGGCAAAAGCATCGCAGTCATGAAACGCGCCAATGAAGTCTCGCGCTCAAGCGCCATTGATTTCCAGAACGGCACCGCCCGGATCTGGCAGGTGATGAATGACTGTATCAACCGCGGGCTTGAGCGGGACGGGATCCTTCCCGGCGGGCTGAGCGTGCGGCGCAGAGCCAAGGGCATTCACGAGGCGCTTTTGGCGGAACGAGGCATGAATCTCTCGGCGCCGCATACCATCAACGACTGGATCAGCACCTATGCCATGGCCGTCAATGAAGAAAACGCGGCCGGCGGGCAGGTTGTCACTGCGCCCACCAATGGCGCCGCCGGGGTGCTGCCCGCGGTCCTGCGCTACTATCTCGACCACGTGCCCGGAGCCTCCGAGCGCAATATCGAAGATTTTCTGCTGACCGCCGCAGCCATCGGCGGGCTGGTAAAATTCAACGCCTCCATCTCGGGCGCTGAAGCGGGCTGTCAGGCCGAGGTCGGCTCTGCGGCGGCCATGGCCGCCGCAGGCCTATGCGCCGTGCTTGGCGGTACGCCCGAACAGGTGGAAAACGCCGCCGAAATCGCGCTTGAGCATCACCTTGGCATGACCTGCGATCCGGTCAAGGGGTTGGTTCAGGTCCCCTGCATCGAGCGCAATGGCCTTGGCGCGATCAAAGCAGTCTCTGCAGCCTCCCTCGCGCTGCGCGGCGATGGGCAGCATTTTGTGCCTCTGGACGCCGCCATCGAGACCATGCGTCAGACCGGCGCTGACATGAATGAGAAATACAAAGAGACCTCGCTCGGCGGTCTGGCCGTGAACGTGCCGAATTGTTGAGCAATCGCAATTCCGTACCTTGCCCTTCCCCAGGCCCAGGCCTAGCGTGCGCCACATGACTCAAGATCGTCCCCTCCTTGGCATTGGTCTGATGCTCGGCTTTTGTATTCTCGCCCCCCTTGGGGATGCGGTTGCGAAACTATTGGGGGAGCATATGCCATTGGGGCTCCTGATCTTTGTCCGCTTTGCGGCGCAAGTTGTTCTCTTGGCACCGCTTGTCTGGGGCGGAAGACGTCTTTGGCGTATGAAAGGCCGGGTCTTGCGCCTGACCTTTCTGCGCACGCTTTTGCACATTGGTGGCATCGGTGCGATGTTCACAGCGCTCAAGTATCTGCCCCTTGCAGATGCTGTGGCGATTGCCTTTGTCATGCCCTTCATCATGCTGCTGATCGGGAAATTCGTTCTGAATGAGGAAGTCGGCTTTCGCCGCATTCTGGCCTGTATCGTTGGGTTCGGTGGAACACTTCTTGTCATTCAGCCTAGCTTCGCCGCCGTCGGTGTCCATGCGCTCTGGCCCTTGGCTGTTGCTGTCATCTTTGCCTTTTTCATGATGGTGACACGCCAGATTGCCAAAGAGACCGACCCAATCGGTCTGCAGGCCGTATCCGGTGCCATGGCCTGTGCCTTGCTGGCCCCGGTGATCCTGATCGGAGATACCTTTGGCATCGAGGGCCTGCAGATCGTCGTGCCGGACCTTTGGATCAGCTTTCTGATGTTCAGCATCGGGGTTCTGGGCACCGGCGCGCATCTTTTGATGACCTGGAGCCTGCGCTATGCCCCAGCAGCCACCCTTGCTCCGATGCAGTACCTGGAAATCCCGGTCGCCACGCTGTTTGGCTGGGTCATCTTCAACGAGTTGCCCAACACCATGGCCGCCGCGGGAATTGCCATCACCATGGCGGCTGGCCTGTACGTGATCCTGCGTGAACAGGCCGTGGCGCGCCAGGCGGCCAAAATCCCTATGCCGCAATCGCCCGCATAAGATCAGACAGGTAGCGGCGGGGCACGATGCCCAAAAGGCCCGGTCCATCCACTTCAACCCAGATGTCTCCAACTGCACGGTTCGAGGTACCAATCCGGCTGGTGGGGCACATTTCAAGCCCATCAATGGGCCAAACCAACCCGCCTGACCGCCCGGTGACCCGCCGCATGGGAAAAAGCGACACAACATCCCCGGCCTGCATCGGGAGCGCAATGCGGTAGGTCAGATGGAAGACCAATTCATTTGCTCCGATCAAAATGCATGGGCTGCGCCCCGGCTGTATCAGAGTGTGAAAGGCAGCCAGTTGATGGTCGATGCGCGCGCCCAAAAAGCCCGCGCCCAGAACAACTGGCGCTTTGATCAAGCGAAGCGCCTTGTCAAAATCCGTCGAATTCTGCTCAGCGACATGGTGCATTGCCTCTGGTGGCAAGGCACTGCGTGCAGCATCAGGCAGAGAATCAAAATCACCTATAACGGCCTGGGGCATATGTCCCTGTGCAAGCGCTGCAGCAGCACCGCCATCTGCGGCAACCAGCGTCGGCGCAAGGCTCAAGGCCTCGTTCAGATCGCCGTCCTCCATATGGCCGCCGCCCACCAGAGTGACCGGCCCGCTCTCATCAACAATAATCTCTTTCATGGCCGGATTACTCGCAGATCTGGAAACAGGTCACAATCTAAACACAAAATGATACGATCAATTGCACGGATTCGCGCAGAATTTGTCGCTGCTGCTCCATAGTATGAATAGTGAAGACGTTGGTGAGGACGAGCCGCCCTATGGTACAAAATAGCAAAGTTTTGACCGTTTCCTACGGGACCTTCTCCTGCACGCTTGAAGGGTTCGAAGATTCCTTTGGCACGATGAAGGCCATCGCCGAGTATTTTCGCGACCTTGCGTCCGATGACCGTTACTTTGGTGCCGAACCGCCGCAACCTGATGCGGATATGCTGGCACGCATCGCCCAGCGCGAAATCGCCCGCCAGGTAGAAGCCCGTACGAGCGAGGCCGGCATCCATCTGCGCGCCGCTGAAACAGCCGTCCCAGCAGTGGCACCTGCACCATCAGAAGAACCGGCGCCCACCGGCCAAGCTTCGCGCGAAGAACAAACTGGGGAAGACCAAACCGCCGCAACCCCAGAAAAGCCAACTGAAGACGTGTTGCCTGAAGAGGTTCCGGCACGGGATACAGACCTGCAGGAAGACGAAACTGATGCCGGGCCGGAAGCCGCCCAGGTGCAGGACGCCGAGGATCAGGAAAGCACAGAACCCTCCCAATCTTCGCCGGAGCCAGAAGTCGCAGCTGCACTGCACACCCCCCCGGAGCCGGATGCCAGCAAGATTGCAGCCATATCCGCCGTCGTGGCCGCAAATGCCGCGCAAACCAGTGCAGAACCGCAATCCGAAGCAAAAGACGAACCCGAAGAAGCAGATACAATCGCAGCGACCGACATCGCCACAAACGAGTCTCAGGGCGCGGCCGGGTCCACCGCAAAAGAACAATCAGCTGCTTCAGCAGAAAGCATCACCGCAAAACTGCGCCGCATCAGAGCCGTGGTATCCAAATCCTCGGAAGAGGATTATTCCGAAGACGAGCATGCGGAAAACATTCTGCCCGATATCTCAGCCGACATATCCGAAGTGTTGAGCGCGACCCAAACCAAGGAAAGCGCGAGCGAGGCGCCTGCCGAAGAGCTCCTGACGCAGGACGATGCGGATGAAAACCGCGACAAAATCACCCGTGTCCTGTCGCAGCTCAGCACTGAAGGCGACATTGGCATTCAAAACCCTTCCGAGACCGCGACCACCGAGGACACGAGCGGCGAGGACACGGGCAGCGACTCGGCCGCCAAAGGCGAGGCGGACTTGAAACCGGATGAGGTCGAAGCTCAAGAGGTCGGCGCACCGGCCCCCGCCCCCCGTCGGCCGCGGGCCCGCGTAATCAAGGTCAAACGTGCCGATCTGGCAGAGGCGGGTTCTGACAGTATCAGAGAGGCTGCCAAAGAAGAGACACAAATCAGCCCGAGCGCTGAGAGCTCTCTCTCCGATGAGGATGAAGAGGATCTGATGCGTGAGCTGGCAGCAGTTGAAGCGGAGCTTCTCGCAGCCTCCGATGAGAATTCGCAAGACGAAGACGTCGGCGTTGGTGCACCTGCTGCAACACAGGAGCAAGCGCCGGATAGCAATGCGCCCGCGCGGCAGGCTCCGAATGTCGCAGAAAGCGACGTCTCGCGGTTGATGGACGCTGCAGATGCCAAGCTTGGCGCGCCGGAATCGGCGTCATCAAGAGAAACCTACAATCACCTGCGCGCAGCCGTCGCTGCCGCGAAAGCCGACCCCGCAACGGGTGGAACTGCTGGATCCGCAGACAGCGAGGGAGCATACCGCGAAGACCTCGCGGATGTGGTCAAACCTCGGCGCCCTGCCAGTGGCGGCGTGCAACCGCTGCGTAAATCCAGGTCCGGGCCGCGCCCCGCACCACTCAAGCTGGTGGCGGAGCAGCGTATCGACCCGGATCAGGCCTCCTCTGCCCCTAAAGAAAGCCCAGCGATTCGGCCGCGCCGCATCTCTGTCCTTAACGACGCAGGCCATGAAAAAGCCAGCGCGGACGGTGGCTTTGCCGCCTATGCTCAGGACTGCGGTGCCGTTGAACTGCCGGATCTTCTTGAAGCCGCTGCCGCATATCTGAGCTTTGTGGAAGGGCGCGATCACTTCTCCCGGCCTCAGCTTCTGAACGCCGTGCGCAAATCTGGCACTGCTGAGTTCAAACGCGAAGATGGCCTGCGCTCTTTTGGGCAGCTTTTGCGCGACGGAAAGATTGAGCGGTCCGAGAACGGGCGTTTTGTTGCGACCGAGGACATCGGCTTCCAACCGGCAACACGTGCGGCGGGATAAACGGATCTCAACGACAAAAAAGCAAGGGCGGACCATATGGTCCGCCCTTTTTAATATTGTTGGTCAGCGCATTAATGCCCTAATCGCCCTTGGATTGATCCGCATCCGGGTCCGCCTGACCGATGCCGCGGAACACAAATTTGAACGGCAGCACCCAGAGAACCCCCAGGGCGACATAAACCACCAGTTCAAGCCAAAGCGGAGGGCGGTCCATCCAATTCAGGATTGAAACCGCCACCACGATATAAAGCGGCATGCCAATCAGCAGCAACACAAGCGACCAGCGACGGCGTGCCTTGTAGCTGAGAGACGGCTTGTCCGCCATCAGTCTGCAAACGGGTCGGTCACCAGGATGGTGTCGTCCCGCTCCGGGCTGGTGGACAGGAGCGCGACCGGGCATTGGATCAGCTCTTCCACGCGTTTGACGTATTTGATGGCGTTTGCCGGCAGGTCATTCCAGCTGCGCGCGCCTTCGGTGGATTCTGACCAACCCGGCATTTCCTCATAAATCGGGGTGCAGCGAGCTTGCTGATCTGCCGCAGTGGGAAGGTAGTCCAGGCGCTCTCCATCCAGATCGTAGCCGACACAGATCTTGAGGGTCTCGAACCCATCCAGCACGTCCAGCTTGGTCAGCGAAATGCCGTTGATACCGGAGATGGCACAGGTCTGACGCACAAGACAGGCATCGAACCAGCCGCAACGACGCTTGCGCCCCGTGGTGGTGCCGAATTCGTGCCCCCGTTCGCCAAGACGTGTGCCATCCGCGTCGTGCAGCTCGGTCGGGAAAGGCCCTTCACCAACGCGCGTGGTGTAGGCCTTGACGATACCCAGAACGTAGTCGATCGAGTTCGGGCCGATGCCCACACCCGTCGCCGCCTGACCTGCAATCACGTTGGAAGAAGTCACGTAAGGATAGGTGCCGAAATCGATGTCCAGCAGGGCACCCTGCGCCCCTTCGAACAGAATCCGTTTGCCTGACTTGCGTTTCTCATTCATCACCTTCCAGACCGGAGCGGCGAAAGGCAGGATTTGATCTGCGATCTCTTTCAGCTCTGCAATCAGCCCGTCGCGGTCAATCGGCTCAAGGCCAAGCCCGCTGCGCAATGCGTTGTGATGCACCAAAGCCCGATCCACCCGCAGGGTCAGGGTGGCTTCATCAGCGAGATCCGCAACACGAATGACCCGGCGTCCAACCTTGTCTTCATAAGCGGGCCCGATACCGCGGCCGGTTGTGCCGATCTTGGCGACCGAGTTCTGATTCTCGCGGGCCCGGTCCAACTCACCGTGGAACGGAAGAATAAGCGGCGTATTCTCAGCAATCATCAGATTTTCGGGAGAGATATCGACCCCTTGTTCCCGGATCGTCTGGATCTCCTTGATCAGGTGCCACGGATCCAGCACCACGCCATTGCCGATCACCGAGAGCTTGCCCCCACGCACCACGCCGGACGGCAGCGCATGCAGCTTGTAGACCTTGCTGTCGATCACCAGCGTGTGGCCGGCGTTGTGACCACCCTGGAAGCGCGCGATCACGTCAGCACGCTCGCTCAGCCAGTCCACGATCTTGCCTTTTCCCTCGTCACCCCACTGGGCGCCGACTACGACGACATTGGCCATATCAGGTCCTTCATAGCTGTCTCGTTCAAACCCGAGCCGGTATAGCGGTGCAGCACGGACAGGAAAACCGCAAATTCGCCGCAGGCGGCGGCTGACCGCAGGTTTATTGCGGCTTAGCCCCCACCGAGCCGAACCGGATCGCCATGTGGAGTTTCCAGATAGGCTTTTTCCCAGTCCTGTCGCGTGCTCTCCACCTCTTCAGGAGCTGCCGTTCCTGCTTCGGCCAGAATCGCCTCCAGCGTTTCCAGCCAGGCGGTGAAGTAGTCATCCCCACCATTCAGGTCCTTGGAAATCCCATGACGTGCAAGCGTGGCGGAAAAACGTTCCACCCATTGCGGCCAAGTGAATCGTCCGCTTTCGTTCAGATGCACGGTGAGGGCAAAGGCCTGCGCGTGCCACGGCTGTTCAAAGATGGGTTCAGGCGCGCTGTGAGGCATGCAATCGTTCATGGTTGCTCAGACAGGCTCCAGGTAGCTTTGCCACAGATCAAGCACCACCTCGTCCTCTGGATTCTCTGGATGGCTCCACAGCTCTCCTGCCGCAAAGATCACCGCATAGAGCGGTTCTGGCGCCTCTCCCAATCCATGTGCGGCACTGTCCGGCAGAACATGCGTGCCATGTCGCCGCAAGATCCGCCCCTCAGCCCCGGTTGCATACCCCGGCAGGCGGGTGTGTCCCCCATTCACCAGCCGGTTGCCGCCAGGATGGCGGGTCCGCACAGCATCGCCTTCGGCAAACACTGGCTCCGGCCCGCCGTCCCGGTCTGCCGGACCGCCCTTGGCAAGGACAGAAGGCACCATATCGGCGGTCAGGCGTTTTGACGCCAGAGGATGCGGGGTATCGGAGCCTTGCCCGGCCAAATCATCTTCACTGAGCACCCCCTTTTGAACCAAAAGATCAGCCAGAGCCGCGAGCCATATCTCGTAGTAACTGAATCGGGTGTAATCGAGCGGCGACAGTTTTTCACGCGCGTGGCGGGAGGTGTCGATATTCCACTGACCCAAGGCGCCACATGCCAGTGTCACGGCCAAAGCGCGCGCGTGCCATTCGGCGGCAAAGACCGGCGCCTTTGGCGGGTCCGGGCGCACAGCTCCATCCCCGAATCGCCCTCCCATGTCATGAACACGGCTCATGTCGTCCCCTCTGGCGTTTTGGCCAGGCCGGTGCCGACCATACTGTCGCGGGTGACCAACTCGGCCAGTTGATCCTCGCTGAACCCATCCGTCCCATCGGGGCGCATCGGCAACACAAGGTAGCGCACCTCAGCGGTCGAATCCCAAACCCGGACGCGGGTGCCTTCGGGCAAGCTCACACCAAAATCCGCCAGAACCGCGCGCGGCTCGCGCACGGCACGGGCGCGATAGGCATCGGATTTGTACCAGCCCGGTGGTATACCAAGCAGTGGCCATGGGTAACAACTGCACAAAGTACAAACGACCATGTTGTGCTGCTGGGGCGTATTCTCGACCACCACCATATGTTCGCCCTGCCGACCATAATAGCCCAGCTGGGCAAGCACCGGGTCAGCGTCCGCTAAAAGCGCCTCCTTGAAGGCAGGGTCGCACCAAGCCCGCGCCAAAACACGCGCGCCGTTCTGCGGGCCAATCTTGTTTTGATAGGTATCGATAATCTCATCCAGTGCAGCCGGATCGATCAGCCCCTTGCGGGTCAGAATCGTCTCAAGCGCCTTGACCCGCAAAGCAGGATCGGGCGGCAGCAATGCATGCGGATGATCGGAGTGATCGTGTGGCATAAACAAACCCTGCCTCTGCTGCGACGTTGCTGTCCAGCCAGAAAATCCGTCAACCCCCACAATACGCTGGAATTCCCGACCCTTTTGCGACTCAGTCTCTCTTCCCGCCGGGCGGTTTTCGCCACGTTCCGTGCTTTGGCGCTGGCGCCAGTCAACTCCGCCCTTGCCCCTCTCGGCTTTCTTGCCTATTTACCGCCCGATACCGAGCCAACCGCCGCAGGGACCCATGGAAAACGTTGTTCTGATCATCCATCTTCTTTTGGCTCTGGGCCTGATTGCCGTCGTGTTGCTGCAACGCTCCGAAGGCGGTGGGCTTGGAATGGGCGGCGGTGGCGGCGGCGGCGCTATGACCGGACGATCTGCAGCCACGGCGCTCAGCAAGCTGACTTGGATCTTGGCGGTTGCCTTTATCATCACCTCGATCACCCTGACGGTTCTGGCTGCACAGAAATCGGCAGGTTCCTCCGTGGCTGACCGCATCACCGCACCGGAAAGCGGCGAGACCGAAGATCTGACACCGGCTGCGCCCCTTGGCAGCGATCTTTTGCCACCGGCAGAAGGTGACAACGCGCCTTTGGTGCCCAGCGCCGACTAAAAGACTACACCTAGAATACACCAAAGGGACCGTAACAGCATCTTGCGGTTCCCTTGCGCCTTTTGGCCGAATCCTTTATATGTAAAGTCCCGTGGTGCTGCGGTTTTCAAAAGCCGCCGGGCAGCTGAAATCTGACTTCTCACGGGGGCAGCCGAACACTCATGGCGCGTTTTATCTTTATCACTGGCGGCGTTGTTTCTTCGCTTGGCAAAGGGCTGGCTTCGGCGGCCCTCGGGGCATTGCTGCAAGCGCGCGGATACTCCGTGCGGCTGCGAAAGCTGGATCCCTATCTGAACGTCGATCCGGGCACGATGAGCCCCTTTGAGCACGGCGAAGTCTTTGTGACCGATGACGGCGCCGAAACCGATCTGGACCTTGGCCACTACGAGCGTTTCACCGGCGTCGCAGCCCGCAAAACCGACTCGGTCTCTTCGGGTCGGATCTATTCCAACGTGCTCGAGAAAGAGCGCCGCGGCGACTACCTCGGGAAGACCATTCAGGTGATCCCGCACGTCACCAATGAGATCAAGGATTTCATCGCCATCGGCGAGGATGAAGTCGACTTCATGCTCTGCGAGATCGGCGGCACCGTCGGCGACATCGAAGGCCTGCCCTTCTTTGAGGCGATCCGCCAGTTCAGCCAGGACAAACCGCGCGGGCAGTGTATTTTCATGCACCTGACATTGCTGCCCTACATCAAGGCCAGCGGGGAGCTGAAAACCAAACCGACCCAGCACTCGGTCAAAGAGCTGCGCTCAATCGGTCTGGCGCCAGACATCCTGGTTTGCCGCTCCGAAGGACCGATCCCGCAGAAAGAACGCGAAAAGCTCGCCCTGTTCTGCAATGTGCGCCCCGACAGCGTGATCGCCGCGCAGGATCTGAAATCCATCTATGAGGCCCCGCTGGCCTATCACCGCGAGGGCATGGATCAGGCGGTTCTGGATGCCTTTGGCATTGCCCCTGCCCCCAAGCCGAACCTTGCCCGCTGGGACGATGTGGCCGACCGCATCTATAACCCCGAAGGCGAAGTGAAGGTGGCCATCGTCGGCAAATACACCCAGCTGGAAGACGCCTACAAATCCATCGCCGAGGCGCTGACTCATGGCGGCATGGCCAACCGGGTCAAGGTCAAGATCGAATGGGTCGATGCAGAGCTGTTCGACCGCGAAGACGCCACCCCGCATCTACAGGGGTTTCACGCGATCCTGGTGCCCGGCGGATTTGGCGAACGCGGCACCGAGGGCAAGATCAAGGCCGCGCAATATGCGCGCGAGCACAAGGTTCCCTATCTGGGGATCTGCCTGGGCATGCAGATGGCGGTGATCGAGGCGGCGCGCAATGTCGCGGGCATCACCGAAGCGGGTTCCGAAGAATTCGACCATGAGGCGGGCAAGAAGCGGTTCGAACCCGTGGTCTATCACCTGAAAGAATGGGTGCAGGGCAACCACAAGGTCAGCCGCAAGGCCGATGACGACAAGGGCGGCACCATGCGTCTGGGCGCCTATGACGCCACGCTCAGCGAAGGCTCCAAAGTGGCCGAGGTCTATGGCAGCACTCATATCGAGGAACGCCACCGCCACCGCTATGAGGTGGACATCAAGTACAAGGACCAGCTTGAGGCCTGCGGGCTGAAATTCTCTGGCATGTCCCCTGATGGCCGCCTGCCCGAGATCGTGGAATGGGCCGATCATCCCTGGTTCATCGGGGTTCAATTCCACCCGGAACTGAAATCCAAACCCTTTGCGCCGCATCCACTGTTCAAGGATTTTGTCCGCGCGGCAAAAGACACATCGCGTCTGGTCTAAAGGGCTTTCGCCGACGCAATCAAAGCAGCGGCAGGCCTCATGGCCTGCCGTTTTGCGTCGTGGCACGCCCCGCGGGTCTGTTTTCTTCCCTTTTCCCCTGTCTCTCAGGTTGCGAATCTTTAGTCTCCCTATGGGCATAACCGCCGTTCATGCGACACTTTTCACTTCAGGAGACTTTCATGCGCCCTGCCTTTTTTGCCCTCGCTATCGCCCTGCCGTTTGGTGCCTTCGCTGCAGACAACCGCGACGAGCGGTCAGATCTTTTGCTGCAGCTGATCCGTGACAATGGCTGCAAGATGACCACAGCCGAAGCGGACGAAATGCTGCCAAAACATGACTTCACCAAGAGCGAAACCCGCGACATCATCCGGGCCTGGGGCGAACAGGACATGGTGGAGATGAAAGGCATGGTCATTCAACTCTCGGATAAGGGCTGCAAAGGCTGACTGCCGACTTGCACTGCCGTTGAAAAAGGCTCAGGCTGGAACCATGATACGTGCCTTTCGAAACCTGATCGAACGCCAGATCCAAAAGGCCTCGGCCCAAGGCAAACTGTCCGGGCTTGAGGGCGAAGGCAAACCACTGCCGGATCGCACCGGGCAGGAACTGGTGGATCCCGGCCTATCGGCAGGAATACGTATCATGGCCGAAGCCGGTGCCGTGCCGGAAGAGTTCAAAATCAAAAAGCAACTCGACCAGGCCCGATCAGACTATGCCTCTCTGACGGACGAGGCCGAGCGCCGCGCCGCCATGACCCGCATCGCTGATCTGGAAATGCGCCATAATATGGCGCGCGATGCACGAAAATCCTTCTTCCGTTAGCGCAACCGGCTGATCCTGCAGTTGTTTCTGTTCGCGGGCACGGTATAGACGGAGCAAGTTAGTCCAATAGACACTCGCGGAGATTCCAACCCATGGCGCAAGAGACGTCCACCCAGCAGGCACAATTCGACCGTATCGCAAACGGCAAAGGTTTCATTGCCGCTCTGGACCAGTCCGGTGGCTCCACTCCCAAGGCGCTGGCGCTCTATGGCGTGATGGAAGACGCCTACGCAAACGACGACGAAATGTTCGGCGAAATCCAGAAGATGCGCGCCCGCATCATCACCGCGCCTGATTTCAACAGCGACAAGATCCTGGGCGCGATCCTGTTTGAAAAGACCATGGACAATGCCATCGACGGCATTCAGGTGCCGCAGTACCTGTGGGAGAAATGCGGCGTTGTCCCCTTCCTGAAAGTGGACAAGGGTCTTGCAGACGAACAGGACGGCGCTCAGACGATGAAGCCGATGCCAGATCTGGATGCGCTTCTTGCGCGCGCGGTTGAGGCGGGGATCTTTGGCACCAAGATGCGCTCGGTCATCAAGGAAGCCAACGAGACCGGCATCAAGAACGTGGTCGCGCAGCAGTTCGAAGTGGGCAAACAGATTGCCGCTGCCGGTCTCGTGCCGATCATTGAGCCCGAAGTGGACATCCACTCCACCACCAAGGTCGAAGCTGAAGCGATCCTCAAGGCCGAACTGAAAGCCGCACTTGACGCTTTGCCTGCCGGTACAAAGGTAGCGCTGAAACTGACCATCCCGAGCCAGGCCGGTCTCTATGACGAACTGGCAGATCATCCCGAAGTGGTGCGTGTCGTCGCGCTGTCGGGCGGTTACAGCACCGATGACGCCTGCGCGAAACTCTCGCAGAACGCCAAGATGATCGCCTCCTTCAGCCGCGCGCTGACCGAGGGTCTGAATGTCTCCATGAGCGACGCAGAATACAACGCTGCCCTCGGCGCAAATATCTCCAAGATCTACGACGCCTCGCTGTAGGGTCGGCAAGCAGCAGGTCTTTGGCCGCGCCTGTGATCAGGTGCGGCCTTTGTCTTTTTGCGCGATGTCTTTTTTCCATGCGCAAGCCCGCCTATATTGCGTCTGACAGTTGTGGCACAGGCATTTGAGACGGGGCAGATTATGGCACAGGGTGACGACAAGATTGACGGCCGCTTGCATGGCGAGCAGTTTGAGCCGGAGAGCGAGGACAGCCTGCTCATGAGGCTTGTCTATATGGTCATCATCTGGGTGATGATCCAGTTCGCGCAGACCGTGCTCGGTGTCGTGACCGTGCTGCAGTTTCTGGTCATGGCTCTCAACAACAAGCAGCCCAATGAGCGGATCGCCGATTTTGGCACCGATCTTGGTGTCTGGGTTGCCAAGGCCGCGCGCTATCAAACCGCCGCAAGCAATGTGAAACCCTGGCCCTGGACGGACTTGGACTGACGGATCTGGACTGGCGATCTCGGCTGACAGGCCCGGATGAAAGCGGCCCGTGAAACCCCCTGCGCTATCGCAGCACGAAGATCAAAAGCCCCAAGACGATCAGCGCCAACACCGCTCTGATTGCGAGCGCGACTCGGCGGCGCATTGGTTTGGATCTCATCAGCTCAGTCATAGTCGAACCTTTCGGACAGAATCCGGCCTGAAGGGGCTCCGCGTGCGATCAAATGATCCTCGACCGCATCCATCATCGCAGGCGGGCCGCAAAGGACAAAAAGCCAACTGCGGATCTCTTCAGGCGCGAACACTCGGTCAAGGAGGCCGCTGTCAATCATACCCGTTTCGCCGCTCCACCCTTCATAGGGTTCCGAGAGGACAAAAACAGAATCCTCTTCTGCCAGTTCCTCGGGAAAGACGATCTGCTCCTCAATCCTGTTGCCGTAGATGATCCGCACCACGCGAGGGTCGCCAGTCAGGCGCAGCTGGCGCAGGATGCTCAGCATCGGGGCAATGCCAACGCCGCCTGCAATCAGTCCGATGCCCGGTTCGTCCCGCCCCTCGACCGACAGACTGCCATATGGGGCATCAAGGTAGGCGCGGCTCCCCGGCCTGACCTGACCCAGACTCCCCGTGAAATCGCCAAGTTCCTTGATGACGAAGGAAACATCCGGCCCTGCCCCCGGCGCCGAACTGATGGAGAACGGGTTCTCATGCAGCGAATAGGCCGAATGGCCGATATTGAGCCAGGCAAACTGCCCCGCCCTGAAGGAAAGACCCTGATGCCCGTCGGGTGTGACCGTTACGCCCCATTGGCGCGGCGTGAGACGCTTGATCTCCTTCACCCGCCATAGCTTTGCACGCGCCGGTTCGATCACATAGACCCAAATCAACGAGCCTACAGCGATCCCGGTCATGGCCGCCCACATCCAGACCAGCTCTGGCTCGGCACTGTAGCGCCCGGCGCTCAGCGCATGGTGCAGCAAGGCCCCGGCGATCAGCACGGCCCCGATCCCGTGCATCAGCCTCCAGGTTTCGTACTTGTAGTCCAGCTGCGTGCGATAGACCCCCAGCGCCACAAGGGCAGGCAGCAGGACAAAGGCGACAACGCCGCCGACCATAGACGTGAAATCCGTGCTGACGACCAATACCCGTGTCGTATCCCAGGGCCGCACTCCACCTGATGGCGCCCCCCCGTAAAGGAAGGGATGCAGCAGTGCAAACAGCAGAGCCGCACGGGCCATCACCTGATGAAACCGCATGGTCATATCCATGCCGATGCCAGACGACAAACGTCGAAACCGCCCCGAGAGCACGAACTCGACCAGGATCATCGAAAAGGCCAGCATGCCAAGACCGGTGCCCAACTCCGCCCAAAAGGCGCGTGGCGGGCCACCAAAAGTCCAGGACAAGACAAGGGGCAGCGTCACCACAACGGAATAGAGCAGTAAAAGAAGAAGCGGTTTCATGCTGTCTTCCTGCCCCTGTTTGCTGCTCTGGTCCTTGATCCTGCTCAAGCCCTAGAGCTTAGGTTCTGAGTTCACATGCCGCTGCAGGTTCGACTTGTCCGGCAGATCAAAGGCCAGTCCTTAATCCGTGAACTGAGGCGCGCGCTTCTGCATCTGCGCGGCTATGGCCTCCATTTGGTTGGGCCTGCCGATCAGCGCCACCTGCTCGCGGCTTTCTTCCATCAAAACCGTGGTCTGATCAGCGGTTTCGGCCACACCAATCAGCCGCTTGGCGGCGCGAATAGCCTCGGGGTTCTTACCCGCAATCTCCTCCGCCAGGGCCTGCGCACGCGCGAGGGGATCGTCGTGGACCTCGGTCAACAGCCCCCAATCGAGCGCTTGGGGCGCCTCAAAGACCTCTGCCGTATAGGTAAGGCGGCGCAGAATGTCCGAGCGCACAAGGCGCGGCAGCAAGGCCATACCGCCCATGTCAGGCACGATGCCCCATTTCATCTCCATCACCGAAAACCGCGCATCGGGCGCAGCAATGCGAATATCCGCGCCCAGCGCCAGTTGCAGACCGCCACCAAAACAGACGCCATTCACGGCAGCGATGACCGGCACAGGTACCTTGCGCCAGGCCATGGCCACCGCCTGCACCTCATTGGCATCACCGTGGCTGCGGGTCATAAGCCATTCTTCGGGATCGACCTGCCCCATCTGGGCAAAGCTCATCAGGTCAAGGCCGGCGCAGAACCCCTTGCCTTCGCCAGTCAGCACAGCGACACGCGCCTTGGAGGCGGCGACCTCTTCGGCAGCGGCGATGATCGCCTTGATCATCTCGTCGTCCAGCGCGTTCATCTTGTCCGCGCGTGTCAGCGTCACATGGGCGATGTGGTCTTTGTACTCGACGGATACCCGTGCCATCTGCGGCTCCTCCTGCGTTCCCGTTTGCGGCAGACTGCCCCGGAATGCGGCCTTTATCCAGACTAACGCCGGGGCAGATCGGGCTAACGGCGCATCGGAGGAAGGTCCGCAACCGGCAGCCGCGCGAAACCATCACTGTCCAGCGTCATCACATAAAGCTGGTCCCCGATGATCCGCGCGCCCGTGGTGATGCCAAGCCCCCCGGCAGGGTCCTGCAGCGTGCGCAGGATGGTGCCCTCCTCGTCAAACTGCATGACCATGCCGCGATGAATAGGCGCCGGGCGCACCTTTGGCCCCAGCCGCCAGAGCACCTTGCGCAAGAAGGGATAGGGCATCAGCACCTCGGACGGCACCCGAGGGCTGGCAAAGGCGAGCCAGAAGGTGCCATCGCCCTGCGCCTCCAGGTTATCGGGGTATCCGGGCAGGTTGCCAAGGAAGAGCTCTTGACTGCCAGCCTGCGGCCCCTTCAGCCACAGGCGATGCACCCGTGCGCGGCCGGTTTCGTTGATCAGCAGGAAATCCTCGTCCTGCGACAGGGCCACACCGTTGGTGTAGACGAAGCCGGTGGCGATCTTTTCAACCTTTCCGTCCGGCGTGCGCCGCGCCACATAGCCGGTATCGGACTGCTCCCATATGGTCAGCACCGAGGTCGGTTTGGTGCCGCCCATGGTTTCGGGGTCGAACCGGTCCGAGGAGTTGGAGAAATAGATCGTGCCATCACGCGCCACATCGAGCTGGTTGGCATAGATCACAGGGGCACCGTCGATCTCGCTCACCAGGGTTTCCAGGGTGCCCGGCCCGTTCCAGCGCAGAATGCCACGATAGCTATCGGCGATGTAAAGCGCACCGTCCGGGCCTGCTTTCAGCCCCAGGGGCCGCCCGCCCAGCGGCTCTATCAGCTGCGGCGCTTCGCCGTCGATGCGATAGAGGTTGCCGGTCAGGTCCGTCGTGTAGACGGTGCCGTCGGGCATCACCGCCAGATCCTCGGGGCCGATGGCGCCATTTGGAAGCAGCACCTTTTGCGCGGCCTCAAGCGCGGTGTTCTCTTCGAAATCGCCGGTGAACCCCGGCCCCGTGGGCGGATCGTATGACACCGGATCAACCGGCACCGGCCAGAACAACAGATAAGCCAGCCCCACGGCCAACACTGACAGAACAATGCGCATGATCGAAACTCCCTTAATGGCAGCAGTCTGCGCGGGGTACAGCCCGCCTGCAAGCCCTACCTGCCCTCTTGATGGAGCGGGCTGCTTCACGTTATCTGCCTTTCATGACCACACCTCGCTACACCCCGCTTGCCCAGTCCCTGCCCGCAACCGTGCCTTTCGTTGGCCCTGAAACGCAGGAGAGGGAGCGCGGCGCGCCCTTCATCGCGCGTCTTGGCGCGAATGAAAACGTCTTTGGTCCCTCGCCCAAGGCGATCGCCGCGATGCAGGCCGAAGCGGCAGAAATCTGGAAATATGGCGATGCCCAAAGCCACGATCTGCGCATGGCCCTTGCCGCGCACCACGAGGCTTCGGCAGACAATATCATGGTTGGTGAAGGGATCGACGGGCTTCTTGGCTATCTTGTGCGCCTGCTGGTGACCGGCGGCGATCATGTTGTGACCTCGCTGGGCGCCTATCCGACCTTCAACTACCATGTGGCGGGATTTGGCGGTACGCTGCATACGGTGCCCTACAGGGACGATCATGAAGACCCGGCAGCGCTGTTTGCCAAAGCCACAGAGGTGGGCGCGAAACTTGTCTACCTCGCCAACCCCGACAATCCGATGGGAAGCTGGCACAAGGGCGCCGACATTGTCGCCGCACTGGAGCACCTGCCCGAAGGATGCCTGCTCTTGCTGGATGAGGCCTATGTGGAATGCGCGCCCGAAGGCACCGCCGCACCAGTGGATATCAACGACACGCGGGTCATCCGCATGCGCACCTTTTCCAAGGCCTATGGCATGGCGGGCGCGCGCGTGGGCTATGCACTGGCCGAAGCTGGCCTCATCTCTGCCTTCAACAAGGTGCGCAATCATTTTGGCATGAACCGCGCTGCGCAGGCCGGTGCCCTGGCGGCCCTGCTGGATCAGGACTGGTTGGCCCATATCCAGGCTGAGATCGTGACAGCGCGGGATCGTATCGCCCGCATTGCCACAGAAAACGGCCTGGTTCCCCTCCCCTCGGCCACCAATTTTGTCGCCATCGACTGCGGGCAGGACGGTGCCTTTGCCAAGGCCGTGCTGGATGGGTTGGTGGATCAGGGTGTCTTCGTGCGCATGCCATTTGCTGCGCCGCAAAACCGCTGCATCCGAGTCAGCTGTGGCCGCGCGGAGGATCTGGAGGCCTTTGCCAAGGCCCTGCCCATCGCGCTGGAGCGCGCACAAGTCCTATAGACTGCCCGTCCATGCCTGACGCTTTACCGGAAATTCACCGCTTTTCGGTAGTCTTTGCCTCATAGAGACAAAGGAACAGCGTCATGCGAGAGTTCAAGGACTACGACGACGACCAGGCCCAAGAACGAAAGAAAGCGCCCGATCTTTTGGAAACCGCACTCGGTTTCATTGGGATCAATCTGATGTGGGTCTTCTTTGCCATCTGGGTTTTGTATGGAATTGTGCCGGTGCTTCTCTTGGCACTGTTTATCAACCACATGATCACACGTCTTGAGATCAAGCTCGGACAGCGCCAAGCCTGATCCTCAATCCGGTCAACCCGCCAGTCAGGCCGAAGGTGTGCCCGCCTCTGAGATTACCGCCGCCGCCGCATCAAGCGCGCCCGCGCCGTGCGGGATCTTGAGCGCGCCGAGGCCTGCCTCAATCCCGCCCAGCATCCCCATAACCATGTGACCACTGAGGTGGCCCATGTGCCCCAGACGGAAGAACCCGTGCCATTCGGGGCTGTTTGGCGGCGCCATACCCAGGCCAATCCCGAGCGTCAGACCAAGGGTCTGCTCCAGCCAGGTACGCAGCTCTGTAGCGCGCGATCCGCCCAGACGCAGCGCCGTCACGGCGTGTGAGCGCAAGGATGGTTCGGTGACATTCATCTGGAGCGGCCCCTCCTGCCCCCAGGCCTCGCAAGCGGCCCATATCGCGCGGGCAAGGCGCTCATGACGCGCCCAGACGTTTTCAATGCCTTCCTCGTGGATCATATCCAGAGAGGCCCTCAAGCCATACAGATGGTGCGTTGGCGCGGTGCCTCCGAAATATTGGTAGAATTCCTGCGGATTGGCGCGCGGGGTCCAGTCCCAATAGCGACTGACCCGTGGCATGGTTGCGCGCGCCTCTGCCGCCTTGTCATTGAAAAAAACGAACGACACACCGGCCGGAACCATCAGACCTTTCTGGCTGCCTGTCACCATGACATCGACGCCCCATTCGTCCATCTCAAACCGGTCACAACCCAGTGACGCGATACAATCCGCCATCAGCATGGCGGGATGCCCCACCTCATCAAGAAGGGCGCGAAGGCCCGGCACATCGTTGCGGATCGAACTGGAGGTATCCACATGCACCGCCAGAACCGCCTTGATCTGATGCCCCTTGTCCGCCTGCAGACGCTCGGCTATGCGCGCCAGATCCCAGGGCGCATGATTGCCAAAGTCGATGACCTCGACATCGATGCCAAGGCCTTCGGCCATTTCCGACCAGCCGATGGCAAAACGCCCCGATGAGGGCACCAGCACCTTGTCGCCCGGCGCAAGCGTGTTCGACAAGGCCGCCTCCCAGGCGCCATGACCGTTCGAGATATAGATCGCAGCATGATGCTCCGTGCGCGCCACTTTGCGCAGATCAGGGATCAGTGTTGCGGTCATATCCACCAATTCCCCGGCATATATATTGGGGGATGGGCGGTGCATGGCCTGAAGCACGCGATCGGGAATCACCGAAGGTCCGGGAATTGCCAGATAGGGGCGTCCCCCTGCCAGAGTGCCCTTGGAAAGGTCAGTGCCGCTCATGTCGTGGTATCCTTGCAAATCGTGACCGCCTGTCCGCCGGTCACCTCTCGAAATTGCCGTCACCCTACAATTCGGTTATGGAAGGTCAATTCCGGAAATCGAATCCGGTTCGTAAACACCCTGCATACGCCAAAGCCGGAACCTCCCTGCATGAAGAAAGAGCACACCTCCTCGCGTGAGTTGATTGTCTGGCTGTGGCGCGGATATCTGCGCCACTACATGGGCCTTTTGGGGATCGCCGTCGTCTTCATGCTGCTCGAAGGCGGCACGGTTGGCGCGCTCAGCTACATGATGCAACCGATGTTCGATCTGGTCTTTGTGGCCGGCAATACCGATGCTCTGTTCTGGGTCAGCCTTGCCTTTCTTATTATTTTCTCCATCCGTGGGATCACCAGCGTCTGCCAAAAAGTGATCCTGTCAAAGATCTCGCAGACCTCTGCGGCCCATATGCGCAAGGACATGCTGGACCGGCTGATCCGGCAGGATCCGGCGTTTCATCAGGTGCACCCGCCCGGGTTCCTGATCCAGCGCGTACAAAGCGATGTGGGCGCCATCAGCATGGTCTGGCAGGCCGTTGTCACCGGGGCCGGGCGCGACATGGCGCAGATGATCGCAGTGCTTGGCGTTGCCATCAGCGTCGACTGGCGTTGGACGATCATCATGCTGATTGGCCTGCCACTGCTGCTGCTGCCGATCTCTGCCTTGCAGCGCTATGTGCGCAAGAAAGCCGCTGCAGCGCGCGATCTGGGCGCAGCCCTGGCGACACGACTGGACGAGATTTTTCACGGTATCGTACCGATCAAGCTCAACAGCCTGGAACGCTATCAGGCTGATCGCTTCGGCACCCACATGGATCAATTCGTACGCTCCGAAGTGCGCGCGTCTTTCGGCACCGCATCGATAACTGGCATGATCGATTTCATGGCCGGCCTCGGCGTCATGGGCGTGGTTCTTTACGGCGGGCAAGAGATCATCACCGGTGAAAAGACTGTGGGGGAGTTCATGAGTTTCTTCACCGCCATCGGCCTTGCCTTTGACCCAATGCGCCGCCTTGCCGCGATCAGTGGGATCTGGCAAAGCGCCGCCGCGTCGATGGAGCGCATCAAGGAATTGATGGATGCCCCCATCAAATTGCTGCCCCCCGCCGCCCCCGTGGCGGCGCCCAAAGGCCTGCCAGAGGTGCGGCTTGACCATGTCAGCCTGAACTACGGCGAGGCGCAGATCCTGAAAGACCTGTCCCTGGTTGCAGAAGCAGGTAAGACCACAGCCTTGGTTGGCGCATCGGGTGCGGGAAAATCGACGATCTTCAATCTGCTCACCCGCCTTGTGGATCCGCTGTCCGGGCAGATCACCATCGGTGGCGCCGCCGTTGCCGACCTGGCCTTCGAAGACCTGCGCGGCCTCTTTTCTGTGGTCTCGCAAGAGGCGCTGCTGTTTGATGAAACCCTGCGCGAGAACATCCTCTTGGGCCGCACTGATATTAGCGAAGAGCGCCTGAAAGAGGTTCTGGACGCCGCCCATGTCTCCGACTTCCTGCCCAAACTGGCCGATGGTTTGGACACACTGGTCGGCCCGCGCGGCTCTGCCCTGTCGGGCGGACAGCGCCAACGGGTTGTGATTGCGCGCGCCCTGCTGCGGGATACCCCCGTCCTGCTGCTGGACGAAGCAACATCAGCGCTGGATGCGCAATCCGAAAAGGTCGTCCAGCAGGCGCTGGATCGCCTGTCTGGCGGGCGAACCACCCTCGTCATCGCACACCGTCTGTCGACCATTCGCAACGCAGACAAGATTGTCGTGATGGAGCGCGGCGAGGTCATGGACCAAGGAACCCATGAAGAGCTCTTGGAGCGCGGCGGGATCTATGCAGACTTGTACCGGCTGCAGTTCAAGGAGGGCAAAACCCTTGTGGACCGCGAGGGGGTAGAAGCCCAACTGCCCGCACCGAATGTGACCGAACAGGAGCGCAAAGGCGCCCTGCGGCGTCTTCTGAGCCGCCTGTGGGGCTAGGCTACTTCCGATAGGCCTTAACCAGGGTTTCAGGACTGGTTCCGCAGGCATACCTTGCCAGGGTCCATAGATTGGCAGCGCCGCGGCGCAGCCAGCCCTGGCGCTGGTACCGCTCGGCCGAGGTTCTGGCCATGGCCGGAAGCGCCACAAGCCCCTTCAAACGCCGCACCAGTGCGACGTCTTCCATCAGCGGCTGATCGGGATAGCCCCCAGCCGCCTTATAGTCAGAGCGGCGGATCAGAAGGCCCTGATCCCCATAAGGAAGCCCAAACAGGCGTGACCTGAGGTTCGCCCACCCGGCAACCAAGGCAGCCCCTGTCCCCGCAGCGCGGAATGCCAAGTGGAAATAGGCGGGCCTGCCCTGCCCCGTGTCGAAGTGAGCCTCGACAACCTCGCTCCACCCCGGCGAGAGGCAGGTATCTGCATGCAGGATCAACAGCCACTCTCCCCTTGCGGCATCGCATCCTCTTTTCAACTGCCCACCGCGCGAAGGTGCGCCTCGCACCACCACGGCGCCAGCTCCATCTGCCATGGCGCAGCTCTGGTCCTCAGATCCGCCATCGGTCACGATCAACTCCCGGATCAGCCCGGCAGACAGCCCCTCCATCAGCGCCTCAAGGCAGCCGGGCAGTTCAGAGGCGCTGTTAAGCGTAGGGATCACGACGCTGATCGGAGCGGGCATAGGCAATTTCCTGTTCAACTCGGCAAGCATTCCTATATCACGTAGAGGCCTATATGACTTGCGCGGTCAGGAATACGTCCAATCGCCTGCCTGCCGCACAAAAGGAGACCACAGACATGAGCGCTCGCACGATCCTTTCCCTGACCGGCCCGGATACCCGCGATTTCCTGCAAGGTCTTGTTACCAATGACGTCAGGAAACTGGATCAGGGCGGGTTGGTCTATGCCGCACTACTGACACCGCAGGGGAAGTATCTGGCCGATTTCTTTCTGGTGCCCCGCGGTGATGCGGTCCTTCTGGATGTGGCGAGCGACTTGGCAGACGGCCTATTAAAGCGTTTGACCATGTACCGGCTGCGCGCAGATGTGCAGATTGAGAAAACCGATCTGCAGGTGCAGCGCGGCACGGGCACAGCCCCGGTAGGCGCCTTTGCGGACCCACGCCACCCGGACATGGGCTGGCGCCTGTACGGCGCAGAAGACGGCGATGACGGCAGCAACTGGCAGGCTTTGCGCATCGCCCATTGCATCCCCGAAAGCGGGATTGAGCTGACCCCGGACAGTTATATCCTTGAGGCCGGTTTCGAGGCGCTGAACGGCGTCGATTTCCGCAAGGGCTGCTATGTGGGACAGGAAGTGACCGCGCGCATGAAGCACAAGACAAAGCTACGCAAGGGGCTCCGGGTGGTTTCCCTCGAAGGCACCGCCCCGGTCGGCACCGAAATCACGGCAGACGGCAAGAGCGTCGGCACCTTGTTCTCTCAGGACAAGGGCCGGGCGATTGCCTACCTGCGTTTTGACCGCGCAAAGGACAAAGTGCTGTATGCCGGGGAGGCACACGTCATCTGGTCCGCCTAACCGCGCCGTGCGGATATGTCACTGGACCGGCCGCGCAGTCACCGTCTAGTCTCAAGTCAAGACAATCAGACCTTAACCTGCTGCGGATAGACCAGTGGAACACGCGCGAGTGCGCGACCGCACCACGAAAGGAAGCCCGATGCGTGCTCTGTTTGCCCTTGTCTTTGCCTGCCTGCCCTTCCAGGCTTGGGCTCAATACTATTGGGAATACAAGGATTGGCGGGTCTGGGTCGAGGACATCGACACAGGCGAAGACCTGCGCCGCACGTGCAGCGCCCGGACCGGCGGCGATGGGGAACCCATCGTCAGCCTGGAGATTTCAAACGGCGATGCAGGTCCACCGACCTTCTATCCCTACCCCAGCATCAGCGAACGGGCACCGCGCCATTTCCCCACTCTGATGCAGGACGGGCAACCGGTGCGCTTTGTCATCGACACCGGCGCGGTCTTCTCAACAACCGCTCAGGCCTGGCTGACGGACGAAGGCCTGTTCGAAGCCTATGCCGCGCTCAACCTCGCCAACAATCTGCCAACCCTGCAGGCGATGAAACGCGGCAGCGTCATGGAAGTGCGCACCGGGGGGCGCATCCTCTACACCGCATCGCTGGCCGGGTTCACTGCCGCCTATGGCAAAATGATGGACAGCTGCGGCTTCAGCCTGTCGCTCGACTAGAACAGGAAAACCCCGCGCAAGACCTGCACGGGGCTAAACTGTCTTTGGCTGGCGCAGATCAGGCGCGTTCTGAGTATTCCATGGTTTCGGTGTTCACGACGATCATCTCATCCTGACCGACAAAGGGCGGCACCATGACCTTGACGCCGTTTTCCAGGATGGCCGGCTTAAAGGAGTTGGCCGCGGTCTGACCTTTGACCACTGGCTCCGTCTCGACGATCTTGCAGGTCACTTTTTGCGGCAAGGTCGCGTTCAAGGCTTCGGATTCGTAGAACTCGACCAAGATGGTCATGCCATCCTGAAGGAACGGACGGCGGTCGCCCAGAAGATCGGCAGGCAATTCAATCTGCTCATAGGTTTCAGCATCCATGAAGACCAGCATGCCGTCGCTCTCGTACAGGAACTGCTGATCTTTCTGCTCCAGGCGCACGCGTTCGACCTTGTCGGCGCTGCGGAAGCGTTCGTTCAGCTTGGAGCCGTTGCGCAGGTTGCGCATCTCGACCTGGGCAAAGGCACCGCCCTTGCCGGGCTTGACGTGATCGACCTTCACAGCGGCCCACAGACCGCCATTGTGCTCCAGAACATTGCCAGGGCGGATTTCGTTACCGTTGATCTTGGGCATCGGAAAAATCCCTCTCGGGTGGTTGATGAACTCTTAACCGCCCCTATATCTGGCGATGAGTCGGCTGGCAAGACAACGATATGTCGTGTGCAAGGTCGGAAAGCTATGCGCAATTTGCATGAAAGCTATGCATTTGTGGGCTACCCGAATCGTCACAGTTCCGTCATAAGGAGCGTCACGCCGAAATTGCAATAGCAAGAACAACAAAGGAAACGGGATGCGAGATTTCGTTGACGGCACCGCTTACAACAACGAACAGGGCAACCGCGCACGCAAGCTTTTTGCAGCTGTGGTCCTGGCAGCGCTGGATGACGCCATCGCCGATGACAAGAAATATGGAAATGGGCCTGAGCAGATCGCCCGCTGGGCGCGTTCGCGCGACGGGCGCGAAGTATTGTCCTGCGCCGGGATTGACCCGAACGAGCGCGTGGTCGCTGGGCTGATGGAATTCGTCGGTCGCGGTGTGCGCACCTCTGTCGCCCTGTCGCGCGAGGAAAGCGAGCGCCGCAACGCGGCTCAGGCGGAAGCTGCCTGAACAAAGCCGCCGAAAAACAATGAACAGAAAAGCGCGTCCTGGGGGGCGCGTTTTTCTTTTGCGGCCTGCCTGTCGCGAGGCTGTGATACCCGTGCACCTCTTGTACACCTCTCGTGCACTCCCCCGTGCACCGGCCCCTGTGCAGAGGCCTGTGCACCGGCACTGTGCTCCGCACCACAATCGGGTGGTGCATCTGATCCCATAATCGCTGCGATAGCCGTTGACCTGCGCCCGCTCACATTGCAACTGTCTGCACGAACCCAAGTGAAGAGCAAGGCAGATCGCATGGCAGCGCGGGCACTGATGATCCAAGGCACTGGCAGCAATGTTGGCAAATCCATGTTGGTGGCAGGTCTGGCGCGGGCCTTTACGCGGCGCGGATTGCGCGTGGCTCCGTTCAAGCCTCAAAACATGTCCAACAACGCCGCCGTTACTCCCGAAGGGGGCGAGATCGGCCGCGCCCAGGCGCTGCAAGCCCGTGCGGCCATGCGCCCGCCGCATACCGACATGAACCCGGTGCTGTTAAAGCCCGAAACAGACACCGGCGCCCAAGTGATCGTGCAGGGCAAACGGCGCGGCACCCGCGCGGCCGGGTCCTTCATGCGCGACAAGTCAGGCCTGCTGGAGGCCGCCCTCGAAAGCTATTTCCGGCTGGCTCAGGATGCCGACCTTGTCCTGATCGAAGGGGCGGGCTCCCCGGCTGAAACCAACCTGCGCAAGGGTGACATTGCCAATATGGGATTTGCCTGCGCCGTGAATGTGCCAGTGGTGCTGGTCGGCGACATCCATCGCGGCGGCGTCATCGCGCAGATCGTCGGCACCAAGGCAGTGCTGGAGCCGCAAGACCTTGAGCTCATCGTCGGATTTGCCGTGAACCGCTTTCGCGGCGATCTCAGCCTCTTTGACGGCGGTCGGGATGATATCGTCGCGCGCACGGGATGGCCGTCACTCGGTGTCATCCCATGGTTCTGGGATGCCTGGAAACTCCCCGCCGAGGATATGATGGACATCGCCTCGCGCGTGGGGGGCGCCTGTAAGGTGGTGGTGCCCCAGCTTGAGCGCATGGCCAATTTCGACGACCTCGATCCGCTGGCTGCCGAGCCGGATGTCACGGTCGAGATCGTGCCGCCCGGTCGCGCCCTGCCTGGCGATGCCGACCTTGTGCTGATCCCCGGCAGCAAGTCCACCATTGGCGATCTCACCTATCTGCGCGCCCAGGGCTGGGACATCGACATCCTCGCCCACCACCGGCGCGGCGGCCATGTGCTGGGGCTGTGCGGCGGCTATCAGATGTTGGGCAAAACAATCGACGATCCGAACGGCGTTGATGGCCGCCCCGGCAAGGTCGAGGGCCTTGGCCTTCTGGATGTACACACGACAATGGCAGGCGATAAACGCGTGACCCTCACCGAAGCCGAAACGCTGACGGGCGCCCTGCCCGTCTCGGGCTATGAAATCCACATGGGCCGCACCACGGGGCCGGATTGCAACAGAGCATGGCTCAGCCTGGGTGGGCGCCCCGAAGGCGCCACCTCGCGTGACGGACGCGTACGCGGCTCCTATCTGCATGGGCTGTTCAGCTCCGATGCTTTCCGCTCAGATTTTCTGAAAGGTCTCGGACATGAAAGCCGCACATCCTATGAGGATGGCGTAGATGCGGCGCTGGATGACCTTGCTGCACATCTGGAGCGGTATATGGATCTCGATCACCTTCTGGACCTGTCGCAGGTCGTAGCGCGCCCGGACTGACCTCAATAGGCGGCTCGCCGCGCGCAGCGCGGCGCCGGGCCCAACGGGAGAGGGGGTTGAAAACACCCGATCCGGGCGGGACTGCCTCGCGATGACAAACCCACGACCACAGACAGCAGCCAAAGGCAAATACTGGCGCCCAACGCCCTGTCTGACACCCTGTCAGCTCAGAACACCAATCGTGGCAGACGTTGAATGACCATTGCCCTCAGAGCAGATCCTGAGCGGCCAGCGCCCGGTGGATTTCACGCCGCACCAGCTTGCGCACATTGCGGGTAATCCGTTCCCCAAGCGCGCCTTGCAGCTCTTCACGCACGATATCTGCAACCATCTCCCGAAGGCTTTCCTCATCAAGGAACGCATCATCACCGGACAGCGTTTCGAAAGCTTCCGAAGCCACTGCCTCTTCCACGATCTTCTCGGCCATCTCCGCTTCTTGTTCCTGATCGCCGTAGGCCTCATCGGCAAAATCATCCTGGGTTTCACTCTCAGGATGCTGCAGCCCCCCATCGGCCAGATGCGCAGCCCCATCCGGATCAAACCCGCTCAGAATTTCCGCGGCTTCATCTTCGACGTGGTCCTGCCATTGCAGGGTCTCGATGTTCGACCCGGCATAGGGATCGCTCGAGAGGCCATCCGGCTCCCACTGCTGTTTGGATTGCGCAACCTTGGCTTCAAGCTCGGTGATCTTCTGGACCACAGCAGAAACCCGTTCAGACGCCTCCCAGACCGGCTCTGGCACCGCGGCTCGATCGTCGCCAAAAACGTCGGTACCCGCCTCCTGTACCCCTGCCGCCTGATAAAGGGTCGCCCAGGGATCTTTCCACGGGGCGTCATCCTCAGACTGCTCCGTTGCGTGTTCTCGGGCCTGCCTGTCTTCACCAGTAGCGGCGGCAAATGACGCAGCCTTCTCCACAGCTTCGTGCGACAGGCTATCCGGCTCAGTCACCGCATCATCTGAATCTAAAACGCCCCGATCTGCTGTCTCCGCAGTGTCATCCGTCTCAAACGAGGGGTCGATCCGTGCCTCAACCTCATCGTCTTCACCGGCATCGTCTTCACCGGCATCGGCGGTTTCCAACACCCGCAAGGCAGGCGTCAGAACAAGGCGCGGCGCCGATTTGCCCTCGTCCGGACGATCAGAGGCCACGGGCGTCGCCTCGGCGGCGGCGCTTTTGCTCTCGGCCTGCGCTTCACGCGCATCCTCACTCACCAGACGGCGGATGGAGGAGAGCACATCTTCTATTTCTGCCTGTGTCACGGGTTCGGACATGTCTTGTTCAACACCACTTTTGCCTATGACGAAAGTGTAGCCGCCGAAGGGCGGCCACACAACAATTACGGTAAATTTTCAGTTTTTACCGGCCGCCTCGCGGCATCAGTTGCGGCCAAGGGCCTTCATGACCCGATCCAAATCCTTGCCACGGGTGCTGATATGGGCAGGTGCGTCCTTGACGAGGTTATAGTACAGGGTTGGGTCATAAATCTCAACGGCCAACCCCAGATGCTCGGCAGTCAGCAGACCCTGTGCCTGAAGCAATTGATAGGCCGCAAGCGCTTCGTTGGCCCGGGCCTGAACGCGGGCCGTCTGAGCATTCAACAGCTCTTGTTCCGCCTGCAGAACATCCAGAGTCGTGCGGGCCCCCAGGGTCGCTTCTTCGCGGATACCGTCAAAGGCCACCTGCGCGGCCCGGACCTGTTCAACCGAGGACACAAGGCTCGCCCGCGCGGCCTCAAGGGAAACATAGGCAGCAGCTACCGCCTGAGAAACAGCGCGCTGGGTCGAAATCAACGCACCCTTTTCAGCATCAAGACGGGCAATATCCGCGCGGCGCGCCGCAGCGAGAGACCCGCCGCCATAAAGTCGTTGGGTAAGGCTTAGGCTGATCCCCGAAGTGTCTGAGTCAGCGCCGCCATCGAAGTTGATCGAATGTCCCGCGTCGGCCCGCAAGCGCACGCTTGGCCCCAGATTTTTTTCAGAGCTTGAGGCAGTATGCTCCGCCGCTTTCACAGCGTGTTGGCGGGCCAGAAGGCTGGGATGGTTGCGCATCGCAACCGCCTCGGCAGACTGCAAAGACACAACCCGCTGCGGCAACGGCGGCTGACCGGCAACCACGTTGATCGGGGATCCCACCACTTGCACATAGGTCGCCTTGGCTTCCAAAAGATCGCCTTGGCTTTGCGTCAGGTTGGCCCGCGCGCCGGCCACTCGGCTTTCCGCCAGGGCCACGTCGGTACGCGTGACTTCGCCAACCTCAAAGCGATCCTGCGCGGCCCGCAGTTCTTCGCGCAACAGGCGCAGGTTGTTGCTGCGCAGCCGTACGGTGTCCTGTTGCAAGAGAACGTTCACATAGGCCTGGACCGCAGAGAACAACACCTGCTGTTCGATATCCAAAAGGCTTTGGCGCGTTGACAGAACGGTTTCCTGTGCCGCCAGCTGGCTCAGTTTTGACGCGCCACCATCATAGAGAAGCCATTCGAGGCTGACACCCGCCTCAAGCGTGTTGGTGTCGTCATCGGAAAAACCAAACGTCGTCGGGCCTCGGCTGTACCGGTGGCTTGCCGTCAGCGCGAAATCAACAATCGGACGCAACCGGGCAACCGCAACTGCGACGCTTTCATCGGTCGCCCGCAACAAGGCCCGATTCTGCTCCAGCAGACCGCTGGTCTTATAGGCCCCGATCATCGCATCGGAGAGGTTGTCGGCACGCGCGCCCCCAGCCGCGGACAGAGCCACGATCATAGCGCCAGCACTTACAAACGTTTTCAAAAACTCCACCGGGAAAATTTTTCGCATCGGTTGCCTTATCGTTTGCCGCGCCGCCAGCCGCGGTTGGTTTTTGATCCTGCGCCCCCGTTCTGAGGGCGCAAGTGTCTTCTCAGGAGAACCGGGTCAGAGCGCGAACTCACGCTCGGCCGCGAACCCGGGCAAGACCGGCGCGCCGGCGTTGAATTCAAAACGCCAAGACAGCTTACCAGCCGTCTTGTAGCCAATCTTGACCTCCCCAAGCGCGCCGCTCATGAAAATGGCGGCAATCCGTCCGCCCTCGCGAAGCTGATCCAGAAGCGCGGCAGGGATGTCCTCGACACCGCCTTCGATCATGATGACGTCATAAGGGCCATGCTCTGCGGCACCCTCAACCAATGAGCCGACATGGACGATGGCATTATCTGCGCCGACCTCGGAGAGTTGCTCCTGGGCGTCCCGGCCCATGTCCTCGTCCTCTTCAACACCGATCACCATCTGGGCCACACGTGCCACCACAGCGGTCGAATAGCCAAGGGCACAGCCTACGTCGAGAACCAGCTCATCGCCCTGAACATCCAGTGCATCCAGAACCTTGGCAAGCGTGCGCGGTTCCAGCAGGACACGCCCCTGACCTAGATCAAGGTTCTGGTCCGCATAGGCCGCTTCGCGCTGCGCATCGGGCACAAAGCTCTCGCGCGGCACCGCCAGCATGGCTTCGATAATTGGGTATTTCGTCACATCCGAAGGCCGGACCTGGGTGTCCACCATCATGCGGCGACGTTCGGCGAAGTCAGTCATCTGCTAAACTCGTCTGTTCAGTCTGTTAAGTGAGGTTGTGCCACATCGCGAAACCCTCGGCAACGGTGGCTTTGTGAAATTGCGCCATAGATGCTGGGATGCGTCTATTTCTTTTTCACATACTGGGTCAGGATCACGATGCGCTGCCCCTCGACACGCCCTTCGATATGGGCCGGGTTGTCGGAAACCAGTGAAATTCCGCGCACCGCTGTCCCGCGCTTTGCGGTGAACCCGGCGCCCTTGACCGGCAGGTCCTTGATCAGAACAACGGTATCGCCTTGCGACAAAGGCACGCCATTGCTGTCCTTGTGGAGGGCCGCGTCAGGCATTGTGTTTTCAGCCCAGGCACGGGTTTCATCCTCAAGCCAAAGCTGCTCAGACAGATCCCGTGCCCAGTCCTGATCTTGAAGACGGCTCAACAGCCGTGCCGCCAGAACCTGCACTGCTGCCTCTTCGGACCACATCGAGGTTGCCAGGCAGCGCCAGTGGGCCGGGTCCAGATCACCATCGATCTGCGACCTGCAGGTGTCGCAGATCTCGACCCCGGCCCCTTCCGGTCCGCCCGGAACGTCATGAAAGAAAAGCGGCGCATCGGCCGAACACAGGGCGCAGGGCATGAGGAAGGTTCCTTGTCAGATTGTCCTGCGCAGCTTTAGGCCCGGCTTCGCCAAAAGAAAAGCGAGCTTGCCGCCTCGAATGGGCATATGCCGACTATTTGGCACATTTCTTGCAAAAGGGCGTGGCCGGGATCAGATCCAGGCGCTCTTCGGAAATCGCGTCGCCGCAGATCTGGCAATAGCCGTAGGATCCCTCTTCCAGCCGCGCAAGCGCCGCGTCAATCTGGCGCAGCTCATCCAGTTCCGCATTTCCAAGCCGCTCCAACACCTCATCTCCCTGTCGCTCGGAGGAGCGGTCCTCCCAGTCTTTGGGCATGGGAGCATCCAGCGCGTGTTCAACCTCGACCAGATGTCCGGTCAGAACGTTCCGGCGCGCCTCCAACGTCTCTTTTCGCTGTTGAATTGTCATAGGTGATTGCCTCCCAAGGTCTGTTCTCGCTGGGGTTTTCTCCCAAAGATCAAATTAGGACATTGACCTTCATCAAGAAACTCGCAGGAAATGGCGAGGCACGGAGACACCGGCCGCACCTCTGGCTGCGACACGCAAACAGTGCTAGATGCGCAAACAGGCTTTTTTGAGACGAAAGAACGGAGACCAGAATGCTCAAGTACATCCTGACCGGGATCGCATTGATGGGGCTTGCGGCCTGCGAGACCGCAAAGGGCGCAGGCCGGGACATCAACAAAGCTGGCACAGCCATTGAGCAGGCCGCCACGGACATCCAGAAAAAGCTCTGAGCGATAGGCCGTCAGACCCGCTCATAAAGTTTGCGGGCAACCAGCCACGTCACCGGAAAAGCGGCCAGAAACCCGATTGCCGCGGCAATCAGAATTGGCTGCAGGCTATCCTGACCCATGGTCAGCGCGGCAATTACCGCGCTGCCAGCAAGGGTAGAGCCAATGAACAGATGCAAGATGAATGCGAGACGGAACATTTGGGGCCTCTTTGATTGCCTTAGGTGAGTCCCCGAAATTATATTCGACATTCAATATGTATTATTGATCTGGATCAGTCCACGCCAAAACACCGGCAAAACGGCCAGGATTTTCCAAGCCTCCTCTTGCATTTGGCAGCCGCCAGGCAAGGGCCCCGTCCTTGGCGGGTTCGCGTAGACATGACTTGGATAAAGCATCGGGAAGTGCGAGCCAAACCCGGCACGCATTTCCAAGTATTGAGCCTTGCCTAGTAGCGGGCGCGTCCTTTGCGGGCGCGGTTCGCAGGTACTGTCGCTTCGACGCGGATCGGCTCGAAGTGATGCGCCACTGGCGTACCGCCGCGCGGGCCGTCTTTCTTCTCGGCCAGGGACATCACCGCAAAGGCAAACTGCACTCCGGCGAAAACAATCCCGTTCATGAACCACAAGATACCGACGGCCAGAGGCCCGACATCGGAGGTGCTCACCAATCCCCAGAGGTTCATCACATTAAACCACAACAGCAGCCCGACAAACACGGCTGCAATAGCAAAGCCCAAAGCCACGTTGCGGATATAAAGACGAACGAGTTCTGGCATCAGATTCCCTCCGTTTGGCATGAGGAAATGTTAGCATCCACGCAAGAAGGGTCCAGCGAAATGTAGAGAGAATACATGCAATCGGCGGAATTTGTCCGATCTGCGCAAGGATGAAAAAAAGGCGCGGTACACCGCGCCCTTTCATTCGTCACATCTTGAGAGCGTCAAAACGCATCTGGGCGTGCCTCGCGGGCCATATGATCCAGCACGGCATTGACGAACTTGGGCTCTTTTCCTTCGGGGAAAAAGGCACGGGCCACATCGACGAATTCATTGATCACAACCTTGACAGGTGTGTCGGCCTGCACCAGCTCGGCGCCGGCCGCCCGGAACAGGGCCCGCAGGGTCGGGTCTATGCGCGCAATCGGCCATTTCGCCACCAGCGCCCGGTCGGTCATCTGGTCGATCCTGGCCTGATAGTTCACCGCATCCTCGACCAGCTTGCGGAACAGACCGGTATCGCCTTCGGCGTACTCATCTCCCTCATAGACGGCGCCAAAGCGGTGATCCTCGAACTCGACAATCACCTGATCAAAAGTCTGCCCGCTCTGCTCCATCTGGAACAGAGCCTGCACCGCATAAAGCCGCGCTGCCGATTTCATCTGGGTCTTGCCATTGCCCTTGCGGGCGCCGCCTGAGGTGCTCATGCTGTGGTGGGTCCGTTATCTATGCTGGCCAGATCTTTTCCAGCCAGTTGGATGGCATCGGAAGGCGCCTTGAAGCCGACTCCCTTGGTCTGGGCGCCCCACTTACGCGTGAGTGCGATCAGATGCAAGGCCGCAGCGGCAGCACCGCCGCCCTTGTTCTGATCCGCCGGGTCCGCGCGCACCTCCGCCTGGGTCCGGTTTTCCACGGTCAGGATGCCGTTGCCAATGCACAGTCCCTGCAGCCCCATCAACTGGATCGCGCGGCTGCTGTCGTTGCAGACGGTGTCATAATGGGTGGTCTCACCGCGGATCACGCAGCCCAGCGCCACGTAGCCGTCGAAATTCGAGGTCCGGTCCGCAATCGAGATCGCCGTGGGCACCTCCAGCGCGCCGGGAACCTCAACCAGATCCCAGGTGCCGCCCGCCGCTTCGATCTCGGCCTTGGCGCCTGCCACCAGATTGTCGGCGATATCCTTGTAGTAAGGCGCAACCACGATCAACAGTTTGACCGGCTTGTCAAAGCTGGGACGCGGCAGGATGTAGTGGCTTTCATGTCCGGCCATATCACTCTTCCTTCAGAATGGGACGGGTGCCGACAATCGACAGCCCATAGGCATCAAGGCCCACATATTTGGTCGAGGGCGAATCCGTCAGCAGGATCAGATCCTTCAGACCAAGCTTCGACAGGATTTGCGCCCCGATGCCGGTTTGTTTGATCGTCACGGTACGGTCACCGTCGTCATCATAGGCGTATAGCGCATTGCGCGGCTGGCGGAACAGGGTGACGACCCCGCGCCCCTCGGCGGCGATGATCTCCATCGCGCGGGGCAGTTGGCGGGCGGATTTGGGACCGAGACCCAGAATATCCGTTGCCTCATGCAGCGCATGGGTGCGGGCCAGAACCGGCTCGGGGGTGGTGATGTCGCCCTTGATCATCACCACATGTTCAACCCCGTGGGTCTGGTCGGTGAACAGGCGCATTTCCCAGTCGCCGCCGAATTCTGACGTGACCGTCTCGCGCGAGGTTTCTGTCACCAGATTGTCGTTGCGCGCCCGGTAGGCGATCAAATCGCTGATGGTGCCGATCTTCTGGCCGTGCTTGGCTGCGAACTCCACCAGGTCCGGCAGGCGCGCCATTGTGCCGTCTTCCTTCATGATCTCGCAGATCACACCCGAAGGGTGCAGCCCGGCAAGGCGCGAGATATCCACCGCAGCCTCGGTATGGCCCGCGCGCACCAAGACGCCGCCGCGTTTTGCACGCAGCGGAAAAACGTGCCCCGGTGTGGCAATAGCCGCCATGGTGTTCTGCTCATTGATCGCGGTGGCGACGGTCAGCGCGCGGTCGGCCGCCGAGATCCCCGTCTCAACCCCTTCGCGCGCCTCGATGGACACGGTAAAGGCGGTTTCATGCCGCGAGGAGTTGTTGACCGCCATCATCGGCAGGCCCAGGGCATCAATGCGCTCGGCGGTCATCGGCAGGCAGATCAGCCCGCGCCCATGGGTGGCCATGAAGTTGATGACATCGGCATCGGCAAACTCAGCCGGGATCACCAGATCGCCCTCATTCTCGCGGTCCTCGTGGTCCACAAGGATGAACATACGCCCCTGGCGCGCTTCTTCGATGATCTCTTCGATCGGGCTGATCGCGTCGCGTAGACGGGCCTCGACCGGCCCCGGTGTTTCAAAGCTCATGTCCCGGCCTTTCATCATCCATACCGCAGGCACCAGCGGCCTGCCACATTGGCAGCCGAGATAGCCCAGGTGCGCGCCAAAGGCCAGCCCGCATGGCTCTCTTGAAATCGGGAACGCGACGTTTGCAGATGCGCAAATGGCTGCTAGCGTCCTGTTACCAGACATCAGTGAAAGCCCAGCCCATGCGCGCCTCCCGTATTCTGCAAACCTATGAGGCCCACGCCGAGGGTGAACCTGGTCGTGTGATCACCGGCGGCATGCCCCTTTTGCGGGGCACCAGCGTCTTTGAGAAAATGCAGGACATGGCCACCAATCATGACGAGATCCGCCTGATGATGCTGCACGAACCGCGCGGCAATCCCGGCCTTTGCGGCAATGCGCTGGTACCGCCCTGCCACCCTGAGGCCGATGCGGGCTTCATCATCTTCGAGCAGACCGAATACCCGCCAATGTCCGGCTCCAACACCATCTGCGTGGTGACTGTCCTGCTTGAGACCGGGATCCTGCCAATGGTGGAACCGGTGACCGAGCTGGCATTGGAGGCCCCCGCCGGGCTGATCCGCGTGCGCGCCGACTGCCGCGATGGCAAGGTGACGCGTGTCACATTTCGCAACGTGCCCGCCTTTGCCATGCATCTGGAGGCGAGTGTCGAGGTCGCAGGCCTCGGCACCGTCACCGTCGATGTGGCCTGGGGCGGCATGTTCTTCGTTCTGGCCGATGCGGACCGGCTGGGGGTGGATCTTGCCGCAAAGAACGGCAGGGAGATCACCCGCGTCAGCGAAGCCATCCGCCATGCCACAGCCGAGCAGCTACCCGTCACCCACCCGGACAATCCCGAAATCACCGGCCCCACGATCACCAACCTCTGGGGCGCGCCGATTGATCAGGGCGCTGACGGGCGCGGCGCCATCACGATCTCAACCGGCGCCTTTGACCCTGCCCGTCCGCAGGACGCCAGCGGTATCCTCGACCGCTCTCCCTGCGGCACCGGGACCTGCGCAAAGATGGCGGTCCTGCATGCAAAGGGGCAGCTTTCCATTGGGCAGGACTATGTGAACGCAGGCCCCCTTGGCACCACCTTCACCGGCCGCATTGTGGAGGAAACCGAGGTCGGCCCCTACCCGGCCATCGTGCCGACGTTGTCCGGTCAAGGCTGGATCTACGGCCTTTCCAGCTACACGCTGGACCCAAGTGATCCGTTCCCCAGGGGCTATACTGTCGGCGACATGTGGTGATCCGCGCCGCACCAGCGGCGCGCCCGGCCCAACGCCTGGGTCCTGCATCTTTGATGCTGGCGCAGGGGGCGGGAGCGCCCCCTTTGCGCAAGGGGCCGCTCTCAGATGGAATGATGCTGGAAATACTCACCCGCGGGCAGATAGGCGGCGGCGCGGGCTGCTGTGCTCCACTCGCTTTCCAAAGGCGCATCACCGATCACAACCACCGAAGCCCCCGGCAGGCCTTGGCTCTTGATCAGATCCTGCACGCGGGCACGCATCTGCGACCAGCTTTCATTGAACATCGGCGCCGCCCCCGCCGCATCCAGCACCGGATGCGCGGCCAGAACCGCCTCAGGGCTGTTGGGACGGTGCACCAAGGCCAGCTTGCTGGAGTTCTTCACAGCCTCCAGCGCGCGCCGCTCGGCATCCGGCATATGGGCACCATAGGCGATGATGCGCAGCGCGTTGGACGAGAACAGCAGCCCCGTGATGTCCTGTCCCGAGGTCTGCCGCACCCGCGCGTAGGTCTTATAGTCCATACCCAGCTCTGCCGCCCGGCGGATCCGCATCTGCAGGACCAGCTTCGGGATGGTGTTCGGCATCAGCTTTTTCTGGGCCTTCTTCCAGGCATGAATGCGCCAGACGCGCCCGGCCTCCATGCTTGGACCGTTGTTGTGGCCGATCCCGGCGATCCCCGCCCCGCTCATTGCCCGGCCTCCGCGAGGCGCGCCACGTAACGCGCCAGTGTGTCGATCTCGAGGTTGACCTGATCGCCCAGCTTGACGTCACCCCAGGTGGTTACCTCTTTGGTATGCGGGATGAAGTTGATGCCGAAATCGCAGCCCTCTACATCGTTGACCGTCAGCGAGGTGCCATTGAGCGCAACCGATCCCTTTGGCGCGATGAAGCGCGCCAACTCCTGCGGGGCGCGTAGGGTCACGCGGGTGCTGTCACCCTCGTCCCTGATCTCCACCACCTCAGCCACGCCATCCACATGGCCCGATACGATATGGCCGCCGAGTTCATCGCCCACCTTCAGGGCCCGTTCCAGGTTGACCCGCTTGCCGACGCTCCAGGCGCCGATGTTGGTCTTTGAGACTGTCTCGGCCGAGATCTGCACATCATACCAGTCCGGCCCCAGTTCAATCACCGTCAGGCAGACGCCGTCCGAAGCAATCGAGGCGCCAAGGTCGATGCCTGAAGTGTCGTACCCGGTCTTGATCCGCGCACGCAAATCGCCCTGCTGCTCCAGCTCGGCAATGCTGCCAACATCGGTGATGATACCTGTAAACATGGTGGGGCGCTCCGTGCCTGTTCGTCCTTGCGCAAAGAGGTAGCGCCTGCCAGCGGGCTTCACAAGCCTCCGCAGGCTGCGCCGCAGGTAAATCCCCGCCCAAAAAGCGCGATTGCCGATGCGCGAGGCAGGTCATAGTTTCGCCCCAGTCATTCGTTAACCATGTCGCAGTAACATCTCGGAAAACCAGAGTTGTCTGATGTCCAGAACCGATCCTGATCCGCGTCGATGCTTCCTGTTTCTGCAGGGGCCGCACGGGCCGTTTTTCAACGGTCTTGGCACGATGCTGCGCGCAGCAGGCTGCGCGGTCTGGCGGGTGGGCTTTAACGCAGGCGACCGAATTTTCTGGCGGAACACAGCCAGCTACATCCCCTATCGCGGCACGCCCGAGGATTGGCCGGATACCTTCGCAAAGATCTGCGATGACCGCGGTATCACCGATATCGTCCTATACGGTGACACCCGCCCGATCCATGCCGAGGCGGTGCGCCTTGCCAAAACGCGCGGCCTGACTATCCATGTCTTTGAGGAAGGCTACCTGCGCCCCTATTGGGTCACATACGAGCGGCAGGGTTCAAACGGCAATTCCCGCCTGATGGAAATGTCGGTGCCCGAGATGCAGGCCGCGCTGGAACGCTCCGACATGGAAGCGCCTCTGCCTCCGTCGCACTGGGGCGACATGCGTCAGCACGTCTTTTATGGCGCGCTTTATCATTGGTTCGTGATGTTCTGGAACCGAAGCTACAAGAACTTCCGCCCGCACCGCGCCCTGCCCGTGGCCCGGGAATTCCAGCTTTATCTCAAACGCCTCTTGCTGATGCCCTTTCAGGCGCTCGACCGGCGCCTCGCCACCTGGCGGATCCGCAATGGAGGCTTTCCCTATCATCTGGCTCTTTTGCAGCTGGAACACGACAGCTCTTTCCAGATGCATTCCCCTTTTGACAGCATGAGCGACTTCCTTGAGGAGGTGATCACCGGCTTTGCCACTGGCGCCCCTCGCCATCATCACCTTGTGGTAAAGGCCCACCCGCTTGAGGATGGCCGTGTCCCGCTGCGCAGCGTCGTGCGCCGGCTGGCGCGCGAACATGACATAGCTCATCGCATTCACTACGTGCGCGGCGGCAAGCTTGCGCAGTTATTGAACGAGGCGCGCACGGCAATCACGGTGAATTCCACCGCCGGGCAGCAGGTCCTGTGGCGCGGGATTCCGCTTAAGGTCTTTGGCCGTGCGGTCTACGACAAACCGGAGTTTGTCGCTCCGCAGCCCTTGCCAGAGTTTTTTGCCACTCCCGCGCGGCCCGACAACCGTGCCTACAAGGACTACAGACGTTTCCTTTTGGAGACCTCGCAGCTGCCTGGTGGCTTTTACTCCCGCAAAGGGCGCCGCCAATTGCTGCGTCAGGTGGTCGATATGATGCTGGCCCCCGACGACCCATATGATGCACTGAAGCAGGGCACAGCGGCGCCGCGGCAACAGTTGCGGGTGGTGAGCTGATCCAAAAGCCTCGTGAGGCTGGATTTTCCAACACCATTGCGGTACGGTATTCCAAAAAATTGAGGCAAAACAAAAATAGGTCGAGGAGACCGAGCAGTGTCACACGTCCCATTCCGCTGGGCGCGCCCCATCGCGATTCTGGCCGCTTTTTCGCTGGTGGCCTCCTGCGGCTTGCCAAAAGTAGGCCCCAACAAACGCCAGATCTTTGCCGGCTCTGTCCAGAAACAGGGCGACGCTTTTATCGTTTCGGTCAATGATCGTGTGGCCCGGGCAACCGCCGTGGTGCCTGCGCTTGGCTTCTCCGAAAGCTTCACATCCGCCGGACGGCTCACTTCGGATACGATCCGCCCGGGCGATGTTCTGGGCCTGACGATCTGGGAAAACGTCGATGACGGCCTTCTGGCGGCCGAAGCAACCAACGCGACCGCGCTGGAAGAGGTCCAGGTGGATAGCGCCGGTTACATCTTCGTTCCTTATGCAGGTCGTCTGCGCGCCTCGGGCAATACCCCCGAGCAGCTGCGTGAGATGATCACCAAGAAACTGGAAGACCAGACCCCGGATCCCCAGGTGCAAGTGCGTCGCCTTGCCGGTGACGGTGCCACAGTCAGCCTGACAGGAGCTGTGGGTGGACAGGGCATTTACCCGATCGAGCGCCCAACCCGCACCCTAGCCACCATGCTGGCACAGGCCGGCGGCGTCAGTATCCAGCCAGAAATCGCACAGGTCACGGTCATCCGCGGTCAGAACCAGGGCAAGATCTGGTTCCAGGATCTCTACGATCACCCGGAACTCGACATCGCCCTGCGCGGCGGCGACAAGATCCTGGTCGAGGAAGACACCCGCTCCTTCACCGCGCTTGGCGCAACCAGCGCCCAGGCCCGCGTGCCTTTCGAAAGCCAGGATCTGTCGGCACTCGAAGCGATCGCCCAGGTCGGCGGCCTGATTTCCACCGCCTCCGACCCGACAGGCGTTTTTGTGCTGCGCAATGAACCCGCCGAAATCGCCAATCAGGTTCTGGGCCGGAACGATCTGATCGGCGCGCAGCGCATGGTCTATGTCCTGAACCTGACCCAGCCCAACGGTCTTTTCATTGCCCGCGATTTCGTGATCCGGGATGATGACACGCTTTATGTGACCGAGGCGCCCTACGCCCAATGGACCAAGACCATTTCGCTGCTGGTAACGCCGCTCGGCTCGGTCTCCAGCGCGGCTTCGATTGTCGAGTGATCGCAAATCCATGCAAGACATGCCGCATGGCAACAGCAACGCCGGGGCCAAAAGGTCCCGGCTTTTCGTCTACAACGGCGGGTTCCTGACCCCAAAACGCCTGCGTCGCATTCTCTCTCTCGCCGGGTATGACATCCGGCTTGGCCTGCCCGGCGACGGCGATATGGTCGGGATCTGGGGAAACTCTCCGACCGCGCACCGCGGCCGCGCCATAGCAGCCAAGCACGAAGCGGACCTTCTCAGAGTGGAAGACGCCTTTCTGCGCTCAGTCCATCCGGGCCGCGCGGGTGAGCCTCCCATGGGGCTCTTGCTGGACCGATCGGGCGTGCATTTCGACCCCTCCACCCCATCAGATCTGGAGCAGATTCTGGCCAGCCACCCTCTGGATGACAGCCAGATGATGCGCCGTGCCCGCGCGGCCATTGGGCGGCTGATGGACGTGAATCTGAGCAAATACAACGCCTTTTCCCCAATGGCCCCTGTCCCGGACCCCGGCTATGTGCTGGTGGTGGACCAGGCGCAGGGCGATGCTTCGGTCACCGCATCAAGCGCCGATGCGGCACGGTTCCGCGAGATGCTGGTCTTTGCGCAAGAGGAAAATCCGGGCGCACGGATCGTCATCAAGACCCACCCCGAAACCCGCGCCGGATACCGGCCCGGCTATTTCGGACCCAAAGACGCCAACGACCGGATCACCCTGCTGAGCGATCCCGTCTCGCCCTGGCCGCTGTTGGAGGGGGCTGTCGGGGTTTACACCGTCTCATCGCAACTGGGGTTCGAAGCCATTCTGGCAGGCCACAAGCCGCGCGTTTTTGGACAGCCATTCTATGCAGGATGGGGGCTGACGCAGGATGAAGTGCCATTGCCGCGCCGCACCCGCCGCCTGACGCGGGCGCAGCTATTCACAGGTGCCATGATCCTCTACCCCACCTGGTACGATCCGTTCCGCGACCAGTTGTGCGAGTTGGAGACTGTCATCGACACTCTGGAGGCCAGCGTGCGCGCATGGCGCGAAGACCGCGCGGGGTGGGCCGCCTCAAGCATGCGCCTGTGGAAGCGAAAGCCGCTGCAGGGCTTCTTTGGCGGCGAAAAGAAAGTGCTGTTCACCGAAGACCCGGAGAAGGCCCGGAAAAGCGGGCGCAACTGGATGGTCTGGGCCTCAAAGGCGGATCACTCCCACGCCGGGGCTTTTCGCCTTGAGGATGGATTTCTGCGCTCACGCGGGCTGGGGGCGGAACTGGTGCCGCCCCTGTCGCTGGTCCTGGACCGGCAAGGGATCTACTATGATCCACGCCAGCCTTCGGATCTGGATGATCTGATAGCAAAGCGCGAGGACATGAGTGATGCTGAACACCAACGTGCCGAACGGCTGATCAAGGCCCTGACGCGCGACAGTATTTCAAAGTACAATCTGGGCGGCGCGATCCCCGAGTTGCCGCCCGGCCACCGGATATTGGTGCCCGGACAGGTAGAGGACGATGCCTCGATCATCGCGGGCGCTGGCAAGGTGCGTAGCAATCTGGACCTCTTGCGCCGGGTGCGTGCGGAAAACCCCGATGCCGTCATCATATACAAGCCCCACCCGGATGTAGAAGCAGGGCTGCGCAAGGGGCAGATCCTGCCGGAAGACCTTGCCGATGTGGTGGCGCAAAATGCCGATCCCATGGCGCTGCTCGATGAGGTGCAGGAAGTCTGGACGATGACCTCTCTCCTTGGGTTCGAGGCCCTGTTAAGGGGGGTAAAGGTCACGGTGCTCGGCTCACCTTTTTATGCGGGCTGGGGCCTCACGCATGATAAGATTTCCGCCCCCGCCTGGCGCAAGGCCCGCCCCGATCTGGCCGGTCTCGCCCATGCGGTTCTGATCGACTACCCGAGGTATTTTGACCCGATCACAGGTCTGCCCTGCCCCGTCGAAGTGGCCGTAGAGCGCCTTGCCAAAGGGCAGCTGGCAAAGCCGGGGCTGGCCAACCGCGGCCTATCGAAACTACAGGGCCTCTTTGCCAGCTCCGCCCACCTGTGGCGGTGAAGCCGGCAGGCCTAGCCCAAAGCCCGCCGCCAGCGGTGCAGGACATCACCGCCAATCGGGCGGGTCTCGATCAGTTCGAACCGCGGGGCCTCATCCAGTCGCCCAAGGCCAAGCGCCCCGATCGACGGCAGCCCTTCGGCGCCAATGCCGATCCCGGCGGTAAAGCCGATCAGCTCATCCACCAGATCAAAGGCCAGAAGAGAGGCCGCAAGGGCGCTGCCGCCTTCGCAAAACACACGCGTCAATCCGGCCTGCCCAAGCTGCTGAAGCACATCGGCGGCGGATAGCTGCACCCCGTGGCTGGCACAGGGGAGCAACCGCGCGCCCAGCCCTTCCCAGGCTCGCAGGCGCTCAATATCGGCGCCCTGCCCGTGACAGAGCCAGACCGGCACATCCTTTGCGGTGCGGGCCAGCTGGCTCATCAAAGGCAGGTCCAGATGGCGCGAGGCGATCACCCGCACCGGCTGCCGCGCGACCCCAAGGTCACGGACCGTCAGCGACGGATCATCGGCGCGCACCGTGCCCGCCCCGACCATCACCGCATCATGAGAGGCGCGCATGGCATGCACCGCGCGGCGCGCCTCGGGACCGGTGATCCATTTGCTTTGGCCCGATCCGGTGGCGATACGTCCGTCGAAACTGCCCGCCAGTTTGAGCGTCACCAAAGGGCGCCCCTGTTCGGTCTTGAGGAAAAACCCGGCATGATCGCGGGCGGCGTCCTCAGCCAGGACACCTGTGGTGACCTCGATGCCGGCAAAACGCAGCATCTCGAACCCCTGCCCCGAAACCCTTGGATCGCTGTCCCCGATGGCGGCCACAACGCGGGCAACCCCCGCATCGATCAGGGCCTGCGCGCAGGGCGGCGTTTGCCCATGGTGCGAACAGGGCTCAAGCGTCACATAGGCGGTCGCGCCCCGCGCTGCAGCTCCGGCCTGCGCCAGCGCCTCGGTTTCGCCATGCGGGCGACCGCCGGGCTGGGTCCAGCCCCGGCCCAGAATGCGCCCGTCCTTGACGACCACGCAGCCCACAGCCGGATTTGGCCAGCAGTTGCCCTGCCCGCGCCGCCCCAACGAGAGGGCCAGTGCCATGACCCTTTCGTCCATGGCCTGATCATAGCGTTGCATCGGTCAGATCACTCTTCGGGCGGCGCGTTGGGGCGCAGCTCGTGCACGAAATCTTCAAAATCATCGGCCGCCTGGAAGTTCTTGTAGACACTGGCAAAGCGCACATAGGCAACAGTGTCGATCCGAGCCAAGGCCTCCATCACGATTTCACCGATCATCTTGGACGGGATATCCGTCTCACCCATGCTTTCCAGACGGCGCACAATGCCCGAGATCATCTGGTCGATCCGCTCGGGATCAATCGGGCGTTTCTGCATCGAAATACGGATAGAGCGTTCCAGCTTGTCGCGGTCAAAATCCTCGCGACGGCCGTTGGTCTTGACCACAACCAGATCGCGCAGCTGCACCCGCTCATAGGTCGTGAACCGTCCACCACAGGCCGGGCAGAAGCGACGGCGGCGGATCGAAACATGGTCCTCTGCCGGACGAGAGTCTTTGACCTGAGTGTCAATATTTCCGCAAAACGGACAGCGCATCTGCTGGGCCCCTTGTTGATAAATGCCTGTAATCGCGCGTCATCCGGCGCACTTATCCACAAGTATAGGCGAGCCTCTATGGTTTGGGTAGAGGTGAAATGGAACCGCTAGATCAAGAGGTTCACGCTAGATGTGCGGCGACTTTGCGCAGATGCGGAGCATCGCGATGTTCAAACAGGTACACGCCCTGCCATGTGCCAAGGACCGGCATCCCATCGCAAACCGGAATGGACAGGCTGACCGGCATCATCGCCGCCTTTATATGGGCCGGCATGTCATCGGGGCCCTCATAGGTATGACGCAAGTAGGACATGGAGGGATGCGTGCTGGGCGGCACCAGCCGGGCGAAAAAGGCCTTGAGGTCCGCTTGCACCTCGGGATCGGCGTTTTCCTGCACCAGCAGAGAACAGGAGGTGTGACGCACAAAAAGCGTCAGCAGCCCGGCGCGCAGATCCTGCCCTTGCACCCAGCGCCGCACATCACGGGTGAACTCATATAGACCCTGGCCGTTTGTTTCGATCTGGAATTCCGTCTGCATGGGACCACAGATGCCTTAGCACGGCGCGTGTCGCAAGAGGCTTGCTCTAGGGCCGCAGAAAGACCGGATCGTCGAAGTGATTGTAGCAGTAACTGCGGGCCAGATTGGCGCTGATGTTTTCTCCGGGCCGTTTGACCGACAGGGAATAGCCGGTGGACGTGTCCGCACCCGGCGGCGGCGTCAGAGCGAATTTGACCGATCTCTTTTGCTGGCGGTTTACTGACGGGCCAACCCCTTCCCAAACATAGATCCGCTGAGCCACACCGGTGCGCAATTGCCGGATGGCAAAATCCCCGATACCGCACCAGTAGTCCGCCGGAGAACTGCCGACCCGACTTACGACCTCCCAGACCCCGTCCTGCACCGGCAGCACCTCATGACGGTTCCAGGCCCACCATGCGTCAGCGGACATGGGTTGCAGTGCAATGGCGGCTGCCAGCAACAGGCTTCCAAACCTTGTTTTCATGATGTTTCACCTCTCACAGGCTGGCCTTGTTGCCCCTGCTCCACCTGTTTCAGGGGCGAATTGGCCTTTGGTTGCAGTGACCGCGGGCCGCCTGCACGGACATGGAATCGCCCGCTTTCAAACCAAGCCGGAGCAAGCCTCTTTCGGCAGGCAGGTCAGGGGCCCTCTCGCTGGACAGGGTAAACTGAACCGCCGAGCGTTTTCCTGTGGTCTGGCTGACACCACGTCCACGGTAAACGTAGATCGTGTCGCGCCATCCTGCGCCAAGGACCCTGCGCGCATATTCAGAGGCCCCACACCAGAAGTCATCCAAGGTGCCGGAGCTCTTTGGAACCACCTCAAACACCAGATCGTCGACCGCATTGACCTCTACCCCATTGGGCAGGGTAAAGGCCTGTGCCGCCCCGGCAAGCTGCACCATCATGGCGCAGCAAATGGTCGCAAAAACATGTTTCATGGCAAATGCCCCCTGTTCTGATCAACAGGATAGATCCTGCAACCGCAGAGGCAATGGCCTAGCGCCTTCACAAAATCGTAGGCCAGCGGAGTCTCGCCATTTGAGGGATCCCCCCTGCCAGGCAAGAACCGCGTCAGACCGGGCGTTTTGGAAAGGGGATGATTTCAGCGCTTTCCTGCGCACCCAGCGCCTGTTCGAGAATGGCCAGAACCTCGGGATTCTCAGCCTCACCGCTTGCAGGTCCGAATGCCTTGCGCGCTTGCAGGCGCAGCATGGAACGCGCCTCTTCAGCGTCGATTGATTTCAGATGTTCGCCCTGCTCTTTCATGACTTCGACCATGAACTGGTTGGCCTCGGTCAGGTGGCTGAGATGCAGCAGCTTTTCTTCAAGAGCGGTGAGCGCAGCAGCGGTTCCCTGGGTCACAGACATCATATCCCCCGACATGCAATTTCTTAACAAATAGTTTACGCAAGCACGCCCAAGGGGGCAAGCGAGGGGCCGAGGATTGGTTAACGCGAGGGGACAGAACCTAGAAATCTCAAAACGACACGTCCCAGCCAGTATCGTCCAAATATTTCCACAATCTGATCGCAGACTGGGTGATTATGCGAAAGGAAAAGAGATGTTGAAATGGGTAGTATTGGTCTCTGCCTGTCTAGTCGGCCAAATGGCGCCAGCACAAGAAAGGACTTTGCTTTCCGCGACCCAACTCAGGGAAGCCGTATACAACCGGCAAGTCGATCAGGTTGAAACCGAACTAGAGGTTGCGCAGCAAGCGTTTGAGGCTGGTGAAATCACAGCCGATGATATGCGCGCCCTTTTCAGTATTTTTGCGGTCACCCATCCTGATCTGATTGCATTTGTCGGGAACTGGCGAGAGGCACACCCCGCTTCGCCCTATGCAAAAGTTGCACAGGCCTGGGTGTATTACCGCGCGGGGTGGATCGTTCGTGGGAACAAATCGGCCCGTCAAACCCATCCAGAAGCGATGGAGAAACACCGGCTACTGCATCATGACAGTCTGGAACTTGCGCTTGCGGCCTATGAAGAATACCCCAAACTGATCCCCGCATCTGACGCGATTGTACTGCTGGGCAATACGGGTGGAAACAAGCAAAGGTCATTCGAAGTATTCGACCAGACCATGCAGGATGTCCCCAATTGGGGCACCATCGAGAGAGCTTTCACCTTCACCCATCCGGGTTATGGGGGCAGCTACGAGATGGGGCAGGCCATCTGTGAACACTACGCCCCGTTGGCGGAACTCGAGCGCAAGAACCCTACGCGGTACTGCCACATCGCTTTTCTGATTCAACGCAATCCCATTAGAGAATGGCCGAGGATGGCACTTGCCTTGCTGAAGGAAGAGAATGATCCCGATCTTGACCACCTGGTTTTCATTGCTCGCCTGAACAACCACCCCCAGTCACTGGAGGACGCAGAATATCTACGCGATTACAGTGACAAACATGGCTTTGATACTCTGCGGCGCGCGCGATATTATGACAACAACACAGCAAACCGCTACGGCTTTGCCCCGAAGTATTTCGAGATGCTGGAGCGAGAGAAGTTGCGCGCGAAAGAAGCATTGGAACATGACCCCTATTCGCCGGAATTGCTTGATATCTTATCACAGGCATCCACCCGAGTGACGAAAACACAGAGCAGTTGGCGCTTTACCCCAGACAAAAACTCCCCCAGCCCGGAACAAGAGGTAGACTTTATTTTGCGCAGAGTTGTGGTTGCTCCCTACAATCCTGAACAGTGGATCAAGCTGGCGCATGCCTTGGAATCTCTCAGTCGCCGCTCCCATCGAGACGGTCGTGACTTGATCCGGTGGGATGACTTCTATGGCAATGCTGTCTACTATAGCCAGCACGCTCCCAAACAATTGGAAACTTTTCTGGACAAGAAAATCACTCAGCTGATGCTGTTTAGGGGAGCACGTGAAGAAGGGATCAAGTTCAATGGCTGGGACATTGCCCTGCGTCGAATAAATGAAGTGAACGATATTATTTGTCCGATCATCCGTGCAGGGCGTCTGTTGGAGGTCCTTCGCCCGCAAGAGCCTCAAAACAGTGCTTTTGCCGAGCAATATCAGCCCATCATCGACGGTCTTTCACGCGAAGCAGCGAAGGCAGGCGATTGCAGGCAGGTGCTGGATGCCGATATCGAAGCATTGGCCTTTACTCCTGCCGTGATGGACATTGGCGCTCTGCGGAAAGCCTTCGGCGATACTGCATCCACTGAGTAGCCTTTCACAGAACCGGCCAATAGCACTTTAGATCGGAAGAAAAGGCGCCCCATGGGGCGCCCTTTGATCACTGGTCCAGGAAGCTGCGCAGCTTGCGGCTTCGGCTGGGGTGTTTGAGTTTCCGCAGGGCCTTGGCCTCGATCTGGCGGATCCGCTCGCGGGTCACGCTGAACTGCTGACCAACCTCTTCGAGCGTGTGGTCGGTGTTCATGCCGATGCCAAAGCGCATGCGCAGAACACGTTCCTCGCGCGGGGTGAGCGAGGCCAGAACCCGCGTCGTGGTTTCCTTGAGGTTTTCCTGAATGGCGCTGTCCAGCGGCAGAACGGCATTCTTGTCCTCGATGAAATCGCCGAGCTGGCTGTCTTCCTCGTCCCCGATCGGGGTTTCGAGCGAGATCGGCTCCTTGGCGATCTTCATTACCTTCCGGACCTTCTCAAGCGGCATCTGCAGCTTTTCGGCCAGCTCTTCCGGCGTCGGCTCGCGGCCGATTTCATGCAGCATCTGACGGCCGGTGCGCACCAGCTTGTTGATCGTTTCGATCATATGGACCGGGATCCGGATGGTGCGGGCCTGATCCGCGATGGAGCGGGTAATCGCCTGACGAATCCACCATGTGGCATAGGTCGAGAACTTGTAGCCGCGGCGGTATTCGAACTTGTCCACCGCCTTCATCAACCCGATGTTGCCTTCCTGAATAAGGTCCAGGAACTGCAACCCGCGGTTGGTGTATTTCTTGGCGATCGAGATCACCAGGCGCAGGTTGGCCTCGACCATTTCCTTCTTGGCCTGGCGGGCTTCCTTCTCACCCTTTTGCACCTGTTGCACGATACGGCGGAATTCCGAGATATCGAGACCCACATATTGGCCAACCTGCGCCATGTCAGCGCGCAGCTCTTCGACCTTGTCGGTGGAGCGCTCGATGAACATCTGCCAGCCGCGCCCCGGCTTTTCGGACATTTCCGAAAGCCAGTTCGGATCCAGCTCACGGCCCCGGTATTCTTCGACGAACTCGCGGCGGTTGATGCGGGCCTGATCGGCGAGCTTGACCATGGCGCTGTCGATCTGCATGACGCGGCGGTTGATGCCATAAAGCTGGTCGATCAGCGCCTCGATCCGGTTGTTGTGCAGGTGCAGACCGTTGACCAGCTCAACGATTTCCGCCCGCAGCGCCTGATAGGTGCTTTCGTCCTGCGCACTGAAAGAACCGTCTTCGTTCAGGGTCGCCGAGATCCGGCTGTCCTGCATTTCGCTCAGTTGAGCGTAGTCGGACGAGATCCGGTCCAGGGTCGACAGAACACGATCCTTGAGCGCGGCCTCCATAGCCGCAAGGGACATGTTGGCCTGTTCATCCTCGTCATCGTCATCATCACTGGCAATCGGGTTGCCATCGGCGTCGAGCTCAGGGCCTTTTTCTTCCTTGGCGGGCTTGGCCGCGCCGGCCACAGCGCCAGTGTCGACCACCGGCTCGCTCACCTCACCGTCTTCGTCCAACTGGTTGCCAAATGTGGCCTCCAGATCGATGACGTCGCGCAAGAGAATGTCTTCGGACAGAAGTTCGTCATGCCAGATGGTGATCGCCTGGAAGGTCAGCGGGCTTTCACACAGGCCCGCGATCATCGTATTGCGGCCAGCTTCGATCCGCTTGGCGATGGCGATCTCGCCCTCACGGCTCAGCAGTTCGACCGACCCCATTTCGCGCAGATACATGCGCACGGGGTCGTCGGTACGGTCCAGCTTTTCAGCCGCCGCCCCCGCCACCGCAACTTCGCGGTTGGATTCAGTGGTCACAAGTTCGGTCGAGCCTTTGTTCTGCTCTTCCTCCTCGGCCTCTTCATCTTCGATGATGTTGATGCCCATCTCAGACAGCATCGACATCACGTCCTCGATCTGCTCCGAGCTGACCTGATCCGGCGGCAGAACCTGATTGAGCTGATCGTAGGTGATATAGCCCTTCTCACGAGCCTCTGCGATCATCTTCTTGACCTGGGTCTGGCTCATATCCAGAGAGATTTCGGCTTCCTGGTCGTCAGGTTTACGCTCGTCAGTGTCTTTGGCGGCCATTCATTGCTCCTCTAAGAGGCTGGGGCGATTCGGATAGCGCGAATCATTAGCCGGAACGAATGATTCGTCACCCCGTTTACCCAATTTTCTTTCGCTCTTCCTTAGGAAAACACCGATTTTTCTCAGGTGTGTCACTTGTTGGAAAAGCCGATTCGATCCAGGAGGGCACCAAAGGCGTCACGTTCCTCGCGATCAAGCCGCGCGCCATTTTCGCCCACGTCATACTGTGCCCTGTCTTCATTCTCACTGCGCACCGCCCTGTTGCGGGCTTCAGCGGCTTGTTTCAGACGCCATGTCAGCGCCTCATCTGCAAGGCCCGACAGATCCTCTTCTGCTTCGGCCAGTTCTGCGTCCAGCCCCCTCAGCGCTTCGAGTTTTGCAAATTCTTCGGCCAGCGTCAGGCGCGCGGCCTCCTCATCGCCGGGTTTGCGCAGACAGGGGACAATTGCCACATGGCGCAGGGCAAAGAGGTTTTCAAGGGCATGAGGCCCCAAAGAATACTCAATTTCGTCCTTAAGACGATCTGGAGCTGAAATGCCATGCATCAGCGCCATGTCCCGCAGCGCCATCAGATCCGGGTCCGGGCAAAGCATGCGCTCTATGTTGGCCTCGAACTCGGGGATGACGGACGGAGTGGTAATCACCACCGCAAGGATCACCGCCTCGCGGGCGCGGGCAAGCGCGGCCTCATCGGCTGCTGCCAGTAGCGAACTGCGTGTGGTGGCCAGCGGCACCGGCGCTGCCCCCTGCCCGCGCCAAGGAGCACGCGCGCCATCGCGGAAGCCACCGCCCGCAGATCGGCGCGGGGTGAAGCCATCGTCGCGCGCGGGACGGTTGCCGCGGAACAGCTGCCAGCGCAGCTCCTTGATGTCTTCGCCATAGTGTTTACGGATCGACGGATCGCGGATCAGGCGTATCTTCTCGCGCAAGGCCTTGTCGAGCGCCGCCTTGCGTTCGGGACTGTCAAAGACGCGGCCTTCGGTTTCGCGTTGCCATAGAAGTTTCACCATGGGCATGGCCTGATCCAGCACCGCCTGCACGGCAGCGGGGCCTTCGCTGCGGATCATATCGTCCGGGTCTTTCCCCTCGGGCATGATGGCAAAGCGCAGGGATTTCCCGGCCTCAAGGCGCGGCAAGGCCAGATCGATCAGCCGCATGGCCGCGCGGATCCCGGCCTTGTCCCCATCAAGTGCAATGATCGGCTCATCCGACATCCGCCAGAGCATCATCAGCTGGTTTTCGGTGATCGCGGTGCCAAGTGGCGCAACACAAGAGGCAAAGCCCCCTTCAGACAGGGCAATGACATCCATGTAGCCTTCGGCGACGATAAGCTGCGCATCCCGCCCCGCCGCGGCGCGGGCCGGTCCGTGATTGTAGAGGCTGCGCCCCTTGTCAAAAAGTTCCGTCTCGGGCGAGTTCAGGTATTTCGCGTTGTCATTCGGATCCATCGCACGCCCGCCAAAGGCGATCGTGCGCCCGCGGGCATCGCGGATCGGGAACATGATGCGGTTGCGGAAGGTGTCATAGGGCTTGCCGCCCTTGCTGGACGGCTTCGCCAGCCCCGCGCCCATGATCAGATCCTCAGGCACGCTCTTGCCGCGCAAGTGATCCCACAGCCCCTGCCAGGCATCTGGGGCAAAGCCAATCTCCCAGCGCTGCAGGGCTTCGCCTGTGAGACCACGTTTCGCCAGATAAGCGCGCGCGGAGCTGCCGCCTTGGGTATTGAGCTGCAGGCGGAAGAATTGCACCGCCTGCTCCATCACATCCGCAAGCTGGCTGCGGCGGTCCTGTTTTTCCTGCGCCTTGGGGTCGCGTTTGGGCATCTCCATGCCCGCCTCGCCCGCGAGGATTTCAACCGCCTCCATAAAACCGACGTTCTCGGTCTCCTGCACGAACTTCAGCGCATCACCCTTGGCCTGACAGCCAAAGCAATAATAAAAGCCCTTGCGATCATCGACGTGGAAACTGGCAGATTTCTCGTGATGGAAAGGGCATGGCGCCCACATGTCGCCCTTGCCCATGTTCGACTTGCGCTGATCCCACATGACCTTGCGCCCGACAACATCAGTCAGGCTGATGCGGGTGCGCAGTTCGTCAAGGAAACCGGGCGGCAAGGACATGTCAGTTCGATTTCAGCTGTTTGGTCATCGCCTGGATCTGATCCCAGTTCTCTAGGCACTGCTGTTCAAAGACCGCCCCAAGATCCGCATTGCGAAGATCGCGCCGTTTCATAGCATAGACATGCTGCGCCAGTTGCGGGATTGCTTTGGAGTATTGCTCCGGCCAGTCGGGTTCAGTGGCCAGGATCGCCTCCTCGACCTTTTCGAGCTTCACTCGGTCCATCCGCGCGGCCTGCACTGCGGCCATGACCTGGCCCTGATACTTGCAGCTTTCTTCCTTGGTTTCAGCGGCTGCAACAGGCGCGGCAAAGACAACAGCCAAAAGGGCCGCCACTGGTGAAATCGCAGGGGCAATGCGGATCATCGATACGCTCCGTGAATCAGTCGGTGATCCAACAAGACTACCTGCGTGCGGCGACAGCTTCCATGGCTGTTTTCAGATCATGCACCAAGGTCCGCGCCAAGGAGCGGAACACCATGATCTGAAAGCTGTTTGCCCCGATGCGCGTGACGGACGCCATCATATGGCGCAGCTCGGTGCGCGCGCTGTGGCCGCGTTTGAACGTCTGGCTGCGCAGGTCCACGGGGCAAAGCCGGGCCAGGACGTCCTCGCAGCCTTCCCCGTCAAGGCGCACCACGGCCCAGGCATCGCTTTGATCCGTCAGTGCCGCGTGTTCCGCCAAAGACGTATCTGGCGCAGGCCCGGCCAACAGCACCATATCCCGGCCAAACCAGATCGCGCGATTGCCGGTCTTTCCGGTACTGCGCCCGGCTGCGGGCAGTTTCATGCCATGGGCCGCCTCCAGCGCTGTGCTCAAGCCTTTCTCCTGCCCCTTGAAGGGCGCAAGCGTGGTCAGATGGCCCAGATCCTCTTCACTGAGGGTCAGGCCGCCGACAGAGACCGGCAGCAGACCGTCGCAGGGGCTTTTTGCAATGAGTTCAGCCACGGGCGCGTCCTCCTTCGGGGTCATAGAACTGCGGCTCCACCACCTCGCAGAGGGCATCGATCCCGCGCATGTGATCCACCAGGCGGACCTTTTCGCCGATCCGGTCTCGCCCATGGCTGAGGAAGGCCAGCGCGACGGATTGCCCCAGCGTCGGCGAGAAACAGGCCGAGGTGACATAACCCTGATCAAAAATTCGCTCCACCGGCTCCTCCGGGTTGAACAGATGCGCCCCGGCGGTGAGCTGTTTCACCGCTCCGATGGGTTTGAGGCCCACCAGCTGCGCGCGATCCTCGGCCATCAGCCCTTCGCGGCGGGACATCGGCTTTCCGACGAAGTCTTTCTTCTGCGACATCATCCCCTGCATCCCCAGATCCAAGGCGGTCACCGTGCCATTGATTTCCGCATGGGTGATAAAGCCTTTCTCAATCCGCAGCACATTGAGCGCCTCCATCCCGTAGGCACCGCCGCCCAGACCTTCGGCGCGGGAGACAAGCTCGCGGAACAGCGCATCGCCATAGCGCGCCGGGACCGCCAGTTCATAGGCTTCCTCACCGCTAAAGGAGATGCGAAACAAGCGCCCGGAAACGCCCATGACGGCAACATCACCGCAGGCCATGAAGGGCCAGCTGTCGCTGTCGATCTCATCATCCAACAGAGCATTCAAAAGCGCGCGCGCCTTGGGGCCGGCCACGGCAAACTGCGCCCATTGTTCGGTGACCGAAACGATGCGCACGTCCCAGTCAGGGCGCAGCGCCTGGCTGACGTATTCCAGATGCGCCATCACCTGCCCTGCGGCGGCAGTGGTGGTGGTCATCACATAGTGCTGCTCGCCCAGTCGCGCGGTGGTGCCATCATCCATGACAAAGCCATCCTCGCGCAGCATTAGGCCATAGCGCGCACGCCCCACCTTCAGGGTGGAAAAGGTATTGGTGTAGACATAGTCCAAGAGCTTGCCCGCATCGGGCCCCTGAATGTCGATCTTGCCCAGGGTCGAGACATCGCAGATGCCGACATGGTTGCGCACCAGTGTGACTTCACGGTCGCAGGACTGGCGCCAGTTGGTTTCCCCGGCCTTTGGGAAATAGGCCGCACGATACCAGAGGCCCACCTCCAGCTGATGCGCGCCGCGCTCTTCGCTTGCCTTGTGAGAGGTGAGGAACCGCTGCGGCTTGAACCCCTGACCCGCAGCCCCGGCCCCCATGGCGCCGATGCTGACCGGCACGAAAGGTGGACGGAAGGTGGTGGTGCCGGTTTCGGGAATGCTGCGCCCGGTGGCATCGGCCAGCACCGCCAGCGCCGCGACGTTCGAATTCTTGCCCTGATCCGTCGCCATGCCTTGGGTGGTGTAGCGCTTCATATGCTCGACCGAGCGGAAATTTTCTCCCGCGGCCTGCTGCACATCCTTGACGGTCACATCGTTCTGGAAATCGAGCCAGGCGCGCCCCTTGCCCGGCACCTCCCAGAGCGGGGAAATCCGGTAAGGATCATCCTCGGCCTGGGGCAGATCGGACGCCGTTGCTTTCAGGCCCAGCGCCTCAAGCGACTGCTCGGCAGCCTTTGCCCCTTCGCGCAGCGCCCCGGCAGTAGAGAATTCCCCATTGCAGGCCCCTGCCGTCACCATCCCCGGCACGGCTCCGGGGGTCGGAACAAAGGCGGCAATATCGCGCCGCCATGTGGGCCGCGCGTTCAGATGGCAGGTCAAATGCACCGAAGGGTTCCAGCCTCCCGACATGGCAAGGCAGTCCGTCTGGATTTTCTCTTCGCCCGCGACCGAGCGCACCGTGATGCTTTCCAGCCGCTTGCGCCCCCCCGCATCGCAGACCTGCGCACCCTTGATCACAGGAAACATTTCACTGTCCGGCGCATCATGGCGGCTGTCGATCAAGGCCGCCACATGCACGCCCGCCGCCGCCAGATCACGGGCGGTGCGATGGGCGTCATCGTTGTTGGCAAAGACCGTGACCCGTTCGCCGGGTGTCACGCCCCAACGATTGAGATAGGCGCGCACCGCGCTGGCGGTCATGATCCCCGGACGGTCATTGTTGCGAAAGGCCACCGGGCGCTCAATGGCTCCTGCCGCCAGCACCGCGCGTTTGGCGGCAATGCGCCAGAAGCATTCGCGTGGCAGGTGGCTGTCTTTTAGTGAATGGCGGCGCGGCTTGTGGTGGGCCACCCGCTCCAGCGCGCCATAGGTGCCCTGATCATAGGCGCCGGTCACGGCGGTGCGGGTCATAAGCCGCACATTTTCCATGGCAGAGAGTTCCTCCAGAACCTCTGCCACCCACAAGTGGGCGGGCATGCCGTCCACCTCTTCATCCTCGGCCAGAAGGCGCCCCCCCATGCGGCTGTCTTCCTCGGCGAGGATCACATCCGCGCCTGCACGCGCGGCAGTCAGCGCCGCCATCAGACCGGCAGGCCCTGACCCAATCACCAGAAGATCGCAGAAGGCATAGGCCTTTTCATAGGCGTCCGTATCGGCCGCGCCGCTAAGTGCGCCCAGCCCCGCCGCGCGGCGGATCAACGGCTCATACAGCTTTTCCCAAAATGCTGCGGGCCACATGAAGGTCTTGTAATAAAATCCCGCCCCCAGGAAGGGCGCCGCCAGATCGTTCACTGCCATCACATCATGTTCAACCGAAGGCCAGCAGTTCTGGCTGCGCGCGCTGAGCCCCTCATAGAGCTCCTGCGTAGTGGCGCGCACATTGGGGTCCTGATGGCTGCCGCGCCCGATGATCACCAGCGCATTTGGTTCTTCACTGCCTGCGGTCAGGATGCCGCGCGGGCGGTGGTACTTGAACGAGCGCCCGACCAAATGCACCCCATTGGCCAACAGGGCCGAGGCCAGCGTGTCCCCCTCCAGCCCCATCATATGCTGACCGTTGAAGGAAAAGGTGACAGGCTTGCCGCCCGCGATCAGTCCTTTGCCGGGCAGTCTCATGCCGCACCTCCAAGCCCTGCGTCCGATGCAAGCGTGACCTCATGGATCTCATGCGTCGCCGTGTTGCGCCGCACCTTGAGCCAGGCGCCGCAGCCCATCTCGTGATGCCACAGCTCATCCAGCGGACCGGCGGGATTTTCGCGCAGGTTCACATAGGCATGCCAGGCGTCGAGATCGGCATCCTCGGCGGGGCGCGGAAGGGCCGCACCGCGATAGGTGAACTCGCGGCGGTCCCTTTCGCCGCAAATGGGACAGGTGATCCTCATCTCTGCCGCTCCCCTTGGGTCTTGCTGGGTGTTTTGGTCATGGGTGGTCTCGCCGGATCAATGCAGGTTGTGCTGGGCACCGGTCCCCTCCTCATCCATGAGGCCGATGCCGCTGCGGAAGCGGTCCAGCTTGAACCCTGTCGCGGCGCCATGCGGTCGGTCGGTGGCGATCAGATGGGCGTAGACATTGCCCGAGCCGGGCGTCGCCTTGAAGCCGCCATAGCACCAGCCGCAATTGAGATAGAGCCCGTCGATGGGCGCATGGTCGATAATGGGCGATCCGTCCGGCGTCATATCCATGATGCCGCCCCAGCTGCGCAACAGCCGCGCCTTGCCCACCGCCGGAACCATGGCCATGCAGGTCTCCATCGTGTGCTCGACCATCGGCAGGTTCCCCCGCGCGGCATAGGAGCTGTAGAAATCCAGATAGCTGCCAAAGACAAGCCCGCCCTTGTCGGACTGACTGATATAGAGGTGCCCCTCGGCAAAGGTGATCACGTGATCGATGATGGGTTTGATCCCTTCGGAGACAAAGGCCTGCAGCACATGACTTTCGATCGGCAGAGTCAGCCCCGCCATCGCCGCCACCTGCCCCGAGCGTCCCGCCGCCGCCAGCGCCACCTTCTTGGCCCGGATCGGGCCGCGCACGGTCTGCACGCCGGTGACGCGGCCGTTCTCCACGTCGATGCCGGTCACTTCGCAGTTCTGGATCAGATCCACCCCGCGCGTGTCGGCGCCGCGGGCAAAGCCCCAGGCCACCGCATCGTGGCGCGCCGTGCCCGCCCGGCGCTGCAGGAGCCCGCCCATGATCGGAAAGCGGTTGCTGTCGAAATTGAGGAAAGGCGCCAAACGGCGCACGCCGTCGCGGTCCAGCAGTTCGGCATCATCGCCCTGGTTTATGACCGCATTGCCACGCCGCACAATGGCATCGCGCTGCCCATCGTTGTGAAAGAGGTTGATCATGCCGCGCTGGGACATCATGGCGTTGTAATTGAGATCCTGCTCGAGACTCTCCCAGAGGCGCAGGCTATGGGAATAGAACTCCGAGTTGCCCGGCAGGTAATAGTTCGCGCGCACGATAGTGGTGTTACGCCCCACATTGCCGCCGCCGATATAGCCACGCTCCAACACGGCGACATTGGTGATTCCGTGCTCGGCGGCCAGGTAGTAAGCTGTGGCAAGCCCATGCCCGCCGCCACCGATAATGATCACGTCGTATTCGCGCTTGGGTTCGGGATCGCGCCAATGAGGGCGCCAGCCCTTGTTGCCGGTCAGCCCCTCTTTGAGCACCCGCCAGCCGGAAAACCGCATATCGTGACCTCCACCTCTCCGTCGCGTCTACGCAAGCCACTGCCTGCCGCAGATCTTGCCTTAGTGCTAGCTTCTTTGCCGAAGCTGTCCTACCCCCTTTTGCAGGAAATTCGACAGACCGGCAGGCACCCGCAAAAACACTGCACGCATTCTGGGCAATAGTGTCTAGTACAAAATGCGACACCAAAGGGCGCGGCTGAACAATTTGGGGCAACAGTGTCGCCAAAGACAAAAAATGGCGGGCTGAATGCCCGCCATCGTGATCTCGCAATTTGAGATATCTGCTTTGCGCTACAGCCCCTTGGCGCGGTAGCTGGCCGCCACTTTTTCGATCGAAACCAGATAGGCTGCGGTGCGCAAATCCATCACGTCATCACGGCCATGCCAGACCTCCCGCATGGACTGATAGGCGATGCGCATCGTGTCATCGAGCCCCGAGCGGACCAGCTCCAGCTCATCGGCGCCGCGCAGGTATTTCTCCTTGAAACGCGGATCCAGCGTCCAGGTCTTGCCGAGGCTTTCGGAGAGTTTCTCCAGCTCGTCCACCACCAACTGGTGGCGCGCCTCTTCCTGGCGGCGCTGCATGCGGCCAAAGCGGATGTGGCTGAGGTTCTTGACCCACTCAAAGTAGGACACCGTCACACCGCCTGCGTTGGCATACATGTCGGGGATGATCACAGTGCCCTTGTCGCGCAGGATCTCATCCGCGCCCGCCGTGATCGGGCCGTTGGCCGCCTCGATGATCAGCGGCGCCTTGATGCGGTCGGCGTTGGACATGTTGATGACACCCTCGAGGGCCGCAGGGATCAGGATATCGCACTCCTGCTCCAACAGCTTGGCACCGTCGGCGGTATGAGTGGCATCGGGATAGCCGGCAATACCTCCGTGTTTGACGATCCAGTTGCGCACGGCCTCCACATCCAGGCCCTCTTCGCGATGCAGGGCGCCGTCACGTTCGATGATGCCGGTGATAAGAGCGCCATCTTCTTCGCTCAGGAACTTGGCGGCGTGATAGCCCACATTGCCGAGACCCTGCACGATCACGCGCTTGCCGTCGAGTTTCCCAGAGAGGCCCGCCTTGGCGATATCTTCGGGGTGACGGAAGAATTCGCGAAGCGCATATTGCACGCCGCGCCCCGTCGCCTCCACCCGGCCGGCGATCCCGCCCGCATTGAGCGGTTTGCCGGTGACACAGGCGCGGGCGTTGATGTCGGTGGTGTTCATCCGCGCGTATTGGTCGGCAATCCAGGCCATCTCCCGCTCCCCGGTGCCCATGTCGGGCGCGGGGACGTTCTGGCTGGGGTGGATCAGGTCGCGCTTCGCCAGCTCATAGGCAAAACGGCGGGTGATCAGCTCCAGCTCGTGCTCTTCATACTCGCGCGGGTCGATGCACAGGCCGCCCTTGGAGCCACCAAAGGGCGCTTCGACCAGGGCGCATTTATAGGTCATCAGCGCCGCAAGCGCCTCTACCTCGTCCTGATTGACGCCCATTGCATAGCGGATACCACCCTTGACCGGCTCCATATGCTCGGAATGGACCGAGCGGTACCCCGTGAAGGTCTGGATCTTTCCGCGCAGGCGCACGCCAAATCGCACGGTATAGGTTGCGTTGCAGACCCGGATCTTTTCCTCCAGCCCCGGTGGCAGATCCATGATGGATACCGCGCGGTTGAACATCAAATCGACGCTCTCGCGGAAACTGGGTTCGTTCAGGCTGCTCATCACTGTTTCTCCGTGCTTTTCAGGCGACTCAAATTTGATTTGTAGAGCAACTCTATGCATGGAAGTTTAAGACATGCGACCATTTTGACCATTCCATTCCAAAGAATCAGCAAAATGCCAAAAGGCGAGTGATTCGATATCCATTTGGAGAAGGACTTTTTCCCGAACGTCAACAATGCCCAGTCAGGCCCAGAGGATTGGTTAGTAAATTGTCAATAATCGTTAAGGTTTCGCCCTTGCCACGCCCCATTTCCGCCATCTTCGCAAAGCATCCATGAAGATCAGATGCGAATGGGCGGAATGCGCCCTTCGACAGAGCACCGAACATGGGGGTGTGTTGCATGTGTGCGGGTCGCAAGATTGACAAAGGTCCGGTGAATTCCCTTCTGGCGGCGCAGGCGGCCAGGATGCGCGCCTTTGCGCAGGATGATAGCGGTGCAATGGCGGCCCCTACGGTGTTCTTTTTCCTTGCAATGCTGGCGGTCGGCGGGATCGGCATCGACCTGATGCGGATGGAGCGGGATCGCACCGTTTTGCAATACACGCTGGATCGCGCGGTCCTTGCTGCGGCAGACCTTGACCAGCCGCTGGCACCAGAGGCGGTGGTCCTGGACTATCTGAGCAAAGCAGGCCTTCAGGAGTACTATCAGACACCGATCGTGGATCAGGGACTTGGTTACAAAAAGGTCGAGAGCACAATCAACGCCACCTTCGATACTCATATGCTGGAGTTCTCTGGCGGCGGTGACATGCCGATCTACGCCAACTCCCGCGCCGAAGAGAGCATCGATGGCGTCGAAATCTCGCTGGTACTGGATGTCTCGGGTTCAATGAAATCGAACAGCCGTCTCACCAACCTCAAGGTGGCGGCCAAGGATTTTGTCGACACGATGGTCGCCAATACCACCGACGGGAAGATGTCGATTTCCATCGTTCCTTATGCAACGCAGGTCTCGCTGCCCGAGGAACTGATCGAGCAGTACAATGTGGACCGCCCGCAAACCTACGCCAACTGTATCAATTTCAAAAGTCAGCACTTTGACACCGCGGGGGTCTCGACGACCGAAGCGCTGGAAGGATCCATGCTGATAGACCCATGGTACAACCACGACACACGCAGCGACGGCAGTGTTCTGCGATACACGGTTTGCGAACCCGATGTAGAGCGGGAAGTCCTGTTGTTCGAAAAGAATGCAACGACACTCAAAACCTTCATCGACCGTCTCCAGGCCTGGGGCAATACCTCCATCGACATCGGCATGAAATGGGGCACCGCCCTGCTGGACCCCAGCGCGCAGCCCGTGATCAGCGCGCTCAGCGCCGGCGCCGATGCCATTGTCCCGGCCCAATTCAGCAACCGGCCCGCTGCATACACAGACCATGAGACCGTGAAAGTCATCGTTTTGATGACCGACGGACAAAACACGTCTCAGTACTACATGAACTCGGACTATCGCAGCGGAAACACCGGCGTTTGGTACGACACGACGTCGGAGGTCTATTCGACCTATGACTCCAGCAACGACAGGTACTTCTGGCACAATCGCAGCATCTGGATGGATCACCCCTATGGCGAACGCCCCGGCACCACCTATTGCTACAAGTGGTACTACGGCAGTTGTACGCGCACGGCAACGGAGGGAGGATCTCCGGCGACCCTCAGCGAGCTGACCATGCCCGAACTCTATGCCTACAAGTCGGTCAAATCGGTCTATTACATGTTCCGCGAGTGGATGGGCAGTACTTCGGCGCGAAACAAATGGTACAACAACGTCTATTCCTCCTATGGCAACTCGACCAAGAATACCCGCACGCGTGCTATCTGCCAGGCGGCCAAGGATCAGGGTATCATCGTTTTCACCATCGGTTTTGAGGCACCGAGCAACGGCGTGGCCGTACTACAGGATTGTGCCAGCTCGGATGCGCATTACTTTGACGTGGACGGGCTGGAAATCTCGGACGCCTTTGCCTCGATTGCGACTTCGATCCGCCAACTGAGGTTGACCCAATGATACGCCGCACCGTCACAGCCCTGCGCCGGTTTCGGCACCGCGAGGATGGCAACGCGACTTTGGAATTCGCAATCATCATCCCTGCGTTCCTGATGATCCTGATGTCGACAGTGGAACTGGGTCTGGTCAACATTCGCCAATCACAGTTCGAGCGGGCATTGGACCAGACCATTCGCGGGATCCGCCTGTCTACCGGAGCCGTTCCACAGCATGACGAGATCCGCGACGAAGTCTGTGCCAGGTCCGGCTTTATCGACAATTGTGCGACCTCGCTGCGCCTTGAGATGGTCCGACTGGATCCGTTCAATTGGACCGGCGTCAGCGCGGAGCCAGATTGCATCAACAGAATCGAAGAGGTGCAGCCCGTGCGCAACTTTATCGCCGGTCAATCGAACCAGCTGATGCTCGTTCGCGCCTGCATGAAGTTCAAGCCTGTATTCTCCGACTGGGGCCTCGGCGCCAGCATGGGGAAGGACGCTGACGGCCGGGTCAGCCTTTTCGCCGCATCAGCCTTTGTGCAGGAGCCAAGGTAAGCCATGTTCCAAGCCTTCTTTCGCCACATGAAGAGCTTCCGCCGCTCCAGCGAAGGCTCGGTTTCTGTCGAATTCGCGATCTATGCGCCTTTGTTGCTGGGGCTGTTTGCGGCGTTCTACACCTTTTTTGATGCCTTCCGTCAGGAAAGCGTCAACCTCAAGGCGGCCTACACCGTATCTGACCTCATCTCTCGGGAAACGACGGCGCTCAACAATGACTATATCGACAGCATGTATGAAATGACCAAGCTGTTGATCCGGTCGGATTCCACCATAAACCTGCGCATTTCGGTGATCCGCTGGGATGAGGGAGACCAGAAATACTACGTGGATTGGTCTGCGGTACGCGGCGGCGCCATGCAGCAATGGACAGATGCGACAATTGCCAATGTCGAGGACGATCTCCCCACCATGCCCGATCAGGAGCGCGTGATCCTGGTGGAAACCCGCAACCAGATGCAGCCCGCCTTTCGGATCGGTCTGCCGGATCTCGACATCAACAATTTCGTCTTTACCCGCCCGCGTTTTGCCCCACTCGTCCGATTTGAAGGCGATGTGAGCGCAGGCGGCACGCATGACGATGGCTCAGGCGATACATCTGTCACCAACTGATCCATGAGGTCCGACAGCATCTTGTGACCTGCAGTCGGCGCGCTTAATCCTCAAGAGTACCGGCCAGATCGCGCTTGGCGATCATGGCCGCCAGGATCTCAGACGTCGCCTTGCTCTGTGCGCCCGGTGTCACCCCGCCTACGCCGATACGGCGCCCTGCCCGCCACCAAAGCCCGGGGAACCAAGCCCGCGCAGCCGGTGTTTTCGTGCGCATCAAAAAGCCATTCGAAGGCTTGAAGGCAAAAAAGCCCCGGTCAATGGCTTCGATATCGGCCACGCGCGCGATCTCGGTGCCGTCAGAGCAGCGCAGGACCTCTTCGGTCAGCTCGATCCGATAAGCGGTTGCCTGCCACATCCGCGCCGCCAGCCAAAGCGCAGCCAGCCCCACCACCAGCAGGAACACAAGCCATGCAGCCGAAGGCGGCGTGGAAAAAGCGACATAAAGCAGGATCACACCAACCGCAGCCAGCATGCCCACCCCCATGATGCGCCGGGGCGCCGATGCTTCAATGGTTGCCACTACCTCATCCGTCATGCGCCATGCCTCCTGTCGCGTCCTGCGGCGCGGCATAGCCTGGTTTGGCGCCGACGAACAGCCCCGGCATGGGGCCTACTCGGCAGCGGCCTTGCGGACAAACACCTCATAGCCACGCTCTTCTGGCTCATCGTCGACCAGTTCGGTGGGGAAACCATCTGCAAGCACGCTGACGCCCGCAGCCTCTTCCAACCTTTCGATGATCTGATCGGACTGTGCCCGCGCGCCGTAGCGCGCCTGTCCGTCCTTCATGATGCGGATCACCTCGGGCGAAAGCTCCAGCGGCACGCCACGCCGATCCGCGATCTCCTGGAACAGGCCGATATCTTTGAGCACCAGATCCATGGTGAAATTCACATCGCGATTGCCGGACAGGATCAACTGGCTTTCGGTCTCATGCACAAAGGAAGTGCCCGAGCTGATGCGGATCGCCTCATAGGTGGTGGCCAGATCGATGCCCGCCGCCTTCATCACCGTAAGCGCCTCGCACAGCGTCAGCAGGTTGGCCGTAGCAAGATAGTTGGTCATCACCTTGAGCGTGCTGGCACTGCCGATTTCCCCCGTGTGCAGCACCCGCCGCCCCAGGATCGTCAACAGCGGCAGGACCCGTTCGAACCCCGCGCGCGGCCCGCCCGCAAAGATCGAGATATTGCCCGTATCTGCCCGATGGCACCCACCCGAAACCGGGCATTCCATGGCCAGACCGCCGCGCGCCTCGACCTCGGCGGCCAGGCGCCGCACCTCGGCCTCATCCGTGGTGGACATCTCGATCCAGATCTTGCCCTCTGAAACCTGAGGCAGCATCTCTTGCATGACCGCATCGCAGGCGGCTGGCGATGGCAGGCAGGTGATCACCACGTCGCAGTCCTGCATCATCTGAGCGGCAGAGGCGCCCGCAGCGGCGCCGCGCGAAACGAAATCCGCAACCCGTGTCGCGTCAAGGTCATGCACCCTCAGGTTCACCCCGTTCCGGAGCAAGCTCCCGGCAAGTTTCCCGCCAACGTTGCCCAACCCGATGAAACCGGTTTTCAGCCCTGCGTCCATTGTGATGCCCTCTTTCCCAGCGATCCGTTCCGGCCAAGCTTGCGGGGGATCGCGCCGCGAGACATCACGGAAAACGACACGAAGAGATCGTTCGCGACCGAAAATCTCCCCCTTTCAACCACATTCCACAAAGCTGCGCGTTTTTGCACAGGACATGTCATGTCAGGCGGATTTGCCGGGGCGACTTTCCTACCTATCTTTGCCTCAGCCAACAGCCGAGGAGCCAGCCCAATGTCCATCAGACCGATACTCGAGACCCGCAGCGCCATGCCGACCATGGAAGGCGCAGGCGTCAAGCTGCACCGGGCCTTTGGATTTCAGGATCCGAGCGAGTTGGACCCGTTCCTGCTGTTTGACGATTTTCGCAACGAACACCCTCAGGATTACCTGCGCGGTTTTCCCTGGCATCCGCACCGGGGGATCGAGACGATCACCTATGTGCTGTCCGGCACGGTGGAGCATGGGGACTCGCTCGGCAATACCGGCACGCTGGGCGCAGGGGATGTGCAGTGGATGACCGCCGGATCGGGCATTCTGCATCAGGAAATGCCCAAAGGAAACTCGGGCGGCCAGATGCACGGCTTCCAGCTTTGGGGGAACCTGCCGTCCAGCCAGAAGATGACCGCGCCGCGTTATCAGGATGTGCAGGGCAAGGAGATCCCAGAGGTGATCGACGATGATGGCACCCGCGTGAAGGTCATTGTCGGCGCGTTCTGGGGCAAGACCGGCCCGGTGGACGGTATCGCCGCCGATCCGCAGTATCTGGATGTCTTTGTCCCAGCCGGGGTCAAAAAGACCTTCAAGATCGATACCTACCGCCGGGCATTCGCCTATGTCTTTGAAGGTCAAGGCGCTTTTGTGGATGCCTCCCGCCCACAAGGGGTGCTGCTGGAAAAAGAGGTCGCGGGCGAAGAGCTGCATATTCGCGACATGTCGGGCGACCGCACGCTGGTGCGCTTTGGCACCGGCGATGAGATCACGGTTCAGGCCGGCCCTGACGGTGTGCGCTTCCTGCTGATTTCAGGCGCTCCGATCGAAGAGCCGGTGGCTTGGCACGGCCCCATCGTGATGAACACCGAGGCCGAGCTGCGTCAGGCCTTTCGGGACCTGAACAACGGGACCTTCATCAAACCGGCGCACTGAGCGCCCGTCTGCCTCCGGCCGGACCGGAGGCAGGCCTGCGTCAGGCCGCCACGGCCTTGCGCACCATGTCCCAGTAGATGGTTTCGACTTCTTCCAGCGACAGACGCCCGCCCGCACGATACCAGGTCATCACACCGTTCAGCATGGCGATCACCGCCAGCGTGGCGATTTTGGTGTCGGGGATCTGAAAAGCGCCTTCGGCCACGCCCTGTTTCAGGATGGCTTCAAGAGCATTCTCATAGCCCCCGCGCATGGATTCGATTGTGGCAAAATTCTCCTCCGACAGGTTGCGAAGCTCCATGTAGGCGATAAAGACGGCGTCAGGGCGCTCCATGTGATAGCGGATGTGAAAGCGCACAAAACGCTCAAGCGCAGACAGCGCATTGCCGGTTGACGGTTCTGCCTGCCAGGCCTCCATCAAATCGCTCATATGGCCCTGCATGAGGCTGAACAGCAAACTCTGCTTGTCAGCGGTATAATTATACAGCGCCCCCGCCTGCACCCCCACTTCGGAGGCGATCTGTCGCATCGAAACGGCAGCGAACCCGTGCTGCGCAAACAGCCTGAGTGCCGCCTCGCGGATGCGCGGGCCGGTGATGTCGGAATGAGAACCTTGCGTACGTGCCATGGCGCCAAACTAACTGAACATATGTTCAGAAAAAAGCCCTGCTTGTATGAAAAGCCGCAATTGTGCATCAAGGGGCTGCGCACAAATTGCCGCCAGATGCCGAGCCGGGACACCGCCTGATGATCCAACGCCTTTTTTCCATGCCCGCCCTGATCATCCTGCTGGCCGCCGCCTGCACTGCCTGCACCCGCGTGCCCGAGATCGAAGACCGTCTGACGGCAGATCTCCGTGGGACACCTTATCCTGACCTTCTACCCCTGGATCAAAGCCTGGCGCCGCTGCCCACGCCCCAGGATCAAAGCCGCGACTTGGAAGAACAGCTTGACGCGCGCAGCGCCAGGCTGAAAGCGCGTGCAGACGCCCTCCGCCGCGCGACGAACTGACCTGATTTGACCATCAGGGCAATCGGCGCGTGCCTTTCTCGCCTTCCCCTTGCGCGCAGCGTTGCACCACTGGCCCGAACCGGCTAAGGCGGGGCAAACAAGTTGAGACAAAGGACCTCCCGCCATGACAGAGCCGCTTCGCCTTGGAATTGCAGGTTTGGGCACCGTCGGCGTCGGCGTGGTGAGAATCATTCGCCGCCATGCCGCGCTGCTTGAGGCCCGCACTGGTCGTTCTGTCGTGATTTCGGCCGTGTCTGCCCGCGATGCAGAAAAGGACCGCGGCGTCTCGCTCTCCTCCTACGCCTGGGAGACCGATCCCGTGGCACTTGCCACGCGCGACGATGTGGATGTTTTCGTCGAGCTGATGGGCGGCCATGAAGGCGCGGCCAAAGCCGCAACCGAGGCGGCGCTGGCGGCAGGCAAGGATGTGGTCACGGCCAACAAGGCGCTTTTGGCCATCCACGGGCAAGCCCTGGCCGAGCAGGCCGAGGCTGCAGGCCGGGTGATCCGCTTTGAAGCCGCTGTCGCCGGTGGCATTCCGGTCATCAAATCCCTGACCGAAGGGCTGGCGGGCAATGAGATCACCCGCGTCATGGGCGTAATGAACGGCACCTGCAACTATATCCTGACCCAGATGGAGGCCTCCGGGCGCGGATACAACGCGCTGTTCGAGGAATGCGGTCGCCTTGGTTACCTTGAAGCGGATCCGAATCTGGACGTGGGAGGTATCGATGCCGGGCACAAGCTGGCGCTCCTAGCTGCGATTGCCTTTGGCACCAAGCCTGACTTTGACAATGTGCAACTTGAAGGGATCCAGCGCATTGCCATCGAAGATATCCGCCATGCCGCCGACATGGGCTACCGGATCAAGCTTTTGGGTGTGGCCCAGAAATCTGCACGCGGTCTCGAGCAGCGGATGGCCCCCTGTCTTGTGCCTGCAAATTCGCCGCTTGGTCAGCTTGAAGGCGGCACCAACATGGTGGTGATCGAAGGCGATGCAGTAGATCAGATCGTGCTGCGCGGCCCCGGAGCAGGTGAAGGACCAACCGCCAGCGCTGTCTTAGGCGACATCTGCGATATCGCGCGCGGTTTCCGCATCAGCACCTTTGGGCAGCCCGCAACCTCCCTGCAAGACGCGCCCTCCGCGATCTCGGGCCTGCCCGCGCCCTATTATTTGCGCCTGTCGCTGCAGGACAAACCGGGCGCCCTGGCCAAAGTTGCCGCAGCCCTTGGAGATGCAGGCGTCTCGATTGACCGGATGCGCCAGTACGGCCACTCTGAACCCACTGCGCCGGTGCTTATCGTGACCCATAAATGCACCAGCGCCATGTTGGACGACGCTCTTTCAGGGCTCGCCGGCACAAAGGTTGTCGATGGCGAGCCCGTTGCCCTGCGCATCGAAGAACTCTGAGGCAGGACCGACCAAAACAGCACGCGGGCTGCTACCATCAGGGACGTTCCATGCATCATCCCTTGCCCGCAGCGCCCCGCACGGGGTATCGACAATCAACCGAACCGGATTGACATAGGATTATTGAGTATGACCTCGACCAGCTCTGACGACACCTTTCACGACCGCATGCTATCCCTCGGCCTTGCACGGGTCGCCGAGCAGGCAGCGCTTGCCTCTGCCTCTTTGGTGGGGCGCGGCGACGAAAAGGCGGCCGATCAGGCAGCCGTGAACGCGATGCGCGAGCAGCTGAACCTTTTGGACATCAAGGGTGTTGTGGTCATCGGCGAAGGCGAACGGGACGAGGCCCCGATGCTTTATATCGGCGAAGAGGTCGGGACCGGCAATGGCCCTGGCGTTGACATCGCGCTGGACCCGCTCGAAGGCACCACTTTGACGGCGAAAGACATGCCCAATGCGCTGACCGTCATCGCCATGGGTCCGCGCGGCTCGATGCTGCATGCGCCTGACACCTATATGGACAAGCTCGCCATCGGTCCGGGCTACCCGGAGGGCGTCGTCTCGCTCGACATGTCGCCGCGCGAACGGGTCGAGGCCCTGGCCAAGGCCAAAGGCTGCGCGCCGTCGGACATCACCGTCTGCATCCTTGAGCGCCCGCGCCACGAGGCGATGATCGCCGAAGTGCGTGAAACCGGCGCCGCGATCCGCCTGATCACCGATGGCGATGTGGCCGGCGTGATGCATTGCGCCGAAAGCGAGACCACCGGTATCGACATGTACATGGGCCAGGGTGGCGCGCCCGAGGGCGTGTTGGCTGCGGCCGCGCTCAAATGCATGGGAGGGCAGATCTTTGGACGCCTCCTGTTCCGCAACGACGACGAGAAAGGCCGCGCTGCAAAGGCCGGTATCACCGATCTGGATCGCATCTACAGCCGCGACGAGATGGTCACCCAGGATGTGATCTTTGCCGCAACCGGCGTCACGGGCGGCTCTCTTCTGCCTGCGATCAAGCGCCAGCCGGGCTGGGTCGAGACCACCACGCTGCTGATGCGCTCCAAAACCGGATCGGTGCGCCGCATGTCCTACCGCACTCCGGTTGACGCAGCCTGAGCCGGGTTTCCGCTTCCTGTTGCCCCGCGCTGTGCAGGGCAGCGGCAAAGACAAAAATCGGGGCCGGTTCCGCGCAGGACCGGCCCTCTTTGATGGGAGTGAAGCGTGAGCTTTCTTGGGGTTGAACAGTCTCTTTCAGGGCGCCGCTGGGTTGGCCCCGGCATTGATCAGGACCGGGCCGCCGAGGCGATGGCGCAGCAGACAGGCCTGCCCGACGCCGTTTGTCAGGTGCTGGCCCGACGCGGCGTTCCCGCCCATGAGGCCACCGGGTTTCTGGCGCCTGCGCTGAAGGATCTTCTTCCCGATCCGCGCCGCATGAAGGACCTGGAGAAAGCTGCCGCGCGGTTCCTGCAGGCCGTCGAGCAGCGCCAGCGCATTGCCGTCTTTGCCGATTACGACGTGGACGGGGGCAGCTCTGCCGCCCTCCTGCTGGTCTGGCTGCGCGCCATGGGGCAGGATGCAACGCTTTACATCCCCGACCGCATCGATGAGGGCTACGGGCCGAACGAGGCCGCCATGTCGGCGCTGGCGCGTGATCACGACCTGATCGTCTGCGTCGATTGTGGAACGCTGTCCCACGGCCCCATCGCCGCCGCCAAAGGCGCCGATGTCATCGTTCTGGATCACCACCTCGGCGGGGAGACTTTGCCCGACTGTGTCGCCGTGGTGAACCCGAACCGGCAGGACGAGGACGGTGACCTTGGTTATTTCTGCGCCGCAGGCGTGGTGTTCCTGATGCTGGTCGAGGTGCGTCGTCAGGCCCGCGACAAGGGGCTGGGCACTGGTCCCGATCTTATGGCGCTGTTGGATCTCGTCGCCTTGGCAACGGTGGCGGATGTGGCACCCCTGATTGGCGCCAACCGGGCGCTGGTGCGCCAGGGGCTGAAAGTGATGGCCGCACGCAAACGGGTGGGCCTTGTGGCGCTGGCAGATATCAGCCGGATGGATTCCGCGCCCTCCACCTATCACCTTGGGTTCCTGCTGGGCCCGCGCGTCAACGCCGGCGGGCGTATCGGCAAGGCGGATCTCGGCGCGCGGCTTTTGGCAACCGACAACCCCCACGAGGCGGCAGCCCTGGCAGAGCGGCTTGACCAGCTGAACACTGAACGCCGCGACATCGAGAACGCGGTGCGGGCCGCCGCGCTGGAGCAGGCCGAGGCGCGCGGGCTGGACGCGCCGCTGGTCTGGGCGGCGGGCGAAGGCTGGCATCCGGGCGTCGTCGGCATCGTCGCCTCCCGCCTGAAAGAGGCGGCAGGCCGCCCCGCCGTGGTGATCGGCCTTGATGGCGACGAAGGCAAGGGCTCGGGCCGTTCAGTCAGCGGCATCGATCTTGGCGCCGCGATCCAGCGCCTTGCCAGCGAGGGTCACCTGATCAAGGGCGGTGGACACAAGATGGCAGCCGGGCTGACAGTCGCGCGCGACAAACTGGAAGAAGCCATGGCGCGTCTCGGTGACCTTCTGGCCAAACAGGGCGCCGGCGATCTGGGACCAGCGGATCTGAAACTCGACGGGGTTCTGATGCCGGGCGCGGCAACGGTGGATCTCATCGAGCAGATCGAGCAGGCAGGCCCCTTTGGCGCAGGGGCCCCTGCCCCGCGCTATGCCTTTCCAAGTCTTGAAGTCCGCTTTGCCAAACGGGTAGGAGAATCGCATCTGAAACTGTCGCTCAGCGATGGGCTTGGCGGCGGGATCGACGCCATTTGTTTTGGTGCATTCGATACAGATCTGGGGCAGCGCCTGCTCGATCATGGCGGCGCAAGGTTCCACTTTGCAGGCCGCCTTGAGGTCAACACATGGGGCGGGCGCCAAAGCCCGCAACTGCGCCTGGAAGACGCCGCTTTGGCCGGTTGATCCCGTCTCCAGACGGCCTCAAAAGAATCTTTTCCAAGGCGCATTTTTTCGCTTGCGGCGGGCTGCGGGAATAACTAAACACCGCTCACACAACAGAGTGGCCCGTTCGTCTATCGGTTAGGACGCCAGGTTTTCAACCTGGAAAGAGGGGTTCGATTCCCCTACGGGCTGCCACTTTTCCCAGTTCACTAGTGAATGTAACGCGCGCACCCCAATGGGGCGGCAGAGCGGATTGCGTCGTAAATCGCCCTTTGAAGCCAGCCCTGTGAAGGCGCCCCCGCGACATCCGCCCGCCAAATCCGGCGGACGGGCGCCGATTGCGTCAAGCGCCCTCAGTGAGCATTTCAACCATCCTGTCCCGCATCACGAATTTCTGCGGCTTGCCGGTGATGGTCATCGGCAGCTCTTTGACGATACGGATATGGCGCGGGATCTTGAAATGGGCGATCTGGCCTTCGCAGTGGCTGCGCAACTCCTCGCTTGTGAGATCGCGTCCGGGCACCGCAACCGCCCAGGCGCAGACCTCTTCACCAAGCCGCCTGTCCGGGATGCCAAAGACCTGCACATCGCTCACGCCCGGGTGGCAGATCAGGAACTCTTCTATCTCGCGCGGGTAAATGTTTTCGCCGCCCCGGATGATCATGTCCTTGACCCGGCCAACGATCGCGCAAAACCCCTCGTCGTCGAGAACAGCCAAATCGCCCGTGTGCATCCAGCCATCGCAAATGCTGTCTGCAGTTTTTTCGGGGTCGTCCCAATAGCCCTTCATCACTGAATAGCCGCGCGTACACAATTCGCCCGAGGTGCCGACCGGAACAATCTGCCCCGCCCCATCCACGATCTTGACCTCAAGATGGGGATGCACCCGGCCCACCGTTTCGCAGCGTTTGTCGGTGGGATCGTCCACAAGGCTTTGGAAAGAGACAGGCGCTGTTTCCGTCATCCCGTAGCAGATCGTGACCTCGCTCATGTTCATGTCACGGTTCACCCTTTGCATCACTTCGACCGGACAGGGGGCGCCCGCCATTATACCAGTGCGCAAGGCTGACAAATCGCGCGGCGCGCGGTCCAGCTCTTCGAGCATGGCGACAAACATCGTTGGCACGCCATAGGCCGCCGTGCAGCGCTCGGCCGCAAGCGCATCCAGAGTATTCGCCGCCGCAAAGGCCTCTCCCGGAAAGACCATCGCCGCCCCTTTGCTGACCGCACCGAGAACCCCCATCACCATGCCGAAACAGTGATAAAGCGGCACCGGGATCGCCAGCCGGTCGGTTTCGGTGAGGTTGATCCGGTTGGTCACAAAGCGCGCATTGTTGACGATATTGTAGTGGGACAGGGTCGCCCCTTTGGGGCTGCCGGTGGTGCCGGAGGTGAACTGGATGTTGATCGCATCATCCGGGCCAAGGGTGCGGTCGATGTCCGGCAGGCGCAATTGCTGGGCAGGCCCGCCAAGGCGCTGCAACTCGGCAAAAGAATAGACGCCAGGCCCCGGCTCATCCTCCATCAGGATCACGCTGCGCAGATGCGGCAGGCGGGCAGACCGAAGCCGCCCCGGCGCGCAGCTTTCAAGCTCGGGCGCAAGGCTGTGGATCATGGCGGCATAATCGGAGGTCTTGAAGGACCTGGCCGAAATCAGCGCTTTGCATCCGGCCTTGTTCAGGGCGTATTCCAGTTCCGACAGGCGGTAGGCCGGGTTGATATTGACCAGGATCACCCCGATGCGGGCGGTGGCAAACTGCGTCAGAACCCATTCATAGCGGTTCGGCGACCAGATCCCAACGCGATCGCCTTTCTCAAGCCCGAGGGCCAGAAGGCCAGAGGCCAGCTCATCGACGGCACGGTCCAGATCATAGTAACTCATCCTGATGCCCTGCTGGCAGAACACCAATGCCTCACGCGGGCCAAAACGCGAGACCGCATCGCGCAAGAGCCGCGGAATGGTGACATAGGCCAGGGGCGGCGCCGATGGCCCGCGGACGTAGGACATGCCATCGACCGGGGCGCTGGCATCCGGCGCCTCGGGCGTTGCGTTGTTCCACTCCGCGATACGGCTGGCCAGACTTTCATTCAGGATCGACATCTCCTGCCTCCCTCACATGTCACGCCAGTCGCCGCTCTGCTCAAAGGCATGCGCCGCCTGGTAGATTTTCAACTCCGAGAATTTCGGCCCCACCAGCATCATCCCGATGGGCAGCCCTTCGCTGAGGCCGCAGGGCACTGACATGGCCGGCAGGCCGCCATTGAAAGGTGCTGTATTGCCGATCATCTCGAACGCCCGCTGCACATAAAGCGTAATGGAACAATCTGCGGGCGGAATGGGCTGCGGCTTCATCGGCACGGTGGGCATCAGCAAGAGATCGTATTGCTTCAGCACCTCGGCGTATTTCGCATTCACCTTGCGCATCAGGTTCTGGGCCTTGCCGTAGAACCGCCCGCGATACTGTTCCTGAAAGAACTCGCCGAGGAACATGCAGACCTTGAGCGAATGGGACAGCTCATCCGCCCGGCTGCGCCACTGCGCCATATGGTCCATCATCGACGGCAGGAACAACCCGCGATAATTGGTGCCGCCCGAATTGCCGCGCATCATGTGATCCTGCAGGCCCTCAAGGGTGATCGCGGTCCAGCAATCCACCGCCAGATGATGCTCGGGGATCGAGACCTCTTCGACGCGGGCGCCCAGCTCGCGGAAACGGTCGGCAGCGGCGAGGACCTTTTGATCCACATCCGGCTCGCTTTCGGGACGGTGAAACCCCTCTTTCAGAACGCCGATCCGCAACCCATGGGCACCGCGCCCCAAAGCTTCGGTATAGCGGTAGGTCTGCGGGCTGTACTGGCGCGGATCAAGACCATCCTCACCGGCAAGCACCTCCAGCAGTAGCGCATTGTCGGCCACCGTATTGGTGACAGGGCCCACATGGTCGATGGTCTGTTCCACCGGCATGACGCCGGTATAGGGAACCAGCCCGTGCGTCGGCTTCATCCCATAAACCCCGCAGTTAGAGGACGGGATCCGGATCGAGCCGCCCTGATCGCCCGCGATGGCCATATCCACCTCGCCGGTTGCGACCAGCGCCGCCGAGCCGCCCGAAGAGCCCCCCGCCATGTAGCCCTGTTTCCAGGGGTTGTGGATCGGCCCCTTGGCCCCGGTGTGTGAGCCGCCCGAAAGGCAGAAATTCTCGCAGTGGGATTTGCCCACGATCAGCGCGCCCGCATCCAGCATGCGGGTGACGATGGTGGCGTCAATCTCAGGCGTGTAACCTTCCATGATCGAAGAGCCGTTCATCATCGGAACCCCGGCAAGGCAGACCGTGTCCTTCAGAACGATGCGTTTGCCGCGCAAGGGGCCATCCGGCGCGCCGCGCACTTCGGTCTTTACGTACCAGGCATTAAGGGGGTTTTCGCTGAAATCCGGGAAATGCCCGGGCGCGCGGGGATAGCGCACCGGAGGCAGGTTGTCGGGGGTGGCATCCAGGCGGTCATAGGCCTGAATGTAAGGCTCCATGATCTCGGAATACTCGGCCAGTTCCGCATCTGTCAGGCTCATGCCAAAACGGCTGGCCATATCGCGCATCTGGGCAAGGGTCGGGCGTTTCACTGTCATATTGGTCCCCACGGGATTGGGCTGAGAAGAGGCAGGCAACGGCTCGGGTGCCTGCAAATTTGTCTGTGGCTGGCGCCCCTGCGCAGCGGACGGAGCGGCCGGCGCCCCCTGCCCTCGGGTTGAGCGTGCAGCGCCAAAGCCGAGGAACTGATCCACTTTCGACTGATCGGCCAGATCGGCGCGGCTGAGTTCGCCGGTGATCCGGCCCCGCTCAAGCACCAGCACGCGGTCCGACAGATCCGAGATAAAGTCAAAGTTCTGCTCGACCAGCAGGATCGACAGGCCACGGGTTTCGCGCAGGCGCAAAAGCGTTTCGGCCATTTCCTCGATGATCGAAGGCTGAATGCCTTCGGTCGGCTCATCCAGCAGCAGGAAATCGGGATCCCCCATCAGGCAGCGGGCCAGCGCCAGGAGCTGCTGCTCCCCGCCCGACAGCGCGCCGCCGTCGCGATCCAGCAACGGGCGCAGGCGCGGGAAATCCGACAGCACCATCTCCATCACCTCGCCCTCGGGGGCACCTGCATAGTCGTGCCAGGCAAAGCGCAGGTTGTCGCGCACAGAGAGCTGCGGAAAGATCCCCCGCCCTTGCGGGACATAGCCAAGGCCAAGACCGGCCCGTTCATAAGGCGACATGCGGGTGATATCGGTGCCATGGAAACGCAGTGACCCGGAACTGCTCGGCAAGAACCCCATCGCGGTTTTCAAAAGGGTGGTTTTGCCCATGCCATTGTGGCCCAGGATGCCGACCACTTCGTTTTCACCCACGCCAAAGTCGAGGCCGTGCAGGATCGGCACCTTGCCATAGCCGCCGGAGAGGCTTTTGATCGCGAGGATTTCTGTTGTCTCTTCCGCCATGTCAGGCCTTCTTTCCAAGATAGACATTGCGCACCATGGGATCGGACATCACCTTGTCGACATGGTCCTCCATCAGCACCGATCCCTGATGGAAGACCGTCACCTGCGTCGCAATCGAGCGGATGAACTGCATGTCATGTTCGACGATCACGATGGCGGCAGTCTTGTTCAGCTCGTGGATGATGGTGGTCATGCGCTCTACGTCTTCGGCGCTCATGCCGGCGGCAGGCTCATCCAGCAACACAAGCCAGGGATCGCCAACGGCAACCAAGCCCAGCTCGACCCGCTGGCGTTCACCATGGGCCAGCTGACCTAGATCAGAGCGCGCAATGCCGCCGAGGGCGAGCCGCTCGATCGCCTCATCTGTCTTGCGGTTCGCCTCTGCCACGTCGTGGAACCGACGCGCCGCCAGCCAGATGTTTTCGAACACCGTGAGGCTGTCCATCACGTTGGGCGTCTGCGTCTTTATCCCCACCCCAAGCGAGGCAATCTGATGCGGCATCCAGGTGGTCGTCTCTTCGCCGCGCATGAAGACCTGACCTTCAGTCGGGGTTTGCAGCCCGGTGACGCATTTGAAAAAGGTGGATTTGCCGGCGCCATTGGGGCCGATGAGGCAGCGCAACTCGCGCGCGCGCAGTTTGAAATCCACGTTGTTTGCTGCCACAACCCCGCCAAATCGCATGGTGAGGCCTTGGGTTTCCAGAACGATCTCAGCCATGCCCGCGCTCCCTGCGGCGATGCCGCCTTGCCTGATGGATCCGCCCCAGGGGACGTCGGCCAAAGCTGATCCGCCACAGGCCCGCCAGCGCAGGCACGACGCCCCGTGGCAGGAACAGCACGAACAGAACCAGGATCAGACCGGTGATCAGCGTGTTGTCGACGAGGCTTTGCTGGCCCAGAAGAAACTTGAGATAGGCCAGTCCCGCCGCGCCAAGGATTGGCCCCAGCCGGGTGCCAAGGCCGCCGACGATGCACCAGATGATGATCTCGGCCGACTGCCCCAGCGAGAAGAGGTTGGGCGTGACGATCTCGCCCCAATTGGCAAAAAGCGCCCCGGCCAGCCCTGCGATGGCGGCACCAACGGCAAAGAGCACGGTTTTGCGCGCCCGCACGTCATAGCCCATCAGCGACAGGCGGGTTTCGTTCTCCCGAATGCCAACTGCGATCCGCCCAAAGCTGGAGCGCAACAGCACCGAGACCAGAAGATAGACCAGCGCCAGCGCAATCGCGCAGACATAGAAATAGGCATCGCCCCAGATATAGGCCTCGGGGTCGCCGGGAACGTTCAGAGTCTGAAAGCCGGGAATACCGTTGAAGCCGCCCAGCCGCGCTGTGCCGATCACATATTGCGGCCCTGCGGTCGAGTTGATGAATTTGAACAGGATCAGCGTCACCACCAGGGTGATCACGCCAAGGTAGACATCCGTCAGCCGTCCGTAGAACATCATCGCTCCCAGGAGCGCGGCAAACACGGCTGGCACCAGCACCGCAAGGATCATCGGCAGGGTGCTTTCGCCGATGTTGATGGCGGCAATGGCATAGGTATAGGCGCCAAGGCCGAAAAAAGCAGCCTGACCAAAGCACAGGATCCCGCCAAAGCCCCAGATCAGGCCAAGGCTGAGGCCCAGCATCCCGTAGATCACCAGAACCGTCAGCGTGTAGGTGCCAATCAACAGCGGCATCAGCCAGATTAGCAGCGCAGTCACGACCACAGCGATGAGGACGTCCTTTTGCAAGCTTCCGGGCATCACAGTTTTCCCTTGAAAAAGGAGCCGGTGATCCCCTGCGGAAGCAGGCGCAACAGGACAACGGCCGCGACCAGCAGCGCAACCTCACCGATCACCGGCGAGATGGCAAAGGTGAAGACCTGGTTGATCACGCCAAAGAATGAGGCGCTCGAAAACAGCCCGGCAATCAGCGACGGCCCGCCCGCGATCACGGTGATAAAGGCCTTGGCAATATAGGCACCGCCCGAGGTGGGCACCAAGCCGACCAGCGGCGCCAGCACCGCGCCCGCCAGTCCTGACAGGGCCGAGCCACAAAAGAAGGTCGCCATATAGATGCGGTCGGGGCTGTAGCCCAGCGCCGCCGCCATATCTGCGCGCTGCATCGCCCCCCGCGCGATCAGCCCCGCGCGGGTGGCTTTCAGCACAAAGAGCACGGCGACCAGCAGCGCGACGGAGACGAGAATGATGAAAAAGTTGTAGCCGTTGATCTGATAGTCCCCAAAGGCAAAGCCGGGAATGGGGGTCGAGATCCCGGTGGTGGTATTGCCAAAGATCATCGTGGCCAGACCGATGAAAAACAGGCTCAGCCCCCAGGTGGCCAGCATGGTATCGACCAGCCGCCCGTATAGATGCCGGATCACCAGCCGCTCCACCACCAGCCCGATCAAGCCAACCACCAGTGGCGCAATCACGATCATGGCCACGAAGACGTTCACACCAAGGTTCACGGCGGTGATGGTCGCATAGCCGCCCATCATCATGAACTCGCCATGGGCCAGGTTGATCACCTTCATCATGCCAAACACCACGGCAAGCCCGGCGCTGATCAGGATCAGCGAGGCCACCGCGTAGAGCATCTCAACCAATATGACGAAAGAAAGGTCCATCTTACCTCATGTCCTTAGGCACAGCTTCATCCCCCCTCCAAAGGAGGGTCGGGACGGCCGGTGCCGCCCCGGGGCTCGGTTCTGGACGAGCGCTAGATCTGGATTTCGTACTGGGTGTTGTCGCCCGGATTGGCCGACAGATCGCAGACCGCCTGCGTATCCACCGGCTGGCGCTGCGGCAGGGTTTCGATCACCTTCATGCCCTGGTTCTCGAACTCCATGATATGGACGTCCAGCACCGCATGGTGGGTCTTGGGATCGACTGTGACCTTGCCTGCCGGTCCTTCGATGCTGAGCCCGGTTTCCAGTGCGGAAATCACCGCATCGCGGTCCAGTGACCCGGCCTTGCGTACTGCTTCGGCCCAAGTCAGAACACCCTGATAGTTCGACACGGCCAGCTCGTGGATCATGGTGCTGTCGCCATAGGCCGCTGTCCATTTCTCCTTGAAAGCCGCGTTGGCGGGCGTGTCCAGCTCCTGGCTGTAGTTATAGGCGACCATGATGCCGTTGCCCTCTTCAGTGGTCAGCACCTTGTGTTCGTTGCCGACGCCAAGCGTGGTCGAGGCCAGCGGGATCTTGCCTTTCATGCCCGCCGCCGCCCATTGGCGGAAGAAGCTGAGATGCGCCCCGCCCACAAGCGGCGCAATCACCAGATCCGGGCCAACCGACTGGATTTTGGCAATGGTCGAGCCGAAATCGCTCACATCCAGCGGAAAGAAATCGACGCCCACGGTTTCACCGCCGTTGTCGGCGACGAATTTCTGGATCCAGCGCGCAGTGATCTGGCCATAGTTGTAGTCAGCAGCAAGGATGTAGACCTTCTTGCCCGCCTTCCCCATCGCATAGGGCACCAGCACCTCCACCTGCTGGGCGGGTGTCACGCCGTTGATGAAAATGTTGCGATCACAGACACCGCCTTCGTAGAGAACATTGTAGAAATACGGTGTCTTGGTCTTGCGCATGGTCTGGCGGATGGCCTCGCGCGAAGCCGACAGAATGCCGCCATGCACCACATCCACCTTGTCCTGGCGGGTCAGCTGCTGAGCGTACTGGGAATAGAGCGCCATGTCGGACTGCGTGTCATAGGCCACGACCTCGACCATCTTTCCCAGCAGGCCGCCTGCGGCATTTATTTCCTCCACGGCCAGGCGCATCGCCATGTCCATCGGCTTGCCGTAGGCGTCGAAAATGCCCGAGGTATCCAGGATCGAGCCCAGCTTGATCGTCTCCCCGGCCAGTGTGGCGCGGGGCATCAGGCCGGCTCCGGCGATTGCGGCTGTTCCAGCCAGGAAACTCCGTCTGTTCAATGACATGGTATGTCCTCTCTGTTGTCTTTGATGGGGTGCGAAGGTGTCTCCCTTCGTCATTCCTTTTTGGATTTGATACGATTGGCGTAGTCAGCCGTGCGCCCGGCAAGGTTGGCGTCGAAATCAAGCCCGATCTCTTCGCCCATCTGCTTCATCGCTGGCAGGCGCACCGCCATGCCAAGGATCTGATCCATCGCTGCACCGAAGGCTCCGTCGACGCCTTCTCCTGCAGCGCCCCCGGTGCCACCGGCGCCGCTGATCTGGTTGATGCGGATCGAGTCGATCTTTTCCACCGGCTTCATCATCTGCGTCATGATCTCGGGCAGGCGGTCCAGTTTATGCTCTTCCAGGCGCATGCGGATGATGGCATCGCTGAGCGTGTTTTCCGCCGAATTGAGCGCCACACGCCCGGCGGCCTCCGCCTCCATCCGGAGCCTTTCGGCCTCGGCTGCCCGGGTGGTGGCGGTGGCTTCGGCCTGGGCCTTGGCCAGCAGCGTTTCGACATCGCTCTTGACCCGCGCGTCTTCGAGTTCGAGATCCTTTTCCTGCCTGAGGCGTGCAATCTCACGCTCGCGCTCGGCCACAGCCCGCTCTTTTTGCGCCTGCACCTGCTCGGCTGCCAAAATGACCTTGGCGCGGGATTCCTCCTCTGCGGCTTTTGCCTCGGCTTCTTCGGCGCGCTTGCGGGCCAGTTTTATGTCGTGGGCAATCCGTTCTTCTTCCAGAGACAGGATGGCGGCCATCTCGCTTTTGCGCAGCGCCTCGTCAAAGTCGACCTTGGCAGCCTTGGCGCGGCTTTCTGCGTCGATGCGGGCAGTTTCGGCGGCGAACCGCGCTTCTTCGCGGGCCTGTTCCTCACGCGCAGCAGCATCGACCTCCAGCTTGGCAAGGTGCTCTTTCTGGGCGATCTCGCTTTCGCGTTCGGCGCGCTGCAATTCAAGCCGACGCTGATGCTGGGCCAGGTGGCTTTCGCGCACCGAAATATCCGCCTCCGTCTCCACCCGCACACGGGCCTTGCGCTGGTCCGCCACAAGCTCGGCCAGGCGGCGCATGCCTTGTGCGTTGAAGGCGTTGTTCTCATTCCATTGAGCCAGATCGCTTTGATCGAAGGAGACCAGTGCCGCAGAGACCAGCGTCAGCCCCAGTCGCTCGGCCTGTTGTTCGACGACCTCTGCCACTTCGCGGGCAAAACCGCTGCGATCAAGATGGATTTCCTCAAGGCTGCGGGCGGCGGCCGCGTTCTGGATTGCATTGACAAGGGCGCCGGACAACAGCTCGGGGACAGTCTCTCCGCCGCGCGCGATCCGCTGCCCCAGCGCCTGCGCAGCCGTTGCGATGGCCGCATCTGTCGGCGCCACGCGCAGCTCGAACTCAAAGCCGAGATCGGCGCGCATCTGATCCCGGGTCAGAACCGCGTCGCGTCCCTTGCGCTCGATCTGAAAGCTGAGCGCTCCCATAAAAACCCGCTGCAGCCGGTGCAGGATCGGCAAGGCAAAACAGCCCTGGTCAATCAGCACCTTGCGTCCCCCAAACCCGGTCCGCACCAGGGCCGTGTCCAAAGTTGCCTTTGCAAAGTAGCGTTGCAGAAACCAGATAGCGATCAGTCCGACCAGCAGCACCAGCACCAAAATTGAGATCCAGAGCAAGGCAGTTCTCCCCGACTTAGCGTGTGTCTCGGCGCCGCAGAACGGAGCGAGATCATTCTTGCCGTACGGTGGGAGAATTTATTTTCCAAATCAAGTAAAAATTTGAAATGGAAACCAAAACTACATAAGCATATGTTTTATAACTCTTTAATAACCTCAAACTGAAGCCCGTCAGCGCGTGCCAGATAGATTGGCGCCCGCTTGCTCTGATCCGAGGTCATTGTTTTTCGCCCGCTTCGGTGCCGCACCGGCAGAGCATTGCAGCCGCCATGTTCATGCCAGACCGAGGCGTGCCCGCTCATCAACCCGGCCAGGAAGTGCACCCCCTCATAGGTCGATTGCCCCAGGGCATTCAGCGCAGGCGCCTGATCGCCATGCACGCCGTAGTAGAGCTCCTTAAAGGCAGCATTGGCCTCGGTTGGGAGCGTCGCAAAATATGAGGAGGCCACGAACAGCCGTTTGCTGTTGCGCGAACCACTGGCCATCAGGGCATTTTCCTCCACTGCGCAGGACAGGCGCACCATGCGCCGATGCAGACCGGCACTGCCAAAGGCCCGGTTGAAGGCAACCGCATCCTGCCCGACCAGCGAAATCAGGACAGCCTCGGCCCCCGTCGCGGCAATTTCCTCGACATAGTGGGCCATGTTCGTAAGGCCGAAGGGCAGGTATTTTTCATAGGCCAGCCCCACGGACATCTCACGCAGCTTGGACTTGGCAAACAGATGAGAGGTCCGCGGCCAGACATAGTCGTTGCCAATCAGGGCCCAGCTCTTGGGCTTGTATTGCCGTTGGATCAGATCCATCGACGGGCCGAGCTGCTCTTGCGGTGTTTCCCCGATGGCGAACAGGCCGGCCGTGCTTTCGCCGCCTTCATAGAGCGGCGTATAGACATAAGGGATACGCTGGCGCACGACCTTGCTGAGCCTTTGGCGAATGGCGCTGATGTGCATCCCCACAATGGCATCAATCGATCCGGTCTCGATCAGATCATTGACCGCTTTCTCGATCGAGATGCTGGCCTCCAGCGCCGCATCTATCATGATCAGCTGGATCTTGCGTCCGTTGATGCCCCCTGCCCTGTTCAGTTCCTCAACCGCAACCTGGGCGCTGGATATGCAAGACGGCGCCCAAAGCCCGGCTGATCCGCATAACGGAATAAGCAGCGCGATACGATAAAGCCCCTTGTTTTGGGCAAGAGGATGGTCGTGAAGCTCTTCCAGTTCAGTGGGAACAGTTGGAGCAGAGAAAAACGGCGTCATGACAGGCACGCCCTTTCCAATCGGATCGGGGACCGTCACATAGCAATTGAGTTTACTTTCCAAGTCAACTAAATTCAGACCACCTGTAATCGCTGAGCATAAACGGTGAGCAAATGGAGCCTCGCAGCCCGATCCACAACTACCTGTCCTATGCGCTGGCTGCGGCCCACAGGAAGGTCAACACCTCCTTGACGGCCCGCCTGCGCGAGCATGGAATACAGATTGAGGCCTGGCGCATCCTTGAAACACTTGAAAGCGGGCAGCGGCTCACCATGGGCGAACTGGCTGAGATCGCTCTGATGAACCCGCCAACCCTGAGCAAACTTGTGGATCGCATGGTTTCTGACGGCCTCGTGCACAGGCAGGTCGCGCAGAATGATCATCGCCAAATCAACGTCTTGCCCACGGCGCTTGGCCGCAAGCGGATGATGCAAATCCGCAAAGAAATCGAAGAGCAGGATGCCGCGATTCTGGACCAATTGGGTCAAACCGAGACAGAGCAGCTCATTCAACTGTTGCGCACGATCGCCTAGCCCGGCGCAATTACCATCAGCGCAGCCAGCAACGAAAGGCTTTGGGGGCACGCCTCGGACCACATTGCTGCGCGCGCTCACGGCCCTGGTGGCCTTCGATTGATTTCTTCGCAATTGAGCAAGAAACACTCTTGCACGCCCTCAACGCAATGAGTAAACAGCGCGTCATGCAGAACGTGGCCCGTTCGTCTATCGGTTAGGACGCCAGGTTTTCAACCTGGAAAGAGGGGTTCGATTCCCCTACGGGCTGCCACAATTCTCACAGCGAACGAATATCTGATTATCCGGCGCAACTTGCCTACTAGGATGCCGAGAGCCGTCTGATCACGCTCGCAATGCGGTCCAGATGCACCTCTTCTTCGACGCCGCCAGCCTTCATGGCTTCTTTTGGCATCCCGTAGACCACGCAGCTTTCTTCGTTCTGCCCAACGGTGCGGGCGCCCGCCTCGCGCATTTCCAGCAATCCTTTGGCACCGTCATCCCCCATTCCAGTCATGATGACACCCACCGCATTTTTGCCTGCATAACGGGCCACAGAACGGAACATGACATCGACGGACGGGCGGTGGCGTGACACGAGGGGCCCGTCTTTCACTTCCACGCTGTAGTGCGCACCGCTGCGGGTCAGGAGTGTGTGCTTGTTTCCCGGCGCGATCAGGACATGGCCGCGCAACATACGATCCCCCGAACGCGCCTCACGCACCGTGACATCACATGTGCTATCGAGGCGGCGCGCAAAGGCCGCAGTGAACGTTTCGGGCATATGCTGAACGATGAGAACCGGTGGGCCGTCCATGGGCAGGTTCTCCAACACAACGCGCAATGCTTCGGTCCCCCCGGTTGAGGCGCCGATTGCGACCACCTTTTCAGTGGTGCGGGCCATTGCCTTGCTGGGCGGCGCAAGCATGACATCGGCGTTGAGTTTCTCCTGCACCTTTGGGCGCCGCACGACCTGCAGTTTTGCCTGGGCGGCGGCCTTGACCGTATCCCGCAGGGTCGTGCAGGCCTCTTCAAAAAACTCCTTCACGCCAAGTTCCGGTTTCAGAACGATGTCGACAGCCCCCGCGTCCAGCGCTTCTGACAGCGTTTCGGACCGATCCGTCACCAAGGTCGAGCAGATTACCACCGGGATCGGCTTTTGCGCCATGAGACGCCGCAAGAACGTGATGCCATCCATCCGCGGCATCTCTACATCCAGGGTTATGACATCGGGGACCTGACGCCGGATCCGTTCCGCTGCCACAAGAGGATCCGAAGCTACCGCGATGACCTCGAGATCGGGATCACCGTCCAGAATCTTTTGCATGGTCTGCCTGACGACGGCGCTGTCGTCGATAATCAGGACCTTCCATGGACCGCGCCTTCTTTCAACTGCCATGGCATCACACCTTTTCGTAGATGGACGGGCCGATCATGCGCAGAGACGCCCTGGGTGAGACCACCTCTGCATGACCTGTCATCAGTATGCCCCCGCGGCGCATTCTGTCGATCACACCTTTCAGGGCGCGCTCTTGCACCTCTTCAGAGAAGTAGATCAGCACGTTGCGCAAGAAGACGATATCCGCCGCGCAATCCCTGAATCCCGAAAGATTGCTCAGGTTTGCACATTCGAACACGGCGCGTTGCCGCAATTCGGGAACAATCCGGTAATAGGGGCGTTTTTCCAGATCCGTGGCCGTTGTCGATCGCATCAAATAGCGGCCACGAAGCGCTGCGCCGACCCCTTCGACCTCGGTTTCGGTGTAAGTTGCCCCCTTGGCCTTTTTCAGCACAGGCCGGGAAATATCCGTTCCAAGCAGCTGATACTTGCGCAGACCACCGGGCTCTCGCGTGGCATCCTCTAGGATCATGGCTGCAGACCACAATTCAGCGCCGGTCGAACAGGCAGCACTCCAGACCGAAAGCGGGCGGTCAAACCCTGCGCCCGACGCGCCCAATCGGTTCAGCCCTTCGTTTTTTAACCAGTCATACTGATGGCATTCGCGAAAGAAACTGGTCGTGTGGGTGGTCAAAGCCTCCACCAGGCAGCGGGATTCGATACCAGAGTCATCCGACTTCAACAATCCGATGTAGTCCTCAAAACGATCCACCCCGAGTGCTCTCAAACGGCGCGAGATCCGCAACTGAAAGAAATCCGACTTGCACGGGTCAATCTTCACTCCGGCAACCGCAAATGCGCGCTCCGACAGAAAGCGGCAATCCTCAATAGAGAGCTGCAAGGCAGGGCTCACCATTTTCATGCCTGTTGTCCAGTCTTGTTGATGGTTAACAATCACACCTCTGGAAGCCTCACCACATTGCGCCAAAGGTCACTCGAAATCATATTCACCCAAGGTGTCGGCGACGGCCAAGAAGCGCTCAATCCCAAGGATAAGGGCAAGCCCGTCCTCGGTCCTGATCATGCCCTTCACACCGTCCCCCTGCCAATCTGCTCCAGTCCGGGCGACGGGCTCAACGTCCTCTTCGGCGACCTCATGCACGCGCAGAACCTGATCCGCGACCACCCCCAGCGATACGATGTCGGCACCCTGAGGTATCTCAAATACGACGATCCTTGCATCGTCTCCGGGCGACGAGACCATGCCGAGCCGAGATGCAAGATCTACGATTGCAATCCCTTGGTTTCTGAGGTCGATCACCCCAAGCACATCGGGCGGAGCATTGGGCAGTGGCAGGATCTCGCAAACGGCCAGGACCTCTCGTACGCAGCGCACATCGACTGCAAAGATGCGCTGTCCCAGCTGGAACATCAGGTAGGTGGCCGAAGAGGGCTTGCCCTCCCCCAGGTCATCCTCGACCCCATTGTCCGCCACAATTTCTCCGCGCAATGCTTCGACCCGCATGGGTGTTCCCTTCTCTGGCTTCAGGACGCGGCCTGATGACGTTCGAACTCCGCATCAGAAAGCTCTTCGGGGCCCAGATCCAGCGCAAACCCGCCCTCTTCGGCATGTGCGGCCGGGCGTGCACGCTCAGGCTGCGCGCGGTGAGTTGAAACCCGGGACGACCCGGACTGGGCCTGTGCGCCGCCCCCTTGCCGAGAAGGCACCCGCGAAGAGGAGCTGGACATGTTCGCACCCAGATCGAAGTAAGAAATCAGGCCGCGCAGCTGATCGGACTGGGTTGCCAGCGATTGCGACACCGAGGCCGCTTCGGTCGCCGAGGCTGCGTTTTGCTGGATAACGGTATCCAACTCACGGATGGCAAGGTTGATCTGGTCTGCACCAACATTCTGTTCCCGCGTTGCCGCCGAAATTTCCTGCACCAGATCGGAGGTCCGCTGAATGCTCGGAAGAAGCGATTGCAACATTTCCCCGGCCCGCTCGCTGACGGACACCGTTTTCCCCGACAGTTCACCGATCTCAGCGGCAGCCTGTTGGCTGCGTTCGGCCAATTTGCGCACCTCAGAAGCCACAACCGCAAAGCCTTTTCCGTGGTTTCCGGCACGGGCAGCCTCTACCGCCGCGTTCAAAGCCAGAAGGTCGGTCTGACGCGCGATTTCCTGAATGATGTTGATCTTCTCAGCAATGGTTTTCATGGCTGACACGGCTTCGGCAACAGCTGCACCACTCTCGGCGGCATCCTTGGAGGACTGCACGGCAATCTTTTCGGTCTGAGCCGCGTTGTCCGCCGTTTGACGAATATTGCCCGTCATCTGCTCCATTGCGGCGCTGGCTTCTTCTGCGGCGGCGGCCTGCTCCGTGGACCCCTGGCTGAGCTGCTCGGCCGTTGCGCTCATGGCCAGGCTGCTGTCAGCCACCGCAGCCGAACTGACTGTCGCGCCCTCCATGACCTCCCGGAGTTTTTCGATCATTTTTTCCAGAGCCATGCCTAGACCATCGTAGTCAGAGCGGCGCGTAACCTTGACGGTGAGGTCACCGTCCGAGATACGCTCTGCTGCATTGGCCATTTCACCAAGCGCATCATTCATCTTTTTCATTTCGTTCATCAGATCGCCGATCTCATCGCGTAACACGTGAGAGGTGTCGACCCGGCGGTCTCCAGCCGCAACCTTGCGCACCAGCGCAATGGCCCGATCCAGCCCCCGCCCGATCGATACCGACAGAATGATCGCAGCCGACAGACCAACTGCAATGGCGACAGCGGCAACAGTCAGCAGGGTGTTACGTGCCTTGGTGTAGTGCTCCGCTGACAGTTGCGTTTCCGCCTGCATGGCATCGATGTTGTGCTGGGCAATATCCGACAGGACAGCCTTGGACGACGCAATCAGGGACATCACTGGCCCCGCAAAGAGAGCCGATGCTTGTTCGCTGGTGTTCGACAGCGCAAGCGCGGCGGTTTCACCGGAGATGGTCTGAAGATCGGCCAGCGCTTCGACCGCACTTGCGACCAAAGCAGTGTCCGCCTGACGGTTCGTGCGCCGGAAACTGTCCAAGGCCGCCACAGCTTGCTCGAACTGAGTTTTCGCAGTTGCCATCGTGGCCTTGCGCTGCTCGAGATCCTCTTGCAACAGGGCGGACTGTTCTGCGATACGTGCTGCATCAACAGCTTTTCTCACTGTCGTCAGGCCGTTGCGCAGCCCCGCAGGGTCTGCGGCAGCTGAGGACACTCCAAACGGCAAGCTTTCTTCGAGGCGCTCAAGACCGGCGAGCAACCCTTTGTAGGCCTCTTCGCCAACACCTTGAGACATTGCCAGAGCGCGCCCAGCGCTGTCGGCATGAAGGAACTCGGAAATCTGCGCCTCCAGCTCCACATACCGATCAAAGGCCGTATCCAGTTCCCTCAGCTGTGCACGGACCTGATCATCAGAAGTTGCCTCCAAAGCCAACCGGTGCTTGCGCAGGCTTTCCATTCTCTCTTTGATCTTGCGATCAAAAACATCCAGCTCCGCATCGCCACGCACCAGAAGCATCTCGGCCTGCGCCGCTTCGATTTCGATGAAATCAGCCTCCATCTCGGCGGCGATCAAAGCGTTCTTGGACGTCACGTTCACGAGGTGCTCAAGGTCGGAATGCGATCCGGCCAAACGGGTTATCGATACCCATGCCAGACCGCTCATCAGGATCAGAACGATGGCAAAGGCGCCAATCAATTTTTTCTTGATAGTCAAGTGCATGCCAAGGTCTCCAGGTATCAGGCTGCCACAAAAGGTTCTGTAGGCGGCGCAAAGGTTGTTTCAGTTTCAAGAAGAATGACCAATTCGTCCCCATTGCGGACAACACCGCGCAGGCATTCCTGGGGCCAGGAAGTGCCCAGCGGTGGAACTGGCTCGAGTGAGGCAAGATCGCATTCAATGACCTGCTCCACACTGTCGGCGTTGAAGGCCAATTTGTGCGAGACACAGTCGATCACATGTTCAAAGACGATCATGCGCCCCGTCCGTTCCGATCTGGCAGGAGGCAAACCCAGCCGGTGCCGAATATCGATCACCGGCACTACAGCGCCACGCACATTGATAAGACCCGGCGCAAAAGGGCCTGAGTTTGGAACTGGCGCCCAAGGCTGGGCATCCAGTATCTCGTGAACCCAGCTGACCGACAATGCAAATGCCTCGCCCTCGAGACGAAAGATCAGCAAGAGATCGGGCCTGTTCGCTTCCATGCTGTTGTTTGTCATCTGCACCTCTCAAGCTGCCTTCCGAGGCCCCTGGCCCCGGCGCGTTTCGGCCCAACGGATCAGCGTGGCGACATCAATGATCAGCGCAACACGGCCATCCCCAAGAATGGTCGCCCCTCCAAGCCCCGGGATATCGCGATGGTAGATGCTGAGCCCTTTGATGACCGTTTGGCCTTGTCCAAGGATATCGTCCACGATGAGGCCTGCCCGCATACCGTCGACCCGCACCACAACCACGCGGCGCCCTTCCTCTGGACATGCTTCCTGACCGAACAGCTTATCCAGTTCCAGATAGGGCACCGTCTCGTCCCGGATCTGGATCAACGAGCGGCCGCTGTCGCGCGCGTTCTCTGCCTCGTCCATTTCGACACATTCCTCCACGGCAGACAAAGGAATGACATAGACAGACTCCCCCAGACGCACCCGGAGCCCATCGATGATAGCCATTGTGACTGGCAGGCGAAGGGTAATGCGTGTCCCCTGCCCGGCCCGGGACAGCACATTGATGCTCCCCCCCAACGCATCAATCGTCGTCTTGACCGCATCCATTCCGACGCCGCGCCCCGAGACCGACGAGACGACCTCTGCGGTCGAGAAACCCGGCTCAAAAATCAATTGATGCAAGTCCTGTTCGTTGAGATCCGCTTCGGCGCTGATCAGGTCCCGCTCAATCGCACGACGTCGGATTGCCTCGGCGTCCAGGCCCTTTCCGTTGTCCTCGATCGAAACCAGGATCTCCCCCCCTTCCTGACAGGCGGAAAGCCACACCGTACCTTGCGCGAATTTGCCCAAGTCGGCCCTTTCCTGTGCGGTTTCCAGCCCGTGGTCGATGGAGTTCCGGATCATATGCACCAGAGGTTCGCTGATGCGGTCGATGACGTTTTTGTCGATCTCTGTTTCGCCCCCTTCGGTCAAAAGGCGTACGTCCTTGCCCAAATCAGCTGAAAGATCCCGCACAACGCGCCGGAATTTGCCAAAGACGGATTCGACCGGCAGCATACGGATTGACAGGGTGGCATCCCGCAAACCCATCACAAGGCGCTGCATATCCTCCACCACGGTTTCCAGTGTCGAATTTCCGACCTCCTCGCAGACGGCCTCAAGTCTGGCCTGTGCGATGACGAGTTCGCCAAGGGCATCCATCATATCGTCCAACCGGGACGAGGTGACACGAATGCTCTCGGATTTGGCAGTGGAGGTCTGTTTTGGAGTGCCGACCGTGCCCGGGATCGCCTCCGCCCCCGGCCTTGAAACGGGCGTTGCCGGCTGGTCAGCCTCTGCCTGCAAGTTGGCCACATCATCTGACTGAGGGGTTTCCTCGCTGACCTCCTCGATGGTCAGGTCCGCATCATCAGCAAAGATGAAGACGTCCTCGATGGCCTCCCGCCCTTCAGGGGTTTCAACCTCCAAGACCCAGCCGATCAGACCATCCGTAGGATCCAGCTCGGTCAGACGCGGTACGGCCGAGATCTCCAGTTCGAACGACGTCTTACCAAGATCCTCCAGCTCCTTCAGCAAAAGATCCGGTCGCATGCCGTTGCGCAGCGCGTCGAGAGCAGGGCGAAACTTTATTCTGAATTTGCGCAGGCCGTGCGGCTCTGCCGGGGAGCAGGTTGCGTCACCAGGTTCAACCGCATGCGCTCCGCCCTGGTCGGGTCTTGCTTCACCGCAACTTTGGCCGGTCAAACCCGAAAGCTGATTGACGATGCGCGTTACATCCTCAGAGGCCAAAAGGGCTTCGGCCTCAGGCCCATCCCCCCCCAAGTCAAGGAAAGACACCATCAAATCGCGGGCTGACAACGATATATCTATCAGGCCGCGTTCGACCTCCAACTGTCCAGACCTGACAAGATCATAGGCGTTTTCGAAATGGTGCGTGAAGCGTGACAAGGCCGTGTAGCCAAACATGCTTCCCGACCCTTTTACCGTGTGCAAGGCTCTAAAGATCTCATCGATTCTGGACGCGCTGACCTCGTCTTCCAGCTCAAGGAACAAGGCCTCAAGCTCGGTCAGCAACTCGCGTGCCTCCAGAACAAATGCTTCGGTCGCCTGCTCGATCATGGCCTCAACCCAAAAGCTTCTTTGTCACTGCGATCAACTTGGCCGTGTCGAAGGGTTTGTTGATCCAGCCGGTTGCGCCGGCGGCCTTCCCCTTTGCTTTCATGTCCGGAGACGACTCGGTGGTCAGCATCACGATCGGAACACCCGCCCCGGCTGCATCCCGCCGGGCATTGGAAATAAAATCTATTCCATTCATCACCGGCATATTGAGATCCGTAATGACCAGATCCGGGCGTTCAGAACGCAACTTCTGCAACCCGTCCGCACCATTTTCTGCCGCCACCACCCTGAAACCCTGAGGCTCAAGCGTGAATGAAACCATATCGCGAACAGCCTTGCTATCGTCGATTGTAAGGATCGTTTTCGTCATTTCCCTGATCTTTCCATTTCAGAATGGCTTCGCTCAACAAAACTGGATGCAATTGGTCCCAGCTCGAAAGGTACACCGCGTTCCCGCAACTCATACACTCCCGAGAACAGGAGTTGCAGCGAGACCTGAGTTGCATCCTTACCGCTTATTTCCAAACGGAAATTCTCCGCGCAGTCGGCTCCAATTGCCGCAAGGAGAGCAGACTGCTCCGCCTTTGCGGAAATCGGACTGATGTCATGTGTCACCACGAATCCTGAAACTGCATTCATTATTGAGCCCGCCAAACCGGATTGAATGATGAGCAAAAAACTGCAGTATCATTGTGAAATTTCGATTAATAAAACCCGCCGGAATATCAAAAATTCAACGAGCCATATTCACTCAGAGTTCAGGAAATCGTGCAACAATGCACAAAACGAACACACGCAGCATTAAATAAAAGCAAAATCATGAAAAGCGCTCAAAAAATGCACGCAAAAACACAACAGATCGGCTCAAGTCCCAACGCACTGTCGGATAAAGCAAAAACGCTGTCTGAGGAGGGAACCCGCGCGTTTTCGCGATTGATTGACTGCCTGTCCGAGGTCCGTGACCTTCAAGGCAAAGCCATCTCGGACCTGGACAGTTTTGCAACCCTGGCGGCAAGTGATTCCGGTCAAGGAGGTGACCGGTTGCAGTGTCTGCACGACAATATCCTGTCGATGCATTCTGCACTTCAGTCCTTTTGCGAAACTCATGCCGCTTCAGAAGCACGCAATTGTCAAAGCGAAGTCGGACGGCTTTTGGCAGACATCAACCGTCATGGCCAAACCCTGGCAGTGATCGCGACCCTGACAAAGACAACCGCAGCTTCGTACGGAACGTCGGCGTTCGTAGAATATGTTGGTGATCTCGCCAAGATTGCTCTGGTGATCCGCGACGCTTCTGAAACCGTCCTTGTGACGCTGGAGAGTCTCGCTCAACGCGAGGCCGCGAGCATCAGCAGTTGCCTCACCGCCCAAAACCAAATCGCAAGCCTGCTGCAGGTTGTGCAAAGCAGGGCACAGCAAATCTGCGCGCTTCACCAAAAAGAGCAAACGGCGGCTGAGGGCATTGCAGATACCTCCCGTGGGTTGGTCGACAGAAGCAATCAGCATATGAATGCGTTTGTCACGGCCGCTCAGTTCTCCGACAGGCTGGCACAACGTCTTGACCACCTTGCGGCCATGTTGAGCAGACCCGGCAGCAATCTTGAAACGCTCGCAGCCGCACAGGCGCGCAGCTTGTCCAAGGACGTGACGGCTGTCGCTCAAGAAGTCTCAAGAACCATGCAGGTGCTGCTTTTGATCTGGCGCGAAGGCACAGCGATTTACACTGGTGGGACAATTGCCGCCTCAATCGAGCAAGGCCTGGAGACCCGAAGGCTGACAGCACAGTCAATCGTATCACGTTTTGCAGAAATACGGGCGGCGCTTCGCTCCACGTTCAAAGACGCGGAAGTACTGCCCAGCATGATCGCTGCCGCAAAGGAGAACTTTAAGAGGCTAGAGGACAATTCCCGGGCCGTCGCCTATTCGGCGATGAACTCCTCGCTCCTGGCATCCCGATCGCAAGAGGCAAGGCATGCAATGTCGACGCTTTCCTTTGAGGTACGCGATTCAGCGAATAAATGTTTGTCTGCAGTCAAGGCCAGCCAAAGAGAGTTGGAGACTGTCGCCCAGAACGCGGCTTCTGGCATCCAGGAGTTGATGGATACCGGCACCGCATTGGAACAAGCCATCACTCAATATGAGAGAGAAATAGAAGTCGGACAAAACAGGCTGGACCAGTTGGATTCCTTGCGCAACGGGGCCGTCTCAGTGACCTCCAGCCTCCTCGAACAGGTCCAGGATGCACTCCAATGCATGCAGGATGTCGAACACATCTCGGAAGAGTTGAACAACATGGCCACGCTGCTGGAAAACATGGACACCCCTGAGCCTCCCTCGGATGACGTTCTGTCAGAAATCTGGCAATCTTACAGTATGGATGACGAAAGAGACGTCCATAGGGCTCTCTACCCCGGAATGGCCCCCGCTTCATCTCAGGCGATCGAAGTCTCTGACAGCGACGATCTGGACGACGTATTCTTTTGAGGCAAACCGTGTCCTAGCGCAGTCCCGGGACTTCGGATGCCGTGTTGGACAATGCAGAAAGAAGCGCCATGAAACCGTCACGGCGTACCGCCAGAGCGGTGATCTGGACCGCGGCAATCCGGGCAAGCCGCTCTGACTGCCTGTGGTGCTGAGCCGCAGCTTTGATCCGCCACCAGAGCGCCGCAAGAAGTGTGTCGCGGGTCAGCAGGTAAAACTCATGAGCAAATGGCGTCGGATCTTTCTGGTCCAGCAGGATTTGCCGCGCCGCCTGCCAGCCTTGCAGGGCTGCAGCGGCATCAGGAGTGTTTTCGCTCTCCAGAAACGTCGCAAAGGCCTCTGCAGGGGCGCCGCCCAACAGGCGGGTGGCAAGCATCCGTTCATGGATGCCGTTGGCCCCTTCGTAAATCGCACAGATCCGCGCATCCCTGTAGGTCTGCTCCAGCCGGTACTCTCGCAGGTAGCCGTAACCACCGAGCACCTGTATTCCCAGCTCGGCGCCGTGGATACCGGCCTCGGTACCGCAAACTTTGGACAGGGGAGTCAGAAACTCCACCAGATCCGGGTTATCTCCTCGCTCCATGGTGACAAAGGCCAAATGCGCAATGGCACGCGCACCAAGCGCAGCAGCATCGATCTCATCCAGCATGCGGCGCACGTCGGCGTGACCATCCAAACTGACGGTTTGCCCGTCTGGACCGCGCCCCTGCTGACGCTCTGCCGCATAAGAAGACGCCACATCGTGGGCCCGCGCCGCATGAGCCACGCCCTGCAGGGCGACATCGGCCCGGGCGTGGTTCATCATGGTGAACATGGCCATCAAGCCCTGCCCTTCGGTGCCAATCAGCTCTGCATCGGCCCCGTCAAAGGCGAGCTGGCAGGTGGGCGAGGCATGCAGCCCCATCTTTTCCTCGATCCGGGTGACGGTGACGCCATTGCGGCTGCCATCCGCGCGGGTGCAGGGACAGAGGAACAGCGATAGTCCCTTGATCCCATTGTCCGAGGTGCGCGCCAGCACCAGATGCAGGATCTTGTCGCTCATGTCCTGATCGCCGCCGGAGATGAAGATCTTTTCGCCGTTGATCTGCCAACCGTCCCCATCGGGGGTCGCGTGGCATCGCACGCGGGAGAGATCCGATCCCGCGCCGGGTTCGGTCAGGCACATGGTGGCCAGTGTTTCGCCAGAGGCGAGGGATGGCAAATAGCGCGCCTTCTGCTCGTCAGTGCCGAACCGCAACAGGGTGCGCGCGGCCCCGGGCACCAGCCCCGTGACCATCTGCAGGGAATGATTGGCGCCCGAAAAGATCTCGGAGGTGATCGCCAGCATCATCGCGCCCATGCCCTGACCGCCGAACTCCTCGGGGATGGTCAGGCCCGGCCAGCCCTGCTCGGCGTAGGATTTGTAAAGATCCGCGAACCCGGAAGGCATCGTCACGCGACCATTCGCAAGGGTGCACCCCTGTTGATCCCCCGGCTCATCCAGCGGTGCGATCTCGCCTTCGGCAAAGCTCGCGAAATGCCCGGCAATCTCCGATGCGAAGTCCGCATCCCAATCGGGCAGATCGCTGGCTCCTGCCACATGGTTCAGCGTGAACAGGATATCCTCAACAGGCGCGACAAAAGGCTTCACAGATTACTCCACTGAAAAATAGTCGATTTCCACGGCAGAGGCGCGGCGGATGCCGGAGCAGACGAACAGAATGTGATTGACCCATGAATAGCGCGCGTCGCCCGTTTCCAGCCGCGCCGCGGTGCGCATGTAATAGGTGGTGGGGTCCACGTCCTCGCCCCTGGCCAGCCGCGCAATCACATCTGCGGGGCCATGGCGGCTGCCCACGTTGACGATCTCGATCACCGCGCCGTCCTCGGTTTTTACCGCATAGCGCGTGTCCAGATGCGCGGCCCCATCGGCATAGATGGTCTGCCAGTCAGCGCCAAGGTTCAGCACCTCGCCGGTCAGATCGGGGCCAAGTGCCTTGCCCCCGATGATTGGAATAATACGTCGCTGCCCCGCACGGCCCTGCCCCATCTCGATCGGGGCGCCAAGCTCCACCCGCAGGCGGAAGGCGTGGCGCAGCTTGGGTGCGGGGATCTCCATCTCAGTCGACCCCAAGCAGACGCATGGCGTTGCCCTTGATGATGTCTTCGCGCAGGTGGTCCTTGATCGCGATCTTCTCGAAATCCGCGAGCCAGCGTTCCGGCGTGATCATCGGCCAGTCAGAGCCGAACAGCACCTTCTTCTTGAGGATCGAGTTGCAGTATTTCACAAGGATTTCAGGGAAGTACTTGGGCGACCAGCCGGAGAGATCGATATAGACATTGGGCTTGTGCTGGGCCACAGCAAGCGCCTCTTCCTGCCAAGGAAAGGAGGGGTGCGCCAGGATGATCTTCATCTCGGGGAAGTCCACCGCCACATCGTCCATATACATCGGGTTGGAGTACTTGAGGCGCATGCCATTGCCGCCCGGCATACCGCTGCCGACACCAGTCTGGCCGGTGTGGAACAGGGCAATACCGCCCTCTTCGGCAATGGCCTCATAAAGGTCATAGGCCATGCGGTCATTGGCATAAAAGCCCTGCATGGTGGGGTGGAACTTGAAGCCCTTGATGCCAAAATCCTTCATCAGGCGGCGCGCTTCGCGGGCGCCCATCTTGCCCTTGTGCGGGTCGATGCTGGCAAAGGGAATCAGAACGTCGTCGTTTTCTGCCGCAAGTTCCGCGACCTCTTCGTTCTTGTAGCGGCGATAGCCGGTTTCGCGCTCTGCATCGACCGGGAAGATCACAGCGGCGATGTTCTGCTCGCGATAATGCGCGGCGGTCTGGGGTACGGTGGGCGGATGCTGCCAAGGCGCCCCAAAATAGTTGGCCATAGTGGCCTGCAATTCGTCATAGCCGTCATCGGCATGGCAGCCGCAGGGTTCCTCGGCATGGGTGTGAATGTCGATCGCGCGGACCTTGGAAAAATCTACCATTCGTTTGTTCCTGTCAGAGTTTCGCAGTACCGCTGGCGGCGTCGTCATAAAGTCGCTCCAGCAGATCTGCGCGGCGCGTGAGCACCTTGCGGAAGTTGAGGTTGCCCTTGGCGGTGATCTCGGCATCGGTCAGGGAGGGCGGCTCGGCCAGGACGATTGCCCGTGCCACCCGCGTGGAGGAGCCGGAAATCCGCCCGGCGCGTTCGTTCAGCCGGTGGTGGATTTCGGACAACAGCTTCGGGCAAACCAATGCGCCGCCGTCTTCCTCCAGGGTGAAGCCAGCCGCCTCAAGGGCCTCGGTGTTGGGAAAGATCATCACGCCGATTTCGTTCTTGTCCTGACCAGTCACCACGAGGTCGGCCGCCAGAGGCGCAAGGGTCGAGAGCATCTCGATCCGAAGGCCCGCCGCCCGCACCCAGGTGCCGGTCAAAAGCTTGAAGTCCTCGGAGATGCGCCCGTCAAAGCGCATGCCCTTGTTGATATCGTCTTTGTCGACAAAGGCCATGGCATCGCCGGTGATGAAATACCCTTCGTCATCAAAGGCATCGGCGGTCTTCTCCGGGTCTTCAAAATAGCCGGGCATGACATTTGGCCCTTTGACGCGGATCTCGCAGCGCATGTCTTCGTCCGGGATGAGTTTGAGCGTCACGCCTGTCATCGGCACGCCGACCACGCCCGAGCTTTCGGTCGGCTCCTGCTGGATCATCGTTGCAGGCGCGGTTTCCGTCAGCCCCCAGGAGGAGGTCATAAGCGGCACTTCGCCCTTGATCTCCATCGCCATGCTCTCAAGCCCGGTCCAGACTTCCTGCGGCAGCGAGGCGCCGGCATAGAAAACCAGATCCAGCTCTTCAAAGAACCGCTGGCGAAGCCCTGCATCCTTCTCAAGAGCGTTCAAGAGCATGGCAAAGCCCATGGGCACGTTGAAGGCAAGGGTTCCTGTCACCATCGACAGGTTTTCAACGGTGCGGTCAAAGAGCCCTTTCACCGGCTTTCCGTCATCGATGTAGAAACTGCCGCCATTGGCCAGCATCATGTTGAAATTGTGAGAGCCGCCAAAGACGTGGTTCCACGGCAGCCAGTCCATGATGCGCGGCGGGCGCTCGCGCAGGAATGGCAGGCTGTCTGCGATCTGGGTCTGGTTGACGCACATCATCCGCTGTGTGGTCAAGACGCCTTTGGGATTAGAGGTCGAGCCGCTGGTCATCAGGATCTTGGCAACCGTATCAGGCGTCACCTTGGCAAAGCCTGCATCCACATCGATGCCCGCATCCCCTTTCAGGAGCTCCGCGAATGGCGTGACACTGGCGCTGCCCACGCGTGTCGCAACGATCTCAACCCCCTCCAGGGCGTCCAGCCGCAGCGCCTCTCCGTATTGATCCGCATCGACCACATAGGCCATTTTGGGCCGTACCAGTTCAATGGCATGGCGCAGCCGACCATGGGCGCCGTGGATCAGCGAGTATTGCTCGGCCACGGGCACAGTCGGAACCCCGGCATATTGCGCGCCCAGCGACAACAGCCCGTGATCCACCCCGTTGCCGGACATGATCAGGATCGGAGTATCGGCCCCCATGCCCCGCGCCAGCAAAGAGGCCGCAATGGCGCGCACCTGCTGCAGCGTCGCCGCATAGGTCTCTTCGCGCCAGCCCGCACCGCTGCGCTCGGCCAGAAAGACGCGGCTCGGTGCTTCATCCGCCCAACGGTGCAACCAGTCTCCGGTACGGTCGGTCACAGGGCCAAGATCATAGTCCGAACGCAGCAGAATGCTGCCATCGGCCCTGTCTTCGCGGTTCACGGCATGGGGTAGAAAGGCAGAAGTCCGTTTCATCACTTATCCTTTCGCGTGGTGCTTTTGGATCGTCTCAAGGGCTGCGATGACCGTTTTGCACGTCTCGGCGTCCAGCCCCTCAAGCATTCGTTTTTCGTGGTCCTTCATCGCCGCAAAGGCTTTTTCATAGAGCTGCCTTCCGGCCAGCGTCACCCGCAGCGCATAGGCGCGACGGTCCGTCGGTACGCGATCCCGAACGATAAGGTCGCGCCGCTCCAACTCGTCGATGACGATCACCAGATTGGGCCGCTCCACATCCATGGCATCAGCCAGCTGAGACTGGCGCAGGCCGGGATTGTCCACGATCAGCGTCAGTGCCGTATAGGTCAGCATGCGCAATTCAAACGGTTTCAGCGTCTGGGTCAGATCGGCCTGAAGCACGTTGAATGCGCGCTTCATCCGATAGCCGATAAAGCCGCGCAGCGTATCATCACTGACCACTGCGGGCCCTGGTTGTCCAAGCGGATCGGAGATGGCTTTTTTCATGTGATCAGCGGAATTTGGGCGCACGTTTTTCCAGGAAGGCCCGCAGGCCTTCCTCGGCGTCGGGCGTGGTCTGAGACAGGGCCGCTGCCAGGGACTCCGTGAACAGCCCGTCGGCCTGCGACATATCTGTGATCCGCGCAATGGATTGAATCATCAGATAGTTGGACAGGGGCGCATTGCGGGCGATCTTTCCAGCCAGCGTCTGCGCCAGCGCCATCGCTTCGCCTTCGCCAACGGCATAATGGGCAAGGCCCAGCGCGACGCCTGTTTCGGCATCATACTTGCGCCCCGTCAGCATCATCTCGGTCATACGGTCCGCCCCCAAAAGGCGTCCCACCCGCGCGGTTGCACCGCCCCCCACAAAAATCCCGCGGCGCCCCTCGGGCAGCTGGAAAATGGTGGACGGCTCGGCAATGCGCACATGGGTCGAGGCCGCAAGTTCCAGCCCGCCGCCGATCACGGCGCCGAACATTGCCGAGACAACCGCCAGCCCGCCGAACTGGATTTTCTCCATCACCGTGTGCCACCGCCGGGAGTGATAAAGATTGTCCTCGGCTGAGCGATGCACATGTTCGGACAGATCCAGCCCCGAGCAGAAATGCCCCTCCACCCCAGTCAGGATCACCACACGCACCTCTTTGGGCGGCGCGGAAAAGAACGCATCAAGCGCTTCCAGCAGCTCTTCGCACATGGCGTTGCGCTTGCCCGGACGGTTCATGGTCAGGGTGGCGATGCTGTTCTGGATGTCGATCTTGAGAATGGGGTCACTCATTGGGCGGAGGTCCTTTAACGAGGCGGCAGACGCACGGCGCCGTCCAGCCGGATGGTTGTTCCATTGAGGAATGGATTGGTCACGATCTGCTCGGCCAGAAGCGCATATTCTTCGGGTGCGCCAAGGCGGGCAGGAAAGGGGATATTGGCGGTGATCTTGGCCGAGACCTCTTCGGGCAGGCCTTCCATCATCGGTGTCTGGAACAGACCCGGCGCAATGGCCACAATGCGAATGCCAGTCTGCGCAAATTCGCGGGCAGCAGGCAGGCACATGGAGGCAATCGCTCCTTTTGAGGCCGCATAGGCTGCCTGTCCCAACTGGCCATCTTCATAGGCAACGGATGCAGTATTGATGATCACGCCGCGCTCGCCATCTTGCAGCGGGTCAAGCTCCGCCATGCGGCGAGCGACATGGCTCATGACATTGTAGGTGCCAAACAGGTTCACCCGCAACGTCCGTTCAAAGACATCGAAAGAGAGCTTTCCTTCGCGACCGACGATGCGTGCCGCCATCCCGACGCCCGCGCAGTTCACCGCGATGCGGGGTGCGCTCCCAAGCTGCTGGATGGCGCCATCCACCGCCGCGCCGACTGCGGCTTCGTCGCTCACATCCACATGTAGCGCGATCCCGCCAATCTCGGCGGCAACGGCCTTGGCCCGTTCAATGTCGAAATCCAAGATGGCGACCTTGGCCCCTTTGGCTGCAAGATGCCGCGCTGTGGCAGCGCCAAGGCCACTGCCAGCCCCTGTGACCAAAGCCACATGTCCGTCGATATTCATGATGCCCTCCCAGTTGGATAACTTTTATCATCATTATCCGGCATAACTATAAGAAGATAGTTATACCAAGTACCTATCTTTCGCAAAGCACTTTTTTGCCCTCACCTAGACCATTGAAAAGGAAAACTTTTCCGCCGAGAAACCAATCGGTTGCAATCGCCCGACCCTGGGCGGTCAGGCGGTGGCCTGGCCCAGAATCTGCGCCAGCCGCTCCAACCCTCGGTCGATCTCCGGTTCATCCATGTGACAGCAACCAAGGACAAGGCCATTCAATCCGCACGCCTCGACAGCGAAACCGGACAAGGGCTGCAGACCCAGCCCTGCAGCCTCGGCCTGCGTGCAAATCTGCGTATCAGGAATGCCCGGTTTCAAATGAAAGACAATCTGCATGCCCGCGCCATGATCCGGTGCATGGCCAAATGCGGAGAACTCGGCCGTGAGCCGCGCCAACAGGTGCTTGCGGCGCTCGGCGTAGATGCGTCGCATCCGCCGCAAATGGCGGTAGAACTCTCCGCTATCGATGAACTCTGACAAGGCCTGTTGCGGCATCGCGCTTGCCCGCGCCCCCGTGCGGCGCAGACTGTTCTTGAGAACCGGCACCAAGGCCTCGGGCGCAACCAGATACCCGACCCGCAACCGGTTGGAGAATGTCTTTGAAAAGCTGCCGATATAGAGGGTCCGGTTCAGGCCATCAAACCCGGCCATCGCTGGAATGGGTCGCCCGGCATAGCGGAATTCGCTATCGTAGTCATCTTCGATGACCCAGCCGCCGGACCTTCCGGCCCATTCGAGAAACTCCAGTCGGCGCCCCGGCGCCATCGCCCCGCCAAGAGGAAACTGATGCGATGGCGTGAGCACCACAGCCTTCGCGCCCGCCTTGTCAGACGGCACACAAGCGCCCAGATCATCCACCGGAACGGAGCTGCGCAAAAGCCCCTGCCGCTCGACAATTCGGCGCAAGGGTAGATATCCGGGATCTTCAAGCGCCACCGCATCCCCCGGCTGGGTGAGCGCGCGCAGACACAGCTCCAGCGCGTCCCCTGCACCGGCCGTGATAATCACCTGATCGGGGCCAGCAGACAGCCCACGCCAGTCTGCTACATAAGAGGCGATGGATCTCCGGAGGCAGGCATTGCCCAAAACTGAGCCCGCCTCCAGCAGCTTTTCAGGAGATACGCGGCAAATCCTAGCCACGCAGCGCCCCCATTGCCGATAGGGGAACAACCGCATGTCCGGCTCTCCCCCACTGAAGGGCCGCGGCACATGGGAGGTTTCTTCCACAGGCTGGAAAACCCTCGGGGCAGCCTTCTGGATTTCAACCTGCCCAATGGCGCAGACGGAATAGCCTGCCCCCTGGCGCCCCGAAATATAGCCTTCCGCGACCAACTGTTCGTAGGCGCAGACCACCGTCGAGCGGGCGACCCCAAGCTCAATTGCCAGGTTGCGCGTCGCGGGCAGTCGTCCCCCTTCGGGAAGAGTGCCCGAGACGATCCTTTGGCGCAGCGCAGCGCAGATCTGCTCGAACAACGGCAGCGCGTTCTCACGATCAAGGGTAAAGGCCAAAGACGAGATGTTCTGCTCGTCACCTGCGGCAGTGTGCGACATCACCCGACCTTTTTATTCCACAGAAGCCGTCATTGACTGGCCCGATCAAAATAGATCCGCACTGCGCGCGCAACAAGAAAGCACTGCAGCGCGTGCCCCCTATGGCTCTGCCCTTTTGAGGTCGACAAAGGTCTCATTGTAACAAGCCCCGTCAGCAATATCCGTGCGCAGATCGGACGGGATCAGCACATTGGCCGTTCGGCCCGTTTGTGAAGAGGCAAGCCAGGTCCCCTTGGGGCTGTAGACCACGCCAGGCCGTGTCGCGCTCGTCACCTCAAGGATGAGCGTCACTTCCCCTTGTGCATTCCACAGCGTCACCGTGTCGCCGTCGCTCAGGCCACGGTCCGCCGCATCTGCGGGGTGAACCTGCAAAACCTCCATTCCGGCAGAAAGGCTGTGCTGGCCAAAGGTAGCATTGGTGCGCTTGTCGGAACTGGGGGTGATCAGGATCAAGGGCATGTCCTGCTTTGCGGGAGCATAGCGCGGCACACCACAGCCAAAGCCGTCTTCAAGAGCCTGACTGAACAGCTCGATCCGCCCGGAAGGTGTCTTAGGCGCGACCGTCTTGCACAGGACAAGCGGGGTGCCATCATCTGCGTTCAACTCAATGGCCCTGTCCAGAGGGATCTGACTGGGCCGTTTGCCCGCAAAAACTGGACTAGAGGCATCCATGGCCTGATCGATCAATTCTAGATCACTGTGCCGGAATAGCTCCTCCTCATAGCCGAACCGCGCAGCAAGGCGGCGAAAGATCTCGGTATTGGGCAGGCTTTCCCCGACCGGCGCGATCACCGGCGCAGCCCGCTGCAGGTAGTTCTGTCCATAGGCGCCATAGATATCATCGTATTCAAAATGGCTGGCGGCAGGCAGGATCACGTCGCAAAACGCCATCGTGTCCGTCATCACGACATCAGAGCCGACGACAAAGATCTCTTCCTGCATCAGGGCCTTGATCATCCGCTCTTGATCCGGGTGCGTCGCAACCGGGTTGTGATTATAGATCATCACCGCCGACACCGGAGGCTCCAGATCCCGATCGAGCATTTTTGCCGCCACATCCACGATATTGAAGCACCGCGTGCCCGGATGCTTGAGGTCTGCACCCTGCAGCCGGTCGGATGTCTTTGGCGCTGCTGCCCCTGATTTGGCAACGACCCCGGCCCCAAGCCGCCCGTGATGCCCGGTGAGCACATTCAGCGCCATAGCAGCCCTGAGCCCCGCTCCGCCGGAACGGGTACGTTCGATCCCATTGCCAAAGGCGCTTGCCATGGCCTTGGCCCTTGCAATCCACTCGACGAGCCTCAGGACATCTTCGACCGCGACACCGCAGATCTGTGCCACTCTTTCCGGCGAATAGGCGCGTGCCTCGGCCATGTAAGGCTCAAAGCCCAGTGCCCATTTCGAAATGAAGGCCTCATCCAAAGCGCCGCGTCGTTCCAGTTCAGCCGCCAGCCCAAGACCAAGAACCACATCCGTTCCGGGCCTCAATTGCAGATGCAGGTCGCATTGCTCGGCCAGTTTGATCCGTTTGGGATCTATGACAACAACCCGCCCCCCGGCGCCGCGTGCCTGTTTCAGAACCCGCATGAAATGCAGGTTGGACACGGTCACATTATTGCCCCAGACAAGGATCAGATCCGAATGCAGCGCCTGTTCTGGCGGCATCCCCGGGACGGCACCGAAAAGGCTTTCGTAGGCCGCGCCGCGCACCCCGCCGCAGAGCGGGCCGCGATCCAAAAGCGTCGCCCCCATCTTGTAGAAGAACCGCCGATCCATGGAGGCACCCGCCAGTTCCCCATGTGGCCCCGCGTAGTTCAGCGGCAGCACCGATTGTGGACCGTGCCGAGCAATTACGTTGGAAAACCCCTCATGAACGCGGTCCAGCGCCTCGTCCCATGATATCCTGGCGTAGCTCCCGGTTCCGCGTGGCCCGGAACGTTTCAAAGGATGGCGAAGCCTTGCCTTGCCATGCACATAGTCGGGAAAACAGCGCGCGACTTTGTTGCATATCACCCCGGCTGTGAAAGGGTTGCCGTGGCCCCCTTTGACCGAAAGGATCTCTCCCCCCTTTACGTGAACGATCAAGCTACAGGTATCGGGACAATCGAGCGGGCACACGCTCGGTTGCAGTGAAACGGTCGAAGGATCGGTCATTCCGGCCTCATCAATGGATACGCGAATGGCCAGATACGCAGGCTATTGGGTGGATGAAAATGTCCACATCCCGACAAAATGAGCAGACCAATATTCAACCACTGTCCCTGCCCCACTCGGCAAACCGTGCCGTCAAGCCAGCCGTCCCTCGTTTTGCCAGCAGCCAGTTGGGCAACGCCCGCCTCCACAGGCCATTGCCGCATAACAATGCCGGAAGGACCTCACGCCCGCGCCAGGCTCGCGATCACGGATCGCGACGCTCGATGCCAGTGCGCCGGGGACAGGGCAATTTTTCAGGTGTTTGAGATCAGGCTCATGCCCCTTGGGGCAAGACGTCCTTTTCCATGCCTTTTTTGTAGAAGCAATGACGCGCCCTGCCCGATCCCTTGGCCGCATAAAGCGCAATATCGGATTCGTTCAGGATCTGCGCCGCCGTGACCGTGCCTTCATGCCAAACGGACAGTGTTGTCCCAGCACTTGCCGAGATTTTGCACTCCTTGCCCCCGTACGGGATCGGCACCTCAAGCTCGGCGATCAGCCTTTCGGCCAGACCATCAAGCTGACGGGCGTCGCGAAGATCGTTGAAGATCAGTACGAATTCATCGCCCCCCACACGCGCAACCGTATCGGACTGCCGCGTGCAATCAACCATGACACGCGCCACATGCTGCAGAACGGCGTCTCCGGCAGCATGGCCAAGAGTGTCATTGACCTGTTTGAAATAGTCGAGGTCCAGATGCATCAGAGCAAAGTCCCGACCACCGTTGATCAAGCGCTCCAAGATGTGATCCATCGCGCGCCTGTTCTTCAAACCTGTCAACGTATCGGTAAAGGCCTGTTCCTCTGCCGCGATCTTGGCACCTTGAAGACGCAGGTTCAGCTGCCGCGACGCCTCCATCGCGGCAGATTTTGCCTCGACCAGGTAGAGCATCTCGATGGTCAGATCCGTGGGTGAGAAATCCGCACTCGTCAAATCATAGTCCCGAACAGCTTCGAGGACAGAGATGCCAAAAGACAGGTTGATGATCGCCCCCTGTCCCTCGGGCAGCGGCACCAGAACCCCTTTGAGGCTGGTCTGAGGCGTATCACGAAAGTGCAGATGCAATTTGGACCCGGCGGTATTCACCAGATCCTCCATCGAACGCACACGTCTTGGCCGGGACAAATCGAACACTCGGAAGAAGCGCCGCCCCTCCCATTTCAAGTCAGGTCTCAGCTTTCGGAGTGTTGGGCCAACGCGCAGGATACGCCCTTTTTCATCCACGATCGCAAACATAGGACAAATATGATCTGCGATGGCGGCAAGCTGCGTGCCTGTCATCATAACGAATGCGCCCCCAAATCAAAACTCCGCCCCTCGGCGAACTCGCGCTCCACCAAGGTGATAGAGATCACTTCCGCCCCATCCTGCTGACCACTGTAATCCAAGATGACAAGATCGCCATAGTCATCTGCCATAGCGCGAAGAATACCAATCATTACATTTGCATACCCCGGCAGGCCGGGCTGGCAAACCAATTCAAACTGCCCCGGTGCCTGTTCGAACAGCTCCAGCCCGGGCAAATACAGATCTGACACTGCCAGGCGTGCCCGCCCCGGCAGATCATCAAGGGAGTGCAAAAACTCAACGTAATTCACGCCGCCAAACCGCAGGAGACGGCGCAAGGACTCAACCTGTGGATTGGAGACCAGAAAAGTCCCCATATCCTCAAGCATCTCGGGCAAGGGGCGTTGCAGAACCTGTTCCATCGCGTTGAGCATCTTGTTGGATTGCTCATCAGTATAGATGAGCATGGCCTCGAACTCGCGAAAGCCGAGACCTGCCTGATCCATAACCTCGTGCCAACGTTCCCCGCCATAGGTACTGGTCACAAAAGCCTGGATCGCTCTGTTGATCAGACCATGCATCACTTGGCCCCTTTTCCTACCAGGTCCCACTATTGGCGCCTTTTTGTTAATAAACGCCCAACACGCACCAAATTCACCCGCGCCGAACCATCCTTTCCTGACAGCCCAATGGCGGCACACCACAATCACTCACTTTGCGCGACCGAACAAAACTCAAAGTCTGTCAATTAGTTGTTTTTGCGGTTCGGCAACGCTAAGCGGAACCTCGCCTTGGCCATCCTCAAACGTTGGGTTGCGACTGCCCACCCTGCTCGTCCTTGATGATTGACAGAGAGGGTATCGATGTACGCCATCCGGCGTCAACCTGCACACGGCCGCGTCGGCTGAATTGAGCATGCCTCTGTCACCCGGTTGCAGCAGGTCTCAGGCGCGAACGGTTTTGCATGGCAAACCAGCACTCCAGCGCCGGGTCTCCCCTTGGCGACTTGACGTGCAAAAGAAGCAGCCCCAGCTGGGGCATGCGGGCAGTCCGCTTCAATATTGCCCAGTAGAGGTATTGAAATGCATGCCCCTCACTTGCCCCAACTCTTGTGGGGAAAACAGCCTTTCAGGAGGCTGGAAACCGGCTGCGGGTCCGGTTGGCAAAGGCCACCAGCGACAGCATCACCGGCACCTCGACCAGAACGCCCACAACCGTGGCCAGCGCTGCGCCGGAGTTCAGACCAAACAGGGATATCGCCACGGCGACTGCCAGCTCAAAAAAGTTCGAAGTTCCGATCAGGGCGCAGGGCGCCGCAATTCGATGCGGGACATTCAAGGCAAAGGCCGCACCATAGGCAAGAGCAAAAATCCCGTAAGACTGGACAAGGATCGGCACCGCGATCAGGGCGATGACCTCAGGTCGGTTCAGGATCACCTGCCCTTGCAGGCCAAACAGGATCATGACCGTTGCGATCAGCCCGATCATCGACCAGGGCTTGACCCGCGCCTGAAAGGCTTCGATTTGCGGAGTATTTCCCAGCCTGCGGCGGGTCCAGATCCCGGCCAGCAACGGCAACAGGACAAATAGGACCACCGACAGCACCAGCGTTTCCCAGGGCACCTCGATATCCGTAACCCCCAAAAGGAAGGCCACGATGGGTGCAAAGGCAAAAACCATCACCACGTCGTTGAGGGACACCTGCAAAAGCGTGTAATTCTCATCCCCCCGCGTGAGCTGCGACCAGACAAAGACCATCGCCGTACAGGGCGCAGCCCCCAAAAGGATCAATCCCGCGATGTACTGCTGTGCATCTTCCGGTGCCACGAGATCCGCGAAGACCACTTCAAAGAAGAAAACGCCCAGCGCCGCCATGGAAAAGGGCTTGATCAGCCAGTTCACCACCAATGTGATCCCCAGACCTTTCGGCTGCTTCACCGCATCCTTCACGGCGGACGGATCGACGCCGACCATCATCGGATAGACCATAGCCCAGATCAGCACGGCAACCACTAGGTTCACGCGCGCAACTTCTGCTGCTGCGATCATCTGCACCAGACCCGGGGCAGCATTGCCGATCAGAATGCCTGCGATCATCGCAAGGGCCACCCAAAGGGTCAGATAGCGTTCAAAGATACTCATGCCGTGGCCTCCCCCCCCTCAACGTGCAACTTGCCCGAAGCAAGTGCTGCCAGCGCAACCATAGACGCCGCCGTGCCCAGGACAAGCGTCAGCCCCCCGAGTTGATAGGTAAAACCAGAGAGCAGCGTGCCTGCAAGGCGACCACCGGCATTGGCCATGTAATAAAAACCGACATCCATCGTCACCCGCTCGGCCTTGCTGAAGGCGAGGATCAGATAGGAATGCAATGAAGAGTTCACCGCAAACAGCCCGCCAAACGCCAGAAGGCCGACGACCAGAACAGCCGTCAACCATGTTTGCGGTGCACCGGCCATCCAGACCGCAAATGTCAGAGCAGCAGGCACCAAGAACAGTGCCAGCGCCCAGCCGCGTGCGGCGCGGATCAAGTCGCCCTCGGAGCGTTTTGCAGCCCCCAAAAGCCAGGGCGCCGACGCCTGCACCGCGCCATAAAGGATGATCCAGACCGCCATGAAGGTGCCGATCATAAAGAATGCCGCGCGGTTGCCCGCCTCTGATCCATCCGACAAGACCGCATAGAAGTAGATCGGGATGCCCACAACGAACCAGACATCGCGCGCGCCGAACAAAAAGACTCGCGCCGCCGACAGCCAGTTCACATTGGCGGATTTGGAAAAGACCTCGGAAAACTTCGCGCCCTTTCGCCCGGTCGGCAAGCCAGGCGGCATAAGGGCTACGATGGCGGCAAAGACCAGCGCCAGCACAACGGCCATGGCGATAATCGCCGAGGTGAAGCCAAATGTTGCCAAGAGGGCCGCGCCCAGCAGAAACCCAAGCCCCTTGACCGCGTTCTTCGATCCCGTCAGCACAGCAACCCAGCGAAACAAGCCGCCGTTTGCAGATGGCGCCAAGAGCTTCACAGCGGATTTCGACGACATCTTGGCCAGGTCCTTGGCCACGCCCGAAATGCCCTGCACGCACATCACGAAAACGACCGAGGCCCCGATGGCCCAGCTCGGATCCAACTGCGTCAGCGCTGCAAGGGCCACGATCTGCAGTGCCAGCCCTGCATAAAGCGTTGCTGCCAGCCCGAACCGCGCCGCGATCCACCCTGCCGAAAGGTTCGTCACCATCCCGGCGATCTCGTAAAGCACAAAAAGGTAAGCGAGCTGTACCGGGGAAAACCCGAGGGTATGGAAATGCAAGAGCACCAGCATCCGAAGCGCGCCATCGGTCAGCATGAAGGCCCAATAGGCCGCCGTCACCGCCATATAGGCAGACAGACCTTCGGGGCGCTGGCTCATAGCGCGCCCCCTACCATCAAGGCCACATCGACCAGGCGCCAAGCATAGCCCATTTCATTGTCATACCATGCATAGACCTTCACTTGCGTCCCGTTCACCACCATGGTCGAGGGTGCATCGATGATCGAAGAGCGCTGATCATTGGTGTAGTCGGTCGAAACAAGAGGGCGCGTTTCATAGCCCAGGATGCCCTTCAGCTCTCCCTCGGCCGCCTCTTTGAAAAGGGCGTTGACCTCTTTGGCAGAGGTTTCGCGCTCGACCTCAAAAACGCAGTCAGTGAGCGAGGCGTTCAAGAGCGGCACCCGCACCGCGTGACCATTGAGTCGCCCTGTCAGCTCCGGATAGATCAATGTAATCGCAGTTGCACTGCCGGTGGTGGTGGGGATCAGCGAGTTCAGCGCCGAACGCGCCCGGCGCAGGTCTTTGGCCGGGCGGTCCACGATGGTTTGGGTATTCGTCACATCGTGGATGGTGGTGATCGATCCATGCCGGATGCGCAGGTTTTCGTGGATCACCTTGACCACCGGCGCAAGGCAATTGGTGGTGCAACTGGCCGCCGTCACGATGTGATGACGCTCAGGATCGTAGATATCTTCGTTGACACCATAAACGATATTGGCCGCATCGCCGTCCTTGACCGGGGCCGAGACCACAACCTTTTTGACGCCAGCCTCAAAATAGGGGGCCAGCTTGGCCTCCGTCTTGAACACGCCGGTGCAGTCGATCACCACATCGACGCCCTCAAGCGGCAGCTTGCTCAGATCGGATGTACCGATAAAGGGGATCCGCATATCATTAATCGTCACGCTGTCCGCATCGTGGGAAAACTCCGCCGCCCAGCGCCCGTGCACCGTGTCGAACTCCAAAAGATGCGCGTGCATCTCGGGATCGCCCACCGCGTCGTTGATCCAGGCGATATGCGCGCCCTGTTCCAAAAGGGGTTTCAGGGCCAGTTTTCCGATCCGGCCAAGGCCGTTCACTGCGTAGGTTGTCATTTGGAAGTGTCCTGTTCTTGGCCTGCGATGTCTTGGCCTGCGATTTCATCCACCGCCCGTTGCAGGGCGATGCGATCCAGCGTTTCAATGGGAAGAGCGGCAAAGGCTTCGATCCGGCGTTTGAGCGCGCCGTAAGCCTGCTGGAAAGCAAGGCTTTTCTCGGCATCGGTGCCTGCTGCCTTGACCGGGTCGGGCATACCCCAGTGGCCGCTGATGGGCTGCCCTTCCCAGGCAGGGCACTCTTCATTTGCGGCTTGATTGCAAACGGTAAAGACAAAATCCATTTGCGGAGCTCCCGGGCCGGTGAATTCAGCTGTGGTTTTGGAGCGCAGATGCGTCGTGTCATGCCCTTTGGCCTTGAGCACCTCGACCGCAAAGGGGTTCAACGCCCCCCCCGGACGCGTACCAGCAGAGAAGACATTGAACCGATCCCGCGCGAGATCACCCAGCAGGCATTCGGCAAAGATCGACCGGGCGGAATTGCCCGTGCAGATGAAAAGAACGTTGTATTTCTGCCCGTGAGATGTCTGTCCGGTCATGGCAGTCAGTCCTGTGTATGGGGAGGAGTAAACAGGCGCGCAGATCTCGGGGCGCCCGCGGCAACAATCGAGAAGCAGGTAGTCAAAGGTCTGTCGTACCGCTGACATATCGACGGAATACATCAGCGACGTCCCGGCCCGCTGCTGCGTGACCAGCCCCGCCTGCATCAGTGCCGACAGGTAGGTCGACAGGGTGCTGGCCTTCAGCCCCAGAACCTCGGCGATTTCACCGGCAGGGAGGCGGTCAGGATAGCGACGCATGAGCAGCCGGAACAGGGCGAGCCGCTGCGGGTGACCCAGGGTAGCAAGGCGGGAGGGAATCGTTTTTTCCATAATTCACGAATATTCGAAATACTGCAAAAATGAAAATGAAGGTTTTGTAACGAAAGCATGACGCGGGGCGGCAAAACTGCCCCGCGCCAAAAGACGAGCGGTCTGCACTCAGACGGCGACGCCAGACTATTCCCATTCCATTTGTTCATAGACAGCCTGCGCGTTTCGCCCAGCCAGGCTGTCGAACTGCGCGAGCCCGGCAAAAGCGGACTGGTCGATCTCTGGCGCCGCCATGATGTCACCGCCTTCTTCGATCAACTCCCCGATCCGGGTGCGCAGGTTCACAAGGTAGTCATAGGTATCGGCGCGGGCCTGCTCCAGCGTCGTAGCCCGGCCATGGCCCGGCACTACATGGGCAGGCGCAAAGGCGGCCATTGCGTCAAAAGCCTCGATCCAGCTTTTGGCATTGGACTGCGGACCCACCCCCAGAATGCGCTCCACATAAACGATATCGCCGGTGAACATCACACCCCGGTCTGCGAGCCAGACAAAACTGTCACCCGGTGTATGAGCCTGGCCCCGGTGCATGATCTGGAATGTGAGACCGCCAAGGGACAGCGTATGATCGGTCTCAAAAGTGACATCGGCATAGCTGGCCTCGGTGCCTGTCAACTCATCCCCCAGCAGTTGCGAGAGCATGGTCATTTGCATCGACTGGCGGTCCTTGTGATCGGCCACGGCCGCCTCTGAGGCGATCACCACGGCGCCCTGCGCCTGCCAGTAGCCGTTGCCGAGCCAGCGATGATCCTGCCCGCCGGTATCGATCACATGAGTAACCGGCTGATCGGTGATCTGGTCGATGGCGGCATCAATCATCGCCGCCCCTTTCCAGGATCCGCCCGGATCTATCAGGACAACGCCTTCGGGCGCCACCACCACGCCAAAGGTGGCATTATTTCCAAGGTTTTCAGCATTGCGCTGGCTGTGCGGGCCAACCAGAGCCCAGACATCATCGGCAACCTGCTGAACCTCAAGCACATCTGCAAAGGACGTCAGCGGCACAGCCGTCAGCGCAAGTGTCAAGGAAAGTAGTTTCATATGGTGCCCTCCCGGCATCTGCGCGCGTTCCAACGCGACCCTGCCAGAGCGGCCTGACGCCAGACAGAGGACCATCCGACGCAGAGAGATAGCGACCGGCCCCAGAGTGCGACAGCCGGGGCCGGTCTTGCGATCAGTCGCCGTCAGAGACCCCCACCTGCCGCAGGCGGGCGCGGCGGGCACGGTAGCTGGGCAAAAGCACCAACAAAGCGGCCAGAACCAAGAGCGCCAGTGTCATCGGGCGATCCAGCAGGAAGCCCATCCCGTCATAAAGCTGCATCGCGCGGGCAAAGTTGTCTTCCAGCATCGAACCGAGGATGAACCCGATCAGCAGCGGCGCCAGCGGGTAGTCGGCAAACCTCAGCAGGGTTGCACAGATCCCGAGCCCCACCAGTATCAGCAGCTCGGTGGCGTTGTTCTGCCCGATATAGGCCCCCATCAATGTAAAGAACAGGATGAAGGGGATCAGGTAGTTGCGCGGCACCGCCAGCACTTTGGCGATATAGGGGATCAACGGCAGGTTCAGCACCAGAAGAACCAGATTGCCCACATACATGGAGATGATCACCGCCCAAAAGATCTGCGGCTCGTCAATCATCAGACGTGGGCCGGGCGATACGTTCAAAGCAATCAAAGCGCCCAGCAGGATCGCCGTGGTGCCAGACCCCGGAATGCCAAGGGTGAGAAGCGGCACAAAAGACCCGGTGCAAGCCGCATTGTTGGCGCTTTCCGGCGCGGCCAGGCCCTTGACCGATCCCTTGCCGAATTGCTCTTGCTCTTCCTTGGGGGCGATGTTGCGCTCCACCGCATAGCCAAGGAAGGAGGCAATTGTCGCCCCTGCCCCCGGCAGCACGCCAATTAGGAAGCCCTGGATCGACTGGCGCCCAATCACCGGCGCAATGGCACGCGCCTCGTCCCGCGTGATGCGCAGGTCCTTGATCTCATTGCTACCGCCCTCGGTCTTGGAGCGGCTTGGATCCAGCACGAGGTAAAGCGCCTCTGGCAGCGCGAACATCGCCATCGCCAGCGTGATAAAGCCAAAGCCCGACTGTAGGTCCATGATCCCCATGGTAAAGCGTGGCATGTTGAACAGCGCGCCTTCGCCCACTGTTGCCATGATGAGGCCCAGCAGCGTCATCAACAGCGCCTTGACCACCTGCCCCGTGCCCGCAAAGGCCGCGATGGCGGACAGACCCACCACCATCAGCGCGAAATACTCGGCCGAATGGAACAGCAGCGCCACGGTGGCCAGCGCAGGTGCAAAGATCATGAGCAGCACCGCCCCGATGCTGCCGCCACAGAAGGAGGAAATCGCCGCCACCGTCAGTGCCTTGCCCGCCTTGCCCTGCCGCGCCAGCGGATAGCCATCAAAGGAGGTCGCCACGGTCGAGGCCACCCCCGGCGCATTGATCAGGATCGACGAGGTCGAGCCGCCAAAGATTGCGCCGTAATAGACCCCTGCAAGGAGGATCAGCGCCGCGGAAGGGTCCCCAATGGTAATCGCCACCGGGATCATGATGGAGATGATGCTCATCGGCCCCAAGCCCGGCAGCATCCCGATGAAGGTACCAATCAGACAGCCGCCAATAACCATCATCAGGTTCGTCAGGGAAAAGGCGCTCGAAAGGCCAATCATGATGCCTTCAAACATGTCAGCCTCCTACGCCGAAAAAGATGGGCCAGGGGCTGAGGAAGATGCCCAGCACCTCTTGTACCAGATACCAGACACTGCCCGCCGCAAGCGCCGTGATGGGCAGCAGGAACTGCAGCTTGCGCTCACCGAGGATCACCGCGCCCAGCGTCAAGAAAGCCACTGTCGAGATCAGAAAACCGGCCGGGCGCAACAGAAGCGCATAGGCCACCATCAGCACCAGCAACCCCAGCGCCTGCCCGATGTTGTAGTCCCCCAGACGTCGGTGATCGATATCGCCCGCCTTGGGGCCACTTTCCCCGGTTTGCGGCCCCAAGAGGATGATCAGGGCGCAGATGGCCGCCAGCACAGACAAGACCTTTGGAAAGGTGCTCGGCCAGATGGCATTGAATCTCATGAAGGGCGGAAGGCTTGCATCCATGGTGAAATAGGCTGCATAGCCATAGGTGAGGCTGATCAAAAGAATGACCAGCGCAATCCATCGGTCAAGCGCCATGCTCTCCTCCGGTCATATGTCAGGACAATAGGGATGTCACATCCGGGGTCACGAACAACTCCGCCCCGGATGTGACTATTGGATGAGAAACCGGGCCTTACAGGAAGCCGAGTTCCTGCATCAGCGACTTGATGGCTTCTTCCTGGCCTTCCAGGAATTTTTCGAAGTCATCGCCGCTATTGTGGATATTGACCCAGCCGTTGCGGGCACGGACTTCTTCCCATTCCGGGGTGTCATACATCTTGGCAATGGCCGCCTGATAGGCCGCCTTGCGCTCTTCCGGCAGGCCGGGAGCTGCAAAGAAACCGCGCCAGTTCACGAAGGTGGTGTCGATCCCCTGCTCTTTCATCGTCATGGCGTCCGCATAGGCAGGCACACGCTGATCAGAGGTCACGCCGATGATCTTGACCTCCCCTGCATTGGCCAGATCGACCGCTTCGGAAAAGCCCGTCGACAGCGCTGCGATCTCTCCCGACAAAAGCGCAGCCATGGCCATGCCGCCTGCATCATAGGGGATGTATTTCACCTGGGTCGGATTTTCGCCTGCCGCCTTCATGACCATGGCCGCAACCAGGTGGTCCATGCCGCCGGGAACAGAGCCTCCGCCAATGGCCGTGCCGCGCGGGTCGGTCTTGTAGGCCGCAATCAGATCTGCCATCGAATTGATCGGGCTGTCCTTGCCAACCACAAAGGTCGCATAATCGCCGATGGTGCCCGCCACCATGGTCAGATCGCGGAAGTTATGCGGGAACACTCCGGTCAGCGAGCGGATCACGATCGGCGTCGAGTTCACCATCAAGGTGCCGTGGTTGCTGTCGGCATTCTCAATGAGATAGCCGATGGCCTTGCCGCCGCCGCCACCGGACATGTTTTCAAAGGATGCGGTCCCCACGAGACCAGCCTTGGTCAGCGCTTCGCCGGTGCCGCGCGCGGTTCCGTCCCATCCACCACCGGCACCGCCGGGAATCAGGAAATGAATGCTGTCGAGCTTGCTGTCCTCGGCCAGTGCAGGTGTCCCGAGGGCAAGGGTCGCGGTCGCCGCGGCCATCAGGGCCCGGCGGGTCAGGGTAAATGTCATCTGTTGTCCTCCCATTTGACAAGTGGCGGCTGAGCCGCTCATGACTGAAAGAGAACACGCAAAGCTGACACCGACCTGTCACGGCAGGCAAGAACGTGTCAGAAAAAGGGGGAGCCGCGGGTGCGTTTCTTGCTGGTTGAAGACAACATGAGCCTTGCGGCCGCCGTCAGCGACCGTTTGCAGATGGATGGCCATGTCGTCGATCACGCGCCCTGCGCGAAGGATGCCGAAGCCTTTGCCGAAACCACGGATTATGATCTGATTTTGTTGGATATTATGCTTCCTGATGGCGATGGGAGAAGCTTTCTCAAAGCCCATCGTGCGCGGGAAGGCAAAACCCCTGTGATCGTTCTGACCGCCCGTTCGGAGGTCTCCGACAGGGTCGGTGTTCTGGATCTTGGCGCGGATGACTACATCACCAAACCCTTTGACTTTTCCGAGCTGGAAGCCCGCTGCCGCGCGGTCCTTCGGCGCCATGGCGGCAACAGCTCCAACCAGCAACGATTCGGAGATCTGGTCTTTGACCCACTGGCCGGAACCCTCGTTGTGGCGGGCAAAACCATCCCGTTGCGCAACAAGGAACTTCGCCTTCTGGAGATCTTTCTCAGTGCACCAGAGCGGATCTTTTCCAAGGCCAAATTGGTGGACCGGCTGTTTTCCTATGACGAAGATGTCTCGGAGAACGCTATCGAAGTCTATGTTGCCCGGCTGCGCAAGCGACTGGCAGGATCCGGCGCCGCCATCGTGACCGTGCGCGGGCTTGGCTATCGGATTTCTTTGGAATGAGCCCCCCTCGCCCCGAATCCCAGCTGCGCACAAGTGGATCCCTGAGCCGACGCCTGACCTTGCGCCTTGTGCTCAGCGCGGCCTTTCTCACCCTGGTCTTGTTTTTTGTCGTCCTCGCCTTTGTGCGCGATATCTCACAGCGCACGCAGGACAGCATCCTTTTGGCGTCAGCGACTTCGATCATGGATTCGCTGCGCGTCGAGGCCGGTCAAATCACCCTCGACATCCCCTATGCAGCCCTGTCCATGCTGGGAAATGTCAGCAATGACAGGGTGTTCTACAATGTCCGCAAGGATGGCGAAGTTCTGACCGGCTATGAGGATCTTCCTGCGCCTTCGCAGGCGCCAAGTCCCGGCGCGCCCAGCTACGCGACAGAAGAGTACCGCGGAGCCAGCCTGCGCAGGGTGACCTTGGCGCGGCGCCTGTCGCTGGACGGCGGGCCGGCGGATATTGAAATCACCGTGGCGCAGACCCGCGAAGGTCAGACGGCAGAACTGGCGCGGCTGACCCGCTGGGCGCTGATGATGGGAGGCGGCTTCTTCCTTGTGTCAGCACTCATCGGGATCTGGGCTGCGCAGTCCAGCGTTCAGCCCCTTCATGCCCTGACCGGGGTCGTGTCCCGGCGCGGCCCAAAGGATCTGCGCCCCGTGCGCCACGCAGTGCCGAGCGAAATGGCGCCGCTTGTGCAGTCTCTCAACCGGTTCATCGAACGGCTGCGGGTCTCGCTGGCCCGGTCAGAAGACTTCATTGCTGAAGCAGCGCACAGGGTCCGCACGCCGCTCGCCACGGTGCGGGCGCAGGCGGAAATCACCCTGCGGCGCGTCGAGAAGGCTGAAAACCGGGCCTCGTTGCGGGAAATGATCCGGGCTATCGATGAAAGCTCCCGCGCGGCCGGGCAGCTTTTGGATCATGCCATGGTGACCTTTCGCACCGACAGCCTTGAGCGCAAACCGGTCGACCTGGACGGCCTTGCCCGTGATCTGGTCGAACGGCTGCGCCCGGTGGCTGACCTCAAGGACATCGATCTGCAATATAGCTGCGCAGGCGTTTCCCCTTTGCGCGGTGATGCCATTCTGATCCAGAACGCTGTGCGCAACATTCTGGACAACGCCATCAAATACGCCCCATCGGAAACCGGCGTGCTGATCGATGTGCGACAGGGGCCGCTCGATGTGATCATCTCGGTGACAGATGAGGCTGGCGGGTTTCCAGCTGAAGAAGATACCGCCGTACTGACCCAGCGTTTCGTGCGCGGCAGCAATGCGGCGGGCACGATCGGCTCGGGACTGGGCCTCACCATCGCCCGCGAAGTGGCCGAAGCCCACGGCGGCAAGCTGGTCATCGAACCATCAAGCACAGGAGCAGGCGCATGCGTGTCATTGTCCTTTCCCTTGCGCTGATCTGCGGCGCCTTTGCCTTCTGTCATCCGGCGCAGTCGTTTGAAGTGGAAGAGTTCCGCCGCTTTGGCCCTGAGGGTGCCCCGGCGCTGAAGGTGCTGTCCACAACCGATACTGAAGTGCTTGCGCCGCTGATCGACAGCTTCCTGGCGCAGTTTCCAGGGCTTGCAATCGAATACACCACACTCGGCAGCGCCGATCTGATGAAAGCCATAACCCGCCCCCCACCGGGGCAGAGCGACTTTGATATCGCGATCTCTTCGGCGATGGATCTGCAGACCAAGCTTGCAAATGACGGCTACACCCGCCGACATCTCCCTGAGAGCCCGGCGCAGATGCCAGACTGGGCCAGCTGGCGCGGGCATGTCTTTGCCTTCTCACAAGAACCCGCTGCCCTCATCTTGTCGCGGGCAGCCTTTTCGGGGCTGGAGCTGCCCAAGACCCGGCAGGACCTGATCACCCTTCTGCGCCGCCATCCTGACAGGTTTCGCGGACGCATCGGCACCTATGACATTGCAGCCAGCGGGCTTGGCTACCTGTTTGCGACCCAAGACGCCCGCACCTCAGAATCCTTCTGGCGGCTGATGGAGATCTTTGGCGGCCTTGAGACCCGGCTCTATTGCTGCTCTGGACAGATGATCGAGGATATCGCCCGCGGGGATCTTGCCATCGCCTACAACGTTCTTGGCAGCTACGCTCTCGCTCGCACCGATCTGGCGGACCGCATCGTTGTGATCGAGCCTCAGGACTACACCAACATGATGCTGCGCACAGCGGTGATCCTGAAAGAGACATCGCTGGAAAAAGAGGCCGGCGCCTTTATCGACCACCTGCTCAACGCCGCCTGGTCACAATCACCGCAGGCGGCCTACCCCTTTGAACGCTATCCCGCGGCCTCCAGCAGGCAAAGCGCGCCCTATCGCCCCATTCAGCTCGGCCCCGGCCTTCTGGTCTATCTTGACCGGCTCAAACGCGCGCGCTTTCTCGGCGAATGGCGCAGTGCAATCACCCAGGATGAAACAAGAGGACCCTGATCAAAACAGCCTCGGATCATCCAGATCGTTTTCAAAACGCCTTGGCTGCAGGCCAGACTGAAACCAGTTGATGAAACTGTAGATCGAATAGATCGGCAGCCCGGTTGCCTTGCGCAGATCCCGCGCATAGGGGGCCATGTTGGTGCATTCGAGCACAATTGCGCCCACGTCCGGGTGTCGTTCGATCATTGTTTTTCCGGCATCGATCATATCGAGGCGGCAGGCCTCAAAATCGATTTCCGGCCGATCCGCCAGAATATCCCGTGTCATGCAGCGCCCGCCGTCCGTGCCGACAATCGGCGTATCAGATGGTGCTCCGGCAGCCATCAGATGCTGCGGCCCGAGAGAGGTCTCGGAAATAGTGATCACACCGCAGCGTTTGCCCGCAGGCAGCAGGGCCTGAACCATCGGCACCTGCATCAGGGAAGAGGTGGCCACCGGCACGCCCAGCGCGGACCTGACATCCTCTTGAATCAGCGACAGAAACCCGCAGGTCGTGCTGATCCCGTCGCAGCCTGCGCGCAGCAATTCCCGCCCCGCTGAAATGAACCTTTCTGTCAGCTCGGCAGGGTTGCCCTGCACCACGCGTTCCGGCGTCGCCCCATCGACAACCCTGTATTGCACCGGAAAATTCCAGGTGCCCGCATTGCCCATATCCCCGTGAATGCGCGGAAATTGCGTCTCCAGCATCAGGATCCCGACCGTCGCTCCATAGACTGTTTTGCCGCCCCGTTCCATTTGCTGCTCCTGCTCCAGGCTCTTGCACCGGACTATGACCGCTGCCTCGATCGGTTCCAAGACCAATCGGGGCACCCGCCTATCCGCCTGAGGTTTCGGTATATGGCTCCAATGCCTTTTTCACCAGGGAAAGGAACTCTTGCCCTATCGTGGACAGAGGGCGCGCACTGGAGGTGATTACCGCCATTTCCATCATCACCGCAGGCCGAAACGGGCGCGACAGAAACCCGCCTTCCTTGTCAAAATCGAGGATAAAAGGATCGATCACGGCAACGCCCATGCCCTCTTTGACAAAGCTCAAAAGGTTCTTGAACAGATGCGCGTGAATCCGCGCCCTCAGAGGAACCCCGGCTTGCAAGAACGCCTCGCGCGTTCGGCGGTGCGTCATGTGATCTGGCCCCATGACAATAAAAGGCTCTCCTTCCAGCAACTCGGGCGTCAGAACCTCATGTCGGGCCAGAGGGCTGTCATCGGGCATGGCAATCCGGCACTCAACGGTGACAGGGTGCACATCCAGCGCATCATAAAGGAGCGGCATTTCGCAAATGCCAATTTCGAACAGTCCCGACAGCACCCATTCCTGAATTTTCGACGAATACTGCGACTGAAACGAGACAGAGAGATCCGGCTTGTCCCGTGCAAATTCAGCAATCAGCCGAGGCATGAACCCAAAGGACATGGAGTGCTGCGAGGCCACCTGCAATTGCCCGGCCTGTTTGTTCTGCAAATCGATCACCGCTTGGGTGACATGGTCAAATCCGCGCACAACGGTGTCGATTTCACGAAACAGCAGCGTCGCCTCGGGTGTTGCAGTCAGACGCCCGCGCACACGTTCGAACAGCTTGATCCCGGTCTGACGCTCCAGTTGGTTCAACAGATTGGAGATGCCCGGCTGCGAAATCCCAAGGCTGGCTGCCGCCCCGGTGACGGTTCCGGTCTCGATCACGGCATGAAAAGCCTGAAGCTGGCGAAATCTTAGGTTCATAAAGCAGGCATATCATTTTTTGTTATGATCTAGCTACATCTTTGTATTTGAAATGATGCACATCGCAATGCATGGTGACCAAAATCCTCCAAAAGCAAGACAAATGACCAAGACCAGATTTCCCGCTTCGCAAGGCGCCCGCACATGACCGCCCCTCACACCGTCGTGATCGGCGCTGGCATCGTAGGTGCCTCAACTGCCATCTGGCTGCGTCGCGCCGGACATGAGGTGACGCTGATCGACAAGGGAGAGCCCGGCATGGGCACCTCCTATGGCAATGGCTGCATTCTGGCGAGCTGCGCCATCGTACCGGTCACCACACCGGGGCTGTTGCCCAAGGGGCCGAAGTATTTGATGGACCCGAACTTCCCTTTGTTCATGCGCTGGTCCTACGGCCCAAAACTGGTGCCATGGCTGATCAAATACCTCTCCCACGCCAATGACGGCGACACCCGGCGCATTTCCAGGGGGTTGAACCATGTGATCGGTGACAGTGTCGAGCAACATCAGGCGCTGACCGCGGGAACGCCCGCCGCCAAATGGGTTCAGGAAAGCGACTACTGCTTTGCCTATGAGGACCGCGCGGCCTTTGACGCGGACAAATACGTCTGGGAGCTGCGCCGCGAGGCCGGTTTTGTGCCCGAATTGATCGAAGGCGCCGCCGTGCAGGAAAAGGAGCCGATTTTGGCCCCCGACATGAAGCTGCTCGCGGTGATGAAGAACCACGGCTACATCCTCAATCCCGGCAACTACGTGCGCGATCTCGTTGCATTGCTGCAAGAGATGGGCGGGCGGTTCGTGCGGGCCGAGGTCAAGGATTTCGACCTCTCCGGCGGGCGCATTACCGCAGTTGATACCGATAAGGGTCGTTTTGACTGCAACGAGGCGGTTCTGGCCACGGGCGTCTGGTCCAAGCCCCTGATGCAAAAACTGGGCCTTACTGTGCCATTAGAGGCCGAGCGTGGCTATCACATCGTCTTCAAAAACCCGAGCCAGACCCCCAACAACCCGATGATGCTGGCCTCTGGAAAATTCGTTGCGACGGCCATGGATCAGGGGCTACGCTGTGCGGGTATCGTCGAATTCGGCGGCCTGAGCGAGAAAAAATCCAAGGCCCCTCTCGCGCTGTTGCGGCGTAAGGTCAAAGAGTGTTTTCCGCAAATGGTCGCGGACAGCGAAGAGGAGTGGCTGGGATACCGCCCTGCCCCCACGGACAGCCTGCCCTTGATCGGGGAGGTCGGCAAAACAGGCGTATTTGCCGCCTTTGGCCATCACCACGTTGGCCTCACCGGCGGCGCCAAGACCGGCCGCATGGTGGCCGACATGATCGCAGGCAGGCCCAGCAATATCGATATGCGCCCCTACGAACCAGACAGGTTTGCCTGAGGCGCCAACAACAAAGACCAACAACAAAACCAACCAACAGGGAGATCAAAATGATCGCGAAATTTACCAAGACAGTTGCCTATTCCGTATCTGCCCTGGCCCTTTCGGCCGCGGCCGTTGCGGCCGAAAAATGGGATATGCCCATGGCCTATGCGGCAACCAACTTCCACTCCGAAATGGGTGTGGTCTTCGCCGACAAGGTACGTGACTACACCGGCGGCGAGATCGACATCACGGTGCATCCGGGCGGCTCGCTCTTCAAAGGCGGAGAGATCAAACGCGCCGTGCAGACCGGCCAGGCCCCAATCGGTGAGCGGTTCATGTCCGCCCACGCCAATGAGGCGCCCCTTCTGGGCTGGGACAACCTCCCCTTTGTCGCCACCAGCTATGCCGAGAATGAAAAGCTCTGGCATGCCGCCAAAGACAAGGTGAACGCACAGCTTGCGGATCTGAACCTGGTGGCGCTTTATACCTGCCCGTGGCCCGGTCAGGGGTTCTACTTCAAGAAAGAGGTCGGCTCCTCTGCTGACACCAAAGGGGTGAAATTCCGCTCCTACAATACGGCGACCGCCACCTTTGCCGAAGAACTGGGCATGATCCCGGTGCAGATCGAAGCTGCCGAACTCAGCCAGGCGCTGGCAACCGGCGTTGCGGAATCCTTTATCTCTTCCGGCTCCACCGGCTATGATCGCAAGGTCTGGGAGCACCTGACCCACTACTACAAGGTCAACGCCTGGCTGCCGCGCAACTATGTGATGGTCAACAAGCAGGTCTGGGACGGTCTGAGCGCCGAACTGCAGGCCTCGGTCCAAAAGGCCGCCGATGAGACCGGCACCGCCTGCGCCGCCAAGTCAGAGGAACTGGCGAACTGGTACTTTGAACAGCTCAGCGCAAATGGCATGGCCGTGACCGATGCCAGCCCCGAGTTCCTGGGCGAATTGAAGGAAATCGGCGCCAAGATGACCGAGGAATGGCTGGCCTCTGTTGGAGACGACGGCAAGGCGATCCTTGACGCCTACAACGGCAACTGATCGATCTGATCCTCCCAAGACGGCCCTGGCCTGCCTGACGCGGGCAGGGCCGTCCCTTTCCTGACTTTCCTGCATCCGATCCTTGGGGGTGTCGATCTTGCGCGACTGGCAACCGTTTCTTGGCCTGCCGCTATGGCTGTGGCTTTTTGTTCTTCCAACCCTGCTGGCGCTGGCCTGTGTGCTGGCCCCCGGCCCCATGGGGCGCGCCTTGCGCCCGCTGCAACGGGTGACGGACAAGATCTATCTTGGCTCTGGCGTTCTGGCGGCGGTGTTCATGCTGACCATCCTCTTGCTGATCGTCGCGCAGATGATTGCGCGATGGAGCAACCTGACCTTTCCCGGCTCAACCGAATATGCCGGCTATGCCATGGCGGCGACCTCATTTCTGGCGCTGGCCCATGCCTTGACACGCGGCGCGCATATCCGGGTGTCCATCTTCCTAAACATCAGCCCGCGCATCGGCCTGGTTCTGGATGGTTTTGCAATGTGGATCGGTGCCCTTACGGCGACCTACTTTGCCCGCTATGCGATCAAGACCAACATCTTCTCCAAGATGCTGAATGACCGCACCCAGGGGCAGGATTTCGTGCCCGAATGGCTGCTCTCGGTCTTTGCCATGTTCGCCACTGTCCCCACAAAATGGGGGGAGCTGTGGGCCAATACCGGTTCTGACTGGGTCTATACGCCAATGTGGCTGCCACAGCTGCCGATGTCCATAGGCACCGTGCTGCTGGCCCTGGCCCTGTGGGACTATCTCTGCCGCCTTCTGATCACCCGCCGCGCCAGCATCAATTCGGAGGCCGTCGAATGAGCGAGATCTACGCCACCATCATCTTTCTCTTTGTTCTCTTCGCGCTGCTCGGCAGTTCGGTCTGGATTGGCCTTGCGCTGATGGGTGTCGCCTGGGTGGGGATGGAGCTGTTCACCTCGCGCCCGGCGGGGGATGCGATGATCACCACGATCTGGACCGGTGCCTCCAGCTGGACGTTGACCGCACTGCCGCTGTTCATCTGGATGGGAGAGATCCTCTATCGCACCCGCCTGTCTGAAGACATGTTTCGCGGGCTGGCACCTTGGATGCGCTGGTTGCCGGGCGGATTGCTCCATACCAATATCGCGGGTTGCACCATCTTTGCCGCCGTATCGGGATCTTCCGCCGCGACGCTGACCACCGTGGGCAAGATGTCGATCCCTGAGCTGCGCAAACGCGGCTATCCTGAGTTCATGATCATCGGCACCCTTGCGGGCGCAGCCACGCTGGGCCTGATGATCCCGCCTTCGCTGACGCTGATCGTCTATGGGGTGTCGATCAATGAATCGATCACCAAGCTGTTCATGGCCGGCATCTTTCCCGGCCTTGTGCTGGCGGGGTTGTTCATGGCCTATATCATCGGCTGGCATTTCCTGTCGAAGGGCGAGCGCCCGCAGGAAGAGCCGAGCATGACCTTTGGGCAGATGCTGGCCGAGAGCCGTTTCCTGATCCCTGTCCTCTTGCTGGTCGCGGTGGTGATCGGCTCCATGTACATGGGTTATGCAACGGCGACCGAGGCAGCGGCGGTTGGGGTTCTTGGCTCCATGACGCTGGCTCTGGCGCAAGGCTCGCTGAACTGGAACACCTTTGCATCCTCCTTGATGGGCGCGACGCGCACTTCGGCGATGATTGCGCTGATCCTGATGGGCGCGTCCTTTCTGTCGCTGGCCATGGGCTTTACCGGCCTGCCACGGGCGCTGGCGGGCTGGATCGACGAGATGAACCTCTCACCCTTGGTGCTGATCGTGGCGCTGACCCTGTTCTACGTGGTGTTGGGGATGTTCCTTGACGGGATTTCCTCGGTGGTTCTGACCATGGCCATCGTAGAGCCGATGATCCGGCAGGCCGGGATCGACGTGATCTGGTTCGGGATCTTTATCGTGGTCGTTGTGGAGATGGCACAGGTGACACCGCCTATCGGGTTCAACCTGTTCGTGCTGCAGGGCATGACACGGCATGAGATCTCCTACATCGCCAAGACCGCCATTCCCATGGTGGGGCTGATGCTGGTGATGGTGGTGATCCTTGTCGCCTGGCCCGAGCTGGCGACCTGGCTGCCCGACAACATCCGTGCAGCGCCTTCGGGTTGATGGTCTGAGCCTATGCTGACACCGCTTGCCTTTGTGGCCCGGCATGGCCGGGCCGCCTTGGTTCTGGGCCTTTGCGCAGGGCTGCTGCTGCCCGATGTGGCCATGGCCCTGCGCCCCTGGATCCCGCAGCTGGTGGCCCTGCTGCTGTTTCTCACCGCCTTTCGCATCGGCGCGCGGGCGGCTCTTGGTGGACTGGCGGATGGGGTTTCCTCCTTGCGCGCAGTACTGGGGCTGCAACTGGCGCTGCCGCTGATGGCCCTGATGCTGTTCTGGCTCGCTGGAGTTGAGACGACGCCCGCCGCAATAGCCATCCTTTTGATGCTGAGCGCGCCTTCGGTGACCGGCAGCCCCAATATCACGCTGTTGCTGGAGCATGCCCCGGAACCGGCCTTCCGCGTGCTGGTCCTCGGCACCGCCCTGATGCCGCTGACGATCATTCCGGTCTTTCTGCTGGCCGCGGGCCTTGGCGGGCTGGAAGAGGTGATCTGGGCCGCGCTGCGCCTGATTGGCGCCATTGGCCTCACGGTGGCAGCCGCCTTTGCCCTGCGACGGATCACCCTGCCGGATCTGCACCCAGATCAAGCCAAGGCGCTGGACGGGTTCACAACCCTTGCCCTTGCGGTGATCGTGATTGGTCTGATGTCGGCGCTTGGCCCTGCCCTGCAGAGCGCACCGTGGACTGTCGCCAAATGGATGGCACTGGTGCTGGTGGCCAACCTGGGCCTGCAGGTTCTGACCTACCATGTGCTGATCTGGCGCGGTCACACCAAGGTCGCCGTCCCCTATGCGGTTGTGTCAGGCAATCGTAACTTTGCCCTGTTCCTGATCGCCCTGCCCGCCAGCACAACCGACCCATTGCTGATATTCCTCGGCTGCTATCAGGTCCCTATGTATCTGACGCCCGTAATCATGCGGCGCATCTATGCTCGACGGCCATCCGCGATCTAGGTCGCACATGCGTTGACGCCTCAGCCGGGGAACAGCCTTGCCATTTCCGCGTCAAAACGCGCCCAGCTCAGCACCGCCTTGTTGCCGGCATACCCGTGGTAATAGGATTTGCCGCTTGATGTTGGTAAGCCCGCCCAGATCTTGGACAGGTTGAGCATGAAATCATGGCGGCTCATCTCCCCGGCAATGGTCGCACTCAGACCGGCCTCTTCCAGAAGCTGATGCGCGAGGCGATCCTGTAGGAGAGGTGAGAACCGATCAGAGCGGCTCGCCCCCACATGCTGCACCAAACGGCGCAGAGTCGCCGGAATGAACTGATAGCGCCCGATGGCGTGCTGTTGACCTGGCGTTTCATCAATCCACGTGTAGATCTCACCAATGGTCATCTCGGTGGGCCGTTTTGGCGGCTTGATGGTCGCCGCATACTGCACCGCATCATATTGCTTTTTGCCCGCCTCGGCGCTGGCGATGAGTTGCATGAGCTTTCTGACCGCATCGCTGGCAACGATTGATCTCGGCAACTCCCGGAACAGGCTGGTGCCACTGCGCCCTGTAAAAAGGCTGGCCAAGTTGGCCTGCACAGCTTCCATCTCTGCCTCGAGATCCGGCTTGGCCCGTGCGGCTGCACCAGATTTGACCGGAGCTTCGGCCTTCGCGGGAATTGCCAGCACCGGACGAGACGCCGCCGCACCATTTTGAAAGAACTGCTGATCGACAATCGAGAAGCGTTCAGCAGCGGCAAGCGGCAAGCCTGCAAGCGTAAACAGGATTGCGACACAGGGCATTACACGATGGACTAGGATCATGGAAACCTTCTGGTTCGATCTATGGGTCGTCACGGACTATGAGCGAACAGAATTGATATTTCCTTTAATCGCATTTGAATGAGCTGAATGCGCGCCGAGGCGCTCTGGATCCGCGCTGCGGATCAGCCCAAGGGATCGCCCGCCTTGGGCAGGAGATCAAGATATTGATCCTAGGACAGGAAATGGCGAAGGCGTCTTGCGACGCCTTCTGTGGGTGTTGCCGTTCGCCGTTTGAGCGAGGGTCAGCTCAAGCTGCAGAGGTGCGTGAGTTGGGCAGCACGTTGGAGCCTTTGATCGCCTCGATCACTGCCTCGGTCACTTCGCGCGTGGTCGCAGAGCCGCCCACATCCGGTGTCATGATGCCTTCGGCACAAACACGCTCCACGGCAGCCATCAACAGCGAGGCCGCCTCGTTTTCTCCAAGGTGATCCAGCATCTGCGACGCAGTCCAGAAGGTTGCAACCGGGTTCGCGATGCCTTTGCCAGTGATATCAAAGGCCGACCCGTGGATCGGTTCGAACATCGATGGAGAGCGGCGCTGCGGATCGATGTTGGCAGTTGGAGCAACCCCAAGGCTGCCCGCAAGAGCGCCTGCAAGATCCGACAGGATATCGGCATGAAGATTGGTCGCTACGATAGTATCAAGGCTTTGCGGGTTTTTGACCATGCGAACGGTCATCGCATCCACCAGCATCTTGTCCCAGGTCACATCCGGGAATTCCTTGGAGACCTCTTCTGCAATCTCGTCCCACATGACCATACCGTGCCGCTGAGCGTTGGATTTCGTCACAACGGTCAACAGTTTGCGAGGGCGAGACTGCGCAAGTTCAAACGCATAACGCATGATGCGCGTAACACCAACACGCGTGAAGATGGCCACTTCGGTGCCAACCTCTTCGGGCAGACCCCGATGTGCCCTGCCACCATTGCCAGAGTATTCGCCTTCAGAGTTTTCCCGAACAATGACCCAGTCCAGGTCTCCGACACCGACGTCATGCAAAGGTGAGGTCACACCTGGAATAATCTTGGTCGGGCGCACGTTGGCGTATTGGTCAAAGCCCTGGCAGATCGGCAACCGCAGGCCCCAAAGCGTGATATGGTCTGGAACATCCGGCGCTCCGACCGCCCCAAAGAAGATCGAGTCAAACCGCTTGAGGGTTTCCAGACCGTCCTCGGGCATCATGACCCCGTTTTTTTTGTAGTAATCCGACCCCCAATCGAAGGTCGTCACTTGGTAGTCCACATCGCCCTGCCGTTCAGCCAAAGCCGCAAGGACCGCGGTTCCGGCCTCAATGACCTCAGGGCCGATCCCATCGGCCGGAATGGCTGCAATCTGGTAGGTTTTCACGGCACGACCTCTCATATGTTGCGTGTTGTCGACCAGCAGGTCGCATCTGCCTATCCTATGGAACGCCAGATACCCTTGCTGCAATGACAGCCAGATTATATAATCTTCTTAATTAATCAGTGAGGTCGGATGGAACTCCTTCAGTTGCGCTGCCTGATTGCCGTGTCCGAAACGCTGCATTTTGGACGCGCCGCGCAATCCATGGGCATGCTGCCTGCATCCTTTGGGCGCCATATTAGATTGCTGGAGGAAAGCCTTGGCCACAGGCTGCTGTTGCGCACGACCCGCAGCGTCTCCCTAACGCCTGAAGGCAAGCGTTTTGTAGAAGGCGCACGCGAAATTGTTGATCGTGCGGACCAGCTGAAAGCGACCTTCCTGAACGGCGGCTCCGGCGCTGTCCCAACTCTGCGCATCGGGGCGATAGACAGTGCCGCGGCAGGGTTGATGCCACAGCTGTTACCACGGCTGCGGGAGGTCGTCCCGGATCTGGAGGTTGAGATGATCGAACAAAAGACCATCCGCCTGCTCCCGAGGATCCTGTCAGGCAGCCTTGATCTGGCCATCGTCAGGCCCCCGGAAACCCGCGACATGCGCCTTGAGTTTTGCACCCTCTTTCGTGAAACCGCCGTTGTCGCTGTGCCCGAGAACCACCCACTTGCAAAGCGGGACCGCATAACGGTGCAGGATATGGGCGAAGAGCCACTGATCGTTCCCGACCGTCGATCAAGGCCCCATAGCCATGATCTGACAATGAAGCTTTTCATCGAGTCAGGGCTTACGGCAAGGGTTGCTCAGATCGCCGAGGAAAAGCAGACCATCGTCAGCCTTGTCGGCACTGGTGTTGGGCTAGCGATTGTACCGAGATGGGCGTCCAGGCTCGCGGTTGGTGGTGTCGTTTTTGTCGAACTGGCCCTGCCCGACCAGTTGCCCCCGCGCGAACTGGCCCTGTCGGCCGTCTGGCTCCGGGATACCCGCAATCCGTTGCGTGATACCTTCGTTGACGTCCTGACACGCAACCTCGACGGGCTCAGCGCGACAGGCTGACGACTTTAATTCAAAAAATTTATATAATCATTCAGCTGCCCGAGAGCGGCTTTCACTGTTGAGACATTCGAGCGCAGACCTATAGCTTTTAATTGGACGGTCCGAGGGGTTGATTGAGGCAGGCAACTCGTCTCGGACCTGTCGGAACGGATTAAAAGGGAGGAACATCAAACAATGTTCGCACATACGAAGTTTGCCGCCGTTGCGGCAGTAACGACCATGGTAGCCACGTCCGCCTATGCGGAAAACCATGCCGACCGCACCGGTTGGCCCGAAAGCTTTACCGTCGGAACCGGCTCTCAAGGCGGCACCTATTTCGGCTACGGATCGGGCTGGGCTGGCATCGTCTCCGAAGCTCTTGGCGTTACTGGCGGTGCCGAAGTGACCGGCGGCCCGATGCAGAACATGGCGCTCGTTCACACCGGCGACCTGCCCTTTGGCATGACCACCATGGGTCCGGCAGCAGAATCCATCGCGGGATCAAACCCCATCGCGCCCGGTTTGCCCATGACCAATGCATGCGCCATGTTCCCGATGTACCAGACGCCCTTTTCGATCACGGCACTGGCGTCTTCAGGCATCACCTCGGTCTCCGATATTCCTGCGGGCGCGCGGATCGGCTTTGGCCCTGCCGGCTCCACATCTGACACTTACTTCCCGCGCATGATGGAAGAGTTGGGCGTAGAGTTCGAGCGCCGCAATGGAGGTTGGTCCGATCTTGGCGGCCAACTTCAGGATGGTCTGCTTGATGTGATTGCCTTTGCGGCCGGCGTCCCGGTCCCTGCTGTTTCTCAGCTTGAGGTCCAGACCGAGATCAACATCATCGAGTTCACCGAAGCAGAACAGGCGCAGATCACGACCGCCTTCCCGGTTGCCAACTTCGACATTGCAGCCGACACCTACACCACGCTCGAAGCGCCCGCACGCTCCGTTTCGATGTGGAACTTCGCGATTGCCAACTGCGATTTGCCGGAAAGCTTCGTCTATGGCGTCGTGGATGCGGTGATGTCGGATAATGAACGCATGGTGAATACCCATCGCGCCGCACGCTCGACCCTGCCTGAGTTCTGGGACCGTAACACCGTGATGAAATGGCATCCGGGCGCAGCGCGTTGGTTCACTGAAAAGGCCGGTGCAGACATCGCAGCGGATATGATCCACGGCGGCTAACCAGCGGATTACCCCGCACAGTTGAGACATCCATGATCGGCCGCGCTTCTGTTGAGGCGCGGGCGATTTCGCAAATGAATAGGGACCGGATCGCAAGATCCGGGTGAGGGAACGATGGCAGAAAACAAGAAGAGCCATGGCGTGGATCAGGTCGAAGAGGTTGTTCTGGCAGAAGGTGTTGACGAAGAACCCGTGGAATCCAATCGCCGCATGTTCTCGGGGCGGGCTTATTTTTTGATTGCCGCGCTCTCCACCTGCTATGCTGCCTTCCACATGATCGCCCTGAACGGCGTGTCGATCTCCGCCTGGACCGGCCTAGACCTTCCTCTGCTACCGCAGTTCCCGATGGAGACGTGGAACTTCCGCATCGTTCATATTGCGGGCGCTTTGGCTCTCGGTTTCCTTCTGTTCTCCGCCCATGCTTTTCACCCCGAACGCCCCCACAAGCCGACACAGCTTGTGTCAGTGATAGCGGCAGCTCTGGCACTTCCTGCCCTTTTTGCGGGCTTCACCGCAATTGGCTTTGCCGACAAGATCAACTCCGGCACCCTGCCTGAGATGGGTGGCCTGACCACCTGGGCCGCGTTTCCCGGAACCGAAATCTACTCTGCTGAGGTGTGGAGGTTCGGCGTTCCGCTGCTGATCGGAACCTTCGGCGCCATTGCCACCGGGTGGTTCGAACGGCGCGGGCGAGAGCTTTTTGCCGCCTCAGACGTCGTTCTTGCCCTGTGTGGCGTTGTCGTGGCGATTTATCTGGTCGCAGTCTACGGCACTGCAGCCCGTAACTCTGTCGGCACCCCCTTCGTGCCCATTGGGGTTGCCTTTGCCGCCACCGCAGGCGCCGCCATGATCATGGAACTCACCCGGCGGGTCGCGGGCATGGCCTTGGTGGTGATAACTGGCGTTTTCCTGGTCTACACCTTCACTGCACACCTACTTCCCGGCATCCTGGCTGTCAGCAACGCCTACACGTGGCAACGCTTTTTTGGCCATGTTTACTCCGACGCCGGGATTATCGGGCCGACCACTGCGGTCAGTTCGACCTACATCATCCTGTTCATTATCTTCGCGGCCTTCCTTCAGGCATCCAAGGTCGGTGACTATTTCGTCAACTTCGCCTTTGCTGCTGCCGGACGTGCGCGCGGGGGCCCGGCCAAGGTCGCCATCTTTGCATCCGGCCTTATGGGCATGATCAACGGGACCAGCGCCGGCAATGTCGTGGCGACCGGATCTTTGACGATACCCCTGATGAAGCGGGTCGGATACAAAAGGACAACCGCAGGCGCCGTTGAGGCCGCCGCATCCACGGGCGGTCAGATCATGCCCCCGATCATGGGGGCTGGCGCCTTCATCATGGCCGAAATCACTGGTATCCCGTACCAGGAGATTGCGATTGCAGCGATCATTCCGGCCGTCCTCTATTTCGCTTCAATCTACTTCATGGTGGATTTCGAGGCTGCCAAGCTGAACATGCGTGGCATGCGCGAAGACGAACTTCCCAAATTCGCAGCCCTTGCGCGGCAAGCCTACCTGTTCGTGCCTATCGTGATCCTGATCGTGGCTCTGTTCCTGGGCTACTCCGTCATCCGGGCCGGTACGCTCGCCACTGTGGCCGCAGCCGTCGTATCATGGCTGACCCCACATCGTATGGGGCTGCGCTCAATCCTCAAGGCGTTCGAGCTGGCAGGTGTCATGTCGATCCAGATTATCGCGGTCTGCGCCTGTGCAGGCATCATCGTGGGGGTCATCAGCCTCACTGGCGTTGGCGCGCGTTTTTCCGCGGTGCTGCTGGATCTGGCAGGCGCTTCGAACCTGCTGGCGCTGATCTTTGCGATGGGCATTGCCGTCCTTCTGGGGATGGGGATGCCAACCACCGCGGCCTACGCGGTGGCGGCCTCTGTCGTGGCGCCGGGCCTGGTAAGCCTTTTTGTCGAAAACGGCATGGAGCAAAGCACGGCAACCATTACCGCACATTTCTTTGTGTTCTATTTTGCTGTGGTCTCGGCCATTACGCCTCCAGTGGCCTTGGCCAGTTACGCCGCAGCGGGGATCTCTGGCGCCAACCCGATGGCGACAAGCGTTGCGAGCTTCAAGATCGGCATCGCCGCCTTCATCGTTCCGTTCATGTTCTTCTACAACAGCGCCATCCTGATGGAGGGTGACTGGTTCGAAGTGGTTCGCGCTGCGATTACTGCCGTGGTCGGGATCTTCCTGCTATCTTCGGGCGTGCAAGGCTGGTTCATAGGAGGGCGCGCCGCCTGGTTCCTGCGTGTCGGGCTGATCATCTCAGCCGTCCTTCTTATCAAAGGTGGCTGGCTCACCGACGGGCTTGGGGTTGTTGGAGCCATTGGCATCTACTTTGTTCAGAAAGTCCTGCGTCCCGATCCAAACGCCAGTATCGCAGTGCGCGGCGCAGACTGAGCAAGTGCTCCCCAGCAAATCCGTGATCCAAGATGATTCAATCATGTCCCCCATATTCGGAGAACCAAAGAGCCATCCCGCGCAAGAAGGATGGACCAATCAGTTGGCAGAACCCAGATCTTGGTGCTTCGCTCCCAGGCCACGAGCGACTTGGGCCGCGCTTGCAATACCGTCCTCGTGAAAGCCATTGCGCATCCAGGCCCCGCAGTACCAAGTGCAATCGGTCCCGTTGAGATCGGCAAGCTCATGTCTGGCCCGTTCAGCTGCCAGATCAAAAACCGGATGCGCAAAGGTCACCTGATCATGGATTTGCTCCGGGGCGATCGGGAAATCCGGGTTCAGGGACACGAACATCGGCTGGGATCGAGGCAGGCCTGTCTGCAACGCGTTCATCCAATAGGTCATCGACAAGGTGCCGTTTGACGGCACCGAGCGACCCAGAAAGTTCCACGACGCCCATGCCGTGCGCCGTTTTGGCATGGCGATAGGGTCGGAATGCAAGACGGCGGGGTTCTTTTGGAAGCGGATCGCAGACAGCGCACGGTGTTCAGCCACGCTGGGTGCATCCAATATGGGCAGGATCTGGTCGGCATGCAGAGCAAACACCACTTGATCGAAACCATGCCAGACGCCGTCCACGCAGATTTCTACCTGCTCCGGGCTGCGTGTGATCCGCGTGACTGGCGCCGCCGTGCGCAGCTCAACCCCCTGTCTTTGCAGCAGTGCGCCAAGGCGGGACACATAGACCTCTGCCCCTCCTGCAACCGTGTACCACTGGGGATGATCCCTGTGGCTCAGCAGCCCATGATTGGCCAGGAACCTGATCAGGCTTTGCGCAGGAAAATCCAAGGCGCGTTCGGTCGGAACCGACCAGATCGCCCCGGTCAATGGCAACAGGAAACGGTCGCGAAACCAGTCTCCGGTGCCAAGCTCGGCCAGCAGGTTACTCAGGCTTTGGCCCGGGTCCTGGGCCGTCTCCTCGGCGTTGGAATTGAACCGCAGGATATCACGAAAGAGGCGCCAGTATCTGGGATCGAGCCCATTGCGCGGCTGCGCCAGAATGCCCCGCAAAGCGCCTGTGGGCTTCAGAGCATATTCAAAGCCCCCGTTGTCCAAGGAAACCGAAAAGCTCATTTCGGACTTGGTTCTGGGAATATCAAGCCGCTCGAACAGCGTCCACAGATGCGGGTAATTGGGTTTGTTGAAGATAATGAAACCGGTATCCACCGGCAGGCCGTCCCGCCCTGCGCGCACGGTTCTTGCATGACCACCTAGGCGCGGTTCGGCCTCGAACAGGGTGACGTGGTGCCGGGGGGACAGAAAGTAGGCCGCGCTCAGCCCTGCGATCCCGCCACCCACCACGGCGATACGGCGTTTCGAAAGAGGGTCGGCCGCCTCGGTCATGAAGACACGAACACGGTTTGAGAGACGTCAATCAAACCGCTGCGAAACCCCGCTTCGCACATGGCCAGGTAGAACTGCCATTTGCGGCGAAAGGCGAAATCAAAACCCTGCGCTTCCAGCTCTGGCCAGGCGTCATTGAACTGACTGTGCCAGATTGCCAGGGTTTGAGCATAGTCCAACCCCATGCTGCGCGCAGGCTCGGCCTTAAGGCCAGCAGACCCTGCAATCTGCCGCATGCCTTGCGCAGGCAGCAGCATGCCGCCCGGAAAGATATGAGTCTGCAGGAAATCGGGTCGGCGGCGATAGGTGGAAAAATCCGCATCGTTGATCGTGATCGCCTGCAATCCAAATCGCCCCCCTGGGCGCAGAAGAGAGGCAACCTTGGCGAAATAGACCGGCCAATAGGCCTCACCAACCGCTTCGATCATCTCGATCGAGATCACATGATCAAACTGCCCGGTCAGGCTGCGGTAGTCCTGCAGAAGCAGTGTAATCCGGTCAGACACTCCGGCGCGCTCGATCCGCGCCTGCGCATAGTCATGCTGCGCCTTGGACAGGGTGACGGCTGTGATACTGCAGCCGATGTTTTGCGCCGCCCAGACTGCAAAGCCGCCCCAGCCGCAGCCGATCTCCAGCACGTGATCTTCTGCACCAAGGCCGGTGGCACTGGCCAAGGCCCGGTATTTTGCGATCTGCGCCTCTTCCAAAGAGTTCGCGCCCTCTGCAAACAAGGCAGCAGAATAGGTCATCGTGGGATCCAGCCAGGTGGCATAGAAATCATTTCCCAAATCATAGTGCGCCGCGATATTGCGCCGGGCCATGAAGCGTGTGTTGGCGCGCAAGCGGTGATAGCCCGCCAGGAGCCATCCCCAAAGGCCGCTGGGGGTGAACTGATCCCCGGTTTCGGCCGTATTGGCGGCGAAGAAAAGCAAGGTCTCTGCCAGGTTCGGACTATCCCAATCCCCATCCATAAATGCTTCGCCGAGGCCGACATCGCCTTGGAGGCCCGCCCGCTGCAGGGCCCGCCAGCGATAGATGCTAAGCTGGCCGTGCGGACCGGGTACTTTGCCTTCAATGGTCAGCACGGACCCATCGGGCAAGGTCACGACCAATCTGCCGACGCTCAACCCCTGCAAAAGGCCCTGCATCCGCCGCAACAGGAAAGGCCAGCGCCCAATCGGTTCCCCTGAAGGATCGCAAAGCGAAAGAGCGGCCTTTGGAGTTGCCTGGGAGGGGACTGTGCGCACCATGTCTACAATGCGACCATAAGCGCCGCGATGACTCCCAGCCCATAGTGAAAAATCACAACGCCCGCGAGGTTCTTTTGGTAGAGATACATATAGCCGAACAGCAAACTGGCAAAGAACGCCAGAACCACCGCGCCCGCACCAAAAGTGATATGCATGCTGGCAAAGATGATGCTGGACAGGGCCACCGCCTGGTGCCCCTTCTTGTCATCCAAAAAGCGCTGGAACATGCCCTGCAGCAGGCCCCGCGCTCCGATCTCTTGTACCACAGAATGCACCAGATATTGCGCCAGAAACCCGACTGTGATCTGCACGGGCCGCTCTTCGGCCGGGATCGGTTCTTTGAAAAACAGCAGATAGACTGCTGCCAGACCGCCAAGGATCACCGTCAGGGCCAAGGCCTGCCAGACGGAGCGGCCCAAACCCTCTCGCCTGATGCCGAGGTCTTTTGGCGGGATCCTCAGATAGGCGATGATGGCGAGGCTTGGCACTGCAAAGAGCAAGACCGTCTGCCAGGAAAAAGCCGGGTCATAGACGTCTTCGACAATGTTCTCGGCCACCAGATAAAACAGGCTGGTCGAAAGCAGCATCAAGACAATGGTGAACAGAAGGATCATGCCGAACTGTGTCTGTTTCACCCGCGCATCAAGCTGCGCCTGCAGACTTTGCAGTTGGGCCGTGCTCAGTTGCCGGGCCCGGCGCACCGCAACGGCAGCCAAAGCGGCCTTGAGATCGGACAGTGCGCGTTCGTCGCTTAGCGTGTCCACGCAGATCTGGATCGCACGGCCTTGCGATGTGGCCCGGACCGATGAGGTGCGCGGCGAGCCGTCGATCATCGCAAGCTCCCCCAGACAATCGCCCGCATGGATCTGATTGAGGGTGATTTCCGCGCGCCCATCAGGCGCGGTGCGATAGGCTTCGGCCTCACCCTCCAGTAGCAGGAACACATCGCGTCCGCTCTCTCCTTCGCGCATCAGGTCCTGACCTGCCACAAGGGGAAGATCGCAAGAGGCAGCGACCACGTGCTCGAAAGAGGTATCCGGCATCGATTTGAAGACATCATGCGCCCGAAGCTCGACGGCGATAGAGTTTTCTGTCATGTAATCAAGCGCCATCAAATGCCCAGTTCCATTGCTATTATGCAGATAGTTGGCCTGCATCAACCTTTTCGTCCATTCCTTTGTCGAAGTGGTTTCATCTCATCGCCGTCAACGGCACATTAGAAAAGGTCCGAAACCCCGCATGGCCCCGCCTGTGACCCGCAAGCACCGCGTTCTGATCATCAACGCCTATTTCGACCCCTGGCGAGAGTCGACTCCCACGCGTTTGTTTGTGCCAAGGCCAATGGCTCCTTACTTTCTGGCGGGCCATTTTGACCCGGACCACTGCGAGGTGCGTGTCTGGGACGAGGTGTTTCACGGCGCCCTTTTGGACACCAAACTGTTTGCCTGGCCTGATCTTGTGGTCTTTACCGGTTTGACCTCGGCCTTTGACCGGGCGCGGCAACTGTCGGCCTATGTCCGCCACGCCCAGCCCAAAGTCGTGACGGTGATTGGCGGACATATCGCGCGCGCTTTGCCAACCATATGTGCCGAGGTCTTTGACTATGTCTGCCAGGGCGACGCCGAAGAGATCACCGATGTGATCGAAGTTGTTCTGGGCCCCTCATGTGCCCGCAAAGAGGCCGCCCCGCGCCATGATCTGACGGCGCCGAACCTGGGCGTGGGTTATGTGGAGACAACAAAATACTGCAACTTTGCCTGCTCGTTCTGCACGCTGACCGGCGAAGGGCGCCCCTATTCCTCTTACCAGACTGCCCAGATTGAACGTCAGCTTGATGCAGTGGGCCGTGTGCACGGGCTATTGCTGAGCGACAACAATTTTTTCGGCAACAACCGCCGCGATTTCGAGCGCCGCACGCGCCTGTTGGGAGACAGGGTCCGCGCCGGGCAGTTCAGCGGCTGGGGCTGTCTGGTTACGGGAGATTTCTTTGCCAACCCGCAAAACCTGGAACTGGTCGCTGAAAACGGTTGCAAGGCGATTTTCTCCGGCGTTGAAACGCTCGATCCGAAAGTTCTGAAAAGCTACAATAAAAAGCAAAGCCTGATCTCGCATCCATTAAGTCTCGCGTCGGCCTGCGCCAAGCATGGCATTCTGTTTGACTACGGCATGATGGTGGATTTTTCCCAGCAGACGATGGCCGAGGTCGCCGAACAGATCGATGCGATATTGGACAATCCGCGTATGAAACTGCCGGCTTTTGTCTCGACCACGATCCCGATTGTTGGAACGCCGTATTTCGATCAGGCGGTGGCAAAGGGGCGGCTTTTGCCGAATGTTCTTCTGAGCGACATGGACGGGGTCAAGCTGGTGGAGAAACCGCTTGAACCCGTGGAACAGGTCGCTGCCTTCTATGGAAGGCTGATCAATATGCGGGGCCGCCAGGGAGCATTGGTCCGCCATGCGGTGCGTCATGCGTGGCACTGGCGCAAGGAGCTGCCCTGGGATCTGACGGCGCTGTCTCTTTTGATGCCCTTACAGCGATATCGGCGGCGGCGGGGCATCGGCTCTTTTGCGCAAATGATCACCTCATGGCGAGAGGCTGCGCCCACCTACAATGCCGGCACCGATGCGCCACGGCGCTGCTACACGCCGCTATTTCCCATGCCCGAACGCTTTGCCAGGGATTTTGAGCCTTTGCAGGTGACCGACAGCAGGGGGGCGTTGACCGATGATTTTGAACAGGCGCGCAGTCGGCAGGTTGGCTTTGGAACCTAGTGTATTCAGCGCATTGGCTATGCCTGCAGGATTGAAGGCGACCGGGACGCCAATGGTATTGTCCGTCACGGGGAGGCCTTGTTAGTTGCGCGTGCGGGTGATCCATAACCCCATGGCGGCCGGGGGACGCAAGGCCTCTGTGTTAGAGGCCGTTACCGCGCAGCTTGAGGCGGAGGGTGTCATTCTTGATATGCGGCCCGCCTTCAAGGCAGGTGAAGCCGCCCAGCTGGTGCAAGAGACGGACAAAACGCAGGTAGATCGCATTCTTGTGGCGGGCGGAGACGGGACGATCAATGATGCGCTGCAAGGGCTGCACAAAGACTCTCCTCCCCTTGCCATTCTCCCGACAGGCACGGCCAATGTTCTGGCCCATGAGCTAGGCCTTCCGCACTCCGCCTCAGAGCTGGCAAATTATGTGCTGCACGGCACGCCGCAGCGCGTCTATCCAGGCCGGGTCAACAATCGGCGGTTTTTCTCAATGGCGAGCGCTGGCAGTGATGCGCGCGCGGTGATGGATCTGCCCCGAAGCGCCAAGCGGCGATGGGGCAAGCTGGCCTATCTGGTCTATGGCATCGCCAGTTTTCTGCGCCATGGCAGCCCGTCCTTTGTCGCGCGTGTCGATGGGGTGGACCATGACGTGTCACTGGTCATCGCGAACCGGGGCAAGCGGTATGGTGGCAACCATATTCTGGCACCTTCTGCGCAGTTGCGGGAAGCGTCTTTGGTGGTCACCCTTTTCCCGCCCGCCAGACGCACCCGGACCTTTTTGCGGCTCGCTGGTGTTGCCTTTGGCGCGACACGCAAGCCATCCAAACTGCCGCAAGTCATGGCGTCCCGCCTTGATCTGTCAGCCCCGCAGGGCGCGCCTATTCAGGCAGATGGGGACATCGTCGCCAAGCTGCCAGCAACCATTGACGTAGATCCAGAGCCAGTCTTGCTGGTCTTGCCAGAGGGGTAGCCGTGGGGGCCTTTGCGTCAGCCGCTGTGCGCGGCCTCTTTTGGCGCTGTCAGCAGGCGCACCATCAGGCGCACGGCGGCAAATCCAAGCTGAAACACGATGCCAAAGGCCAGGACACCAATCGCAAAGACCAGCATCTGATCCCCAATTTCGGCGTATTTCTCCGCTTCGCGCAACACAACCGCCACGCCTTCGTTGACGCCAATGGCAACGCCCGCGCTTGACGACATGCCAAGCACAATGAAGGCCCGCACCAGATTGGGGAGAAACAGCAGCGCCTCTTCGCGGGATCCATTGCGCAGCCCCAGGATGGCTGTCTTGCCATTGTCGGCCACATAAGAGGCCGCATAGGGCACCAGCGACAGGGCCACGATCCATTCAGGTGTCAACGACAGATCAAGGCCAAAAAGGGTGAGCTGGCGCGGAATGATGTTGAGCAGGAAGAACATCACAACAAATGTCGGCGCCGCGCGCATCAGGCCAATCACCGGGCGCACCAGGCGCTGCCAGCCTCGCCCGGCAACCAGCATCAGCACCGCCGGGGCGCCAAGCGCCAGACCCAGCACCAGCGCAATCAGGGCAATCTGGAAATTGACCAGCATCCCGGCAAAAAGGGCGGGTGGATAGTCGGATCCAAGAAGGGAGATCAGATCTGTCATGCGCCCGCCTCCCCTTGCGATCTTTCCAGTCTGGCGCGCAAGGTATTGCACAGCCAGATCACGCAAAAAACAACTGCGATGTAGAACACCAGCACCAGCGAATAAGTCGTCACCCGGCCCGCGGCAAAAGAGGTGATATCGGTCAGGGCGCTCAGCAGTTCCGGTGCCCCGGTAAAGCTGGCAATGGGCGTGCCTTTGGCGGCATTGACCAGAAAGGAAAAGAGCTGCGTGAGCGAACGCGTGACCGCATCGCGAAACAGGGGCAGGCTGAATCCGGGGCCATGATGCCCCTCTTTGCGGAGGCTTTCGGCGGCCTCGCCAATGGCCTGACCGGCATTACAGCCATTCATCAGCCCCAGCGCCACAATCGCAGATCCCAATGCGGTGGCCGGGGAATAGGCAAACACAGCATTGGTCACGGCGGCCAGCACCACCAGCGTCAGGATCACGGGCGACGACTGGATCAGGGAGACGACGCTCCAGGCCAGAAACCGGGTTGCGCGGCTGGGCAGCGCTGCCAAAAGGCCAAAGAACAGGGCGAAAACAAGCGTCGCCACCAGCGCACCCACCACCAGCACAAAGGAGTTGATGACACCGGCGGTGAACAGCTCAAGCGCGGGCTGGCTGGTCAGCATCGGCAGATCCGGCGCAAATCCAAAGCGAGCGCGCATCCAGTCTTGCAGCTCTTCGACCTCATCCGCAAAGGCTGTTGGCGTTCTGGTGGTCTTGAGGGCAGGCATCACACAAGCAGAATCGTCGAGTGCTGCAACCGTCGCGCAGGCAGGGCTTTGCCAGAGGCTTTGCTGCTCTTCCAGAAACTGGGTGAAAATCCCGTTCTGCCGCGCCAGATTCAAGAAATGCCCATCGCGGTGCAGGATCTGGCTGATCAGCCGCAGAGCCTGGCCCAGATCATCGCTTCCGGTCTGGGCCACCGCCATGCCCCAGGGCACCGGATCAAAGCCGAACTTGCGCTCGAACCGGTCCCCAAAGGCAGGATCGACCAGAAAGGACGCCAGAAAACTGTCATCTTGAGCCACCAGGCGGCAGATTTCCTCATCCAGAGCCTCGGGCAGACGGGCGGCATTTTCGAACAGCATCAGCTGGGCCCCGCGTGAGACGAGCTGGGCATTCGCATAGTTGCCGATGGTGGTGCAGACCCGTCTCCCCGCCACCGAGCGCCAGTCGGTTATCGGCGCAGCGTGAGGGCCGACAATGATGGTTTCGGAGCGATAGTAATGCGGCCGGATGAACTGGGTCTGCCCATCGCGCTGGGTGTTGTGACCCATGGTGGCAATGACCAGATCGACGCTGTCCTCAGCCAAAGCCGAAATACGCATGGCCGGGCTGACCTGAACCCACTCGGGCGTAACCCCCAGCCGGGAGGCAATCGCGCGGGCCACATCGATGTCATATCCCATCCGGTCTGTCTGATCGGCATTTTGCGTGGCAAACAGCGGGTAATGCGCGCGCACCCCTACACGGATACTCTGGGCGCATAGAACCCGGATCAGCCGGTCGCTTTCGGGATCGTCACAGGCTTCTGGCAGTTTTTCGCGCGCATCGGCCAAAAGCCTGTCCAGGGCAACGTCCGGCGTCTGGGCTTGGTCATAGCCTTGCGCCTGCGCAGGGGCCATGAGCCATGCCAACGCCGCCAGTGCAAACAAGACGCGCAAGGCTTGGATCATGTCTCATTTCCTTCAGAACTGATCCGTTCAAGACACAGGACAGTCACCGTACCAAACGCATGTTTGCCGAACATGTGGATGGATTGTCCGGTCTCGCGCGCCAATACCTCTGGGGTCATCTGCGCGAGTTTGGGGTGTGGCAAGGGCAGCAGAAAACGGCTCCTGACCTCAACAGACAGACCCAGATCTGTAGCCTTGGCATATGTCTGTTCCAAACCGATGAAGGCATTGTGCATCACCAATGCGCGTCCCTCTGGGGCAAGATGCCGAGGCAGCCCTTCCAGCAAACCGTCAAGCAGCTTGCGCCCATCCGCGCCCCCTGCGCTCCAACTGGCAAGGCGCCCATCCACTGCGGCGGGATCCATTGGGAAATGCGGCAGATTTGCAAGCACCAGATCAAACTGGCGCTGTCCCAAGGGGCCAAACAATGCACCGATATGAATGTCGCGCATGGCCGCATGGCCCTGTTGGTCCAGCAGGGACGTAGCTTCCGCCACCGCATCGGGTTCGATATCCACTCCCGTTAGATGAGCCGCGCCGGCCGCGCCAGCCGCGGCCAGCAACACGCCGCTGCCGCAGCCAACATCCAGCACCCGCCGCCCTTTGACGTACTCGCAATCATGCAGCAGACACTGCACGAGAGCCGCGCTGTAGTCGCTTGGCCGAAAGGGCTCCGGGCCACCTATGCTCTGCTGATCATACATCATCTGTCCTCTGGTTTTGCTCCGCTGCAGGACCTGCCGCGGGCGCTGCGCCAAATTGCATCTCGAGCCGGTTCACATGTTCCTTTGCCACCGGGTCATCCGGCCGCACTTCCAACACTGCGCGGTAGCGTGCCAGTGCAGTGGCGTGATCGCCTGCGACCAGAGCATCAAAGGCCTGCTGCGTCAGCCGGACCACTTCCAAAAGCCGCTCTGACGGCTCAAACTCCGCTCCTGCCCCATAGGCGCCCAAGAGTTCGTAAATCGTCACACGGGAGCGGCGGCCTTTGACCAGAACCTCATCGATGGGGCGCGTGCAGAGCTGATCGCCGGCCTCGCGGAAGGTGTCCTGGCTGATGCAGATGCGTGTGCCGAAGATCTTGTTGCAGCCCTCCAGACGTGCGGCGATGTTCACCCCGTCGCCCAGCACAGTGTAGCTCATCCGCTCGTCCGAGCCGACATTGCCCACCAGTACCACATCGGAATGGATGCCCACCCTCAGCTGCATTTCAGGCGCGCCCTTTGAGCGCCACTCCTCGTTCAACTGGCGCAAATCGCGCTGAATTGCCAAGGCCGCCACGCAGGCGTGAAAGGCATGATCGGTCAAAGGCGCGGGGGCGCCCCAAAACGCCATCACGCCGTCCCCGACGAATTTGTCGATCGTGCCCTTTTCCTCATGGACACGGCGGGTGATGCCTCCCAGCAGAGCAGACACGCGGCTCAGTAAGTCTCGTGCGGCAATCCGTTCGGCCAAGGTGGAAAACGCCTCAACGTCGCAAAACAGGATCGTCAGGAAACGGCTTTGCCCGCCCAGCTGCAGCATATTGTCTGATTTCAAAAGCTGGCGAACCAGCCCCACAGGCACAAAGCGCGCAAAGGCCTGAACCGCTGTGTCCAGCGTTTCCACCGCCTGGGACAGAACCGCAATTTCGCGCACGGGCGAGCGGACCGGCGCCAGGTCGGCCGCCCGTTCCAGCGATTGGATACGCTCCACCTTTTGCGACAGGCGTTGCAATGGAGAGGCAACATAACTCGCGATCACTGCAATGATCGTCAATTGCACCACGACCGCCGCCAACCCGATAATGACCATGCGGCGGTTGCTGCTGTTGAAGGCTTCGGTGAAATCGCTGAGCGGCGTGATCACCAAAAGCCGCCAGGGCTTGCCCAGATCTTCTTCGAACGAAGAAAGACCAACAATATAGTCACGCCCCTCCAGCGTCACGTTGTAGACCTGATTGCCATCGAGGGTCTGACGCTGGCCATAAGCCAAAGCGACAACCCGATTTTCGACATCCGCAACATGGGTCAGTGCAACACTGTCATTTGCGCTGCCAAATTCGATCAACCCGTCTGATGCCGCCAGAACCTGACCACGGTCGTCCAGCAAATAGCTGAGGCTATTCGCGCTGACCTGCTTTTGCGCAAGATACCGCGAGAACCTGTCCAGAGTCACATCGGCGGCCACCACCCCCAACAGCTGACCATCCACAACAAAGGGTTCAGCCACGGTGAAGCCAACCAGACCAAAAGCCCAGAACAGCTCTGGGTCGGTGATCACGATATCGCCCGCATCAACAGCGTCCCTGTACCAGGGTCTCTGGCGCGGATCATAGGTGCTGGGGGCGGCCACATCCCCAAGAACGGTTTGATCCGGGGTGAGGAAAATATAGCGATCCACCGATCCCTCGCCCGGCTGAGGTTCGACCAGACGATAGGCATAGCGCGTCCCCTCGGGCGGCAAGGTGTCATGGATCGTCGCTTGTGGGTCGTGGATACGCCGTGCCTGACGAAAGGTGCCGTCTTCGAGGCCGACATAGATATTCAGCATCTTGTCGGTCTGCTTCAGCATCGTGAAAAAGTAGAGCAGAGCCCGGCTGTCTGTGAACAGATCTGGCGCCTGTTCGCCGAGTTCAGCCGCCGTGGCGATCAGCGACTTGAGCGCGCGGAACTCCATCACGATTTCGCGGATCGTATCTGTGCGGAACCGTTCGACCATCTGCCCGGCATGGTCCCGAACCACTCGCTCACTGGATCTATAGTTTATGTGGATAATGCCTGCCAGAACCGGCACAGTTGTCAGAACAAACACCACCAGGATCGTGGCCTTGAACGGAACCGAAATACGCCGCAGCCGCGCCCGCGCCCCGGTTTTGGGCGCCGCATCGGGTTGACCTTGCGGATGAAAACGCATCACATTCTGCTCTTGTTCTTCTTGGCGCGACCATTACACAGGTTCACAGCGAAGTCTCCAATAGAATTGAGGATGTGGCATATCTCACACATGCCCGACTGCACAAATATCCCGCGTCGCACCCGGTTTTTCTGGGCCCTGAAAGGCGGCCCTTCATCACGCGTGGTTTTGCCGGGCGCTGAAACGCTCTTTACGGCGCGGTCCCTGGCCCGACTGCCAAAGGATAGCAGAACCATGGTCATTGCGCTTCTTTTGGACTTCGTTCTGTCAGGCATCGACGAAAGGCGACCCTTCCCGTTTTCCATCAAATGCCTGCTCAACACCGGCCAAAGGAATGGACGCGTGCGTGATCGTTTTTGGCGCAAGGCCCGCACGTGAAGGCAGAAGAACACCCACTCAGCTCCATGGTCATCGTGACCGACGCCTGGCACCCGCAGATCAACGGAGTTGTGCGTTCGCTGGACTACACCATTGCAGAGCTACAGCGCCGGGGCCTGCGTGTTGTGGTTATCCATCCCGGGCAGTTTCGCACCCTGCCCTGCCCGACCTATCCCGAAATCCGGCTGTCATTGACCTCCTCCCGTCGAATGCGCACCCTCTTGGCGCAGGCTCAGGCGGATCACATTCATATCGCAAGCGAAGGACCGCTGGGGGTCTTGGCTGCAGCCGCCTGCCGCAAGCTGCAGCGGGGCTATTCAACCAGCTATCACACCCGGTTTCCCGAGTATCTGGCAGCACGGGCGCCGGTTCCATTGGCTCTGAGCTACGCCTTGCTCAGGCGGTTTCACAATCGGGCAGGCGCCTGTCTGGTGGCCACCCCGGCCTTGCAGGAAGAACTGGCTACCCGCGGTTTCGATACCCTACGCCTTTGGCCGCGCGGCGTGGATGCAGAGCTTTTCCATCCGCGGCAGAAAAGCAATATCTTCAAAGATCTGCCCCGCCCGATCTGGCTGACCGTGGCGCGCGTATCCGTCGAAAAATCGCTGCCGGATTTTCTGGCGCTTGACCTGCCGGGCAGCAAGGTTGTGGTCGGCGATGGCCCGGCCCTCGCCAGTTTGCAGCGGCGTTTTCCCGATGCGCATTTCACCGGCGTGAAGGAAGGGGTGGAACTCGCCCAGCACTATGCCAGTGCGGATGTGTTCGTCTTTCCATCACGGACCGAGACATTTGGCCTCGTTCTGCTTGAGGCCTTGGCCTCGGGCTTGCCGGTTGCTGCCTATCCGGCCCGCGGCCCGTTGGATCTTGTATCGCCAGGACAAACCGGAGCATTGTCCGAAAGCCTGCAAACGGCAGCAATGGCGGCTCTTTCCATGGATCCAAAAGCCTGCCGCGCAGCAGCGCTACGCTATTCATGGACGGCTTGTACCGACAGGTTCCTGGACATCGCCCAGGATGTCGAAAACCGCAAACACGTCCCTTACGGCTGCATTGCCAATAGCGATTGAAAGCCGCCGCCCGCGTACAGGATGTCGAAGCGACAACAGTTCCGGCATCTCGAACGGCCGCAGACACACTGTGTGACGCCCTCAACTGCGGTCGATGCGATGCATCAGCCGCCCGTTGCGCTCTCAAGAGTGCAAAAAACGGAGGATTGAAACTGTATCGCCTTCGCCCGGCTTCTGCAACATCAACAAACGCTGACCAGAGCGAACTCTGGCACCATTCACGTCACACCTGAATGTGATCTCTGCTCAAAGCCTGCTGGGAAGCCAACCAAAGATTGGGCAAGTGGCGGGGAGACAGGGATTCGAACCCTGGGAACGCTCTCACGTTCAACGGTTTTCAAGACCGCCGCATTCGACCACTCTGCCACCTCCCCGGTCCGCAGGGGGTTTAGGCTGTGGGACGCACGCGCGCAAGTGAAAATCGCGCCGACTGAACCCACACTAAACAGGAAAGCACGCGGAAACATGCCAGTCAGCCGCCAATCCCAACAGTTTTGATCAACCGGACCGACCTCAGGGTTTTCATGGCGGCGCACGCAGGCTATCATTTGCGAAAAGCAAAACAAAGGCCGGAAAATCCGGATCAGGGCAGCGCGCCACTATGAGCATAGGCAGGGGAAGACCATGACACAGGCCAAGTCAACCGGACCAGTGGGCGCGCGGATTGCGATTGCCGTGCTGAGCCTTCTTCTTGTCGCAGCTTGCGAAGACGGCAGCGGTTTGCCTTTCCTTCAAAAGAAGCCGACCTCCGAAGCGGCAGCGCCAACCTCCAACAGGACCCGCCTGATTGAGCGGGATGTCGAATCCCCTGATGTCTTTCAGGTGACCGAAGCAGGGCTCTGGGACGGGCGCCCCTCGCTGGGTGGTGTCTGGGTGGCGCATCCCGATGCACAGGACCCTGAACGTGTGATCATCCGCAACAGCGCGAACGGCAAATTCGTGATCGGCGCCCTGTTCAGGCGCGAGCGTGAGATACCCGGCCCCCGCATTCAGGCATCCTCTGATGCGGCGGCTGCGCTTGGCATGCTTGCGGGCGCCCCGGTCGAGTTGCAAGTGACTGCCCTGCGCCGGGAGGCCGCGCCTGAAGAAACTGCCCCTCCAGAGGAAGCACCTCAGGTTGGGGCTGAAGAGGCCACTGCGCCAGCCATCACCATCGAAGCTGCCGCACCCAGCGCTGTCTCGGAAACCGCGCTTGATCCCATCGCAGGAGCCGCCGCAGCAATTGACGCACCGGCGCCAAAGCCTGCCAAGCCAACTGCCGCAACACGGGTTTCGCCGCTCGACAAGCCATTCATCCAGATCGGCATTTTCAGCGTTGAGGCCAATGCAGAACGCACCGCCGGTCAGATGCGCAACGCCGGTATGATCCCAACCGTCTACGAGCAATCCTCAAATGGCAAACCCTTCTGGCGCGTGGTGGTCGGGCCGGCCCAGTCAAAGGGGGAGCGCAGCCAATTGCTAAAAGGCGTGAAAGAGGCCGGTTTCTCGGATGCCTACGCCGTCACGAATTAAGCGCTGGTATTGCAGCCCCCATACGTGCACCCACAGGACAAGGATGACACACCCGTGATCGATCTTGTAAGAGCCACCCTCAAGAGCACTATTTCTGCTGGCCTTTTCTTGGCTTTGAGTAGCGTTCCGGTTGCTGCTTTTGACACCAAGGCGCGCGCCGCTTTTGTTGTAGATCAGGGCACTGACACGGTGCTGCTCTCAAAGAATGCGGATGTCCCTCTGCCGCCCGCGTCCATGTCCAAGCTGATGACGCTCTACGTTGCCTTCGAAGCGCTGCGCGATGGCCGTCTGACATTGGATGAACGCCTTCCGGTCAGCGAACACGCCATGAGCTATGGCGGCTCCACCATGTTTCTTGACACCACCGACCGCGTGCGGGTCGAAGATCTTATTCGCGGCATCATCGTTTTGTCAGGCAACGATGCCTGCGCGGTCATTGCCGAAGCGCTGAGCCCCGATGGCACCGAAGCCGGTTTTGCCCGCTATATGACCAAGCGCGCGAGTGAGATGGGCATGAAGACGGCCACCTTTGCAAACTCCAACGGCTGGCCCGCAGCAGGACATCGCATGTCGATGAAGGATCTGGGGATCCTGGCCGAACGGCTGATCGAAGATTTCCCTGAGTACTATCCGCTCTTTTCCGAGAAGACCTTTGAGTTTGATGGGCGGGCGCCTTCCAATACACGCAACCGCAACCCGCTGCTGTCGCTTGGCATCGGTGCCGACGGCCTTAAGACCGGGCACACCAGTGAAGCTGGCTATGGGCTGGTCGGCTCGGCCAAACAGGGCGATCGCCGGGTGATCTTCGTCATCACTGGCCTAGACAGTACCAAAGCCCGCGCAGAGGAGGCCGAGGCCCTCGTTAACTGGTCGTTTCGCCAATTTGCCAAGAAAACCATCGCCAAAGCCGGTGTCCCCATTGCCGAAGCAGAAGTCTGGCGGGGCGCTGTACGATCGGTAGGACTTGTGCCTGCCGAAGATCTGGAAGTGCTGGTGCCCGCGCTAAACAGTGGCGAGGTCAATGCTGAGGTTGTCTATACCGGACCTATCGATGCGCCCATCCAAAAGGGGCAACAACTGGCAGAGCTCGTGTTTCAGCCGGATGAGTTGCCCGAAGTGCGCTTACCTCTGGTGGCCGCCAATGATGTCGCGGCCGGTGGCTTTCCGGTGCGGGTAAAAACCGCAGCCCAGGTGCTGATCAAACGTTTCCTCAATGGCCCCGAGGAGGCGATGTGAATTCAGATCCCAATGCCGGACTGTTCATCACTTTTGAAGGGATCGACGGCTCCGGAAAATCCACCCAGTGCAAGCTTTTGGCAGAGGCTTTGGCCAAGGCTGGCCGTGACGTCGTGCTGACACGCGAGCCAGGCGGCTCTCCCGGCGCCGAGGATATCCGGCGCATGGTGTTGGAGGGCGACCCCGAAAAATGGTCCGCCGAGACTGAGATCCTGTTGTTCACCGCAGCACGGCGCGATCACATGGAGCGGACCATCGAACCGGCGTTGACGGCGGGAAAGATCGTCGTCTGCGACCGCTTTGCCGACAGCACCCGCATGTATCAAGGTCTGTCGCGGGGCGATCTGCGCGCGACAGTTGACCGGTTGCACGAGATGATGATCGGCCGCGAGCCGGATCTGACCTTCCTGATCGACATGGACCCAGGCATCGGCCTCTCGCGTGCAAAGGGGCGCCAGGGCACCGAAGAACGGTTCGAGGACTTTGGCCTCACCCTGCAGGAAAAGATGCGGGCGGGATTTCTGGATCTGGCGGATGAATTCCCGGACCGGTTCTGCGTTCTGGATGGTAACCGCCCGGTTGAGGTGGTCGCCCGCGATGTTCTGGCCCATGCGCGAGCCAAGCTTGCAGCCTCCGGAGCCGCCGCATGAGCAACGAAGATGAGCTGCCGCGTGCCGATCAGGCCGCAGGTGCACCGCATCCACGGGAAACCCAGCAGCTCTTTGGGCAGGACAAGGCCGAAGCTGACTTTCTGACCGCCTTCAATTCGGACCGGCTGCACCACGGCTGGCTGTTGACCGGGCCGCAGGGCGTCGGCAAGGCTACGCTTGTCTGGCGCATCGCGCGGTTCCTGCTGGCCACCCCTCCTGCCGAAGGTGGGCTGTTTGGCGCACCGCCGCCAGCAACCTCGCTCGACATCAGCCCGGACCATCCCGTATCGCACCGCATTCAGGCGCTGGCGGAGCCGGGGCTCGCGGCGATCACGCGCAGCTACAACGACAAGGGCAAGCTGCGCGATCAGATCGTGGTGGATGACATCCGCGCACTGACGAAGTTCTTTGGCCTCTCCGCCACCGATGGTGGGCGGCGGGTGGTGATCGTGGATGCCGCCGATGAGATGAACCCCAGCGCCGCCAATGCACTCTTGAAAATGCTGGAAGAGCCGCCCGCCCGCACCACCATGTTCCTGATCTCGCACCAGCCCTCGCGGCTGCTGCCGACGATCCGCTCGCGCTGCCGCACCCTGCGCCTAGGCCCGTTGAGCGCAGAAGACATGCAGGCCGCGCTGGTGCAATCCGGGGCGGATCTGCCGGACAATCCGGATCATCTTGCGGCACTTTCGGCAGGGTCCGTGGGCGCGGCGCTGCGCCTTTTGAATCTGGGCGGGCTCAAGACCTATGCCGAGTTGGTGCAGATCCTCGATTCTCTGCCCCGACTTGACCGCCAGCGCGCTCTCGCCCTCGCAGAAACCGCCGCCCAGCGCGGTGGGGCCGAAAAGTTCGAATTGCTTCTGACCCTCGTGGAATTTGCCATGGCGCGCCTTGCTCGCACCGGCGCCACCGGTCAGCCACCGCAGCCCGAAGCGGCGATGGGCGAAGCCGCGATGCTGAGCCGCCTTGCCCCCGACCCGCACAAAGGGCGAGCATGGGCCGATCTGTCGGCCGAGGCAACCGCGCGCGCGCGCCACGGGCAGGCGGTGAACCTTGACCCCGCCGCGCTAGTTCTAGATACGGTTTTCAAGATGCAGGATACCGCGTCGCGCTGACCCGCCGTTTTCTACGGGATTTGCCGGGGGCTGCGGCGCAAAATGGCGACGAGAGACAGGCATGAGCAGCAGCACCCTTCCCCAGATCACCGATAGCCACTGCCACCTGGATTTCCCGGATTTCGACGGCGAGTTGGACCAGGTGATTGCGCGCGCCGCCGAGGCTGGTGTCACCCGCATGGTGACCATCTGCACCAAGCTCAGGAACGAACCAGCCGTGCGCGCCATCGCAGAAGCATACGCCCCGGTTTTCTACGCCGCTGGCACCCATCCGATGAGCGCGGCTGACGAGCCGCTTGTCAGCGTGGACGAGCTGATCTCCCTCGCCAACCATCCGAAATTCGTCGGCATCGGTGAGACGGGCCTTGATTATCACTACACCGCCGATAGCGCTGAAGTGCAGAAAAAGTCCCTGCGCATCCACATTGAGGCTGCACGCGAAACCGGCCTGCCCCTCATCATTCATGCCCGCGCTGCCGATGATGATATGGCCCGCATTCTGGCCGAAGAGATGAAGAACGGCAGCTATTCTTGTGTGATGCACTGCTTCTCTTCCTCGGCAGAGCTGGGCAAGGCTGCGCTGGATCTTGGGTTTTATCTGTCGATGTCGGGCATTGCCGCCTTCCCCAAAAGCCAGGAGCTGCGCGACATTTTTGCCGCCGCTCCCGTAGACCGCATTCTGGTGGAAACGGATGCCCCCTATCTGGCGCCGCCCCCCTATCGCGGAAAGCGCAATGAGCCCGCCTACACGGCCCTGACGGCCAAAGTGGGTGCCGAGGCCTTTGGGCTGGACTACGCCGAGTTCGCCGCCCGCACCCAGGAGAATTTCGACCGGCTGTTCTGGAAGGTCGCGCAATACAAGGCCGCCGCGTGATGGCAGAGCTGCGCTTTACCATTCTGGGCAGCGGATCCTCTGGCGGGGTGCCCCGTCTTGGCGGCCATTGGGGCGACTGCGATCCTGAAAATCCGCGCAACCGGCGGCGCCGGTGTTCGATGCTTGTCGAACGGATCGGCCCGGAAGGCACCACCACCGTGCTGATCGATACCTCCCCTGACATGCGCAGCCAACTGTTGGACGCAGGTGTCGGGCGCCTTGATGCGGTTGTCTATACCCATTCGCACGCGGACCATGTTCACGGCATCGACGATCTGCGCATGATCGTCTTCAACATGCGCGCGCGCATCCCGGTCTATGCGGATGGCGACACGCAGAACGCGCTCCTGTCCCGTTTCGGATATGCCTTTGTGCAGCCCGATGGCTCCCCCTACCCGCCCATTCTGGATCTGCGCAGCATCGATGGTCCTTTTGTGATCGACGGACCCGGCGGGGAGATCCCCTTTCGCCCCTTCGAAGTTGGACACGGCTCAATGGACGCGCTTGGCTTTCGCATGGGCGGGCTTGCCTATCTGCCAGATGTGGTTGAGATCCCGGACGCGGCCCTGCCCGAGCTGACAGACCTCGAGTACTGGGTGGTGGACGCCCTGCGCCGCACGCCTCATCCGACGCATTTCAGTATGGATCAGGCGCTGGAGTGGATCGCCCGCATGAAGCCGCGCCGCGCCGTTTTGACGAATATGCATATCGACATGGATTACGCCACGGTCGAGGCCGAAACCCCCGATCACATCACCCCCGCTTATGACGGCATGGTGATAAGCATCCCCATCTAGAGCGGTGCGCCGCAGCCTCCCCATTAGGACCAACACATGCTGCAAAGCCTGATCGACGTCATCCTTCCCGTCTTCCTGGTTGTCGCCGCAGGCTATGCCGCCACGCGGCAGGGCTATTTCACCCAAGGTCATATCGAAGGGTTGATGAAATTCACCCAGAGTTTCGCCATCCCCTGCCTCTTGTTTCGCGCCATTGCCAATCTGGATCTGTCCAGCAGCTTTGACCCCATCCTGCTGATCAGTTTCTACACCGGCGCAGGCATCTGCTTTCTGATCGGCCTATTCGGGGCGCGATTTATCTTTGATCGCGACTGGGAGGACAGCGTCGCCATCGGCTTTTGCTGCCTGTTCTCAAACTCGGTCCTTTTGGGACTGCCGATCACCGAACGCGCCTTTGGTGCTGACAACCTGACTGGCAACTACGCGATTATCGCCTTCCACTCGCCCTTTTGCTATGGGATCGGCATCACCGTGATGGAGATCGTACGCAACCGGGGCAGTGGCGGCGTTCAGATGGCCCGCTCTGCCCTCACGGCCATGTTCAAGAATGTTCTGATCCTCGGCATTGCGCTTGGGTTTACATTCAATCTTGCGGGCCTTTCTGTGCCAGGTGCCTTGGACGACGCGCTGCAGCTTCTGATCCGCGCCGCCCTTCCGGGCGCGCTGTTTGCTCTTGGCGGCGTTCTGGTTCAGTACCGCCCCGAAGGCGATCTGCGCACCATCGCCTTTATCTGTGTCACAGCCTTGCTGGTGCATCCTGCCATTGTCTGGACCCTCGGCACCACGATGGGCCTGAAACAGGATCTGTTTCGCTCAGGCGTCCTGAACGCGGCCATGGCGCCCGGTTTCAACGCCTACATCTTTGCCAACATGTACGGCCGCGCAAAACGTGTGGCCGCATCATCGGTCCTGATCGCCACCGGAGCGTCAGTGCTCACCGCCTGGTTCTGGCTGGAGATCCTGATGTAGCCCTGAAGGCACCTCGCCTCTTTGGGTCCTGCTATTGCGGCGTTTTCTCGCCCACATGCGGCTCACCCTTCAGGTCTCCGAATGGGCCAGAACGTTTTCCCGCAAAGCCTCACTGCTGCGGGCAGGCTGTTCCCTTTTTTATGCAGCACGTTGTGCGAAACGGCAGGCTGCCGTAAACCTGTGGCAACCATTGACCTGAGGGAGAGAGAAATGACCGACGCGCCCAGCTACGGTTTTGACACGCTGCAAATTCACGCCGGTGCACGGCCTGACCCGGCCACCGGGGCCCGCCAGACACCGATCTATCAGACCACCTCTTATGTGTTTCGCGACGCCGACCATGCGGCGGCGCTCTTCAACCTGCAGGAAGTCGGCTATATCTACTCACGCCTGACCAACCCCACTGTGGCCGTGCTGCAGGAACGCCTGGCGACGCTCGAAGGCGGCGTTGGCGCGGTCTGCTGTTCTTCGGGTCATGCGGCGCAGATCATGGCACTGTTCCCGCTGATGGCGCCGGGCTGCAATGTTGTGGCCTCCACCCGTCTTTATGGCGGCACCGTCACCCAGTTCAGCCAGACCATCAAACGCTTTGGCTGGTCGGCCAAGTTTGTCGACACCGACGATCTGGACGCAGTGCGTGACGCCATCGATGAGAACACCCGCGCGGTGTTCTGCGAATCCATTGCGAACCCCGGCGGCTATGTGACCGATATCCGCGCGATGGCCGATGTGGCCGATGCGGCGGGCGTGCCGCTGATCGTCGACAACACCACCGCAACGCCCTACCTGTGCAACCCGATTGCCCAGGGGGCCACACTGGTTGTGCATTCCACCACCAAATACCTCACCGGCAATGGCACCGTGACCGGCGGCGTGGTTATCGATTCGGGCAATTTCGACTGGTCTGCCTCGGACAAGTTCCCGTCCCTGTCGGCGCCCGAGCCTGCCTATCACGGTCTCAAGTTCCACGAGACCTTCGGCTCCCTTGCCTTTACCTTCCACGGCATCGCCATAGGCCTGCGCGATCTGGGCATGACCATGAACCCGCAGGCGGCCCATTACACGCTGATGGGGATTGAAACCCTGTCCCTGCGCATGCAGCGCCACTGCGAAAACGCCATGAAGGTGGCAAGCTGGCTCGAACAGGACGAGCGGGTGGACTATGTGACCTACGCCGGTCTGCCCTCTTCGCCCTACTATGATCGGGCGCAGGCTTGCTACCCCAAGGGCACCGGCGGTTTGTTCACATTTGCGGTCAAGGGCGGCTATGAGGCCTGCATCAAACTGGTAGATGCGCTTGAGATCTTCTCTCATGTGGCAAACTTGGGCGATACCCGCTCGCTGATCATCCATTCCGCCTCGACCACCCACCGCCAGCTGACGCCCGAACAGCAGGAAGCCGCCGGTGCAGGCCCCAATGTGGTGCGGATCTCCATCGGCATCGAAGACGCGGATGACTTGATTGCGGATCTGGATCAGGCCCTGAGCAAGGCCTGCGGTTAAGTCCTGCAACAGCAAGAAACACCAAAGGCCGGGGCACACCCCGGCCTTTTTCCTTTTCCCCAGTGGGTTTTACTCAGACGTCGGCTCCAGCAGGTCAAAAACAACCGAGACACTGTGCTCAAACGACAGGCTGCCCGCCTGAACAGGAACGGCGCCCGAGCGTGCCATTTCCATGGCCATCATAGGCACTCCGCCGCCGCCGCCATGCTCTGTGATCGAGCGCACCGGGCCAAGTGTCATCCCAGCGGCTTCGGCCAGTTGACCCGCCTTGCGGATCGCGTCGCGCACCGCATCGCCCCGGATCTGGTCCAGCACCGCCGCGCGGTCTGCAACGCCAAAGCTGAGGCCCCGAAACTCATTGGCGCCCGCATCCAGCACGTCGTCCAGGATTGCGCCAAGGTTGCCGAGGTCACGCACCCGCACCAACAGCGTGTTTGAGGCGGCAAAGCCCGTGATCTCGCGCTTGTCGGATCCGCTCTCATAGCGGTTCCCGCTCCAGACAGGGTCCACTGAAATGCGCTGGGTCTGCATGTCCTCCGCGGCAATGCCAGCTTTGCTCAGCCGGTCAATCACCACCGCCATGTCGCTAGAAACCCGGCGCATGGCCTCGACCGCTCTATCAGCCTCCGCGGTGACGCCCAGGGTGATGCTGGCCCGATCCGGCGCAACCTCCGTGCGCGCTTCGCCGGTCACCGAAATCTGGCGCAGTGGCACATGCTGCTCGGCCAGGGCAGGCGCCGCCGTGCAAGCCAAAAGGGCCATGGACGTCACCAAGGCCCGCATATTCAGTATCGCTGTCATCTTTGCATTCATGGGCTCTGCCTCCTTTTGCCAGACCAAGATGGGGGCGCTTCCTTGCCGCAGACAAGGGCTGAATCTGTCTTTTCCTTTTCCTCGGCAAACTCCTGCTTTAAAGTCTGCATCCAAGGCCAATCGGGCACAACGCGGTCCGGGCAATAGGAACTTGGATGGTTTGACCGCACGATGAAACCGGGGTTTGCTCTTTCACTGTCTTCTGACGGTATCACCTATCTGCACCGTGCCGCCGGGGGGTGGCGCAATATCGGAACGGTGACGCTGGATCATTCTGACCTTTTGGCGGCTCTGGACGACCTGCGCGAGAAAGGGACGGCGCTGGATCTGACAGAACCCGATTGCTGCAAGCTTGTGATCCCAAACGACCAGATCCGCTATCTCACGATCGAGACCGGCATGCTTGATCCGCGCGCCCGACGCGAGCTTGCGGCGCAGGCGCTCGAAGGGGCAACGCCCTATGCTGTCGCAGATCTGTCTTTTGACATCTCCGAGAATGGTCCCCTCACACATATCGCCGCAGTCGCCCGCGAAACCCTGGCCGAAGCAGAAAGTTTTGCTGTCGATCACGGTTTTACCCCGGCCAGTTTTGTGGCCATTCCCGGCGACATGGATTTCCTGGGTGAGCCGTTCTTTGGCCCGGCAAAAGCGATCGGCGACAGCCCAATCGAACCTGACGGAATTGCCGTTGTCGATGTGGGCCCTGCCGAGCAACCACCTGCAAAACAGCCACCGGCGACAAAGCTGAAAACGCCCAAGGCCGCGCCTGCTGACGCAAAAGTCTCGGCGCAAGTACCGCAGGAAGACACCGCAGCACAGCCGGAAACGCCCCGTGACACCTCCGATCCGGCCCGCACAAAGGGCGGCGGGCTGACGCTGTCGGCCGATACCGTGACCGCCTCGCTCGGCACAGAAGCCGAGACCCCACTGACAGAAACCGCGGACGATGAGGCTTTCGGCCCTGCATTGGGCTTCAGTACAAGGCGCCGACGGCCCGAGGTGGCAACAGCCGAGACCGGTTCTGCCCAGACCAAAGATAAAAAACCTGCGCTGGACGGGGCCACGCGAACGCCCCCTGCCTCTGCCGCGACCTCTGCTCTGTCCGCGCAAAAGGCCAAGCCAGATGCAAAGACCCCTGTTGTGTCTCCCACAGCGCCGACACCGTTGAAAGCGCAGGAAGACAAACTGGCCAAGGATCTGGCAAAAGCGGCGATTGCGCGCCCCACTTCAACAGCAACAGCTCTTCCCGCTGGAATTCCGGCACAAGCCACCGCCCCAAAAGAGGCACACGCCTCCTCTCTTGCGAACGCCGCAGGCGGCATCTCTGGTTTCTTCACAAAGCCGCGGCGTTCTCCCGCGAAATCCCGCAACATGGGACTGATCCTGACGGCAATCCTGCTGGTCTTCATGCTGGTGGTTGCCGCTTTGGCCTATGTGAGCGGCACAGGTCCTTTTGCGCGTTTCTTGGATGCGCCGACAACGTCCGAAAACGGAAGCGTCGAGGAAACGCAGACCTCCACGTCTCCGGAAGCGGATGCCGAGCAGGCACCGCTTGACGCAGAGACGGCCCCCTCGCCTCAGGAGCAGCCCCCCATTTCAGACCGCGTGGCCCCTGCCCCCGCAGATGACGGGGAGCTCATTTCTGAGCCTGCGTCAACGCCGCTGGCCCTTGTGGACCCAGAGCCCAGGCCAATCGCACCACAGGTCAGCCCCATCCCGGACCAGCCCGATCCGGGCGTTATCCCTTTGCCCGCAGAGCCAGATACCCCAGCAACCGAAAGCCCTGAGCTAGCAAGTCTTGCTCCGTCCGGCGAGGCAGCCCTCGACCCCGAAGCCATTGCCGATGGAGTTGTTGAGGCGCCGACGCCAGAACGCGACCAAGACACTGCGCTGGAACAGGCCGCAAGGTATGCCGCCACTGGGATCTGGCAGGCTGTACCGGAAATCGCCGAGGTCCCCGCCGTGGTGGATCTCGACAATATCTACGTCGCCTCCATCGACCACACCAACCTGTCACAGGACGCTGTCGCCCTGCCGCCGCAGCCGGATCTGCAACTGGATGATGCCCCCGATGTGATCAGCTCTCCGGCAGCGGCGGGCAGTGCCATCGCACTGGATCAGCGCGGATTGGTCGAAGCGACCCCCGAAGGCACCGTGAACCCCGATGGGGTGGTCGTCTATCTTGGTCGCCCGCCTGTGGTGCCGCCTCCAACTCCGCCACGCGCCGATCCCGATGCGCAGTCCGCTGCAGAGGCCGCAGCTGCAGAGGCGGTACGTCTGGAGGCCTTGTCGCGCCTGCGCCCGCGCGCCCGGCCAGCAGATCTGGCCGAACAGGTGGAGCGCACCCAATTGGGCGGACGCAGCCGCGCCGAACTGGCCGGCCTGCGCCCCCGCATCCGCCCCGCCACGCTGAAGACCGAGGAAGAGGAAAGCCAGCCCGCCACCGAGCAGGCCATCGCCACCTCGGTGAAACCCCGCATGCGTCCGGCCAACTTTGCCAATATCGTGGACCGCGCCCAGCGCAGCGCGCCTGCGGCAGCGACCGCAGCGGCGGTGCCTGCCGCGACCGTCTCACCGCGCATTCCAAGCTCAGCCTCCGTCGCGCGGCAGGCGACGGTCACCAATGCGATCAACCTGCGCAAGCTGAACCTTCTGGGGGTCTCTGGCACCCCGTCAAACCGCAGCGCCCTGGTCCGGCTGCCCAGTGGAGGGACGCGCAAGGTTCAGGTCGGAGACCGGCTGGACGGCGGCCGGGTCGTTGCCATCGGAGAGGCCCAGCTGCAGTATCAAAAAGGTGGCCGCAACCAGACGCTCAAGATTCCAGAGTGATTACTGCCGCGCCGGGAAACAACAACCAGAGTTGTCGGCAACGCCGGGCGTTCTGTCATTCCGTTTTCACTGCATTTCAAACCCGGGACCCAAAACATCGCGAGTTCCGGTTCGATTAGCGACATGCCAGATGTAACCAAGCAAAGGTGAGGCCGAGCGTGGCCGTTTCAATTCTTTTTATTTATATTCAGATACTTACACCGGCAATAGCATATCGCCGTGCGTGGTCACCGACCACCCTGTTTGCCACCGCCATGCTTGGATATGCAATCTGCGGCTGCGCAGGTCTTCTCGAAACAAAGTTTGCATTTGGGATAGCAACAAGCACCGAACAAGCATTTCGAGACTCCTATCATGTCTGGAGCCGTGCCCACCTCTGGCTCAACCTGGGGCTGGTGATGGCTCTCCTAGCCGCCATTTCGTGGCTGCAAACGCGTTTCGGCGCGATGCTATACCCCGGGATTACCAAAGTTCTGTTCTGGCTCTTTCATTTCAGCCTGATTGCAAACTTCCTCTACCCTACTGTGCTCGCTTTCTTTTTGCCGGATCCACAAAGGTATTTTCTCTATCCAAGCTGGATGCAACTCCATCAGGAAATTGGCCGGTGGGCCTCATTTGGTAGTTACATCGCGATCATTGGCCTGCTGGCACTGCTGGTTTGGTCAATCGTTCTGACCAGACAGAGACGCCGCAAGGATGAGCCTTGACCAAAAATGAAAACTGATCTTCGAATTTTGGACTGGAGCAGAACACCTTCCGTTGAACGAAAAAAACCGGCCTCACACCTGAGGCCGGTTTCCAGAATTTACCTGTGAGAGAAAACCCTGTGGCAGCGGGAGTAGCCACATCCCCAGATCACTCGGCGGCCTGGATTTCGCCGTTGTTGATCTGCTCCTGCTCGATGGATTCGAACAGCGCCTTGAAGTTGCCCTCGCCAAAACCATCGTCGCCCTTGCGCTGGATGAATTCAAAGAAGATCGGACCGATCACGGTTTTCGAGAAGATCTGCAAGAGGATCTTGGTCTCGCCGCCATCCACGACGCCTTCGCCGTCGATCAGGATGCCGTGCTTTTTCATGCGGTCGAGCGGTTCCTCATGGCCGATGACCCGCTCATGGCTGAGATCATAATAGGTTTCCGGCGGTGCAGGCATGAACTTGATGCCACGCTCGGAAATCTCGTCGGTGGAGTCGTAGATATTCTCGGTACCAACGGCGATGTGCTGGATGCCTTCGCCCTTGTATTTCTTGAGGTACGCCACGATCTGGCCGGTCTCGCCGCGATCCTCGTTGATCGGGATGCGGATACGCCCGCAAGGCGAGGTCAGCGCGCGGCTCAACAAGCCGGTGTATTTGCCCTCGATGTCAAAGAAACGGATTTCCTTGAAGTTGAACAGATCGCCATAGAACTTGAACCACTTGTCCATGTTGCCCTTGTAGACATTGTGGGTCAGGTGATCGAGGTAGTAGAATCCCACGCCACGCGGCTTGGACTGTTTCAGCCACTCGAACTCTTCGTTGTAGGGCGAGGTTTCATAATACTGGTCGATGAAATAGATGAGCGAGCCGCCAATGCCCTTGATCGCAGGCACATCCATGGTCTTGTCGTCGCCCTCATAAGGTTCAGCGCCTTTGGCAACGGCGTGATCAAAGGCCTTTTGCGCATCGACGACACGCCAGCCCATGGAGGGGGCACAGGGGCCGTGCTCTGCCACAAATTTCTCGGCAAAGCTGCCCTTTTCGGCGTTCAGAATGTAGGTGATATCACCCTGCTGCCACAGCTCGATCCCCGGCTTGGTCTTGTGGCGCCCCACCAGTTCATAGCCCATCTTGGTGAAGAGATCACGCAGCTCCTGCGGCTCTGGGCTGGCGAATTCGACGAATTCAAACCCGTCGGTGCCGGCGGGGTTCTCTTCGCTGATGACGGATTTCGGGGCATTGTGCGGGAACGGACCCATGGCTGCTCCTCCTGACTGGCGCGTTTCATTTCTGCACCAGAACATACCGCACATCGGACGCAGAGTTTGCGCATAATTGGCCGCGATGATAGCATACTGCGCGTAATCCACGCATTAATGATCCAAATTTTGGAAAATTCACGCATATGCTCGACTCCACTGACACCCGCCTTCTGGCCGCCCTGCAGAAGAACGCCCATCTGACCGCACAAGAGCTTGGGGAGCTGCTGAACCTCTCGGCCAGCCAGGCAGGGCGCAGGCGACAGCGGCTTGAGGCCGACGGCTATATCCAGGGCTATGCTGCCCGGCTGGATCCCGCGAAACTGGGTCTCACCGTACAGGGGTTCGTTCAGGTGCATCTGGGCAGTCACGGCCCCGAACAATCGGCCAGTTTCGCACGTCTTGTCGGAACGCGGGCCGAGATTACCTCTGCCTGGACCATGACCGGAGAGGCCGACTACCTGCTGCGTGTCTACTGCCGTGATCTGCAGGCGCTCAACACGCTAATCCACGAGGTTTTGCTGACACACCCTGCAGTTGCGCGCGTGCAAAGTCAGATCGTCATGGCACAATTAAAGAGGGACGCACCCCTGCCGACTTAACGATACAGGAAGATTCTCCGACTATTGATGCAAGGCGCATGCCTAATTCTGGGGACACATATGTCATTCGTCGACCGCCGTCTTGAATCCCGCCCCTCCAGCGGGGAAGCACCGTTCAAACTGCACGAGGTGTTCTTTTCCCGCACGGACAAACGCGGTGTCATTCAGGCCGGGAATTACATCTTCAAACGAGTCGCCCATTTCGATTGGCCCGAGCTTCTTGGCGCGCCCCACAAGCTGATCCGTCACCCGGACATGCCACGCGGGGTCTTTCATATGTTCTGGGAGACCATCCAGGCCGGAAAAACCATCGGAGCCTATGTGAAGAACCAGGCCAAAGACGGGTTGCACTACTGGGTCTTTGCGGTTGTCGTCCCATACAAGGATGGCTACCTCTCGGCGCGGATCAAACCGTCCAGCCCTCTGTTTGGCGAGGTACGCAAGGCCTATGAAACCCTGCTTTTGGCCGAACAGCAGGAGGGGCTTTCCCCCGAGGAAAGTGCCGCCGTAATGATGGAATGGGTTCGCGGGCAAGGATTTGAAGACTACGATCAGTTTTGCGCCCATGCATTGTGCGAAGAATTCAAAGCGCGGGACGCCGCTCTGGGGAATTCCCCGGACGAAACCCTGCTGGATCTGGCAGAGATGCTCAACAGCGCGCAAACCCTGGTCGAACAGACTGAAGGTCTGGTCAAGGATTTCGACGCGATGCACACGATCCCGCACAATCTGCGTGTGATCGCTTCGCGTATTGAACCGGCAGGTGGACCGGTTACGGTTCTGTCCCAGAACTATGGTGCCATGTCGCGTGAAATGTCCGACTGGTTTGCCGCCCACGTGATGGGGGACAACAGCACCTTTGCCACCATCAAATCCACCGTGAACACCAGCCTTATGGTGCAGTGCACGACGCGCATTCTCATGGAGTGCGACGATCAGCTTAGCCAGGAACGCCGGGCCATCGAAGGCGTCGACATGGCACATGAGCGCGAAGTCCTGAAACAGATTGTTGATGAGCTGCACGCCCGCAAACAAAAAGGTCAGGAAGACGTCAATCACGAAGCGGACCGTATCATGCATGCGTGCCAGGTCATGCACCGGCAGTTCCTCGGCCTCAGCTCCACCCGCGTGCTGTGTAAGATCGAAAGCGCGCGTTTGCCCGAGTCAGGCGAAACCCTGTCAGACATCATCGATCAGCTTGGCGTTTTTCAGCGCCGGATTTCCGAGCGGCTGGAGCAGATCGAAAAGCTGTCCGGTGACATTCGCATTCACGACAAGTGATCGCCGCTCCGGCAACGGCGGCAGTATTGCGACAAGGGCGCTCTCTCCTGCGGAGGGGCGCCCAATTCCATTGCCAAGACCGCTGACGCTTGCGATACCAAGTCTATGGATACGTTTCTTTATCAAGCATCGATTTACCTGGCCGCCGCCGTTATTGCGGTCCCGATCGCCGCGCGTCTGGGCCTTGGGTCGGTCCTTGGATATCTCGCCGCCGGGATCCTGATCGGCCCGGTCTTTGGCCTCGTTGGTACTGAAACCCAGGATCTGCAACATTTTGCCGAGTTTGGCGTGGTAATGATGCTGTTCCTCATCGGGCTTGAGCTGGAACCGCGCGCGCTTTGGGCGATGCGGCATAAACTCTTGGGCCTTGGCGGGCTGCAGATCCTGTTCAGCACCCTGGCCCTGATGGGCGCCGCCATGGCCGCAGGCCAGCCTTGGCAGGTAAGCCTTGCCGTGGGTCTGGCGCTGTCGCTATCCTCGACCGCCATCGTGCTGCAGACACTCTCTGAAAAGGGGCTCATGCAGACCGGCGGCGGACGGGCGTCTTTTTCGGTTCTGCTGACGCAGGATATCGCAGTGATCCCCATCCTCGCCTTCCTGCCGCTGCTTGCCACGGGCTATGGCCCCCGCATCGGCAATGATGGCTCGATCCAGCGCGGCGAGGATGCAGCCCATGGCGGCGGCCACGGCTCCCTGTCGCTGGTCGAAGGCATGCCCGGCTGGGCGGTGACCCTGATCACCATCGGCGCCATTGCCTTTATCATTCTTGCGGGCATCTACCTGACGCGTCCTCTGTTCCGCTTCATCCACGCCTCCAACCTGCGCGAAATGTACACGGCGCTGGCGCTTTTGATCGTCGTTGGCATCTCTTTCCTGATGACCCTGGTCGGCCTCTCGCCTGCGCTTGGCGCCTTCCTGGCGGGTGTGGTTCTGGCGAACTCCGAATTCCGCCACGAGATGGAGAGCGACCTCAACCCTTTCAAAGGTCTTTTGCTTGGCCTCTTTTTCATCACCGTGGGTGCCGGCATCAACTACCGCTTGTTCCTTGCAAGCCCCGGCGATCTGATTGGACTTGCACTCCTGGTCATCGCCGCAAAAGGGCTGGTCCTGTTCTTTGTCGGCCGCGCCTTTGGCCTGCGCAGACGGGCGCAATGGCTGTTCACACTGGGTCTGGCTCAGGCCGGGGAATTCGGCTTTGTGCTGCTGGCCTTTTCACAGCAGCTGAACGTCATTCCCCCTGCGCTTTCAGAAAAATTACTGTTGGTCATTGCACTCTCGATGCTGATCACGCCGCTGCTGTTCATCATTTATGATCTGTTGTCCAAACGCCTGACCGAGGCGCGCACGGCCGATCACGAACCCGATGAAATCGACGAAAAAGGCCCTGTCATCATTGCGGGCATTGGCCGCTTTGGGCAGATTGTGAACCGGCTGGTACGGGCCAGCGGCTTCAAAACCGTGCTGCTCGACAACGATATGGAGGCGGTGCAGCTGATGCGCCGCTTTGGCGTCAAAAGCTTCCTTGGCGATCCGACACGTCCTGAGCTGCTAAAGGCGGCAGGCATCGCCAAGGCCCGCATTCTGGTCGTTGCCCTCGATGACCCCGAGAACACGGTGAAACTGGTAGAATATGTACGCCGCAACTACCCGGATATCCACATCATCGCCCGCGCCTATGACCGCCACCACGTGTTCGAACTGTTTCAGGCAGGCGCCGACGATATCGTGCGCGAAATGTTCGACAGTTCCTTGCGGGCCGGACGCTACGTGCTCGAAAAGGTCGGCCTTAGCGAATATGAGGCTGCCCAGGCGGAGCAGACCTTCTATGCTCACGACCGTCTGACCATCCGAGAGCTGGCCAAACATTGGATCCCGGGCACCCCGGCCAGCGAGAACCCCGCCTATATCAAACGGGCGCGTGAGCTGGAAAAGGATCTGGAAACGGCTCTCTTGGAGTTGGCCGAGCAGAAGGACCAAAAGTCCTCCTGAGCCCGGCCCAGCCTCCTTTCCTGCCCGCTCAGCCGTCCGAAACACCCGCTTCGGCAAAGGTCGCCATACCGCTGTGGCAGGCAATCGCGCCTTTCAGGATCTGGATCGCCAGCGCCGCACCGGATCCTTCACCAAGGCGCAGGCCCAGTGTCAAAAGCGGCTCTTTGCCCAGTTTTTCCAGCAGCGCGAAATGGGCGGCCTCGGCGCCCTTGTGACCGGCCACCGCGTGATCCAGCGCGCCCGCAGCCGTCTTCATCAGACAGGCAGCAGCGGCGCAGCAGATATAGCCGTCCAGGATCACGGGAATACGCAGGAGCCGCGCAGCGGCCATCGCACCGGCCATGGCAGCAATCTCGCGACCGCCAAGGCGCATCAGCGCATCCAGCCCATCCTTGATGTCGCTGCGGTGCAAGGCAACGCCCTCTGCCACCACGCGGGCCTTGTTCGCAAGCCCCGCATCATCGACGCCGGTGCCACGGCCGGTCCAGTCCGCGGCGTCGCCCCCGAACAGAGCGCAGGCCAGCGCGGCTGCGGCGGTGGTATTGCCGATACCCATCTCGCCCACGACCAGAAGGTCGGCCTCTGAATCAACCGCGTTCCAGCCGGTTTGCAGAGCAGAGAGCAGCTCATCTTCACTCATCGCCGGGGCCTTGGTGAAGTCCTGCGTTGGGCGATCCAGATCCAGCGCATGCACATCCATGCGCGCCCCGGCCAGTTTGGCCAGTTGGTTGATCGCCGCGCCGCCATGGTCGAAGTTCAGCACCATCTGCGCCGTCACCTCGGCCGGGAAGGCAGAGACCCCTTGCGCCGTGACGCCATGGTTTCCCGCAAAGACGATCACCTGCGGTGCCGTGATCTCGGGGCGCTCGCAGCCGCGCCAACCCGCGTACCAGATCGCAAGATCCTCGAGACGGCCCAGGGCACCCGGCGGTTTGGTCAGCTGGCCGTTGCGCGCTTCGGCCCCGGCTGTGGCCGCGCCATCTGCATCAGCAGCGGCCCTGAGCTGGGCACGAAAGTCATCAAGGGAAGATATCTGGGGCAGCATGGATCAGCCTCGTTGCATAGTGTTGCGTGACGCGGGTAAAGCGGTTGCGCACCTGTTTAACCGCTCGCCCCCGCGCCGCAAGACCCGCAAGAGGCCCGCAAATGCGAAAATACGACATCCGCGCTGCCGATATCCTTTTGGCCCTGGTTCTTTTGACCCGCCTGCCGCTGCCGCATCTGCCAAAAGCGGCCTTCGCGCGGCAGTCGACTGCGGTCTGGGCCTTTCCATTTGCAGGCCTTGCCGTGGCCCTGCCCGCCTGCCTGCTGGCATCGCTCGCGCTGAGCCTCGGCCTGCCCCCCATGGTGGCAGCCGGGCTGGCTTTGGCCGTGCAGATCTTGCTCACCGGCGCCATGCACGAAGACGGTCTGGCCGATACCGCCGATGGGTTCTGGGGCGGATTTGACAAGGCGCGGCGACTTGAGATCATGAAGGACAGCCAGATCGGCACCTATGGGGTTCTGGCGCTGATCCTGGGGCTGGGCCTGCGCTGGGGCGCCTTGGCCACGCTTCTGCAGACCCTCGGACCATCGCCTCTGCTTGCGCTGGCCGCCCTCAGCCGCGCGAGCATGCCAGTCTTGATGCACAGCCTGCCCAATGCACGGCAGGCGGGTCTGTCTCATGGGGTTGGGCGCCCCGGAAAAATGCCTGTGATCCTTGGCGCTGGAATTGCACTAGTGATCTCAATGCCGCTTCTGGGGCCTGTCGCCATGCTTTGCGCAGCGGTGACCATGCTTGCAGCGACGCTGGGACTAGCCGCCCTTGCCCGCGCCAAGATCGGCGGTCAAACCGGCGACATCCTGGGCGCAACGCAGCAGATCTGCGAGATCGCGGGCCTCATGGTGCTGCTGGCCCTGTGAAAAATCAGTCGATGCCGCCTGTGAGGATCTTGAGCTGCTCCCCGCAGTGTTTGCAATGCACCGCATCGATGTCATGGCGGGTCAAACCACAGGTCGGGCAGGTATATCGCACCTTCTGCGGCTGAAAGATAGCCTGTGCCAGCCGCACAAACAGCGCCACCCCGACGACCATCACGAAGACCGAAAACATCTTTCCGGCCGGCGATGCCATGGTGATATCGCCAAATCCGGTCGTGGTCAGGGTGGCGACGGTGAAGTAGAGCGCATCGATATAGGGCGATTGGGTCTGTGTTTCATCAATAAAGAAGATCAGCACCGTCATGGTGGTGGCAAAGATAAAGACGAAAAGGTTGATCCCCGCCAACAGTGCATCTTCGTTGCGGCGAAAGAAGGCACTGTCGCGGCGCAGATCGCGCAAGAGGTGGTAAGAGTGGATCAGGCGCAAGGCCCGCAGGATCCGCAGGAACGCAAGACTGCCCGAAAACAACGGGTCCAGCAGCAGGGTCACGATGACCACGACATCGGCCAGAGTATAGACCTGCCAGAAGAAGGCCTTGCGGTTCTTGGCGATCCAAAGCCGCGCGGCCAGGTCCATCCCGATAATCACGCCCAGGACCTGGCTGATCACGATCAAAAGCGGCCCGTGCGCCACATGCGCCGTAGCGATAAAGAACAGGATGGTCAGAGCGTCAAATAGGATAACGCTGTACCGAAAACGCACGGCACCTTTGGAGGTGCCTTCATACAGCGTGGTGAGACGCGATTTCAGCTTTTGCATGGGCTTCGTCTTTCCTGACGCAGGGGGCCGACACGACAAAGGGCCGCGCAGTTCCCGGCACGGCCCCTGTTTCAAAAGTCTCAGCGCTGGCTTAGGCCGCGCGGGAGGTCAGAACCTCGTCAACCTGTTTGGCTGCCAGAATTTCATCCCCGTCAGAGACCGCGGCGACTTCGCGGGTCAGGCGCTCCAGCGCGGCTTCATACAGTTGACGCTCAGAGTAGCTCTGTTCACGCTGATCGTCGGTACGGTGCAGATCGCGCACCACTTCAGCGATGGCAATAAGATCGCCCGAGTTGATCTTTTGCTCGTATTCCTGGGCGCGGCGCGACCACATGGCACGCTTGACCTTGGCCTTGCCCTTGAGGGTCTTCATGGCCTGGTTGATGACATCAGGCGAGCTGAGCGAGCGCATGCCCACTTCGACGGCCTTGTTGGTCGGCACGCGCAGGGTCATCTTGTCTTTTTCAAAGGTGATCACGAAAAGCTCCAGCGCAAAGCCGGCCACTTCCTGCTCCTCGATCGAGATGATCTGCCCGACACCATGGGCCGGGTATACCACGTAATCATTGGGGCGGAATTCGAGCTTCTTCGATTTGGTCATACAGGTCTTTCCTTGCACTTCGTCGGCTGGCGGTCCGACACAACAACGACAAAAGCACCTGAGGCGGATCACTTCGAGCGATCCGCGCTCACGCTATAGCCGCAGAAAAACGGCCCAATTTGCACAAGAACGCATCCGGCAGGTCAGGCACATCTCTCTCACTCTGGGTATTGGAATCATGATACCACAAAATGGGACCTGTCGAAAGGAGGCCCGGAACAACCAAGCTCACCTACGCAAGCGCCTATTTTCAAGGCATTTCACAGGTGAACGAGAGGTGGGACACAGCCTGACGGACCTGATGAGGAGCCTGCCAAACGAATCGAACCGGGGTGGCACCATTCGAAAGCCAAAGCCTAAGAGCCGACAGGCTCAGCCGCCTTCGCCGGGCGCCTCAGAGAAGTATTTCTCCATCTTCCCCTCTTCACCGTCGCGCTCTTCGGCCCCCGGCATTGGGTCTTTTTTGGAGACGATCACAGGCCACATCTCAGAGTATTTCCGGTTGAACTCGACCCATTTTTCCATGTCCGGCTCAGTATCAGGACGGATCGCATCGGCGGGGCATTCCGGCTCGCAAACGCCACAATCGATACATTCATCGGGATGGATCACCAGCGTGTTTTCGCCCTCATAGAAACAGTCCACCGGGCACACCTCGACACAGTCGGTGTATTTGCAGGCGATGCAGTTTTCCGTAACGACATAGGTCATGAGGCCAGGTCCCGTTTGCTGTTTGACGCCTAGCTAATCCAGCGCGGCGGCATCTTCAAGATGTCAATAGATGTCGCGACCACGGGTAAGATCAAGCGCCCTGCGGGATTTCTTGTCAGGGCGCCCCTTTCCCTCGAAGCGGGGATTGTCCGGAACGGTTTCCTGTTTTTCGGTCATATCATGGTAAAGCGCCTGGGCTTCTGGCGCAGGACCACGCCGTTCACCTATGGCTTCGACCCGCACCACGCGAATCTGCCGCCCCTGCGGAAAGGTCAGAACGTCCCCGGGAGAGACGTTCTGAGCCGGTTTTGAGATCTTATCGGAGTTGAGCCGCACATGGCCCGCGCTGACCTGTTTCGCGGCCAGGCTGCGGGTCTTGAAGAACCGCGCATGCCACAGCCACTTGTCGATACGGATCTTGGCGGCTCCGCCCTCCATCGCGGATCAGTCGCCCTGTTTCAGCCCCATCAGCGCCGCGGCGAAGGGGTTGTCGGGATCGATCTGCTTTTCCTTCTTGGGCGGACGGGCCGAATAGGTCTTGCCACCCTGCTGCTGAGGGCGTGAGCCCTTCTTGCCGCCGGGTTTGCCCTGACCGCCCTTGGCGCCGCGTGGTTTGCCCTTGCCGCCGCCTGCTCCGCCCCGGGCATCTTGCCCCCGGCGCTGACCGCGGTTACCGCCCTGCTGACGCGCGCGACCGCCCCAGGTAAAGGTGTAAAAGACCTCGATTTCCGGCGCGTCAACAGCGGTATCCGCCGCCGCTCCGGTCGGGGTCTCGTTCTCGGCCACCTCGGAAACAGCTTCTGCGGCTTCAGCTTCGGGTGCTGTTTCGGCGACAGGCGCAACGCCCGCGTCCTCAATGGCAACCGCTTCAGGTACGACATCGGCCGCAGCCACTTCCCCTTCGCCCGCCGGAGCGGCCGCAGGCGTATTCTCTGCTTCGGCGGCGGCGTCCATCACGGGCTGACCTTCCGCGGGCGTGCCGGTCTCGGCCACCACCGCATCCACGGGCTTCACCTTTTCGCGCTCGCCCTTTTCGGCGCGGTAGCCAAGGCCCTGCATCAGATCGGCAAATTGCTCCAGCGTCATGCCGGTGATCGACAGCATGTCGGGCTTGGCTTCAAAGCCGCCCCGGCTGTCCTCGGCGCGCAGCATGTCGGCCAGACGCTCCAGCATGTCGACGCGGATCATCCGCTCACCCGCAGCGCGGTAACCGGACATGGTGTCATAGCCTTCGGGCGCATCCTTGAGGGTCGGCACGGTGACCAGCCCCGGAGGCGGCGCTTCAGGGAATTCCTGCAGACCGTTTGCAAGCGACCACAGCACCAGACGCAGGCGCGTCGGAGCCGGTTTCAGCAGCAGCGGCATGAAGATGGTGAACTGACCGAACCGCAGGCCATGCTTGCGCAGCGCGCCGCGCGCATCCTGATCGAGATCCTTGACCTCCTGCGCGACGCTGTGACGGGGCAAAAGGCCCAGCGCCTCGACCATGCGAAAGGCAAAGCCGCGCGCCAGACCGTTCAGCTCTTCATCCTTTTGCAGGTTCAAAAGCGGCTCGAACAGAGCCTGGATCTTGCGGCTGATGAAATGCTGCAGGCGGCGTTCGACCTTTTGAGCGACTTCGACACCGGCCGCATCATCCACAAAAACCTGCACGCCCGGCGTGAGCGGATCCGCCCCGGCAACCAATTTGCCCACCGCGCTGTCGCCCCACATGAGGCCGCCCTGTTCGGTAAAATCAATTTCGGTATCGGGTGCGTTGTAGAACCGGTCTGCCCGCAGATGAAAATGCGGCACCAGCGCCTGCATGGACGCCGATTTCAGCGCCTTTGCCTCGGCACCTTCTGCACCCTTGTCCGGCGAGAATCGGAACCCTTCGAGCCGTCCGACGAATTCGCCTTCGACGGTCACTTCACCCTTGTCATTCACTTCGGCCAAAAGGGCCTCCTTCTGTTTGAGCCGGCGCAAAAGCACGGATGTGCGCCGGTCCACAAATTTTTCAGTCAGCCGCTCGTGCAGTGCGTCCGACAGCCTGTCTTCTACAGCGCGCGTGTGCTCGCGCCAATGACTTTCATCACGCAGCCAGCCTTTCCTTTGGGCCACGTAGGTCCATGTGCGGATAAATGCCAGCCGTTTGGACAAAACGTCAATGTTTCCGTCCGTGCGATCAATCCTTTTGATCTGTCGCGCCATCCAATCATCGGGCACAACGCCGCCGCCATGGAGGTGATCGAAAATCCCCCGCAAAAGCGACGCATGTTCCGTGTGGCTGATACCGCGAAAATCGGGGATTCGGCAGACATCCCAGAGCAGCCGCACCGAATGGGCGTTGGTGGTGCGCGCCAGGATCTCCGGGTCTTGCGACAGGGATTTGAGCGCCATCAGGTCATCCGCCTCGCGGGCCTTGATCAGCACCTCATCGTCAGGGCTGGCCTCCAGCGAGCGGATCAGCGCCTCGACCGTGCCGAACTGCAGCGCCGCAGAGCGCCAGTTGAGTTTCTTAAGCGGCGTGAAGCGATGTTCCATGATCGCCTGCGCCGTTCCGTCATCCAGCGGGCGGGCATCGCCAGTGACGCCGAACGATCCATGACTCATCCCCCGCCCGGCGCGCCCTGCGATTTGCGCCAGTTCATTGGGGGCAAGGGGCCGCATCCGGCGCCCGTCGAATTTGGAGGTCGAGGCAAAGGCGACGTGGTCGATATCAAGATTCAGCCCCATGCCAATCGCATCTGTGGCCACGAGGTAGTCAACTTCGCCGTTCTGATAGAGCTCCACCTGGGCATTCCGCGTGCGCGGGCTGAGCGCGCCCATGACCACCGCAGCGCCGCCCTTCTGACGGCGGATCAGCTCGGCGATGGCATAGACATTATCCACCGAAAACCCGACGATGGCCGTGCGCGGCGGCATCCGACTGATCTTTTTCGATCCCGCATAGACCAGATCCGACATGCGCTCACGCCGGACGAACTCCACCCCGGGAACAAGCGCTTTGATCGGACCACGCATGGTATCGGCACCCAGAAACAGCGTCTCATGGGTGCCGCGCGCGCGCAGCAGACGGTCGGTAAAGACATGGCCCCGTTCGGGGTCGGCGCAAAGCTGGATCTCGTCCACCGCCAGGAAGTCGCAGCCCATGCCTTCGGGCATGGCCTCGACCGTGCAGATCCAGTATTGCGCGCGGGGCGGCACGATACGCTCTTCGCCGGTGACCAGCGCCACCACAGAGGGGCCGCGCGCCGCGACAACCTTGTCATAGACCTCACGTGCCAAAAGGCGCAGCGGAAAGCCCATGATGCCGGTGCGATAGCCCAGCATCCTGTCGATTGCATAGTGGGTTTTGCCTGTGTTGGTCGGGCCAAGAACGGCCACAACCCGTGATACGTTTGCCATAAGAGCCACCCCGGCGGGGCCTATAGTTCCTTGCCTTCGACCAGGGGCGCCAAACGGTCGAGCGCCTTGGTTACTTCCTCGTGATTGGGATGTATAGCCTTGGCGCGCAAATAGGCTTCATAGGCGTTTTTCGGATCGCGGAACTGTTCAAAGATCGTGCCCAGCGCAAATATCGCATCATAGTCATTGGGGTTGAGCGCCAGCGCATGCTCCAGATCGGCCACAGAGGGGCCATAAAGCCCCGCCACGAAATATGCGCGGGCGCGTTCATACCAGCCGCGCGCGAATCCCGGCGCGTGGTCGGTGAGGGCCGTGAGATGCTCAATCGCGACCGAGGTCTCGCCCCGCTCAAGCGCTTGAATGCCCCGTTTCAGCAACAGATCCATCGCGGGCGATCCGCTTTTGCCCCAAAGGGCCTGCAGCTCCCGCTCGATGGCATTGGCATCCAACGGATCGGCCTGGGACAGCTCGCTTAGCAGTTCCGCCTCATTCGGAGGCGTCGCACCCTGCGCCGAAGCCACCGAAGGCAGGGAAAACGTGACTGTCAGCGCCGTTGCCGCCACGATAGCTTTGAGGTTCAGAACATTTGCAATCATGATAGGTCAATGTAACCCAAGGCAACGTATTTACCAGTGGCGTAGACAAAAGCTTCACACAAAAATGCGATGCCCCTGCAAATGAGCGAGGAATGACCGATGAGCGATACCCTGACACAAGCCGCCGAAGCGCTGAACGAAAAGCTGGACGCAGGCGGATTTGACGGCAGCGCCAAGTTCCAGATCGAAGACATGGGCGCAATCGTGCTGGACAGCGACGGCGTGCGCGTCAGCGACGAAGACGCGGACGTGACCATGTCGGCAGACGTGGAAACCTTTCAGGCGATCCTCTCTGGTGAGCTGAACCCCACCGCAGCCTTTATGTCCGGCAAGCTGACTGTGGACGGCGATATGGGCACCGCAATGAAGCTGGCCTCGGCCCTGGCGTGATCGCTTCCCCCCAAACTCCGGCCCCAGCCACAGGGCCGACCAAAGGAGATCCCTGATGGAGCTGACCCCTGCCCCGTACTTCGGTGAAATCGCTGACGGACCAGAGGGGGGAGCAGCACATTGGGTCTCTTGTGAAGATGGCCTGCGCATTCGCGTGGGCCATTGGCTGCCAAAGGATACGGCACGCGAGGCGATCAAGGGCACCGTCCTCATTTTTCCCGGCCGCACCGAATATGTCGAGAAATACGGGCCCGCGGCGATTGACCTGGGCAAGCGCGGCTTTGCCAGCCTGGCGGTTGACTGGCGCGGTCAGGGCATTGCGGACCGCATGCTGGACGACCGCCTTCTGGGCCACGTGGATCACTTCCCCGATTTCCAGCGCGATGTGCGCGGGGTCGTGAAACTGGCCGAGGCGCTGGATCTGCCCAAACCCTGGTTCCTGCTGGCGCATTCCATGGGCGGCGCCATCGGCCTGCGCGCTCTCATAGAAGGTCTGCCGGTCAAAGCCTGCGCCTTTACCGGGCCGATGTGGGGCATTCAGATCCCCGCCCCCATGAAGCCCGTGGCCCATGTGCTGGGCGCGCTGGCACCCATCCTTGGCTTTAGCGCCATGCGTGCGCCCACAACCACCAAGGTGCACTATGTTCAGACCGCCCCCTATGAGGGCAACACCCTGACCAATGACGCCGATATGTACCGCTTCATGCAGGAGCAACTGGAAGCCCAGCCCGATCTGACGCTTGGCGGCCCCACCGTGCATTGGCTTAGCGAAAGCCTGAAAGAATGCGCGCGCCTTGCTGCCCTGCCCTCTCCGGCGCTGCCCTGCATCACCTTCCTTGGCAGTGACGAGCAGATCGTGAACACGGCCGCAGTCCACCAGCGCATGCGCCGCTGGCCGGGCGGCGAGCTGGATCTGGTGCAGGGCGCCCAGCACGAGGTGGTGATGGAAGGCCCCGCCATCCGTCAGCACACCTTTGACCGCATGTGCGCCCTCTTCGATCAATACCGAGGCTAAGTGCCCCCCCGGCGCTGATCGCTTGTGATCCCGCGCAGGGCTGCTTAGATGTTTGGCAAATGGCGCAGCCCCTGCGCACCCTCTTTCCACATGACCCTTCAAGGAGGCCCCATGTTCCAACTCCCCTTCCCCCTTCGCGATGCGAATGCAGGCTCCGGCCCCGAAAGCCTCGGCAATCTGCCCGAGTGGGATCTGACCGATCTCTACGCCGCCGTCGATGCGCCGGAACTCACCCGCGATCTGGACTGGCTGGAGCAGGAATGCAGCGCCTTTGCCGCCGACTATGAAGGCAAACTCGCCGATCTGGATGCCGCTGGCCTGCTGACCTGCGTCTTGCGCAACGAAAAGATCAACGCCATCGCAGGCCGCGTCATGTCCTTTGCAGGCCTGCGCTATTACCAGCTGACGACCGATGCCGAGCGGGCCAAGTTCCTGTCGGATTGCCAGGAAAAGGTCACCGTTTTCACCACACCGCTGGTCTTCTTCACACTTGAGATCAACCGGATCGAAGACGATGCGCTGAAAGCGCTCTTTGCCGAGAACGCCGATCTGGCCCGCTATGAACCCGTCTTCCGCCGCATCCGCGCGATGAAACCCTACCAACTGTCGGATGAGTTGGAGAAGTTTCTGCATGATCTGGGTGTTGTCGGCGATGCCTGGGAAAAGCTGTTCGATGAAACCATCGCTGGGCTCACCTTCACCGTGGAAGGTGAAGAGATGAACATCGAAGGCACGCTGAATTTCCTGACCGACCCGAACCGCAGCAAACGCGAGGCCGCTGCGCGTGAACTGGCGCGTGTTTTTGCCGAGAACATCAAGATCTTTGCCCGCGTGCACAACACGCAAGCCAAGGAAAAGGAAATTCTGGATCGCTGGCGCGGCATGCCTTCGGCGCAGATGGGGCGGCACCTGTCCAATGACGTGGAACCCGAGGTGGTCGAAGCCCTGCGCGAGGCGGTTGTCGCCGCCTACCCAAAGCTGTCGCACCGCTACTATGAGCTGAAGCGCAAGTGGCTGGGTCTGGACCGGATGCAGGTCTGGGACCGCAACGCCCCCCTGCCGATGGAAGTCACCCGCACCGTGGGCTGGGATGAGGCCCGCGATATTGTGATGGAGGCCTATGGGGCTTTTGATCCGCGCATGGCGGATCTCGCCGATCCCTTCTTCACCAAGGGCTGGATCGACGCGGGCGTGAAACCCGGCAAGGCACCCGGCGCCTTTGCCCACCCCACCGTCACCGAGGTGCACCCTTACGTAATGCTCAATTACCTGGGAAAACCACGCGATGTGATGACCCTGGCGCATGAGTTGGGGCACGGTGTGCATCAGGTGTTGGCCGCCGATCAGGGCGAAATGCTCTCCTCCACCCCGCTGACGCTGGCCGAAACCGCATCCGTCTTTGGCGAAATGCTGACCTTCCGCAAGATGCTGGAAAAGGCCAAGGACAAGAACGAGCGCCGCGTTCTTCTGGCGGGCAAGGTCGAGGACATGATCAACACGGTCGTGCGCCAGATCGCGTTCTACGATTTTGAATGCAAACTGCACGAAGCCCGCCGCAGCGGAGAGCTGACACCTGATGACATCAATGCGCTCTGGATGTCGGTGCAGGCCGAATCCCTCGGCGAAGCCTTTGATTTCATGGAAGGGTACGAGACCTTCTGGGCCTATATCCCGCATTTCGTCCACTCCCCCTTCTACGTCTACGCCTATGCATTCGGCGACGGTCTGGTGAACGCGCTCTACTCGGTTTACGAGGAAAACCCCGGGGGCTTTCAGGAGAAGTATTTCGACATGCTGAAAGCCGGCGGCTCCAAGCACCACAAGGAGCTTCTGGCCCCCTTCGGCCTTGATGCCTCGGACCCCAAATTCTGGGACAAGGGCCTGTCGATGATCTCTGGCATGATCGACGAACTGGAAGCGATGGAGGGTTGATCCATCGCGTCAGGCGAGTCGGCCTTGCACTCGCCTGATCTTCCGCTACACGGAAGAAGCCGCCATTCGCCGCGCCTGAACCCGTCAGCATACCGCCCATAGCCCGCTATGCGGACTTTGCCGTGTTTGGATTGCGGTCTTTGAGCGTCTGCTTCCACGGTGTCTAAGCCGTGCTGGTCCGACTAGGACAGGCTGCTTTCAATGAGTTTCCAGACTACTGCAATCGCCAACACCGAAACGAACCCCACAGGAACGGCGATCCAGTGATAAAAGCCTATCCTTGCCAGCTTTATGTGTGGGGCACGCAAGGGATCATCGGGTTTGCGTCGATAAGCAGAGCGGAGGTTGTGCGTATTCAGGTTGAGTTTTTGCCCACTGGCTCGCAAATCCGCGTATTCGTCGCGCTCGGTGTAGCGCCAAAAGGAAAACATTACCGCAGGTATGACCAAGGCTGCTGCTGTATTTATTAGGAAATCCAATCGGTCTATCCTCGGAAGCAACGTTTTCTATAGGCGGGCTATCACATTAGGTTTTTCCATTCTTTTGGAAAGCTGCCGTTTGTACAAGTTGCAGCATCCGTCAAAGTGGGCTCAAATCTGCCGTTTTCCGCACTGCAATAAATTCCTTGGCCAGATGAAGGCTACACGGACAAAGCAGTCGCTCAACTTCAACAGAGGAACGACCGCTCAATGCCTCTAGGCTTGCGCTGCATTCGGATCAGTGACGGTCTCTACAACACGTTCGAGGTGCCAGATTTTGGCAACGATCTGCCAGCCATCCTCTCCTTTGACAAAGGCAAGGTGATCAACAAAGACATTTTTGTGGGCGCGGATACGGATTTTGACTGTGGCGTTTATCGGCGACAGATAGTCAATCATCAGGATTTCGGCCTCTCGCGCTTGTCCAACGCTTGCTGGAGAGATACGGGTGCCGACGTCCTGCACGAAACTGTCGATGGGCTCAGCAAACACAGTGCCCTTGTCCGCGTCAAACAGACTGGATTTTGGGTGGAACACCGCGTTCAACTTGTCGGTGCTGCATTCATGGATACCGTCCAAATATGTTTCAACGGCATTGATCAGATCGTTGGGTGAAGTCACGGCGGGGTCTCCTGTTGCGTCGATAGCAAAGACTTGCCATTTCCAGGCGGATCACGATACTGGCGGAAAAGACAATATTCGGTCACATTCTGCCATCATGCCAAAGTCCGCCACATCTCCTCTGGTTTGCGCCATCGCCTATGATGGCCTGTGCACCTTTGAATTCGGCATCGCTGTTGAACTGTTCGCCTTGCCACGTCCCGAGTTCGATCATTGGTATCGCTACGCGACCGTGAAGGCCGAGGCCGGGCCAATTCGCGGAACTGGTGGTATCACCATAGAAGCAGAGGCTGATTTGGATCTGCTCCTTCAGGCCAGCCTGATCATCGTTCCAGGTTGGCGGGGTGCCGAGACGCCAGTGCCTGCGGCACTCTGTGCAGCGTTGCAGTCGGCCTATTCGCGGGGCGCGAGAATTGCCTCTATCTGTTCCGGTGTGTTTGTGCTCGCCGCTGCGGGATTGCTGGACGGAAAAACCGCGACGACACATTGGCGCTACACTGACCTGCTGGCGCGGCGTTTTCCGAATGTGAAGGTCGACCCGGACGTTCTGTTTGTCGAAGGAGATGGCATCTACACCTCTGCCGGTTCCGCAGCCGGTCTTGATCTGGGGCTGCACATCATCCGACAGGACTTTGGCGCACAGGCGGCGGCAAGCGTTGCCCGCCGGTTGGTTCTGCCAGCTCAAAGGGATGGCGGGCAACGCCAGTTTGTCCCCAGACCAGAGCCGAAGACCCGCGTAGGCTCAAGCCTCGCGGCGCTGCAGGATTGTATTCGAACATCGATCGACGAGGACTGGCCTGTCGCCCGCATGGCCAGACAGGCCGGAACAAGTGAGCGCACGCTGGCCCGCCGTTTCCAAGAGGAAACGGGGTCTACCCCCATGCTCTGGCTAAAGGCGGAACGCGTGTCCCGCGCGGCGGAACTTCTGGAAAACAGCAAAATGCCGCTCTGCGATGTCTGGGAGGCTTGCGGCTTTGGCTCAGCCGAGACCTTTCGCAGAGAATTTCGAAAAATGATGGGGGTACCTCCCGTCAGGTACAGAGAACGAATGGGCGCTCCGAAATTGGATGCCAGCCACTCTGCAACTGCCGTCTAGGGCGGGCACTGTCTTTCCCGAAATGGCCACAGAGCTGCCATCTGCCGCAACGCTCATTTTAGCTGACTGTCCTTCGATCCGCGCCGGTTGATGCCGCCGCGTTGCGCGCGTGCTCCGTCACGCTCTTGCTGACAATCGATGCACAGCTTTACGCCCGGGCGGGCCAGGCGGCGTTGTTCTGGGATTTCCTCTTCGCATTCGGCGCAATGGGTCAGGCTTTCGCCGACAGGCTGTTTCTGCGCCTTGAGCCGCGCCAACTCGTCGCTGATCGAAGCTTCGATCTGCTCGCTCACCGCGCCGTCACGCGCCCATCCGCCTGCCATGCCATGCCCTCCTGCACCATGGTGTAAGGCCGACACCCTAGGCCCCGCGCCTGAGTTGAGCAAGCGAGGCGCCTGCCCCGACGTTTTCCTTGCGTCATTCCCTTGCCACGATAGCCTGCCCGCAGTTTCAAAAACGTGATTTCAAGGAGGATGATATCATGGGGGGATTTCTGAAATGGCTGGGCCGATGTGTCGTCCTGCTGATCATCGTGATCATCGGTGCGCTGATCTTTGTGCCCGGATACATCGAAAAGGGGCGCAATGTTGTCGCCGAACACGATCCCTACCCCGTCAGCCCCGAGGCCGCAGCCCTGCACGACACCCTGCTGATCGGAGATCTGCACGCCGATCCTCTGCTCTGGAAACGCGACCTGACCAAGCGCAGTGACCGGGGACAGGTGGACATCCCGCGGCTGATCGAAGGGAACGTCGCGCTGCAGGTCTTTACGGCTGTCACCAAATCTCCCGCCGGTCAGAACTACGACCACAACGAAGCAGACGCGATGGACAACATCACCCTGCTGGCCGTCGCCCAGATGTGGCCGATCCGCACCTGGGGATCGCTGTTCGAGCGCGCCGTTTATCAGGCCGAAAAACTGCACGGTTTCGAAGAACGCTCGAACGGGCAGCTGCGCATCATCAAATCCGAAGCTGATCTGGATGCGCTGCTTGAACGCAAACTGTCGGGTGAAGACGTGGTGGGCGGCATCCTTGGTATCGAGGGCGCGCATCCGCTGGAGGGGGATCTCGACAACCTGCAACGGCTGCAGGACGCGGGCTACCGGCTGGTGGCCCTTCAGCACTTTTTTGACAACGAACTCGGCGGCTCGCTACACGGCACGGGCAACGCTGGCCTGACAGAGTTTGGCCGCAGTGTGGTGCAGGCCGTGGTGGACCGGGGCCTGATCCTGGATCTGGCACATTCCAGCCCGCAAGTCGCGCGGGATGTGCTGGCAATGACCGATATTCCGCTCGTCGTCTCCCATGGCGGCATCCACAAGGGCTGCCCGGTCAAGCGCAACTTTCAGGATGATCTGATGCGCGCCATCGCGGCAAACGGCGGGGTGATCGGCATCGGTTACTGGAAAGACGCGATCTGCGATGACAGCCCGGCAGGCGTGGCCGCCGCAGTAAAGGTCGGGATCGAGGTGGTCGGAGAGGATCACGTCGCGCTTGGCTCAGACTTCGATGGATCGGTCGAGACCACATTCGACACTTCGGAACTGGCGGCCCTCACGCATGCCATGCTGGAGGCGGGGCTGACACCCGAGCAGATCCGAAAAGTGGCCGGAGAAAACATGCTGCGCGTCATCCGGGCACGGCTGAATTGACCTTTGGCCACCCGTAGACTTTTTTGAACGCCGCCCTTCGGGGCGGCGTTTGTCATTCGCGGCAGCCTCATGAACCAAATCCGACAAAACTAGTCAACTATTTGAATTTAAACATTTTTCTTGACCCTCCCTCCGATAAGGCCTAGGTAAGGTTCAAGACCTGCAGCAAGCCAGAATCACACGGCAGCACGCAGCCAGCTACTCCAGCAAGGACGCCACTTGGGCTCCCAGCCAGACAGCCAGCACCGCAAGCCACCCGATCTCTAGCCAGCCACATAAGCCAGCCTGCCGCCAGCACCCTCTGATCCACGCCAGCCCGCCGCGAGCCGCTGATCAAAGTTTTGGGGAGGCCTTCCAGCATGCCAGCCATAGCGCCAGCCCTGATGCTCGTGCCTGCCCCCATGCGCCGCGCATAGACGTCTTTCCAATGCCTGCGGTGCCCAGCTGCCGTGCTACACCACCACTTTGCCCAACCGTTTTTCTGCGGCATGCTCACCACCGCCATGGCATGCCGTCTGGCCAATCGCGCCATCAACAAACGCGGGCTTGGACAACAAGCAAACGAGGTATAGGTTTGAGACCAGAAAGGTCCTGAAGGGAATCCCCGAATATGACGCCTTTTGGTCCAGAGCTTTGGCTTGTTGATGGCCCAGCAGTGACAGGTGCGGCTGGCTTTCGCTTTCCAACACGCATGGCAGTCATAAGGCTGCCGGATCAAGGCGGATTGTGGGTTTGGTCTCCGGTTGCTTTGACAAACGACATCCAAAAGGCCGTCGATGGCCTTGGTCAGGTGCGCCATCTGATCGCCCCCAACAACCTGCATCGTACCTTTCTTTCGGAATGGGCTGCAGCCTACCCAGATGCCTGCGTCCATGCGGCGCCGGGATTGACGCAAGAGGTTGCAGGGACAGCGCTGCAGTCGATACTTGGTGACAGCCCGGACAAGGCATGGGAGGCCGCGATCGACCAAGTCATCCTACGCGGCAATCGCATCACAACCGAAGCCGTGTTCTTTCACCGGGCGTCAGGCACGATCCTGGTCACGGATTGGGTGCAGCAGATTCCAAAAGGCTGGTACCACGGCTGGCGGGCTGTTGTGGCACGCCTCGACCTGATGACCGCCCCTACCCCATCCGTCCCTCGAAAGTTCCGCGTGGCAACAACCGACAAGTCCGCAGCGCGGGCAAGCGTCAGGAAGATCCTGGAGTGGCCTGCCGAACGACTTGTGATGGCGCATGGCACCCCGGCTGAGACAGGCGCGTCAGATTTCCTGCAGACTGCGTTTAGGTGGTTGTTGCGGTGATGATCAGGTGGAACCATAGATGAGCCGCGCAACCGGGCTTGGAATAGGCATGTCCCAATGAAACGATTTCAGGCATACGTGATTTGCACCAGTCCACGCAGCGGCAGCACGCTGTTGTGTCACCTGCTGCGTGAGGCCGCTGATGCGGGCTACCCGGAGTCCCATTTCCACGAACCATCGCTGGACAGCTGGCTTGACGATCATGGGCTGAGCGCTTCGGATTTCAGCACCCGGCGTGACGCGCTGGCGGCCGTCTTTGACGCGGCATATCGCAAGGGCAAAGGCAGCAGCGACATTTTTGGATTGCGGCTACAGCGCCATAGCTTTGAGTTCTTCGCGCAGAAGCTTGGCAGCCTGTATCCGGCCGTTGTCAGCGATGCGGGCCGGATGGAAGCGGCCTTTGGGAAAACCCTCTTTATCCATCTGACCCGAGAGAACAAGCTTGAGCAGGCCATATCCTATGTCAGGGCGAAGCAGTCCGGGCTATGGCACAAGGCCCCTGACGGCAGCGAAATTGAGCGACTCTCTCCTGCCCGGGCACCGGAATACGACGGCCCGGAGATCAAAAGACAACTTGTCGCCTTCCAGCAAATGGACCGGGAATGGAGGGATTGGTTTGAAAAAGAGAAGATCACGCCGCTGCGCCTGACCTACCAGGGGCTTTCTGCCGCGCCATATGCGACTTTGGGCCGGGTTCTGCAGGCTCTTGGTGTTGAGGCTGGCCCACAGAAAGAAACCACGCCCCCGGTCGCCAAACTGGCGGATTCCACCAATCGGGAATGGGCTGAACGGTACATGGCAGAGACGGACTTGTAGCACCCCGCGCAGAGGCGTTGGCTCTCCAACGAAAAAGGGCTGCCCCACGGGCAACCCTTATCGAACTCAAACTGAAACAGAGCCTACGATCAGGCGCTGGTCAGCATGCCCTTGGCAGAGGCCAGTTCCCGCATCTTGTTCTGCAGCTTTTCAAAGGCGCGCACCTCAATCTGGCGGATGCGCTCGCGGCTGACATCGTACTGCGTGCTCAGCTCTTCCAGCGTCACCGGTTTGTCTGCCAAACGGCGCTGGGTCAGGATATCTTTTTCACGGTCATTGAGAACGTCAAGAGCCTGCGCCAGCAGCTCGCGCCGGGCTTCCAGCTCGTCACGTGCCTCGTAGTCGCCAGCCTGGTCAGCGTCTTCGTCCTCCAGCCAGTCCTGCCACTGCATGGTGCCTTCGCCCTCGCTGCCGACAGTGGCATTGAGCGAGGCATCGCCACCGGACATGCGCCGGTTCATCGAAATCACCTCATCCTCGGTCACGCCCAGATCGGTGGCGATCTTTTTGACGTTATCGGGGTGCAGGTCGCCCTCTTCCAGAGCACCGATGCGGGCCTTGGCCTTGCGCAGGTTGAAGAACAGTTTCTTCTGGCCAGAGGTCGTGCCCAGTTTCACAAGGCTCCAGGACCGCAGGATGTATTCCTGAATCGACGCCCGGATCCACCACATGGCATAGGTTGCCAAACGGAACCCTTTTTCAGGATCGAACCGCTTTACCGCCTGCATCAGGCCCACATTCGCCTCAGAGATCACCTCAGCCTGAGGCAGACCGTAGCCGCGATAGCCCATGGCGATCTTGGCCGCCAGACGCAGGTGAGAGGTGACCATCTTATGCGCCGCCTCGGTGTCCTGTTCTTCGACCCAGCGTTTCGCCAGCATGTATTCCTCTTCCGGCTCCAGAAGCGGAAACTTCCGGATTTCCTGCATATAACGGTTCAGGCCACCTTCCGGAGTCGGTGCAGGCAGGTTCGCATAATTCGCCATTCGGTCTGTCCCTCCCAATGTTTAAGGACTTAACATCAGCGTCGTTGTGGACCGGATATGGGGAGTGGTTTCCCCCGTTTCAAGTCCCTCCGATAACCATACGTTATTCTAACCGGTCGGCTGCGGTCTGTAACCTTGATCACAGGCGCAATCACGGACAGGTGAGAATCATGTCACCGGAGATCGCAGCGCATCCAGAAGATCCTGCATGTCCTGCGGCAGGGGTGCTTCAAAGCGCATCGCCTCACCGCTGATTGGGTGCACAAAGCCCAGCACCGCCGCATGCAGGGCTTGCCGGGGAAAGGACTGCACAGCCGCAATCGCCGTCTCACTTAAGGCCTTCAGGGGCAGCTTTCGCTTGCCGCCGTAGGTGGGATCACCGATCAGCCCGTGGCCTGCATGGGCCATATGAACGCGGATCTGATGGGTGCGGCCCGTCTCAAGCCAGCATTCGATCAGCGCTGCCACAGGCGGCGTGCCAAAAGGCTCAACGATGCGGGCGCGGGTGACAGCGTGACGCCCACCGTGGAACAGCACCGCCTGACGCTGGCGATCCGTCTTGTGCCGGGCCAGTTGGGTCGTCAGCTTCAGGATATTCCCCGGCTCGAAACTCGCGCCCTTTACCCCGCGCAGACGTGGATCATTGGCATCCGGCACCCCGTAGCAGACGGCGCGATAGTAGCGTTCCACCGTGTGACGCTCGAACTGCGCTGCCAGCCCCTGATGGGCGGCGTCGGACTTGGCGACCACCAGCAGGCCAGAGGTTTCCTTGTCGATCCGGTGCACAATGCCGGGGCGTTTCACTCCGCCCACCCCAGACAGGTTCTCCCCGCAGTGATGCATCAGCGCATTGACCAGCGTTCCCGAAGGCGTGCCCGGCGCCGGATGCACCACCATGCCTGCCGGTTTGTTGATGACGATCAGATCGTCATCTTCATAGATCACCTCCAGCGGGATATCCTGCGCGCCGATATGGCTGTCGCTGGCTTCTTCGACTGTGACGGCAATTACCGCGCCCGCCTCGACCCGCGCCTTGGGATCGCGCGTCACCACGCCATCCACGGACAGGGAACCTTCGTCGATCAGCCGCGCCAGCCGGGTGCGGGACAGGCTCGCCTCCTCTGGCACATCACGCGAAACCGCTTTATCAAGGCGCTTAGGCGGGTTCTCCGCGATGACGAATTCTATCCGGCGGCGCTCCATGACAGATCCTTCCCAGCCCGAATTGCAAGACGAGCCGCCGCAGCTAAAGTTCCTGCGCCGACTGGTGACCACGCTGACCGTGGTGATGATTGGCGGGCTTGTAGTGGTAATCTCCCTGCTTGTCATCCGCTTGTCTGGCGATCCGGCTATTCCATCCTTGCCCGACCATATCGCCCTGCCCGACGGGGCAAGCGCGCAGGCGGTGACCTTTGGCGATGGGTGGGTCGCGCTGGTCACAACCGACAGCCGGATCCTTGTCTTTGACGCCCAAAGCGGCGCCCTGCGCCAGAGCCTAACGCTCGACTGAGGCCGGGTTTCGGGCCGGGGCCACGGTCCGCCCTGCCTTGGGATCATACAACCCGCCCCCAAGGGCCTTATGCCCCCACTGCATGATCTGCAGCAAGACCGGCTCCAGCGCCCGCCCCTGCTCGGTCAGGACATAACGATAGCGAACGGGGCGCTCCTGATAGACCTGCTTATCCACCAGCCCCCAGTCCACAAGCAGCTTCAGCCGCTGCGAAAGCTGATTGGTCGGCATCCGTTCGGCGCTCGTTTGCAGCTCCTGAAAGGTATGCTTGCCGTGCCACATCAGGTCCCGCACGATCAGCAAGGTCCAGCGATCACCCAATATCTCCATCGTGCGTGCAATCGAGCACTGCGATCTGAATTCATGTGCTGCCGCACCTTCTGGCAATGCCATCTCGGCCTCCTCTTTGTGATCAGCATAGTGACTTTCGATTTGAAATCCACTAGCCAACAGTCACTTTCGATTCGAAAGTTGCTATTCAGGAGACATCAATGCACGCCATCGGCAACACCCCACTTGTCAAACTCACCCGCCTCACAACGCCCGACTGCGCCGAGGTCTATGTGAAATGGGAGGGCGCGAACCCCACCGGCAGCATGAAGGACCGCATGGCCCTGTCGATGATCGAAGGCGCAGAGCGGCGCGGAGAGCTACGCCCGGGCGGGCGGGTGATGGAATACACCGGCGGCAGCACCGGCAGTTCCCTCGCCATGGTCTGTGCAACGCGCGGCTATGAGGCGCATTTCGTGTCCTCCAACGGGTTTTCCGAGGAAAAACTGCAAACCATGCGGGCCTTTGGCGCCAAGGTCGAGATCATTCACGCCGAGGGCGGCATCCTGACGGCAGACGTGATTGATCGCATGATTGCCCGCGCCAGGGATCTGGCGGGTGAGGACGGCACCTTTTGGCCCGATCAGGTCAACAACCTCGACAACAAGCGCGGCTATCACGCCATGGCGCGCGAGATCCTCACGCAACTGGACGGGCCGGTTGACGAATTCGTCATGGCCGCAGGCGGAGGCGGCTGCATCTCGGGCAATGCCGAAGTCCTGAAGGAGGCCGACCCGAAGACGCGAATCATCGCAGTCGAGCCGGATGAGGTGCGCAATATCTCAGGCGGCGACACCTCCGGCACGCACAAGCTCGAAGGGATCGGCCTTTCCTTTGTCCCCAGCATCATGCGCCGCGACCTGATTGACGAAGTGATCCCGGTGAGTGATGAGGCCGCCTATCAGGGCGCCCGCCAACTGGCCGAAAAGGAAGGCCTGATCGGCGGCATTACCTCGGGCGCAAATATCCACGCCGCCCTGAACCGTGCCCGCCTTCTTGGCCCGGGCAAACGCGTTGTCACCGTCATTATCGACACAGGCCTGCGGTATCTGAACAGCGATCTCTATGGACGCAGAACCGCCAAAGCATTTGCCTGATAGGAAAAAGTGGAGCGCTGGTGGAGATGGTACCGCCTCCCTGGCTTGAACAGGGGACCTCTGGATCCACAATCCAGCGCTCTAACCAACTGAGCTAAGGCGGCACTGGAGGGCGATTTAGCCTGTCCCATACCCGAGCGCAAGGGGGTTAAAGCACAGTTTTCCAGCTTTGTTCGATCAAATCCTGTCCGAAGGAATGGACCGGCTTACTCTCGACCAGTTCCCAGCCGAAGGCTGCATAAAGGGCGCAGGCCGCCTCGTGGCTTTCATGAGTCCAGAGCGTCATATCCTTGTAGCCCACATCGCGCGCGAACTGCATACAGGTGTTCAGCAGACGCTTGCCCAGCCCCTTCCCGCGTGCCTCGGGCGTCAGCAGGAACAGGCGCAGCTTGGCGGTGGTGTCGGTCAGGCGCACGCAGAAGATAGACCCCAGTCGCCGCCCATCCTCCTCGGCAATCCAGCCGCGCTCGCGCAAGGGATCATGGCTGGCGCAGAACTCCGCCAGAATCTCGGCCACCAATGGGCCAAAGGTGTCATCAAACCCTTCGTCCCTAGCGTATAGCGTCTGGTGGCGTTCCACCAGCCACGCGCTGTCAGCGGGTTCGAATCGTCGTAAAGTCACTTCAGTCATGCCCAATCCCACCACGAAGCGTGCTTGCCTTTCAACAGGTGGCAGGCTAGCACGGATCCCCAGACAGGAATGGCGTCAATTGACCGCACCAAGGAGGCTGCGATGGGTATCAACAGCGAACGCGATATCGAGGCAAACATGCAGATCGGCCCGACCGACCAGGGCATGGTGCGCATCTATATCGAAGCCGACGGCGTTGAGATCCCGATGGATTTCGACCCCGAAGAGGCCGAGGAAATCGCCGACGAAATCCGCGCCGCCGCCCAGGCCGCCCGCAGCCTGTCGGACTAAGCGCGCCCCCCGAACTGGCAGCGGCGCCGGGGAAAGCGCCCAGCAGACGACTGAAACGGTGCCCCGGAAATTCTGCCAGAACTTGCGAATTCTCCTGCAAGCCTAGCTACTTGGCGACAGCGGGCTATGCCGCGTCGCAATTAGACTAAAAGTGTCTCCATTTTGCCTGCGCCATTAATCCCCTTTTGAGACTCCAGTGCGACCCTGAACGCCAGTCTTGGATTTGAGTCATTTGGATTAAGGGAAACACGGACCATGAATTCTGTATTCAGCATCAACAGCTATTCCACCCTCTTTGCGGAAACGCGCACACCGGACGAGGCGGTTTCTGCAGAAACCACAGCCACCGATTGGACCAAGGAGACCAGCGCCAAAACCCTTCTGGAAGAAAGCCTGAAGATCCAAAAGGATGAGATCAAGGCTTCACGCGACGATTTGCAGTCCAACCTGAAACGCTTTGAAAACAATCTGCGCGCCATCGCACACAAGCTCAGAACCACAGAAATGCAAAAGGCGCTCGCCACACTGCAACAGGACAGCGACCAGTCCAGCAACCTCAAGCTTTTGATGATCTCGGGCGAAGGCGATATCCATGCCTTCTTTGCTCCAAAATCGGGCGCCGTAAATGCCGGCTCCGGCAACGACGCGGTGGCTTTTGCTGGCCGGGTGATCAAGGGCGTTGAAACCGGTGACGGATCGGACGCCGTAAGCCTGACGGGCGAGGTGGTGGAGGACGTGCACACCGACAGGCAGCACCGCGGCACAGAGGTGGCCATCTCCAAGTCTGGAGGCCTGCGGATGACCGATTACTATGACTATTATTCGTCCGCCGATTCTCTGGCGATATCGGCACAGAAAATCCGCAAAATATCCACCGGTGGCGGCAATGATGCGGTCGCTCTGAATGCCGGAACGGTCACGGGTGTCGATACCGGTACGGGCGATGACGCCCTCAGCATCTCGGCCCGCCACGTTTCTCAGGTGGACACCGGCGATGGCAATGACAGCGTTGCAATTCGCGCAGGATTGATATCGCGGCTTCGCACGGGATCAGGCGATGATGTTGTGACCCTGAACGCCACTGCCCTGGAAGGCGTCGAGACCGGCGACGGAAATGATGTGGTGAATGTGGTGCTGAATGATCAAGCGGGAGACGGGCTGAGCCGTGCGCTCATCGCCGACCTGCAAACAGGAAGCGGTGATGACTCGATTTCTTTGACGGCGCAGGGGCATGTCACCTTCAGCGCCGGGTCAGGCGATGATACGGTTCAGTTGTCAAAAGGCAGCTTTGCAATGGCGTTGAAGGATGGTGCAGCCGAAGGCAATGACGTGGTCACCCTGTCGGACGGCGCGGATCTGGCCCTCATGGTCTCAGCCGAAAAAGCCGCCAGCGCCTCCTTCGTCAAGAAAGACGATACGATGCTCATCAGCTTTGGCGATGGCAGCTCGGTGACGGTCAAGGGGCTGTCAAACGGCGGGACGGTCGCCCTGGCCCTACCGAGCGGTACGATCGACACGATCTTGAAACAAGCCCAACCGGTCGACCTGCGCATGTAAGAGATCACATGCCGGGCAGCTTGGGGTCGAGGAGCGCCTGCAATCGGCGCGCCGCGTCCATCGCCAGTTTGTGGGTCATCTTCTTGCGCCGTGCCGCCGCCAGCTTCTCTTCCGGCCCCATGCGGACAATCTCGCCGTAGTAGGCATCCGCGATGATCAGCCCGGTTTCATCGGGCAGGATCTCCACCGGAAATTCGGTATCCACCGCCCAGAAATAGCGGTCACACCATTCCAGATACCCGTGCCATTTGCTGTCGGACTGGAAATCGGCGCGGCTGGATTTGCACTCGATCACCCAGATCTCTCCCTTTGGCCCCAGCGCCATCAGATCGACGCGCAGGCCGCGCGTGGGCACGAATTCCTCGACTGAGACGAAGCCGAGCGAGCGCAAATAGCGCGCCACACCGCGGGCAAGCCTTTGCCCCGGCTGAAACCCTGCCAAGTCATGATCCTCTGCCATGGCACAAGGTGTGAACAATCCGGGAACAAAATACAAGAGCCGCGCGGCTTATAAAACTCAACGCAGTTGCCTCTTGCCCCGCTCCCACCCAGACACTACCTAAGGGGTCGGCGGGTTCTGCCCTTCTCGTGACCGGTAGCATTCCGGTGGCCTTAAGCAATTCCGAGGGAGCTGGCTCTGTTCGGATCCTGGTCCGTTTACCTGGCGCCCACCTGTACATACAGGTCCTCGGGAATCAAAACCGCACGGTTGCCTGGTGGTCCCGCCACTTTTGCCGCTCGACGCATCCAGCCTGTCCCATCAACTGTCAGAGACACCCACCGGGTAGAACTCCATGCCCACGCAGCCGCTGGCTTCGGCCAGCGCCTTGAACTCACTGGTGCACAGGACCTCCCTGGAGCGTTTATCACGCCAGAGCATCGCCCCTTTCAGCGCGGATCTATGCACCCGGCTTTTGGGGAGCAGTCCCGGAATGGTGGATCCGTCGGCAAAGGAAATGGTTTGGGTCTCACTGTTCTCCACATCCAGGGAGTCCTTTTTCTGCCGCACCGTGACGAAGAAATACTGAGGGGACTCAATCACGCGGTCATGGCGCAGATCGTATAGCCGGGATACGGGCACAAAACTGCACAGTTCGGGATCTGCCGCAACGATGGCCTCCATCAGCTCCCGCCGGACTGCGGGGAAGCCCGTTTCAGTTCGCTTGAACTCGCCCAAGACATCGGGCAGGTCCTGAACTATCGGGTTGATGAGGGTCCAGTGATTGGCAAAGTTGCGCTTTGCTGCTTCATCAAATTCGCCCGCATCAATTTGCCGAATACGTTCTGTCCACATACCTTCCAGCCATGGTCTGGGAGGTTTCCCTGCCGTTGGCGAGAACTTAAAGGTCACGCACCGCTTGTCCCCAATTTCCAAAATGGGCCGATAGCAAAGCAATTCATTGTTATCAGAAGCCATATCAAGTCCTTCAATTCTGCGTTGCCGACCCGCCGTGCCCCACCGCACTCTACTCTTTCCGCAAACAATCCAAATACCGCGGGGCGAAGACCTTGATGTACCCTTTGGGGCAAGAGAACGTTTTGAACGCCTCCCGCTCTGCGCTCAAAATGGGCGTTCAACACCCAGCAAGCAGGATCAGTACGCCCCCGAAGCAAAACGCTAACTGCACTGTGCACTCCTTACGGAAGTATCAGGACCTGCGTCCGCTGTTCCTAAGCGAAACAAGCATTCATCTGGACATCTGCTGCATATCCAAGACGTGGAAATCGTCTGAAAGCCACGAAAACCGGGCCAGCGCGGGTTCAATTGTCTGGTTCTGTATCAGGTGACGCATGGTTTGAGACACGTCCCGCGGTATGCTGTCGGCCCAATCAGAGCTGGAGAAGAGCGAAATGGTGCGGGAGGCGCTGCCGAAGGGGAGCGGATGAGCCTCGATCTGATCATGGAAGCGCGCGGCTCTCATCAAGCCGAGGGGCGTCGTGATGGCCCAGCCGACACGCCTGGCCACCATGGCCATCAATGCAAGATGCGATCCCATCTCGAACCGACTTTCAAAGCTGATGTCGTGTTGTCCGAGATGTGTTTCGATCTGTTGCGAAATCAGTTGCTCGGCCGCATAGCGCAGGAATGGCAGCGTGCGTAGGCGGTCGATATCAGCCTGTGATGTCCCTGAGGCTGCCGTCTGGATGAAGCCTTTTGGCGCAACCAGGATGAATGGATCCTTGACCAGAGGAAACTCGATCGTACCATCGGGCGAAGAGCCGTCGCTGGCTGCAACAGCGATATGCAACTCTCTCGCCGCCATGGCCCGGAGGATATCATGGCTGGGGGCAGTGACCATCTTGAACCGGCATTTGGTGAGGCTGTCTGCGAGAATGGATACCAGTCTGGGGGTCAGATCATTGTCAAAATCATCAATGAGCCCCATCGTGAGCGCCGGAAGATGGCTCAGGTCGACCACTGTCAGTTCGCTCTGTGCCAAGCGCAGCTCGGACAAGACAATTTCTGTCCGGGCCAGAAAGGTCTGCCCGGCCGGGGTCAAGACCATGGGGCGACGACCGTGATCCACTAGATCCGCAGCGAGTGCCTTTTCCAGATTGCGCAGCTGCTGGCTCACCGCTGGCTGGCTCAGCCCGGTGATCTCAGCCGTTTGCGCGACGGATCCGGTCCTGGCCAGGGCCTCAAATACCTCCAGCCCCCGCAGGGTGACGCCCTTCATCAACATGAATTCGCTCCGAAAAATGCCAGTCCTTTGTCTGCGAGCAACTGCCGCAAGGTCAAGGGGGCGAATGAAGTAGTTTTTCCCATGTCCCGAAACACCGGGACAAAACGGGCGCGATACAGCGCCTGTGCCAAATTATGTGTCGTGTTCGGATCCGTCAGGTGCCATCCCATTGCCGCCGTGGAGGAATGGCCGGCGACTAACCGCAGGCGCGGGCGGCGGTTTCACCAAAGGCCTTGTAGCGCTCCCAAAGGCGTTCATCACTGCGGCGGTCGGATTGACGCACCACCTGTGCCTGATGCGGGTCGGCAAACCACTTGGAGACCTTGACCATCTCTGCAGGTGTCAGGCGCTGGTCGGCAACGGCCTGGATACAGCTGCACAGACCAGCCTTGTTGTAGGCCCGCTCTGTTTTTCGGCAGGCCTGTTCGATCACGCCAGCTTGGGCGGCGGGCAGGTTGACGGCCCAAATGGCCGCAGCACAAAGAAAAGAGGTCACAAAACGCATCAGGATTGTCCCGTCCACTGATCTGAAGAAAACCCGCTGGCAGGCGGCTGGATGGGACTATGCCGCAGGCCGGGCGGGCTTTCAATCGTGGTTAAGCGCAGATGAAGAATGCGCGGGAATCTGCCACAGGCCCGCCCGATGTGACCTTACCCGGACGCAAGGCCGATCCGCGCCTGCCCGCCCCCCCCCGCAGACGCAATGCGCCCGCCCAGTCAGGCGCGGCCCTTGGTTAGAGGGGCTTATCAGGCCCCACTACACGCCGTCGTCAGGCCGGGTCCGGGGGCGCAGGGAGGTTTTGACCTGAGTTTGGGGCAGTCCTTCCCTCATAAAGAGCGACCGGATATCGTTCACGTAAGTTATGGTGTTTTCAAACCGAGCACGTGCGCCCAAATTATCACCAGAAACGACCCAAAAGCAGCTTGCAACACTGCTCCAGATTGCAGTTTTTCGAAGAAGACTGAGGTATTTGGCCCTTTCAGCACTTGAGAGTTTTGCAATATCTTGCTTGAGGAGGCCGAGTTTACTTTCCAGCTCCGCCACCTTGGCGTTCAGCCTGCCGATCTCTTCGCGCATGTCTTGCTCGGTTTCAGGGCTGATATTGTCCGGCTGCTGAATACCGGCAAGCCGATCCGCAATGGCGTTCATCAGCGCGGGCATGTCCTGCAAAGGGGAAAGCGCCCCAGGCAGGGCATTGGCGCCGGTATCGGCGTGGTACTGCTCAATCGCACCAGAGATTTGCACCGCCAGCCCCTGCAGGCTTGCAGTGGCAATGATCCGGTTCTGAATCAGGGGGCGGAGGGTGTTGGGTTCATAAGCGGGAAAGCGTGGCTCTTTTGGGAGCTGCTGCTCAAACTCACCTTTGATCCGCTCGATCTCCTCCGCGACGGCTTCGGGGCCTAGGCGCCATGTTGAATCATCAATCTGACTCAGCCTGCATTGGAATTCCCACGGCATGGGGGTCCCTCGAGCGAAGCGGTCATACCAATCACTCCAAAATCTCCACCCTCCGCGTCCTCGCCAAAAGGCCTCTATTACTGACGTCACTTCAACTGGATAGTAGGTTTCACGCGTCTCTGTATCGTGCTCACCTTCGTAAATGGTATCGCAGATCCCATCAAACGGATGAGCGGGGTTGACATATAAGTCCAAGTCTTCAAACAGCTCATTGAAGTGTGTTCCAGAGCACTTAGTGTCGGATGCCAATTCAAGGGCTTCGGAGAGCAGTTTTCTGTCGACTTGGTTCGGAGGCTGTTTAAGTGACGTAAGTAGGTTGCATAGAGCGGATTTTACCTTGTGTTGAAACGCCGCAGTTGGTTGTGCCTCGACTAACAACTGATTAGATTCTTCCAGCTGACGTATGGCCGCTTTTCCTTCTACTAGTGCAAACGCGGCCGTGGTTAGGCCTCGCAACACAGCAAGGGCCAAGAAAGAAAGGTCGTTTGCACTCCAGTCGTCATTCAAGAAGTCTGGGTGATAGTCAGGGTTCAAAGCATCCAGAGACTTGAATATCGCGCGCCAAACTAGCTGTTGTTCGACATTGCCCGGTGCCGGGCTTACCAAATTGTCGATAGTGGCGTCGGGCAAGTACTGTCTTTCGTTAGTGTCAGTCTTTTCCAATTTGTGATTTCCTTCAAAGAAAAGGCAGTCGGTCGCCTTACGCCCGCTTGACCAAACTCAAAATCCGAACCATATCCCCAAACCATGACAGAGCTCTCCAAGATCCGCAATTTCTCCATCGTCGCCCATATCGACCATGGCAAATCCACCCTCGCTGACCGGCTCATCCAGGAGACCGGCACCGTCGAGACGCGCGATATGAAAGAGCAGCTTTTGGACTCGATGGATATCGAGCGTGAGCGAGGGATCACCATCAAGGCCAACACCGTCCGCATCGACTACCAGGCCGACGATGGGGAGACCTATGTTCTCAATCTCATCGACACCCCCGGCCACGTGGATTTTGCCTATGAGGTCTCCCGCTCCATGCGCGCGGTTGAGGGCTCGCTCTTGGTGGTGGATTCAACGCAAGGGGTCGAGGCGCAGACGCTGGCGAATGTCTATCAGGCGATCGAGGCGGATCATGAGATCGTGCCGGTGCTGAACAAGATCGACCTGCCTGCCTCCGACTGTGACCGCGTGGCGGAGCAGATCGAGGATGTGATCGGCATTGATGCGACCGACGCCATTCAGGTTTCGGCCAAGACGGGACAAGGCATTCACGAGACGCTGGAGGCCATTGTCAAGCAGCTTCCCGCGCCCGAAGGGACCCGCGATGCACCGCTCAAGGCGATGCTGGTGGACAGCTGGTATGATGCCTACCTCGGCGTGATCGTTCTGGTGCGCATAATGGATGGCGTCCTGAAAAAGGGCATGCGGGTCAAGTTCATGTCGAACGACACCCTGCACCATGTGGATCGGATCGGCGTTTTCCGCCCCGCCATGCAGGTGGTGGATGAACTCGGCCCGGGTGAGATCGGCTTCCTCACCGCCTCGATCAAGCAGGTGCGCGACACGCGTGTTGGTGACACCATCACCAATGACCGGAACGGCTGCGAGGTCGCTCTGCCGGGCTTCAAACCGGCGCAACCGGTGGTGTTCTGCGGTCTCTTCCCGGTGGACAGCGCCGAATTTGAGGACCTGCGCGATGCCATCGACAAGCTGGCCTTGAATGATGCGTCGTTTAGTTTCGAGATGGAGACTTCGGCGGCGCTGGGCTTTGGTTTCCGCTGCGGCTTCCTGGGCCTGTTGCACCTTGAGGTGATCCGCGACCGGATCGAACGCGAATACAATATCGAGCTGATCACCACGGCGCCCAGCGTGATCTACCACGTCTACATGAAAGACGGCGAGCAGATCGACCTGCACAACCCTGCCGACATGCCCGACATGTCAAAGGTGGACCATATCGAGGAACCCCGCATCAAGGCGACCATTCTGGTGCCCGATGAATACCTTGGCGATGTGCTGAAGCTGTGCCAGGACCGCCGCGGCATTCAGGAGGATCTCACTTATGCGGGCACCCGTGCCATGGTGGTCTACGATCTGCCGCTCAATGAGGTGGTCTTTGACTTCTACGACCGGCTGAAATCGGTGACCAAGGGCTATGCCTCGTTTGACTATCACCTTACCGGCTACCGCGAGGACAATCTGGTGAAGATGTCGGTGCTGGTGAACGATGAACCCGTCGATGCGCTGTCGATGATGGTGCACCGGGACCGCGCCGAGATGCGCGGCCGTGCCATGTGCGAAAAGCTGAAGGACCTGATCCCGCGCCACATGTTCAAGATCCCGATCCAGGCGGCCATCGGCGGCAAGGTGATCGCGCGCGAGACGCTGTCTGCCCTGCGCAAGGACGTGACCGCGAAATGCTACGGCGGCGACGCCACCCGAAAGCGCAAGCTTCTGGAAAAGCAGAAAGCGGGCAAGAAGAAGATGCGCCAGTTCGGCAAGGTCGACATCCCGCAAGAGGCGTTCATCTCTGCGCTGAAGATGGATAGCTGACCCAAGTCTGTTTCGCGCTCAGGTTGCTCAAAACGCCTTGACCACGTCATGCGGATGACGTTCTTTGCCGTGCCCTCATATTTGGCGGGGCATCCCGGTTGTTTGGGATGGGCAAGGGAGGCAAGGTATTGAGCCAACAGGAAATGAGCCGAAAGGTCGGCGGTACCACCTATCACCGCGAGGTGCCGGATGGCCGCCTGCTGCGCGAAGCGGCGATCTACGTGATGTACTCCAATTCTTTGCAGGAGTTTTTGAGTTTGGAGAGGGTTGAAAACATCAAAAGGTTCTCACCTCACCTTGACGGTTGGCGCGATCTTGGCCCTCATCGCAAATTGCAGGACATGCCAAAGATCCCATTCTGGCATTACGAGATTTTTGAAACGGATGCCGCCGGCGTTCAGGCCTCGCGCACAGATTACCTCATCACCGATGATCGGGCCGATTGGTTGACGGATATCTTCTGCTGGACGCCCTTCACCGTGGTTCGGGAAAAGGTGCGCGACTTTCTGGAAGATACCGATCCGGGCGGCAATGCCTTCTTTCCGGTGAAGATATTCACCAAGGAGTCACGAGAAGAGCTGCCCGGTCAGTACTTCAACTGGCTGCCAAAGCGCCGCCTGTTCCCATCTATTGATCTGGTTCCGCAATCGGATGTGGTCGTGCGCAAGCCCTATGGGAGTGATTTCGGGGGCCGAAAAGTCGCATCAGAGTTTCAGTTCAATACCGAGTTGAAGCACTTCGCCAAGGAACTTCCCTCCTTCGGGATCAATTTCGGATTTCAGGCCGCCTTCAACGCAGACCTTTTCAAGGCGCTGAAGGCGGAGAAATTCACCGGCCTGGTGGAGCGAAAGCACTGCGACCCCAACAAGCGCGACAACAAGCATTGGAATGTTGATCACATCTTTCTGTGAAACGGTGGGCAGATCAGAACGATTTGAAGAATTAGATATGACGACTGATCACAATGAAATGGAACTGTCCCGTTTTCGTGCCGCCCCAAGCGCTATTTTTGGCCACTTTCCGTTCGAAGGCGACTGGACTTTTCCAGCCCAAACCTGATGCCACCTGCGTTCAAGAAAGCACTCTTTAGCGCAATCCGAACCGCGCCAGCGCGCAATTCCTGCGTCCGTTTCAGTCCGATCGTTCATCTCCTGTTTTACAATAAATGCAATCAAGGGCGTGGCATCTAGCCGTGACACATCCACAGGCACTGTCCGGTGTCTTGGTGTCGAGCTAGAAGACACCCTGGCAAGATCTGAGGCGGTGGAAGTATCAAGGATCGGCCGGCCCTGCATCTGCGGCCCAGAGCCGACATACGGCAGCCAACCGAGACGCCCGATCCACCTCACGAGTGAAAGCCCGCGACAAGCCCGACGCCGCGGTTCACCCTTGAGAAATCCAGTTGCTAGCATTGCCCCGGCGCGGACAGGAGGCCTGCGCCGAAGGTTGAGTCAGGGCCGGGAGAGCCGAGATCCTGTGCGGCGGCTCGCAGATGTGACAAGATGGCGCCCGTTGTCGCGCCGTCCATGTTGGGGTCCGAAGCGATCGTCGCGGTCACGAAGGGAACGGCCATGGAGGTGCCCGTGACAAACCGGCCTTTGCCACTGACTGGCAAGAGAATGTCTACGCCCGGCGCGGCGATGTCCACATGGGGCCCGCGCACAGCGTTGCGGTAAACACCACCATTGGCGTCCACGGCAGTGACGGCAATCACATTGTCCAGGGCCGCAGGATAGCGGGGGCGTGCGGATGCCCCGTCGTTGCCAACGGCGGCGACCAGAGTCATCCCCAGCCCTGTGGCATGGTCGATGCCACGATCCAGAAGCTTGTTATATGGTCCACTTAGGCTGATGTTGACCACTTTCACGCCCTCAGACGCCAGCCAGTCCAGCGCCTTCAGGATGTCATCGACGCCTGCCTCTTCGATCCCGCGCGTGCTGCGGGCGACCACCGCCGCGCTGAACAATTCCACGCCCCTTAGGCGGCGTGGGTCCACCAGCAGCGCGGCCACATCTGTGCCGTGCTGTTCAGGCCCAGCGGCGGGATCCACGAAACTGCGGGTTACGACTTGGGCACCGCGCGCGCCAAGCGCTTTGATATCAAGTTCGGTGTCGATCATGCCGATTTTGACACGGGCCGGGCATCCATCCTGCGGCCACGCCAACAGACGGTTGGCATAGTCGAACCGACTCAGGGAGGTCTCGGTTGTCTGGGCCAGCCGGTAGGCGTGGTTGACCCCAGCCGTCGAACGGGGCTCGATACGTTCCAGTGCAGCGATAGCCCCTGCCCCGTCCAGAGGCTGAGGAAATTCGAACCTCAAAAGCCGCAGGTTCAACCCGGCCAGCGCGGCCTCTTCCCGGAAGTCAAAGCCCTCTGCTTCGGCCCCGGCCCTCAGGCGCGTGGCCGCGCGGACGTCGGGCACGAGGGCCACGATCTCACGCGGGTCTACCGTTTGTGCGCGGTCGGCGACAGAAGGCGGCTGACTGGGCGGATTCAACTCGAACGAAGAACAAGAGGCCAAGAGGGCCACGCTCAGCAACGCCCCAAGGCTTCGTCTGATGTTCCGGGCAAAGCGGCTTTGTGCCGAAAACTCTGTCATCGCAAAATCCTCAATTTATTTATTTCGCGCAATTCATCGGCCAAGGCCGCCCAATTTTGCACGCCGGTGTGGTGTTTGGGACCGACATTACCTAAAACACCATTTTGCGGCTTTATGGAATCCGCAAAAACTGGATAGGGTTGGGGCTGATTTTTACCTTTATTGACACCCCATTGCACCAAGGTACATTCGAAAAACGTGACAATATTCGATAAAGACCATTCACTGATTTCTCGCGTGGCCACAGGGGACAAAGAGGCAATGCGCCTCTTGTATGAACGACACCACGACGCATTACTTGGCTTTGTACGGATGCGCTCCGGCGATCCGTCGATTGCAGCAGATGTGGTGCAGGACGCGATGCTCGAAGTCTGGCGCTCTGCGGGCAAGTTCCGGGGCGGCTCGTCAGTCAGGACATGGGTTTTCACTATTGCCCGTAACAAGTTGGTGGACCGAACGCGCCGGGCATCTCGGGTAGTATATACCGACGAGGTTCCAGATACCGTGGACGAGGCCCCGAACCCTGAGGCGATCCTGGTTTCGATCCAAGAGGCGGGACGGGTCCGCGCCTGTCTGGCAAAGCTGAAAGAGGCGCAGCGCGCGATCATGCGTTTGGCTTTCTTTGACGGGCTAAGCTATGGCGAGATCGCCGAACTGGAGGGCATCCCGAAGGGTACGGTGAAAACGCGGGTGATGCATGCAAAGCAGGCGCTGCTGCGCTGCTTGGGGCACCGTTAGGGCTGGCTGACCAGGTCGACCATATCGGTCCTCTGGGCCAGCACGGCCTGCGCCGCATCGCGCGCAGCAACATCATCAAATTGCACCGTCAAAAGACCCAAGGCGCTGGGGCCGTCCACCAGAGACGCGCCGATACTGCGCAATAGATCGTTGACCGCGTCGACCCGGGCGTCCGGGCGGAAGGCGATTTGCAGGGTGGGACCATCGGCTGTGACGCTTGCGGGCACAAAACCTGCGTCATTTGTGGTCCGGATCGTGTAACTCAGCAGTTCAACGCCGATCACGGCAATCGCAGCCACTGCCGCAACCTGCAGCAACGAAAACCGCCGGTTGTCATTTGCGGGTGCAGGGATCTGGTCCGCGTCGATGGCGGCGGACAAGCGTTGCCAGCCGAGGTCGCGGGCTGCCTTGTCACCGCTGTTTTTGGCCATCTCGGCTTGGATGGCCCGGATCGCCGCCAATTCCGCCTGCAACGAAGGGTTTGCTTCGAGCGAGGCCTGAACCTTGGCGCGGGCCGTCGCGTCGAGCCGACCGTGGACGTAGTCCAACAGTTGCTCTGTATGATCCTGCATGAGCCAGCCTTTCCTTTTCCTTGCGATCTTATGCCTTTGTCGCTTGCAGTGCACGGGTGGTTCAAAAACAATATGAATTTGTTTTTGAAGCTTGGGGAGGCCAAATTTTGGACCCAAAGGACCCGACATTGGGAGAACTCGCCGCGCTTGGCCCGGCGGACCGTTACATGCTGATGGGAGAGCTGATGGAGCTGTCGCTGCATTCTCCCGTCCTGCGAGAGATTGAGATCCAACATTTCCCCGAAGTGTTCTTGCGCCCCTATGACCTTGGCCAGTTGCGCCGCTGGAAGCGCGGAGAGCAGATTATCGGCGTGGCGACCTGGGCATGGCTGAGCCAGGCAGCAGTTGAGGCTATGTTGCGCGATGGTGGTGTGGCACCGGATGCATGGCAGAGTGGCGACCAGCTGTGGTTCATCGACGTGATTGCCCCATTTGGTGATATGCGCGCCATCTCACGCGAACTTCGGTCGCATTTTCCGGGAGTGACCGGCCATTCAGTGCGCTGGAACGAAGATGGAACCGTCAAGAAGGTCGGCCGCTTCCACATGTAGTGGTCGCCTTGCTCTCCAAAAGATGCCCGCGATCACGCACCGGTTTGCCTTGAGATACGCCCGGTGCAGGCGCAGTGATTTTGGCGCCAGACAAGCATGAAACAATGATGCATTTCACCGCCAGCCCCCCTTTTTTCAACCGGCGCGCATATTTTCATTTTTTCTTTGAACCGCCTGCAAACCTCGAACGACCCACCTCTATAGACTCCGCGCAAGCGGGGACCTTTCAAAGGTAAACCAGTCATAAAAGGACGTTCGGAATGGGCCGCGCAAAGAAGTTCTTCAAGAAAGCTTTTAGTTTCGTCACTGACCAATTTGTCATCACCAAGCATGGTGACAGCCATGACAACTCAATCAGTGGCAACAACCTGATCAAGAACAAACTCTATGGCCACGGGGGCGACGACACGCTCAAGGCGTTTGGCGCCCGCAATGAGCTTTATGGTGGTTCAGGCGACGACTATTTGCGGGCGATCGGCATTTCCAACAAGATGCGCGGTGACTCCGGCAACGACAGACTGGTGGGCCTGGGCGCGCATAACGACATGCGCGGAGGCACAGGCGACGACGCACTCGATGGCATCGGAGCCTATAACGATATGCGCGGCGAGGACGGGAACGACGTCATGCGCGGGCTCGGCGCATATAACAAGATGGATGGCGGCTCCGGCGACGACAAGATGATCGGGCTGGGTGCCTACAACAGAATGAACGGCGGCTCCGGCAATGACAAGATAGAGGCCATCGGTGGCGTGAATAACGCCTATGGTGGCGACGGCAACGACAAGATGCTGGGTATCGGCGGGGTGAACCTGCTGGATGGCGGCAGCGGTGATGATGACATCACGGCGGTGGGTGGCGTGAACTCCATCAAGGCCGGGGCGGGAAACGATACGGTCACGGCCATCGGTGGAGTCAACACCATCTACAGTGGTGCGGGCAAGGACCGGATCGTTGCCGCAGGGGGAGTCAACGTGATCTCTGGCGGAAGCGACGAAGACAGGATTCTGGCTGTCGGTGGCGTGAATGTGATCGACGGCGGCTCAGAGGATGATGTTGTGGTCGCTCTCGGGGGCATCAACGTCGTCAATGGCGGAACGGGCGACGACATTCTGATCAGCGCGGGCGGCGTCAACACCATGAACGGTGGTGAGGGCAAGGACATTATGATCGCGGCTGCGACGGTGGCTACCGTGCAGGACGGTGGCGCCGGTGATGATGTGATGATCGCCGCGTCAAACACCGCCAACGTGCAGAAAGGCGGGGACGGCAATGACAAGATGATTGCGCTGTCTGTCGGGGTGAACGTGCAGCATGGCGGAACGGGCGACGACATCATGATCGCCGGCGGCGGTGGCAACGTGCAGTACGGCGACGACGGAGATGACATCATGATCGGCCTTGGGCTGGTCGGCAATGTCCAGCACGGCGGGGATGGCGATGACATCATGGTCGCGGTTGGTCAGGGCAATGTGCAGTTCGGTGGAAAAGGCCAGGATATTCTGATTGGTCTGGGCTACTACGGCAATGTTCAGCATGGCGGCACGGGCGACGACATCATGTTCGGCTTGGGCCGGGCGAACCTGCAAATCGGGGATGACGGCAACGATACGATGGTCGCTCTGGGCGAGGTGAACGTTCAGATCGGTGGGGCGGGCAATGACACTGCCTTTGCCCTTGGCCCGCTTGGCTATGGAAACCTTCAATTGGGCGGTTCTGGCAACGACATTCTGGTCGCCGGCGGGAGAATGAACATTCAGCACGGCGGTGCGGACAACGACATCATGGTCGCGGTCGGACAAGGCAACTTGCAGATGGGCTCTGGCGGGTCGGATATCCTTATCGGACTGGGCAAAGGCAATGTGCAATTCGGCGGCGAGATCTGGGATGCGGTGCCCGAGGGTCTGGCACTGGACAACCAAGCCCAGGACAACATGGACGAGAAGGTTGCCGAAGACCTGGAAGAGCAGGCAAAGCACAGCAACGAAACCACTGAGACCAACCTCTTGGTGGCTGCTGGCAAGGGCAACCTCCAGTTCGGCGATGCAGAGCGCGACATCGCGATCGGGCTCGGCGAGGGCAACCTCCAAAAACTTGGTGGTGGCAGCGACATCGGCGTCGCAATGGCCAAGAAAGGCAGCGTTCAGTTCGGCGAAAGCGGCAATGACATCATGTTGAACATGCAGGTCGGCCCAAAAGGCGGTGCCTATCAATCCGGCGGCGCCGACAATGACACGATGATCACCTTCTTCGGCGGAACCAACAAAAAGCCGGTTGGGGTGCAGTTGGGCGATTCAGGCGACGACGTCATGGCAATGATCAGCCAGGACTTCTACAAGGAGCTCTTTGAGCAAAAGAAGGCCGCGGGCGACGCGGGCACATCGGACAAAAAGGCCGCAGCCTCGTCTGCCATGACCTTCCAGTCAGGTGGTTCGGGCAATGATACGTTTATCGATCTGGCAACCGGCACCACCCTGCGCTCTGGCGGCTCTGGCAATGACGCCTTCTTTTCGCTGGGCAAGGGCGGTATCGCTTTTGGAGGCGCGGGCAACGATCTGATGATCGGCGGCTACAAGCAGGGGTCCTTTTACTCAGGAGGCTCAGGTGACGATGTCCTGCTGGACATGAAGAGCTTTGCCTTTGTGATGCTCAACCAGCACCTCGTGCGCCCGGCGACCGAGTTTGTAACCAAAATGGTCGACAACATGGTCGACGACATCCTCGCTGAGGTGCAATTCATCATCGACGGCGTTGACGGGGTGTTTACCGGCGTCGCGGATTTCCTGGCTGCGCTCGAGATTCATTTCCCAGGTGTTGCGCTGCCGGACATTCCGTACCGCATCAACCTCGATCCCGTGACCGACACGCTGCAAAAGCTGCTTGATGCGCTGAACCTGGATATCCCCCTGACCGATGTACTGGGCTCTTTGGCCGACAAGATCGGCGATGCCTTGGCAAATGCCGCAGATCTGCTGGACACAGATCTCATCGATGCTGTCTCGGAGGCGGTTTCCAGCACGGTCACTGGTCTTGTGAACCAAGTCACCACCGCTGCCATGAACATGGCCAAAGTGGCCGAACTGGCCTTTGACGGGTTCATCGAGACGGTGCTCGACGGGGCCGAACTGGTCATCGACGGTGTCGAGGGGGCGATCACGGGTATCCAAGCTATCGGCGAATACCTCGGCGGTCTTGCCGAAGACGCCCGCGCTGCCTTCTTTGATGCGCTGCCCCTCAACCTGCCAGAACTGACCATCGACTTTGGATTTGATTTCCTGCCGGACTTTGACTTCCTTGGCCAGATCGATGACTTTGCAGGTGCAATCATTGATGCAATCAAGAGCTTTGATTTCTCGGCCGGGTTCGACTTTGTTGACCATATAGCAGAGGCGATGGGCCAGGTGATCAAGAGCCTTGCCGATGCTGTTTCACTGGATGGCATGCGCGAGTTGCTGAACGTTCTGAGCGACGGCCTCGCTGACGGGATCGAAGGCATCGCCGCTTTCTTCGACGACTTCCCGGATTTTGACGGCATTGTCGAGGCGATCACTGGTGTCATCCCGGACCTTGGCAGTGTGCCGGATGTGCTTGGCAAGTTCGCGCCAGACGGCGTGGAAGAACTGGCCAGCCAGCTGATGACTGTTAAGGACATGAAGGATGCAGACAATCTTCTGGGCGGTGACGGCGACGATGTTTTTGGTATCGCCGACGACAAGACCAAGGCTTTCGGGGGCGCAGGCAACGATACATTCCAGGTGCAAATCGACGCGATCAAGGATGTGACAATCTCGGACATGGCCTCGAAAACCGGCATCGTGGGTTCGGTTTTGGACAGCGCCAAAACCGCCCTCGCCTTTGATGGTAGCGAAGAGAACGAAACCTCCATCCCTGGCGGCATGGACGTGGTCGAATTGCGGGGGCTCATGGGCGTCGCGGCTGGCAACATCTCGATCACGTATATCCCAGACGAGATCCCGCTCCATGGTGGTAAGATGCTGATCACCTACATCAACGAGCTGCAAGCGGGGCAAAACTTCCGCGACATCCACAACCTCCTGGATTTCAACGAAGACACCGCTGAAGCCTTGAAACACATCAAGGACAATGGCGGGGACACCCTGAAGCGTGTCAAAGACAATATGAAGATCATCACGCTCAAGGGAATGGGCAATGAGGACACGCGGATCGAGACTCTTCGCCTAGTGGGGCTGACGGGTGAAACCACCGAGATCGACCTGGCAGGTGCACTGGATGCGGGGGTCTTCGGTCTGGTGCCCACCAAGGTTTCCTTTTCGTCTCTCGCCGACTTCGTAACCACCAACGACGCCGCGCTTGCTTCCCGTCTTGACCTGGAAGCAAAGGTCGCGGACGGGACCCAAAACATCAGCGACGGGTTCGTGAAGCTCGCCAATGACATCAAGGACGCGGGCGAAAAAATTGTCGAAGACGGCAAGAAATTGGTCGGGGTGAAGGTCGAAGAGGCCCCTGACCACACCGAACACCAAGAGACCTACAACGAAGAGACGTACAATGACGACGCCACGGCAGATGATTTCCTGACCGAAAAAGAAAAGGCCGCCATGACCGAGGAAGGGGGCGCGAAAGGGGAAGAAGGCGCTGAGGGTCAGACCCGCGGCGATCTTGGTCAACATGGCGAATTGCGGTTGGGTGATGTGGAAGCCTTCACAGTCAATTCGGTCGATGTAAAAGAAGTCCAGACCACCCAGACCCTGGCGATGTCTGATGGGTCTGTCCTGGTGCTCTTTGCTGTCCTGACCCATGGGGGCAAGGCGGAAATCCACGGACAGCGTCTGGACAGTTCGGGCAACAAGGCGGGTGAAGAGTTCGTGCTGGAAACGGATTCAGTCAGCCTGCACCATTGGGAAGCCATTGCGCTTGAAAACAACGAATTTGCCCTGCGCGCCAACTACTACAAGAATGGTGAGCATCGGTTCCTGGCCACGCCTGACGGCGGCGTGATCAAGCTGGCGGACCCAGCCGATGGCACCTTCTTCAAGAACTACGTCAAGCAGGTCACCCTGGCCAATGGTGGCTCGGCCCGAATCGACAACCTTCGCTTTTTCGAAGACGAAGGCGCTGCAGCCGTCAACGTGACCAATCCTGACGGAACAACGGTTAGGGCCGAGGCCAAGTTCGCGGGTTCTAACCTCATGCGGCAAGGAGACATCGTGGCGCTTGCAGATGGCGGCTTTGCGGTGGCGTTTCAGCATACCTATGGTGACCGCGACATCTTTGTGCGGATCTACAACGAGGATGGCTCTGCGCGCACCGGCTACCTGAACCCTGCCGCGAACCAGGCCGCCCATAGCGAACACAGCGAGCCCCATCTGGCTGCGCTGGCTGATGGCTCTTTTGTGCTGGTTTACAACAAGGACGAGGGCGCCGATGAAATCCACATGCTGCGTTTGAGCGCCCATGGTGAACAGATCGGAGAGCCCTTCATCATCGAAGGCGCCAGGGCGCACCCTTCAGTCGCAGCTACAGCCGATGGCCGAGTGGTCATCACCCATGAAATGCCCGGCGGCCAGGTGATTTCGCAGTTCGTGCTGCTGGAGCTGGACTTCCAGGGGAGCGACAAGGACGAAGTCTTTGCAGGCGGCAACGCAGATGACATCGCGCGCGGTGGTGACGGGAACGATGCAGTGTTTGGCGGTTTGGGCGATGACCTGCTCGAAGGTGAAGGCGGCAATGATTTCCTCGAAGGAGGTATCGGGGACGACGCGCTGGACGGTGGTGCTGGGCATGACATCCTTGGCGGTGGGATCGGTGACGACATTCTGAGCGGTGGAGCGGACAATGACATCTTCTTCTTTGTGGAAGAAAACGTCACAAGCTTTGGCAACGATACGATCACTGATTTCACCAAGGGCGAAGACCTGATCGACCTGCTGGGGGTTCTGGAGGTCGACAGTTTTGACGACCTCTTGATCGAGCAGGACGGTGCGGATGCGGTTGTGAAAGTGCTGACCGATCAGGGCGTTGCCAAGGTGGAAAAGGTCTTTCTGCTGGACGGTGTCGAAGTCTCAGAAGAAGAGGCTCAGGCCGCTGCAGGCGCCACGGCCACGGGCCAGGATGGTCCAACGCTTGAAACCCGTGACCGTGAGGTCAACACGATCCGTCTGGAAGGCGTGGACGCGAGCACGTTGACGGAAGACGACTTCGCCCATTCTGGCAACACGGTGGGTGAATTCGGCACCATCGAACTGAGCCACCAGGGCGTCACCGTCGAAACCTTGCAGACCTACGTCAACCCGGTCGTGGTGGCCTTTGTGAAGACAAGCAACGGCATCGAGCCGGTCGAGGTTCGCGCCAGCGCGGTCTCCGGGAACAGCTTCCACATCAAACTGCAGGAAGCTGCCGATCAGGACCAAATCCACGCCGACGAAACCGTCAGCTACATGGTCGTTGAGGCGGGAACGCACACGCTGGCGAATGGCGCGGTGATCCAGGCCGGGACAGTGGACACCGACGGTCTGTATCAAAGCCAGGCACTGGAAAGCCAACAATCCGTCGCCTTTGACAGCGATGCGTTTGATGCGACGAGCCACGTCTTTGCCACGGTGAACACCCAAGGCGGCGGCAGCTTTGCCACGGCAAGGATCGACGACATCACCGAAGCTGGCTTCAAGGTCGGGCTCGCCAAATCCGAGGACTTGAATGTCGAGCTTGTGAAGAACGGCGACTTCGCATCAGGCGGAGCGAATTGGACGCACAACAACCCGACCGGCAACAACTCGGTGTACTTCGGCCATAAGTTCGCACAGTTCAACTCTGGCAATGAGACAAGCTTTGGAGACTCGATCCAGCAAACAATACAGACCGCCGATGGCGCAAACTATCAGCTGAATCTCGACCTGATGGAGATTTACAACAAGGGCAGCCATGACTTCAAAATCGAAGTCCTTGACGAGCTGGGCCAAGTGATCGAGTTCGTTGAAAGTTCGGTGGCTGCAGGGAAGACCAAGCCGGTCGCGCTGACCTTCACCGCCACCTCTGACGCGACTACGATCAAGATCACCAACACGGGCGCCACGACCTCTATTAGCACCGATGGCCTCGTCGACAACGTGTCGGTCAAAGAGGTGATCGATGTGACCGAAACCGTAGGCTTTATCGCCTTCCAAGACGGTGCCTTCGACGGTTTCTCTACCGGCAGTATCACTGCCGATCACAACGCCCTGGTGGTCGGGGACACCTTTGACTTTGCCCAAATCACCGGCATGGGCGATCTGGACAGCGGTGTCGTGCGGCAAGACCTGGATGCAGGCACGATCCATATCCAGGAAGAGACGTCACTGGATGCTGAAATCCTGCATGCTGCGGACGAGGTGTCATTCCTCGTCCTCGACCAGCCCGAAGGCTTCTTCCTGATCTAGCAGGTTGTGAAGTTACAATCGAATGGGCCGGGGAAAACCTCGGCCCTTTTCATGGCACATGATTTCTTCTGACTTGCCTTGGGCCGAATAGAGGCCGTGCAGGCAAAGGGGGTCGCACCGGGCACAGATCAAACCGCACCGGTTTTGCCGGAACCTGTTGAGTTCGTATTTCAAACTGCGGTTTTGTCTCACTTCACGGCCTGCCCATGTTTCTCCTCCGCTTTGGTTGGTGTGATGTATCCAAGCGGCTCATGCAGGCGGTCTTTGTTGAACCAAGCGGCCCATTGCAGCGCGTTCCGCTCGACCTGAGCTTTGGATTTCCACGTCCCCAGCCAATTGATGACCTCGGTTTTGAACAGGGCGATGATCGTCTCAGCCAAGGCGTTGCCATAGCCGCCCCCCTGCCGAAGGACGGTTCCAGTCAAGCATCCGCCAAACGCGCCGTGTACTTACCGGGTTCTCATAGGAGGCGTATTGGCTGGCGAGTTCAGAATGATGGATCAGCTTTTCGGCCGGTCAAAAAGTGCCAGTTTCCGTCCTTTTGGCGGCGATACGGAGTCACTTTGCTGCCACCTTAGCAAATCCCGATATCCGGACTGTGTCACTGGAACGCCGACGTCCGCGCACTCTGGCGAGGCGCGGTTGCAAGCTACTAATAGTATTCAGTTATATTTGGTTGCGGGAGTAGGATTTGAACCTACGACCTTCAGGTTATGAGCCTGACGAGCTACCTGGCTGCTCCATCCCGCGGCAGTTTGTATGTCCTACCGCTTTGCTACTTGAGGACTTTGTTTTGTCC
>JALUXC010000025.1 GCA_027019165.1 Pseudophaeobacter sp.
CCCAGGAACCAAGAGGCCCAAACAAGACCGTATCGCTAATCACTTAGCGCTACCGCCCCACCCTATTCCGAATGCCCCAGTCTCTCCTGAGCGTCCCCAACACCGCCTCAGCGCCGCCGGTGAAGGGCTATTTATGGATACTTCCCGAAAGGCGCAAGAGAAAAAATGCGATTTCGTCAAAAAACTTTCATCTGCACAATTGCTGAGCAGTTCTTTCCTTTGTGGACGCCTACTCGCGCGCCCGGATAGCCGATCTTGGGGGAGAAATCGGCAGGCGCAGGACAAGAAGCAGAAGGATCATCGCCAAATAGACCAGGGGTTCGATCTGGAAGCCTTTCACCAAGAGGACATAGTGGACGGCTCCGAGCACGGCGACGGGATAGGTCAGGCGGTGAAGCTTGCGCCAACCGGATCCGAGACGGCGCACGGACACAGTGTTGGACGTTGCGGCCAGTGGAAGCATGAGCAGGAAAGCCACCATGCCCACGGTGATGTAGGGACGTTTTACGATGTCCGCGAGGATTTGCGAGGGGATCTGAACATCCAGCACCAACCAGACCAGAAGATGCGCAACCACATAGGCAAAACACAACACGCCCAGCGCCCTGCGGAACTTCATCAGGTTGAGGCCCAGAAATCGGCGCAGCGGCGTGACCGCAAGAACCAGGACCAGAAGCTTGAGCGCCAGTTCACCATATTCATGTTCCAGCGCCTTCACCGGCTCCGGCCCCAAATCGCCAGTGAGGCCGAGATAAAAGAGCCACGGCAGGGGCAGTAGCCCCAACAGGTAGATACTCCAGACCGGGATCCGGCGCAGGGTTTGGTTCACGCGCTCCATCAGAACTGTTTGGTTAGATCCATGCCCGCGTAGAGAGAGGCGACCTCTTCCTCATAGCCATTGAACATCAAGGTTGGCTCGCGGCTGGCGAACATGCCACTGCCGATCCGCCGTTCGGTGGCCTGACTCCAGCGCGGATGATCCACATTGGGGTTCACATTGCTGTAGAAGCCGTATTCACGCGCGTTAGCCATGTTCCAGCTGGTTGGCGGCTCCTGATCTGTAAGGGTGATGCGGACAATCGATTTGATCGACTTGAAGCCGTATTTCCACGGCACCACCAGCCGCAGCGGTGCGCCGTTCTGGTTGGGCAAAGGCTTCCCGAAGATCCCCGTTGCCATCAGGGTCAGGGGATGCATGGCCTCATCAAGGCGCAGCCCTTCACGGTAGGGCCAGTCCAGCACGCGGTAGGCGGTGCCCGGCATTTCTTCGGGCCGGTAGAGGGTTTCAAAGGCAACGTACTTTGCCCCCTCCTGAACGCCTGCCATGTTCAGGAGGTCAGCCAGTTCAAACCCGTTCCAGGGCACCACCATCGACCAGGCCTCGACACAGCGGAACCGGTAGATGCGCTCCTCAATGGTCATCTCGCCCAGGATCTGCTGGAAGTCATAGTCACCGGGTTTATCCACCAGCCCGTCGATCTTGACGCTCCACGGCGAGGTGGTCATCCGGCCCGCATAAGTCTTCGGGTCACTCTTCCCGGTTCCGAACTCATAGAAGTTGCAATAGCTGGTGACGTCGTCCCAGCTGTTTGGCTCCAGATCGCCCTCTGCGGCCCGCACCGGCCCCGCAAGCGAGGCAAGACCCATCCCCGCCATCCCGGCGATGATCTGGCGGCGGTTCCAGAAGGCAGCCTCTGGGGTGACATCCTCAGGTGTCAGGGTGTTGGTCCAGCGACGGGCCATTTGAGCGCTCCTTTTCTGTTCTTGAACCAGAGCTAGCGCAGCAGGCCCAGCCTGCCAAAACATATCCTGTCACGAGTCCGCGATGGCACTGTAACTTGGCATGATCTCATTCATCGGGCGCGAGGTACCGTCATCCAGAACCATCCGCACATGACGGCGGCGCAGCTTGCGCGGTTCCGTCACCCCAACGGAATGTGCGATGGTTTCGACCTCGTGGATCACTTCCTTGGCATAGCGGGCCACGCGCATATATTTGTCTTCGACCACCAGCCCCTTTTGGAGGCGAGCGTCATGGGTGGTGATACCGGTGGGACATGTGTTCTTGTTACATTTGAGCGCCTGGATACAGCCCAGCGAGAACATGAAGCCCCGCGCCGAGGTTACAAAATCAGCCCCCGCCGCCAGCGCCCAGGCCACGTCGCCGGGGTTGACCAGCTTACCGCTGGAGATCAGGCGGATGCGGTCCTTCAGCCCGTATTCATCGCGCAGGTTGCAGACCATGGGCAACGCCTCGCGCACGGACATGCCGACCAGATCGATCAGGGGCATGGGGGCCGCCCCTGTTCCCCCTTCACCGCCATCGATAGTGATAAAGTCCGGCGATGCCTCGGGGCGGGAGGCGATGTTCATGAACATCTCGCGCATGGCCACTTCAGAGCCGACCACGGTCTTGATCCCTACAGGCTTTCCAGTGACCTCGCGCACCCGGGCGATCATATCGAGCAGCTCATCATAGGTGCCGATCTCAGGGTGACGGTTCGGAGAGATGCTGGCCTTGCCTTCGGGGATGCCGCGAATCTTGGCAATCTCGGCGTTGACCTTGGCGGCGGGCAGAATACCACCCTTCCCCGGCTTCGCCCCTTGCGAGAGTTTGAGCTCAAACATCCGCACGCAAGGATGCTCAGCCACTTTGCGCAGCTTGTCGTCGCTCAGGTTACCATGCTCATCGCGTACACCGTATTTCGCGGTGCCGATCTGGAAAACAATGTCGCAGCCGCCCTCAAGGTGGAACGGGCTGAGACCGCCCTCACCTGTGTTCATCCAGACGCCTGCCTCACGCGCGCCCCGGCTGAGGGCGCGCACGGCAGGGCGGGAGAGCGCGCCATAGCTCATGCCCGAAATGTTGAAGAACGACGGCGCACGGTAGGGCACCCGCGCGCCGGCGCCGATCACCATGGGTTCGGATTTGGCATATTGATCGTCGAGCGGCGGAAAGGGCGCATTCACAAAAATTGCCGTTCCCGGCACCGATGTGTTGCGGGTCGAACCAAAGGCGACGGTATTGCCCTTGCCCTCGCAGGCGCGGCCGACCCATTCACGCTGCGCCCGGTTAAAGGGCAGCTCTTCGCGATCCATGGCAAAGAAATACTGCCGGAAGAACTCACCCAGCGCGCTGAAGATATGCCGAAACCGCCCGATCACGGGATAGTTACGGCGGATGGCGTCCCTTGTCTGTAACCTGTCCACAACAAACAGGATGAGCACAACAAGACCTGTCGCCCCAAGGACAAACACAAAAGCCAGCGCCAGGAATTCCATGGCATTCGCCGCAATACCCATTCAAAAACTCCTATATGATAGTATATATGCCAAACGAGGCGCGCGGCCGATGACACCGCCGCCCCCGCTCTTCTAGACTGGGGAGGAATGCCGGGGCGGACAAGCGAGCACTGCTCACAAAAGGGAGATTATCCATGAAATCCATTGTTGCCACCCTTGCGGCCTCGGTCACGGCTCTGTCCATCGCCACCACCGCCGTGGCAGAGGACATGGTCAGCTATACCACGACCCTGTCCTTTGACGATGTGACCTTTGGCCTTGAGAACGCCATCACCGACCGCGGACTTCTGGTGGATCACATCAGCCACGTGGGCGACATGTTAGAGCGCACCCGGGCCGATGTGGGATCCGATATCGTTCTGTTCGAAAAGGCGGATGTCTATTCTTTCTGCTCGGCCCAGCTGTCCCGGCAGGTGATGGAGGCCGATCCGATGAACATCATGTTCTGCCCATACGACATCTTTGTCGCCCAGTTCCCCGGCAAAGAGGAAATCACCATCGGCTACCGCGCCTTTCCCGCAGGGGACATGCAAGTCATCCAGGAGCTGCTGGACGGCATCGTGCGTGAAGCCATCGAAGAATGATCTGGTCCGTGGCTCAGGCGGATCAGAACACGAAACACTGGCAACGCTCGCAACACCGGCAGGCCGACAACTTTCGGCCTGCGCGCAAAAGTTTCAGCGTCTTCAAACCGATAGCGCTCAGAAAATTAGCGCAAATTTAACACCACAAAAATATCACCTCTTCATGACGCCCACCGGGCACATCTTGCTGAAGAAGAGGTCTCATGTTTTTTAAATTCAAGACAGCCGAACGTGCGCAAGACCAGGAAGAGCTGCTTGGCATTCTGGGTGTCTTGGAAAAAACACAGGCCGTGATTGAATTCGGCCCTGATGGAACAATCCTGCGCGCCAATGAGAATTTCCTCACTTCAACCGGCTATTCCGAGGCCGAGCTGATTGGCAAGAATCACACCATTCTGCTGGCACCCGACTATGCGGCCAGTGGCGATTACAAGTCTCTGTGGTCGGCCTTGCGCAAAGGGGAGCATTTCACAGATCAGTACCCGATGCGGTGCAAGTCCGGTTCGGAAATATGGATACAGGCCACTTTTGCGCCGGTGATAAACTCAGACGGCCAGGTTCGCAAAATCGTCAAGCTGGGCACCAATGTCACCCATCGCCGAAAGGCCATTCAGGATATTTCGCGCGGGCTGGTTGCCCTGCGCAACGGGGCACTGGATCACCGGATCCCGGTCTCCGACATCGAAGATCTGGGCGCTGTGGCGCGTGATTTCAACGAGGCGGTGACGCAGCTGGAAACGGTGATTTCGACCGTGAAATCCGTCTCTGGCACGGTGGAGCACACGGCAGAAGAGATCAGCCATTCCTCGACCGAATTGTCCACACGCACCGAAACGCAGGCCGCCACGCTGGAAGAGACAGCCGCCGCCATCGAAGAGCTGACTTCCACCGTCAAATCCGCCGCCCAGGGTGCGCGGGACGTGGAGCAGATCGTTACCGGCGCAAAGGCAACCGCCGAGGGCAGCAGCACCGTGGTGCAGGAAGCGATCGATGCGATGGATCAGATCAAGGCCTCCTCGGAAAAGATCTCGACCATCCTGACTGTGATTGACGATATTTCTTTCCAGACCAGCCTTCTCGCGCTTAATGCCGGGGTCGAAGCTGCCCGCGCCGGTGAAGCGGGGCGCGGCTTTGCCGTTGTCGCCTCCGAAGTGCGCGCGCTTGCCAAACGTTCGACCGAAGCAGCAAGCGAGATCAAACAGCTGATTACCGAAAGCTCCACACATGTGGTGCATGGGGTCGATCTGGTGGGCCGCGCGGGTGGGGAATTGAAAACCATCATCGAAAGCGTCAGCACGATTTCCGGTCATGTCAGCGACATCGCGCGGGGAACGCAGGAACAATCTGCCACCCTGTCGGAGATCAACACCGGCATGGGTCAGCTTGATGAGGTCACCCAAAGCAACGCCGCCATGGTGGAAGAGGCGACAGAGGCGAGCCAGACCATGGCCAGCACCGCAAAGGAACTGTCGCAACAAGTGGCGCAGTTCCGAACCAGTGGCACTACCGGTGTCCGCCCCGTTGCCCCAGTCGCAAAGGCCCCAGCGTTGGCGCCCACCCCTGCCCGCGCGGCTGTGGTGAACGGCTGGGATGACTTCTGAGTCCATACTGGCACAGTCATAGCGCCAATCACCAAAAAAATAGGGCCCGCCAAATCTGGCGGGCCTTGTTCATTTCACGGCATGGCGCTTAGTGCACCACTGCATCGTCCGGCTTGGGTCTGTCGCTGGTGCCGATACGATCCCCGATGATCAGCCCTTCGGCCCCGGCAGAGACCGGAACGGTGTCGCCGTCCCGGATATCCCCGGCCAAGAGCAGCTCGGCCAGCGGGTTCTGCAAGGCGCGCTGGATCACGCGCTTGAGCGGGCGGGCCCCAAAGACCGGATCATAACCTTCATCGGCCAGCCAGGTCATCGCGCCCTCATCCAGCTGCAGCGTGATCTTGCGATCGGCCAGACGTCTCTCAAGCCGCTTGAGCTGGATCTTGACGATGCCGTCCATATCCGCGCGGGCCAGACGGTCAAAGATGATCGTCTCGTCCAGACGGTTGAGGAACTCCGGCCGGAAGTGCGCCCGCACCGCATCCATCACGTCACGCTTGGCGTCGGCTGCATCGGCGCCCTCGGGCAGCTGGCTCAGCGCCTGCGCGCCAAGGTTCGAGGTCAGGATGATCAGCGTCTGCTTAAAATCGACGGTGCGGCCCTGACCATCGGTCAGCATCCCGTCATCCAGCACTTGGAGCAGCACGTTGAACACATCCGGGTGCGCCTTTTCGACCTCGTCGAACAGGACCACCTGATAGGGGCGCCGCCGCACGGCCTCGGTCAGAACGCCGCCTTCCTCGTAGCCGACGTAGCCCGGAGGAGCGCCGATCAGCCGCGCCACAGCGTGTTTTTCCATGAACTCTGACATGTCGATCCGCACCATTGCGTTGTCATCATCGAACAGGAAGTCGGCCACGGCCTTGGTCAGCTCGGTCTTGCCGACGCCGGTCGGCCCAAGGAAAAGGAAGCTGCCCAGCGGGCGGTTTTCGTCGTTTAGGCCAGCCCGCGCGCGGCGCACCGCATTGGAGACCGCGGTGACGGCCGAATTCTGGCCAATCACACGGGCGTGCAGATCGTCTTCCATCCGCAACAGCTTCTCACGCTCGCCCTCCAGCATCTTGGAGGTCGGGATGCCGGTCCAGCGTTCGACCACACCGGCGATCTGTTCGGGGCGCACGGCCTCTTCGACCATCAGACCCTGCTGTTCCTTCTCCTCCGCCTCGGCCAGCTGTTTTTCCAGCCCAGGAATGACGCCATAGGACAGCTCGCCGGCGCGGGCGAGGTTGCCGTCACGCTTGGCGATGTCGAGTTCGGCGCGGGCCTTGTCGAGCTGCTCTTTCAGATCGCGGGCACCGGCCAGCTTGTCGCGTTCGGCCTGCCACTGGGCGGTCATCTCGGCGCTTTGTTCTTGCAGGTCCGACAGTTCCTTTTGCAGGCTTTCAAGGCGATCGCGCGAGGCGGCATCGTCTTCGAGCTTCAGCGCTTCTTCTTCGATCTGCATCTGCAGGATCTGACGATCCAGCGCGTCCAGCTCTTCGGGCTTGCTGTCCACCTGCATGCGCAACCGGCTGGCGGCTTCGTCCATCAGGTCGATGGCCTTGTCCGGCAGGAAGCGGTCGGTGATATAACGGTTCGACAGGGTCGCCGCCGCCACCAGAGCCGCATCGGCAATACGTACGCCATGGTGCAGCTCGTACTTCTCCTTGATGCCGCGCAGGATGGAGATCGTGTCCTCCACCGTCGGCTCAGTCACCATCACGGGCTGGAACCGGCGGGCCAATGCCGCGTCTTTCTCCACGTATTTGCGGTATTCATCGAGCGTGGTGGCGCCGATGCAGTGCAATTCGCCCCGCGCCAGCGCAGGCTTGATCAGGTTGGCTGCATCCATGGCGCCATCGCCTTTGCCCGCGCCCACAAGGGTGTGCATCTCGTCGATGAAGAGGATGATTTCACCGGCAGCCTCGGTCACTTCGGTCAGGACGGCTTTCAGCCGTTCTTCGAATTCGCCGCGATACTTCGCTCCGGCAATCAGCGCGCCCATGTCAAGCGCCAGAAGCTGCTTGTCACGCAAAGACTCAGGCACATCGCCATTGACGATACGCAGTGCCATGCCTTCGGCAATGGCGGTTTTACCGACACCTGGCTCACCGATCAGCACCGGGTTGTTCTTGGTGCGGCGGCTGAGAACCTGCATGGCGCGGCGGATTTCCTCGTCCCGGCCAATGATTGGGTCGATCTTGCCTTCGCGGGCGGCCTCGGTCAGATCGCGAGCATATTTCTTGAGCGCGTCATAGCCTTCCTCGGCCGTGGCGCTGTCTGCCGTGCGACCCTTGCGGATATCGTTGATCGCCTCGTTCAGCTTTTGCGCGGTGACGTCGCCTGCCTCCAGAGCATCCTTGGCCTTGGATTTGACCATGCAAAGCGCCATCAGAACGCGCTCAACCGGAACAAAACTGTCGCCTGCCTTGTCAGCGATCTTTGCGGCCTCATCCAGTACACGGGCGGTCTGCTGGTCCAGATACATCTGACCCGCATCGCCGCTGACTTTGGGTAGTTTGGAGACGGCTGCATCTGCCGATCCCGCAACCTGGCTGGCATCACCGCCCGCGCGGGTGATCAGGTTGGCCGCAAGCCCCTGCTCATCATCCATCAAAGCTTTCAAGAGGTGTTCGGGCACCATGCGCTGGTGCTCTTCGCGCAGGGCAATGGTCTGCGCCGCCTGCACGAAACCGCGTGCACGCTCAGTGAACTTGCTCAAGTCCATCTCTCTCTCCTTTTACAAGCGCCCGATCAATATGGCAGCGCCCGCTTGGCGGCACGCCCCGGTTCGGGCCTCACAGATCAACTTGGGAAGTCTTGGCCTCCCTTCAAGGGCATGATGACCCGAAAGCGGTTCATTTTCTCTGACCTTGATCAAATTCGCTGCAGTGAAAGAGGCGCCATATGCCTTGCTTTTTAGGGTTTTCGAACTGCTGCGTAAGGATTAGGAAAGCGCAATTTCCTTTTTTCCCGTGCCCCAGCAAACCGGAGACCTGCCATGTCCGCCACCATACCGCTTGCCGATGACCGTCTGATTGTCGCCATGGATGTCCCCAATGCGCTTGAGGGGCTCAAGCTGGCCGAGACGCTGGGCGATGCGGTCTCTTTCTACAAGATCGGCCTCGGCATGCTGACGGGCGGCGGGCTGGCGCTTGCGAATGAGCTGAAACAGGAACACGGCAAGCGCATTTTCCTCGACATGAAGCTGTTCGACATCGGCGCCACGGTGGAAAACGCGGTGCGCGGACTGGCGCAATTCGATCTCGACTTTCTGACCGTGCATGGCGACCCCTATGTGGTGCGCGCCGCCAAGGAAGGCGCGGCGGGCAAGGAGATGAAGATCCTTGCCGTGACCATCCTCACCTCGCTGGATCGCGCCGATCTGGACAGCGCGCTGATTAAACCCGGCGAGATCCGCGATCTGGTGCAGGAGCGGGCCGGAAATGCCTTTGCTGCAGGCGCCGATGGCGTCATCGCCAGCCCGCAGGAGGCTGCCCTGATCCGCGCCCTTCCCGAAGCGCAAGGCAAACTGATCGTCACCCCAGGCGTGCGGCCGGCCGGTGCGGACTTGGGTGATCAGAAACGTGTCGCCACACCCGCCACAGCCGTAGCCGATGGCGCCGATCACATCGTTGTCGGTCGGCCGATCTGGAAAGCCGCTGAACCGCGCAAAGCCGCAGAAGCCATCCTGGAAGAGCTGCGCAGCCCACAGGCAAATCAGCCAAATCGTGGGTAAAATCTCCCAGAGTCGCGGTGCAAAACGACCTCCGAAACGGAAAAACCCAGCCGCCGTTTCGTACAAGATACGGATGGATGGACCATTTCTGCACAGTTTTTAAGCAGATTGGCGTGGTCATGATCGCGCGGCAGCTCGGAAGGATTTTGGCAATCAAAGGCAGGTGACCATGCGTCAACCTCATAATATTTAACAAGAATACCAAGCCCAAGCTGCATACAGTCGTAGACTGCCCTGTGTCCCCAAGGGCACAGGGCTCGGAGACGCGAACAGTTTTTACGGGCGCAAAATTTGCGTCACACGGGCGGATCGGCGAGTCTGGAGACAACACTCCCCAGACGAACTGGTCTTCCTGAGGTTCGTCACCTGCCCCCGCCATCACGTGCGGGGGATTTTCTTATTGAAATACGAGACACCAAAAGGGCGGCTCAGGATCCTCGATCAAGATAGTCGCGGAGCTGCGTGACGAAATGCGGCACGGCCAAAGAATGCGTGCAATACTCCTGCGGACTCATCAACCGCCACCGCTGCCCTTCCGAGCCAAGCCGGATCTGCGACACCAGTCCGACAGGCTGATGCGAGACGAAAAACCAGACACGACCGCGCGGGCGCTGATAGTGCCGCACCCAGGAAATGTCAGCAGGGTGCAGCCGCAGGCCGATTTCCTCTTCGGTTTCGCGCAGCGCGCAGGCCTCGGGCGTTTCATCACCTTCGCGCCCGCCGCCGGGCAGATCCCAGTGACCGGGATAGGGAATGTCGGGTTTGTCGTCGCGCTGGATCACAACGAGTTGCGGCCCTAGAAACAGGGCAAGCTTGGCGCCAGAAAATGTCATGATCTGCATCTGCCCATGCAATGGCCTAAAGACAAGCTCGTGGGCGCACAGTACACTGATCCCCTCTCGCAGCAACGACCAACTGAGGCGTCTTCTCATGTCTCCCTCCCCCGCAGCCCTGTGCCGAGACTGCCTGCAGCAGGTGACGGTTCCGCCGCGCCGCCCGCAGCGCTGTCCTCAATGTGGCAGCCCGCGCGTCAAGGTGCATGATGAGCTGTTCTCGCTCAGCATTGCCCATATGGATTGCGACGCCTTCTATGCCAGTGTTGAGAAACGCGATGACCCGAGCCTTGCCGACAAGCCGGTGATCATTGGCGGCGGGCGGCGCGGGGTGGTCTCCACCGCCTGCTATGTGGCCCGCATTCGCGGCGTGAAATCCGCCATGCCAATGTTCCAAGCGCTGAAGCTCTGCCCCGATGCGGTGGTGATCAAACCCCGCATGCAGGTCTACGCCGAGGTGAGCCGCGCCATCCGCGACATGATGTATGAGCTGACGCCGGACGTCGAACCCTTGTCGCTTGACGAGGCCTTCATGGATCTGTCGGGCACCGAAAAACTGCATGGTGCGCCGCCTGCGGTGATGCTGGCGCGGCTGGTCAAACGCATGAAAGACGAGCTGGGGATCACCGGCTCCATCGGCCTTAGCCACAACAAGTTCCTGGCCAAGGTCGCATCGGACCTTGATAAACCGCGCGGGTTTTCGGTGATTGGCAAGGCGGAAACGGCGGAGTTTCTGCGCGACAAACCTGTCCGGCTGATCTGGGGCATTGGCCCTGCGGCGCAAGCCTCGCTGGACCGCGCCGGGATTCGCAGCTTTGCAGACCTCTTAAGATGGGAACGGCAGGACCTTCATGCCCGGTTCGGCTCGATGGGGGATCGGCTTTGGCATCTTGCGCGCGGCGAGGACAGGCGGCGCGTCTCGGCCAATGCACCTGTCAAATCTATCTCCAAGGAGACGACCTTTTTTGAGGACACAGCCAGCACCGAGGTGTTGGACGGCCATCTTTGGCGCTTGGCCGAACAGGTCTCGGATCGCGCCAAAGCCAAAGAGAAGGCCGGGCGTGTTGTGACGCTGAAACTGAAACGGGCCAACCACAGCGCGCTGACCCGGCGCACGGCTCTACGCAGCCCAACCCAGATGGCTGACACCATCTATCGCACCGCCCGCGCGCTGTTGGACCAGGTTGGCAATGAAGGGCCCTATCGCCTGCTCGGCTGCGGTATTTCCGAGCTGGTTCCCGCAGGTCAGGCCGACGACACAGGCGACCTCCTGGATCCACAGGCGGGCAAGAGAGCCGAGGCCGAACGCGCCAGCGATGCGATCCGAAAGCGATTTGGCAAAGGCGCCATTCTCAAAGGTCGCGCCCTGCGCTAGGCGAGGGTCAGCGGGCCGTCGTTACTCTGCTGCCAGTGGGCGTGGCATTGGCGCAGCTTCCTTAACATCCCGGCTTTGACGCTCTGAGCCCGTGATATCCGCAATCACATCGCACAGCGCCTCTTGCAGCGCGGCAAAGTTCTGATTCGGCCGGATTGCATCTTCGTCCATGTAAAGGGACCGGTCGATTTCTACCTGTACCGCGTGCTGATTGCGCGACGGGCGACCATAACTCTGCGTGATATAGGCCCCGGCAAAAGGCGCGTTGCGGGCGACTCGCAAACCGCTGCGGGCAAAGGCGGCTTCGATCCTGTCGACGATCTCCCCCGAGGCAGCGGCGCCAAAGCGATCCCCGAGCACCACATCCGGCAGATAGCCAGCGCGCCGTGGCATGGACTCCAGCGCCTCGTGAGGCATGGAATGACAGTCCACCAGAATCGCTTGTCCGAACCGTTCATGTGCCTGGTCCAGAAGACGCTGCAACGCGCGATGGTAGGGTTTCCAATAGTTTTCTATGCGTCTGTGCGCCTCCGCCACAGGAAGCTTGCCGCGATAAATGGCCCGTCCACCGGCTACAACCCGCGGAATGACCCCCAAACCCGAGGCCACACGGGGATTCTGCCCACGACGAGCAACGCCCTCGATCAGTGCCGGGTCCAGCTCTTCGGGGGAACGGTTGAGATCAAGATAGGCCCGCGGTTTCTTGGCTGTCAGCAAAGGGGCACCATAGTCGGGAGCCGCCGAGAAAAGCTGATCCACAAAGGCATCCTCGGAACTGCGGATGCGCTGATTGTCGAGAATCGTTTCCTGCAAGAAATGCTCAGGATAGTCGCTGCCGCTATGCGGCGACGCAAAAACAGCCGCAGAGCAAAGGTCCTGTGGTGAAAATACAGAAAATGCGTCGTCTGACATTGCGGCTCTGGCCCCATGAAACTTAGAAATAGCATAGAGCGGAAATTTCTGGGGTCAAAAGCTCTTGCACCCTTCCGCGACTCTTATTATAGACCCCTTCACCGGCGCGGCACCCCGCGCCCCGTTTGTTTTATGGGGCCAGGTGTTGCAAGGGTTTCATGGGCGATTAGCTCAGCGGTAGAGCACTTCGTTGACATCGAAGGGGTCACAAGTTCGAACCTTGTATCGCCCACCATGAATTCATTGTTTTGGTCCACGGATCGGAACACCCGCTAACCCAGGCGCTGGTTCGCGCCGCAGAACAGGAGAAGGACCATGAAGGTCAAGAACTCGCTCCGCTCGCTCAAGAACCGGCACCGTGACTGCCGCGTTGTGCGTCGCAAGGGCCGCGTATACGTGATCAACAAGACCCAGCGCCGCTTCAAAGCACGCCAAGGCTGATTGGTACGGGCTGGCAACAGTCACAGCGACATTTCGAAAACCGCATCCTCGGATGCGGTTTTTTTGTGTTTTGCATGGCGGCAAGGACTGCCAGCAAAGTCTCGCAAGAGGGAAACAGTTTTCCAAGTAAAACTGTCGGTTTTTGTTTTCATTCATCCTGGAATCATATAATTGACTAAATCAGTCAGAAACGAGCACCTTGTTTGATGGGAGAAAACATGTCCAAAGCAACCACGATCCTGGCCGGAGCCCTGGCAGCCACCATGGCAACCTCTGCTGCTGCAGAAGGCGAAGTGAACCTCTATTCTTCGCGCCACTACGACACTGACGAGCGCCTGTACTCTGATTTCGAAGAGGCCACCGGCATCCGCATCAACCGTATCGAAGGCAAGGCGGATGAGCTGATTGCCCGCATGCAGGCCGAAGGCGAGAACTCCCCTGCGGATATCCTGCTGACCGTAGACACGTCGCGCCTTGCCCGCGCAAAAGACGCCGGCGTGCTGCAATCCATCGACAGCGCAACACTGGAAGCCCGCGTTCCCGGCTATCTGCAGGATGAAGACAACCAGTGGTTCGGCTTCTCCCAGCGCGCGCGTATCATCTTTTTCGACAAAGCAGATGTTGCAAACCCGCCCCAGACCTATCTGGACCTGGCGGATCCCGCCTACAAAGGTCAGGTCTGCATCCGCTCGTCCACCAACACCTACAACCAGACTCTGCTGGCCTCGATCATCACCCATCACGGCGCCGAGGCTGCCACATCCTGGGCCGAAGGCGTGGTTGCCAACATGGCGCGTGAACCGCAGGGCGGTGACACCGATCAGCTGCGCGGGATCGTGTCGGGCGAGTGCGAAATCTCGGTGGCCAACAGCTATTACTTTGCCCGTTCAATTCGCAAAGACGTCAAAGGCCTGTCCGATTCCCGTGACATGATCGGCTGGGTCTTCCCGTCGCAGAACGCCGAAGGCGCCCACATGAACCTCTCTGGCGGCGGCGTGGCAGCCCACTCCCCGAACCGCGAGAACGCTATCAAGTTCCTGGAATACCTCGCGTCCGATCAGGCGCAGCAGTATTTCTCGGCCGGCAACGATGAGTTTCCCGCAGTCCCCGGCGTTGGCCTTGCCCCCAGCATCGCGGCCCTCGGGCACTTCAAGCCTGACGATGTGAATCTCTCCGAGGTCGCCAAGAACATCCCCGAAGCTCAGAAGATCTTTAACGCGGTCGGCTGGAAGTAATCCGCGAATCACATGAGAGAAGGCGCAAAGCGTTTTGCGCCTTCTTTCGATCCCAACCAAGGCGCATCAAAAAGTGAGCGTGAAAAACGACTCAGCCCTTCATTTTGGCGGAAACACTCAACAAACCCCAAAATCTTCCGATTTCGCTTGGTGAACACGCTAACTTTCTTCCTGAACTTCTGGACCTGAGGCCGTTCGGCCCTTATAGATCGCGAAGTTTTTTTGAGAGGGGGATTGATACACATGCAGGCTTGCCCAAACACCGGATCATTGACCGGAACACATGGAGCCCTGCTGTGAAAAGGCTCCCAGTCACCGTCATAAGCGGATACCTTGGCGCAGGAAAGACCAGCCTGATCAATCGCCTTCTGGCCGAAGATCACGGCCTGAAACTCGCGGTCGTCGTCAATGATTTTGGCGCTATCAACATCGACGCAGAGTTGATTGGTGACGCTGAGACGGATGCCATCGCACTTTCCAACGGTTGCATTTGTTGCACCATGGGGACCGACCTTGCGATGACACTGCGCCAGATTGCACAGCGCGAAACGCAGCCCTGCCATCTCATCATAGAGGCAAGCGGAGTGTCAGATCCGATTGCCATAACCAATACAGTCATGACCGAAAGCGGCTTCAGCTACGCTGGCATCATAACCATTGTGGACGGAGACAATGCCCTGGCGCTGTTCGACGATGATGACATTGCCCCACAGCTGACCCAGCAAATCCGTGCGGCAGATCTGACCTTGGTGTCGAAATGCGAAGAGCTGGGTTCTGAGCTAAAGAAAAAGCTGAAAGAAATCGGCGCCCGCACGCCCACGGTTTTGAACGGGGCGCCGGTATCTGATCTGTTGTTGGACGTTGTCCCCCTGCCCAAGGGCCGCCCCTCAACAGTGCATCCATCCTATGCCACCTGGCACTATCAAAGCAAAGACCCGCTGGACCGCCGTACATTGGGCGAAAAGCTGGCAAACCGGCCAACAGGTCTTTATCGGATGAAGGGCTACGTACTGACCTCTGGCGGTGCCTATCAGTTGCATATCGTGGGACGCCACGTCGAGGCCCGCCATTGCGAGGCAGACGAAACGCTTTTGGTCGGGTTGGGCCTTTCGGACAGAATAACGCCCGAGCAGATTGATGCCTGGTGGCATAGTTAGGCCTATCAGCGACGCCCCACCTGGCGGCAGATCAGGATCACCGGCAACAACCCGACGGCCATGATTACAAGGGATGGCACTGCCGCCCCTTCCAGCCGTTCGTCCGAGGCAAGGCGATAGGCCTGCACCGCCAGCGTGTCATAATTGAATGGGCGCATGATCAGCGTGGCTGGCAGTTCCTTCATCACGTCCACAAAGACGATCAAAAGCGCCGTCAGAAGGCTGGGCGTCAGGATCGGCAGATGCACCCGGCGCAGCATGCCCAAGGGGCTTTGCCCCAGAGACCGCGCCGCCGCATCCATATTGGCATGGACCGTGGACTGGCCACTCTCATAGGCGCCAAGGGCTGCAGCCAGAAAGCGCACCATATAGGCGGCCACCAACAGCCAGATCGATCCGGTGATCAAAAGCCCGGTGCGGATGTCAAAGGTGGCGCGCATCCAGGCATCCAGCGCATTGTCAAAGGCTGCAAAGGGCACCATCAGCCCTACTGCAATCACCCCGCCCGGCACCGCATATCCCAGGCGTGACATATAGGCGGCCGTCGACGACCCGCGCCCCGGACGCAGCCGCTGATAGAACCCCAGCGCTACCGCCGCCAGCACCGTCAGCATGGCGGCGACCGAGGCAAGCACCAGCGAGTTCTGGATAAAACCGACATAGCGGCGGCTCAGCAGATCCTGCTCCGACTGCAGCCCCATGTTGAAAAGGATCACCACCGGCAGAAGGAAGCCCAAGGCAACCGGGATCGCACAGAGGATCCAGGCCGCCGCCGCGCGCCCTCCCGTCAACTCTGCCGGAGGCATTTCAGCGTGGTGCTTCCCCGCCTGATGATAGCGCGCCTTGCCGCGGGTAGAGCGCTCGACCACCGCCAGCATCAGTGCGAAACTCAAGAGACACAGCGCCAGCTGCGCCGCCCCGGCCCGGTCCGCCAGAGAGAACCAGCTGGTGTAAATACCGGTCGCAAAGGTCTGAACCCCGAAATAGGAGACTGTGCCGAAATCCGCGATCGTCTCCATCACCGCCAGCAGCACGCCCGAAGCAATAGCAGGTCGCGCCATTGGCAGGCTGACGCGCCAGAAAGCCTCCCAGGCGCTTTTGCCAAGGGCCCGCGCCGCCAGAAAGGCACCTGCGCTTTGTTGCAAAAACGCCGCCCGCGCCAAGAGGTAGACATAGGGGTAGAGCACCAGGATCAGCATCACCGCTGCGCCGCCGGTCGAGCGGATCTCAGGGAACCAGTAGTCGCGCGGTCCCCAGCCCGTCACCTGCCGCAGCGTTGTCTGTACGATGCCCGGATGATCCAGAACAAAGGTATAAGCGTAGGCCAGCACATAGGCCGGAAAAGCCAGCGGCAGAACAAGCGCGACCTCGAAAAGCCGCACGCCGGGAAAACGGGTCATGGTCACCAGCCAGGCCGCGCCAACGCCCACCAGAAGCGTACCAAGCGAAACCAAGCCCACGAGAACCACCGTAGTGCCCAGGTAGCGCGGCAGGACTGTCTCAGCCAGGTGGCTGATCGTCTCAGTCCCGCCGATCATCGCGGCCAATGCGACCGCCAGCATAGGTAGAACGCAGGCCAGCGCCACGGCCCAGCCGAGCGCCGCAAAGATGCCGGTGCCGCCCTTGCGCCCGCGCCGGGTGCCTTTTGGGGCATAGTCAGGGCTGTGGCTTGCCTCGGTCATCGACGTGGGTGATCTCTTCGCAGTTCTGAACCAGTCCTATTTCGATCATTTATGTCGGAAATTCCAGCAGGAAACTCAGGGAGCATTCAAAAGCAAACAGCCGGACCATTCAGACGCCCGGCTGCTTGGTACAATTGGGTCAGGCCCAATCAGTCGTATGTGCGCTGGTCCTCGATCACCAACCCGTCTTTGGGCAGGGAGCCGGGTGCGACCACCTCGATCTTGCCCTTGAGTTTCAGGACTTCGATCACCGATTTGCCAAAGGTGATATCATCACCGCCGTTGGCTTCAATCTGAACCGTCATCGTGTCCATCTCACCATCGCGGGCAGCGATGACGCGGGCCTTGACGATCTCATCGTGTTTGTCGACCAGTGCTGCCACCTGCTCGGGGCGTACGAACATACCTTTGATTTTTGTGGTCTGATCGGCACGGCCCATCCAGCCCTTGATGCGCATATTGGTGCGACCACAGGGCGAGACACCCGGCAATACCGCCGACAGATCCCCGGTGGCAAAACGGATCAGCGGATAGTCGGGGTTGAGAGTGGTCACGACCACCTCACCGACCTCACCCGGTGCCACGGGGGTGCCGGTGCCGGGGGTGACGATTTCGACGATGACCTTTTCGTCGACGATCATCCCCTCCATCGCGGCGCTTTCATAAGCGATATTGCCCAGATCCGCCGTAGCGTAGGACTGCAGACAGGTGATGCCACGGTCGGCGTACTCCTGACGCAGCGACGGAAACAGAGCTCCGCCCCCCACAGCAGCCTTTTTGAAGCCGAGCGTGACACCCATCGCCTCGGCCTTATCCAGGATCACCTTCAGGTAATCGGGCGTACCGGCATAGGCGGTTGCGCCTACATCACGGGCCGCAGTGACCTGCAGTTCCGTTTGCCCGGTGCCCGCCGGCAGAACGGCAGCGCCCACCGCGCGGGCCCCGCTTTCAAAGATCATGCCAGCAGGCGTCAGGTGGTAGCCAAAGCAGTTCTGCACCACATCCCCGGCGCCAATGCCGACCGCATGCAGGAAACGCCCCATGCGCCACCAATCATGGTCGCTGCCGCCCGGCTCGTAAATCGGCCCCGGCGACTGGAAGATATGCGCGAACCCATGGGCAGGCTTCACAGTAAAGCCACCAAAGGGCGCGTTTTCGGCCTGAGCGCGGCTCAGCTCTGATTTGCGCAGCACCGGCAAGGACGCCAGATCCGCCGCGCCGGTGATCACTGTCGGATCCACATCCGCAAGGGAGGCCCCGTAACCGGGGGCAGATTTGGCACGGGCGATCTGTTCGGGCAGGGCCTTGGCCAGATCTGCAGCGCGTTCATCAGCGGAGCGGGTTTCGAGTGTGTCAAAGAAACTCATATCATTACTATCCCGCATCAGCTCAGCCACCGTTTGCGGCGGCGATAGGATCGGACATCACGGAAGCTCTTGCGGCCTTCGTCGGACATGCCGAGGTAGAATTCCTTCACATCCGGGTTCTCACGCAGTTCGGCAGCGGGGCCGTCCATCACCACGCGGCCCGATTCCAGGATATAGCCATAGTGGGCAAAGCGCAGCGCCACGTTGGTGTTCTGTTCGGCCAGAAGGAAGGTCACGCCTTCATTCTCGTTGATCGATTTCACGATGCCAAAGATCTGCTCCACCAGCTGCGGCGCCAGACCCATGGAGGGTTCGTCCAGCAGGATGGTTTCAGGGCGGCTCATCAGAGCGCGGCCCATGGCCACCATCTGCTGTTCCCCGCCCGAGGTATAGCCCGCCTGCGATTTGCGGCGCTCCTTCAGGCGCGGGAAATAGCTGTAGACCATTTCCAGATCGCGTTGGATATCGCCCTTGCTGTCGCCGCGCGTGTAGGCGCCGGTCAAAAGGTTCTCTTCGACGGTGAGGTGCTCGAAACAATGGCGGCCTTCCATAACCTGGATCACACCTTTGCGCACCACATCAGCGGGATCAAGCGCGTGCATGTCCTGACCGCGATACTTGATTGACCCCTTGGTCACTTCGCCGCGTTCCGAGTGCAGCAGGTTGGACACCGCCTTGAGCGTTGTCGTCTTGCCCGCGCCATTGCCGCCCAGCAGCGCGGTGATGCCGCCTTTTGGAACCTTCAGGCTGACGCCTTTCAGCACGAGGATCACGTGGTTGTAGATCACCTCGATATTGTTGACCTCAAGCAGGGTTTCCGCCTGCACATCGGTGGTGTTTGCTGCGTCGAGCATCAAAGTTTGTCCTCATGCGGTCGCGGCCTGTTGCGGCCTGGCCCGGTTCCAGTCCTGCGCTGTATTCTCGCATGGACCGCCCGGATCGGTGTCTCTTTGGAGGTGGTGCGGCAGCAGGCCGCCGCACCAGATTTTGCGATCCGGTCCCGCCCTGAGGCAGGACCTAAGCAGACGATCAGTTACAACGTCCGCCGATTTTGTTTTCTTCCGCGTAGGAGGCCGAGTCGGCTTCGATCAGCGGCTGGATCACCGAGGTGTCGGTCTTCTGGAAGTCCGAGATCAGGCTCCAGGTCTTGGTGTCCGCATCCCACTGGGTCATGCCAACGAGGCCGGGGCCACCGTGGTTTTCACAGGAGACGTTGAAGGAGGGGCCGAAGTAGGGCATGCCGAGCGCGGACATGCGTGCTTCGGGCATTTCCAGAGCTTCCATGCCGTCGCGCATCATCGCTGGAGTGATATCCGCAACACCGTGGATTTCCTGAGCGGTCTTGGCGGCCTCGACAGCCAGCATCGCCGCATACATACCGCGGTTGTAAAGCACGTTGCCGATCTGATCGCCCGCACCTGCAGCCAGGCCTTTGTCCACAACATAGGTCTGGATGTCGTCAAAGACCGGGAAATCACGGCCAACGTTGTGGAAGGTCACGGCCTTGTAACCGTCAGCCTTGGCGCCTGCGGACAGAACGTCATGCTCGGCACCGGACCACCAGACGCCGATGAAGTTTTCCATCGGGAAGCGAACGTTTGCGGCTTCCTGGATGGCAACCTGGTTCATCACGCCCCAGCCCCACATCACGACATAGTCGGGACGGTCACGGCGGATCTGCAGCCACTGGGACTTCTGCTCCTGACCGGGATGGTCAACGGGCAGGGTCGACAGCTCAAAGCCATGCTTCTTGGACAGCTCTTCCAGAGTGCGGATCGGTTCCTTGCCATAGGCAGAGTTGTGATACAGCAGAGCGATTTTCTTGCCTTTGATGTCACCGCCATTGCTGTCCAGCAGGTAGGTGATGATGCCAGAGGCGCCATCCCAGTAGTTTGCCGGGTAGTTGAAGACGTTGCCGAACACTTTACCGTTGGCTGCCGAGGTGCGGCCATAACCCATGGTGTGAAGCGGGATACCGTCAGCGGCGGTTTTTGGGATCAGCTGGTAGGTGATGCCGGTGGACAGCGGTTGATAGACCAGAGCGCCTTCGCCTTTGGTGGATTCATAGCATTCCACACCTTTTTCGGTGTTGTAGCCGGTCTCACACTCGATCACCCGCGCCTTGACGCCGCCGATGCCGCCGTCACGCTCGTTCACCAGGGTGAAATAGTCGGCATAGCCATCCGCGAAGGGGATGCCGCCTGCGGCGTAGGGGCCGGTGCGGTAGCTGAGCGACGGGAACACCAGGTCCGCCATGGCGGGGCCTGCGGCCATCAGCGCACCCAGCGCCAGAGTAGTCAGTTTCAGTTTCATCGGGTTCATTCCTCCCATTGGTCTCATCCGATTGGTTTGAAGCGGGGCGTGGAGTCTGGCTCTTCTTATTGTCCCCGCAATGATCTGCCGTTTCCGCATCAGTGCGGGAAGGGCCAGAGTCTCAGTTTCTCCTTGGCGACGCGCCACAGCTGGGCCAGCCCGTGCGGCTCCACGATCAGGAAAAAGACGATCAGCGCGCCAACGATCACCAGCTGGAAATGCGCCACGATATCCGTGGGCCAGCCCATCATGTCGACGCCGATCACCTTGAGCACCACCGGCAGCAGAACCAGGAAAGCGGCACCGGCAAAGGAGCCAAAGATCGAGCCCAGACCGCCGATGATCACCATGAACAGCACCAGGAACGATTTATTGATGCCAAAGGCCTCGCCGACCTCAACCGCGCCCAGGTAGACGGCAAAGAACAGCGCGCCGGAGATGCCGATAAAGAAGCCAGAGACCGCAAAGGCCGTGAGTTTCGCCTTGAGAGGGTTCACGCCAATGATCTCCGCCGCGATGTCCATGTCGCGGATCGCCATCCAGGTCCGGCCGGTGGTGCCGCGCGTCAGGTTGCGGGCCACGATGGCACAGAGCGTCAGGAAGATCAGGCAGAAGAAATAGGTCGCCCAGGACGCCGCGTTCGGGCCGGTGATCACGATGCCAAAGACATCCCGTTCCGGTGCGTTGATCTGGCCCGAGGCCGAGTAGTTGTAGAACCACGGCACCCGATTGAACAGCCACACCAGGAAGAACTGCGCCGCCAGCGTTGCCACCGCAAGGTAAAAGCCCTTGATCCGCAGGGACGGCAGGCCGAAAGCCACACAGACCAGTGCGGTGATGCCACCCGCCAGAAGCACGTGAATGAACATGCTTACCTCGGGGAAGGCGGTCATCAACTTGTAGACCGCATAGGCGCCCACCGCCATGAAGCCGCCGGTGCCAAGGCTCACCTGCCCGCAATAGCCGACGAGGATGTTGAGGCCGATGGCGGCGATCGAGTAGATCAGGAACGGCAGAAGGATCGCATTCGCCCAATAGTCGTTGATGACAAAGGGGATGACCAGAAAGGCCACGGCCAGCACCGCATAGTAACGGTAGCGATCGAACTTGATCGGAAACGTCTGGCTGTCGTCCTGGTAAGAGACCTTAAAGTCCCCGGCTTCACGGTAGAACATGCGTCAGATGCTCCCTTTTTCCTGCGCGCGGTTGCGGGCCGCTGCGTCCAGTTGATTTGTCTTCTTCGCGTATCCGCTGCTCTCGGCCATGCGGGCCAGTCGCAGATAGGCGAGGATCCCTGTAAAAAGACCGGCAGCAGCAAGAAGGGCGGAGATCACGACCTGCGTGTCGGAAAAATCTCCGGAGGTCAGCGCCAGGTAGCCAAAGGCCCAAAACCCGGACCAGGCGATCACATTGACGATGGCAATGAGCTTTCTCATGCGTCTTTCCTCCCCGTCTTAGCTTCAGTTCAGTCTCCTGCGGTGCGGCCCCATCCCTCCCCGAACGGAGCTGCCCTTGATGTCATTGGGCTGCGTCAAACCCTTTCGATGATCTTCTCCCCGAACAGGCCTTGCGGGCGGAACACCAGGAACAGAAGCGCCAGAACATAGGCGAACCAGTTCTCGGTGGCACCGCCGACCATCGGGCCGATTGCGAATTCAAAGAGCTTCTCGCCCACGCCGATGATCAACCCGCCCACGATGGCGCCGGGGATCGAGGTAAAACCGCCCAGCATCAGAACCGGCAGGGCCTTCAGCGCGATCAGCGACAGCGAGAACTGCACGCCCGATTTGGTGCCCCACATGATGCCCGCGACCAAAGCCACGAAGCCGGCAACCGACCAGACCAGAACCCAGATAAAGTTCAGCGAGATACCGACAGACAGCGCCGCCTGATGGTCATCCGCCACCGCGCGCATGGCACGGCCCTGTTTGGTGTACTGAGCAAAAATCACAAGCCCCGTCACCAGAAGCGCCGCCACGATGGTCGCCACGATATCAAGATTGTCGATGAAGAAGCCGTATCCGAAGATATTGTAGGTCTTCTCGTCGATCCACAGGTTGATGCCCTGCGGAATGCCCACATCCAGCGTCTTGATCTCCGAGCCCCACATCAGGTCGGCAACACCTTCCAGGAAGTAGGCAAGGCCGATGGTTGCCATGAAGAGGATGATCGGCTCTTGGCCAACCAGGTGTTTCATCACCAGCACCTGCACCAGCCAGGCCAAAAGAACCATGACCGCCACGGTCAGAAGGATCGCGATGAAGGATGGGATCGTCCACCCGAAGTGGGTGATATGACCGCCAAAGATCGCGTTGATCAGGTGTGCAAAGGGCACCTGACCGTTCATGATCCCCACCAGGGTCATCGCCGCAAACAGCGCCATGACGCCCTGGGCGTAGTTGAAGATGCCGGATGCCTTGTAGATCAGGACAAATCCGAGCGCGACAAGCGCATAGAGCACGCCGGCCATCAGACCGTTGAGCGTGACTTCCATCGCAAAAATCAGTTGTTCAGGCATGTTTCGCCTCCCTCAAGCCGGTCTGATGGTCAGTCATGCGCAACGCCAAGGTAGGCGTCGATCACATCCTGGTTGTTGCGGACTTCGTCCGGCGTGCCATCGCCGATCTTCTTGCCGTAATCCATCACGACCACCCGGTCGGACAGATCCATCACTACGCCCATATCGTGTTCGATCAAGGCGATGGTGGTGCCGAATTCGTCATTCACATCAAGGATAAAGCGGGACATGTCCTCTTTTTCCTCGACGTTCATCCCGGCCATGGGTTCATCCAGCAGCAAGAGGCTCGGCTCGGCCGCAAGGGCGCGTGCCAGTTCCACCCGTTTCTTCAGACCGTAGGGCAGACGCGCCACCGGGGTCTTACGGATGTGCTGGATCTCCAGGAAGTCGATGACCTTTTCCACCACTTCGCGGTTCTCGGTCTCTTCCTGCTCGGCCTTGCCCTTCCACCATGCCTGTTGGAACAAACCGGTCTTCATGTAGTTGAGCCGCCCGGTCATCACGTTGTCCAGAACGCTCATCCCTTCGAACAGGGCGATGTTCTGGAAAGTGCGCGCGATGCCCTGACGCGCGACCTCATAGGGGCGCATCTGCGGGCGCGGTTTGCCCTGATAGAAGACTTGACCTTCCTGCGGGACATAAAAGCCCGAGATCACGTTCAGCATCGAGGACTTGCCCGCACCATTGGGGCCAATGATCGCGCGGATCTCGCCCTGGCGGATGTCAAACGAGATGTCCTTGATCGCCACCACACCACCAAAGCGCAGGGTGATGTTCTTCATTTCCATCACCACGCCGCCAATCTTGCGGCCGTCCTCGGTGACGTATCCTTCTTCCATGTCTTTCACGTGCCCAGCCCCTTTTTCTGGCTGCCTGTCTTTGTCGCGCGGGTCATCATTCGGCTGCCACCTGCTGTGGGGCGACCTGAGCGACCTTGGCATCCATAATGGTCAGCGTGGCGCTGATGGCCCCCTTGCGACCGTCTTCGTAGGTCACCTCGGTGGTGGTCGAGATTTGCTCAGATCCGTCGTAGAGCGCGGTGATGATATCGGCGAATTTGTCCTCGACGATGCGGCGGCGCACCTTGCGTGTGCGGGTCATCTCGCCATCATCCGCATCAAGTTCCTTGTGCAGCACCACAAAGCGATGCACCTGGCAGCCCGACAGCATTTCGTCGGCGGCGACGGATTTGTTCACCTCTTCCACATGGTCACGGATGCTCTCCAGAACCTTTGGATGGCCCGCCAGTTCCTGATAGGATGCATAGGCGATATTGTTGCGCTCGGCCCAGTTGCCCACGGCAGTCAGGTCGATGTTGATGAAGGCGACGCAGCGATCCTTGCCGTTTCCGAACAGCACCGCCTCTAGGATGTCGGGATAGAACTTGAGTTTGTTCTCGACATATTTAGGGGCAAACATCGCGCCGCTGGCCATTTTGCCAACGTCCTTGGCCCGGTCGATGATGCGCAGATGGCCGCTGTCGGCCTCGATAAAGCCCGCATCGCCCGTGGCGACCCAGCCTTCGGGATCTTTGGTCGAAGCAGTGGATTCGGCGTTCTTGTAATATTCCACAAAGACACCGGGCGAGCGGTAATGGATCTCGCCATTGTCATCGATGCGGATCTCAACGTCCGGTGCGGGGACACCAACGGTATCGGCGCGCACTTCACCATCGGGCTGTACGGTGATGAAGACCGTCGCCTCGGTCTGACCGTAAAGCTGTTTGAGGTTGATCCCCAGCGAGCGGTAGAAATCAAAGATCTCGGGGCCGATTGCCTCACCCGCGGTATAGCCGACGCGGATACGGCCATAGCCGAGGGTATCTTTCAGCGGACCATAGACCAAGATGTCGCCCAGCTTGTATTTCAGCCGATCCAGCAGGCCGACGGGCTTGCCATCCAGAATGTCACCGCCGACCTTCTTGGCATGGGTCAGGAAGTGATGGAACATCTTGCGCTTGAGGTTGCCTGCGTCCTCCATGCGGATCATGACGCTGGTCAGCTGGCCTTCAAAGACGCGCGGCGGCGCAAAGAAATAGGTCGGCCCGATCTCGCGCAAGTCTGTCATCATCGTGTCCTGGCTCTCGGGGCAGTTCACGCAGAAGCCGCACCAGTAGGCCTGACCGATGGAGAAAATGAAATCGCCCACCCAGGCCATCGGCAGGTAGGACAGGATGTCTTCGTTGCGGGTGAGGCCATCGAAATCGGCCGAGTTCTTGGCGCTTTCGATCACGTTGCGGTTCGACAGAACCACGCCCTTGGGTTTGCCGGTGGTGCCCGACGTATAAAGCATCACGCAGGTGCTGTCGTAGGTCAGCTTGCCCCGGCGTTCGTTCAGGTCGGTGATCCACTCGTCATAAGCGGCACGACCCTGTTCCTGCACGTGGCTGTACTGGTGCAACGTATGGTGGTCGTACTTTCTCATGCCGCGCGGATCGAGATAGATCACATGCTTCAATTCGTGCAGCTGTTCCTGCACATCGAGCACCTTGTCGACCTGCTCCTGATCTTCCGCGATCACATAGCGCGCGCCACAGTGATCAAGCACATAGGCCATCTCTTCGGCGGCAGAATCGTTGTAGACCGGAACCGGGATCGCGCCCACAGACTGCGCGGCCACCATGGACCAGTAGAGGTAAGGACGGTTGCGTCCGATGATGGCGATGAAGTCGCCTTCCTGAACCCCGAGGTTGATCAGGCCAAGAGCCAGCGCCTCGATCTCCTTGGCGGCTTGCGCCCAGGTCCAGGCCTGCCAGATGCCGAATTCCTTCTCCCGGTAGGCGGGCTGATCGGCAAACTCGGTGGCGTTACGTTCAAGCAGCGCCGGCAGGGACTGAAGTCCTGCGGCGCCCGACTGCGTCTGAGCCAATTTTTTCTCCTCCCTTTCCGGCCTCCCCGGCCGGACGATCGCTGTGCCGCGATTCTGGTCCCGATTAGGACCTGCCCCAAGGTAGGGCGTCAACTTTTTCCTGATGTTTTCCCAAATCTTACGAATTGTAACAGGATCCAAAGATCTCGGTTCCACTTGTTTCGCATCGGTTTTCCCCAGCCCTTTGCGCAAACACCGCTGCAAGATGACGCAGCTCTCCCGCCCCCGCAGGTGTCTTGCGACCCCTTGGCGGCCTTGGGCCCGGCGCCGCGCACGGCGCGGCGCCGGGCCCAACTGAGGAGGCGTTTTCGCAGAAAAAGCCGGATCAGGCGGGAGAGCTTGTTTTCGTGGACGATTGACACAAAAGCCAATGCGGACTTGAAAGCCTAGCGCGACCCCTTGCCATGCAGCGGCAGGGTGATAGCCAAAGGGCGGGAGAAACGATGAAGCATTCAGACAAACAGCGCGCCGCCATGACGACTGCCGGGCTCAACCTGATTGCCCAGGCTCTGTCGATCTATGACAGCGACCTGCGTCTGGCCGTCTGCAATCGCCGGTTCAAGGAGATGTTCGCCCTCCCCGACAGGCTGGTCACGCCCGGCGCCCGGTTTGACGATACAATCCGCCACATCGCCGAAAGCGGGGAGTATGGCCCTATTGAGGATATCGAGGATTTCGTTCAGGCCCGTGTCGAACAGGCACTTGCCTTCGTCCCGCATTACCTCGAGCGCACCCGCGCCAATGGACAGGTAATTTCGATCGAAGGAGCCCCGCTGCCCCAGGGCGGCTGGGTTTCCGTCTACACAGACATCACCCGCACCAAACGGGTCGAGCTTTTGCTCAGGGCCAGGTCCGAAGAAATGTCGGACCGGCTGATCACCCACACCGAGGAGCTCTCTGCCGCCAACCGCAAGCTGGCCGCCACCAACAGCGCCCTGGAAGAAGCCAAGCGGCAGTTGACCGAGATCGAAGCGCGCACCCGTCTGACCACCGAAATGATGCCGGCCCATATCGCCCATGTGGACGCTGAGGGCTATTACACGTACACCAACCGGCGTCTGAGTTCCGTCTTTCCAAGCCGCCCCTCCGAGATTCTTGGCATGCATATCTCCGAGGCGCTTGGACCCGCCGCCTTTGCCCGGATCGAGCCTCACCTCATGGCGGCCTACAAGGGCAGCAGCCCGGTATTCGAGTTCACCGAAGAGCACGGAAGCCGACGCATCCGCGTCGCCTTCACCCCCGATAACAGCGGCGGTGTCTTTATCCTGTCGATGGATGTGACCGAAGAAACCCAGGCCCGCGTTGCCCTGCAACAGGCCCGCCGCCGAGAGATGGCGGCGCAGATGACCTCGGGCCTGGCACATGACTTTTCCAACCTTCTGACCATCATCCTGGGCATGCAGGGAAAGCTGGCAAAGATGGATCTGCCGCCCGAGGCAGAGGAGCTGATCCAGGGCACCCTATCTGCGGCGCGGCGCGGCGGTAGGCTGCTCAACCGGATCGGAGAGATGACCGGACAGCGCACCCTGCGCCCGCAGGCAACTGATATGCATGTCCTGCTGAACGAGTTGAAGATCCTCGCCTCGCCGTCGCTGCCACAGGGGATCGGCCTCAGCATTCTCGACAACATGCCAGACGTGCTGCTTCTTCTGGACGCAGGCAAGCTGCAGGATGCGCTGCTCAATCTCATCCTCAACGCCCGCGACGCCTGCGGCACCAGCGGACAAATCACCGTCAGCGCCCATAGTGTCGGACAGACCTGGCTTGAGATTTCGGTGACGGACACAGGCCCCGGTTTTTCGCAAGAGGCGTTGAAACAGGCGCTGAACCCATTCTTTACCACCAAGGGCAGTGAAGGGTCGGGCCTTGGTCTGCCAACGGTCTATGACATGGCGAAATCCACCGGCGGAGACATGCGGATCGGCAACACCGTGTCAGGAGCAAGCGTCACCCTCCGCCTGCCATATCGACTTGCACCGGATGCCTCGGGCGGGATCGCGCTGCTGGTTGAGGACAGCGAGAGCCTGCGCGCCACCTTCCGCGACATGCTGATCGATCTTGGCTACTCCGTCATCGAGGCCACCAGTGTGGACGAAGCTTCGGCGCTGACGGCGGATATCCCAGATATCGCGCTGGTCCTTTCGGATATCCGCCTGGAAGGAGAGACAACGGGAATCGATCTGGCCGACCGGCTGGCAGGTTCGCGCCTTCCATGTATCCTGATGACCTCTTTGCCACCGGGTGACGCCTTGCACCGCGCCGCACTGCAACGCGGTCCCGTTCTGCAGAAACCCTTCACCACCCAGCAGCTTTCGGCGCTGATCAAACCGGAGACCACACCATGAGCGCGCCTCTTGTCACCATTCTCGACGATGAGCCGGAGATCCGCCAGATCCTGACCGAAACCTTGGAAGATGCGGGCTTTCGCACACAGAGTTTCTCACGCGCGCGGGAATTCGAAGCCTCTCTGAAACGGGTAACCCCGGATGTCTGCCTTGTGGACCTGTCGCTGCCCGATACGGATGGCCTGAGCCTGGTGCATCGGCTGGCACTGGAACAAGGCGCAGCGGTGATCATCATCTCAGGACGCGCACAGGTGCAGGACCGGGTCACGGGGCTGGAGTTGGGGGCCGATGACTATATCACCAAGCCGTTCGATCCAACCGAGGTGGTGGCACGCATCCGGGCACGTCTGCGCGGCGGCCCGCGCGCGCAGGTAAGCAGCGGTAACACCGCAAGGTTCTCTGATTGGACCGCGCATTTTGACCGCTATGTCCTGGAAGACAAGGACGGCTTTGAAACACCCTTTTCCCATGCCGAAGGTGAGGTTCTGAGGCTTTTTCTGGAAAGCCCAAAACGGTTGATTTCCCGCGCGCAGATGCAAGAGGCGCTCGGCGGAGCGGCAGGAGACAGCTTTGATCGGGCCATGGATGTGCGCGTCTCCCGCCTGCGCACAAAGCTGCGCGAAAACCCCAAGAATCCCCGCCTTATCAAGACCATATATGGTGCGGGCTATATCTTTCTTGGGGATGTCACCTGGAGCTGAGAGCAGGGTGGCGACACGTCCCCAGGTGCCTCTCCCGCCCGTCGACCGCGCCTCTACGAGCCGCGTCTCCCGTTGGGCCCGGCGCCGCTGACGCGGCGCGGTCTTTGGCCGCAAACCCTTTGGAAAGACGCCGGTTTCAAGAAAAACCGCTGAAACGCTGCGCAAAAAACCTTTCGTTTCAATTCGCTCTTGCGCCGCGTCAGCGGCGCCGGGCCCAACGGGCGCCGGACTTTCCAAAAGTCCGGCAACGGGCGGGAGAACGCCCCTTTTCAATGCCCCCTTGTCGCCGCGAATCAGTCCATCTAGATTCGTCTCATGACCACCTGCCTCCTCTATCGCCGGAACCCAAAACGACCATCGCGGTTTTATCGGATCGAACTGGCTATGAACCTGTTTTCGGAGGTTTCGGTGGTTCGCGAGTGGGGCGTGTCTGGACGCAATGGGCAGTCCGTAATCAATATCTACGGCAACCTGCGCGAGGCCTCCGTCGCGGCAGACAAACACCGCAACCGCATGATCAAGCGGGGCTATGACCGGGCCTGTACGGCTGCGTTTGCGACCAAATAGACAGCGGTCAAATCAAAGGGAAAGTGCCGCCTGGGCCAAAACTTCCAACCCCAGGATCAGATCCTCTTCATCGGTATCTTCGTCAAAGGCATGGCTGATGCCACCAATCGACGGCACAAAGAGCATGCCGCTCGGCACGACATTGGCAACATTGGACGCATCATGAAGGGCGCCCGAGGGCATCTTGCGCCATTGTCCCGGAGCAAGCTCTTCTGCAGCTGTCTCCAGGGTCTGTTGCATCCTGGCGTCCATAGCCGTCGGATCAATCCCCATCACAGCCTCAAGATCGACAACGATCCCGAAGTCTCCAGCGATCTCATTGCAGATCTGGCGCAGAATCCTCTCCATGTCCGACAGGCGCTCCTTGTCTGCATCCCGCCATTGCAACGTGAAGACGACTTTACCAGGCACGACCGAAGATGCGTTTGGGTGAACATCTACATGGCCGATGGTCCAAACCGTTGTCGGCGTCACGACTTCTGAGAATCTTTCGTTGAGGCGCGTGTTGAAGGCCGACAATGCTTGAAACGCATCTTTGCGCAGATACATGGGTGTCGTGCCTGCATGATTTTGACGCCCTGTGAAAGTGATCTGCACGTTGCGAATGCCAACGATATCCGTGACCACGCCAATCCGGTCGCCGGAGGAATCCAGCACCGGACCCTGTTCGATATGCATCTCAAGGTAACCGCTGAACAGATCATGAGGAACTGAGCGTTCCGCCCCCAGCTTCATTCGCTCACGTGCAGAGCGCAGAGTTTGCCCGCCGCTGTCCAGCAACCCATCCGCTTCGGACATTGGCAACCTGCCCGTCCAGACATCCGAGCCCGTAAGAACGCCAAAACGCCCTTCCTCATCCTGAAAACTGACAACCGAGATTGGAGGGCCGCCCTCTTCCTTGCTGGCACGGGCAATCTCCAGCCCCGCAATGACGCCCAGCGCGCCGTCCAGCCAGCCACCTTCGGGCTGGCTATCGCTGTGAGACCCGATCAGAAGCGATTTTTCACCGGCCAAACCGAAGAGGTTCCCAAGAGCATCAAAGCGAACCTCAAGTCCCGCCTCCTGCATGCGGCCGGCCAGCCAGCGACGTGATGCAATTTCCACCGCGCTATACGCCGGTCGCACCACCCCTTTGCCCACGCCAGAAGCCCCAAATGATCGCAAAGTATGCAGGTCGGCCAAAAAACGCTTGGGACTGATGGTCATCCCGGAGGTCTCCTTCATTTCCGGCTCATCCGTTCTGAATGGCCGTAACGCATTTTGCGTCCTAATTTACACATCTCCACAATTCATTAACCTTTTGCAAGCTGCACCTTGTGCCGATTGTTCAACCGCCGGGTCTTCCCGGCCCGAAAAAACGGGATATCCCGGAAACCTTTCTTCCATGTCCGGGATCCCTCGCCTAAGAGTCACGGCAAAGCAGAGTGGAGCACCCGTCATGTCTCATATCACCCTGATCCGCCACGGGCAGGCCAACACCGAGGCGCGCGATGAACACAGTTATGACCGCCTCAGCACTCTCGGCCATCAGCAGGCCGCGTGGCTGGGGGAGTATCTGCGTGCCAGTGGGGCAAGCCACCCGCGCATTTTCTGCGGCACCCTCACCCGCCATATCGAGACTGCCGCCGGTATGGGGTTCACAGACGAGGTGGTGCAGGATCCACGTCTCAATGAAATGGAATATTTTACGCTTGCCCAGGCGATGGAGGCGCAGCACGGGCTTACGATCCCACAAGAACGCGAAGGCTTTATCGCGCATCTGCCGCAGGTCTTGACGGCCTGGGCTGAAGGCAAGATCGACGATGCCCCGGAAAGCTGGAGCGATTTTGAAACCCGTACCCAAGCGGCCCTGAGTGAAATCGCAGCGGGGGACGGCCCCGCCCTGGTCGTCACGTCTGGCGGGCTCATTTCCATGGCGATGCGTCAGGCCATGGCGCTGGACATAGGCGGAATGTCCCGTATGGCGCTGGCGATCATGAACACATCGATGCACCGGCTGTTCCCGATTGGCGGTCACTGGTCACCGGTACTCTTCAACGCGGTGCCGCACCTTGAGACACCGGACAGGCATTTCGCCCAGACCCATTTGTGAGCCATTCAAAACAAGAGGATTGAACATGCAGCTTTGCTATGCGCCCGGCACGATCTCGATTGCAGTCGCTATCGCCCTTGAAGAAGCAGGCCTCACCTATGAGCCGGTCAAGATCGATATGGCCAATAAGGAACAGACCAAGCCCGCCTATCACCGGATCAACCCCAAGGGCCGCGTCCCCGCGCTGGTGGTTGGCGATGACATCCTGACCGAGACGGGCGCTTTGCTGGACTATATCGCGGATCTGGCCCCCGAGGCCGCTTTGCGTCCCAAGGATGCGCTGCAACAAGCCCGCATGCGCGAAGTCATGTACTACCTTGCCTCGACCATGCATGTGAACCACGCTCACAAGATGCGCGGCAGCCGTTGGGCCAACCAACAGTCTTCTTTTGACGACATGACCGCAAAGGTGCCGGAAACCATGGCCGCTTCCGCCGCCTATATCAGTGAAAACGGTCTCAAAGGCCCCTTTGTTCTGGGAGATAAAATCTCCCTTGCGGACTGCTATCTTTTCGTGGTCTGCAACTGGCTTGAAGGAGACGGGGTGTCACTTGCAGATTTCCCCAAGATCCAAGACTTCATGACGGCGATGGAACAACGCGCCTCGGTTCAGGCGGTGCGCGCAAAATCTATGCTGTGACAGATGCGTAAGGGATTGAAAAAGCAATGACTCATCTCTGGGTACGGGCTGAGCAACGCCCCAATGAGGAACGGGTAGGGCTGACCGCCGAAGGCGCAAAGGCGCTTATCGAAGCCGGGATCAAGGTGACGGTCGAGGAAAGCTCGGTCCGCGCTCTGCCCTTGCAGGGCTATGTGGATGCAGGCTGCGAGATCGCGCCTGAGAATAGCTGGCCAGAGGCGCCCAGGGACGCGATCATCTTTGGTCTCAAAGAACTGCCCGAGGATGGCACCCCTCTGCCCCATCGCCACATCATGTTCGGCCATGCCTTCAAGGGCCAGCACTCCGGCAAGGCCCTGCTCGAACGCTTCCGTAAGGGCGGCGGCACGCTTTACGATCTGGAATACCTGGTTGACGAGAGTGGCCGCCGGGTTGCCGCCTTTGGCTATTGGGCCGGCTATGCGGGCGCGGCTGTGACGCTGAAATGCTGGGCCGCCCAGCAGCGCGGCGAGACCTGCGGCCCCGTCGGCGTCTACAAGGACAAGGATTCACTGATCGCGGATCTGGCGGCGGAACTCTACAACGTTGCAAACGCAAGACCCAATGCCATCGTCATCGGCGCTCTTGGACGCGTGGGCACCGGCGCTGCGGACCTCTTGGAGACTATGGGCGTCGTCGTGACCAAATGGGATATGGCCGAAACGGCACATGGCGGCCCCTTCCCGGAAATCCTTGAGCACGACCTGTTCCTCAACTGCATCTTCGCCCGCCCCGGCACCCCGGTTTTTGTGCCGCAGTCAGCCCTGACTGAACCGCGCAAGCTGACGGCCATCGGCGATGTCGCCTGCGATCCGGACAGTGATTACAACCCGGTGCCGGTTTACAACCGCGCCACCACCTGGGAGGCCCCTGCCCTGCGCGTGGCCGAGAATCCAGTCTTGGACGTGATGGCCATCGACAACCTGCCCTCAATGCTGCCAGCCGAAAGCTCGGTCGATTACGCCGAGCAGCTGTTGCCCTCACTTCTGACCCTCGGGGATCTGAAGGCGGGCGTCTGGGGTCGGGCCAAAGCCACCTTTGACGAGCATATGAAAGACTGATGGAGCTCTACATCGGATACCTGGCCGGGGCCATGGGTACGATCTGCTGGATCCCCCAGGCCTGGCGTGCCTGGACAACCAAGGACACGTCCGGCCTGTCGCTGGCGGCCAATCTGATGTTCCTGCTCACCGTATCGCTCTGGCTGATCTACGGTCTCATGGTCGGCGATATGCCATTGATCCTGGCCAACTTCTGCGCGGTACTGATCGTCATCAGCATCGTGGCGGCCAAACTGAAATACAAATAGGGAGTGACATTCATGACCATTCACTGGTGCGGAACCGGCCTGTCGGCCATCCCCGGCCTGCGCCGCCTTCTGGAGGCGGGCCATGACGTTGCGGTCTGGAACCGCACCCCCGAAAAGGCGCGCGAGGCGGTGGGCGATCTGACCACCAACATTCACGCCTTCTCCATTTCGAACCTCGCCCAGATGCTCAGCCCGGCGGATGTCGTCGTCTCGATGCTGCCCGGTGACTGGCATGTGGAGCTGGCCGAGCTGGCCATCGAAAAGGGGGCGCATTTCGTCTCCTCCTCCTATATCGCGCCAGAAATGCGCGCGCTGGACGACAAGGCCCGCGAGGCCGGTGTGGCGCTGGTGAATGAGGTCGGCCTTGATCCGGGCATCGATCACCTGATGGCCCATGCGCTGGTGCACGACTACAAAGCCTCCCCGGCCTATGATGCGGGCAACCACATCAGTTTTATCTCCTACTGCGGCGGCATCCCCAAAACGCCGAACCCTTTCCGCTACAAATTCAGCTGGTCGCCACTGGGCGTGCTGAAGGCGCTGCGCTCTCCGTCGCGGTCGGTGCGGGACTACTCCGAGCTGCGCGTTGAACGCCCCTGGGATGCGATCAGCAGCTATGACGCGCCGCTGCCGACCCCCGAAAGCTTTGAGGTCTATCCCAACCGCGACTCTCTGCCCTTCATGGCGCAATACGAGTTCGAAGAGGCCTGGCCGGTAAAGGAATTCGTGCGCGGCACCCTGCGCCTGAATGGCTGGTCCGAGGCCTGGGCCGATGTCTTCAAAGAGGTCGAAACCCTCGAAGGCGAAGCAGGCGACGCCCGCCTCAAGGAAATGTCCGACCAGTTCTGGGATGAAAACGCCTATGACGAGGGCGAACCGGACCGGGTTGTGCTCTGCGTCAGCCTCAAGGCGGAAAAAGACGGCGCGGTGGTCTGGCACAAGACCTATGTGATGGACGCCTGGGGCGACGCGCGCGGCACCGCCATGGCCCGCCTTGTGTCCTACCCGGTCAGCTTTGCCATCGAGGCGGTGATGAACCGCCAGATCCCGGCGGGCGTGCACGCCGCCCCCAGCGATCCCAAGCTGATCGAAGACTGGATGGGCAAGATCGGCGCCCTGGCGCAGCACCTTGAGGTGATCAACCACACCGCCTGATCCGGTCTTTCAGCGATACGAAACAAGACCAGCACCAGTGCCAGCCCTTTACAGCAAATGTTGCTGTAAAGGGCTGAGAATCTTTGTGGGCAACACTTTGCGAAGGGTCAGCTATGCGGACTAAGTTGTCTTTGGCTACGCTTGCTCCAACGTCGACTTTCGAATGGTCCTCGAGATAGCTGAAAACACGCGCGCTAGTATTGTCAGGTACTCTCTGATGCAGCCTTAGTGCCTACGAGTCGTTCGAGTCGGTCCGAAACCTCATTTTCTTTGGACTGCGCCATTTTTGTACGCCCAAGCATCAAACCTGTGCAGATGAAATACCAACGAAAGAACCACGGAGCGAAAATTACCACCCCCCCAAGCCCTAGAATCATGTTGAAGACGGCCCCGAAAATTCCCGTATTCTCAAGCAAAAGGACGGACAAGACGCCAATCGGGATCATTAGAAAGAAGAACCAAAGCCATAGAGTGCCGAATGCGAATAGGGCAAAGTAAGGCACTTTTTGCGCAGCCTTGATCGCCCAAATTTCATGCCTCGTAAACTGCAGTGTTATCCAATTAGAGAGACTTTCTAAAAGCGTTGCTTCGTGGTTTTCGTTTGTGTTCAATGCAATAATCCAAACAGGGATTGTCTCCACAGGCTTTGAATAGCAGACATTTTTCCCAAGTGCAGCATCTGTCAAAGAGGGCTCAAAGCGGTCATTGCACTCTCAGCGTTCGCTATTCGCGAAGGCAACATTTCCTGCAACGGGCTGGGCACCAATGGGCCCTTTTGTCGCTAGCCGCCGATATAGGCCATCAGCGTTCTGACAACCAAACCCGGCGACAGCCAGCGGATCGGGCGGGTGTCGACCGGCTGGCCCTCCCGCCAGGTGCCCTCCACCTGTAGCCCCTCCAGGTCACCGCTGGCGGGCACCCGGTTCAGCAGCGTGAAATCGGCCCGTTTGCCGACCTCAAGGCTGCCGACCTCCTGTGCAAGACCCAGCTGAGCCGCCGCATCCAGCGTCATGGCCTGCAGCGCCCGCTCCACACTCAATGCCTGATCCGCGCCCACAACGGCACCGCCAACCGAGCGTCGCTCAACCGCCGTGCGCAGGGTCCGCAAGGGATCCACCGGGGAGGCCGGGTGATCGCCGTGCAGTGCTGTCACTGCCCCGGCCTCAACCGCCCAGCGCACCGGCATATAGCGCGCCGTGCGGTCTGGGCCAAAGAGCGACGGCAGCGCATCGCCATAGAACCGCACGTGATCGACGAAAAAACCTAGGCTCACCCCTGCCGCTGTGGCGCGGGTGATCTGATCGGGGGTGATCAGCGCGTTGTGTTCCAGCCGGTGATGCAGGCCGGGGCGTGGGGTCTCGCGTTGCACTGCTTCAAAGGCCTGCAAGGCGGCCTCAACCGCGCGCTCCCCCTGCGCGTGCACGGCAATCTGGTAGCCTGCCGAGTGCAACGGCCTGATCTCATCCAGAAATCCGTCGGGCGTGATCGACAGGCCCGCCATATGGCTGTGCGGCAGACCCAGCCTGTCATGGGTCAGATCACTGTCCGCGTAAGGGTCATGGGTCGCCGCCCCACCCGCGAAAGGTGATCCATCCATCCAGAACTTCACCCCGACAATGCGCAGCGCACCGGAAGGGTCCAGCGGGTTCTGCGCCATCTGTTCGGGCAGCAGATATAGCGTCGTGCGCAGGAAATCAGTGTCGTCTGCGACCCGCTGCAACAGACCCACCGGATCCGGGTGACGCCCAACGGCGCCGGTGATGCCGATCTGCGTGTAGCCCGCCTGCGCATAGGTCGCGTATTGGCGGCGCACCAACAACTCAACTGCTGCGTCAGGGGGCGGAGGCAGCACCGCCATGACTTCATTGATGGCTTCGATCTCGCGCAGGGTGCCGGTGGGCCTCCCGTCCTCGCCCCGCAAGACACCATGGCGCCGTTCCGGCTCTCCCTCAAAAGGGATACCCGCAGCGCGCAGGGCGGCAGAGTTGGCATAGGCTTCATGCATCATTTGGGTCAGCACGATCATCGGATTGTCAGGAGAGATCCGGTCCAACTCTTCCAGTGTGGGGGCATCAAGATCGGGCAAGGCAACCGGGTCCCAGCCATAGGCCACGATCCAGGGCGTCAGCCCGCCGCCCGTCGCAGCCTCTTCCAGCGTTGCGATCACCTCGGCCCGGGATCCATGGGTGAAGGCGGATACATCCGTCACCGCCCCAAGCAAGGCCGCCGCGATGGGATGGGTGTGTGGCTCGATCAACCCGGGCAACAAGGCACGCCCCTCAAGGTCAAAACGCGCGGCATCCGGAAGGGCGCGGCGGGCATCCTCAATCGAGCCCGCCGCCACGATACGCCCATCAGAGACGGCCAGTGCCGCGACCTCTGGCTGATCGGGGTCCATGGTCAGGATCGGACCGCCAGAAATGATGAGATCCACGTCAACGCGGGGCGGACGGGACCAAACCGCAAAGGCGACAGCCAAGGCGACCAAGGCCAGCGCCAGATAATATCTTTTCTTCATAATGCCCCCCATCACCGGCAAATGCGCCGCAGGTGACGGGAGTCTGCGAGATGGCCTCTATTCGATCAACACTGACCAAGCGGAAAGGCATCCGCCAGCCCCGCTCGGAAGGACCGTTCAGCGACCGATCACATCTTCCTCAATGTCGCCCACATCAATGCCCAAGGCCTCAAGCCCCGCTTCAATATTGTCGGCAAGATGCGGCGTTCCGATCAGATAGTCTGCGGTTGGGGTGGTGGCCTCATCGCGGGCGGTGGCGATGGCTTCGGCCAGTTCTTCGGCCTCGAAACTGCCGCGACCGATCCACATGATTGCGGTCAGCTCGGCCTGATCGTCCATGCTCATCCGGTCGATAAAGGCGCGCAGTTCTCCTTCGGCGCGGTCCAATTCGCGCGCCATCATTGCAACCTGAGCCACCTTTCGTGGGGAAATCTCCAACATCTCACTGTTTCTCCTGCTGTTCGCGTCTGTTGCCCCCATCAAACAGCAGCGGGGTCCACCGGTCTTTGATCTGGGGCAATACCGGGCGCATCCGGGTCGAGCTGCCCCCTTGCGAAGATCGCAAGCCCGTTGCTGCGCCCGCGCAACTGCACCGCTGGCAGGGTGAACCATCCGTCGCGCGCGGGCTCTGCTCCGGCAGCGGCAAACACCGCATCCGAGGCGATGATGCCTGCATTGGCGCTGCGGGTCATCTGCTCAAGGCGCGCGGCCGCATTCACCGTATCGCCAAAAACGGTATATTCCAGCCGCTCGGAATTTCCGACGACACCCGAAAAAACCTCTCCCCAATGCAGACCAATCCCGGCCAGGACAGGCACTTGCCCATTCTTGATCCGCTCGCCGCTCCATTCTTCGAGTTCAGCCTCAAGCGCATCGGCGCAATCGAGCGCACGGCGGGCACCATCGCTGCCTTCGAACAGCAGCATCGCCGCATCGCCGATGTATTTATCGATCAACCCACCCGTGAGGGCAGCCGCGCGCTGAACCCTTCGGCGGAACTCTGTGATGAGGGCGCTGACCTCTTGCGGATCGCGCCCTTCCGACCAGCTGGTAAAGCCGCGAATGTCGATGAACAGGACCGCCATCTCCTGTCGCTGGCCCTGGCGCAGTTCTTCCAGGCCACCGTCCGCCAGACGTCCCGCCAGTTGCGCGGGCAGATAGCGCGTCAGGTTGGTGCGCGCCTGCGCCTCGGTGATGGAGCGATGCAAAAGAGCGCGCATGCGATAAGCCGCCACCACCAGAACAACACCGGCCAGTGCGATCATCGATATGCGGATGATGTTCGGGGGCAGAGACAACAGAAACAGCGCCCGCTCTGCCGCCTTGATCGGGATTTCCTCAGGCTGCCACAGGATCATCAGCGACAACCCCCCGACAATCAGGGCAACCGTATAGGCCTGCAGGTAGGGATTGAAGCGCAGAACTGCAAAGGCCAGCACGGTCGGCACCAGCCAGATCGGCGGCAACAGGAAGGTCACACCACCGGGCAGAGAGGTGTTCTCCAGCCCGACCCAGGCGTTCACCAGCAGAAAAGCACAGTCCAGGGTGACCCCGGTCCAAATCATCCAACCCCGAAACATGCCGCGCCGCGCACGCCAAAGGGTGAAAGCTCCCAGCAGCAGGTAGGAAATCATGGTGGCCAGAGCAAAAAGCCATTGCCTGCGCAGATAGCTTTCAACCGTCTCAACACTGTCCCACACGGTCAGAAAAAAGATCGCAAGGAGCCCAAGAGAGACCCCGATCCGCAGCAGAGAGACCACGCGCTCGGCCTCTACCTCTGCCCGCCGCAACAACTCCCGATCTGGCGCCACGCTGCTCATCGCTCTGGTTGTCCCAACGGGACGACGGTGGCGCCGGTCTCTGGAGCGGTCGACTGTTCGATCTCTTCAAAGTCGAAGTTGTCGAGCCGCTGCGCCCGCCGTCCGGCCTTGTCGGCGCTGATCTTGATCTCGGCCACATCCTTGGCGGCCTGCGCGAAATGGCGATCAAGGTTGCCGACACGCTCTCCCAACCGTTCGACGTCACGGTGCAACAGGCCCAGTTCATTCCGGATCGCGCCCGCCTGTTCACGCATCCGGGCGTCCTTCAGGATAGCCCGCATCGTGTTCAGTGTCGCCATGCAGGTCGTGGGCGAGACGATCCAGACCTTGGCTGCAAAGCCTTCGCGCACCAGGTCGGTGAAATTGGCGTGCAGCTCGGCATAGACCGCTTCGGAGGGCAGAAACAGGATCGCACCGTCGGCGGTTTCCCCTTCGATGATGTACTTCTGCGCAATCGCTTGGATGTGAGCGCGCAGAGCGGTTTTCATCTGCCGCGCCGCATAGGCGAGTTCGTCCTGAGTCTGCGCCCGGCGCAGCGCCTCGTAGGGTTCCAGCGGGAACTTGCTGTCGATCACAATCGGCCCCGGCGGATTCGGCAGGTCGATCAGGCAGTCCGCGCGCTTGCCATTACTGAGCGTCGCCTGAAACCGGTAGGCGTCGGCAGGCAGCGCCTTTGAGACGATATCGTTGAGCTGGATCTCTCCAAAGGCACCGCGGGTCTGTTTGTTCGACAGGATATCCTGCAACGTCAGCACATCACCCGACAGTTTGGTGATATTGTCCTGCGCCTTGTCGATGGTGGCGAGCCTCTCCTGCAGTTGCGTCAGCGATGTCACCGTGCGTTTGGCGCTGCCATGCAGGCTCTCCTGCATCCGCTCCTGCATTTCGGCCATGGCGCGGGCCTGACGCAGGGCGTTGTCCGCCAGCCGGTCGTTCATATGCTGCTGCACATCCGAAAGCCGCGCCTCCACCGTCTGCACCATCTGCACCTGCGCATTCGCCTGCATGTCAGAGACATGCTGCAAGCCGCCGCGCAGCTGCTGCACCGACTGTCCGAGATACTCCATCTGCTGTGCCAGCGGTGCCACCGCCGAAGCCGCCCGCGCCGAGGCCCGCAGGGACATCACCAGCAATAGGATCAAGAGCGTCGCAAAACCGCCCGCGATCAAGATCATCGTCCCGATCTGGTCCATATTCGCGACGGCCTCTTCCATGCTTTCCATCACGTGCGCCCGAACAGCCGTTCGATGTCGGCCAGCTTCAGTTCCACGTATGTCGGCCTGCCGTGGTTGCACTGGCCGGAATGAGGCGTCGCCTCCATTTCCCGCAAAAGCGCGTTCATCTCTTCGCCGCGCATCCGCCGACCCGACCGGATCGAACCATGGCAGGCGACCCGGCTCAGAATCGCCTCAAGCCGCGCCTGCACCAGCTGGCTTTCGCCCTGATCATCGAGTTCGTCGAGAATGTCCTTCACCATGGCTTCTGCGTTCACCTCTCCCAGGATTGCAGGGGTTTCACGCACGGCGACGGCATTTCCGCCGAAGGCCTCGATGCCAAGGCCGAACCTTGCCAGCTCATCCGCCACCGCCAACAGGCGCGCGCAGTCATTGTCAGAAAGCTCGATGATCTCCGGGATCAACAGCGCCTGCGCCGCGACGCCATTCTCGCCCATCTGTTTCTTGAGCTTTTCATAGACCAGCCGTTCATGGGCCGCGTGCTGATCGACGATCACCATCCCATCGGCGGTCTGGGCGATGATGTAATTCTCATGCACCTGCCCGCGTGCCGCCCCAAGAGGCAGCGCCTCTGGCGGCTGCTCCTGCTCTGCTGCACCTGTCTGTTGATCAATCACCTGCCCGCTATAGGCGCTGGCCATCTCGGCAAACCCACTGCTCTGCTGCGGGGGCTGATAGGGTGGCACTGGCGCATAGTCTGGCCGCTGCGCAGAATAGGCCGCCGTCCGTGCCCCCATCGACGGACGATCCATCTGGTAGGCATGCGGGGGTGTTTGCCCACTCGGCTGCTCAGGCCGCATGGCGCCCAATGTGGCCCCGGCCACGGTGGTGGAGGCGCGGTGTCCCGCCTCGGCCAGCGCATGGCGCAGGGACGAAACGATCAGCCCGCGCGCAAGGCCGGGATCACGAAAACGCACCTCTGATTTGGCTGGGTGCACGTTCACGTCGACCAATGTGGGGTCACAATCGATGAACAGCGCCGCCGCCGGGTGGCGGTCGCGGCTCAGGAAATCGAAATAGGCCGCGCGCAGAGCGCCGGTCAGCATCTTGTCCTTCACGGGGCGCGTGTTGACGAACAGGAACTGCGCCACCGCCGCGCCGCGCGAATAGGTCGGCAGGGCCGCATAGCCATAAAGCCGGAGGCCTTCACGCATGGCATCGATCTTGAGCGCATTTTCAGCAAACTCCCGCCCCAGCACCGAAGCGAGCCGCCCATGCAGCGCATCAAAAAGATCGCCCGACAGGGGATCAGCGCGAAACGTCACGCGCCCCTCACCGCCGCCCGAGACATCGCGCAGGGTAAAGCCGACCGAAGGCTCCGCCATGGCCAGGCGTTTGATCACATCGCCTATGGCCTGCGCCTCGGCCCGGTCGCTGCGCATGAACTTGAGCCGCGCTGGCGTTGCGTAGAAGAGATCGCGCAGCTCCACCACAGTACCCGCGCGCAGGGCGGCGGGCTTTACCGGGTCCATCTTGCCGCCCGCAACCTTGATCTGCGCCGCGTCATTGCCCGCCGCGCGGCTGGTGATCGTGAGGCGACCCACGGCGCCAAGGCTGGGCAGCGCTTCACCGCGAAAGCCAAAGGTGTGGATGTTCAAAAGGTCCGAGCCGTCGATCTTGGAGGTCGCGTGCCGCGACAGGGCCAGCGGCAGATCCTTTGCCGTCATGCCGCAGCCATCGTCGGTGACCCGGATCAGAGTCTTGCCCCCATCGGCAATCTCAACCGTGATACGGGTGGCGCCCGCATCGATGGAATTCTCTACCAGTTCCTTCACAGCCGAGGCCGGGCGCTCAATCACCTCACCGGCGGCGATGCGGTTAATGGCGCTGTCGTCCAGCTGGCGGATGGTGGGATGCGATTTTTCGCTGATTTGGGGGTCTGGGCTGCTCATACCGCAAAATTTAGCATGGAGCCCTTCGATTCTGCCACCCGCAAAGCGCGCAGGCTACACTCCGGCAGGCGCACCGGCGCGGTGGCGACAAGGGCCAAACCGGGCCGCAATGGCCAGGATCACGCCAGAGACCGTCGCGATCATCCCCGCCGCGCTGACCGCGTCTGCCGCGCCCAGCCAAAGGGGGCCATAGCCCGCCAGAACATAGCCCAGAACCGCCGACAGGGTGGCAAAGACAACGCTCCAGCCGATCTGAGCCTCCAACCGGTTGGTCATCATCCGCGCGGCTGCGGGCGGGCAGATGAACATGGCAATAACGATGATCGACCCCACCGCATCAAAGGCCGCCACAGCCGCAATGGCTGCCATGATCACCAGCGCCAGTCCCAAAAGGTCGGTGCGAATGCCCAGCGTGCGGGCAAAGCCCTCGTCAAAGGTGGAAATCTTCAGCGCGCGCCAGAACAGGGCGATAAAGGCGGCCACACCCAGCAGGGTCAGAGCCATGCGCGGCAGCTCGGGCGGCAGATAACGCAGCGCTTCAAGATCCCAAAGGGAGGACCATCCGGTCGCATCCAGCCAGATCAGGCTTTCGAGATTTCCATATAGCGCATGCTCTACATCCAGGTGCACGGTCGAGGTGTCGGTCTGCTCCAGAAGCAAAACGCCGCCCGCAAACATGGTGGTAAAGATGACGCCCATGGCGGCGCCCGGTTCGATCCGGCCCAAACGGCGCACCGCCTCGATCAGGATGACGGCGGTAACGGCCGCACCTGCAGCGCCAAGCAGCATCGGACCCGCAGCAATCGCTCCGGTCAAAAGGAAGGCCACGACGATGCCCGGCAGAACGACATGGCTGATGGCATCTCCGATCAGGGCCTGGCGACGCAGTAACAGGAAATTCCCAGGCAAAGCACAGGCCACGGCAGCAAAGATGCCGATCAACAGCGGCGTCAGGGAGAGGGGGACAAACTCAGCGCCACTCATCACGCGGGCACCTCCTGCGGGCCGCCTATGCGGCAGTCGATGTCTCGGATCTGATCCGGGGTCAGCACGGTTTCGATCTCGCGCAGCCCGTCATAAAGCGCGGCGGCGGCTTCATGGGCCAGATCGCTGCGCACCAGCTCCCAGCGTTTTTCATCGCGCAAGGCCTTGGCGGCGCGGGCGCGGCCTTTGTCGGTTGCAACCCCGTCAGCGCGCACCAATCCCGCACGGCGCAACAGGCGAAGGGTGAGCGGCTCGTAGATCGGTTGCCCCTGAGCAAGCGCCAGCAGCCCTTGCCGCAGATGCACCCGGCGCTGGAACCGCTGGTGGCGCAACACAGCGGCCAATACACCTCGGTTCGGGGCAAAGAGCAGGGACAGGGCAAAGAGGAGGAAAGACACCAGCACGATGATCGGCCCGGTCGGCAGGTTCGGCGCCGAGGCCGAGATCGCCGCGCCCAGATAGGCCGATGCGCCTCCGGCGAGTCCCGCGATGACAACCACTCGGTCCGACCGTTCAGTCCAGAACCGGGCGGTGACTGCGGGGATGATCAAAAGGGCAACGATCAGGATCAGCCCGACAATTTTCAGCCCCACCACGGTAACGGCCATCACGAGGCCCATCATCAGCATGTCGATGTGATGCACCGGCAGGCCTCGGGCGGCGGCATATTCGGGATCAAAGGCCACCAGCATCATCGGACGGCGCATCAGGATGATCACCATCAGCGCCAGCGCACTGCCGCCCGCAATGATCATCGCATCGCTCAGCAGCATGCCGGCGGTGGAGCCCAGAAGGAAGCCTTCAAGTCCCGCCTGCCGCCCAACGCCCAGCGTCTGAATTACGGTGAGCAGCACGATCCCAAACCCGAAAAACACCGACAGCACCGCCCCGATGGCGGCATCCTCAGCCAGCCGCGTGTTGCGGGTGAGCCAGTTCATGCACAACAGGCCAATTCCGGCAGAAACAGCCGATCCGAACAGAAGACCCGCCAGATTGCGCCCGTCTCCGCCCAGAAAAACCATCACGAGGAACGCAAGACCGACACCGGGGAGGGTCGCATGGCTCACAGCGTCGCTGACCAAAGCGCGTTTGCGCAGGAACAGGAAAGTACCCGAGATCCCCGCAGCGCCGCCAAGCAGGGCCGCCCCGACCGAGACCAGCGTGGCGTTATAGCCCAGTTGCAAGAGAAGAGCGTCCAGCAGCATGAGATCAGCCCTGCACGACTGCCAGCTGATCGATCTGCGCGGTGGCGAGCCTGCCGCCATAAGCCGCCTGCAGGGTTTCGGGGGTAAAGGCCTCAGCCACTGGCCCTTCTGCTACCTTGCGGGTGTTGATCAGAAAGACGTTGTCGAAGTAATCCGCCACCGTCGCCAGATCGTGATGAACCACGACAACGGATTTTCCCGCCGCGCGCAGGGATTTCAGAACGGTGATGATGGCCTTCTCCGTGGCCGCATCTACTCCGGCAAAGGGTTCATCAAGCAAATAGAGATCCGCGTCCTGCGCCAAGGCGCGCGCGAGAAAGACGCGTTGTTGCTGCCCGCCCGACAACTGGCCGATCTGACGGTCCGCAAAATCCCCCATACCAACGCGATCCAGGCAGTCGCGCGCCACGGTGCGATGGTGCCCCCGGATGCGGCCCAAAAGGCCCAGCTCCCGGTAGAGACCCATCATCACCACGTCGATCACGCGCGTAGGGAAATCCCAGTCGATACTAGCCCGCTGCGGCACATAGGCAATCCGCGCGCGCATCGCCTCCAGCGGGCGGCCAAAGACCTGCACCCGGCCCGAAACCGGCGGCACAATGCCCAGCGCGGCCTTGAGCAGCGTCGATTTCCCGGCGCCATTGGGTCCGATGATCGCAGTCATCTTGCCCGGCTCCACTGTCATATCGACGCTGAAGACCGCAGGCTTTTCGCCGTAGGTGACCGTCAGGCCACGAATGGCCAGCGGGCTGGTATCCATTTCTTGATCTGCCGTAGTGCCTTGATTGCTGACCAGTTCGACCGTCTGCCTCATATTCAAAGCCCCGCCGACAGTTTGCCGTCCATCCCGCGCGCAGGCACATCCGCGCCCAGCGCTCCGGCGATGGTGGTGATATTGTGGTCGAGCATGCCGAGGTAGGTGCCCTCATAGGTGCCATCCGCGCCCATGGCGTCCGAGAACAGCTCTCCGCCGATCTTGACCTCATGGCCCTGCGCTGCCGCCCCTTCGATCAGGGCGCGCATGGAGCGGTCCGAGACCGAGCTTTCCACAAAAACCGCCGAAATCTGGCGCTGCACCAAGAGATCGACCAACTCGCTGATCCGGTTGAGACCGGCCTCGGACTGCGTCGAGATGCCTTGAATGCCCAGTACCTCGAACCCGAAGTCACGGCCGAAATAGCCAAAGGCATCATGGGCGGAAATCAGAACTCGGCTGTCCGCTGGCACACGGGCAAGGGTGTCGTCTGCATAGGCCAGCAAACGGTCCAGATCGGCCATATGCGCCGTTGCATTGGCAACAAAAACATCCGCCTGGCCGGGGCGTGCCTCACTCAACACTTCGGCCACGCGGGCCACGACCTCTTTCCACAGCGCGGGGGTCATCCAGACATGCGGGTCAAATTTGTTTTCATAATCGTCATGGGCGCGTAACAGGTCACGCGGTAGGCTTTCTGCCACGGCAACAACGGTGCGCTTGCGCGATAGATCCTGCAGGAAATCCTCCATCTGCGCTTCGAGATAAAGACCATGGTACAGCACGAGATCAGCGCGGGTCATGGCAACGATGTCTGAGCGGGTCTGTCGATAGGCGTGGGGATCGACACCCGGCCCCATCAAGGCGCGAACCTCCACCGCGTCACCACCTACCTGACGGGCAGCATCTGCGATCATCCCAGTCGTCGCAACCACCTTGAGCGGCGCCTCTGCCAGGGCCCGCTCTGCAGATACAGCTAAGGTCAATGGAACGGCCACCATCAAGGCCAACCCGAATATGGCACGGCGCAGACGATTCATTCCGGATCTCCTTTGAACATCGGACACAGAATATATGAGAACGGTTCTCAAGACTGTCAATGTAAATGCGAATTATTCGCAACAAAGGGACATTTTTGTCCAAAAGGTCAAATTTACTGCGCGGAAAGCAGGCACTTCGCTTGCCAAGATGCTGCACCCGTGCGACTTTCGCGCAAACCTGTGATGAGGAAACCCCCGACAATGGAAAGCCACGTCTTAGAGACCACTGCGCAGGGCACCGCCACGGGCAATGCGCAACTGCCGCAAGTCAGCGAGCCCCGCAATCCCGGCATGGAACTGGACCTCGATTGGGCGCTGGGACTGCAGGCCAATACCTCAGCCATCGAACGGCGCTGCGCGAGCCTGCCCGGACGGCGCAGCGTCAAGAAAGACTATCAGGCCGCATGGCTTTTGAAGGCAATCACCTGTATCGACCTGACCACGCTGTCGGGCGATGACACCGCCGGGCGCGTGCGCCGCCTCTGTGCCAAAGCGCGCCAACCGGTGCGGGCGGATATTTTGCAGGCGCTTGGCACACCTGACATCAGCACCGGCGCGGTCTGCGTCTATCACGACATGATCGCCCCGGCGGTCGCGGCACTCAAAGGTACCGGCATTCCCGTCGCGGCGGTCTCCACCGGGTTTCCGGCAGGCCTGTCGCCCTTCCATCTGCGCATCGCCGAGATCGAGGAAAGCGTCAAGGCGGGCGCCCATGAGATCGATATCGTAATCTCGCGCCGCCACGTGCTGAGCGGCAACTGGCAGGCGCTATATGATGAGATGAAAGCCTTCCGCGCAGCCTGCGGCGAAGCCCATGTGAAGGCGATCCTCGCCACCGGAGAGCTAGGCAGCTTGCGCAACGTGGCACGCGCCTCGATGATCTGCATGATGGCAGGGGCCGATTTCATCAAAACCTCCACCGGCAAGGAAAGCGTCAATGCCACCCTGCCCGTCTCACTCGTGATGATCCGCGCCATCCGCGACTATCATGAGCGCACCGGCTACCGCGTCGGCTACAAGCCCGCCGGGGGGATTTCCAAGGCCAAGGATGCGCTGGTCTACCTCAGCCTGATGAAGGAAGAGCTGGGCGACCGCTGGTTGCAGCCCGACCTGTTCCGCTTTGGCGCCTCTTCCCTGCTGGGCGATATTGAACGCCAGCTCGAACACCATGTCACCGGCGCCTATTCCGCCGGCTACCGCCACGCGATGGCCTGAGGAGTGCGCATATGTCCATCAAAGAGATCTTTGACACCATGAGCTATGGTCCCGCCCCCGAAAGCGCTGCCGAAGCGCTTGCCTGGCTGGTCGATCAGGGCGACCGCTTTGGCCATTTCATCAATGGCGCCTTCACCGCGCCGGGCGATGGCTTCAACAGCCAGAACCCCGCCACCGGAGAGGTGCTGGCGACCCTGACCCAAGCCAGCCAGGCCGATGTGGATGCCGCCGTCGCCGCCGCCCGCAGCGCTCAGCCCAAGTGGGAGAAGCTGGGCGGGCCGGGCCGGGCGACATACCTATATGCCATCGCGCGCCTCTTGCAGAAACACAGCCGACTGTTCGCGGTGCTTGAAACCATGGATAACGGCAAGCCGATCCGCGAAAGCCGTGACATCGATATCCCGCTGGCGCAGCGGCATTTCTACTATCACGCGGGCATGGCCCAGCTGATGGAAAGCGAGCTGCCTGACCGCGCCGCATTGGGTGTGTGCGGGCAGATCATCCCGTGGAACTTCCCGCTGCTGATGCTGGCATGGAAAGTCGCGCCCGCCATTGCCATGGGCAACACCGTGGTCTTGAAACCGGCGGAATATACCTCGCTCACCGCGCTTTTGTTTGCCGACATCTGCCGTCAGGCGGGCCTGCCCAAGGGCGTTGTGAACATCGTCACCGGCGATGGCGCCGTGGGTGAGATGATCGTAAAGGCCGATGTCGACAAGATCGCCTTTACCGGCTCGACCGCCGTGGGTCGCCGCATCCGCGAGGCGACCGCAGGCAGCGGCAAGGCGCTGACGCTGGAGCTGGGCGGCAAGTCTCCTTACATCGTCTTTGATGATGCCGACATCGACTCAGCCGTCGAAGGGCTGGTGGATGCGATCTGGTTCAACCAGGGTCAGGTCTGTTGCGCCGGTTCGCGCCTTCTGGTGCAGGAGGGCATTGCAGACCGCTTCCACGCCAAACTGCGCGCGCGCATGGACAAGCTGCGCATTGGCGATCCCCTGGACAAATGCATCGACGTGGGCGCCGTGGTTGATCCGGTGCAGCTGAAGACCATAACCGATATGGTCGCCTCCAATGACGCGGGCGAGACCTATCAGGCCAAGGGGAACCTCCCCGGGGAAGGCTGCTTCTATCCCCCCACCCTGATCGAGGGGCTGACCCCCGCCGACCGGCTGATGCAGGAAGAGATCTTTGGCCCAGTGCTGGTGTCCTGCACCTTCCGCACTCCGGCCGAGGCGGTGGAGCTGGCCAACAACACCCGCTATGGCCTTGCCGCGAGTGTCTGGAGCGAGAATGTGAACCTTGCCCTCGATATCGCGCCGAAACTGGCCTGCGGCGTGGTCTGGGTGAATGGCACCAATATGTTCGACGCGGCGGCAGGCTTTGGCGGGGTGCGCGAAAGCGGCTTTGGCCGCGAAGGCGGCTGGGAAGGGCTGTCGGCCTATACCAAACCGAAAGGCAAACCCAAGGCGCTGGCCAAAGTCGACGGTTTCACCGGTCAGGGCAGCAGCACAGATCCCATCGACCGCACCGCCAAGATGTATATCGGCGGCAAGCAGGCCCGCCCCGACAGCGGCTATTCCCGCGCGGTCTGTGACAAGTCCGGCAATATCCTGGGCCATGTGGGCATGGGCAGTCGCAAGGACGTGCGCAACGCGGTGGAGGCCGCAGCAGGCGCCAAGGGATGGGCCAAGACCAGCGGCCACCTGCGCGCGCAGATCCTTTACTACATCGGCGAGAACCTCTCGGCGCGGGCGGATGAGTTTGCCGAGCGCATCGACCAGATGACCGGGCGCAAATCGGGCGCAAAGGAAGTCGAGACCTCCATCCAACGCCTGTTCACCGCCGCGGCCTGGGCCGACAAATACGACGGGCAAGTGCATGGGGTTCCGATCCGGGGCGTCGCCTTGGCAATGAAGGAACCCGTCGGCGTGATCGGTGCGCTTTGCGCGGATGAGGCGCCGCTGCTCGGGCTGGTTTCCGTGATGGCGCCCGCCATTGCCATGGGCAACCGGGTGGTGCTGGCAGCGTCAGAGCCCTTCCCGCTGGCGGCGACCGATTTCTATCAGGTGCTCGATACTTCGGATGTGCCCGCAGGCGTCGTCAACATCCTGACTGGCTCCCACGCCGATCTGGCCGGGCCGCTGGCGTCGCATATGAATGTGGATGCGGTCTGGAGCTTTTCCTCGAGCGATCTGTCGGCAGAGATCGAAAAGGCCTCAGCCAGCAATCTCAAGCGGACTTGGGTAAACAATGGCATGGCAATGGACTGGCATGCCGATCACAGCCGCCGGTTCCTGGAAGCCGCGACGGAAATCAAGAATATCTGGGTGCCCTACGGCGAATAACAGAATGCGCCCAAACAAATCGAAACGGGCCGGAGAACTCTCTCCGGCCCGTTGTTATTTCAGCTATGTGGCCGAATTCAGCCGCCGGTTTTCAAACCTTCCGGCCGCCCCACGACCACAAAATGCAGGTTCTCGGGCAGCAGCACTTCAGAGGCCACCTGCTTGATATCTTCCAGCGTCACCGCATTGACCTTGTCGTTTCGGGTTTCGACGTAATCGATCGGCAGGCCATCCATCTGCATGCCCACCAGGATCGAGGCAATACGCCCGTTTCCGTCAAAGCGCAGCGGATAGGCGCCGGTCAGATAGGTCTTGGCGTCCTGCAATTCCTTTTCGGTGACCCCCTCGGTGGCCATCCGGGTCCATTCGGCGCGCACCACCTCAACCGCTTCGGCCATCTTGCCATTGGCAGAGGCAAAGGAGCCCATGTAGACCGCGCCCAGATCACGCGGCACAAGGTAGGAATAGACCCCATAGGTCAGACCTCGCTTTTCACGAACTTCGGTCATCAGGCGGCTTTCGAACGAACCGCCCCCAAGAATCTGGTTCATGATATAGGCCGCGAAAAACCGGGGATCATCCATATCAATGCCGACATGACCAAAAAGCGCGACCGACTGCGGCGTGTCGAAATCAATGACCGTGGTGCCACCTGAAATCGTAACCTTAGCCGGTTGGGGCTGTGGCGCGCCGGTTTCGGAAAGATCGCCAAGCAGCCGGTCCATCAGGGCGCCAAGCTCTTCTTCGGTAATATCCCCAACCGCAGAAACATACAGGCGATCACGGGCAAACACAGCCGCATGGGCATCGAACATGTCCTGCCGCGTCAGCGCAGAAACCGTTTCGATCGTCCCGGTCCCATCGCTGCCATAGGGGTGATCGCCAAAGGCCATCCGAGAAAAGGCACGGCCAGCGATGCTGTCGGGGTCCTTCTCATCAGAGCGTAGCCCGGACAGGACCTTCGCACGCACCCGATCAAGTGCATCCTGATCAAAACGCGGTTCAAGCAGAGTCTGCCGAAGCAGCGCAACCGCGGCATCGCGGTTCTCGGTCAGGAAGCGTGCCGAGACAGACAGGGCCTCCTTGTCTGCATCATATGAAAAACTGGCCGCCAGATTCTCCAACGCCTTTGTGTAGTCCTGCGCCCTCATGTCGCCAGAGCCTTCCTCAAGAAGACCTGTCATCAGATTGATTGCCCCTCGTTTTTCAGGCGCATCCAGCGAGGTCCCGCCCCGAAACCGCAGCTCGAGCGCGGCAAAGGGGATCGAGTGATCCTCTACCAACCAAGCCGTGAGCCCGCCTGGAGAGGTGACTTCCTTGATATTGATTTCGGCCGCAGCAGGCAGCACCCAAAGCACGAAGGAAACACAGGCGAAAAACCCCGCGCGAAGCTTGATCAAGACAGTCATTGAGTGACCTCCTCTGGGCGCATCATCCAGCCGGTAACCGATGCTTCGGGCTGCAGGAATTCTCGTGCTGCGGCAAGGATCTCATCAGCAGTCACCGATTGCAGGATCTTCGGCCAGTCCTGCACATCCTGAACCGTCAGACCCGAAGTCAGAGCGCGGCCATAGCGGTTTGCGATCCCGTCCACATTGTCGCGGGCATAGATTTCAGAGGCCCGCAACTGCAGCTTGATACGCTCCAATTGCTCTTCATCGACACCCTCCTGCAAGAACTTGCGGAAGGTGGCATCCAGCGCATCTTCCGCCTCCTGCAGGGAAACGCCTTGGGCAGGAACGATCAGGAAGGTGAAATTCGTCTTGTCCAAAGATACGCCAGAATAAAAGGCTCCGGTGTAGACCGCCTTTTGCTGATCAAACTGCAAAGCATTGGCAAGGTAGGAGGTGTTTCCACCCCCCAGAAGCTCGGACAGAAGATAAAGCGCCGCTGCGGTTTCCTGCGCGCCGCTGTCGCGTTCCGGCACAAGGTAGGATCGCTGGACATAGGGCTGCGCCACACGGGGGTCGCGATAGGTCATGCGCCGAGCAGCCGTTTGCGGCGGATCTTGACTGCGAAAACGTTCGGGCAAATCGGGGTTGGCCGGGATCGCGCCGTAGTATTTCTCCGCAAGGGAGCGCACTTCATCGGGCGTCACATCACCCGAGACAACCAGAATTGCATTATTGGGCGCATAGTAGGTCTTGTAGAACGACAACGCGTCCTCTCGATCCAAGGTTTCCATCTCGTGCCGCCATCCAATCACTGGCTGGCCATAGCGATGGTTGAGGAATTGCGCCGCTCGCAATTGTTCCCGAAACAGGGCGCGCGGGTCATTGTCGGTGCGCTGGTTGCGCTCTTCGAGGATCACTTCGCGCTCAGTCGCGATTTCCTCTTCGCTGAGACGGATGTTGACCATGCGGTCACTTTCCATCTTCATCATCAGCTCCAGCCGATCCGCCGCGATACGCTGGAAATAGGCCGTGTAGTCGTAGCTGGTAAAAGCATTGTCCCGCCCGCCGTTGGCCGCAACGGTCGCCGAAAGTTCACCGGGAGCCAATGTGTCTGTTCCCTTGAACAGAAGATGTTCAAGGAAATGCGCGACACCAGATTGACCGGGTGGTTCATCTGCAGATCCGGCGCGGTACCACACCATGTGCTGAACAACAGGCGCACGGTGATCTTCGATCACCACGACGTCCATGCCATTGTCCAAGGTGAAGGCCGTAACCATGTCATCGGCTTCCTGCTGAGCGTGCAAGGGCGCCGCCAACACCGCGGTCAGGGCAATGACACTCAAAACAATCCGTCGGATCATGCGGCATCCTCCAATGTTATCGGCCGATGAAAAGCCTTCGCGGTCCATCCTGCCTCGCGCTGCTGATCTGGTTGGAAACCGCGTCACAAATGCGCACAGGCGCCCCACATATTGGGAGCAACATGGTTAACGGGAACCTAAGCCGAAGCAGCAAAGGTACAAGTCTTGCAAACGATATTGTGAAAACCGCCATCGGATCGAAAGCAGCACAACACGAAAAGCAGAGCCCTTACTCTCCGCTTGCGGGCGGGGCCGACGGGGTTGCGACCCCGGCACGACGGAACTGCTCATTCGCCGCGAAGGGATCAAGCGTCTGCTTGGCGTAAATCTGCTCGTAGCGATCGACAGGGAACAGTTTGATCCGGCCCGTGATCCGTTTGCGCTTGAGGAATTTTGCGTCTTCTTCGGCCAGCTCCTGCCGGACAGAGGGCGATACGCCATAGCGGCTGGAGGCAGAGACCAGCGCCAGATCCGAACTTGGCACGCCCTGCCCCGGCACCAGTGCGGAGGCCTTGCCGCCCAGCGCAGCCACGGCATCGGCTTGCGGCGTTGCATCGGTGATATTGGTCCCACCCGGCGTCGGGGTCGGCAGGCTGGAATAATCCGACGGCTCAGTCAGCGGCTTGCTTGGCAGAACTAGGAATTCATCCGGGCCGGTGCCGGTCTTGCGAATATCACGCAGCCCCTTTTGCGAGCAGCCCGCAACAGCCACCGCACCCATCAGAACGATCATGCCAATAGGGATCCGCATTCCCAGATACTCCCGCCAGTTTCCCGGCTCTTCTACCGCACTTTCAGACCAAGGTCACGCGGGCTTTTTCGCGCTGTGGTCAAAGATGATCAGCCCAGCAGCCCCTGCAAAGATAAAGACATCGGCCACGTTAAAGACAAAGGGGTTGGTGATGCCGCAGCAGGACATGTTCAAAAAGTCGAGCACATAGCCATAAAGCAGCCGGTCCGCGACATTGCCGAGCGCCCCGCCGATCACCAGACCAGCCGCCACAGCCATCAGGCGCGCTCGGCGGTGCGAGCGGTTGACCCAGAAAGACAGCGCGACGCAGATCACCAGCGACAAAGCGATCAGGATCCAACGCGACGCCTCGTCCCCACCGCCAAACAGGCCAAAGTTGATGCCGGTGTTCTCTCCATAGCGGAAATTCAGAAGCGGCGGCAGCACGTCGATGGCCTGCCGATGCGACAGGCCCATCCAGTGAATCACCAGATACTTGCTGGCCTGATCCAACAGAAAGGCCCAGAAGGCACCCCAGAACATCAAACGCACTGCCATATCCCTTGCAACCCGTTGATCAGTGGCGGAAGTGGCGCATGCCGGTAAAGACCATGGCAAGCCCAGCCTCGTTAGCCGCCTTGATCACCTCGTCGTCCCGCATGGACCCACCCGGCTGAATGACGCAGGTAGCACCCGCCGCCGAGGCCTCAAGCAAGCCATCGGGGAAGGGGAAGAAGGCATCCGAAGCCACGGCAGACCCTTTGGCGAGGCTTTCGTCCAGACCCAGTTCATCGGCCATCCGCTGCGCCTTGGCGGCAGCCACGTTTGCACTGTCGAGGCGACTCATCTGACCCGCACCCACGCCCACGGTCGCGTCGCCCTTCACATAGACGATGGCGTTGGACTTCACATGCTTGGCCACTTTCCAGGCAAACAGCAGATCCTGCATCTGCTCTTCTGTCGGGGCCTTTTCGGTGACGACCTTCAGGTCATCCATGCCGACGTAGCCGACATCCTTGTCCTGCACCAGAACGCCGCCCGCAACCTGCTTGTAGGCGGTGATCGCCTTGCGCGGATCAGGCAGCGCGTCGGTCAGCAAAAGGCGCAGGTTCTTCTTGGCGGCAAAGATCTCCTTGGCCTCATCCGAGGCACCCGGCGCGATCACCACCTCGGTAAAGATCTCGGTGATCTTGGCAGCGGTTTCTGCGTCCAGCGGCTGGTTCAGTGCGACAATCCCGCCAAAGGCAGAGGTGCGGTCGCAATCGAATGCCTTCTGATAGGCCTCGACCAGGGTGGCACCGCGCGCCACGCCGCAGGGGTTTGCGTGTTTGATGATGGCAACGGCGGCGGTTTCGCTCGGGTCAAACTCGGCGACCAGCTCATAGGCGGCGTCGGTGTCGTTGATGTTGTTGTAAGAAAGCTCCTTACCCTGCAGCTGCACGGCGGTGGCGACACCGGGGCGGTTGGTCCCGTCGGTGTAGAAAGCCGCTTTCTGGTGGCTGTTTTCACCATAGCGCAGGGTCTGTTTCAGATCGCCGGCAAAGGCGCGGCGACGCGGCGCCTCAAGCTCCAGCGCGCCTGCCATCCAGTTGGACACGGCGGCGTCATAAGCGGCGGTGCGAGCGTAGGCGGTCTGAGCCAGGCGCTGACGGAACACATAGGATGTTTGACCGTCATTTGCGTCCAGCTCACCCAGCAGCGCGTCGTAGTCTTCGACATCGGTCACCACGTTCACGAACAAGTGGTTCTTGGAGGCCGCGCGGATCATCGCCGGGCCGCCAATGTCGATATTCTCGATCATCTCATCATATTCCGCGCCGCGCGCCAAAGCCGCTTCGAACGGGTAGAGGTTCACAACCAGAAGATCGATGGCGCCGATTCCGTGCTCATTCATCGCTGCCACATGAGCGTCATTGTCGCGCAGCGCCAGCAGACCGCCATGCACCATTGGGTGAAGGGTCTTGACGCGGCCATCCATCATTTCAGGAAACCCCGTGACATCCGAGACGTCTTTCACGGCAAGACCTGCATCGCGCAGCGCCTTGGCAGTGCCACCGGTCGAGAGCAGCTCAACCCCGCGGTCGGCGAGGGACTTGCCCAGCTCAATGAGGCCGGTCTTGTCGGATACGGAAAGCAGCGCACGGCGTACGGGGTGAAGGTCGGTCATGGCAGGGCGGTCCTTTGCAGGCTCAGTCAATACTCTCGGGGTCGTCCCGGTTCAGGTCGCGCACGGCCTCGGCAGTTTCCTGTGCCTTGCTTAGCGTCCACCTCACGCGGGTGGCATGGTCGGTCACCCGGCCAGACAGAACGATCTGCTTTGACGCACGCGGCTTCAAGCGAGTCTTCTCCAGGTAAACGCCCGGCTCCAGCTTCAACTCGCAAGTGCCGTCATGGCGGAAAACCCAGATTTCCCCGCTCTTGAGCGCCATGGATACTGCTGCGCCGCCCAAGTCAAGGGTTGCATCCACTTCCGGATGCAGATGCAGGCGAATATCAAAGCCGATCCCGTCGTTTCCATGGGAGGCAAGCGCCGCCGAGCAGCGTTTTTCGCCAGTCTCGTCAAGCGCAACCAGCATATCCTCTCCCGCAAGGGCGCGGCCGTCAAAGGACAGATCCAGCGTGCGCGCATGAGTGAGACCGAATTCGCGAACGTAACCGTCATGCCCGCCCTGAAACCGACTACCATCGCTCAGATCTTCAAGCTGCACCTGAACATCACTCGGTCCATCTATCAGTTCTTCCTGCCCCGTCGCACGATCCGGCGAAGAAAGGCGCGCACTGGAGTGCCCCTCAAGGCACAGCGTCGAATGCGACGGGGTAGCCCGACCGGCGCGGCGCCATTCAACGCCAAAGGTCTCGCCCGAGCCACAGTTTACAATCAGCGGCCGCCGCCCGGAAGTCAGCTCGAAGGCCAGCGTTGAGGCATGACCGTTCCCAGAGGCGCGCCCCTTTGGTGGCACAGCAGCATCCACAACAACCGAAGTGCGGCGCGCCGACAGGCGCGCATAGCCCATTGCCAACCCATGGGCAGGGCGAGCTGCCACATGGCTGGCGGCCAAGGCGTGATCCAGCCAGCCCTCCAGGCCGCGCCCGCCGCCATGAAACCGCGCCAATCCGCCATCGCTGTGGCGCAGGGCGCGCAAAGTCGGCGCGATGCGCTCGATCGCGGCGGTCTGTGGCGCAGGCACGGTCCGGCCAGCCTCATGAAGCGCCGCAGCCGTCCAGGTCAACAGGGTGAAAACCTCCAGCAGCTCTTCGGGATTTCGGGTCGGCAGACCGCCCTGTTCATCGATCTGGCGCTCGCATTCCTCGCTAAGCGCACGAATCGCGGGATCGGCCAGTTCTTCTTTGCCCTGCAGAGCCAGACCCGCATAGATCAGCCCGGCCAGGGCCTCAAACCGGGGAAGCCCCGGGGTGGCTCCCTGCCAGCGATGCGCAAGAAACCAGGTCTGCTGCGACAAAGAGCGATAAAAGGCTTCGGTGTCATCCCGCCCCTTGCCGCTCAGGAGGAACAGAGCGTGGTTGATCCAGCGGATGACACGACGCCCCGTCAGATCCGGCGACCAGCCAGGGCCGGTGCCGCGCCCATGCATCAGGATCCAGCCCCAGACCCAGTTCTGCGCCTTCATGCGGGCCTTGATATCTCCCACCGCCGCCAGATCATCGAGCCAGGCAAATCCGTGCCGTTCGGCATCAAAGGCGGCGTCGGGGGCAGCAACTTCCCACAACCCGGTGGTGGTCGATTCAACGAGATAACCTGCAAGCAGAAGATTGCCTGCCACCAGTTGCCGTCCACGAGCAAAGCTGCCGATGGTGCGCGGTTCCGGCTGGGATACGAATCCGGTCGCCGCAGGCTGCTTGCGCGCCCGCCAGGCATATATCCGGTTCATCAGGCGGGTTCCGCGCCCCGCCAGCCTATCGTATCTGGACATGCTCTTTCCGCCTCACGCCACTGGCGTTTTGGTCGCAACATAACCCGGGCTATTGCGCAAGTCACCGAAGAATAACCGCGCCGCGCCGCATGGGCGAGAATTGATCAGCCTGCTTTGCGCAAAAGCGCCATGTAAAAGCCGTCCATGCCGCCGCAGTCCGACCAGTAGTCAGGCCGAAGGCGCAGACCGCCCTCTTCGGTGATCCAGGCAGGATCAATGCCCAAGCTTTCGAAACAGGTGCGATCCGCAGTCATCTCCGGGAACATGTCCAGAGCCTCCTCAACCTGGCACTCGCCCTCATCCGGCAATAGCGAACAGGTACAAAACACCATGCGCCCGCCGGGTTTCACCAAGGTCCAGGCATGGGCCAGCATCTGCGCCTGCAATTCGATCAGGGCGCCAAATTCGCTACCATCCTTGGCATGGGGAAGATCCGGGTGACGGCGAATGGTGCCGGTGGCCGAGCAGGGCGCATCCAGCAGCACCGCATCGAACTGCCCGGCCTGCTCCAACGCATCGCCAACGATCAGATCGGCGCTGAGACCGGTGCGGGAGAGGTTCTCTTGCAACCGCTCCATCCGCCCGGCCGAAGCATCCACTGCCGTCACCTGCGCGCCAGCGGCCGCCATCTGCATGGTCTTGCCACCGGGTGCTGCACAAAGATCCAGCACTCGCTCGCCCTTTTGTGCGCGGATCATCTTTGCGGGCAAGGCGGCAGCCGCATCCTGCACCCACCAATCCCCCGACGTATACCCCGGCAGGGCCGAGACCTGACCGGCCTCCGCCAGCCGCAGCGATCCGGTGGGCAGCAACGCTCCGCCCAGCGCTGACAGATCCGCGCCGGGTTTTCCGGTGATATCCAGCGGCGCGCCCGCGAAATGCGCAGCCTCGATCCCCAGCATCGCCTCGGCGCCCCAAGCCTGCACCAGCGGTTTGCGCAGCCAGTTCGGCAGGCGGGGAATGCGCAGTTTCGCCCATTCCTCGGTTCCCTTGTCGGCCACCTTGCGCAGCACCGCGTTGACCATGCTCTTCAATTGCCCATGGCGACGATGTTCCGAGACGATCGTCACCATGGCGTTCACCACCCCATGCGCCGCGCCGCCCGAGCAGAGTTCAACGGTGCCAAGGCGCAGCGCGTTCATCACCGTCAGTGGCGGAGTCTTCTTGAGATGTTTCTGCAGCACCCGGTCGGCCCGCTCCAGTGCGCGCAACGTCTCAACCGTCAGACGCTGCGCCCGTGCACGCTCTTCCGGGGCCAGCCGCTCGAGCGCGCCAGCAGCGTAGCATTCCGCCAGGAGACGCCCCTCACCCAGCACCTGATCCAGAAGGTAGATCGCGGATTTGCGGGCCTGAAGCGGATCGGTGGCTTTTTCGGACATCTGAGGTCGGGCTTTCTATTGCGGCGTTTGGGTCACGGGGTCATCACCGGGCGGTGACTTGTTCCCGCCGGACAGGGGCGTATATCATGGGCCGAGCATAAAGGAACCCGCGATGAGCGACGAGACCACACCAAAGGCCCCCGCGCCAAACGACCTGCCCCCCGCCGCCCAGCGCGCCCTGGCCGAGGCCGAGGAACGCCGCAAGGCCGAAGCCGCCAAGGCCCCGCAGCCCAAGGAACTGGGCGGACGCGACGGCCCCGACCCGGCCCGCTATGGCGACTGGGAGAAAAAGGGCATCGCCATCGATTTCTGAGCCCTGCGCCCGTCCGCCATCCAAACTGGAAACCGCCAAATGATCTTTGAAATCCGCCGCTACCGCCTGAAACCCGGTAAGCGCGAAGCGTTCATCCGGTTCTTCGAGACCGTGAACCGCCCTACCCTGCGCGCGGCTGGCATGCTGGTCTTTGGCCCGATGCGCGATCTGGAAGATCCCGACATGGTCCATTGGCTGCGCGCCTTTCCATCGATGGAAGAACGCGAGCGGATCAAGGCCGCCTTTTACGACGGCCCCGTCTGGGAAAAGGAAGTGGAGCCGATGGTCATGCCGATGATCGAACACTTCGAAGCCTCGCTGGCCGAGGCAACCGAAGGGTTTGAGGGCTTCGCGGAAACAGCTGCCCCTTAGCGGTGGGGCTTACAGCCCCAGCACATCAATCATATCGTATTCACCCGGGGATTTGTCCTGCCCCCATAGCGCCGCTTTCAGCGCGCCGCGGGCAAAAAGCGCGCGGTCGGTGGCCATGTGGCGCAATACGATGCGCTCACCTGCTCCGGCGAACAACACGTCATGTTCGCCCACGATGTCGCCGCCGCGAATGGCGGTGAAGCCGATATCGCCCCGCTTGCGCGCGCCGGTGATACCATCGCGGCCCCGGTCCGAGACATCCGCGAGCTTTACACCCCGCCCCTCGGCGGCGGCTTCGCCCAGCATCAGCGCGGTGCCCGAGGGAGCATCGACCTTGTGGTGGTGGTGCGCCTCGATCACCTCGATATCGAAATCCTCATCCAGGGCGGCGGCGACCTTTTTGGTCAGCTGCACCAAAAGATTCACGCCAAGGGACATATTGCCCGCCCGCACGATCACGGCGTGGCGCGAGGCAGGCTCAAGCCGGGCGATCTGTTCATCGGTCATGCCGGTGGTTCCGATCACATGCACGGCGCGGGCTTGTGCGGCGAGGGCGGCAAACTCCAGTGTCGCCTCGGGCGCGGTAAAGTCAATCACCGCCTGCGCCTTGGAAAAGGCCTCAAGCGCGTCATCGGTGACGGTGACGCCAACAGGCGCGCCGCCCATCGCCTCGCCCACATCGCGTCCAACCCAGTCATGACCACTGCGCTCCACCGCGCCAACCAGCGTGGCCTTGTCGCTCTCCAGCACGGTCTTGATCAGCATCTGCCCCATCCGTCCAGAGGCTCCGGTTATCACGATACCCGGTTTCTGAGTCATTGGCCTGATCCTTTTTCGCTGACTGGCGCTTCGTTTCTTGCGGCTTTTGTCCTACCCTCTTGTGCACGTCTTGGCAAAGGGCTGCTTTCGGCATAGATCGAACCCATGGCAAAGAACAAATTCCACGATGGCCCCGGCCCCTCTCAACGTCAGCTGCGCGTCGGCGAGCTGATCCGCCGCACCCTGTCCGAGGTGCTGGCGCGCGGCGACATCCACGACCCCGAACTGAACCGCATGTCGATCACGGTCGGCGAGGTGCGCACCTCACCCGATCTCAAGATCGCCACCGCCTATGTGCTGCCGCTGGGTGGCAAGGGGCAGGAGGATGTGCTGAAGCTGCTCGCCCTCAACAAGAGTGAGCTGCGCCGCGCGGTGGGCAAGAAGCTGGGATTGAAGTTCACACCGGATCTGCGGTTCCAGCTGGATCAGACCTTTGACCAGATGGACGACACCCGCCGGATGCTGAACCAGGACGCGGTGCGCCGCGACATCGAAGAGTGACCTTTCGGGCGGCGTCCATCTGCGCTGCCCTTGTTGCTGGGCTATGTGCTGGCCTGTGGGCCGACAGCGCCGCAGCCGTCGAGTGCCGGAACGACAGTTACGAGGGCAACCGTTACACCATCTGCGAAGTGGACGCGGGTCGCGAAGAGTTGCGCCTGTTCCTTCGCAGCTCGGACGGCAAACCCTACGGCCATTTTGCCCCCATCGAGGCTGAGTTGGCCAAGACGGGCAAGAGCCTTGCCTTTGCCACCAACGCCGGAATGTACCACGCGGATCGCTCTCCGGTGGGCTTATACGTTGAGGATGGCCAGCAGGAAATGCGGCTCATACCCAACGCAGGCCCTGGCAATTTTGGCCTGCTGCCGAACGGTGTCTTCTGCATCAACAACAGCCGCGCCAATGTGATCGAAACGCTCGAGTTCCGCGACCGGGACACGACCTGCCGCGATGCCACCCAATCGGGGCCGATGCTGGTGATCGACGGGGAGCTGCACCCGCGCTTCCTGCCTGACTCCACGTCTTATTACGTGCGAAACGGAGTGGGCACCTCAGAGGACGGGCAGCGCGCGGTCTTTGTCATCTCGCGCAATGCGGTAACCTTTCACCAGTTTGGCAGCCTGTTCCGGGACCACCTGAAGCTGCCCAATGCGCTGTATTTTGACGGCAATATCTCCCGCCTGCACGCGCCGCAGCTGGGCCGCTCGGACGCGGGGTTTGCCATGGGGCCGGTTGTGGGCGTGGTGGAGTGACCTCCCATCGCCCGGCCGGGCAATTGACAGCTTCCATCCGATCCGCTACCCCCCGCGCCTCAGCAAGACATCATGGGGAACAGGCATGGCACGCAAACGCAAGGGGCGCGATATTTCCGGCTGGCTGGTGGTGGACAAGCCCGCAGGGCTGACCTCGACCGCGGTCGTGAACAAAGTGCGCTGGGCGCTTGAGGCCAAGAAGGCCGGTCATGCCGGCACGCTCGACCCCGAGGCGACCGGCGTTCTGGCCGTGGCCCTGGGCGAGGCGACCAAGACGGTTCCCTATATCACCGACGCGCTGAAGGCCTATACCTTCACCGTGCGGCTGGGTCAGGCTACCAATACCGACGACGCCGAGGGCGAGGTGATCGCCAGCAGCGATGCGCGCCCCCCGGACGAAGAGATCAAGGCAGCACTCAGCCAGTTCATCGGTGAGATCATGCAGGTGCCGCCGAAATTCTCAGCCGTGAAGATCGACGGGCAGCGCGCCTACAAGCTGGCCCGCGACGGGGACGAAGATTTCGAGATCGCCGCCCGCCCGCTGTGGGTGGAGGAACTGGTGCTGGTGGACCGCCCAGACGCCGATCACGTGGTGCTGGAAATGACCTGCGGCAAGGGTGGCTATGTGCGCTCTATCGCGCGTGATCTGGGCGCGGCGCTCGGCTGTCATGGCCACGTGAAAGAGCTACGCCGGATCTGGTCGGGGCCGTTTGACGCCTCAGACGGACTGTCATTGGCAGAGATCGAGCGGATGCAGCGCACGCCCGAACTCGACACCCACCTGCGCCCGCTGGAGGAAGGCCTGGCCGATCTGCCCGAGCTGAAATGCACCCCCGAAGGCGCCACCCGGCTGCGCAACGGCAATCCCGGCATGGTGCTGGCTTCGGATGTGGAATACGGGGATGAGGCCTGGGCCTCGTTTGAAGGCAAGCCCGTCGCGGTTGGTATCTACAAATCGGGTGAGCTGCACCCGAACCGGGTGTTCAACCTGTAACGCGCGCTTGCCCCTCTGGGGGCACCGTGGCATCCCTGCCCCATGATCACCCGCAGCCATACCAAGGGCGATGCGCCCTCCACCGCCGTCTATTCGGATTGCGAGACCTATCGCTACAGCCTGACCCGTGTCTGGGACCCGGATGGCCGCAAGGTGATGTTCGTGATGCTGAACCCTTCGACCGCGACCGAGGTGCAGAACGATCCTACCATCGAACGCTGCGAGCGGCGGGCGCGGGCCTTGGGGTTCGGCGGCTTCCGCGCCACCAATATCTTTGCCATCCGTGCAACCGATCCCCGCGTGATGCGCGCCGCCAAGGATCCAGAGGGCCCCGACAATGAGGCCGCAATCCTGTCCGGTGCGGATTGGGCCGATCAGATCATCTGCGCCTGGGGCACCCATGGGGCCCACCGGGAACAGGGCTCACGGATCGAGGCAGCACTGAGGGCGATCGGACACCCCCTGTTTCATCTTGGCCTTAGCAAACACGGGTATCCAAAGCACCCTCTTTACATTGCCTACACCCAACAACCCATCGCATGGAAATAGCCCCTCAAAGCCCAGACATTTGTGCTTCATTAACCGGTGTTCTCTGTTTGTTTTGCCCTTTGGAGCAAAACATGCGAGCTTGATCTCTGACACACATGTGTCTTCCGTGGTGTGGAGAGAGTGACCATGTTTTGGTTGGCTGGCTTGTTGGGCCTTGTTGCAGTTGGAAGCGCCGTTTTCGTTGATTTCGGAAGTGACGGCGACGAGGCGAATAACGAGGAAGTCCAAACCGGGGAGGAGGACACCGAGATTGTTCCGGTCTCGGAACTTATCGACCCAGTCGCCCCAGACCCGGACAATACGTCCACGGATGGCGTGACCTTGACCGGTGACGACGAAGTGGACTTTCTGTCGGGCAGTGACTTTGGAGATTTGCTTTCTGGCGGCGGGAATGATGATCAACTCAATGGCTATGGGGGCGATGATATGCTGCTGGGTGATGGCGGCCACGACGTTCTTTATGGCGATGATGGGAATGATACCTTGTCCGGCGGGGAGGGGCGCGATCTTTTGCACGGTGAGGATGGCGACGATTCCCTGTCCGGCGATTCCGGCGATGACAGTCTCTATGGGCATTTTGGCAATGATACCCTCGACGGTGGCGGGGCAGATGATGTCGCTCACGGCGGACAAGGCGATGACCTGATCCATGGCGGTTGGGGCGATGATGCGCTGCATGGCAATGATGGAGATGACACTTTGGCCGGGGGCGCCGATGAGGACACGTTGTTCGGAGGCGTTGGCAATGACCTTGTCTGGGGTGCGGACGATGGTGCAACCAGTGACTTTCTGAACGGCGGGGACGGGGACGATACGATCATTGCAGGTGCCGGTGACATCATCACGGCCGGCGAAGGTGTGGATCATATCATATTTGCCCAGACGACCACCCTTTTGCCGGACGATCAGCAAGCTGTCGATCTGGTTGACTATGACCCGGATGAAGATCAGCTCATGGTTCTTTGGGAGCCGGACGATGGTCCGGAACCGGAGGTCTCGGTGGAACAGGACCCAGAAAACCCTGACGAACAGATCATTCGCCTTGACGGGGCTGAGGCGCTTCGGATCAGCGGGGCGGCACCGCTCAGCGCTGCCGATATCCAATTGATGCGCACGGATGATCCTGTCTACCCGTTCTTGCCTCAGGCCTGAAACGCACTGGCGCGGCCGCCGGTTCAAATCTCGGTAAGGGCCTGGAACAGCGGCCAGCAGGGGGGCCTTGCCTTTCTTTGCCTAGTGTGTGTTATGTCATAACATTACAATTCAAGGAGACCCCCATGTCCGACCCCCGCCTACCTGTCACTGTTCTTTCCGGCTTTCTGGGCGCAGGCAAAACCACCTTGTTGAACCGAGTTCTGAACAACCGCGACGGCCGCCGGGTTGCTGTGATCGTCAACGACATGTCCGAGGTGAACATCGATGCAGACCTTGTGCGCGCCGGCTCAGCCGAGTTGAGCCAGACCGACGAAACCCTGGTGGAACTGTCCAACGGCTGCATCTGCTGCACCCTGCGCGACGATCTCTTGGACGAGGTGCGCCGCCTGGCTGAGGCGAGGCGCTATGACTACCTATTGATCGAATCCACGGGGATTTCGGAACCGCTTCCAGTCGCAACCACCTTTGAGTTTCGCGATGAATCCGGTGTCAGCCTGTCGGATGTGGCACGGCTCGATACCATGGTCACAGTGGTCGACGCGGTGAACCTGCCGAGTGATTTCTCAAGCCACGACCAACTGTCCGACCGCGGTGAGACTCTGGGTGAGGAAGACACCCGCACTTTGGTCCACCTTTTGACCGACCAGATAGAATTTGCCGATGTGGTGGTGCTGAACAAAGTCTCGGACGCGGGTTCTGTCAAAGTGGATGCGGCCCGCAAGATCATTCGCAGCCTCAACGCCGATGCCCGCATCATCGAAGTCGATCACAGCCAGGTCGACGCCACCGATATCCTGAACACTGGTCGCTTCAGTTTCGAGACCGCGCATGAGCACCCCATGTGGGCCAAGGAACTATACGGTTTTGCCGATCACACCCCGGAAAGCGATGAATATGACATCCAGTCCTACGTGTTCCGCGCGCGGCTTCCATTTGATCCGGTGGCAATTCACCGGGTGCTTAACTCTGACCTGCCCGGTGTGATCCGCGCCAAGGGCCATTTCTGGGTCGCAACCCGTCCCGATTGGGTGGCTGAGTTTTCACTTGCCGGGGCGCTATCCAGCGTTGCTCCGCTGGGCACCTGGTGGGCCACCGTGCCAGAAGAGCGCAGGCCAACCCACGCTCAGGCACAGGCCTACCTCAAGGAACACTGGCAAGAGCCCTTTGGTGATCGCAGGCAAGAGCTGGTCTTTATCGGCAGCGGAATCGACTGGCCACATCTGAAGGCGCGGCTGGAGGCTTGCCTGATGGAGGTCCCGGATGCCGAAGCGCTGTCGGAACTGACAGACCTGCCAGACCCCTTTCCGGGCTGGCGCAGGGCCTAAGGCGATCGCTGGGGTGAAAAGGCAATTTGACGAACATCACCTTTGCTTTTTGCCGCAAAACCGCCTATACGCCCGCATCTGCCGTGGAATCGCGGCGGATCTCTCCATGGGCCTGTGCTGGACGACATCCCGGCCTGCGCCATCCACTCTAACCTTATGAAGGAGACCCCGATGTCGATCACTGCTGAAGAAAAAGCACGCCTGATGAAGGAATTCGCAACCAAGGAAGGCGACACCGGTTCGCCCGAAGTTCAGGTTGCCATTCTGACCTCGCGCATCAACACCCTGACCGAGCACTTCAAGACCCACAAGAAAGACAACCACGGTCGTCGTGGTCTGCTGAAGATGGTTGCTCAGCGTCGTAAGCTGCTGGACTACACCAAAGGCAAGGATGAGGCCCGTTACCAGGACCTGATCAAGCGCCTCGGCATCCGCCGCTAAACGCGACACTGGATCCAGATGCAAATGCGCCCGCTTCGAAGGAAGCGGGCGTTTTTTGGTTCAGGTGCGATGTCCCTTGCCGGGTCAACAAACACGGTCGTCGCGAAAGATGCCTGAGGTGGCAACTGGCGGCGGTCAGCACCCCCAACCGGGCCCCATAGATCAGGGCCAGAGCCGAAACATCCTCGGCTCTGGGCATTTGGCCCGACTAGGCCGCCTTCTGCTGATCGCCCTGCCCGTCAGTGAACCGCCGCAGCAGTTCGGTGAGACGCGAGGCTTCGCTTTTCATCTTCTGACTGGCCGAGCTGGTTTCCTGGGCCATTGCCGCATTCTGCTGCGTTACCTCATCCAGCTGTGCAACACCAATGTTGATCTCTCGCAAACCAGAGGCCTGCTCTGAAGCAGAAGACGCGATCGCAGAGACCAGTTCAGAAACGCCAGTGACGCTCTCGACGATCTCGGAAAGATTTGTCCCGGTGGCTTGAACCAACTGCTCTCCATCCGAAATCTGCTTGGCAGAGACGTTGACAAGGTCCTTGATCTCATCGGCCGATTTCGCGGCAAGATGGGCAAGGTTGCGGACTTCGGAGGCGACCACCGCAAAGCCACGTCCCGCTTCACCTGCGCGCGCTGCTTCAACCCCGGCATTCAAAGCCAGAAGGCTGGTCTGGAAAGCGATGTCATCAATGACCGTAATGATCTGGCTGATCTTCTGCGAGGCCGTGGAAATCGATGACATGGCCTGCATGGCCTGTTGCATGACTTCCCCGCCTTGCTGAGCGCGCTGTCGACCCTGCGAGGCCTGAGCATCCGCCGACTGGGCCTGATCCGCCGCAGAGTTCACACTGGCCGAGAGCTGTTCAAGCGCGGCGGCGGATTCTTCGAGCGTTGCCGCCTGGGTTTCCGCACGATGAGACATCTTGTCAGACATGGCCGACAGACCCTCGGCGCTTTGCTCGACCGCACCAGCACTGTCGCGCAACTGGTCCACCAGTTCCGCAAGTCCGGTGGCCAGATCGTTGAAGTCGATACACAGCAATTCATAGCTATCGCCGAGATCGGCCCATTTTGCAGCAGAGATACGATGCTGCATGTTCCCGGACTTCAGCTTGCTCATGGCGACGCTCAGTTCATGGAACAGCTCGACGCGGGCATCATTGTCCTGCTGGTTCTTTGCTTCGGCTTCTTTTGCATCAGCGAGCCGGTCCCGCAGGCTGGCCAGATTGCGCGCGATCGCGCCGACCTCGTCACCGCGATTCGTCCCCGTGATGTCACTACCATAGTCCTCATCGACAAGGCGGTTCACAGCGTCAGCAGATTCCACGATGGGTTTGCTCAGAAGATGGCCAAAAACCATGGCCATGATCAAAGCAGCCGCCATGGCCGACACATTGGCCACCAACAATAGGGTCTTGCTGCGGCTGCTTTGCTGGGTGATCTGGGCTTCGACATCCGCCTTGCGCTCTCCCATGGTGTCCTGCAGCCCGTTTATCGTGTCGCGCAGCTGCGCAATCTGTGGAACGACCTGACCATAGGCGAGGTCTTTTCGCGCCGAAGGATCTGCCTTGACCAGTGTCTCATAGAGGGCTTGGAAGCTCGCGACAGTGGGCAACAGTTCCATCAGCGTTGCATAGACGTCGGGCTGACGCGCGTTGGCCATGTCGACTTTGACAAAACGGTCTTCGGCTGCGGCGAGTTCGACCGCCACTTCTTCGATATTGCCGCGCAGCCCATCGAGGCCGCTTTCATCGCCAAGGGCGTAGGACAGGATATCGGCCAAGCCTTGCTCAATATCCTCTTTCATATCGTCGAGGCTTTTGAGCTGGGCGACCACCAAGCGTGATTGATGAATGCTATCCGTCAAACGGTTGCTGACAAACCATGAGATCATTGCGATAGCCAAGAGCATCGCAGCGAATGTGCCCCCAAGTGCAACCACTTGGACGCGAAGGGAAAACCGGTGCATTTTTTTGCCTACAGAGTTTTGGAACAGAACAGGGATGCAGTTCTTGGTTCAAGACTAGCTGGAAATAGTGAAACAAGCGTTACGCGCCGACTTTTTGGGGCCCCGCAAGGGGCTGCGCTCGATCATGCGAACGGCACATAACCCGTCAAGTGAGTTGTTTGAAAACCGTCAGTGAACTGGGGCGTAGGAAGGTCTTCGCCGGGCGGTGGTCACCTGACCGCTTGCTGCTTGAAATTCCAATATGCTATGTTATCACATATTTTCCTCTCCTTTTTCACCGGACCCCAGATGCCCCGCCCCAAACGCAACCTTGGCACAACCAGCCTTCCCATCCGAAAACGCTCTGAAGATCCGATGACGGCCTATGACCGCCTCCCGCCAGACCTGCGGGCCTGGATGCAACGGGCGGCCTTGCCCTGGTCGCCCCGGTCCTGCCGCGCCATCTGGCACAGGGTGAAACAAAACGGTGGCACGGATGCCCAAGCCCTCGCCCGCCTTGCTGCAGTGGAAGCCGCGATGCTGGCAAGGGATGTGCAGACCCCTGGCAGATGATGCCGGACCAGCGCAACGACCAAACCCTCTCTTATCTCAGCTGCTTGCGGCGCTTTTCCTTTCATTTGGGTGCAAAGTGATGTAAGGGCCGGGCATCTGAGACGTTGCGCCATGGCCCCGGCGCTCGAAAGAAAGATGGAGGGGGCCGGCGGCAATGGGGCCGCCACGCAAACGGGAGACCCGGGATACGCCTGGGAGAGCTCCCACTTAGGATGCTGATATGTTCAACGTTACGAAGAAATCGATGCAGTGGGGCGAGGAAACGCTCACACTGGAAACCGGCAAGGTTGCCCGCCAGGCAGACGGCACTGTGATTGCCACCCTGGGCGAAACCTCGGTTATGGCAAACGTCACCTTTGCCAAGCAGCAAAAACCCGGCCAGGACTTCTTTCCCCTGACCGTTCACTACCAGGAAAAATACTACGCCGCGGGCAAGGTCCCCGGTGGCTTCTTCAAGCGTGAGGCCCGCCCCACCGAGAAGGAAACCCTGACCGCGCGTCTGATCGACCGTCCGATCCGCCCGCTGTTCGTCCCCGGCTTCAAGAACGAAGTGCTGGTGATGTGCACCGTGTTGAGCCACGATCTGGTCAATGACCCCGACATCGTCGCAATGATCGCGGCTTCTGCTGCGCTGACCATTTCCGGCGCGCCCTTCATGGGCCCGATCGCCGGTGCCCGCGTTGGCTTTGAGGATGGCGAATACGTTCTGAACCCGACCGTCGACGACATGCAGGACCTGCGCCTCAACCCCGAGCAGCGCCTCGACCTGGTTGTGGCCGGTACCAAGAACGCCGTGATGATGGTGGAATCCGAAGCTTACGAGCTGACCGAAGCAGAGATGCTGGGCGCCGTGACCTTTGCCCACGAGCAGATCCAGCCGGTGATCGACCTGATCATCTCGCTGGCCGAGGACGCTGCGAAAGAGCCCTTCGACTTTGCCGCGCCGGACTATGCCGATCTCTATGAAGCTGTCAAAGCTGCCGGAGAAGAGCAGATGCGCGCCGCCTTTGCCCTCACCGACAAGCAGGAGCGCACCGCTGCTGTTGCCGCTGCCCGCGAAGCCATCAAGGCCGCGCTCAGCGAAGAGCAGCTGGAAGACGAGAACCTCGGCTCTGCCCTGAAAAAGCTCGAAGCCAGCATCCTGCGCGGTGACGTGGTCAAGACGGGCAAGCGTATCGACGGCCGCAAGACCGATGAGATCCGCGACATCGTCTGCGAAACCGGCTTCCTGCCGCGCACCCACGGCTCTGCCCTGTTCACCCGCGGTGAAACCCAGGGTCTGGTCGTGACCACTCTGGGCACCGGCGATGACGAACAGTTCATCGACGCGCTGCACGGCAACTTCAAATCGAACTTCCTGCTACACTACAACTTCCCGCCCTACTCGGTTGGTGAAGTGGGCCGCGTGGGCTCGCCCGGTCGCCGCGAAATCGGCCACGGCAAGCTGGCATGGCGCGCGCTGCAGGCGGTTCTGCCTGCCGCAACCGACTTCCCCTACACTATCCGCGTGGTGTCCGAGATCACCGAATCGAACGGCTCTTCCTCGATGGCGTCGGTCTGCGGTGGCTCCCTGTCGATGATGGATGCAGGCGTTCCGCTGAAAGCTCCGGTCGCCGGTGTGGCCATGGGTCTGATCCTCGAAGACGACGGCTCCTACGCGATCCTGTCGGACATTCTGGGTGACGAAGACCACCTTGGCGACATGGACTTCAAGGTTGCGGGTACCGAGAACGGCATCACCTCGCTGCAGATGGACATCAAGGTCGCAGGCATCACGCCCGAGATCATGGAAAAAGCCCTGGAGCAAGCCAAGGCCGGCCGTCTGCACATCCTCGGCGAAATGGGCAAGGCCCTGACCGAAGCCAAAGGCTTCTCGGCGCACGCCCCGCGCATCGAGACCATGAACATCCCCACCGACAAGATCCGTGAAGTGATCGGTTCGGGCGGCAAGGTCATCCGCGAGATCGTGGAAACCTCGGGTGCCAAGGTCGACATCAACGATGACGGCGTGATCAAGATTGCCTCCTCCAACGGAGACGCCATCCAGAAGGCCTATGACATGATCCACGCGATCGTGGCAGAGCCGGAAGAAGGCGCGATCTACAAAGGCAAGGTCGTGAAGATCGTCGATTTCGGTGCCTTCGTGAACTTCTTTGGCAAGCGCGACGGGTTGGTGCACGTCAGCCAGATCGAGAACCGCCGCCTGAACCATCCTTCTGACGTTCTGAAGGAAGGCCAGGAGGTCTGGGTAAAGCTTCTGGGCTTTGACGACCGCGGCAAGGTGCGCCTGTCGATGAAAGTTGTCGATCAGGAAACCGGCGAACCCGCCGCACCTGAAAAGAAAGAGGAAGCCGCAGACTGATCTGCAGCCTCCCTTCAAATCGGAAAGGCCTCGCTGACACCAGCGGGGCCTTTTTCCGTTCGGACTGCGGCGTTACAGGTCGAGCGAGACCTGTCCGCCTTGAACCGTGCCACGGATCAGATGGCCGCATTGGCTGATTTCAGGGTATTCCCCGACACAATCACGATAGCGGTCATTGGTCACGATACGTGCTCCAAGATCCCGCGCCGCCATCAGAATTGTCGGATCGGCAGGTGTGCCTTTCGCAACAACCATAACCCTGTCATGCGGCAGATCCAGCGCCTTGGCAAAGCTGCCATCGTGCATGTAGCTGCCGGACAAAAGATACCCCGCATTGGCGTCAAAGATTACTCCGGGCGAAAATCCCCGCTCCTTGAGATGGGAAAGAACCGTTCGAACCGTCTCAAGCTGCGGCACCCCGTCCTGCCAATGCATGACATTCGAGCCATCCAGAACGACGGCAGGCGGCCTTTTGGATAGAGGTCCGCCAGACAAAACGGCACGACCCAAAAGGATAAGACTGGCCAGCGCGCATGGAACGCCCAGTAACAATAAGTCCTGTAATCCCGGGGCGAGCAACGCAACCAGACTCAAAGCGATCGAAGTGACAAAAAGAACAAGCTGAACACGCATGAGAAGACCCTACATCCGCCCCCCGTGGTGTCAATTCGATCTGACAGCAACGGTACGCTTCCTTCAGTGCACAAAGCGGTTTAAGGATCTTCCCCATGCATTCGTTGATCATCCATATGTCCGGCAGCAGCAAGCGGGCGGCCAATGTCGAGCACCTGTTGTACACTCTGCCGGACGCCGAGGTGGCGGAGGCAGTGAACGGGCGCGAGGCGGTTTCGCAGGATCTCCACCCGTTGCGCAAAGGAACCCTCTATACACCAAATTACCCGTTCCGACTGTCACCGGGCGAAGTAGGATGCTTCCTGTCGCACCGCGCATGCTGGCAGAGGATCGTCGATGAAGGCTGGGACTATGCGCTGATCGTCGAGGATGATCTTTCACTTGATCCCGGCCAATGGCAGACCGCTCTGGCGCTGATCGAGGCCCATGCGGGTGTGGACAACTTCATTCGCCTGCCCGCCAAACGTCGGGAGAGCCCCGTTTCCGTGATTGGTCAGGAAGGCGAGAGCAAGCTGTTTCTGCCTCGTATGATCGGCCTGCAAACCGTGGCCCAGGTGGTGGGGCGCAACGCGGCTGCCAACCTTCTGGCGGCCAGTACCACCGTTGATCGGCCGGTGGACAGCTTCCTTCAGATGCACTGGATCCACGGCCAGAGGATCCACACGATTCTGCCGAATGGCGTGGCTGAGCTGACCGAGGAACTGGGCGGATCGACCATCCAGAAGAAAAAGCGCGGAAACAAGCTGGCGCGTGAGTTCAAGCGCGCTCTCTACCGGGCGCAGGTCTCTGCCCGCCCGCAAAAGGCATAACGGCTGGACATTTTTGCATAGGCATGCAAGGCACCGGCTCATGAAACGCTTGGTTCAGAAGACTGTCCCACAGCGCATTGCGCGAATTAGCGTCCCGGCCTGATCGTCGGGCCGGGTGGTCGAACTCTGATCAATTTCAGCGCGCGATTTTTGCTGCGCTTCACAAGGTTTTCAAAATGTCCCAAACACATCCCGTGCTTCACATGCTGTGCGGCAAGATCGCATCCGGCAAATCCACTCTCGCGCGACGCCTGAAACGCCAGGGCAGCGCTGTTCTGATCGGCGAGGACGCATGGCTTGCGACGCTCTATCCCGGCGAAATCAACTCGGGGGCTGACTACCTGCGCTGCACGGGCAAGCTGCGCGCGGCCATCGCCCCCCATATCATTGAGCTTCTCGGCTCCGGCGTCTCTGTGGTCTTGGATTTCTCTGCCAACACAGTGCAGCAGCGCGAGTGGATGCGCAGCCTTCTGGATAACACCAGCGCCGCCCATCAATTGCACGTGCTTGATGTACCCGATGACATCTGCCTCGCCCGTTTGCGGGCGCGCAATGCGGAAGGCGACCACCCCTTCGCCGCAAGCGAAGAACAGTTTCACCAGTTCTCGAAACACTTCGCCCCACCCACGCCGCAAGAGGGGTTCAATATCGTCATGCATGGATGAGCGCCAGAAGCTCCCAAATGACAAAGGGGCCGAACGGCCCCCTTGCATATCTTTGAAATCGTTTCCGGCTTATTCCGGCGCCTTGGTCTTGCGCAGGTAGGGGAAAATGGTTTCGAACTCACCAAACTTGGCCTTGGCATCGTCGTTCGACACGGTCGGCGGGATGATCACGTCTTCACCCGGCACCCAGTTCGCCGGGGTGGCAACGCCGTTGCTGAGAGACATCTGCAGGCCATCCAGTGCGCGTAGGATCTCGGCAAAGTTGCGGCCCACGGTCATCGGGTAGGTCATCGACAGTTTCAGCTGCTTGTCCGGGCCGATGATGAAGACGGAACGCACGGTTGCGCTGTCGGCGGGGGTGCGGCCATCGGGCAGGTAGGCTTCGGCAGGCAGCATGTCGAATGCCTTGGAGACTGCCAGCCCTTCGTCCGCGATGATCGGGAAACCGGCAGAGGCCTTGGAATAGCTTTCGATGTCGCCCTTCCACTTCTTGTGATCTTCCACCCCATCGACGGAGATGCCGATCACCTTGGTGTTGCGTTTGGCCCATTCATCGGCCAGCTGCGCCACGGCGCCGAACTCGGTGGTGCAGACCGGGGTGAAATCCTTGGGGTGGGAAAACAGGATCGCCCAGCTGTCCCCGATCCAATCATGGAAAGTGATAGTGCCCTGATCAGTCTCGGCGGTAAAATTCGGAACCACATCATTGATGCGCAAGCCCATGGAGATCTCCTCTCTGTAGTCATATTCAAATTTCGATACATATCTTGCGACGCAAGGTAATCATTTGCGGCGCAGGTTAAACCCCTGAGGAGATAAGACCAGCACAAAAGCGCCAATTGCCTGCGGCAAATGGAAAGTTCTGAAAACAGGTCCATGTGGATCAGCATGGGTAATTTGATCAAATTATTCTTTGCGGTCTTGCCCATGGGTCAATGCGGTGACACAGTGGCGCGCGAAAGGGTCGGCAAGACCCCACGGAACGTCTGATTTGGGAGATCCGGACATGATCGAGAAACGCGACTTTTACATCAACGGCCAATGGGTTGCCCCTGCGGCTGCCAAGGACCACCAGGTCATTGATCCTTCCACCGAAGAACCCTGCGCGGTGATTTCCCTTGGTAGCGAAGCAGACACCAACGCCGCCGTTGCCGCCGCCAAGGCCGCCCTCCCCGGCTGGATGGCCACCCCGGTGGAAGACCGTATCGCGCTGGTGGAAAAGCTGATCGAGATCTACCAGACCCGCGCCGAGGATCTGGCCCAGGCCATGTCCACCGAGATGGGCGCCCCCATCGACATGTCCCGCAGCGAGCAGGTTGGCGCAGGTATTTACCACCTGAAAAACTTCGTACGCGCGGCCAAGGCATTTGAGTTTGAGCGCCCCCTGAGCGATCGCTTCCAGAACGACCGGATCATCTACGAAGCCGTCGGTGTTGCCGCCCTGATCACGCCCTGGAACTGGCCGATGAACCAGATCACCCTCAAGGTGGGCGCGGCAGCCATCGCGGGCTGCACCATGGTGCTGAAGCCGTCGGAAGAAAGCCCGCTCGATGCGATGATCTTTGCCGAGATGATGGATGAGGCAGGGTTCCCCGCCGGTGTCTTCAACCTAGTGAACGGCGATGGTGTCGGCGTCGGCTCGCAGCTGTCGGCGCACCCGGATGTGGACATGGTCTCCTTCACCGGCTCGACCCGCGCCGGCACTGCGATCTCCAAATCTGCCGCTGACACTCTGAAAAAGGTTCATCTGGAGCTGGGTGGTAAGGGCGCCAATGTCATCTTTGAAGATGCCGACGAAAAAGCGGTCAAGCGCGGCGTCTTGCACATGATGAACAACACCGGCCAGAGCTGCAACGCCCCGTCGCGGATGCTGGTGCAGAAAGGCATCTATGATCAGGCCGTCGCCACCGCCGCCGAAGTTGCCTCCAAGGTCACCGTCGGCCCCGCATCTGAGGAAGGCCGCCATATCGGCCCCGTGGTGAACGAGAGCCAGTGGAACAAGATCCAGGACCTGATTCAAAAAGGCATCGACGAAGGCGCGCGTCTGGTGGCCGGTGGCACCGGTCGCCCGGATGGCCTTAACAAAGGCTTTTATGTCAAGCCGACCGTCTTTGCCGATGTGAACAACCAGATGACCATCGCCCGCGAAGAGATCTTTGGCCCGGTTCTTTCGATCATCCCCTTTGAGACCGAAGAAGAAGCCATCGAGATCGCCAATGACACGCCCTACGGTCTGACCAACTACGTGCAGACCCAGGACGGCGCCCGTGCAAACCGCATGGCCCGCGTGCTGCGCTCCGGCATGGTGGAGATGAACGGCAAGTCCCGCTCTCCCGGATCTCCGTTTGGCGGCATGAAGCAATCCGGCAACGGCCGCGAAGGCGGGATCTTCGGGATCGAGGACTTCCTGGAAGTCAAAGCCGTCGGCGGCTGGTCCACTGACTGATCCACGGGCCTCTTGAACCTGCAAAAGCCGCTCTGAAAAGGGGCGGCTTTTCTCATTCCTGCAAAGCCGGTTGCCATGCAGAAAGCAAATTCCCAGTCAAAGCCGTGCCCGCGATACGGCCTGGGTCAAGGGATCTCGGACATCAAGTTACGGATATGGTGCTTGTTTTAGGCAAATGAAGAATCTTTTGCCCAATCCGCCGGGCTGCAGGCTGACCGGCTTGTATTTCGTCTTTGACCCGTACTAGAAATCTCAAAATGAGAACCAAAGAATTTTGTGATAATTTTGCGCTTGAGGCTATGCGTAGCGGGATAGCCTGCAAAATCGTCGAGTTGCGCGCGGCGCCGCAAGGGCAAGCGTCTTGTTTGAGGATTGATCACCCCAACGGCCCCTTCTTGTTTCGTGACGGCCTGTTCCAATTCGTATCTCGCCTTCGTCCCCAGCGTGCCGGCCGTCGTCTCAATCTATTGGCCGAGGCAACCTGTTCCAGCCGCGCAGCATTGCGGGCGGTATTGAAGGGTCATCAACTTGATGTCTGCCCGGCGCGTATCGCTGATGCGAACCACCTTGATGACGCGCTTTCAGAGGTTCGCGACAACGTTTCGCTTGTACGTCTTTTACCGGATGGTGCGAACGGCTTGACCGGGACCATGATTGGCGCACGTATCTATCATTCAAGTGCAGTCACCCCCCTGCGTTCTGCTGCAATGGAAATGATTGGCAAGGGAAATGTCCTTTCCCTGGAACCGCAGCACCCCGGGCAGCACATCTATGTGTTTTGCGTTGATGGCGTCGCGCTTTCTGTGCAGTTGCGGTGTCCGCCCAGTCTGATCGGAAATGGAACCCGGACCGTTTACCAACTGATCGGTGATCGTAATGCCAATCAGGACAACACGGAGGACCTCAGCCTGCGTCCAAGCCTGATGCGCGCGCTAGCACGGCAGGGCCTGAAACTGTCCAGCATTCCTGACAGGGGACAAAAGGTCGAACTCGGTCAAGCGCACGATGGAGCGACCGGTTTTGATGTGGTCCCGCTGGATTTGCCGCTGAACGGAGCGGTTGCCCAACTCGCCCAAAAGGCGATAGCAGCTGTAGGGAACATGACATACGGCGCGGTAGAGCTTTTTGCGCCGGATGGCGCTTGTTTGCAGTCCGGGGCAGGCGTGCAGGTCCGCAATGTAATCCCCTATGCTGATCCTGCTGATTTTTGCGAGGCAGAGGACGGTTCGGCCGCCGAGGTCTGCAAGGCGCTGCTGAACATGCTCGACAGTGACGCTGTGCGCCGCATGACCTCCTGGCCCGCCTATGCGCCCTCAAAACTGGATGATGCCGCACCGGAATTGAGCGGGATCGACGCAGAGGGTCGCGCAATCGCAATGGAACTTGCGGCGCAAGACATACCCTATCAGGTCTCCACCCATGCGCCGGATCCAGACAGCGAACCCCTCAATGAGATGACATTCCAGCTTTCGGGACACCAATATTCGGTCTCCAGCGGTGCGATCCGTATCCGTTTGGACAATGGCAAGCGGGTTCATATCAATGGGGCTTCTGTCCAGACGACCTCGAACAAATCCGCCACCAAGGCGCTGCTCGCGGATCACGGAATAAGCGCACCAATGGGGCGCACATTTCGGCGCGACACGATAGAACGTGCCTTAACCTACGCGCAGACGCACATTCTGTCTCGCGACAAAGCGGTCTGCGTCAAACCTGCAGCAGGCCATGGCGGCATACTTGTGTTTGCCAATTGCACATCGCTGCAAGACGTCTCCGACGCATTGGATGCAGTTTTCAGTCGCTACACGGTCGCCATCGTCGAAGAAACAATTGTTGGCGAGGATGTACGCTTTTTCTATGTCGAGCCGAATATCGTCGGGGCCATTCGCAGCGTCCGGCCAAGCGTTGTCGGTGACGGGCACAAGACAATTCTGGAACTGCTCAACGACTTCAATGCCGGGATCCTCCCAACGGGCCGCAATCGGGATGTTTCCTGCGGTGCCGATCTGGTGCGCTACCTGCTTTCGCAATCTTGGCACCTTGAGGATGTGCCAGAGGCGGGGCAGCAGGTTTCTCTTTCTCCCCTCAGCAATGCAGCGGCCTGCCGCGACGGGGACCATGAAAAAAGTGACATTCATCCCAGTTACCTCGAAGCGGCCAAGAAGATTTTCTCCGCAATTCCGGGTGTCCGAATTGGGGCGATAGACACAATCATTTCTGATCGCAGGCACCCAGCCACACGCGACAACTGGAGCGTTCTGGAAATGAACAGCTCACCGGGGGTGCTTGCGTTTATGCTGCCTCCCTGTGAAGGCGCAGAAAAACCCTACGGCCCGGCTATTATCGATCTATTGCGGCACAAGGGAGATGAGATCCATCAGGCCGCTTTGGACTACGCCTTTGAACAAGAGAGCCAGGAGTCCGATGCCAGTCTTGCCGATCAGATCGACGCCTCATTGGCGGAATTCGAAGCCATGCCCGCAGAATTTCTGGCCGAAAGTCAGATGGAAGCGCTTATGGCGCTCATTCAGCAAGCACAGGCGCACAGTCCCTTCTACCGCGATCACCTGCAGAATGTCCTCGTCAACGGAGAGTTTTTTCCTGAAGCGTGGCTGGCCCTGCCTATTCTGAAACGTGGTGACATCCGCCTTTTGGGCGCAAATCTGCATTGTGACAAAATTCCCGAAGGCGGAGATATCACGACGGTTTCGACTTCGGGCTCGTCCGGCTCGCCTTTGGCAGTGCGCTGGAACCGAATGGCGACAATCGCAACCCGGTCGGTGACCCAACGGATGTACAGATGGCACGGGTTCGACATGGCAGGCACCTACGCGGGCATTCGCAGCTATGCCCAGCAAGAGGCGGCTTTTCCCGGAATGCTTCGAAAGCGTGGCTGGAACGACTTCAATCCCGATGCCCCCTTCTATTCGCTGTCGGTTGATACTCCGATCGACAAACAGCTGGATTGGCTGCGCATGATCCGACCGAACTACCTCAACACCTATCCATCGGTTGTGGCCGAGCTTGCGCGACAGGCATTGGCGCAGAAGAACGCGCCACGGTTTGATCATGTCCTGACCGCCGGTGAAGTCGTGACTGAGGAAATCCGTAACCTCTGCACAGAGGCATTCGGCGCCCAGATCGTTGACAGCTACGGGTGCCAGGAATTTGGCAAGATCGCTGTACAGTGTGAGCATGCACAGGGCCGCCTGCACATCTGCACGTCGAATGTCATGGTCGAAGTTCTGGATGACAACGACAGACAGGTCTTGCCGGGGGGGACCGGTCGCGTGGTTGTGACCAGTCTCTACAACTATGCCATGCCGTTCATCAGATATGAAATCGGTGACTATGTGACGCTTGCAGACGGCCCCTGCCCTTGTGGTCGTTCCGGGCCCACGATCGCACAGGTCCATGGGCGACGACGAAACATGATCGTTTTGCCGAATGGGGACCGGCGCTGGGTTGCGGGCAGAACGCTGTCAGAGCTGTCCCACATTCTGGCAGCCCGCAACCTTCGACTGGTGCAAAAGACATCGCAGCTGCTCGAGATCCAGTATGAAGCTACGTCGGAAGTTTCGCCAGATATCGACGGGCGTCTGACCCAGGTCCTGCAACGCGCCGTTCATCCGTCGCTTTCTGCCAGATCCATGGCGGTGGCAAAATTGGCACGCAGTGCATCTGGAAAGTTTGAAGATGTCGTCGGGCTTGACACTTTTTAGAGGGGGAATATACGAAATATTATCAAGTACTTGGGTTAATTATTGCATTGGGCGAACGTATCGCCTCGTAATGAAATTACACAAGAATACAAGGTAGAAACCTCTTGCATAAATCGAACTGGCTAATCTTCTCATCGGTGCTCATTGGCGCTGGTGGGTTTGTCTCTGCAGCGCAGGCTCAGGATGCAGTAACCGGATTTGTAGACCTAGGCGCGGGGAGCTACAGGGACGTTGATTACCGATACATAATCGGCTCCGCCCGGCTCCGGACCGAGACTCCGTTTTCATTTCAGATCGACGCCATGGCCGGCGAACTGGACGACGAATTTGCCGGCGGCGTGGCAACACATGCAATCTGGGAGTTGGACGAACTCTGGCAACTTGGTGGTTTTGCATCAGCCATGAAGGTCAATGCAGGCGGCGGTATCGAGGCACAGCAGCTTGGCATCGAAGGCAGCTTCACGACCGACAATTATGAGATCTCCGGCTACGTTGGGCATCAGTTCAATTTCCTGAAGGGTGCATTTGGCGGCATATCTGTAACGGCTTACCCGCTGGACGATCTTAGCCTGGGAATAGAGCATAGTTTCGGCACCCGGACGGACGGAACAACCAGCCTGTCGTTGGAAAAAAGATTCGGAGCAGGACGCACCAGCTATTCGCTTTACTCAAACGCCGGCTACGTTCACGACACCGAAAGCTGGAGCATCGAAGGCGGTTTCCGCATCTATTTTGGCAATTCATCTCGCAGGGACTTTGTCACCCGCGGATTTTCCGGCTCACGCTCAATGTCGCGAATGATGACAAGCCAATTCCGCACATTCATGCAGGCCGCTGCCAAACAAACGCAGACTTACAACGAAACTGTCGTCGAGTAACGCGCAGGATCAACACCCAACCATGACCGTGGCGACCAAACCTCACAATCATGTTGCCGCCATGGTCCCCCCAAGCATCTCAGGATCGCCCGACGCACATCTGCATCTGACTGGCTCGGTCTGATTTTCGCTGGGCGATACGTCCAAAGCACCAAACGAGGCAGCTGTAGCGTCTCGCAGGAATTCCTTACTTGTCCAAATATGAGCCCGCCCCGATCTATGAAAGGTGACAGTGCGGGAACCAAAAAAAGCGAAACGATTGCTTCTTGCGGGTCGTGAGGCGCGCTGCTCATCGCGCCTGCGAAATGGCGATTGTGCTTATGACGTCGAAGCCGCCGACAAAAAGGATCGCCAAAAGAAATGAAGACATTCTCCAGACGAGCCGCCCTGGCCCTTGGCGGCGCAGCCCTTGGCTGGGGCGCCGCGCGCAAGTTGGGCAATAATCTGCCAGTCTATGACGGTACGCAACGAGTAGGCGGTACGCCTTCGTCCGCAACTGTGATGAATGACGCAAGCGGCCTGTCTGCCACACCGATCCACAAACATCTGGTCTTGCAGGAAAACGCCGACGACAGCTTGGTCACAGCCCTGCGCCGTGAGTTGGCCGAGGCTGCACAACAGGGGCGAGCGGTCAATGTTGGTGCGGCGCGCCACTCGATGGGCGGGCAGGCGATCCCGCGCAACGGCACCGCCGTGACCTTTGACAACGGTGCAGTCGAGCTGGACAGCGCCAACCGGACCTATCGTGTCCATGCAGGGGCGCGCTGGTCTCAGGTGATCGCAGCGCTCGACCCGCAGGGCTGGTCGCCTGCGGTGATGCAATCCAACCACGACTTTGGTGTGGCGGCGACATTCTCGGTCAACGCCCACGGCTGGCCAATACCCTATGGCCCAATGGGGTCCACTGTACGCGCGTTGCGGATGCTCCTGCCATCGGGCGACCTGGTCAACTGCTCGCCCACCCAGAACACAGAACTGTTCAACCTCGCCATGGGGGGCTACGGACTGATTGGGATCATCATCGACATGATTGTGGAGATGGTGCCGAACAGCCGTTTGCTGCCTCAATTTGAGGAGATGCCAGCCTCCGATTTCTCAACCGCTTTTCGGGCGGCGGTAGATGACCCCGCTGTAACCATGGCCTACGGTCGCCTGAACGTTGAGCGCAGCAGTTTCCTGGAGCGGGCGCTTTTGATCACCTACCGTGAGGCAGCCGACCAATCCGATCTGCCACCGGCCTCTGGCTCTGGGTGGATGTCGCACGCAGCAAGCCGCCTTTATCGCGCGCAACTGGGGAATGAAACGTTCAAGACTTTCCGCTGGTGGAACGAAACCACTCTGGGCCCGGCACTGGGCGGCGGTGCGGCGACACGCAACTCGTTGATCAATGAACCTGTAGCCACACTGGATGACCGCAACCCGGACCGCACCGACATCCTGCATGAGTATTTTGTTAGCTTCGACGCATTTGGTGCATTTCTTGAAGCCTGCCGCGAAGTGATCCCGGCCTCTTATCAGGAATTCCTGAACGTGACTCTGCGCTACGTTGCGCAGGACGATCAAAGCGAGTTGTCCTACGCTACGACCCCGCGCATCGCGGCGGTCATGTCTTTCAGCCAGGAATTGACTGCCCGCGCCGAAGCGGACATGCGGCGCATGACTGAGCAACTGATCGACCGCATTGCAAGCATCGGCGGCGCCTACTACCTGCCATACAGGCCTCATGCGCGGGTCGATCAGCTGGACACCGTCTATCGGGGCGCAGCCCGCTTTGCGGCGCAAAAACGACAGATTGATCCGCAGCTATTGTTGCGAAACAATCTTTGGGACAGCTATCTGGAGCGCCTATGACCATTCTGCAAAAACTGTGTTTCGGCTATTTTGTCGTCCTCATGATCGCAACCTCACTGAACTACATCCCCGGACTGACGGACGAGGATGGTCTGGCCTTCGGGATCTTTGCGCTGGATATCTATGACGATGCACTCCACTTGGCCTCGGCGATTTGGGCGCTGGTGGCTGGGCTTCTGTCGCACAGGGCGGCGCGTTCGTTCATGATCCTGTTCGGCCTGGCCTATCTCGGCGATGGCATATTCGGCTTTTTCACGGGTTATGGGTATCTGGACCTTGGCATTTTCACCAACGGATCGGCAGGTATGGAGCTTTCGGTCGGCCGTATCCTGGCCAACGCGCCACATCTCTTGCTTGGAGGGTTGGCATCCTGGGCAGGCCTCAGGAATATTGGACAGTCGGAATAATGCGTATCTGGCGATGGCTGAAACACGCGCTGGCGATACTCGTCACCCTATGCGTATTGCTCTTGGTCCCTGTCGCCTACATTGAAACCGTCTGCCGTCCGGGTGGAGCGCCTGTCCCTTACCAGTCCATCCTGCCGCCTGAGCATCACCGCCCCGAAAGCCGCACCCTACTGACCTACCCGGAATGGCACATCGTGCACGCATACGAGGACTACGGCCGGGTGGTGAAAACAGGCAATCCGCACGACTATGGTTTTCTCGACGGGATCGCAGGTTTCTGGGGGTCTCTGTGCTCCCTCTCAAAGGCTTCCAGCCAATTGGGCGAGGTCGATTTTGCAACCAAGCAGATGGTCTATGTGATCGGTGTCAGTTTCACTGCCGAACTGCTTCTGAAAGCCGCCTACGAGGAAACCGTCGGCCGGGTTTTTGCTGGTTTGCGCGGAGATGAGCGCGCACCGCTAGATGACCTTTCAGCCAATCAGGCCCAGTCCTACGCTGCGTTTCTCCAACAGACACCGTGGTACAAATGGGACTTCCGGCGCGACGCCGCCGCTCTTTCGAACGCAGCTACACCTGCGTTGCGTGACCGGGAACGCGCCATCGCGCTGGGAATGGAATACCGAGCAAAGGCCGCCTACGCTGAGGTGATTGCCGCCGCCGTGTCGCAGGTTGGACCTGATGAGTTGACTTTGCGCATGATCGTCACAGGAACAGGAGCGACGCCGGAAGCACTGGCCCAGCACGACGGCGCAACTGTTGTCGCCACACATGATTCCGGAATCGAAATCGAGACACCCCGCTACCGCGTTCTGACCCGGCTGATGCAACAGCTTGCAGAGCAGGGCGTCGATTTCGTCGAGATTGCAGGAAATGATCAGATCATGTTCACCCTGCTCAGCACGGAGGCAGTACATCCGGGTGCCATCCACAGCCGCATGCGGCAGGGTTTCGATGACTATCGGCACCTTGTGCTGATCCATGTTTCAGAGCTTGGCAATAGCCTGCGAAACCTAAGGAATGGCACTGCACGTCTGGAGCACGTCCATGACTATTAGATCCATGCTCCTCTCCCTTGTCTTGCTGATTGGTGGTTGGCTGACTGTTGTTGCGGTGGTGACAGTCATCACAGATGCTGCGCCAGCCTCGGTCGTGTTGTTTCCCAGCGACGATCTGCTTCGTGACCTCAACGCGGACACCGCGGTCCTGTCCACTTCTGCCATCAGTGTTACCCTCGCTTCAAAGCAGTCCGGATTTGTGCAGAGCCTCTATCAAAAGGGCGCCTGGCTTGTTCTGCCTGCAGGCCTGAGGGGCTGTTTCTAGGCCATCGCCCTTGCAGCAAGAAAAGCATCATTTTCACATGAAGCGTGTCCGTTGATGACAAGCGTTTCGGGTTATAGTCTGCGGCAGGTTTCTTCGAACACCTGCCTGGCCACCGGAGACAGCTCTCTGTCTTTTTGAACGATCAAAAAGAACGGTGACACGCGGATGTCTTCCACCAGATCAAGGCGTGTCACCTTGGCGTCAAAAGCAGAGCCGGTCAAAAGTTCAATCACCTCGTCGGATTGCGGAGCGATCACGGTCGACTTGGCAAGAAGCGCCAGCGCCACCAGCAAAGAAGACGAACTGGTGATCAACCCTGGCAAGGGCACCTTATTGGCGTGAAAGGCCGCTTCGACAGCACTGCGGATAGGCGTGCCGCGATCCTGAATGATCCATTCGAATTCTGTCAGGTCGCGCAGGCGGACATTCTTGCGCCCGGCCATTGGATGATTGTCGCTGACCAGCATCGAAACAATTTCGTTTCGCGCCGGATAGATCTGGTAGTTGCGGCTGTTCTCATGTGCCATGGGCCGGGCGATCACAAAGTCGAAGTTGCCTTCGTCAAGCCCTCGCATCAGGGTCGTTGAGGGGGCGACTTCTACCGTGAACTCAACCGCCGGCGCATATTCGCGTACAGCGCGGATCACCGGGACAACCATCCCCACAGCCGGACCGGTCACCGTCCCGATGCGCACCATGCCGGCCTGACCGGCGGTCACCTGCAGCACGTCCGTTTCCAGCCTGTCATAATCCTGCAGGATCTGTCGCGCGTGACGCCGAATGGTTGCTCCGACCGGCGTCACTACCATTCCTTTGGCGTGCCGTGTGAACAGCGGAGCGCCAACCATCGCCTCGATTTCCGACAGCATCCGCGAGGCGGCTGGCTGGGAAATGGCAATATCCTGTGCCGCCGATTGCAGCTTTCCGGTCTCCGCAATCCGCAAAATAAGGCGAAGATGGTTTGTCTTCAGGCGATGCGCGATCGACATTGAGATACCATTTTTGATATGTCGAAGGTCGATAATAAAATTTTGATGTTATGTAAAGATGCACTACGCATGAAGCAGAGCTTCGCGGCTCGCATAATAAATGCTTCGCGGCTGCACGCTTTGTGGGGCTGCGGTTTTTGGGAGGAGAACCAATGAAATTTACTCGCCTGCTTGTCACGGCGGCCGCGTCTGCGTTTGTGTCAGCCGCCGCCTATGCCGAGGGAACCGTTGGCATTGCCATGCCAACCCAATCGTCGGCCCGCTGGATCTCGGACGGCAACTCGATGGTCGAGCAGTTCAAGGCCGCTGGTTATGACACGATCCTGCAATATGCCGAAGATGACATTCCCAACCAGCTTGCCCAGATCGAAAACATGATCACCAACGGTGTTGATGTGTTGGTGATTGCCGCCATCGACGGTACGACCCTGTCCAATGCGCTGGAGAATGCCCACTACGCGGATATCCATGTCATCGCCTACGACCGTCTGATCCGCGACAGTGAGTTTGTCGACTATTACGCGACATTCGACAACTTCAAGGTGGGTGTCCAACAGGCCTCGTCGCTGGTGGATGGCTTGAAAGCCCGCTTTGGAGACGGGCCTTACAATGTGGAACTGTTCGGCGGCTCACCCGACGACAACAACGCCTATTTCTTTTACAATGGCGCGATGTCGGTTCTGCAGCCTCTGATCGACGCGGGCACGGTGAATATCGTATCTGGTCAGATGGGCATGGAGACCGTCGGCACCCTGCGCTGGGACGGAGCAGTGGCCCAGGCGCGGATGGATAACCTTTTGTCGGCCCACTACACCGACGAACAGGTTCACGGAGTTCTTGCGCCCTATGACGGTCTGTCCATCGGGATCATTTCGTCGCTCAAGGGGGTCGGCTATGGGTCCGGTGATCTTCAGATGCCCATCGTAACCGGGCAGGATGCCGAACTGCGGTCGATCAAGTCGATGCTGGCCGGTGAGCAATTCTCGACCGTGTTCAAAGACACCCGCGAGCTGGCCCGTGTGACCGTGGGCATGGTCGATGCGCTGCTCAAGGACGCAAAGCCCGAAATCAACGACACCAAGACTTATGACAACGGCGTCAAGGTCATCCCCAGCTATCTGCTGGAGCCGGTCTCTGTCGATATGTCGAACTGGGAAGACGTGATCCTAGGGTCGGGCTACTACACCCCTGACCAGGTGAAGTAATCCGGCATTTTCGGGCCCGTCCGCACTGTCTTGGGCGGGCCTTTGTCGCATCGGAGCAAGGTCATGAATGCCCTTCTGGAAATGCGCGCCATCACCAAGGAATTTCCGGGGGTAAAGGCGCTTGATACGGTGAATTTGGCCGTCAAAAAGGGCGAAATTCACGCCATATGCGGTGAAAACGGCGCCGGAAAATCGACCCTGATGAAAGTCCTGTCCGGGGTCTATCCTGCCGGTACCTATGAGGGCGAAATCCAATATGACGGTGCCGTGGCACAGTTTTCGGATATCGCTGACTCAGAGGCCCGCGGCATCATTATTATCCATCAGGAGCTTGCCCTTGTGCCGCTCTTGTCGATTGCCGAGAACCTGTTTCTGGGTAATGAGCGCGCGCGCGGCGGGATCATCGACTGGCGCGAAACCGATCGCCGCACCGAAGAACTGCTGCGCAAGGTCGGTCTGACGGAAGCCCCCGGAACCCTTGTGGACAAACTGGGCGTCGGCAAACAGCAACTGGTCGAAATCGCCAAGGCCCTGTCCAAAGAGGTGCGTCTTCTGATCCTGGATGAGCCCACTGCGGCACTGTCGGAAAGCGACAGCGAGGCGCTTTTGGATCTGATGCTGGAGCTCAAGGAGCAGGGCGTCACCCAGATCATCATCAGCCACAAGCTGAACGAGGTGCGCCGGGTGGCTGATACGGTGACGGTCATTCGTGATGGCTCGACCGTTTCTACCATGGATGCAGGCAAAGGTGAGATCACCGAAGAGCGTATAGTGCGTGACATGGTGGGCCGTGATCTGGCCAACCGCTACCCCGAACGCAAACGCCGGGCCGGTGAGACCCTGATGCAGGTACAAGGCTGGAATGTCTGGCATCCCGAACACTCCGGCCGTCAGGTAATATACGATGCGAACCTCATGGTGCGCGAAGGCGAAGTCGTCGGCATCGCCGGTCTGATGGGGGCCGGGCGCACCGAGCTTGCCATGAGCCTTTTCGGCCAATCCTATGGCCGCAACATCAGCGGCCGGGTGGATATGAACGGCCGGCCAGCGGATGTCAGCAGGGTCTCGGCCGCGATCAAGGCGGGGCTGGCCTATGTCACCGAAGACCGCAAATCGCTGGGTCTCATTCTGGACGAAACCGTTCAGCGCAACACCACTCTGACCAATCTGAAAGAGGTCTCGCGACATTCGATCCTGAACGAAGCGCTCGAGACCCAGGTCGCCGAAACCTTTCGCAAACGTCTGAATATTCGCACGCCAAGCGTCTTTCAGCAGGTGGGAAACCTGTCGGGCGGCAATCAGCAAAAGGTCGTTTTGTCCAAATGGCTCTTTGCCAATCCAGAGGTGCTGATCCTGGATGAGCCCACACGCGGGATCGATGTGGGCGCAAAATTCGAAATCTACGCGCTGATCAACAAGCTGTCAGAGCAGGGAAAGGGCGTTTTGATGATTTCCTCTGAACTGCCCGAACTGCTGGGCATGTGTGATCGCATCTACGTCATGAACGAAGGTCGCCTGGTTGGCGAACTGGACGCAAAAGACGCCAGCCAAGAGCGCATCATGTCGCTCATCGTGACCCAAAAGGAGACAGCAAATGGACCTTGCTGAACAGAACAAGGGCGCCGAGGCCGCCACCAAATCCCGAACCGGCGACTATCTGCTGCGTCATTTGCGTGAATACGGGCTTCTTTTTGCACTGATCGCCATCATGGTCTTTTTCCAGATTGTCACCAACGGCACTCTGCTCAAGCCGGTGAACGTGACCAATCTGCTGCTGCAGAACAGCTATATCATCATCATGGCCCTTGGCATGCTGATCGTGATTGTCAGCGGCAATATCGATCTGTCGGTCGGCTCTGTCATGGGCTTTGTCGGGGCTTTGGCAGCGGTGATGATGGTCGAGGGCGGATACTCCACGACTGTAACCCTGGTGACCTGCATTCTGGCCGGTGGTCTGATCGGCGCCGCGCAGGGCTATTGGATCGCCTATTGGCGCATTCCATCCTTCATCGTCACATTGGCGGGGATGCTGGTGTTTCGCGGGCTGTCGCTCTGGCTGCTCGAAGGCCAGTCGCTTGGCCCGTTTCCGCGGGAATTCCAGATGATTGCGAATGGTTTTGTGCCCGACATCTTTCCCAGCAATATGGCCTCCGGGGCGGCTGACCTTCTGGGGCTCAAGCGGATCAACGTGCTGTCGCTCTCCACGGGTCTCATTGCCGTCGGGTTGATCATATGGATGGGGCTGAAATCCCGGATGCAGAACCGCGCCTTTGGAATGGAGGTGGAACCTGCCGCCTTTTTCTTTGCCCGGATCGGGATCATCTCGGTCGCGCTGCTGTTCATCTTTTTCAAGCTCTCGACCTTCCGCGGTCTGCCCAATGTGCTGCTCACAATGGGCGTGCTGACGATCATCTATGCCTTCTTTACCGAACGCACCGTTGCCGGACGCCGGATCTACGCGCTGGGAGGCAATGAGAAGGCTGCAAAGCTCTCGGGCATCAAGACCGAGCGCCTGACCTTTCTGGCCTTCGTCAACATGGGGATGCTGGCGGCAGTGGCGGGCATGGTCTTTGCGGCCCGGTTGAATTCCGCCACTCCCAAGGCGGGATTTGCGCTTGAACTGGATGTGATCGCCGCAGTCTTTATCGGCGGGGCCTCCATGTCGGGCGGGGTCGGGCGCATCGTAGGTGCGGTGGTTGGTGCCTTCCTGATGGGGGTTCTGAACAACGGTATGTCCATCATGGGCATCGGCATCGACTATCAGCAGGTGATCAAAGGACTGGTTCTGCTCGCCGCCGTGATCTTTGACGTTTACAACAAATCGAAGCAGGCCTGACATGGTATTCAAACCCGCCAAATGGCCCCGCAAACTGCGCTCTTCCGAATGGTACAGCGGCAGCAGCAAAGATGCGATCTATCATCGCGGCTGGATGAAGAACCAGGGCTACCCCGACGATCTGTTCGATGGTCGTCCGGTGATCGGGATCCTCAACACCTGGTCGGACATGACTCCGTGCAACGGCCACCTGCGAGAGATGGCCGAAAAGGTCAAAGCCGGCATTTGGGAAGCGGGGGGTTTTCCGATGGAGGTGCCGGTCTTTTCGGCCTCGGAGAACACTTTCCGCCCGACGGCGATGATGTTTCGAAACCTGGCCGCCATGTCGATCGAGGAACAGATCCGTGGCCAGCCGATGGATGGCTGCGTGCTGATGGTGGGCTGTGACAAGACCACGCCATCGCTGCTGATGGCGGCCGCCTCTTGCGATCTGCCGTCAATCGTGGTGACGGGCGGCCCCATGCTGAACGGCTGGTTCCAGGGTGAGCGGGTCGGCGCGGGCACGCATCTGTGGCGCTTTTCCGAGGCGGTGAAGGCCGGCGAAATGAGCCAGGAGGCTTTTCTGGATGCCGAATCCGCCGTCACGCGCTCGTCAGGCACTTGCAACACGATGGGAACCGCCTCTTCGATGGCCTCGATGTCCGAGGCGCTTGGCATGGCGCTGTCGGGCAATGCGGCCATCCCCGCCGTAGACAGTCGCCGCCGGGTGATGGCTCAGCTGTCGGGGCGGCGCATCGTGCAGATGGTCAAGGATGATCTCAAACCCTCTGACATCCTGACGCGCGAGGCCTTTGAGAACGCGATCCGCACCAATGGCGCGGTGGGCGGCTCCACCAATACAGTCGTGCATCTGCTGGCTATTGCCGGTCGGGTTGGCGTCGACATCACGCTCGATGATTGGGACCGGTGCGGCCGCGACATCGCCACCATCGTCAACCTGCAGCCATCCGGCGACTACCTGATGGAAGAGTTCTTTTATGCCGGCGGCCTGCCGGTGGTTCTGAAACGGCTCGGCGAGGCGGGGCAGCTGCACAAAGATGCGCTGACCGTCTCGGGAGAAAGCATCTGGTCCGAGGTCAGGGAGGCCGTCAACTGGAACGAGGAGGTCATTCGCCCTCTGGACAAGCCCCTGACCCAAAAGGGCGGCATTGCGGTGCTCAAGGGCAATCTGGCCCCAAAAGGCGCGATCCTGAAGCCCTCGGCCGCCTCGCCACATCTGATGCAGCATCGTGGGCGCGCCGTCGTCTTTGAGGATATCGACGACTACAAGGCGCGGATTTCTGACGATGGTTTGGACATTGATGAAACCTGCATCATGGTACTGAAGAACTGCGGCCCCAAAGGCTATCCCGGCATGGCCGAGGTCGGCAATATGGGACTCCCTCCGAAAGTGCTGAAAAAGGGCATCACGGACATGATCCGCATTTCCGATGCCCGCATGTCGGGCACGGCCTATGGAACCGTGATCCTGCACGCCTCTCCCGAGGCGGCCGCGGGTGGACCGCTTGCCGTTGTGCAAAGCGGCGACATGATCGAAGTGGATGTGGAAAACCGCCGCCTGCATCTGGACATCTCCGACGCCGAGCTGGCCCTGCGCCTTTCAAACTGGCAACCCCGGCATGAACGGCCCGGTTCTGGCTATGCCTGGCTGCATCAGGAACACGTCGAAGGGGCGGATACCGGTGCCGATCTGGACTTCCTCAAAGGCAGCCGCGGGGCTCCGGTAGGGAGGGATTCACATTGATGAAGATCGCACTTGTCGGAATTGGAAAGATCGCGTTGGATCAGCACGTCCCGGCCATTGCCACCTCGCCCGACTGGGAGCTGGCGGCCACCGTGTCGCGCAAGGGCACGGTCGATGGCGTGCCCAGTTTTGACAGCATGGACCACATGCTGGACGCGCGCAGCGATGTCCGTGTGGTCTCGCTTTGCCTGCCGCCTGTGCCGCGCTTTGAGGCCGCAAAGACCACCATCGAAGCGGGCCGCCATGTCATGCTTGAAAAACCGCCCGGTGCCACGCTGTCCGAATGTCACACGCTGATCGGTCTCGCCCGTCAACATGGCGTTTCTCTCTTTGCCACATGGCATTCGCGCGAAGCGGCTGGCGTTGCCGATGCACAGGCCTGGCTCGCAGACAAAACACTGCGAAAGCTCACAATTACTTGGAAAGAGGACGTGCGCCGCTGGCATCCGGGACAGGACTGGATCTGGCAGCCCGGCGGCATGGGAGTATTCGATCCCGGCATCAATGCGCTGTCGATTGTCACGAAAATCCTGCCCGATCCGATTCACGTGTCCAGCGCGGTTCTTGAGGTGCCGGAAAATTGCCAGACCCCCATTGCCGCCGAAATCGACTTTCACCACCCGGCGGGTGCCGAGGTCACGGCCAGCTTTGATTTTCTGCAACAAGGCGAGCAGATCTGGACGATCAAGGCGGAAACCGACGAGGGCGTGCTGATCCTGTCGGATGGCGGGGCAAACCTGACCATTGATGGCAAAGACATGCTGCGCAGCGATGCCTTCAGCCTGACCGGAGAATATCCAAGGCTTTATGCGCAAATGGCTCGGCTGGTGGAAAGCGGGCGTATCGACATGGATCTCACTCCGATGCGCCTTGTAGCCGACGCCTTTACCCTGGGCCGCCGTATGCCGGTCGCCCCCTTTGTTGAGTGAGGCCGCCGTGGCTGCGCCTAGGATCCAAGACTTCGGCACAGCGCCCTGCGGCGCAGCAGTCAAGCGGGTGCAGATCGAAAACGGTGGAAGCCGTGCTGCCGTCATCACCTGGGGTGCCAGCCTGCAGGACTATCGCGTTACGGGCTGGGACGGCGCTGTGATTCTGGGGAGTCCTGACCTTGACGCTTATCTCGGCCCGCTGCGTCATTGCGGTGCCGTCGTTGGCCGGGTGGCCAACCGGATCGCCAATGGTCGCGCCCGGCTGCAAGGCAAATTGATTGAGCTGGAGCGAAACGAAAACGGCGTCAATTGTCTGCATGGCGGCCACACGGGAAGCAGCCAGCGCAATTGGACAATCACCGACCATGACAGGGAGCGCGTGGTCTTGGCGCTCACTCTCAAAGACGGAGATGGCGGCTTTCCCGGCACCCTGAAGATCTGCGCAGACTATAAGCTGGACACGGAAGGTGCGCTTTGCCTGTCGCTTGTTGCACGAACCGATGCCCCGACCTTTTGCAACCTCGCCCATCACGCCTATTGGAGCTTTGATCCTGATGACAGCCTGCGCCAACATGGCTTGCAGGTCTTTGCGCGGCACTACCTGCCGGTTGATGCCAATCTGATCCCGCTTGGCGCGCCTGAACTCACCGCTGGCACGCGGTTTGACTTTGGCCGTGTCCGGCCTGTCCGACCCGCAGGCGATGCGGTTCTGGACCACACCTTCTGCTTTGCCGAGATCGATGGCCCGCGCCCCATGTGCAAGCTGCGCTACGGCCCCATGGCTCTGGATGTCCAAAGCGATGCTCCCGGGGTGCAGATCTATGACGGAGCGCATCTGGACAGCGGCGTGTTTCCAACCCTGTCAGGCGCGCGATATGGCGCCCATGCAGGACTTGCGATCGAACCGCAAGCCTGGCCCGACGCCCCAAATCACCACGACTATCCGGACATTACGCTGATGCCCGGCGAGACCTTTCAACAGGTGTCCCGGTTTCATCCACATGTCTGCCAATGACGTTCAAGGAGCCCTGATATGAAGGACGCACTGACCGGCATCCTGCCCGTAGCACCGACCCCGTTTCACGACGATGGCCGCATCGATGAAGAGGGAATGCGCCGGGTTCTGGATTGCATGATCGACCAAGGAGTCGACGCCATCTGCATTCTGGCGAATTACTCTGAACAGTTCGTGCTGTCGGACGCGGAACGTGCCACCCTGATGCGGCTTAGCCTCGAACATGTGGCAGGCCGGGTCCCGGTGATCGTGACCATCAGCCATTTCTACACTGGCATTGTCGTTGAGCGCGCAAAGTCGGCTGAGGCGCTTGGCGCAAGCATGGTGATGATGATGCCGCCCTATCACGGGGTCGGCCTTGTCCCGGCCGAGGCGGGCATTTTTGAACATTTTCAGGCGGTCAGTGACGCTATCGACATTCCCATCATGGTGCAGGACGCGCCCCTGTCAGGCTGCCAGCTGTCTGTGCCCCTATTGGTGCGCATGGCAAAAGAGCTGGAGCAGGTGCAGTACTTCAAGATGGAAATGCCCTTTGCCGCAGACAAGCTTGCGGCGCTGATTGAGGCCGGCGGCAAGGACATTGTCGGGCCCTTTGACGGGGAAGAGGCGGCAACTCTGCTGGCAGATCTGGATGCAGGCGCCACCGGCACCATGACCTCGGGGCTGCAGTGCGAGCAGATTGGCAAGATCATCCGCAGCTACCTCAAAGGGGACAAGGACGCCGCCCTGGCCCAGTGGACGCGGTGCCTGCCTCTGATCAACCACGAAAACCGTCAATGCGGGCTGCGGGCCTGCAAGACCGTGATGAAGGCAGGCCGGGTGATCGGCAGCGATCACGTCCGCCATCCGCTAAAGCCGATGTCCAAGCGCACCAAGGACCGCCTTTTGCAACTCTCCGCCGATCTTGACCTGATTGCCCTGAAATGGGGCCACTAAGAGGATAGCATGACCTTTCTCCCGCATGGAAAACACCTGATTGCCGGCACATGGGTTGGCAGCGAAACGCAGTTCACCTCCGATCCGGCCAATGGTGCAGCGCATCGCTTTGCGGTTGGAACGCCGCAGGATGTGAACACGGCCTGTGATGCCGCCGCCAAGGCTTTCTGGTCGTATAGTGCGTCCACACGTCAGGAGCGCGCCGCGTTCCTGGAGGCAATCGCCGACGAAATCGAAGCCAGAGCCGAGGCGATCACAGCAATTGGCACCGAGGAAACCGGCCTGCCCAAGGCCCGCCTTGAGGGGGAGCGGGGCCGCACCACCGGACAATTGCGTCTCTTTGCCAAGCATATCCTGGAGGGCGATTTTCTCGACCGTCGCCACGATGCGGCGCTACCGGACCGCGCGCCTCTGCCCCGCCCGGATCTGAAGATGGTACAGCGCCCGGTTGGCCCGGTTGCAGTCTTTGGCGCCTCCAACTTTCCTCTGGCTTTCTCAACGGCGGGCGGTGATACCGCATCGGCGCTTGCGGCGGGCTGCCCGGTTGTGGTCAAGGGCCATCCCGCGCATCCCGGCACCGGTGAAATCGTGGCCGAGGCCATTCTGGCCGCAATCACTCGCTGCAACATTGCCCCGGGTGTCTTTTCCCTGATCCAAAGCAACGCCCATGATGTGGGAGAATCCTTGGTCACGCACCCCTCGATCACCGCTGTCGGCTTTACCGGATCACTGGCGGGCGGACGCGCCTTGTTTGATCTTTGCGCGGCACGGCCCCGGCCCATCCCCTTCTTTGGAGAGCTGGGCAGCGTCAACCCGATGTTCCTCTTGCCGGAGGCCTTGAAGGCGCGCGGCGATGCCATTGCAAAAGGCTGGGCCGGATCGCTGACCATGGGCGCGGGCCAATTCTGCACCAATCCCGGCCTCGCCATCGTCATCGACAGCCCCGAAGCGCAGGCCTTTTGCGACGCTGCCGCCGCTGCGCTTGGCTCTGTCGAACCGCAAACCATGCTGACAGGTGGTATCGCAAAGGCCTATCAGGCCGGATGTGATCGGATCTCGGGAACCAAGGGTGTGCAAGCGCTCCTCACATCGGGCAATGAACCGCGCGAGGCATCCCCGCATCTGTTCAGGACAACCGGCGTGCAGTGGCTGGCCGATCCATCGCTTGGCGAAGAGGTCTTTGGCCCGCTGGGGTTGATCATTGTGGTCCGGGACGAGAGCGAAATGGCAGAGGTCGCCATGGCACTTGAGGGTCAGCTGACCTGCACGCTGCATCTTGAGGACAGCGACACGCCCCTGGCACGGCGGCTGATGCCAGTGCTTGAGCAAAAAGCAGGCCGTATCCTGGCCAATGGGTTCCCCACGGGGGTCGAGGTCTGCGACAGCATGGTCCATGGCGGCCCCTACCCTGCTTCGACGAATTTCGGAGCGACCTCGGTTGGCACCCTGGCCATTCGCCGGTTTCTGCGGCCGGTGTGTTATCAGGACATGCCGACCGATCTTTTGCCGCAGGACATAGTCTGACTCATGCCGCTTGCCGATTGGATCGCTGTTGACTGGGGCACCTCCCGGCTGCGCCTATGGGCGCTCGAAAGTTCGGGCAGGATCCTTGGCACGCAGGCCTCCGACAAGGGCATGGGGCAGCTGTCTGCCGAAGGGTTCGAACCCGCCCTTCTTGCGCTGGCCGCGCCCTATCTCGACCCAACCCGCCGCACCAAGATTTTGATCTGTGGCATGGCGGGCGCGCGGCAAGGCTGGCACGAGGCCCCGTATCGGCAGGTGCCCTGCACCCCGGTCGGCGATGGAACCGTTCAGCCAGAGGTTTCGGACCCGCGGCTTGATGTTCACATCCTGCCGGGGCTGAGCCAACAGGCGCCTCCCGATGTCATGCGGGGAGAAGAAGTGCAGATTGCCGGGTTCCTGATGCATCACCCCGGATTTGATGGCACGCTGTGCCTGCCGGGCACACATTGCAAATGGGTTCGTGTTGCAGACGGCTGCGTGCAGTCCTTTCAGACCACCATGACCGGCGAGCTTTTTGACCTGATGAGCCGCCAGTCGATCCTGCGCCACGATCTGGGCGAAGGCTGGGACACTGCCGCGTTTCTGGCGGCCAGCCAGGCTGCCTGCGCCAATCCTGAACTGGCCTTTTCCGATCTCTTTGCCTTGCGTGCCGGGGCGCTGCTGGGCAAACCTGTCAGCAAAACGCCCCGATCAGTTCTGTCGGGCCTGTTGATCGGTGCGGAACTGTCGGCGACGTGCAAACACTGGCAAGGTCAAAAGGTGGTTGTGATCGGCGCGCCGGATCTTGCGAGACGGTATTGCGATGCGCTCGCCCAGCAAGGTGCAAAGGTCACTGACCTGGATGGGACAGAGTTGGTTCTGGACGGGCTGAAGGCCTGTCATCTTCAACAGGAAGGCTACCCATGAAACCGCGAAACATAATCGCGATCCTGCGGGGGATCACGCCCGGCTCTGTGACCGGCATCGCCGAGGGTCTGATCTGCGCCGGGATAAAACAGATCGAGGTGCCGCTGAACTCCCCCGATCCGCTGACCTCGATCGAAACCCTGGCCAAGGCCTTTGGCGATATCGCCCTGATCGGTGCCGGAACCGTTCTGGAGGCCGGAGCCGTGAAAGATGTGCATCAGGCCGGTGGGCGGCTGATCGTTTCCCCCGACACGAATGTAGAGGTGATCAAAACGGCCAAGGCTCTGGATCTTGTCTCATATCCCGGGGCAATGACCCCGACCGAATGTTTCACCGCACTGCGCGCAGGCGCAGACGGTTTGAAACTGTTTCCCGGCGCCTTGATCGGACCCGAGGGTCTGCGGGCGCTGAAGGCGGTGCTGCCGCCAGAAACAACTCTGTTCAGCGTGGGAGGCGCAACACCTCAGAATTTCGCCGCCTGGCACGCCGCGGGTGCAACCGGTTTTGGCATCGGGTCGGCGCTCTATCGACCAGGCGATGATTCAAATACAGTGGCTCGCCGTGCCACTGAGATCGTTCAGGCCTATGATGAGGTGTATTCGTGACTCCCGCTCAGATCTTTGATGACCGTTTGTGTGAACTTGGTGAGGGGCCCCTGTGGCACCCCGTGCGCGGGCAATTGTTCTGGTTTGATATTTTGGGAAAGCGCCTGCTGTCGCGTGTCGGCGCCCGAGCGTTGACTTGGGACTTTGACGAACATGTCTCGGCCGCGGGTTGGGTGGATCGGGACACGTTGCTGATGGCCTCAGAAACCGGGTTGCACCGGTTCGACATTGTCAGCGGCAAGCGTCTGTTGCTGCATCCGCTGGAAGCCGAGGATCCGGCGACCCGCTCAAACGATGGCCGCGCGGACCAAATGGGCGGTTTCTGGATCGGCACCATGGGCAAAAGCGCCGAACGCGGTGCGGGTGCGATATATAGACTCTACAAAGGGCAAATTCGAAAGATCTTTGACGATATCACGATCCCCAATGCGATCTGCTTTTCACCGGATGGGACAACGGCCTATTTCAGCGATACGCCGACGCAAAAGATCATGCGGCAGCCGCTGGATCACGAAGGTTGGCCAGATGGGGACCCGTCGGTCTTTGTCGATCTTGCGCCAGAAGGACTGTTCCCGGACGGTGCGGTCTGTGACCGTGACGGGGCCGTTTGGAATGCGCAATGGGGCGCGGGGCGCGTTGCACGCTACCTGCCCGACGGCACATTTGACCGCGCGCTGCCCGTTCCGGGTCGGCACAGCTCTTGCCCCGCATTTGGTGGATTGGAATTTCAGACTCTTTTTGTGACAACAGCCCGGCAGGATCTGAAAGATGCCACGCCATCGGACGGCTGTGTGCATGAAGGATCACCCGGACCGACAGGCCTGCCCGAACACCGGGTCATCCTGTAGCTAAGGTCACCGGCTCCGACAATGGTGCGGTTCAAGCTTTCTGCGTCAGTCAAAGGATACCGACCGCACACCCAAACATAGTCTCAATCCTCCGGCCAGCAACGAGCCGGTTCTGGTTTGATCCACAGGACGCGCAGTTTTCCCAGTCTGTCAGGCTAGATTGCTAAGATCAGCGACAGTCAAAACCGAGCGTCCTGGACCTCTTTCAGATCGGGGATGACGTCTGCTGTGCCGTGGCGTGTAACCATCAAGGCAGCCGCCCGAGTGGCCTGTGCCATGGCCTGTGCCATCGGCATGTTCCGGTCAAGGCCTGCCAAAACATATCCTGTAAACGTGTCACCTGCCCCGGTTGTATCCAAAGGTGTCACTGGCAGCGCGGAAATTTCCTGCACTTCGCCACTGGGCCCATGGATATGGCGGGCACCTTTCGCCCCAAGAGTAATGATTACATCCGCAACGCCCAGCGCCTCAGGAGCAAGACCAGTCGCCTCTTGCAATTGGCCGGCCTCGACCTCGTTCATGAACAAAAGATCGATATGCGGAAGCACCGCCTGGACAGCTTTCGCATCAAAGGGAGCTGCTGCATAGGCGACCTGCAGGCCAAGATCACGGCCCATTCTGGCGGCTTCGGCTTGCAGATTGGTTTCATTCTGCATCACCAGAATGTCCCCTGCGGACGCAGCAGAAAGCGCCTGACCAAGCTGATCCTGGGTGATCGCCCGATTGGCGCCGGGAAACAGGATGATCTGGTTTTCACCGCCCTGATCCACCGCGACGATGGCATGGCCTGTGGGCGTGTCGATCTGCGCAATATGGCGAGTATCGACGCCATACTCCATCAGCCGATCCCGTGCCCATGTGCCTTCGGGGCCGACAGCGCCGATATGGCAGACATGGCTGCCCGCGCGGGCGGCAGCAACGGACATATTCGCCCCCTTGCCGCCCAGGAACTGGGCAAATTCGCCCGCCGCCAAAGTCTCCCCCGCCTGCGGAAGATGCGGTAGGCTGTAGACCATATCGGCATTGATTGAGCCCAGATTCCAGATCGCCATGATACGCCCCTAGCCGATGTTGCAGGCCGCCAGAACCGCCATGTTGAGCACGTCATTGGCGGTGGAAGTGGTGGAGCAGATCTGGATCGGCTTGTCGACACCCGACAGAATCGGGCCGATCACCGTGGCGCCGCCCATTTCCTGCATCAACTTGACCGAGATCGAGGCCGAGTGTCGCGCGGGCACCACCAGGATATTGGCCGGACCGGAGAGGCGCTGGAACGGGTAGTTCTCCTGCGCTTTGGCGTTCAGGGCCACATCCACGGTCATCTCGCCTTCATATTCGAAATCAACGCCGCGTTTATCGAGCACGCCGGGGGCGATGTGCATCTTTTCGGCGCGTTCCGATACCGGGTAGCCAAAGGTTGAAAAGCTGACAAAGGCCACGCGCGGATCCAGCCCCATGTGGCGGGCGACACCGGCGGCACGCTCAGCAATGGTGGCAAGGTCGTTCTCATCCGGCCATTCATGGACCAGTGTATCGCCGATCAGCACGATCCGCCCCTTGTGCAAGAGAGCCGTCACGCCAGCCGCACCATGTTTGGCATCGGCGTCAAAGACGTGGTTGATCTGGTCCATCACGTGGGCGGATTTCCGGGTGGCACCGGTAACCAGACCATCACCATGGCCATGCGCCAGCATCAGCGCCGAGAACACATGCCGGTCGCGGCCCACCAGCCGGTGGATGTCCTTGCGGTCAAACCCCTTGCGCTGCAGTCGGTTGAACAGAAAGTCCTTGTAGGTGTCGAAATGCTGGGTATTGGCGGCATTGACCACCTCCAGCTCGCGCACCGCATCGCCAAGGCCTGCCGTTTCCAGCTTGGCCTTCACATCGTCGGGGCGACCCACCACCAGCGCCTTGCCAAAGCCCGAGCGCTGATAGGTGACGGCAGCGCGCAAGACGCGGGGATCATCCCCTTCGGCAAAGATCATCCGCGACTGGGCCGAGCGCGCCCGCGCATTGAGGCCGCGCAGGATCGAGGCAGTCGGATCCATGCGGCTTTTGAGGCTGATCTCATAGGCCTCCATATCGATGATCGGGCGGCGGGCGGCGCCAGTGTCCATACCCGCCTTTGCAACCGCTGGCGGGATGCGGTGGATCAGGCGCGGGTCAAAGGGCGTCGGGATGATGTAATCGCGGCCAAAGCTGAGCGATTTGCCATAGGCCAGCGCCACCTCATCCGGCACATCCTCGCGTGCGAGCGCCGCCAAGGCATGGGCACATGCGATCTTCATCTCATCGTTGATGGCGCGGGCATTGATGTCGAGCGCGCCGCGAAAGAGGTAGGGAAAGCCCAACACGTTGTTCACCTGGTTGGGATAATCCGAGCGGCCCGTGGCCACGATAGCATCGACGCGCACTTCGTGGGCTTCTTCCGGGGTGATCTCGGGGTCCGGGTTTGCCATGGCAAAGATCACCGGATTGTCGGCCATGGATTTGACCATATCCTGAGTCACCGCGCCCTTGACCGACACACCAAGGAAGACATCGGCGCCCTCCATAGCTTCCTCAAGAGTGCGCAGCTCGGTCTTGATGGCATGGGCCGATTTCCACTGATTCATGCCCTCGGTGCGTCCCTGGTAGATCACACCCTTGGTGTCGCAAACGATGCAGTTTTCGTGACGTGCACCCATGGATTTCAGCAGCTCGATACAGGCGATACCGGCCGCGCCTGCCCCGTTGAGAACGATTTTTACGTCCTCGATCTTCTTGCCCGAGATATGCAGCGCATTGATCAGCCCCGCCGCGCAGATCACCGCGGTGCCATGCTGGTCGTCGTGGAAGACCGGGATGTCCATCTCTTCTTTGAGGCGCTGCTCGATGATGAAGCACTCGGGCGCCTTGATGTCCTCAAGGTTGATGCCGCCAAAGGTCGGGCCCATCAGGCGCACCGCCTTGCAGAACTCGTCCGGGTCTTCGGTGTCTAGCTCAATATCGATGGAATTCACGTCGGCAAAGCGCTTGAAGAGAACGGATTTCCCCTCCATCACCGGCTTCGATCCCAGCGCACCCAGATTGCCCAGACCCAAAACCGCTGTGCCATTAGAAATCACCGCCACAAGGTTGCCCTTGTTGGTATAGTCATAGGCTGTTTCCGGGTTCTCAGCGATGGCCTCGCAAGGTACCGCGACACCCGGAGAATAAGCCAAGGACAGATCCCTTTGCGTGGTCATCGGGACAGTTGCATTGATCTCCCACTTGCCGGGGGTGGGTTCCAGATGGAAGGCAAGCGCCTCTTCGTTGGTGATCTTCGCTTTGGGCATGAGCTGTAGGTGTCCTCTCCTAATCGGCACAGTCTTAGCCCAGCCCTGCGCCCCCCTCAATCCGATCTGAAAAGAAATTGGCCCGTAAAAAGCAATATTATTTCAAATAAAAGTTGATTGATTCAGTCAGATTTCCGCCACAATCTCGCCGCGCCGAAGCTCGAATATGTTAATAACTACTAACAGCCTCCTGATCGTCGGGTGGCGCTCGGGCGGCACTCAAAGGCCTGTGAAGCCTATGTCAGAACGGCATACCATCATTTCGAAGAGCCACGCCCCACCGTCTTTGAACGGGACGTTGGAGTTAACTTGGGATGCAAATATATGACGAGTATCAACACAAACAGCGGTGCCATGACGGCGCTGCAAATGCTGGGCGGAACCGTCCAGAGCCGGTCGGATGTTCAAGACGCGGTTTCCACCGGCCGTGAAATCAACAGCGCCAAGGACAACGCAGCGCTCTGGGCCATTTCTCAGATCATGGAAACGGACACTGCTGGCTTCAAGGCCACCTCCAAATCCCTCTCTCTGGGTGAAGCAACAGTGGCCGTCGCATCGGTCGGTGCTGAAAGGATCGCCGAAACGGTCAGGGAGATGAAAGAACTTGCGATAACCGCCGCCAGCGGATTGGTCGACTTCTCCAAGATCGAAGCGCAGATGCAGGAGAAGACGGATCAAATCAATTCGATCATCTCCTCCAGCCAGTTCAACGGAGCAAACCTGTTGAAAACAAATGTAAACGACAGTGGAGCGACCAGTTTGTCTGTGGCTGCATCTCTGGATCGGGACAGCGCTGTCGATGTCTCCCTGTCGATGATCGAAGTGGACAGCGTCAATTTCGAAGGCGATGCCGCCTTTGACATTAACGGGCGCACGGCGATCACGGATCAAGCCAGTGCAATCACTGCCCTGGGAGAACTGGAGGGCTTCTTGCAATTCGCCGTGGACGGCGCTGCAGCTCTCGGGTCTTCCGCCGATCGTATTGCAGGGCAGAACGAGACGGTCAGCAGACTGGCCGACGCAACGCGCATGGGAATCAGTTCAATGGTGGACACCAATATGGAGGAGGCTTCTGTCCGGCTTGCGGCTCTCAATGTTCAGCAGCAGTTGGGCACCATGTCCCTCTCCATTGCCAACTACAGTCCGCAGTCCATAGGAGTGCTGTTCTAGGCCAGCAGCGCGAAAGACCCATAGCTGGTCAGGCGTAACCGGGTTTTCCTTGGTCCATCCGCATTGTAAATGTCGGACGAACACTTTCGGGGGACCTTGCATGACCGTTACGCCCATGATGGCGCAATATCTTGAGATAAAAGCAGCGCATCCCGATGCGTTGCTTTTTTATCGGATGGGTGACTTCTACGAGATGTTCTTTGAGGACGCGGTCAATGCGGCCGAGGCGCTGGACATCGCCCTCACCAAACGCGGCAAACATGACGGTGAAGATATCCCCATGTGCGGCGTTCCCGTGCATGCCGCCGAAGGCTATCTGCTCACCCTGATCCGCAAAGGGTTCCGCGTTGCCGTGGGTGAACAGCTCGAAAGCCCGGCTGAGGCCAAGAAACGCGGCTCTAAATCGGTGGTGAAACGGGATGTGGTGCGGCTGGTAACCCCCGGCACACTGACCGAAGATTCCCTTCTTGAGGCGCGCAGCCACAACTTTCTCGTCTCCTACTCCGAGCTGCGCGATGAAGCGGCCCTTGCTTGGGCTGATATCTCAACCGGCGCGTTCCATGTGATGCCCATCGCCCGCGTGCGCCTGTCGCCAGAGCTGGCGCGACTGGCCCCGTCTGAACTGATCGTCGCTGACGGCGCGACCTATGACACGACCCGCCCGCTGGCAGAGGAATACAAGATCCCGCTCACGCCGCTAGGGAAGGCCAGCTTTGACAGCACGGCCGCGGAGAAACGGATCTGCACCCTGTTCAACGTCGGGGCATTGGATGGCTTTGGCACCTTTTCTCGCGCCGAGGTTTCGGCGATGGGCGCGCTGGTCGACTATCTGGAGATCACGCAAAAGGGCAAACTGCCGCTGCTCCAACCCCCGGTGCAAGAGGCGCAGGACCGTGTGGTGCAGATCGATGCCTCCACCCGCGCCAGTCTGGAGCTGACACGCTCTCTATCCGGTGGCCGCGCAGGATCGCTCTTGTCGGTGGTGGACCGGACCGTTACCCCCGGCGGCGCCCGCCTGCTGGAACAGCGCATGGCGAGCCCCTCGCGCAACCTTGATGTCATCAACGCACGTCTCGCGGCGCTAGATTTCGCGGTGGAGGCAACGCAGCTGTCGCAGGACATTCGCGCAGCGCTTCGCAAAACCCCGGATCTGGACCGCGCCCTGTCACGCCTCGCACTGGAACGCGGCGGGCCGCGTGATCTGGCCGCCATACGCAACGGGTTGATGCAGGCAGAGACCATTGCACAAATGTGTGAAGGACAGGACCTGCCCGATCTGATCGCGAGAGCCGTGGGTGATCTTTTGGGATTCGATGATCTGCTTTCCCTCCTTGATGCCGCGCTGGTGGCCGAGCCGCCGCTGATGGCGCGTGACGGTGGTTTCATCGCCGCGGGCCATGATCCCGAATTGGACGAGGCGCGCACCCTGCGTGATGAGGGCCGTTCCGTGATTGCCGGGATGCAGCAAAAGTATTCCGAACACACCGGAATCACCTCTCTGAAGATCAAGCACAACAACGTGCTGGGCTACTTTATTGAAACCACCGCCACCCACGCGGACAAGATGCTGTCAGCGCCCTTGTCGGAGACCTATATCCACCGTCAAACCACCGCAAATCAGGTGCGCTTTACAACGGTAGAGCTGAGCGAGATCGAAACCCGCATTCTGAATGCCGGAAACCGCGCGCTGGAGATTGAAAAGCGACTCTATGAAAGGCTTTCAGGCGCTATTTTGGAGACCGCCGCGCGGCTCAACACTGCCGCAAAAGGGCTGGCGGAGCTAGACTTGGTCACGGCGCTTGCGGATCTCGCGCGCGGTGAAAACTGGACCCGACCCAAGGTGGATGCCTCCCGCGCGTTTCACGTGGAGGGCGGGCGTCATCCGGTCGTGGAACAGGCGCTGCGGCAGCAAGGCGGCGACAGCTTCGTTGCCAATGACTGCGATCTTTCGGCCACCGATGGCGCGGCGATCTGGCTGCTGACCGGCCCCAACATGGCCGGTAAATCGACCTTCCTGAGGCAGAATGCACTGATCGCCCTACTTGCGCAGATGGGCAGCTATGTGCCGGCAGAGGCCGCGCATATCGGGCTCGTCAGCCAGCTGTTCAGCCGTGTCGGCGCCTCGGACGATCTGGCGCGGGGGCGCTCAACCTTCATGGTCGAAATGGTGGAGACCGCCGCGATCCTCAACCAGGCCGACGACCGCGCGCTTGTGATATTGGATGAAATCGGGCGCGGCACCGCGACCTATGATGGTCTCTCAATCGCATGGGCGACGCTGGAACACCTGCAAGAGGTGAACCGATCCCGCGCACTCTTTGCAACGCACTATCACGAACTGACGCAGCTTGCGAACAAGCTGGAAGGCGTCGACAACGCGACCGTCACCGTGAAGGAATGGGAAGGCGAAGTGATCTTCCTGCATGAGGTCAAGAAAGGCGCCGCCGATCGGTCCTACGGTGTGCAGGTGGCGCAGCTTGCCGGCCTGCCGCCCTCGGTCGTGGCGCGGGCGCGGGATGTGCTGGATATGCTCGAAAAAGGCAGCCGTGAAGGGGGCGGTGCCAAGATCCAGATCGACGATCTGCCGCTCTTTGCTGCCGCACCGCCGCCGCAGCCAAAACCTGCTGCAGGTCCGTCACCGGTCGAGGAATTGCTGGGAGACATCCACCCGGATGATCTCACGCCACGTGAAGCACTGGAAGCGCTGTATCGTCTGAAAGAGGCAAGTAAATAAGACAAAAGGCGACCCGAAAGGGCCGCCTTTTCAAGTTCCAGCTGACGTATACAATTTACGCAGGCGTTGAGGAAACCCCAACCTGGGCCGGGCGCAGCAGGCGGTCGTGCAGCATGAACCCTTCAGCAGAGACCTGAATGATATCGCCTGCCTTGGTGCCGGGCACCGGGGCTTCGAACATGGCTTCGTGCACCTGCGGGTCGAACTTGTCACCCACTTCGGGGGAAACGATGCGGATGCCGTGCTTTTCAAAGACGCCCAACAGGGCGCGCATGGTCAGCTCCACCCCTTCGATCAAGGCGGCAGAAACTTCCTTTTGCTCATCCGTGGCGGATTCCACGGCGCGTTTCATGTTGTCAAAGACCGGCAGCATGTCGCGCGCCAGTTTGGAGCCGCCGTATTGTTCGGCCTCGCGGCGGGCCTTGTCGCCACGCTTGCGGGCGTTTTCGGCATCTGCCAGCGCGCGCATGAAACGGTCCTTGAACTGATCCCGTTCAGCGCGCACCGCATCCAGTTCCAGCGCCGCGTCGTCAAACTCTTCGGTCTGTGCCGCCAGCTCTTCCGCTTCGGCATCTGCGATATCGTCCAGAAAATCGTCGTTCTTGGGCTCTGCCATTTTTCACCTCTAACTCCGGTCTGACAGCAATTTGCCGACCAGTTGCGCCGTATAGTCCACGATGGGCACAATCCGTCCGTAGTTCAGGCGGGTCGGGCCAATCACGCCAACCGCACCAATCACCTTTCGATCCGCGTTCATATAGGGAGACACCACCAAAGAGGAACCCGAAAGTGAGAAAAGTTTGTTTTCCGAGCCAATAAAAATGCGCACACCTTCGCCTTCCTCGGTGAGTTCGAGGAATTCAGCGATATCCTGCTTGCGCTCCAAATCGTCAAACAGGCTGCGGATCAAATCCAGCTCTTTGGTCGCACCCTCATCGGCCAGAAGATTCGCTCGACCCCGTACGATCAGGCGCGCCTGATCGCTGTCGTTGTCCTCCCAGGCTGCCAATCCGCTTTCGATCAGATCATGAGCGAGGTTGTCGATTTCTTGCCTGCGTGCGGTGATCTCATCCTGCATGTCGCGGCGCACATCGCTCAGGGTGCGCCCCTCGACCAGAGCGTTGAGGAAATTCGCAGCCTCGCGCATCGAACTGGGCGTCTGCCCGGGCGGCGGGGTAAACAGGCGATTTTCCACGTGACCGTCAGAGAAGACGAGGACCACCATGGCCCGGTCATGGCCGAGTGAGACAAACTCGATATGCCGGATTTCGGCCTCGTGCTTTGGGGTCAGCACAAGCGATGCGCCCTGTGTCACACCCGACAGCGCGGCCCCAACACGGTCAAGCATACCACTGACATCACCGGAATTGCGACCCAATGTGGCGTCGATCTTTTCGCGGTCCTGTGCCTTTAGATCTTCGACCTCCAACAGACTGTCCACGAACATCCGCAGACCCAGCTGCGTCGGCACCCGCCCTGCGCTGATATGCGGGCTATCAAGGAGACCGAGAAACTCAAGATCCTGCATCACATTGCGCACGGTGGCCGCACTGACCTTTTCACTCAGCGAGCGGGTCAGGGTCCGGCTGCCAACCGGATCGCCGCTTTCCAGATAGGATTCAACCACCGCCCGGAACACATCCCGCGAGCGGTCGTTCATGTCTTTCAGAATATCACTTGCATCTGTCATGAGCATTTCAGCAGTTGAACGCTATATAGATAGGAACCCATTCCCGATTTGCCATTAAAGAGCCCTGCGCGCAAAGGTCAATCGTACTTGCATCCATCGCGCTGGCAGGGCTATCCGAAGGCCAGCAACAAAAGGATATTCCATGCGACCCTCTGGACGACAACTGAACGAGATGCGCCCCATTTCCATCGAAACCGGATTTACCAAACATGCCGAAGGGTCCTGCCTGATCAAGGTCGGCGATACTCACGTTCTGTGCACCGCCACAATCGAGGACCGTGTACCGCCATTCATTAAAGGGTCGGGTCTTGGCTGGGTGACCGCAGAATACGGAATGCTGCCCCGCGCGACGAACACCCGTATGCGCCGCGAGGCTGCGGCTGGCAAACAAGGCGGACGCACGGTTGAAATCCAACGCCTGATCGGCCGTGCCCTGCGCGCTGGTGTTGACCGCGTAGCACTGGGTGAGCGTCAGATCAGCATCGACTGCGACGTATTGCAAGCCGATGGCGGTACGCGCTGCGCATCAATCACCGGGGGCTGGGTCGCTTTGCGGCTGGCGGTGAACAAGCTGATGAAGGCGGGCGATGTGTCGGTCGATCCATTGATCGATCCTGTCGCCGCCGTGTCCTGTGGGATCTATGCGGGCCAGCCGGTCTTAGATCTGGACTACCCGGAAGATTCTGAAGCCGGCGTCGATGGCAACTTTATCATGACCGGATCGGGCAAGCTAATCGAAGTTCAGATGTCTGCGGAAGGGTCGATGTTCTCGCGCGAGCAGATGAACAACCTGATGGATCTGGCCGCGAAAGGCACCGCCGAGCTGGCCGAAATGCAAAAGGCAGCCTGCGCATGACTCGCAAGTTCATTGGAGATCGGTTGCTGATCGCGACCCACAACAAAGGCAAGCTTGAGGAGATGGCACAGCTCCTTGAGCCCTTTGGCGTCTCTGTGGTTGGGGCGGCCGAGTTGGAACTGCCCGAGCCGGAAGAGACCGAAGACACATTTGTCGGCAATGCCCGGATCAAGGCCCATGCAGCGGCCAGGGCAACCGGGCTTCCTGCCCTGTCAGATGATTCAGGCATCACCATCGACGCGCTGGACGGCGCACCGGGCGTCTATACAGCGGATTGGGCCGAGACCGGAAATGGCCGCGATTTCATGATGGCAATGACCCGCGCCCATGAGGAATTGGAAGCCAAGAACGCCCCCCATCCCCGCACTGCGCAATTCCGCTGCACGCTGGTGCTGGCCTGGCCCGATGGGCACGACGAGGTGTTCGAAGGCGTAGCCCCCGGTCATCTGGTCTGGCCGATCCGCGGTGCCGAAGGGTTTGGATATGACCCCATGTTCATCCCCGATGGCCACTCGGTAACCTTTGCCGAAATGGATCGCTGGGAGAAAAACAAGATCAGCCACCGCGCCGATGCGGTGTCAAAGTTCATCAAGGGCTGTTTCGGTGAATGACCGGCTTTCAGGATGACTGGCGCAACGGGGGCTTTGGCCTTTACGTGCATTGGCCCTTTTGCCAGGCCAAATGCCCCTATTGCGATTTCAACAGCCATGTCACCGCGAATATTGATGAAAAACAATGGGTTGATGCCTATCTCCAGGAATTATCGCGCACGCCAGATGCCCTGCGCAGCCGGGTCCTGAACACCATCTTTTTTGGCGGCGGTACACCCTCTCTTATGCACCCTGATACGGTCGTTGCGGTGATTGATGCGGCACGTGACATCTGGCCCTTTGCCAATGACATCGAAATCTCTCTAGAGGCCAATCCCGGATCTGTCGAGGCGGGCCGCTTTGCTGGCTATCGCGACGCCGGGGTCAATCGGATTTCAATGGGTATCCAGGCGCTCAACGACGAAGACCTGCGCCGCCTGGGACGGATCCACTCTGTCGCGGAAGCCAGAGCCGCCTTTGACATTGCACGTGACTGTTTCGATCGGGTCAGCTTTGACCTGATCTATGCGCGGCAGGGTCAGACCCCGCAAGATTGGGAAGCAGAGCTGCAAGCGGCCCTGTCGATGGCTATCGACCACCTGTCTCTCTACCAGCTGACTATCGAAGACGGCACCGCCTTTGGCGACCGCTATGCCCGTGGCAAGCTGCGCGACCTGCCCAGCGACGACAGCGCCGCCGACATGTACCAACTGACCCAGGACATTTGCGCCGCCCACGGCATGCCCGCCTATGAGGTATCCAACCATGCCCGCCCCGGCGCAGAAAGCCGTCACAACCAGATCTACTGGCGCTATGGGGATTACCTTGGCATCGGGCCAGGTGCCCATGGTCGTATCACGCTGGGCGGCATTCGCCATGCCACCGAAACATACCGCGCGCCCGGTGCCTGGCTGGAAGCAGCGACCAAAGGATCGGGTGAAACACTCCGCGAGCCGCTGGACCCTTCGGAGGCTGCAGCAGAGATGTTGATGATGGGCCTGCGTCTGGTCGAGGGTGTCGATGTCGCCCGCTATGAGGGCCTTGCCGGAAAATCGATCAACAAAGAGCGGCTCGATCACCTTGCCAATATGGGAATGGTGGCTATCTCAGATCAAAGGCTGCGCGCGACCGATCAGGGGCGCGCCGTGCTCAACGCAATCCTGCGGGACCTATTGGTGGACTGACGCATGCGCTATATCTACGCTGTCCTTGGACTGTTGTGCGTCGCCTTGGGCCTGATCGGCGTGGTTCTGCCTCTGCTCCCCACCGTTCCATTTCTTTTGCTCGCGACCTTCTTTTTCGCCAACTCATCAGAACGGCTCCACAACTGGATCATCACCCATCAAACATTCGGACCGATGATCCTGGACTGGCAAGAACATGGTGCCATCCGTCCAACCGCAAAAAAGGCGGCAACCGGTTCGATTGCCGCCGTCTTCTTGTTGTCATTGGTGTTTGGAGCACCGTCTCACGTCCTAGGCATTCAAGCCGTGGTTTTGTCCTGCGTTCTGCTCTTTATCTGGACCCGACCTAGCGGCTGAGCATATTGCACAGCTCATCCAACTGATCGAGCGTTTCATAGCTGATGGTGACAGACCCGGATTCGCCGCCCGGTTTGTGATCGATCGAAACCTTCATCCGCAACATCGCTGACAGGTCACCCTCAAGCGCACGAGTGTCGGCGTCTTTCTCCATCTCTTTTCGGGGCTTTTTCGCTCCTGAAGATGGCGCGTCTCCTGCCGCATCTTTTTTGACAAGGTTTTCTGTAGCGCGCACCGACAGACCACCTTTGACAATCTTTCTGGCAAGTTCAGATGCGTTGTCGGATGTAATAAGGGCACGAGCATGGCCTGCAGAGAGTTTGCGATCTTGAACAAGCTGCTGCACGTCCTGAGGCAGATGCAAAAGCCGCACGAGATTGGCGATATGGCTACGGCTTTTCCCAAGCGCTTCGGCCATCCTCTCCTGAGTGTGGCCGAATTTTTCCATCAGTTGCTTGTAGCTTTGTGCCTCTTCCATCGCATTCAGATCAGACCGCTGAATGTTTTCGATGATCGCGACTTCAAGCATTTCAAGATCATCGTAGTCACGGATGAGAACCGGAACCTCATGAAGCTGTGCTGCCTGCGCAGCGCGCCAACGACGTTCACCGGCAACAATCTCGTACATACCACCGTCTCGCGGTCGCACGATCAATGGCTGTAGAACACCCTTTTCCTTGATCGAGGCGGTCAGATCATCGAGATCTTCCTGCAGAAATTGCCGCCGCGGTTGATCAGGATTTGCCGTGACCTTTTCAATCGGAACGAGGACTTCAGCATTGCGCGGTGCCTCTGTTCGGGTGCTCACCGGATCGGGATTTACATCCGCCATTAGTGCGGACAATCCCCGACCCAGGCCGCGTGGCTTGTTCTTTTTTTCTGTCATAGTGCCCTCCCCGGTTTACGCTGCGAGTTTTTGCTGGTTGGCGATCACTTCTTCGGCCAAAGCTCGGTACGCCCGAGCACCAAGTGAATTCGTATCGTAATTTAAGACCGGCAAGGCATAAGATGGGGCCTCGCTGACCCTCACATTTCTCGGGATCACGGTCCGAAACACCAACTCACCAAGATTGTCACGCGCGTCCTGCTCCACCTGCTGGGACAGGTTGTTTCGACGATCGTACATCGTCAAAACCACTCCTTCGATCCGTAGGTCCGGGTTGGCAGCCTGACGGACTTCGCGAATGGTCAACATGAGCTGGGAAACGCCTTCGAGGGCAAAAAATTCACTCTGCAACGGAATCAAAACGGAATGGGCAGCGACCATCGCATTCACGGTCAAAAGGTTCAATGATGGCGGGCAATCGATCAGGACATAGTCCCAATCGTAGTCATCCATGGCGGTCTGACGAAGAGCATCATGCAACAGAAAGCTACGTTTTTCGTTTGCAAACAGCTCGATGTCGGCGGAACTCAGATCAACGGTCGCAGGGATCACGCAAAGATCTTCAATCTCTGTCGCGCGTATCACCTCTGACAAAGGTGCGTCGTCGACAAGTAGATCATAGGTAGTGAAGTCACGATCTTCTGGATCAATACCGAGGCCTGTGGAGGCATTGCCCTGCGGATCCAGATCAACCACGAGAACACGCATTCCTGTCTCAACAAGAGCTGCCGCCAGGTTAATCGCCGTTGTTGTCTTTCCCACTCCACCCTTTTGATTAGCGACCGCTATGATACGGGGCCCATCCGGGCGGGATAAGTCAGACACGAGCAACTCCCTTGATTTTTAGTAAGACCGCGTCGGGTTCGGTTAAACTTGTAATCGGTTCGAAATCGAAGCGCCATGACTTGAGTGCGTTATCCACTTCTTTTTTCCAGTTGGCGCCCTTCGGAAACACTGCAACCCCCTTTGGATTTAGGTGCCTTTCCGAAAACTCTAAAAGTTTCGTCAAATCTGCAAGAGCTCTGGCTGACAGAACGTCGGCATTTTGAGGTTGGCAACGTTCTATTCTATCAGAAAGGACCTGGATTGAGGCACCACACTCCCTCGCGGCCGTGCGGAGGAATGCAGCCTTCCTTTGGTCTGATTCGATAAGAGTGACCCTCGTACCGTGTCTTTCAGCAGAAGCCAAAATTCCAACGACCACGCCCGGCAGTCCCCCGCCGCTTCCCATATCCACCCAGTGTTGCGGTGCCGGAACACTGCGAAACACCTGGATCGAATCAACGATGTGGCGAGTCCAGATATCCGAAACGCTGTGCCGTGAAATCAAGTTGATCTTGGAATTCCACTTCTCAAGGACTGCCGCAAAAATCTCTAGGCGCTCATATGTTTCACGTGAAACATTCAGGCGCTCAAGGACACCATCAACCGTCATGCAGATTTACTCCGCGACGGACCCAGTTTTCGTAGGCGAGCGAGCAAGAGAGCCAAAGCGGCTGGAGTCATTCCGTCAACGCGTGCCGCTTGCGCCAAGTTTTCAGGTCGCGCCCGGGACAATTTTTGCTGTAGCTCGTTCGATAGGCCTTCGATCCCAAAAAAGACGAAATCCTCCGGGAACGCCAAGTCTTCATCACGCTGCATTGCCGCGATCTCTCGATTCTGACGATCAATGTAATTGGCATAAAGCGCGTCTCTTTCCACTTGCCTCCGGATATCCTCATCGACCCCAGAGAGAGATGGTACAAGAGTCATCAAATCTTCGAATGAAACATCCGGGAAGGCAAGTACGTCCATCCCCGTTCGCTTTTTGCCATCCTGGTTAATGCGAATTCCAGCTTCTTTGATTTGCTTTGGAGTGTAGACCGTGTCCGTTAGATGTCTCCGCGTGGTGTCCAACTTGTCCTGCTTTTCCTCAAACATGGTTCGGCGCGCAATAGAAGCACACCCAATCTGCACGGCAAGAGGCGTGAGTCGTTGGTCGGCGTTGTCAGCTCTCAGAGAGAGGCGGAATTCAGCTCGAGATGTAAACATCCTATAGGGTTCGGAAACTCCGTTTGTTGTCAGATCATCGATCATAACACCAATGTAGCTTCCCGAACGCCCAAGTATCACCGGATCTTTCTGCTGGCTCTTCCGAGCAGCGTTAATGCCAGCAACCAATCCCTGAGCCGCTGCCTCCTCATAGCCCGTCGTCCCATTGATTTGCCCTGCCAAGAATAGGCCTGGAAAATCCTTCAACTCCAAAGTCAGTGAAAGGGCTCTGGGGTCAACGTAGTCATACTCAATGGCATAACCTGGTTGCAAAATCTTGGCCTCTTCAAGGCCAAAAATCGAGTGAACGTATTCTTCCTGCACGTCGATGGGTAGACTTGTCGAAATGCCATTCGGGTACACGGTGAAGTCTTGAACGCCCTCGGGTTCCAGAAAGATCTGGTGAGATGTCTTATCGGCGAATCGGACGACCTTATCCTCTATGGATGGGCAGTAACGAGGACCAACACCTTCTATGTGCCCACCATACATCGCAGATCGGGAAAGGTTCTTTTCGATAATCTCATGTGTGTGCGCATTTGTATGTGTAATCCCGCACGCGATCTGCCGTGCAGACACTGACTTTGTTCCAAAGGAAAAAAATGCTGGATCTTCATCACCGTCTTGCATTTCCAGCTCATCCCAACGAATTGTCCTTCCATCCAACCGAGGAGGTGTTCCCGTTTTTAGACGGCCAAGTGGGAGACCAAAACTATCAAGTCGGGTCGCCAGCGGGACGGACGGTTTATCCCCCATCCGACCACCAGGCTTAGAAACGTCACCAATATGAATAACGCCACGCAAGAAGGTTCCTGACGTCAGGATCACGGATTGGGCGGAGATTTCACTCCCATCAGCAAGAACCACTCCAGCTACCTGATTTCCAGACATGAGAAAATCGGTAACTTCTGCCTCGATAATCTCCAAATTGCTTTGCTGTTCCGTCAATCGCAACATCTCGCGATGGTAAATTCCACGATCGGATTGAGCACGAGGACCTTGGACTGCCGGACCTTTTCGTCTGTTCAGTAGCCGGAACTGGATTCCCGCCGCGTCGGCCACCCGGCCCATGACACCGTCCATGGCGTCAATTTCTCGCACGAGATGACCTTTGCCAAGCCCACCTATGGCAGGGTTGCAAGACATAACGCCAATTCCCGAACGTTTCAATGTGATCAACGCTGTTCGGGCGGCAAGGCGTGCCGAGGCGTGCGCAGCTTCAGTTCCCGCATGACCACCGCCAATGACAATGACGTCAAAATCCGAATGTTTCACGTGAAACACTCCTCACTTACCAAGACAGAAGCTGGAGAAAATTTCATCCAGCAGGTCTTCCACACCAATACGGCCCACCAGGGCCTCGAGAGACCGAATTGCTGACCGGATCTCTTCTGCTACCAACTCGTAGTGTTCCGGTCCCATTTCAAGGATTCGATCCGCATTTTGCAGACTTTCAAGCGCTTCAGAAAGCGCAAATTGATGCCGCTTTCGCGTCGATACGCCAGCTTGAAAGGAGCGTTCCTTTAGGACTCGGCTCACATGATCGACCAAGGCGTCAATCCCCTGGCCAGTCTTGCCCGAGATTCCCAAGCCCTCCACGCCTTTTTCATCGATCTTGGGAATGAACCGAATGTCGCCTGGCTTCATTTCAATATCCAGGGAATCATCCGGGTCCGCAAGAAAAACTCTGAGATCTGCGGCTTCCGCTCGCTGCTTTGCAAGACCGATACCAATGCTTTCGACATGGTCTTCGGTATCTCTCAGACCAGCCGTGTCGAGCAGTGTAATTGGGAGGCCGGAAAGATCCATTCTTACTTCTATGATATCTCGCGTTGTTCCCGCGTACTCGGAGGTGATTGCAGCCTCCCGACCCGCCAGAGCGTTCAAAAGCGTGGATTTTCCGACATTAGGAGCCCCGACAATAGCCACCTCGAAACCCACGCGAATTCTCTCTGCGACGCGCACACCGGCAATTTCTGTTGCGAGGTCTTTTTGGACACCAGAGAGCAGCTCTGAAACCTCCGGTGTTACATCTACCGGTACTTCTTCATCGGCAAAATCGATTGTGACCTCTATCAATGACGCTGCCCGAATCAAGTCATTGCGCCATCGATCTGCCAAGTCGCCCAACGCGCCAGAGAGGACGAGTTGCGCCTGTTTCCTTTGAGCTTCGGTTTCAGCATCAATAAGGTCGGCAAGACCCTCGACCTGGGACAGGTCCAACTTCCCGTTTTCCAGAGCGCGGCGTGTGAACTCACCCGGTTCTGCCAAACGGAGGCCTTTTACTTTGCCCAGGCGATCCAAAACGGCTGAAACAACGGCTGTACTTCCATGTGTCTGAAATTCAACAACGTCTTCGCCTGTGAAGCTATGCGGTCCTTGGAACGTCAGGACCAAAGCCTCATCAATCAGATCACCCGTGATATCCATCACACGCCGCAATCCACGGCTAGGAGCTGTCATCGACGTCTGGCAAAGCTGTTCAACGGCTTCAAGCGCCTGAGCCCCTGAAACCCGGATGACAGCGACCCCGGCCTTTCCCTGAGCAGAGGCCAACGCAAAGATCGTATCCATGGCAGGCCTTCCTTTCTTTGAAATCTAAGGCCTAGGTGTTCATCGAGTCGAAGAACTCTGAGTTTGTCTTCGTCTGCTTGAGTTTTGAAAGCAGGAACTCGATGGCATCTGTGGTCCCCATCGGGTTCAAAATTCTCCGCAAAACGAAAGTCTTAGCAAGATCACCCTTGTCAACCAGCAGGTCTTCTTTCCGGGTACCAGACTTAAGAATATCAATGGCCGGGAAGACCCGTTTGTCGGCAATCTTACGATCCAGCACCAGTTCAGAGTTGCCCGTACCTTTGAATTCTTCAAAGATAACCTCATCCATCCGGCTGCCTGTGTCGATCAGAGCGGTGGCGATGATCGTCAGGGAGCCGCCCTCTTCGATATTGCGGGCAGCACCAAAGAACCGTTTCGGACGCTGCAGGGCATTTGCATCCACACCACCGGTCAGAACCTTACCTGAGGACGGAACAACGGTGTTAAAGGCACGACCAAGTCTTGTGATAGAATCAAGGAGGATCACAACATCTCGTTTGTGCTCCACCAAACGCTTGGCCTTTTCGATGACCATTTCCGAAACGGCCACGTGGCGCGTTGCCGGTTCATCAAAGGTGGAGGAAACCACCTCGCCCTTCACAGACCGCTGCATGTCGGTGACTTCTTCGGGCCGTTCGTCGATCAAAAGAACGATCAGGTAGCATTCCGGGTGATTCTTCTCAATGGAATGCGCAATGTTCTGCAGGATTACAGTTTTACCCGTCCGTGGAGGCGCGACGATCAGCGACCGCTGCCCCTTCCCGATCGGTGCCACCAGATCGATCACCCGGGCGGATTTATCCTTGATGGTGGGATCCTCGATCTCCATCTTGAGGCGCTCATCGGGGTAAAGCGGCGTAAGGTTGTCAAAGGCGATCTTGTGACGCGCTTTTTCCGGCTCTTCAAAGTTGATCTTGGTCACATTGGTTAGAGCAAAATAGCGCTCGTTCTCCAGCGGTGCCTTGATCTGACCTTCGACCGTATCGCCAGTGCGCAGAGAGTATTGGCGGATCATTTCGGGTGAGACATAGATATCGTCCGGACCCGGAAGATAGTTCGCCTCGGGTGAACGCAGGAAGCCAAACCCGTCTTGCAGCACTTCCAGCACCCCATCACCGCCGATGTCCCAGCCTTCATCCGCGCGCTCACGCAGGATCTGGAACATCATCTCGCCCTTGCGCATGGTCGAGGCGTTCTCGATCTCCAGCTCTTCAGCCATGGAGAGCAAGTCCTTGGGACTTTTCGCTTTGAGATCGGAGAGATTGAGGGATTGAGCGGTCATACAGATACAGCCTTTGCAGCCCCAGCAATCGGGGAGAGGTGTCATTTTGAGTTCGGAAGACACGAGTGCCCGGACGGGCCCGTTAGGCGCCATACATAGGCATATGCTGCCCGCGAGTCAAACCCTGGCTGTATGGCGCCCCTTGGTGCCTCTGAGGGGCTACAGAGTGGCGCTGACGGCTCCTCAGAACTTGAAGATAACAGAGACCACAATCACGACCATGAACAGAGTTGGGACTTCGTTCATCATGCGAAACTGACGGCCCGTCAGCGTGTTGCGGTCTTCTTCAAAAGCCTTGATCCGACGCTTCAACCAGATGTGAAACCAGGTCATGCCAATCACGCTGATCCCCTTGGTCCATGGCCAGATGGAGGACCAGTCCACAAACCCAGGCGTCAAAGCTATGAAGAGACCTGCCACCCATGCAGTATGCATGGCGGGGCTCATGATCACTTTCATCAGCTTGCGTTCCATAGTCAGAAAGATCGGAATGGCATCCTGCACCTTCTCAGCCTCTTCCACGTGATACACGAACAGACGTGGGAGATAGAAAAGACCAGCCATCCAGCTGAGTACCGCCATGATATGAAGAGATTTGGCGTAAGGGTACAGGACATACATCCAGTCTGTCAGTGTCATGCTTGTTCTCTTTCCTGTGCTCTCGTCGGGCACCCTAAAATAATAAAGAAAGATTTAAAGGATGATGTTTTTGTAGGGCACAGGGTTTTCCGTGGATTACTCAGTCTTACCCCGGCCTATCCCCAGCGTGGAAAAGTTTCCATGGCTCCGGCACCTCAAATGGTGAAAACTTCGTTAACATCCTTTCTTTTATGACTTCTTAAGGATTGATTAACCAAGGTAAACATGGGGATAACTCTGGGATCACTTGTGAAACAGCGAGATATCCACGACGTCAGAGTTATCCCAGTCCACGCGGGACGAATCCTGGTACATCCGGGATGAAACTGACGCTTTGGCTGTGGGCTTGCCAAATGGGCTGAAAACCATACAAAACATGCCAATACTGTGAACCGATTTCCCACGGGGTTTTCCACATGACTGCCCACATAGTGCTGGCCTCCGGGTCTGAGATCAGGGCCCATCTTTTGCGTCAGGCAGCCATTGAGTTTGAGCAGGACATCCCGCGCCTGGATGAGGATAGCATAAAGGTCGCGCTTTTGGCCGAGGATGCTCCGCCACGTGACATCGCCGATGCTCTGGCCGAAGCCAAGGCACGAAAAATCAGCGCAAAACACCCCGGATCCATGGTGATCGGATGCGATCAGGTGCTGGATTTCCAGGGGCAACTGTTATCCAAACCCAAAACGCCCGAAGACGCGCTCACCCAGCTAAGCGAGATGCGGGGACATCGCCATATGCTATTGTCCGCAGCGGTGATCTACCGGGATGGGGAGCCGCTCTGGCGCCACGTGGGGCAGGTCCGCCTGTTGATGCGCAAGGCGTCGGATGGCTACCTGCAGGACTATGTGAGCCGCAACTGGGACAGCATCCGCCATTCGGTCGGTGGCTACAAGCTCGAAGAAGAGGGTGTGCGGCTCTTTACCAGCATTGAGGGAAGCTATTTTAACGTTTTGGGATTACCGCTGACTGAACTAATAAACTACCTGGGACTGCAGGGAGTTATCGATCAATGAGTCTTGCAAAGATACCTCTGGCCGGGGTCATCGGATGCCCGGTGGCCCATTCGCGCTCGCCGCAAATTCAGAACCACTGGCTGCGGACCTATGGGATCGCGGGGCACTATGTGCCAATGCATGTTGAACCGCAGGATCTTGAAACGGTGATCCGCAGCCTGCCCAAGGCAGGATTTGTCGGAGCAAATGTAACCCTGCCCCATAAAGAAGCCGTGATGCAGATTGCCGATAAGGTCACGGATCGCGCCACCCTGATGGGAGCGGCAAACACGATGATCTTCCGCGAGGATGGATCTATTTTGGCTGACAATACAGATGGTTACGGTTTCATCACAAACCTGCATCAAGGGGCTCCAGATTGGCAGCCCAAATCAGGCCCGGCTCTGGTTCTAGGCGCCGGCGGCGCATGCCGGGCCGTCATTGCCTCTTTGATTGAGGCAGGTGTTCCTGAGATTATGCTCTCCAACCGCACCCGCGAACGCGCGGACCAGTTGCGCAAGGAATTTGGAAAGCGGATCCGTGTGGTTGACTGGATCCAGGCCGGAAATGCGGTTGAAGAAGCCGCGCTGGTGGTCAATGCCACTTCGCTTGGCATGGAGGGCAAGCGCCCTCTGCGTGTTCCCATGGATGGGTTGAAGCCCTCCTGCGTTGTGACTGATCTGGTCTACACACCCTTGGAAACTGATCTGATCAAGGCTGGAAAAGAAGCCGGATGCACCGTTGTTGATGGTCTTGGAATGCTGCTCCATCAGGCGGTTCCGGGGTTTGAACGCTGGTTCGGCCAGCGGCCCAAGGTGGATGAGGACACCCGCGCGGCGGCGCTGGCATGACGTTTTCACTGGGTTTGACCGGCTCGATCGGCATGGGCAAAAGCACCACAGCCAAGATCTTTGCCGAGCTTGGCTGTGCGGTCTGGGATGCGGATGCGGCGGTGCATCGCCTTTACGGTGTTGGCGGCGCTGCTGTCGCCCCCATGGCAGCGGCGTTTCCGCAGGCAATCAACAATGGAATGGTGGATCGCGGCGCGCTGAAAGAGATCATCTCCCGCGACCCCTCCGCCCTGTCCGTGATCGAAAAGATCGTGCACCCTCTTGTCGCCGACGATCGCGCCGCATTCCGCCGTAGTGCCGATAGCGACATCCTTGTCTTTGATATTCCGCTGCTTTTTGAAACGGGTGGAGAGGCCGCAATGGATGCGGTCGCCTGCGTCTGGGTCGATGTTGAAACACAGAAACAGCGTGTTCTGGATCGCGGTACAATGACGGTTGAGCAATTCACGCAAATCCTGCAAAAACAGATGCCAATCGAAGAGAAACGCGCCCGTGCCGACTATGAGATCGAGACCGACACAATGGACCATGCCCGCGCGCAGGTGGAAGAGATCCTGACAGACATCAGGGGAAAGATGGCAAATGCGTGAAATCGTTCTGGATACCGAGACGACGGGCTTTGACCCCTTTTCCGGGGATCGCATCGTCGAGATTGGTGCGGTGGAACTTTACAACCACATGCCCACTGGAAAAACCTACCACGAATACATCAACCCTGAACGCGACATGCCGGAAGAGGCCTTTGGCGTGCACGGGATTGGCCCGGACCTCCTCAGCCCGCCGCAGCCCCCTGCCCCCGGTGCTGTGACCCTGCGCGACAAACCGGTGTTTGAAAAAATCGGCCAGAAGTTCCTCGATTTTGTCGGTGATGCACGGCTGGTGATTCACAACGCCAGCTTTGACATGAAATTCCTCAACGCAGAGCTTGGCTGGATGAACCTGCCGCAGCTGCCCATGGATCAGGCCATCGACACGCTGGCTATGGCCCGCAAGCGATTCCCCGGCTCGCCCGCAACGCTGGATGCGCTATGCCGCCGGTTCAATATCGACAACTCGAACCGGACGTTGCACGGCGCGCTTCTTGACTCCGAAATCCTGGCCGAGGTCTATCTGGAGCTGATTGGCGGCCGACAGCCCGACTTTGCCCTGTCCACGGCGGGTGCTGGCGGTTCGGATTCGGGGTCGACCGAACCCGATTGGCGCCCTTCCCCGCGCCCAAGCCCCCTGCCCGCGCGTCTGACAGCCGAGGAAAAAGCGGCTCATGATTCCTTTGTGGAAAAGCTGGGCGATGGTGCGCTTTGGGCCGCTGTACAGTCCTGATACTTACGAACAGCCAAAGAAAAACGCTGCCGGGTTGACCGACAGCGTTTCGATTTTCCATTGCAGTAACAGGGCTTACTGCTGCGGCTGCGCCTCTGCCTGACGGCGGGCCAGCTCATTGCGGTAGATCGCAACAAAATCGATATTGTCCAGGTTCAGCGGCGGGAAGCCCCCATCGCGGGTCACGTCCGACACGATGCGACGCAGGAACGGGAAGGTCATGCGTGGGCATTCGATCAGCAGGAAGGGGTGCAGCTGCTCATCCGGGACGCCCTGGATGTTGAAAACGCCGACATATTCGATCTCCAGCACAAACAGGACGTCGCCGCCTTCCTTGTTCTTGGACTCAACGGTCAGTTTGGTCATGACCTCAAACTGGTTTTCAGCCGCGCGCTTTTTGGCGTCGAGGTTGACCTGAACGTTCACATCGGGCTGAACCTCACCTGCCGCGCCTTTTTGTGCCATCACGTTTTCGAAGGACATGTCGCGGATGAACTGACCCAGAATGTTCATCTGGACCTGGGGCTGCTGCGGGGCTGCTGCTGCGCCCTCGGGGGTGCCGTTTTCGGCCATGGAGATACTCCTGAAGTATGGTTTTGCGCATTGCTTAGCAGCTTGTTGCGGGTATCTCAACGGTCACGCTGGGCAAGGTGTTTTGATGGATGAAAGTGGGGCTGAACCAGAGCTATTCCGGGCCTTTGACCCAGCCGGACGGACGGTCAGAAGGATTGTGAGGCGTCACATCTTCGAAATCTCCGTCGATCACATCGCCCCCACCCTGTGCCTGGTTCGGTCGACGCCCGCGGCGTGGATCGTGAGGATGAGCCTGCCCATGCATGGTGCCCATTTCGAATTGGGATACGGTGATGCGCGATTTGAGATATCGGAACACTGCCAGGCGCACCGGTGGCATGAGCAGGGCAAAACCCAATGCATCGGTGAAAAACCCCGGTGTCAGCAGCAGGGCACCAGCAAAGAGGATCATGGCTCCATGAGCAAGTGGCTCGGCCGGGTCTGACAGGGTTTGGAACGAGGATCTGAGTTGTCCCATTGCCAGTCTCCCTTGGGACCGCACCAAAGATGTGCCAAGGATCGCCGTCAGAACCACGATTGCCAGGGTGGGCCACAGCCCGATCAAACCGCCAACTTGGATGAAAAGGGCGATTTCAATCAATGGAACCATCAAAAAGGCCAGAAAAAGATACATCTTGGGGTCCTTTGAACTTGCGCTGAACGGTGGACTTGGCCCCACCCGTCACCTACATAAGAGCAGTCCGCTTTGGTTTCAAACAAGGCATGGTTGCCTAGCAAGAGGTTCACATGGAGTCGCCCTTGATTCAGATTTTGGTGTTGGCCGGCATTGCCGTCTTCCTGATCCTGCGCTTGAAAAGCGTATTGGGCACCCGTGAGGGGTTTGAAAAGCCAACCCCATCCCAGTCGCCTGTGGCTGACAAACGGCGCCCCGATTTCGAGGTGATTGAAGGCGGCCCGGATCGGGATATCACCGATTACGTGGCCGAGGGGTCTGCGCAGGCCGATGCGCTTGCGGCGATGAAACGCGCCGAACCGTCGTTTCAGGTTCAGGACTTTGTGCAGGGCGCGCGCGGCGCCTATGAGATGATCCTGATGGGGTTCGAAAACGGCGATCTGGATGAGATCCAACCCTTCCTGGCCGAGGACGTCTACGAGAGCTTTGTAGATGCCGTGGCGCAGCGCGAAGATCAGGGCCTGACAATCGAGGCCGAGTTCATTGGCGTGCGGGAAACTACAATTGATGATGCTCGGTTTGACGAAGCAACGCGAACCGGTGAAATCACCATGCGGTTCGTGGCTGAGATCACCTCGGTCGTCCGCAACAAGGAGGGTGAGATCGTCGAGGGTGATCCCAAAGCTATCAAGCGCCTGAAAGACACCTGGACCTTTGCCCGTGCCATGGGCGCAAGTGATCCGAACTGGCAGCTGGTGGCCACGGACGCATGATTGGTGCGCTTCGGGCGGCATTGCGGGCAGCGGCCTTCTGGGGCGCTGCCATGACCGCCACGGGCGCATCTGGCGAGACAGCTTATTCGCTGTTGAGTTTTTCTCAGCTTGAGGGCTGGGAAAAGGACGACCACGCAGCAGCCTTGAACGCTTTCCTGAATACCTGCCCCGATCTTGACGATCCCGATTGGCACAGCCTTTGCGCACTCGGCCAATCGCAGGTTCAGTTGGGCGCTCCGGATGCGGCGCGGAAATTCTTTGAGCTTTTCTTCCGGCCCGTTCTTATTCAGGACGGTGCCGATACAGCCCTGTTCACCGGCTATTTCGAGCCCGAGCTGGATGGCGCGCGTTATCAAACCGAGCGGTTCCGCTACCCCGTGTACCGAATGCCGCGCGAGGCGCGTCAGACAAACCTGTGGCTGCCGCGCCGTGATATCCTTACCAGTGGTGTGATGGAGGGGCGCGGCCTTGAGATCGCCTGGGTGGATGATCCGGTAGAGTTGTTCTTTCTGCAAATCCAGGGGTCAGGCCGCATCAAGATGCAGGATGGATCGACCGTGCGTGTCGGCTATGGCGGGGCCAATGGTCATCCGTATAAATCCATCGGTGCGGAAATGGTGCGCCGTGGCATCTACAAGGCGCATCAGGTCAGCGCGCAGGTGATCAAGGCTTGGGTCCGGCGCAATCCCGTTGCCGGGCACGAGCTGCTGATGCACAATCCGTCTTACGTCTTCTTTCGGGAGGTGCGACGTGTGCGGGCCTCGGATGGACCTTTGGGGGCGATGAACCGATCTGTAACAGCCATGCGCAGCATTGCGGTTGATCCGAAATACACGCCGCTGGGCGCTCCGGTCTGGGTGGAGAAAGACGGCGAAAATCCATTGCGGCGCCTGATGATTGCTCAGGATACCGGCTCTGCGATCAAGGGCGCACAGCGCGCCGATATTTTCTTTGGCACCGGGGATGCCGCGGGGCAGGCGGCCGGCCGTCTGCGGGATCCGGGTCGGATGGTGGTGCTGCTTCCGATCCAGCGCGCCTACGCCATGTTGCCGGAAGACTACTGATGACCCGCCGCAAGTTGACCTCGGATGAAATCGATCTTTGGCACAAGGTCGTGAAACACGCAGAACGTCTGCATCCCGGCAGCCACTCGACGCCGCCGGATTTGCCGCTGCCAAAACCCAAGCCAACAAAGACGCCGCATCCCCATGCCGAGCCGCAGATTGACGCCTTTCGTATCGGCAGCCGCGCCCGCAGCAAGCCCGCAAAACATGACCTCAAGGCGCCGGTTGCCAAATCCCTGACAGCCGCGCCCGTACAGATGGATGAAAAGGCCTATCGCCGCATGAAACGCGGCAAGCTGCGTCCCGAGGGCAAGCTGGACCTGCACGGCATGCGCGTGGATACGGCGCATCCGGCGCTGACGCGGTTCATCCTCACGGCGCAGGCCTCGGGCAAGCGGCTGGTGCTGGTGGTCACCGGCAAGGGCAAGGACCGGGATGAGCCGGGACCGATCCCGACCCCGCGAGGCGTGCTGCGTCACCGGGTGCCGCAATGGCTGTCGCTGCCGCCGCTTGCGCAGGCAGTCTTGCAGGTGACGCCAGCCCATATCAGCCACGGGGGTGAGGGTGCCTATTACGTCTATTTGCGGCGCAGCCGGTAAGGTGGTGCGCTAGCGGGGGCTATCCAAAAGCCTGACCAGCGACAGATCCTCGACCTGTTCTTCTTGGATCTGCGGAGGCGGCAGCACGGTGTTGAATACCAGTCCGGGGTTCTCGAAGGTTCGGGCGGTTTGCTGCGCCGCGCTCAATATCGCCAGCAGGGCAGGGGAGGTTCCGGCCACCAGATGCCCCGAATTGGCCGTGTCAGCATAGGCGGTTGTATCTATGATGCTGATCGGCAGATCTTCCAGGTCTTCAACCGAAGACAGGTTGCCAAGCCGTGATCGGCTATGGGTGCCGCGCAGGCGCTGGGATATCGTCAGGATCTTGTCTTTTCGCGAAATGAAAACAAGGAAAGGCTGTGGCACCGGGTCAAACCGGCTCATCTGGCTTTTGAAGACGTCAAGGTCGAGATCCGGCGACATCAGTATGACCCCGTCCAGGTGTTTTGCCGCCCAGCCGGGGGCTCCGATTTCGATCTGGCGCAGTGTTTCCATGGCCAGAACTGACCCCATCGAGTGCGCCACAAGGACAACGCGTCGCGCCTTGGTGCGGCTCAGGTTCTTCAAAAGACGTTCCAGACCATCCCGTGCGAACATCACGCTGTCGGCGTCATAGGCGTACCCCAACGGGCTGCCGAGACTGGGCCAGGAGTAGACCACCGTCGCGCCCGGCACGCCGATGTCATAGGTCAGCTGCGCTGCGCGAAAAGCGGTTTCCGACTGGGTGGAATTATAGCCATGTACAAAGACGGTAATGTCCCGCTCATCCGGGGGATACTTCAGCAGTTCCTGGTTCAGGCGGTCCGAAAAAGCGTTTGCGGTCTCAAAGGTTCGCCGACCCGCCATGGTGAATTCATGCCTGGGATCAGGATTTTCGTCGGCAAAGACCAGTTGGCCCGGTTTATGGTTTGGTGGGATGGAGACGGTCAGCTCCAGCAGGTGATAGGCATCGGTCCGGCCAGCCCCAAAACCGCCCTCCGGTTTTGGATCTCTGATCGTTGCGGCAAAAATCGTCTTGGGCGTGCCGATCTTTAACGCCTCGGGAATCGTGGGCGTATAGGGCCGCGGGCCGCAGGCAGCGACAAGACTGAGCGAAAGAAGCAAAAGAATCCGAAGGCGCCGCATCTGACCGGTCCCAAAACAAACAGTGCCATGGATAGGACGAATGCCGCCCGTTTCCAAGCGGCATCTCCAATTTCAAGGCGGTGAACCTGCTAGAGCACGTAGCGGCTGAGATCGGTCGAGCGGGTTAGCTCCCCGAGGTTCGAGGTCACGAATTTCGCATCCACTGTGATGGCCTCGCCGCTGCGGTCGGGGGCGGTGAAGGACAGTTCCTCGAATACCCGTTCCATCACCGTATAGAGGCGCCGGGCGCCGATGTTTTCGACCGATTGGTTCACTTCGGCCGCAATCTTGGCCATGGCGGCGATCCCGTCTTCCGTAAAGGTTACTTTGACGTTCTCGGTGCCCATCAGCGCGGTGTACTGCCGGGTAAGTGCGTTGTCGGTTTCGGTCAGGATGCGAACAAAGTCCTTTTCGCTGAGCGCGCGCAGGTTGACCCGGATCGGCAGGCGGCCCTGCAGCTCCGGCAGCAGATCCGACGGCTTGGCGATATGAAATGCGCCCGAGGCGATGAACAGGATATGATCGGTCTTCACCGGGCCATGTTTGGTGCTGACCGTGGTGCCCTCGATCAGCGGCAGCAGGTCGCGCTGCACGCCTTCACGGCTGACATCGCCGCCGCGGGCATCGGCGCGGGCGCAGACCTTGTCGATCTCATCGAGGAAAACGATGCCGTTCTGTTCAACCGACTCCAACGCGGTGCGGGTGACGGTTTCATCGTCGAGCAGCTTGTCCGCTTCTTCTCCGATCAGAACGTCATAGCTTTCAGCAACAGTCAGGCGCTTTTTGACCGTGCGCCCGCCGAGGGCCTTTCCGAACAGATCGCCAAGGTTCATCATCCCGCCCATGGGGCTGCCCGGTTGGCCAGGAATATCGAACATGCCGCCCATGGGATTTGACGTGTCTGCGACCTCAAGCTCGATCAGGGTATCATCCAGCTCACCGGATTTCAGCTTCTTGCGGAACACCTCGCGGGTACTGTCCCGTGCTTCGGTTCCGGCAATGGCGGTGATCACGCGATCCTCGGCGGCCTTGTGGGCCTTGGCCTTGACGTCTTCTCTCATGAATTCGCGGGTCTGAAGGATCGCAGTGTCCACCAGGTCGCGGACGATCTGTTCCACGTCGCGGCCGACGTAGCCGACTTCGGTGAATTTGGTGGCCTCGACCTTGATAAAGGGCGCGCGGGCCAGTTTCGCCAGACGGCGGCTAATCTCGGTCTTGCCGACGCCGGTGGGGCCGATCATTAGGATGTTCTTGGGGTAGACCTCGTCGCGCAGGTCGTCACCCAACTGTTTGCGCCGCCAGCGGTTGCGCAGGGCGACGGCAACGGCGCGTTTGGCCTCTTTCTGGCCGATGATGAAACGATCCAGTTCGGAAACGATTTCGCGGGGGGTAAGGTCAGTCATGAGTGATCCCGTATCAGTGTGAGGGCGGCAGCCGATCCAGCGGCACCAGCCCGGACAGGGGTGAAAGAAGCGCGGCACGGATGCGGGTCCAGAAGGCCCCGAGCGCCACAAGGAAAACGCCGAGCACCAGAATGGTGGATGCGGCGCCTTCGCCATCGAAAACGGTTCCGGCCAGCGTGACGCTATAGCCAATGGCGGCGATCAGGAAGGACCGCCGGTCGATCACGATGGCCACAACGGCAAAGGCAAAGAGCACGCCCATCAACAACAGATGTGCGCTGTTGCTGCCGTTTTCCAGAAGGCTCAGCGCGATGGTGTTCACCAGGGCAGGGGCCGCAACCACATGTAGCCAGAATCCTTGGGCCGAGCGGCGCGTGACCCGGTGCGGATCGCTCATGTCAAAGATCATCGCGACGACGAAAACGGCCAGACCCACCAGAAGCGTGATCCAGGCAAAGGGACCGGAGGCGGACAGAAGGAAGAAATCACCAATATCCTCGGGTGTTCCCATGCGGATCGCGCCCATCAGCAGCGCCAGGGCGAAAACGCCAAGCGCGATCAAGGCCATGGCAAAGGGCACCCGAAAGCGCAGCCAGAAGATCGCTATGGCCGCCGTCGCAAGGGCAAAGGGCAGCTGCATGCTGGAGTAATCTGCCTGCGCCATCATGAAAGGCTGTGAAAACTGAGCTGTCAGCCCCATGCCCGCGTTTGCGGCCCATAGAATCGAGAGGGCAATTGCCGGCGCCACCATGCGGCGGCGGCGAATGAAGTATTCGGACAGGGCCCAGAGGATCGCAGCCCCAATTGCTGCGGCGGTGACGGCCTTGCCCTGATAACCGCCTATGCTGGTCGCCAGAGAGGTCGCTGTGACTGCAGCCCAGCCGGATGACAAGATCAACAGGCCAATGACGATGAAAATCTCGTTGAAGCCTTTGAACAGCTCAAACGGCTCATCGCCTTCAGGCAGGTTCTCCCGCGCGCCCTTGCGGCTTTGGGCCAGCGCCAAAAGGGAGGCAGCCTGCGCCTCGGTCAACAGGCCAGACCCAACGGCGGCACGCAGGTCGTTGCGATCAATATCAGACACCTTAGTGCCCCGCCCCGATGGTTTCGACCGTCAGGTTGCCGTTGGTGTAAACGCAGATATCGGCTGCAATCGCCATGGCTTCGCGGGCAACGGTTTCGGCGGATTTGTCGCTGTCCATCATGGCGCGCGCGGCGGCCAGGGCAAAATTCCCGCCCGAGCCGATAGCGGCCACATCATGTTCCGGCTCCAGCACATCGCCGGCGCCGGTAATCACCAAGAGGTCGGTGCCATCCGTCACGATGAGCATCGCTTCAAGCTTTTGAAGGTACTTATCGGTGCGCCAATCCTTGGCGAGTTCCACACTGGCGCGGGCCAGCTGTCCGGGGGTGGCTTCGAGCTTGGCCTCGAGCCGCTCCAGCAGGGTAAAGGCGTCCGCTGTGGAACCCGCAAATCCCGCAACCACGTCATAGCCACCCGGCGACAGGCGACGCACCTTTCGGGCGCTGCCCTTGATCACGGTCTGGCCCAAAGAGACCTGTCCGTCGCCGGCAATCACCACAAGGCCATCTTTTTTGACACCGACGATGGTGGTCCCGTGCCATCCGGGGAATTGGTCTTCTGCCATCTGTGCCTCCATTCTAGTCGCAGCATATATGGGCGTTGGACTTCCATTGCTCAACCGAATAACTGAATTCAACGGGCCATTGCCGGGGGAGAGCCTTTGAACGACCTGCAGGACGCGCTGACCAGCTTGCCTGAGATGCTCAAAGCAAGCGGTTTGCCGCAAGACGGCTGGACGCCGTCACTGCTGTCTCGACGCAATGACAAGGTCATGCATAGGGTGGTTGTCGGTTTGAGCCATCCGTCCCACGGTGATCTGGTGTTAAAGCGGGTGTTTCGCCCTGTGTCCCCGACGGCCTTTTCAACGCAAGCTGCGCGTCAGATTGCCGTAGCCAAAGGTTTTTCCGATTGTCCCTCCATCCTGGCAGTAGATGAAGACCAGCAAACGATTCTTATGCATAGACTGCCCGGTCAGACCCTTTTTGATCTTTGTGCGTTTTCACCGATGATTTGCCACGCAGACCCGTTGCGCCGCGCCGGGGCCTGGACGGACCGGTTTCACCGTGCTTTCGGCATATCCACGAGACAGTTCCAACCGCGACACGCCAAAGAGCACCTTGGATCTGTTTTGAAACGGATTGAGCGCCGCGAGGTGGAGGTGCCGCGCCGCAAATTGTTCCTGCAGTTGGCGGATGCGGTTCTGGCATCTGCTCCCGGTGAACAGGACTGTGGCACGGTTGCGGCGATCTCCCATGGGGATCTCAATTGTCGCAACATTGTCTTACAGGGAGACGCGGCGGCTGGTCTGGATTTTGGGCCCGGAAAACTGCTGCCGGTCGGTCATGACCTGGCGCGGTTGTTCTGCCACTATGGCGCTCTTTGCGTCTCTGAGGTCGACCAGAAAAAGGGAAGGGATGGCCCGCTTCCGGGGGTGGACCTATCGGCTTTCTTCGCAGGATATGAAGTTGTTCCAATGACCGATAGAACGGTGCGTTTTCTGACGCTTGTGCGGCTGCTGCGGGATTGGCAGCAGATGCCCAAAAACCGGATCAATCGGAGCTTGGCACAGACCGAACGCCTGACAGGAATTGCAAGGCTGGCCAAGGCAGCCCTGTTTCAGCTCACCGAGGGCGATAGCTCACGTTAACAGGCTGTTCATTTGTTATGCACTGGGTGCAGATCTGGCCTGTAAAACGGGCAATTGTGAGACTCGGTAAGCTTTCCTAAATGACGCTCAGAACCGGCATGGGGCCGGTTGTCTTTTTTTTGGGATGCCCAACATGGCCACAACTGCAAACATCCATGCACCGCTCGGAGCCGTAGCCGTTCTCCGTGTGGTCGACACCATCCTGAATGCAAAATCCGCATTCCTGGAAGCGCGCGAAGCTCGCATCACCCGCCGTGCCCTGTACCGTCTGACCGACGCGCAGCTGGCTGACATCGGCCTGACTCGCGACGACATTGCAAAGATCTGATCTGATAGGCAGATTTTTCAATGACAAATCATCGCTAGCAAAGCCGTCCATACCCGGGCGGCTTTTCGCTTTGATGGGGATCTATTCCGACCAGCGATAGCGCCCCGCCTGATCCGGCAGCCAGGCCTCGATCGCCGCCGTGGCGATTACATGCGGCGCCTTGCCATCCGCGCCAGCCACATCCAGACCGCCAAAAACTGCCCGTAGCCGTGCCCGACCGCGCGGCAGATCTGACGCGACCAGATCGCAATCCACGGCTTCGGGCTTTTGCACCGCGATGGTCACCTCCACCCGCATATCAGAGTGATCGATCCCCAGCTCGGAAAACAGTGTGATCGAGGAATGATGCAGCGCGTCCTGCACCGCGCGCCGGGCCGCCTTGGTGTAATCCTGGCCATAAAGATCGTTGCCAGTGCCCATTTCCAGAATGATACGCTTCTCCGCCATTACACCGCCTCCATGTCAAATGAGACAATCACGGCGGCATTTGCGATCACCGTCTTGCCGCCACCGGGTTTGTCGATATCAAGGCCGCCTTTGCTGACGCGGATATCCGGGCGGCCATAGGGGAAGATTGCTTTCAGTGCCTCTGCATCCACCTGTTCGGGATCTTGCACGCCGATCTCGGCATCGATGATCATGGCTTCTTTTGGAAAGTCGAACAGCTCGGCCACATTGACCGAGTTGTGCCATAGCGCATCCGAGATCGCGCGCTTTGCGGCTTGGGTGTAGTCGGCGCGGCGCAGGGATGTGCCCATGCCGAATTCCACGAGTACCCGGGTTTTTGCCATGATGAACCTCCTGCTGTCTGGCGGCACTTTGGCGGGGAAAAAGGGCGGGGAAAAGGGGGGATGCTGTGACAGTGAATAAAAGCGCCTGCATTGCGACACGCTCGCGTCGCTTTGGGGATAGAGCGATCGCAACGGGGTGACATCTTGGGCGGGTGCCAGAAGAAAGGCCCGGAAATGACGGATCAGAAGCGACTGAAAGACTGCCCCGAGTGGGACTACCTGTTGCGAGACTATTACGAGTTCTACCGCCGCCTGTCGGCTGGTGGCAGTGCCAAGATCCGCGCCCATCAGCGCATGGTGCGCGAAAGGATCAGCCGCGTGCTGAAATCCAATGCCGAGGTGCGCGCAGGCGCCAGTGTCGACAAACCCGTCACGGCGCATCTGCAGCGCGCGTTGGACAATGGGCGGCAGGAGCGGCACGGAGCTTTTATCCGCGCGATCGAGGCCGTGCGCCACCATCTGGTCTGGCAATACGGCTATGAAAAGGTGCCGCGCGGGCTGGAGCGCAAATACGCCTATGCCGAACTTGCTGGTCCCACCGGCCCGGTGATGACCGATGAGGTCATTCTGGGGCTGGTCCTCTTTGCACCGGGTTGCACCTATCCGGCGCATGCCCATGACGGGATCTCGGAAAGTTATATCTGCCTCTCTGGAGCCGTGTCAGAGAATGATCAGGGCGTTTATGCGCCGGGGTCCTTGATCTTCAACCCGCCGGGGCAGCTCCACCGCATCACCGTGGCCGAGCACAACCCCTCGCTTTTGTGTTATGCATGGGTTGGCGATCAGGAGAAGCTGGCAAACCAGAAAATGGTGTTTACCCGCGCTCCAAAACAGGATCGTTGATCAAATCGGCGCGCCGGAAAAATCGGCAAACATCTCTTTCAGGCGCGCGGTGTCATCCTTTGTCCAGTTCTTTGGCTCTGTCACTGCGATCCACCCGTCGATGTATTCGGCGGGGGTAAAGTTGTGTCCGTAGCCCTGTGACACAGAGGTGGCCATGGGGATATCAAAACCGACCTGAAGAAAGCTCACCACCGGGAACCAGCGAAAATAGGGCGACACGTCGCGTCCCCGATTTGGGCCCAGCCAGTCCGGGCGGGTGAAAGCGAGGTTTGCCGAGAAAAAGCTCATCGGATCACTGGCGTGCTGAAGATAGACAACGCGCAAGGGTCCCCAGTCAGCAAAGCTGGCGTCGGCAAACCCGTCCTGCGTCATGAACCGCACCATGGAGCCATCGCGGTAGAGGGGTCGCCATTCGGGTGACCCTGCCTCTCGGTTGCGGGTCAGCCTTGGCCAGCCCGAGCTGGCAAAGGGTGGTCCGGCCCAAAAGGCGCCATCAATGGGGTCGGCCAGAAGCTCTACCAGATCGCTTGAGGCTTCAGATCCAAGCGCGCCAAGGCTGAGGCCGAAAAGGTAAAGCCGTGGTCTTTGGTCTTTGGGCAGGGTCTTCCAATGGGAGAAAACCTCCCGAAACAGTGCGCGAGAGGCGCGCGCCGAACGGCCGGGATCCACGATCAGTGTCAGCCAGCTTGGCAGGTAGGAGTATTGCATGGACACGATCGCCAGATCTCCGCCATGCAGATAGGGCAGGGGCTGCATGGCTCCGGGATCAAGCCAGCCGGTGCCGGTCGGGCTGGCCACCACCAGAACAGACCGCTCGAACCCACCCTGTCGCTTCAGTTCGGCAACTGTAGCGGCGGCCCGCTCTTGCAGGTCCTCGGTGGTATTGAGGCCGGAATAGACGCGTATGGGCTGCCGGGCGGCGCGCCCCGTAAAGCCTTCGATATCGGCCCGGCTCGGTCCGGCTGTCAGGAACCGCTTTCCGTTGCGCCCAACATCGGCCCAGCGAAGCACTGCGTCCGTATCAGAGAACTCTGGCGGGGCTTGGACCCCTGCGTCTGTCATCCGGTCCACTTCGGCAAAGGTCTGATCCAAAAAGACCAGCGTGCGGCGTAGGACCAATCCATCAAAGAGCGATCCAAGGAGAACAGCGACCAGAACGCTTCCCAGCCCAATGGAAATTCGGCGCGGCAGGATGCGGTTCACCCAGGCAGACACCACTTGCCCAAGGCGGAGGATGCCGCGGATGATGATCAACAGGATCACACCGGTCAGCAGGGCCACACCCAGAACCGTGAAGGGATAGCCGCTGTCAACGGGTGGCATCTCCATCAGGGTATGGATTGAATTTTGCCATTCGCTCATCCGGGCCAAGGTCGTGGCAGCCACACTTGCCCCCAGGCCAAGAGCTGCCACAGACACACCTCTGCGCCAGCTTCCGGTCAATACGGGAACTTCGAAGAACCGCCAGACCGACAGGGCCATTGTGCCAATGCCATAGCCAACACCAAAGGCCACCCCAGCCAGCGCGCCCTGTACCAAGGGCACCCGGGGCAGAAGCGATGGCGTGAGTGAGGCACAAAACAGCAAAAGGCCGACCAAGATGCCGGTAATCGAAAGAGTGCTCAGAAAAGAGGAAAACAGCCTCACAGAAACCTCTCATAACACGCGGCGCTTGTGTCGCCCGTCATCGCCAGTTTTGCACGCAAAGAAAAAGGGCGCCAGTCTGACGCCCCTTGACCCTGTAGATCCGCAAATAACGGGATCAGATGCTTTCGTTGATCCAGCTTTGCAGGGCAGCCTTCGGAGCGGCACCCGCGCGGTTGGAAATCACCTGACCATCCTTGAAGATGAACAGCGCCGGAATGCCGCGCACGCCCATGGCAGCGGCAGAGTTCGGGTTGCTGTCCACATCGACCTTGGCGATCTTGACCTTGTCACCGTATTCGGCGGCTAGCTCTTCCAAAGCGGGGCCGATCTGCTTGCAGGGACCGCACCATTCGGCCCAGAAGTCCACGACTACGGGAACGGGGGAGTTCTTGACTTCGGCGTCAAAGGTTTCGTCGGTGACGGCTACGGTGGACATCTGCATGTCTCCTGAGATGAGTGGCAACTGGATGCTGAACCTAGGTAGGGCTTAAGGACTCGTCAAGGTTTCCCGTGACGGTCAAAGGCCGCAGTCACAAGATCGTGCGGCAGAGGCATGAGGCTTGCGTTACGGGTCCACAAAATGGCTGTTTCCACCGTTTTGTTCGGGTAGATCTGAGTCAGGGCCAAGGCATAGGCGCCCATTTGCCGCAATAGCCCTTCGGGGCAGTCGGCCGGGGTTTGTGGCACAGTCGCGTTGGTCTTGAAATCCACCGCAAAAACACGATCCGACTCTACGATCAGCCGGTCAATTATCCCATGAATGCGCGTGCCGTTGATGTCCGCCGTGACAGGCACTTCGGCCAGAGTGTCGGGGGCAAAGACATGGGCAAGACTGGGGGTCTGCAGTACGGCGCTGGCTTCTGCCAGCAGGCTATCAATCTGGACGGGATCACAAAGCAATTCTCTGGCTCGGACTGAAAGCTTTTCGTCTTCTTCGCCGTCGTCTTTTGTGTCCTTTTGGTTCTCTGCTATCTCTTCAAGTATACTGGGCGCCATTTCATTCCAGCTTTCTGTAGGAAGGTCCGGCAGGAGTTCTAGAAGGCTGTGCAATCCGGTTCCACGTGCCATGGCAACGTCTCTGTCTAACCCGCTATCTCCGGCCAAGGCTTTAGCACCTCCGAGCTTGGAGGGGCTAAGCGCCTTTTCCGGCGCAAAATAAGGCGGGGCAGGGCGTGTGAACACCTCTGGCAGTGAAACCGTTCTGGCTTCGGGCGCATCGAGCTGAGCCAGCTCCAGCCCATCCCAATCACCATGCTGCATGCGAAGCCCCGGTCCGCCCGGCATTTCTGTCTCCACCGCGCCGCCCGTGCGCAGGGCCCCTTCAACCATCTGGTACCAGCTGTCGCCGTCTTTCGAAAGCTCCCCGGCACCGGCGACGATCAGCCATTTCTCGGCCCGTGTTAGAGCCACATACAAAAGCCGCAGCCGTTCATTGCGCTGTTTCTCCTGCGCTGCCTCCCGGGCTGTCAACATGGCGGCTGGCATCTGGTCTTTTGGCACCCGCCACAGGGGCGCGCCATCGGCCACCATAATCTCGGCATCCATCGGCGGCTTGCGCTTGGCCGTGTCGGGCAGGATCACGATGGGCGCCTCAAGCCCCTTGGAGCCATGTACCGACATCACCCGGATCATGTCGCCAGCCGCGCCCATTTGGCGTTTGATCTCCAGATCGTCGGTCTGCATCCAGACCAGAAACCCGGTAAGGCTGGGAATATCGGTGCGTTCATAGGCCAGAGCCTGCGACAAAAGCGCGTTGATTCCGTCTTCGGCCTCTGGCCCGAGACGGCCCAGCAGGTGCTGGCGCCCCTTGTGGCGCGTCAGCACCCGCTCGATCAGATCATATGGCCGCAGAAAATCGGTCTGCCCGCGCAGATCGTCGAGGATCTCCATGGCTTCGGGGAATTCGGCTGCGCGCTCCCGCAAAGCGGTCCATAGGTAGCTGCCCGGCTTGCGACGATGCGCGAGGCCAAACAGCATCTGTTCGGACCAGCCAAACAGCGGCGATTTCAGCGCGGCAGCCAGCGACAGGCTGTCTTCGGGAGTGGCGAGAAAAGACAGGAGCGCGGCGATGTCCTTGACCGCCAGTTCCGCGCCGACTTTCAGCCGGTCGGCCCCGGCGATGGGCAGGCGTGCGGCCTTGCAGGCGCGTATGATCTCGGAGAACAGCTCGGACCGGCGCTGCACCAGGATCAGGAAGTCGCCAGCATGCACCGGGCGGCGCTGAAAGGTGCCGCGCGTGCGGCCGTCTTCTGGGATGGTCACGCCGGTATCGATCATCCGCTTGATCTCACGTGCGATGCGTTCGGCCAGGATCACCGTGTGATGGCGCGCGCCGGGCCGGTCCACGGGATCGGTCCAGTCGCGGTCCTCATCCTCATCAACCTTTTCCACAGCGGGCCACAGATCCACACGCCCCGGCAGGTCGGATTTGAAGGCGCGGTGCAGTGAGTCTTTGTGAAAGCCCGCGCGGGGAAAGTCCTGAAACACCAGATCGACCAATTTCAGGATCGCCGCCGAGGAGCGGAAGGAGAACTCAAGCGCGGCGTTCTGCAGGCCCGCGCCGGTTTCGGCTAGCCGTTGCCCAAATTCCTGCTGCATGCGGTCAAAGGCGTCGGGATCGGCGCCCTGGAAGGAATAGATCGACTGTTTCTTGTCACCGACCACAAAGATCGTGCGCTCCACCTCGGACCGCGCCCCGGCGCCAGATGTGAACTCTTGGGCGAGTTTCTCGATAACGTCCCATTGCACCGGGCTGGTGTCCTGCGCCTCGTCCACCAGAATGTGATCGATCCCGCCATCAAGGCGGTACAGAACCCATGCCGCCACCGCCGGATCATTGAGCAGGTTCCGCGCCTTCAGGATCAGGTCGTCAAAGTCGAGCCAGCCGCGAAGCTGCTTGCGCCGCTCGTACTCTGGCAGAAACACCGCAGCAAAGGCATGGAGGTCTTCGGATTTATCCGCCGCCATCAGGGCAAGCCGTTTTGCGCGGGCATCCTCCACCCGAAGCATAAAAGGCTCAAGCTGATCCATCAGATCACCATGCGCCTCGCGCAGCTTCTTGGTTGGGAAGCTGCCAATCTTGGCTGCAAAAGGCTCTTTGGCGCTGGCGCCTGTTAGGAAAACAGACTCTAACGAGGGCAAATCCTCGATAGAGGGCGTGTCGATCCCTGCCAGTTTGGCGGCAGCTTTCTGGTCGTTCGTGCCGCCTGTTGCCAGCATATCGCGGGTGCGGGCCAGCAATTTGGCCTCGCCGCCAAGGAACACCATACCTTCCAGCGCGGCGGCATCAAATCCTTCGGGCAGATCGAACAGGTTCAAAAGCCTCGCACGATCCAGCGGTGCTGAGAACTCAGCCCGACGCTGGCAGATGGCGGCGGTCAGATCGTCGAAATCACTGCCTGCAACGTGGCGCGCAAGGGCGTCCACAAGATGCGCCTCTGGCCCCTTGGCGATGTCCTCGATGATCTCAGCACGCAGAAGCGTCGCGGCGCGATCTTCCATCTCGGCAAACTGGGGGCTGACGCCGGCCTCAAGCGGGAAACGTCGCAACAGGGAGGAGCAGAAGGAATGGATCGTCTGAATCTTGAGGCCGCCCGGCGTTTCAATCGCGCGGGCAAAGAGCGTGCGCGCCTGTGCCAGTCCCTCGTTATGGGCCACATCGCTGGCGCCAAGATCGTTTAGCGCATTGGCAAGCTGCGCATCGCTCAGCATCGCCCATTCGCCGAGGCGCTGGAACAGGCGGTTCTGCATTTCGCTGGCGGCGGCTTTGGTATAGGTGAGGCACAGGATGTGTTGCGGCTGCACCCCCCGCAGCAGCAGTCGCGCCACCCGGTCGGTCAGCACCTTGGTCTTGCCCGATCCCGCATTGGCCGCCAGCCAGGTCGAAGCATCGGGCCGCGCGGCGCGGAACTGCGCATCAGAGGCGGCATCGCGGAGTGCGTTCATGTCAGATCCTCCGGCTTGGGCGCATCGCTGCGGTCCCATTCGCCGTAGCGGGCAAGGTGGTCGTAATCGCCTGCAAAATCGTCCCGGTGTACCATGCGGCGACTGCTGTAACCCTGTTCGGGGTCAAAATAGGCTTCGATCAGTTTTGTCAGCTCCGCCCAGACCTTGGCCGGGGGCTCATCGGCGAGCGGGGCGGGCACCTCCTTGATCGGGGATTTGAGACCGATGAAAACGGCCCGCTCCACCCGCGCGGCGCCATAGTCCTCAAACGCGCCTTGTTCGGCCATGGCGGCCTCGATCAACAGCTGCTTGTCAAAGGCGCGCTGCTGTTTCTCGGTCGGGGGATCGCCGGTCTTGTAGTCGAACAGATGCAGGCCGCCGCGTTCATCCACGTCGATCCGGTCTGCCTGCCCGATGATTTCAAAATCAAGGGGATCAAGCCGGACCCCGCCTTTCTTTTCAAACCCCGATGGGCGCGCGATGGCGCGGCGGGTCTGCTCCCCGGCGACAAAGCTTTCGGCGATACGGGCGATGCGCGCCAGCCACAGGCTGCGGGCAACGGGCCAGGGAACCTTGGCTTGCAACTCGGCGCGTGTGCGCTCGATCAGGATCTCGGGTGTCAACAGGTCCGGGTTATCGCGGCTGTCGCGGATGAAGTGTTCGAAGACCTCGTGCACGACGATCCCCCGGAGCATCGCATCAGGTTCGCGCATCAAGGGATCCAGCGGCCTGAGCCGCAGCACATGTTTGGCGTAGATCGCATATGGGTCGCGGATCAGGCGGGGGATTTCCGTGACCGACAGCCTGCGCGGCCGGGCGGAGACCGGCGGGCGCGGGGCAGGGCGCTGGGCGGGATCGCTCGGCAACGGAGCCTCCAGCGCGGTGGACCAATCCAGCCAGACCTGACCACGGGTCCGCATGGCTTCCAATGCGGCGCGTCCCCCCTGTTCCGGCAAGCCACGCAGCAGGTTCATCATCCGGTTGAGCCAGCGCGACGGCACAGTGTCGGCCTCTTCCGAGCGCACGGCGCGGGTGAGCCAGACCTCGGGTGCGGCGACCGCCTGCTGGAAGTCATGCGCCGACAGTCCGATGCGCCGCTCGGGCAACAAGAGCCCAGCCTTGTGGCGCATCTGGCGATTGAGCCAGGGATCGGGGCTTGCGGCTTCGGGCCAGCTGCCCTCGTTGAGGCCTGCAAGGATGACCAGATCGGCGCCCTGAACGCGGGCCTCAAGCGTGCCCCAGATCATGATGGAGCCATAGGGCGCATCGCGGTCGCGCACTTCTCCTTGTGCCAGAAGTGCTCCCAGAAGGTCGGCAAAGTCGCGCGCGCTCATCTCACCGCCGTAGTGCGCGTTCTCTTCGAGATTGGTGATGACTTCCAGAGCCTTTTGACCGGCCTTCTTGTCCCACAGGGTGCCGCTGCCCATTTTCTGACTGCCAGAGGCGATGCCTTCGGCCCGTGTTCGCAGGCGGGCAATCCAATCGGACAGATGCAAACTGCCAGCGATGGTTTGGCCGGAAAAGTTTTCACTCAGCCAGTCGGCCCAGCTGGGCATCAGATCATGTGCCGCAGCATAGGCGGCAAAGCTGTCTGCATCGGGGAAGGGCGGACCATGGCGCCGCAGGTGCAGCTCATAGTCGCGGGTGTGGCGCAGGTGTTCCCCGCGCAGGGCCTCTGGCCCGTCATGGGTCAGTGGGTGTTTGAGCAGCGTCAGCAACCTGTCCGGGGTCAGCTCGTGGCAGAACAGCTCGGCCACATGGCGCAGGAACCGGCCGGGCGGCGAGAGCTGCAGCGGCTGGCCAGCGGAATCATCGGGCAGGATGTCCCAGCGATCGAGCGCGGCGGAAACCTGCCGCGTCAGCATGCGGTCCGGGGTGATCAGCGCGGCTGTCTGCCCATCCTCGGCCGCCTGTCGCAGGCGCAGGGCGATAGTCAGCGCCTCTGCCCGCGGGTTCGGCGCTTCGATGAGCGTGACGGTTTCCGTGGCGTGGTCCAGATCGGAGAGGTTCGGCCCTTCGCTCATCCAGGCGTCGGTGACAGGCGCGGGGCGCAGCGCGAGCGAGACCATGCGGTTGCGCGCAGGGTAGGGCGGGGCATCTGCCGTCCAGGGCTGCACATCGCGGGGGGACAGCTCCAGGTCCGTCATCAGCTTGTGGAACCGGTACTGCGGGTGATCTTCGGAAATCAGCGGATCGTCCAGACCTTCCCAGACGTGATCCGGCTGGTCGAAATCATATCCCGGCAGCACCACCGCACCCTGAGGCAGGCGGGCAATCGCCTCCATCAGCATCAGCGTGGTGCCGCGTGATCCGGTGGAGCCTGCAAGGATAACCGGGTGCTGGGGTGGCGCAGCCTGCCAGTGGTCGATCAGCTTCAGCACCACCTGCCGCTGGCGGGCTTCCTTGTCCATGGCGTCATCGGTGCGGTCCACGAATTCATCCGCGATGGCGATGAACTGCTGGGCGCGCGACCAGTGGTCGGATTGATCGGAAACGTCGAGATTGCGGATGATTTCGGGGCCGACGCCCTCGCTTTGCATTTCATCAATGAGCGTCGCAAGACTGTCAGACAGATCATAGAGCGAGGCGCGGGACGCCAGATCCGGCTGCGCATCCAGCAGTTTGGCAATGAGCTGCGACAGTTCCAGCCTGCGGCGCAGGGCGGGTAGGGCGGGGGGCAGACCGGCGAGCGCGGCGCGCTGGGCGAGATCGGTGAGCAGCATCAGCCGGGGCAAAAGTAAGGTTGGACCGACATCAAACAGGCTGCGCACCCGGCGCTGCATGCGGGCGGTGTTGACGATCACCTCGGCGCGGGCCAGCGCTTCGGGTGGCTGTCCTGCGCTGCGGGCGATCAGGCCATCCACCAGCGCGCGCGGGAAATCGACGCCGCAAGGCACGGCAAAGACGCGGGGTTTGTCTTGCGCTTCAAACATCGGTGCCCGCCAGCATGTTCTCGGCAAGGGTGATGCCTTCGGGGTGGCCTACATCGCACCAGTGGCCGGGGTACTCCAGCGCCATCAGGCGCCCGGCTTCGATCATCGGATTCCAGAGCAGGCGGGTGGAAAAGGACTGTTCTTTGATCGCAGCCAAACCGTCCGTCTTGATGATCTGAACGCCGCCCCAGACCAGATTTCCACCCCAAGAGATACGCCCAGTTTCATCGGCAGAAAAATCCCCGCCGCCCTGCCGCCCGACCGCACGCTCCAAAGGTACGCAAAGCATCAGACCATCCATCCGCAATGGATCCCATGCCTCGCGCAGCATCTCGAACGGGTTGGGTCCGGCCCAGATGGCGTCAGAATTCGAGGTGTAGACCGGACCATCGCGCAAAAGCGACAGCGCATGACGAAGCCCGCCGCCGGTGTCGAGGATATCCGGCTGTTCGTCACTGATCAGAACGCCCTGCGGTTTCAGGTGGTCCTGCAGTATCTCGGCCTTGTAGTGCGTGTTTACGACAATGCGCTCGGGGCCTACCGCGCGGGCGAGATCCAGCGTGTGATCAATCAGGGGACGACCGGAAACCGGGATCAGGGGTTTGGGCATGTCTCTGGTCAGCGCCTTCATGCGGGTGCCGAAACCGGCTGCATAGACCATGACTGAGGTTGGGAGATCGCCGCTCATTTATCTGAGCCTATCCAGGTGTTCAGGGCTGGGCGCAGGCAGTTCAATACGCAGCCAATCCGACAGAGTTGCAAGCGCTGGATGGTCGAGGCCCCGCATCACATGGCCCCACACACGGGGGATCAGGTCAAGATACTGCGGCTTGCCCATCTCCTGCGAGAGCCGAGCAAAAATTCCTAGGATGCGCAGGTTGCGTTGAACCCCGATCACCGCATAGGCGGTGTGAAACCCCGAAGCATCAACGCCGGTGGTCTGGATGTAGTGGTCGATCATCTGCATCTCGACTCCTGCCGGGACATCGCGGCGGGCGTCCTGCAACAAAGAGACAAGATCATAGGCGGGATGTCCTGTTCTGGCGTCCTGAAAATCGATCACTCCGACGCGTCGGGTCCCCTCTCGCTCTGGCAACCACAAGAGGTTCTGAGCGTGAAAATCCCTGTGTACAAAGACCATGTCGCCTTTGACGGATTGACGCAGAATGTCCTCGAACTGGTCCTCAAAACGGTGGGTTAGAACCTCGTCTTCTTCCCCAAGGATGCCAGCCCGATAGGAGGTCATCACAAGGCTTGCCATCTCGGCCATGACCCGCGGGCCAAGGGGGGCAAGATCGGGCACCGGAGCCTGATGCAGCGCGATCAAAAGATCTGTCGCCGCGCGGTAGAGCGGCATTTCCTGTTTCGGATCCTGTGCGATGACGGTGCTGAACAGCGCATCGCCCAGATCCTCGGTCAGGAGGAGACCGGTGTCGGCGTCCTGCGCCAGAATTTCAGGAGCGCTGATGCCTTGCTCGTGCAGATAGGCATCCACCTCGACAAAGGGGCGGATGTCTTCGCCCTTGTCCGGGGGGGCATCCATCAACACAGCGGTTTCCCCATCCGGTGAGGTGAGCCGTTCATAGCGGCGCATGGAGGCATCCCCGGCCAGTGGAACTCGCGCCCAGGCGCCAAAGCCTGCCTCATTCAGAAACGCAGAAATCAGCACAGATCGGTCTGTCATGGAAATATTCGCTCCATCAGGGGCAGCCATTTTTCATCGCTCCACTGCAGCGTCAGGCGGCGGGCGTCTTCTCCATCGGGATCAAGGGAGAATGTCAGATGCAGAGCATGGGTGGGCGTGAGCTCCTCCAGCCGGTCAGGCCACTCAATTAGGGTGATGCAATCGTCAAAAGCTGAGAGAAGCCCCAGTTCTTCGACTTCATCCAGCGATGTTAGCCGGTAAAGGTCCGCGTGCCACAGTTCTGCGGCGGGAACGTCATAGGTCTGCACCAGCGTGAAGGTGGGAGAGGGCACATCTTCGGGGTGATCCTGCAGGGACTGGATCAGATGACGGGCAAAATGGGTCTTTCCGGCGCCGATGGGGCCTTCAAGAAGCAGACAATCGCCCGGACCCAAGGCCCCGGCGATGTCGGTGGCCAGTTCGGCGGTTTCTTCAGGCGTGCTGAGGGTGCAGTGCAGCGGGCTTTCGATCATGGGCACACAATGGCCCTGTGCGTCCTGCGCTGCAAGCGGGATTGCCCGGCGCGTGGCGCCCCGGGCATGTTGCGTCTTTAGCTGTGGTCCACGATAGCGAAACGTTCCTGATCAGCGCGCGGAAGGCTGAGGTCCGGATCGCGGAAGCTGACCATGGTAGCACCGTTCTGAATGCCCGTGACCTTGCACATCAGCGGGGTGCCGTCGCGGAGTTTGACCTTGGTCCACCATGGATCGCGGGTATCACTTGCGGCGACAAAATCGCGGATCTCGCCCCAGGCCGGGGTCGGATCACATGTGTCCTGCCAGATCCGGCTGGCATCCATGATCGACACCTTTGCAAAGCTGGCATCGGGGTCCATCTTCCAGAGCTCGTGATAGGTGGTATTGGAAAAGGTCATGGTGCCGTCATTGGCAAAGACCGCAATGGCTTCGTCCATCTGATCCATGATCGATTGACCCATTTCCAACTCGGAGCGGAACTGACGAGTAAGAGAGACTTCTGCGGTGATGTCTTCGAAGAGGAAGGCAATGGCACCATCTGGATGAGGGCGGCCTGAGATCGAGTAAACGGACCCGGAGGGCAGCGACCAGGTTTCCTGATAGTTGCCTTCGGCGGCGGCTTTCAAGAGATCCTCCATCTGCTGGCGCCAGCTGGAGTAGTTCTTTGGCTCGGGCATCATCCGCTGATCGCGCAGGCGGTCGAAAAAGCTCATCAGGTTGGGGCGCGAGCTGAGGAAATCGGGTGACAGTGCGGTGAGATCCACCAGAACCGGGTTAAACAGCACCAGCTGTCGGTTGCGGTCAAAAATGGCAAGGCCGATGGAGAGCTGTGCAAAAGTCTTTGCCAGTGTCTGCACAAAATTGCGCTGGGCCACTTCGGCATCGACCACCGCGTTTACGTCCACCGCGTGGCACAGCCAGCCGGCCTCGGTTTCGGTGGTCGAGATGTTGTACCACAGGCGCTTGTTGCTTTCGGGCAGAGGAATCGAGATGCGTTCCGGCTTGCCGCTGGTCTTGGGCTGGTCCAACTCGGTGAACAAAGGCTCGGTCACATCCGAGTCGCGTCCGCGGATCTTTTGGATCAGATCGTCATAGGCCAGATTGGACCAGGTGATTTCCCCTTCGTCGGATTGCAGCCAAACCGGATAGGGCGCCTGATGCACAGCGGCCCGCAGCGTGGTCAGCTCCTGATCAAGCGACCGGTTCTGCTCTTCCAGGGTCGAGCGGCGCAATTGCACGCGGGTGATCCCGTCAATCCATTCGCAATGGGCTTCCCGGCTCTCGGCAGCGGCAGTGCCTGACAGAACCAGGGGGCCGACGTCCTTGAGGAAACCGGGGGACTGGGGCAGGCCGGGATAGTTTCGGGACAGTTGGTCACGCAGCATGTTCCAGCTGAAGCTTTCGGCATGCTCACCAATGAACTTGCGCGCGCCCGAAGACCAGCCGATCAGGGTGGTGTCGTCAAACAGAAAAACGGCATCCGTCCGGCCGTCGCTGGTCAGAAGGTCCTGTTCGAGCGAGTTGGAACGCGTGGCCGGTGAAAGCCACCATACCGCTGCAGCAGCCGTCGCCGCGCAGAGAGCCGCCAAGATTAACCATTCGATCGAAACGATGTTCTGCATGTTGTCCTGCCTAGGTCACCTATCGTCCGTCAATGGTTCACCAATAATGGTTAAGTGAAGTTTAATTAGTTGCCAAAAAATGAATAGTTAAAATTCGATTTTTCTGTTTTCACCGATTGGAACGGCGTTTTCGCCATGTAGAGCGTCGATTTTGTCTCGGGGCCATGAAACTTCAACGATGGCGCCAAGTCTCTCTTTTGGCAGCACCAGACCGGGAAGCGGGTTCGACCCATTGGTGAATCGCAAAGACGCGCCGCTGCGCTCCAGCAGCGTTTTGGCGATAAACAGCCCCAGGCCCATGCCTTCGTATTCTGGCCGCTGTCGACGATCCGAAGGCATGCGCCGTTTCCTCACGAAAGGATCTCCGATACGGCCCAGAAGCTGTGAAGGATATCCGCGCCCATCATCGCTGATGGTCACGCGGATGATCTCATCGTCCCAGGCCGCATCTATCCAGACGGTGCTTCCGGCGAAATCCACGGCGTTTTGCACGAGGTTCCGCAGCCCGTGGATGATTTCGGGTTTGCGCAGGATCGTCGGTTGCTGAAGGATGTCCGTTGCAAGCGGAGCCTCGTGCAGGATGATTGTTTTTCCTCGGTTCACGTGGGGTTCGGCCGCCTCGTGAATCACCGTCGAGAAAGGGGCCTGACGCAGATGCAGGTCGTCTTTTCCCGCCCGCCCCATGCTGCGCAGGATGTCGCGGCAGCGGTCGGCCTGCTCGCGGATCAGGGCGGCATCCTCGCGCAGGTCGGGGCGGTCCTCCAGCTCATCCAGCAGCTCGGCGCTGGTCAGCTTTATCGTGGCCAGCGGCGTGCCCAACTCATGCGCGGCGGCGGCGACAACGCCGCCAAGGTCGGTCAGTTTCTGTTCGCGTGACAGGGCCAGTTGGGTCGCGGCCAACGCATCTGACATGCTGCGGATTTCGCCGCTGATGCGAAAGGAATAGGCACCGATGAACAGGATGGCGATGACGATGGCAGTCCAGTTTCCGAAGACAAAAATATCGGGAACCCGCAACAAGAACCCCTGTTCGGTGCGCAACGAAAGATGAAACTCGGCCATCAGGGTCACAAGGATAATGGCGGCGCCCCCAATGATAAGCGTCGGGCGCAGGCCCATCATGGCGGCAGAGATCGTCACGGGCGCCAACACCAGCAAGGCAAAGGGATTGTGCAAGCCGCCAGTCAGATAAAGCAGAAAGGCCAGTTGCAGCAGATCAAAGAACACCATCAGGAAATTCTCAAATTCCGACAGGCGCTTGTTTTCCGGGTACATGAAGGTGACAACGAGATTGCCCACAACGGCGATGCCGACAGCGAGGAAACACAGGGTCAGCTCCAGCTGCAGTTCATAGACATATTGGGCAACGACAATTGCCGTAATCTGCCCTGCAATGGCCACCCAGCGGAGAAGAATCAGAGTGCGCAGGCGAATCCAGTGGCTGCGCTCCTGTCCATGCATCAGGCCGAACTGGGTTTCGCTCATCTGTCTCTCCTGATCTGCGGCATCTGTCCCGGATATCATCACGATTTCGCGCCGCCCCCTGGTGTGACGCCTTGCGCCAGTTGCATCGGCTCAGTTTCTTGATAGGTCTGGCGCCCGAAACGATCAACAACCCTTCCCTTTCGCAAAGTGTGATCAAATGACCCGCCTCTATGCTCTGCTTGCCGTCCTTTTCATTGCCATCGTTGCCGGTGGAACCTGGTTCCTGACCCGTCCTGGCGACAGCGACGATAAGTTCGCCCAATGCCGTAGCAGTAGGGTTGCCGGAGGTGCCGGTGCTATCGGCGGGCCGTTTGAGCTCTTGAATGCCAAGGGTGAGACCGTCACCGACATGGATGTGATCACCGAGCCGTCGCTGTTGTACTTTGGCTATACCTTCTGTCCTGACGTCTGCCCGCTGGATGTGTCGCGCAACGCCGAAGCTGTCGATGTGCTGAGTGAGCGCGGCTATAGTGTGACCCCGGTCTTCATCTCTATCGACCCTGACCGCGATACGCCCGAGGTGGTTGGGGACTTTGCCTATAACATGCATGAAAAGATGATTGGCCTCACCGGATCGGCCGAGCAGGTCAAGGCTGCAAGCCAAGCCTACAAGACCTACTACAAGAAACAGGACGGGGATGAGGATTATTATCTGGTAGACCATTCGACCTTTTCCTACCTGGTTCTGCCGCAAGAGGGTTTCGTCGAGTTCTTCCGCCGGGATGACACGCCCCAGCAGATGGCGGACAAGATCGGCTGCTTTATCGATAACATGTGAGCAGGACGCTCATTTGACCTTTCCCTTCCTGCGCATAATATCAATAACAAGAATATGACGATGGTACGCGGAAGGAGCAGGCATGGGTGACGCGGCGCAAAAAGACATCGGACCGGACAAATCCCTTTTGCTGGTCGATGACGATGAGCCGTTCCTGCGGCGTCTGGCCAAGGCCATGGAAAAACGCGGCTTCGAGGTTGAGACGGCCGGATCTGTCGCGGCTGGCAGCGCAATTGCAACAGCGCGCCCACCCGCCTATGCGGTGGTCGATCTGCGGCTCGAAGACGGCAACGGGCTGGATGTGGTCGAGGTGCTGCGCGAAAAGCGCCCCGACAGCCGGGTTGTGGTTTTGACCGGATATGGGGCGATTGCCACCGCCGTGGCTGCTGTCAAGATCGGCGCGACGGATTACCTCTCCAAGCCGGCCGATGCGACGGATATCACCAATGCGCTTCTGGCCTCTGATGATGAGTTGCCGCCGCCACCCGAAAACCCCATGAGCGCGGACCGGGTGCGCTGGGAGCATATCCAGCGTATTTATGAACTCTGTGATCGTAACGTCTCGGAAACCGCGCGGCGGCTGAACATGCATCGCCGGACATTGCAGCGCATCCTTGCCAAGCGCAGCCCAAAGTAAGCGGCTCTTGCCAGGATAGGATTGCGCATGACAGAGCTCGGCACCGGACCCGAAGATCAACCGATGCCGGATGGAGGCTGGTCGGAAGAGACCTTAACCCTCAGAAACGCACGCGTGGTGCCGCCGGTCGAAAGCGCTCTGGTCCAGAAGGCTGGTATTCTGAAGGCCGACGGAAGCTATTGCCCGGAAGGGGCGCTGTGGCGCCGGTTCCGTCCGATCACGATCGAGCCGGACCCACCCAATGAGATCAAAGAGAAAATTCAGGGTCGCTGGCTTTGGGGTGGCGTTCTGTGGGTGCATTTTGGGCATTTTCTGGTTGAAAGCTCCTCCCGGCTTTGGGCGCTGGCGCATCTGGAGCAGCCGGTGGACGGGGTTCTTTTCATCCCCAAACGCCCGAATGTGGGAGATGAGATCCAGGGATTTCAGCGGGATTTCATCGATCTCTTTGCACCTGGCCTGCCGATCAAGGTCGCGGCACAGCCGTCAGAGGTTGAGGAACTGGTGGTGCCGGGGCAAGGGTTTGGTCTGGGGCAGATCACCCAAGGGACGCGAAAGTTCCGCACCGCCGTTCACAGCAGCTTTGCCCGCGACGTGAAACCGGAAGGACCGGAGAGGATCTATGTCTCCCGCTCGAAACTTGGCCTCAGCAAAGGCGGCCTGTTGGGCGAAGAGCAGCTGGAAGAGCGGTTGCGGGCTGAAGGCTACGAGATCTTTCATCCGCAGGAGCACAGCCTGCGCGAACAGCTGGCGCGATACAAGGCGGCCAAGCAAGTCATCGCGGCGGACGGATCGGCCATCCACCTTTATGCGATGGTGGGGCGCCCCGATCAGAAGGTGGCCATCGTGCTGCGTCGTCGCTCGGGCGCCAACAACCTTTTGGCGGCCAATGTCGCTCATTTTTGCCGCTGCACCCCTTTGGTCATCGGCGCCCTGCGCACCGAGTGGGTTCCAAAAGACAAGCCAACATCGAACCGCAACAGCTTTGGTGAGATTGATCACGCGGTCATTGGCCGTGCTCTGGCGCAGCATGGGTTCATTGCACCCGATGCCAACTGGTCGGTGCTCAGCGATGTGGAGCGCAGTCAGATTCTGGCTGATAAGGGCTTTGGCGGCGGCGAGCGGTTCATAGAATCGCCCGAGTTCAAGCAGCAGCGGGTTCGTGAGATGCGCCGGGCCCGCCGCGCCGCCAAAAGTGCCGCCCCCTAAAGCAGAGCCAACAGCTCGGTATGTCGCGCCACAAAATCACGGCGCACCTCGACCGGAGGACGCAGCTCGATCGAAAGGTCTGCGATCAACTGCTGATCGGGACGGCCAAAGAACTTGTTGGCTTCGGTTTCCGAAAACCCGGCAATCTGTACTGCTTCCATCCAGGCGCTGATCTTGTCGGCGCGTTTGATCTTGGATTTGATGGTCTTTGGCAGCGCGGCCGGCAGACCAAACCGCACATGGATTGCAGTGGTCAACCGCTCGTCGAGGCTTTCATAGCCCGGGCCAACAGCTGCTTTCACCGGAGAGATCATGTCCCCGATCACATATTCCGGGGCGTCATGTAGCAGGGCTGCAAGGCGCCACTTGACCGGCACCTTGGGATAAAGGCGTGTGAAAAGTGTTTCGACAAGCAGCGAATGTTCTGCCACCGAATAGGCGAAATCGCCTTTCGTCTGCCCGTTCCAACGCGCCACAAATGCCAGCCCATGGGCGATATCCTCGATCTCGATATCCACTGGGGTTGGATCCAGAAGATCCAGGCGACGCCCGGACAACATGCGTTGCCAGGCACGGGCAGGTTTCAAGGCCATGGGGCAGCTCGGTCTTTTGTCACGATTTGGGTCAGTGCCTACCCTGTCGGCCTGAATTGCGCAAACCATCAATCAGCGAACCCTGGCCGGTTCCGTCTTCGTTGCTTGTAAAGGATTGAGGTGTTAGCAGCTTGGCCGAGTTTTGTTTACCCAGAATGGAGTTTGCCGATGGGCGCGGACTATATCGTGAAAGACCTCTCTCTGGCCGGGTTTGGTCGCAAGGA
>JALUXC010000026.1 GCA_027019165.1 Pseudophaeobacter sp.
ACCTGGGCCAGCTCGACACGATGACCACCGCCACGCCCTTCACCGCCCTCGCCCCCGAACCCACAGGCCCCGACACCAGCCCAACCATCCCCCGCGCCCACCTCTGCGAAATCAACGCCGCAATCCAAAAAGGAGGTCTTTCCCTTCATGTGTCCCTGCCCGGGAAAGCGAATGCGCAAGACGCAGCGCGTTTGCTGGAAAGCATGAAGAAACATCTCGTCGCCCTTGCCGAAGCTTGCCGGAACAGGTCAGATCACCAACATCGCTCCCCCGCATCGCTGGTGGAGATCCGCGCAAGCGGCTCTGGGACGCCAATCTTCCTGCTCCCCGGTGGCGCCGCGCGCAGCGACTATCTGTTGCCGCTGGCGGAACGGCTGCCGGACGATCACCCCGTCTACACCTTCACAATTGCCGGTTTGGATGACGACCAGCCTCCCTTGGATAACATCAAACACATGGCGGAGACCTACGCCGATGCCATGCAGACCGAAGGCGTGACAAAGCCTTGCATCCTGATTGGCCATTCTCTGGGCTGCCTGATTGCGCATGAGTTGGCAGCAGCCTTGTCGGCGCGCGGCATCGCGGTTGAAAGCCTCGTGGCGCTGGATTCTCCAGGCCCGCAGCAACCAGACGCCGCAGAGACGGCTCACATCCCGCAGGCGGAACTGATCGCACGGATGATGGAGAAGTTCTTTGGATTGCAAGTCCTGCGGCAAAGGGCAGACGCGGATCTGTCAGAGGTGGCCGCGATGCTGGTCAACTCCGGGATGATGACGCAGGCCGAGGCCGATACCGAACTGTCCCGCATCCTGGCTCTGTCCGAGGCGCAGAAACGCGCCCGCAGCACCTACCGGCCCAGCGCCTATCGCGCGCCCTCGGTGATCCTTGCCAAGGCGACGGAAACGGACCCTGCCGACATCGGTGTCTTTGCGCCGCGCCCATCGGATGTGCCCGACTGGGGGTGGGAGGCCTCGGCCAAGTCGCCCCCTGAGATTCTGCACTGCCCCGGCAACCATATCAGCATGATGCAGTACCCGCATGTCGTCGCGCTGGCCGAGATGATCAACGCTGCATTGACGCAGGCCGCGCCCGCCCGCGAAACAAAAGAAAAGGCCCTGCCGGTCTGACAGGGCCTTTCGTGCACTCATTGAAAGCAGATCACTTGGGCATCAGCGCCCAGTAATCGAGATCCAAAAGAACCTCGGGGAGATATTTTCCGTCCTCACCTTTGAGCCGGAAAGGCTCCCCGCCGCTGGTGGCGACCAGACGCAGGCGAATGGCGCCGACGCCGGGCGCCTCGGTCTCGGCCTTGTCCAGCACCTCGGACCAGGCGCGGATGGTTGTGCCCGACAGACACGGGTTCGCATGCGCTCCGCCATTGAGGCCGACGATCATCTGCGCGTTTGCCAGCCCGTTGAACGACAGCGCCCGCGCCATGGAGATCACGTGACCGCCATAGATCAGCCTTGTGCCATCGGGGCGGGCGGTGGCATCGAAATGCACCTTGGCGGTGTTCTGCCACAGGCGGGTGGCCAGCATATGCTCGGCCTCTTCCACGGTGACGCCATCGACGTGATCGATGGTCTCCCCCACCTCGTAATCGCCCCAGCGGTGCGCTTCGCCAGCGAGGGTGAAGTCGTAGCCGCTGAAATCAAGGCCACCGGGAATTTTCAGGTCAGAGGCCGGGATCACCTTGGCGAGCTCGGGGATCACGGTTTCGGGCGCGGGCGCATCAAGGTCGTTTTTGCGCACCATCACCCAGCGCACATATTCCATCACGACCTCGTCGTTCTGGTTCAGCCCGCGGGTGCGCACATAAACGACGCCCGATTTGCCGTTGGAGTTCTGCTTGACCCCGATCACCTCGGATTCGGAGCGCAGCGTATCCCCCTCATAGACCGGCAACAGCCAGCGCCCTTCGGCATAGCCAAGGTTGGCGACTGCGTTCAGCGAGATATCCGGCACCGTCTTGCCAAATACGATATGGAAGGCCGCCAGATCATCGATGGGCGATGCGGGCAGACCACAGGTCCGCGCAAATTCATCCGAGGAATAAAGCGCATGACGCGCGGGATAGAGCGCGTGATACAGCGCCCTTTCGCCCCCCGAAACGGTGCGCGGCACCGCATGGGCGATCACATCCCCCACCTTGTAGTCTTCGAAGAAACGCCCCGGATTGGTTTTGGCCGCTGTGGTCTTGGCCATCAGTGCTCTCCCAGTTTTGTGTCAGCTGTGTAGGTGCCCTCCACCTCTTTCACGACGGATTGACCGCAACGCATGATACCCTTGACCGGGTCAAAGGTCTGGGTGGGGGAGCCATAAAGCTCCCATCCCTTGTTCAGCGCATCGGTCACCTTGTGACAAAAGGCAGAGGTGTCGTCTTCGCTCAGGAAGCGGTAGAGTTTCATGGCTCAGTTACCCCGGAAATGGTGAGGGGCCGATCAGCCCGTGGATATAGCCGATCACACCCATAAGAATGATCGAACCGACAAAGAACATGCCGTCCTTGGCTATGCTGCCCTTGGGGCCGGGGGTCCAGTTGGGTTCCGCCCGGTTGATCAGCAGGATCTGCACCGGCACATAAAGCAGCAAGCCGCCAAAGAGGACGATCGAAGCCAGATCGCCATTGACCAGAAGATGCGCAATCGCCCAAAGGGCAAAGCCGGTCAGCATCGGGTGACGCATGCCGGAGAGGATCGCGCCTTTCTTTGGGGCCGGCGACATCATGTAGATCGCAATCAGCACCAAGAGGTTGTTGATATGCACCATGAAACTTGGCGGCGCCCAGACATGGATAAAGTCGCTGGCGCGATAGCCCAGAACCATCAGGACAATGCCAAGGACAAGACCCAGCGCAACAATGCCCTTGCCTTTGTCCCCAAGGGACGCCCGAGCTGCCGGCGCGAGACGCTTGAACAGATGCGCCCCCCACCAAAGAAGGATGCCTAGGACCAAAAGTGCCATATCAGTCTCCGATCAAGGTGTTAAATCTGGTTAACACCTAGGCTGAAATGGCTGCGATTGCATCCGCTTTTGCAAGAATTTCCCGTGCCGTCACAACGTGCAGGTTCTCGACGATCTTACCGTCGACCACGGCCACACCCTGACCTGAGGCTTCGACCTCTTCAAAGGCGGCGATCTGCCGACGGGCAAGGTCGATCTCGGCTTCCGAAGGCGCATATGCGGTGTTGGTCACATCGACCTGCGCCGGGTGGATCAGGGTTTTGCCGTCAAAACCCATGTCCCGGCCTTGATCGCATTCCACCTTCAGCCCCTCATCATCCTTGAAGGCATTGTAGACGCCATCGACGATGATCTTGCCTTCCGCCTTGGCCGCGAGCAGACACAGTCCAAGCCCGGCCATCATCGGCAGGCGGTCGGAGCGGAACCGCGTCTGCAGTTCTTTGGCCAGATCATTGGTGCCCATGACCATGCCCTGCAGTTTCGGGTGTGCCGCGATATCGGCTGCATTCAGCATGCCGCGCGGAGTTTCCATCATCGCCCACAGCGGCTTGTCGCCAGTGATCTCGGCCAGCGCATCCAGATCGGCGGGGGAAGAGACCTTGGGCAGAAGGATCGCATCGCAGTCCATCTTGGCAGCGGCCTCGGCATCGGCGCGGCCCCATTTGGTATCCAGCCCGTTGATCCGCACGATACGGACGCGGGCGCCATAGCCGCCCTCCGCCAGCGCCTCTGCCAGCGTGTCGCGGGCGTTGTCTTTTTCTTCGACCGAAACCGCATCTTCCAGATCAAAGATCACCGCATCCACGGGAAGGGTGCGGGCCTTGTCCAACGCGCGGGGCTTTGAGCCGGGGATATACAGAACCGAACGATAGGGACGGGTGCGCGGGTCCATGTGAGGCCTCCAAGTCATTTTGTTGCGCAAACCGGTACAGATTCGACTAGATACTTTCAAGGGAATTCCTGCCGCAGTGCAGAAAAGCACAAAAAGGAAGCGCGAATCGCAAAATCCTCACAAAGAATGCCCTTGAAATTCCCTGCGAATCATGGGTGTGCACGGAATTAACGACTTGTCAGCACCTATTTGGCAAAGTTTTTCTATCGAGCAGTCGATCCGGAACAGCCAAGACTCTGACTGACCGGGGGCCAGGACGGTCCATACAAACGCCGCCGATCCATCCGATCCGTGGCACGGCTCTGGGCCAAAGGCCCGCATAACGATTACGTCAATCAAAACCGGCCCATAAAGGGACTTCGGACAGGTGCAGCTTGCTGCCTCTGAACAGGTCTGGCCGTTCGGGAAAGGGTAAAACCCATGAAGAAGACGATGTTCAAAGCAACCGTAGGTCTGGCCGTTCTGGCGCTGACCGCAACCCAGTCCTTTGCGCAAGGCCGCAACTGCGCCCCGCGGGAAGTCGTGGTGGAGAGACTGGCCGAAAAATATGGCGAAAGCCGCCAGAGCATTGGCCTTGGCGGCCAGGGCATGGTGATGGAAACCTTCGCCTCTGCCGAGTCCGGCACCTGGACAATCACCGTGACAATGCCCAACGGTCTGACCTGCCTGATGGCCTCTGGTCAATCGTATGAGGCCCTGGCAGAGGCCCTGCCCAACACGGACAACGACGCCTGATCAACCTGCCCTGATCGGACCCTGACCGAACACCGGGATTGGACCGCCTCTCTGGCGGCCCGTCCCATGGCCTACGTCAGCCCGTCCCAGATCAGCTTGACACCGGTCACCGTCAGCAGGACGTAGGCCACAGCAAAGAACAGGCGCTCCGGCACAATGTGGTGCAGGCGCACGCCCGCCCATGTGCCAAAAAGGGCAAATGGTGCAAGAACAAGATCCAACTTCAGCGTCTCGGCGCTGAACAGGCCAAGACCTGCGTATGGAACAGCCTTTGCAAGGTTGATCACCCAGAACACCAGAACCGTGGTGGCCTGGTATTCAGTCTTTGTCGGTCGTCGGCTGAGCAGATAGACCGCCACAGGCGGCCCGCCCGCGTGGCTGACGAAACTGGTGAACCCGGCCAGCGCTCCGGCGCAGATCCCGGCCCGGCGCCCCATCATACGGCCTGCCACAACGGCCAAACCCAGATGCGCCCGCATCTGCCAGATCACGAATGCGACAGACAGCACGCCAATCAGCAGCCGCATCGCATCCGCATCAAGCCTGGAAAACAACCACGCTCCAAGGGCCACTCCCGGGATCCCGCCAAGGATCAGCAGCCCGGCGTCCGTGCCGTTCCAGCGCCCCCAATAGGGTCGTAGCGCCGCCACATCCATCAACATCAATAGCGGCAGCATCAGTGCAAGCGCCTGACCCGGTTCAATAATCACAGCCAGAATCGACGCACCGGCAAAGGCCGCACCAGAACCAAAGCCGCCTTTGGAAATCCCTGCAAAGATCACCGCGGGTATGGCAAAGGCGAAAAACACCGGCCCGACATCCATGATCTGCACGCTGCGGAACTCCCTTAATTCAAAACCATTTTTTCAGGGCTCAAGCAGGCAGACAAGGCTCAAAAGGAGCGCGCTGCAACGCAGAACACTTGCGCGAGGCCCCGCAAAGGCTTAGGCATCGCTGCAAATTCAACCGGACCGGAGAGAAATCCCATGGCACGACCCAAAATCGCCCTTATCGGCGCAGGTCAGATCGGTGGCACCCTTGCCCATCTTGTAGCCCTCAAAGAGCTCGGCGACGTCGTTCTGTTCGACATCGCAGAAGGCACCCCGGAAGGCAAGGCGCTGGACATCGCGGAATCCGGCCCCTCCGAAGGCTTTGACGCCTCGCTGAAAGGCACCCAGGACTACGCCGATATCGCAGGCGCAGATGTCTGCATCGTGACCGCAGGCGTTCCGCGCAAGCCGGGCATGAGCCGCGATGACCTTCTGGGCATCAACCTGAAAGTCATGAAATCCGTGGGCGAAGGCATCCGCGACAATGCCCCCGACGCATTCGTGATCTGCATCACCAACCCGCTGGACGCGATGGTCTGGGCGCTGCAGAAATTCTCGGGCCTGCCCGCGCACAAGGTCTGCGGCATGGCCGGCGTTCTGGACTCCGCCCGCTTCCGCCACTTCCTGGCCGAAGAATTCAACGTCTCCATGAAAGACGTCACCGCCTTTGTTCTTGGCGGCCACGGCGACACCATGGTGCCTTCGGTGCGTTACTCCACCGTTGCCGGCATCCCGCTCCCCGACCTGATCGAGATGGGCTGGACCACGCAGGAAAAGATGGACGCCATCGTTCAGCGCACCCGTGACGGCGGCGCCGAGATCGTGGGCCTGTTGAAAACCGGCTCCGCCTTCTACGCCCCGGCAACCTCGGCGATCGAAATGGCCGAAGCCTACCTCAAAGACCAGAAACGCGTCCTGCCCTGCGCCGCCTATTGCGACGGCGACCTCGGCGTCAGCGACATGTATGTGGGCGTGCCCACCGTGATCGGCGCTGGCGGCATCGAGAAGATCGTCAACATCAAGCTGAACAAGGCCGAGCAGGAAATGTTCGACACCTCCGTCAACGCGGTCAAAGGCCTGGTCGAAGCCTGCAAAGGCATCGACGCCTCGCTGGCGTAACCCCAGCACCAAGCGATTTGCAGAAGGGTCCGGTCCTCCGGGCCCTTTTTCTTTGGCCTTGCCCGCAGATCGTATGGGTCGGTTAGTGGGCAAAACGACCGTTGGACCTCTTTTGTCATGGTGGTACGTCTAGCCTATGAAGATCGAAATCATCGACTTTGATTGCCTGTCCGACGACCGAGAGGGGCGAAACCTTTTTGTGCTGTTCTCCAAGCACAAGATAGCTTTAGCATTTAGCACTGTAGCGAACGCCGAACTATGGGTTTCGAAAACCAACAGCTCCTTCCCATGTGAGGTGTACCAACCACGCCCAAACGGTTTTCTTGATTCTCCACATGTGCACATGAGAGCCGACAGCCAATTCCAATTGAAAGACCTTATTGCCGTCGGCGATATCATCACGATTTTGTAGTTTTGGCTTCAAAGCGAATGACGCTATCTGCAAACATGTCCCTCTCTATCGCGTTCAACCTTTGACCAGCGCGAGGGAAATCACCCGCTGCATTTCCGTCAGGTACTCTTCGGAACCCCAGCCGCTGTCCAATACGCAGGCCGCCCAATTGTCCATGTTCAGGAGCGACAGGTACAAATCCGCCGCCCGCTCCACCGTCAAGTGATCGAGCAGATCCCCGTCCGCCTGTAGGGCATCGACCGCCGCTTGGCAGCCTTCCTTCATGGCGCCCATGCGGTTGGCCCAGGCGGATTTGGCCTCTTCATCGCCCTGCCCCATCGCCATCAGCGCCTGTTTCAGCGGGTAGATCTCCGGATAGAACTCCAGCATCGCCTTTGTGTAGGCCGCAAGACGGCTACGCCCATCCGGCGCGGTGCGGCTGGGTGCCAGCCGGGCGTCGATTTCAAGACGGTCGCCAAAATGCAGGATCGCCGCGATCAACATCTCGGAACGGTTTGAAAAATGATCATAGACCGTCTGCCGGGTGACGCCGGCGGCGCGGGCCACATCCATCATCCGCAGCGGGGATCCTTTGGGGGCCAGAAGCAGGGACAGAACCGTATCCAGCAGCAGGTGGCGGGTTTTTTCGCGCTTGTTTGACATGGTGTAAGATTTTACTTGACGCAATGTAAGATTTCAAGCACCAATTAAAAATCTTACATCATGTAAAGAAAGTTTCGCCATGTCCAATCTCGTCAAACCCTTCCTGTTTCTTTCCGCCTCCGTGCTCCTGATTGTGGGTGTATTGCTCACCTTTGCGCCGGAGGTGCTCTACGCCAGCTCAGGCCAAGAATTACCGAACGCCGTATTGATCCGCTCCGATCTGCGGGCGGGTGGCATGCTGCTGTTGCTCTCCGGCGTTTTTGTTGGCGCAGCCGCCTTGCGCGAGGGAGCAAGGCGCCCCGCCTTGCAGCTTTCGGCCCTGGTGTACATCGGCTACGGGTTGGGCCGCATTGCAAGCGTCGCTTTTGACGGCACCCCCGACTCCACACTGCTTACGGTCACGGGGATAGAATGGGCCTTGGGCGTTGCAGCCGTCGCCCTGCTCTGGGCCGGTGCGGCGGACAATCCCCCGCAGTCGTTCCGCACGGCCTGAGACCAAGGCCTGAGTCAAGCGATTGCCCAGCAAAAGACCGGGGGCGGCAGGTTGTCGACCCCATTAATATTGACAGCCGACCGGCGCACGACAGGTTCGGTCAAGTTTGCATAGAAATTTAGGCGCCCCACGAATCACGCAACAGGGGTGTAATTTTGTGATCACAGCCCTCAAACGCGTGATCACAAAACCGAAAAATCTTCATCATTTCCCGGAGCTGCGTGAAAAAACCCTTTAATCCTTTGCCCTATGACGGCGTTATACCAAAGACAAAATTAGCCAGACGGGACAGTTTCTCATGAACATCCACGAATATCAGGCCAAGGCCCTTTTGCGCAGCTATGGCGCTCCGGTTTCGGACGGGCGCGTTGTGCTGAAAGCAGACGAAGCCAAAACCGCTGCAGGTGAGCTTGACGGCCCCCTTTGGGTTGTCAAGGCGCAGATCCACGCAGGGGGTCGCGGCAAGGGCTCCTTCAAGGAAGCCGACGCCGGTGAAAAAGGCGGCGTGCGCCTGACCAAATCGGTGGAAGAAGCCGCCGAGGAAGCCAAAAAGATGCTGGGCCGCACCCTTGTGACCCATCAGACCGGCCCGGCGGGCAAGCAGGTCAACCGTATCTACATCGAAGCCGGGTCCGGCATCGAGACCGAGCTGTACCTGGCGCTTCTGGTGGATCGCCAGACCTCGCGCATCTCCTTTGTCTGCTCCACCGAGGGCGGCATGGACATCGAGGAAGTCGCGGCAGCCACCCCGGAAAAGATCCTGTCCTTCTCGGTTGATCCGGCCACCGGCTATCAGGCCTTCCACGGCCGCCGCATCGCCTTCTCCCTCGGCCTCAAGGGTCCGCAGGTCAAGCAATGCGTGCAGCTGATGGGCCAGCTCTACAAAGCCTTCGTCGAAAAAGACATGGAGATGCTGGAGATCAACCCGCTGATCATCTCTGACGACGGCAACCTCAAGGTGCTGGACGCCAAGGTCGGTTTCGACGGCAACGCGGTCTACCGCCACCCCGATATCGCCGAGCTGCGCGACACCACCGAGGAAGACCCCAAAGAGCTCGAAGCCTCCAAGTACGATCTGAACTACATCGCGCTCGACGGTGAGATCGGCTGCATGGTGAACGGTGCGGGTCTGGCGATGGCCACCATGGACATCATCAAGCTCTACGGTGCTGAGCCTGCGAACTTCCTCGATGTGGGCGGCGGCGCCACCAAGGAGAAAGTGACCGAAGCCTTCAAGATCATCACCTCTGACCCCAACGTCAAAGGCATCCTGGTGAACATCTTCGGCGGTATCATGCGCTGCGACGTCATCGCCGAGGGCGTGGTCGCCGCGGTGAAGGAAGTCGGCCTCAAGGTTCCGCTGGTCGTGCGTCTGGAAGGCACCAACGTCGAAGCGGGCAAGGAGATCATCAACACCTCCGGTCTCGATGTGATCGCGGCAGACAACCTGTCCGACGGCGCCGAGAAGATCGTGAAAGCGGTTAAGGGTTAGTCTAGCTATGAAGGCGGCTCTTATTTCCCTATTCGCAGCGGGCGCAGTTCTAACGGCCTGCGTCGCGCCCGAAGCTGAAGCACCTCCACCAACACCTGCGGTTGCTCGCCAAGCGCAAAAGGATGTTTCCGAGGGATTTGCGCTGTTCGACAGTATCTGCCTGCGTGCTGTGCGCGAAGGCAATCCTGCGGCAGCCAAAGACCTGGGCATCGCTCGCGGTTTCAAAAAGCGTGGCGATGTTTTCGTCATGGATGGAAACAAGAGCTACCCTGTGTACTCCAAACCGGGAACCCGGCAAAACTTGGTGTTTGCAAGTAGCAAAAAATTCTCGATCCAATGTGGTGTTGAATGGAAAACGACTAGGGAAGTTGCCGCTGTCAGTATCCAGGGCCTATCGCGCCAGATGCATCTGATCCAAGGCAAAGAACCCGGCTTCTCCAGTGGGGCGGGTCCCGGCATCGAAATAAACGGGAAACATTGGATCTGGGGCCAAGACTATAACCCAGAGCAACAACGGCAGATGATTTACATCTATGACTGATCAGGGTTGCGCAAGGATAGTCGAACCTCAACGGTTTGAAGGCAGGGCAGCCAATCGGGTGTCTATGCCTTCCTGTGCAATTCCTTGTCCGCCTGCGCCTTACCAATCTGGAAAGGAACCGGCTGGTTCCTAGTCCGAACACATAGAACACGCGGTCCATGGTTCCTGAAAAGGGGCCGACAAACGAACAGCAAGGAGACTCCTCAAATGGCAGTCCTCATCGACGAAAACACCAAGGTCATCTGTCAGGGCTTCACCGGCTCGCAGGGCACCTTTCACTCTGAACAGGCCATCGCCTATGGCACCAAGATGGTCGGCGGCGTGACCCCCGGCAAGGGTGGTCAGACCCACCTTGACCTGCCGGTCTTCAACTCGGTCCACGAGGCCAAGCATGTGACCGAAGCCAACGCCTCGGTGATCTACGTGCCGCCGCCGTTTGCAGCGGATTCGATCCTTGAAGCCATCGACGCCGAGATGGAGCTGATCGTCTGCATCACCGAAGGCATCCCGGTTCTGGACATGATGAAGGTGCAGCGCGCGCTGGAAGGGTCGAAATCGCGCCTCATCGGCCCGAACTGCCCCGGTGTCATCACGCCGGATGCCTGCAAGATCGGCATCATGCCCGGCCACATTCACAAACGCGGGAGCGTGGGTGTTGTGAGCCGCTCGGGCACCCTTACATATGAAGCCGTGAAACAGACATCCGATATCGGCCTGGGCCAGTCCTCTGCGGTTGGCATCGGCGGTGACCCCATCAAGGGCACCGAGCATATCGACGTCTTGGACATGTTCCTGGACGATGACGAGACCACCTCGATCATCATGATCGGTGAGATCGGCGGCTCTGCCGAAGAGGAGGCAGCCGCCTTCCTCGCCGAGCAGAAGAAAAAGGGCCGCTGGAAGCCGACCGCTGGCTTCATCGCAGGCCGCACCGCCCCTCCGGGCCGCCGCATGGGCCACGCAGGCGCAATTGTCGCCGGCGGCAAGGGCGGCGCCGAGGACAAGATCGAAGCCATGAAATCGGCCGGTATCGTGGTCGCCGACAGCCCCGCGGGCCTCGGTGAAGCGGTGCTGAAAGCGATCGAGCTGGGCTAAGATGCCTGCGGCTGAGCATATCAGCCACGGGCAGCGCCCGACCCTCCGCAAGGGAAGGTCGGGCGCTGGCCCGCGTTTGCGCTCGGCGGTATTTTTCCACCTTCCCTCACATTCCAACCGGACTGTGTTGCAAAGACGGCCCCTTGGGCGATTTTTGCAGCAGAGTCCCGCAACGGTTTCACCTTTCGGAAACCTCCACGCGCCAGTCTGCCCCGAATGACCAAAGGTCACGATGTAAACGGTCCGAACCCACAAGAGGCACCCAAATGACCGAACAAAGCCCCAACGATCTCTTCCATGCGTCCTCCTTTATGCAGGGGCACAATGCGGAGTATCTGGAGCAGCTTTACGCCCAGTATGCCAATGACCCCAGCGCGGTGGATGCCGCCTGGGCCGAGTTCTTTCGCCAGATGGGCGATGCCGATCTCGACGTAAAGGCCGAGGCCGCAGGCCCCTCCTGGGCGCGGGGCGACTGGCCGCCTGCGCCGAATGACGATCTGACCGCAGCCCTGACCGGTGAATGGCCCGCGCCGGTGGAGACCAAGGCCGCAGGCAAGAAGATCGCCGAAAAGGCCGCCAAGGCCGGTGTCGAAGTCTCGGACGAGCAGATCCAGCGCGCCGTTCTGGACTCGGTCCGCGCCCTGATGCTGATCCGCGCCTACCGGATCCGGGGCCATCTGGCCGCCGATCTGGATCCGCTTTCTATGCGCGCCGACACGCCGCACCCGGAACTGGACCCAAAGACTTACGGCTTTACCGATGCCGATATGGATCGCCCGATCTTCATCGACAACGTGCTGGGGCTTCAGGTCGCCTCGATGCGGCAGATCGTGGACATCGTGAAACGCACCTATTGCGGCACCTTTGCGCTGCAGTACATGCATATTTCCGATCCCGAACAGTCCTCCTGGCTGAAAGAGCGGATCGAAGGTTTCGGCAAGGAGATCCAGTTCACCCGCGAGGGCCGCAAGGCGATCCTGAACAAGATGGTCGAGGCCGAGGGCTTTGAAAAGTTCCTGCACGTCAAATACATGGGCACCAAGCGCTTTGGCCTTGATGGTGGCGAAAGCCTGATCCCGGCGATGGAGCAGATCATCAAGCGTGGCGGCAACCTTGGTGTCGAGGAAATCGTCATCGGCATGCCGCACCGCGGCCGCCTGTCGGTTCTGGCCAATGTGATGCAGAAACCCTATCGCGCGATCTTCAACGAATTCCAGGGCGGCAGCTTCAAGCCCGAGGACGTGGATGGATCGGGCGATGTGAAATATCACCTTGGTGCCTCTTCCGACCGCGAATTCGACAACAACACCGTGCACCTCAGCCTGACCGCAAACCCCTCGCACCTTGAGGCGGTGAACCCGGTGGTTCTGGGCAAGGTCCGCGCCAAACAGGACCAGAAAAGCGACGCAAGCCGCACCAAGGTTCTGCCGATCCTGCTGCACGGTGATGCGGCCTTTGCCGGTCAGGGCGTCGTCGCGGAGTGCTTTGCGCTTTCGGGCCTGCGTGGTCACAAGACCGGCGGCACCATCCATATCGTGGTGAACAACCAGATCGGTTTCACCACCGCGCCGCATTTCTCGCGTTCTTCGCCCTACCCCACTGACAACGCTCTGGTGGTTGAAGCGCCGATCTTCCACGTCAACGGGGATGACCCCGAGGCGGTGGTGCACGCGGCCAAGGTCGCGACCGAGTTCCGCCAGAAGTTCGGCAAGGATGTCGTGATCGACATGTTCTGCTATCGCCGGTTCGGTCACAACGAGGGCGACGAGCCCATGTTCACCAACCCGCTCATGTACAAGACCATCAAGAGCCACAAGACCACGCTCAGCCTTTATACCGAGCGTCTGGTCAAGGACGGTCTGATCCCCGAGGGCGAAATCGAGGACATGAAGGCCGCCTTTCAGGCCAAGCTCAACGAGGAATTCGAGGCCGGCAAGGATTACAAACCCAACAAGGCCGACTGGCTGGACGGGCGCTGGTCGCACCTTGATCGCCAGAAAGAGAACAAATACCAGCGCGGCAAGACCGCCATCGCTCCCGAAACCTTTGACGAGGTTGGCGCGGCCCTGACGCGACTGCCCGAGGGCTTCCCGGTGCACAAGACCATCGGCCGTTTCCTTGCGACCCGCGCCAAGATGTTCGAAAATGGCAGTGGCATTGACTGGGCTACGGGTGAGGCGCTCGCCTTTGGTTCGCTTCTGACCGAAGGCTACCCGGTGCGTCTGGCCGGTCAGGACAGTACGCGCGGCACCTTCTCGCAGCGCCATTCCGGCATCGTGAATCAGGACACCGAGGAGCGCTACTACCCGCTCAACAACATACGCGCGGGCCAGTCTCAGTACGAGGTGATCGACTCGGCCCTGTCGGAATATGCGGTTCTGGGTTTTGAATATGGCTATTCGCTGGCCGAACCCAATGCGCTGACCCTTTGGGAAGCGCAGTTCGGCGACTTTGCCAACGGCGCACAGATCATGTTCGACCAGTTCATCTCCTCCGGCGAAAGCAAATGGCTGCGGATGTCCGGCCTTGTCTGCCTGTTGCCGCACGGGTTCGAAGGTCAGGGACCTGAGCACTCCTCGGCGCGTCTGGAGCGTTTCCTGCAGATGTGCGGCCAGGACAACTGGATCGTGGCCAACTGTACGACGCCGGCGAACTACTTCCACATCCTGCGCCGTCAGCTGCACCGCACCTTCCGCAAGCCGCTGATCCTGGTGACCCCGAAATCCCTGCTGCGCCACAAGCTGGCCATCAGCAAGGCCGAGGAGTTCACCACCGGATCGAGCTTCCACCGCGTTCTGTGGGACGATGCGCAACAGGGCAATTCGGACACCAAACTGGTCGCCGATGACAAGATCAAGCGCGTCGTTCTGTGCTCGGGCAAGGTCTACTACGACCTTCTGGAAGAGCGCGACGCCCGCGGCATTGATGACATCTACCTGATGCGGATCGAGCAGTATTACCCCTTCCCGGCGATCAGCCTCGTCAAGGAGCTCGAGCGCTTCAAGGATGCCGAGGTTGTCTGGTGCCAGGAAGAGCCCAAGAACCAGGGCGCCTGGACCTTCATCGAGCCCAATATCGAATGGGTGCTGACCCGCATCGGCGCCAAGCATACCCGGCCTACTTACGTTGGCCGCGCCACATCGGCCTCGCCCGCGACGGGCCTGGCCAGCCAACACAAAGCCCAACAAGCCGCGCTTGTGAACGAAGCGCTGAGCATCTGAGGAAGAGACACATGACCACCGAAGTGCGCGTACCCACCCTGGGTGAATCCGTCACCGAAGCCACCGTGGCCACCTGGTTCAAGAAACCCGGCGATGCGGTTGCCGTGGATGAAATGCTCTGCGAGCTGGAGACCGACAAGGTCACCGTCGAAGTGCCCGCCCCCGCTGCCGGCACACTGGGCGAGATCGTCGCCGCCGAAGGCGATACCGTGGGCGTCGATGCGCTCCTCGCCACAATCGCCGAAGCTGGCGCCGCAGCCGCAGCGACCCCGGCGCCTGCCGCACCCGCTGCCGCGGCTGCGCCCGCAGGCGATGCCGGCGCTTCCACCGATGTGATGGTGCCCACCCTTGGCGAATCCGTGTCTGAGGCGACCGTTTCCACCTGGTTCAAAAAGGTTGGCGATACTGTCGCGCAGGACGAAATGCTCTGCGAGCTGGAAACCGACAAGGTCTCCGTCGAAGTGCCCGCCCCCGTCGCTGGCGTTCTGGCCGAAATCACCGCGCCCGAAGGCACCACCGTGGATGCCTCCGCGAAACTCGGCGTGATCTCAGGCTCCGGTGCAGCGGTGGCGGCGGCCCCGGCTGCTGCGCCTGCTGCGGCTGCGGCTCCTGCCGCCGCGGCCAAGGACGTCGCCAATGCGCCATCGGCGGAAAAGGCGATGGCCGAAGCCGGGATCTCTGCCGCCAATGTCCAGGGCACCGGCCGCGATGGTCGCATCATGAAGGATGACGTCGCCCGCGCCGTGGCCGCAGCCGCAACAGCGCCCGCACCGGCCCCTGCCCCGGCCGCCCCGCGTGCGCCCGTCGCCGCTGACGATGCCGCACGCGAGGAACGGGTCAAGATGACCCGCCTGCGCCAGACCATCGCCAAGCGCCTGAAGGACAGCCAGAACACCGCCGCCATGCTGACCACCTACAACGAGGTGGACATGGGTGAGGTGATGGCCCTGCGCAAACAGTACAAGGACGAGTTCGAAAAGAAGCACGGCGTGCGTCTCGGCTTCATGTCCTTCTTCACCAAGGCCTGCTGCCACGCGCTGAAGGAAGTCCCCGAGGTCAACGCCGAAATCGACGGCACCGACATCGTCTACAAGAACTTCGTGCATATGGGCGTTGCCGCCGGCACGCCCACCGGCCTTGTGGTTCCGGTGATCCGCGATGCGGACTCCATGTCCTTTGCCGAAATCGAAAAGGCGATCGCCGAGAAAGGCAAGCGCGCCCGTGACGGCAAGCTGTCCATGGCGGAAATGCAGGGCGGCACCTTCACCATCTCCAACGGGGGTGTCTATGGCTCCTTGATGTCCTCGCCCATCCTGAACCCGCCGCAGTCGGGTATCTTGGGGATGCACAAGATCCAGGACCGCCCGATGGCCATTAATGGCCAGGTTGTGATCCGCCCGATGATGTATCTGGCGCTCAGCTATGACCACCGCATCGTCGACGGCAAAGGCGCCGTGACCTTCCTGGTGCGCGTCAAGGAGGCGCTGGAAGATCCCCGCCGCCTGCTGATGGATCTGTAACGTATCTTGGCGGATCCCTTGAACTGCAAGGTTTAGTTTGCGGGGTCCGCCGACCTAGGAATTAAGGTTTCACTGCTTTGGCTGGGCGTAGCAGAATATCAACAACTGGGGCCAATGACGTCGGTTTGTTTTCTCACCTCGTGCGGTACCGCTGCCCGGAGTGCAGAACTGTTCAACCTGTTTGGGCCATGTTGAAAACGCTTACTGCCACTCCTTTGAACGAAAAATACGACGCGCATGAATGTGCCAATTGTTCAAGCTGGGTGTATTTGCATTTGCTCCGGTTTATACCGCCTTTCGTGTTCATTTTGACAGCTCCTGTATACTTCTACGTGATCTGGTGGGCGGCCGAAATTTCCAGTGCGACGGAAGAGATGCGACAGTTCAACCACAGTAGAGGCCACTACGAACCATCAACAATTGCAGGCTTTTTCTTCGTTGCCCCGCTTGGTTTTGGATCTGTATTCGCAATTGTATTTGCATCAATTGTGGCTCTCAGCTCGACCAAATCCGAAGCTGATTTGGGACGCAAGCCATGACACGCTCAAATGAACCAGTTTCTACTCAGTCACGGGTCGCAATCTGGATCATTTGGGTTGTAGCAGTCGTGATGTGTTTGCTTGTTGGGTGGGCAGCTACTCTACGTCTTCTAAAGGCGTTCGAATTTAGTTGGGATCTTGTAATTGCTCCGACCTATGCTTTGGCAGTGATCTTGATGACCATATGGCTGGTTAGGTCCACACTCTCGAGGAAGCGAACAGCCATTTGGCCTGCGGCGCTCCTATTTCTGACGTTCCTGCCCTTTGTCATCAGCCCTCTGCATAAAAGCCTGACCGCACCGCCAGTTCCACTCGGTGGCTTTGCCGTGTCGCCTCAGGAGAGAGGCTTGTGGCGAAGGCCTACTGAGGAGGAGTATTGGGCCAATGAATACAAGCGGCGTGGCGCACTTCTGGGCTGGCTCGTGTTTATTTCTATGCCTGTTGCCTCAGTATCGTACCTTCGCAAAAACGGCGCATTGACATGACCCCTGAACTCACCGCCCTCACCTTTGCCGCACTGCTGCAGGTTCTGCAGTTCTTTGCCTATTCCATCGCGGCCAATCGGCAGGTCGGAACCAAGACCGCCCTTGGCCCGCGCGACACGCCCGTGCAGCTGACCGGAACGCCAGGCCGTCTGCAACGGGCGATGAACAACCACTTTGAAGGGCTGATCCTCTTCACCATTGCCTGCCTTGTGGTGACGCTTGGCGGGCAGTCCACGGAATTCACCGCCGCCTGCGGTTGGGTCTATGCGCTGAGCCGGGTTCTGTATGTGCCCGCCTATGCCTTTGGCCTGTCTCCTTGGCGGTCGGTCGTCTGGTCGGTCGGCTTCTTTGCCACCGTCCTGATGCTGATCGCGGCGCTGATCTGATGGTCCGCGCCCAGCCTCATATCCCCGAACACGGGCCAGGGCCCTGCACAGGCGGTGTACGCCCGGTGCACGGGGGGTGTACGAATGTCACCCCCGGTTTTCGCCCCCTATTTCGCCCCGGCCGAACTCTCATTTCCAACGAAAGGACCTCCCATGGCTTCCTATGACGTGATCATCATCGGCGCAGGCCCCGGCGGCTATGTCAGTGCCATCCGCTGCGCCCAGCTGGGCCTCAAGACCGCCATCGTCGAAGGGCGTGAAACCCTTGGCGGCACCTGCCTCAACGTGGGCTGCATCCCCTCCAAGGCGCTCTTGCACGCGACCCATAGCCTGCACGAGGCAGAGCACAATTTTGCCAAGATGGGCCTCAAAGGAAAGGCGCCTTCGGTGGATTGGGACCAGATGAAAGCCTACAAGGACGAGGTCATCGGCCAGAACACCGGCGGCGTCGAATTCCTGATGAAAAAGAACAAGATAGACTGGCTGAAAGGCTGGGCCTCGATCCCGGCTGCCGGTCAGGTCAAGGTCGGTGACGATGTGCATGAGACCAAGAATATCGTGATCGCTTCCGGCTCGGTTCCCTCCTCGCTGCCCGGTGTAGAGGTCGACAACGACAAGGGCATCGTGGTGGACTCGACCGGCGCGCTGGAGCTGCCCAAGGTGCCGAAAAAGATGGTCGTCATCGGTGCCGGTGTCATCGGGCTTGAGCTTGGCTCGGTCTATGCCCGCCTTGGCGCCGAGGTCACTGTGGTGGAATATATGGATGCGGTCTGCCCCGGCATGGACAAGGACGTGCAGCGCACCTTCAAGCGGATCCTTGAAAAACAAGGGCTTAACTTCATCATGGGCGCCGCCGTGCAGGGCGTCGAGACCAGCAAGACCAAGGCCAAGGTGACCTACCAGCCCAAGAAGGGCGGCGATGCCGAGGTGCTGGACGCTGATGTGGTGCTGGTTGCAACGGGCCGCAAACCCTATGCCGAAGGGCTGGGCCTTGATGCGCTGGGAGTGAAACTGACCGAACGCGGCCAGATCGCCACCGACGCACACTGGGCCACCAACGTCAAGGGCATCTACGCCATTGGCGATGTGATCGAAGGCCCGATGCTGGCCCATAAGGCCGAGGACGAAGGCATGGCCGTCGCCGAGGTGATCGCGGGCAAGCATGGCCACGTGAACTATGGCGTCATCCCCGGCGTCGTCTACACCACGCCCGAAGTTGCCACTGTTGGCGCCACCGAGGACGCGCTGAAGGCCGAGGGTCGCAAGATCAAGGTCGGCAAGTTCAACTTCATGGGCAATGGCCGCGCCAAGGCCGTGCATCAGGGCGAAGGCTTTGTGAAACTGATCGCGGACAAGGAAACCGACCGCATCCTCGGCGCCGCCATCATCGGCCCCGGCGCGGGCGATCTGATCCACGAGGTCTGCGTGGCGATGGAATTCGGCGCATCGGCCGAGGATCTGGCCCTCACCTGCCACGCGCACCCGACCTATTCCGAAGCCGTGCGCGAAGCCGCCCTCGCCTGCGGCGACGGTGCGATCCACAGCTGATTGCCAGATAAAAGCACTTTGCGTTTAGTTTGAATCGCGGGGCGCTGCCTCTCGCCTTTGGCTCGAACGCGCCCCGCGATGCCAGTTGGTTCAGATAAAACGCAAAATGCTGTATCGAATGCAAAAGGGGGGCGCCTTAATTGGCGCCCCTTTTTTAAATTTTGGAGCGTCATGCGAAAAACCTGAACCACGCAACGCCACCTGAAATCATAGATTTCAACGTGTTACGTGATGCAGTTTGTTTCAGGTTTTCCGTCGGACACTTTAGGTCAAAGGCTTGAACCGTTACCACATGGTCGCGGCAGCCCGTGCGCCCCAGGCATCATCATAGGGTTTGCCGCCTTCCTCGCCATTGGTTTGCTCGGCAAGGATCTCTCCCATACTGGGCAGCCCTTCGCTTTGATCGCCTGCGGTCCATGTCTTTGACCGCATCAGGGCGCGGGCGCATTGGCTGTAGATTTCGTCGATGGCGATCACGGCGACGGTGGCGGGCTGTTTGCCATTGCGATCAAAGCGGGCACGCAAGCCTACGTCGGCGGTGATCCTGGCCTGCCCATTCACGCGCACCACGTTGTTTGATCCGGGCACAAAGAACATCAGCGACACCCGCGGATCGCGCACGATGTTGCGCAGCGCATCCAGACGATTGTTGCCGCGCCAATCGGGCAAGGCGAGGGTGCCGGGATCCAGCTCCATCACGCAGGGGCCATCGTCGCCGCGCGGGGTGCCATCGGTGCCTTCCGGGCCAACGGTGGACAGAACGCACAGACGCGAGGCCATGATCCATTTTCGATAAAGCGGCGTCATCCGGCGCGCCACTTTTCGTAAAGAAGGCGCTCCCGGTTTCCCGTAAAGCGCCTCAAGATCGTCATGACTGTTGATGTATTCCATCTGGTTCAAACCCCACTTCGCGCATCAATGCATCGGATCGCTCTTCGACCCGCTTTTCCAAAATCTGCATAAACTCTTGCCGCTCCAGACCCGGTTCAATGGGGTCCAAAAACTCAACCACCGCAACGCCCGGGCGGCGCATGATCCCCTTGCGTGGCCACAGAACTCCAACATTGGTGGCCACCGGCACGCAGGTCTGCGCCAGTTGTTCATAAAGAACGCCGGTGCCAACCTTGTACTCGGCCTTGACGCCCGGGGCGACGCGGGTGCCTTGCGAGTAGATCACCAGTTGGCCCGCCTCCTGCCGTCCGGCATCCACATCGCGTACCATCTTCTGGATCGCCGCGCCGCGCTTGCCCCGGTCCACGGCAACGCAATCCAAGAGCTTGGCATATTGGCCGATCACCGGCGTGCGCAGGATCTCTTTTTTCATGATGAACTTGGCCGTGGGCAGGGCGGTAAAGATCATCATGATATCGAGGAAGGATTGATGCTTGGCGGCAATCAGCGCTTCACCTTCGGGCGGGGTGCCGCGGACCTCGCAGCGAATGCCTACCATCCAGCGCGCGCTCCAGAACACCCAGCGCGAATAGGTCTTGCAGCAAACACGGGCACCGCGCTTGCTGAAGATCGCCCAGGGCGCAAAGACGAGGCCAACAAGCGGCATCATCAGGTAGATCTGGCCCACAAAAAGCAGCGAGCGCAGCCATTGAATTGCGTCTTTCACGTAAGATCTCCCAGGCGTTTCTTGGCGGCGCGGGTGGTTGCGACATAGGCGACAAGCGCCCCAAGCAGCGGAATGGCAAGCGGCAAAAGCCAGCCAAAGCCCTGAAAACCAAGGCCAGTCAGAAACCCGCCTTCGTCCGAGGCGGCAGGCATCAGCCAGACCCCCAGCATGCCAAAGGCCATGCCAACTGCTGCACCGCTGAGCGCCCGCAGGGTAAAGCGGCGAATGAAGGCCTGCGCGATATAGCCGTCCTGGGCGCCCACAAGGCGCAGCACCTCAATGACCTGTGCATTGGCCGCAAGGGCTGCATTGGCCGCGAGCGTGATCATCGCCCCCATGGCGCCTGCGATCAGCAGGATCGAGACCACCGCCAACAGCCGCAGGGAATGCGCCGCCTCGACCAGTGGCTCCCGCCAGCGGGTGTGATCGTCGAGCACCGCCCCCGGCACCTCGGCCTGCAGGCGCAGGCGCAACCCGGTGGCATCATAGCCGGGATCATCCTCGATCACTTCGATCAGCTGCGGCACGGGCAGGGCGTCCAAAGGCACGCCAGCGCCGAACCAGGGCGCCAGCAAGGCCGCCTGTTCGTCGGCGGTAAAGGCGCGGGCCGAGGCCACCCCCGGTGTCTGACGCAGGATCTTGAGCGCGGCTTCGGTCTGGGCGGCGCGCTGCTCGGCCGGGGCGTTGATGCGCAGCGTCGCCGCGCGGGCCAGTTCATCCGCCCAGCGATCCGCCAGCCGCCCCGACGCCAGCGACAAGGCCAGCGCAAAGACCGCCAGAAAGGCCATCGCCCCGGCTGCAAAAAGAGTCAGTTGCGCGGTGAACCCGCTTGGCGGGACCACCCGGTCGGCCTGGACATCACCGATGATGAGCGTCTTGAGGTGTCCGGCAAAGCTGTCGCTGCTCATAAATCCGCCCCCGCCAGATGCAGCTGCCTGTCCCAGATCCTGAGTACCCGCGCCTGCACCTGATTTTTGGCAGCACGAATCAGCGACAAATCATGCGTCGCCACCAGGATGGTCTTGCCCATGCGGTTGAGCTCCACCAAGAGCTGCAGAAGGCGCTGGGACATTTCCCAATCAACATTTCCGGTCGGCTCGTCCGCGATGATCACATCCGGGGACAGAATGACCGAGCGCGCAAGGGCCGCGCGCTGGCGTTCCCCGCCCGAAAGCTCCGGCGGCAGCGCATCAGAGCGATCCGCAAGCCCCACCCAGTTCAGGAGTTCGCGCAGGTTCGCCTCTTCCTGCCCCAGGTCACGCCCGGATACGGTCAGCGGCAGGGCGATATTCTCGATCACCGGCAGATGATCCAGAAACCGGCAGTCCTGATGCACCACGCCAACACGGCGCCGCAGAAGCGCCATCTGGTCCCGGTCCAAGCCTTTGACATCCATGTTGAAGGCCCGAACACGACCTGAGGTCGGTGTCAGGGCTCCATAGCATAGCTTCAACAGCGTGGTCTTGCCCGCGCCCGATGGACCAGTCAGAAAATGGAAAGATCCCGGTGCCAGCTTGACCGACACGCCGCTCAGCAGCTCTCCGCCGCCATAGTTGTAGCCCAGATTGTCCAGCTCGATCACGGCGGCCCCCAGCTTCTGCCCGCTCGTTTTGCCCCAGAGCATCGCCAGTTTCAATGGCCCGCAGCGCTTTGCCCGCTTCCCCGATATGTCAGGGACTTTGGCCTGTTTGCATTTGCCCCCTTTCTTGAGGCATCGGAACTTCCTATGATCATTTGGAAATAACGCCATATGGCCCCAGTTCAATTCCGGGCCAAGGAGTCCCTGAATGCGCCTGACATGTCCGAATTGCGCCGCCCAGTACGAAGTGCCGGATGACGTGATTCCGGAGGAAGGGCGTGATGTTCAGTGTTCCAACTGTGGCACCACCTGGTTCGAAGGCGGAATTGGCTCTCCCGAGGCACAGGACGCCGCCGTCTCCGATGGGTTTGAAGCAGATGAAGTGGCTCCTGCGGCACAAGCGCCAGAGGCGGCCACTGACCGGCCCCACCCAGAGGAAGAGATCTCGCCCCCGGAACCAGAGGCCGATGCCGATCCAGCCGCACCAGAACCGGAGCCTGAGGTGACACCACGTCCGCAGCGCGGGCTGGACCCGGCCCTGTCGGACATCCTGCGCGAAGAGGCTGAACGTGAAGCCAATTTGCGTGCTGCTGCTGCGGCCTCATCAAGCGGCCTGGAAAGCCAGCCGAACCTTGGCCTTGATGATCTGCCGGAAAGCGACAGCACTCTGCGCGCCCGTCAGGCCAAGGATCGCATGGCGCGCCTGCACGGGCAGGATCCCCGGCAGCTTGCGGCCGAAGAAAGCGGCCAGCGGCGCGACATCCTGCCCGACATCGAAGAGATCAACTCCACCCTGCGCGCTGGCGATACGGCTGCGGCCGCCCAGCCCGCTGCCAAAGAGACCGAAGCGCCCCGCAAAAGCGGGTTCGCGCGTGGATTTGCGCTTACCATCCTGCTCTTTCTGCTGCTTTTGATGGTCTACACCAACGCAGGTCAGATTGCAGAGTCGATGCCGCAGGCAGATCCCTACCTCAGTGCCTATGTCACCTGGGTCGATCAGGCACGCATCTGGCTCGATGCTCAGGTCAAAGCCCTGCAGGCGCCGCAGCTCTGATACAACGGGCGGCGCAAAGACCTCTACCGCGCCACCTAGAACCTGTCGAACAGCCGCTGAAGGTAGCCGCGCTCTTCTTCGCTGCGGCTGCGGTCCTCTGACCGCCGGCGGATTTCTTCCAGCAGTTGCCAGGCGCGCCCATGAGCCGAGCCTTGATCCGGGACAGCGCCGGTCCGCCCCTCATCAATCCCGGTGCTGCGTCCAAGCGGGTCGATACCGCTCGCCGAGGCATTGGGCTGCGCCTCGCCCTGCCCTTGGTTCTGCCCGGGCTGCTGGCGCTGCGCCATCGCCTCCCCCAAAGACCGCATACCTTCGCGCAGCGCTTCCATCGCGTCGGATTGCTGGTCGATTGCCTCGGCCAGATCGCCCTGACGCAGAGCCTCTTCAGCGCCCTCCATGGCGCGGCCCGCGCGGTCCAGCGCATCGCGGGCATCGCGCCCCTCTTCGCCGCCAAAGGGCAGCCCATCACGCTGACGGTCCAGTTCATTGCGCAAGGCCTGCTGACGATCGGCAAGGCTCTGGGCATCGTTTCCCTGCTCGGTGCCGCCCTGCCCTTGACCAGAGGGATCTCCGGCCTGTCCGGAGCCGCCAGACCCCTCGTGGCTTTGACCGCGGCCCTGACCGCCATTGCGCCCCTCGTTGCCCTGGCTTTCTCCGCGCTGCGCGTCGCCGTTGAACTGCTCCTGCAAGTCTCGGAAGGCCTGATCCGACAGGCCCTGCTGCTCACGCAGGGTTTCAGCCAGACCCTCCATCGCCTCGCGGCCCTCGCTTCCACCGCCCTGACCCTGCTGGCCCTGAGCCATGCGCATATTCTCCATCATCTGCTGGAATTCGCGCAGCGCCTGTTCTGCCTCGGCCATACGGCCCTGCTCCATCAGTTCCTGGATGCGGTCCATCATCGCCTGCAGATCATCCTGGCTGAGCTGTATCGTGTTGTCGGACATCTCACCCGACTCGCCCATTTCGCCGTCCTGCTGGGCCTGCCGCTGCAGCTGGCGCAGATAGTCATCCGTGGCCTGACGCAACTCCTGCATCAGGCGGGCGATCTCCTGATCGCTGGCCCCTTCGCGCATCGCCTGGCTCAGGCGCTCCTGAGCGCGACGCATCCGCTCGAGCGCATCGCCCACATCGCCCTCTTCCAGCGTCACGGCCAGATCCCACAGCGCAGCGGCGATGTCATCCTGCCGAGGCGCGGTGAGCCCCGTCGCCACATAGCTTTCCAGCCGCCGCAGGATTCCGCGCAGGCGCAGGTAGCTACCGGCATCACGGAACACCTCATCAGGGCGGTGCGACAGCGCCCGCAGGATCTGCGCCACCCGAGCGCCATTGCCGCGCGCCCACAACAGGTCGCGGCGCTGCTCGGCCACAGAGGCGGCCAGCGGATCAAAGAACCGCCGCGCGGTCAGAGGTCCGCCAAAGGGCGCAGAACTGCCACTTTGAGCCGCCGCATCCTTGGCCGTGAAGGTAAAGGTCACAGGCATATTGGCCCAGGGGTGCTGGTCGAAATCCTCGATCAGGTTTTCGGTGAAGTCCTGGCGGCTGCCCGTCAAGGGCAGCGGCAGGTCAAGGACGATATCCTCGCGCGCATCGGGGTCGACGCTCAGGCCGTGCACGCGGTCAAGCGCCGCCAAGTCGAGGGAAATACGGACTGTTCCGCCAATGACTCCATAGTCGTCCTGCGCCGCGAAAGGGAGGGACAGAGCACCGTCAGATCCCATCTCGGGGTGGCCTGCGACTGCAATTGTCGGCGGGGCATCAGGGGCGAGGGACACATCCCAGCTGCGCCCGCCCTGCCCCTCGATGGCAAGCCTGCCACCTTTGGCAACGTCGAATTCCTGCTCGGGGTCGGTCGCGGGGGGCACTTCGCCAGTGCGCGCCGACAGGGTTTCATCAAGGCTGAGCGCGCCGATCTCGCCATAAAACCGCAGGGTGATCCGGCTGCCTTCGGGCAGGGTCAGGGCGCCTTCGGGCTGGTCGTTGAGATAAAGAACCGGAAGGCCAGTGTAGCGCGGTGGTGCGATCCAGCCCTCCCAGGTTGGACCGCTCATGGCAGAGGCCGCGCCGGGGGTCATGCCTGACAGGCTGCTCACCCGCCAAAGGGAGCCAAAGACCAGCGCCACGACCAGTGACAACAGCGCCATATAGCGCAGCGCAAAGGGATCGGCCGCTGCAATCCTGAGATTTGGCGCCGGGGCGCGGGCCTTGGCCGCAGCCGCCGCCATCCGCCTCTGATGGGCCTGCCACAGGGCGATCGAGGCCGGATCTGTGGCGCCAATCGCCTGCGCGTCCAGCAAGGCGCTGACCGGCCGCCCGGGCATGGTCGCATCCAGACGGATCAGGGCATCGGCCCGGCTCGGCCAGGAGATCCGCCGCAACCCCCAGATCAGTGTCGCGCAGAGCGCAAGCAGGCTGAGCACTGCTCCGGACCACACCAGTTCCACCGGCATTTCGTCATGCAGCCCCAGCATCACCGCGGCCAGGACCGCCATCACAACAGAGGCTGCAGGCCAGAAGGCGCGCAACAGTTGTTCTGCCACCAACCCTGCACAGGTCAGTCGCAGAGGCCAGCGCAACGGCTTCAGCCGTGGATCGGAGTTTGCGAATGCAGATTCACGTTCGGCCATAAAGGCAATGCCTCATTCTCACCCATGCGGGCGCGGTTGCGGGGCAGCCCCAACCGCAAAAATCCCGCATCAGCGATCAGAGCCATTCTGGAATGGTATCGCGGTTTATCATTTCGTCAAAGGTCGGACGTCGGCGGATAACCGCGAATTGATCCCCATGTACCAGCACCTCGGGGATCAGGGGGCGAGAGTTGTACTCGCTCGCCATCACCGCGCCATAGGCACCGGCGCTGCGGAAGGCGATCAGATCCCCGGCATTCAGCGGCGGCATCTCACGCTGTTTGGCAAAGGTATCGCCGGTCTCGCAGACCGGGCCGACGATGTCATAGGGCTGGCTTTCGACACCGGGCGCAGGCTCGATCACCGGAATGATGTCGTGATGCGCCTCATACATGGCCGGGCGAATCAGATCGTTCATGGCACCATCGATGATGAGGAAATCGCGGTCCTCACCCGATTTCACGTAGATCACCTTGCTGACCATCAACCCCGCGTTGCCCGCGATCAGGCGACCCGGTTCGATCTCGATCTCACAGCCCAGATGGCCGAGGGTGCGCTTGATCAGCGCGCCGTATTCCACCGGCAGCGGCGGGGCCTCGTTCGATCGGGTGTAAGGAATGCCAAGACCGCCGCCGAGATCAAGGCGGCGGATGTCATGGCCTTCGGCGCGCAGAGTTTCGGTCAGCTCAGCCACCTTGCGATAGGCGGCTTCAAAGGGCGCCAGCTCGGTCAGCTGCGAGCCGATGTGAACGTCAATCCCGATCACTTCCAGTCCCGGCAGGCTGGCGGCATGGGCGTAGACTTCGCTGGCGCGCGAAATCGGAATGCCGAACTTGTTCTCGGACTTGCCGGTCGCGATCTTGGCGTGTGTCTTGGCGTCTACATCCGGGTTGATACGGATCGTAATGGGCGCCCGCGCACCAAGCTCCAGCGCAACGGCGTTGATCACTTCCATCTCTGGCTCGGATTCCACGTTGAACTGGCGAATGCCACCAGACAGGGCGCAGCGGATTTCCTCCGCCGTCTTGCCCACCCCTGAAAAGACGATGCGATCCCCCGGCACACCTGCGGCCCTGGCGCGCAGGTATTCGCCCTGGCTGACCACATCCATGCCAGCGCCCGCCTCAGCCAGGGTTTTGAGAATGGCCTGGTTGCTGGCCGCCTTCATCGCATAGCAGACCAGGTGGTCTGTTCCCTTAAGTGCCTCATCAAACAGGCGAAAGTGCCGCAACAAGGTTGCGGTGGAATAGACGTAGAAAGGCGTGCCTACCGCAGCTGCAATCTCAGCCAGCGGAACATCCTCGGCGCAGAGCGCGCCGTCGCGATAAAGAAAATGATCCATGCTTTGGCGCTTAGACCAAAAGAGGGCGGCGGATCAATGGAATTGTCATCGAATGGCCCCTTCTGGCCTACCCCTTGAGACCCGATGCAATCAGCGTCAGCGCCGCCTCGCGCCGCGCCACGGCAAGAGGCTCTTCGGGGGAAAACACCGTAAGGTGCAGAAACAATCCGTCCAGCATGGCAATAACGGCGCGTGCCAGCACTTTGGGGTCATTGTCGCTGCGGATCTGCCCAGAGGCCGCCAGATCCGCGAAATGCTGCGCCCAATGTCCTGCAAGCCAATCGAAAAAGCCGCCGATGATCTGCACGCCGCGCGGATCGGTGAAACCGGGCCCCAGTATCTCAAAGATCAGGGCGGTCATCTTGCGTTTCTCAAGGCTCACGATCATGCGCAACAGGGAAAGATAGTCCTCAAGGCTGTGCGGCGCGGGCAGGCTCTCGATCTCGGCCCGGATCTGGCCAAAATAGGACTGAATCAACGTCAGTATCACCTCGTCCTTTCCGGTGAAATACAGGTACAAAGTCCCCTTTGCCATTCCCGCCTGACGTGCAACATCCGCCATCTTGGTCGCGTGATATCCCTTCTGCGTAAAACACAGCATGGCCGCATCCAGGATCTGAGCTCGCATTTTTGGCTTGTCGACGATCTTGGGCATGCCAGCTCCTTTCGGCCTAATGTGCACTTTTTGCATAGCGGGGTTGCGCGACCTGGGCACTTAAATGACTTGCCGGTCAGCAAACGGATTCCTAAATACACACAATCAAAATTGATCAGTTGGTCAAAAATGGATTTAAGTCAATGGCACAGGACATCAAAACGGCATTTGTGGCCGGCGCGACTGGCTATTTGGGTCGCCGCATCGTCACTCAGTTGGTCACGCGTGGATATGGCGTCAAGGCGCTGGTGCGCCCGGGTTCGGACAGGTCCGGTCTGCCCGAAGGGGTTAGCCTTGTCGAAGCAGAAGCCACTGATCCCAAGACGCTGCTCGGGATCATGGACGACGTCGACCTGGTGATTTCGGCCCTCGGGCTGACCCGGCAGACGGACCGGTTGAGCTATATGGATGTAGATTATCAGGCCAACCTCAACCTGCTGAGAGAAGCCGTCAACGCTGAGGTCAAGAGCTTTACCTATGTTCATGTCATGACGCGCGGCGCCCCTGCTTCGGATCTGGTCGCAGCAAAGGCCCGATTTGTAGCCACTCTGCAAACAGCACCGCTTCAAACCTGCGTCATACGCCCCAATGGGTTTTTCTCCGATATGGAAGAAATCCTAGAGATGGCACGACGCGGGCGCGTCTGGCTAATCGGAGATGGGTCGGTTCGCCTAAATCCGATTGACGGCAACGATCTGGCCAAAGCCATCGTGGACAGTATCGAAGCAAAAGAAGAAGACATAGAGATTGGCGGGCCGCAAATCCTGAGCCTCGATCAGATCGCGGATCTGGCATTTCTGGCGCTCAGCCGCTCTCCACGCGTCACGCACCTGCCCCTGTGGCTGGGCCGCGCAGCACTGTGGGCGATGAAACGTTTCGCACCCCGGCACATTTGGGGGCCTTTTGAGTTCTTTCTATCATCCTGCCAGAACGATGCCATCGGCCCGTGCTATGGGGAACATCAACTGAGCCATCACTTCAGGTCGCTTTGCTCTGACACGGGGCCGACTGATACCGGTCCCGCAGATATGACCCCCGTCACCCCCCGATAGAGATCCCGACGCGGGCGGTGCCGGACACCGAAACGCCGGGAGACGAAGGCGCCGCACTTTTCGACTGCGGCGCAGGGGAGGAGGCAAGCGGCTCGCAGGCCGCCAGAGCGCCAATCGTCAATACAACCAGGGTACCTTTGGCATATGCGGGAAACGCACTCATCACAGATCGATGACCTTTCACAATCAAACGGCGACCAAAACAGCTTTTCGCGCCAAAAGTCCCGCCACTAAAAGCCCAGAAGAATGTTCAACGGCCCCTTTTGGACGCCGACGCTACCGCCTGCGTGAACGCCACTACTGGACACCGACATGCCAGCATTGAGCGCAGGGCGCACGGGTTCTCCGTCCACACCGCAGGCCGCCAGCGACGCGGCGGCAAGCAAACCAAAAAGGAAAATGCGCATCGGGTCAGATCCTCCGGGTGCGAGATACCTTGATCAAGTATGGGCGGCGCGGGGAACAATCACAAGCGCCGCACTGCAGAGACTGCGGCATGGTCCCGCTCACGTCCCCGGTCAGCCCCCCAGCGCCTCGGTCCAGCGCGCAACTTGGGCCCGCACCTGTGCTGGCGCCGTGCCACCATAGGACATGCGCGAATTGACGGAATTTTCGACACCCAGCACGGAAAAAATATCCTCGGTGATCCCGGCATGGACCCCTTGCATGTCTTCAAGGCTGAGGTCCGGCAGATCGCAGCCCCGGCTTTCGGCCATAGCCACAAGCGTGCCGGTCACATGGTGGGCATCGCGGAAGGGCACTTTCAGAACCCGCACCAGCCAATCGGCCAGATCGGTCGCGGTCGAGAAACCAGAGCCCGCAGCGGCGGCCAGCGAGTCGCGGTTGGCGGTCATGTCCTTCACCATCCCCTCCATCGCGGCCAGCGCCAGCATCCAGTTGTCGGCGGCGTCAAAGACCTGTTCCTTGTCTTCCTGCATATCCTTGGAATAGGCCAGCGGCAGGCCCTTCATCACCATCATCAGCGCGGTATTGGCACCATAGATGCGACCCACCTTGGCACGGATCAGCTCGGCCGCATCGGGGTTTTTCTTTTGCGGCATGATCGACGATCCGGTCGAGAAGCGATCCGACAGGGTCACAAAGCGGAACTGCGCCGAGGACCAGATCACCAGTTCTTCGGCAAAGCGGCTGAGGTGCACGGCGCAGATCGAAGCAACCGACAGGAACTCCAGCGCGAAATCCCGGTCCGATACGGCGTCCAGCGAGTTTGCGGCGGGGCGATCAAAGCCCAGCGCCTGCGCTGTCATATCGCGGTCGATGGGGAAGGAGGTGCCCGCCAGCGCCGCCGCGCCCAAGGGGCTTTCGTTCATACGGGCGCGGGCATCGCGCACGCGGGACAGGTCACGGCCAAACATCTCCACATAGGCCATCATGTGATGGCCCCAGGTGACGGGCTGCGCGGTCTGAAGGTGGGTAAAGCCGGGCATCACCCAGTCGGCGCCCGCCTCGGCCTGGGCCAAGAGCGCCTTGATCAGCGCCAGCAGGCCAGATTCCGCCGCATCGAACTGATCGCGCACCCAGAGTTTGAAATCGGTGGCGACCTGATCGTTGCGACTGCGGCCCGTGTGCAGACGCCCGGCGGGCTCTCCGATGATCTCCTTCAGGCGCGCCTCCACGTTCATGTGGATGTCTTCGAGCGCGGTGGAGAACTGGAACGTGCCGCTTTCAATCTCTGACAAGACCGTGAGCAGCCCTTCCCGAATGGCTGTCGCGTCGTTATCCGTAATGACGCCTGTTGCGGCCAGCATAGCTGCATGGGCCCTTGAGCCTGCGATGTCCTGGGCTGCCATACGCTTGTCAAACCCGATCGAGGCATTAATTGCCTCCATGATCGCGTCAGGGCCAGCGGCAAAGCGGCCGCCCCACATCTGGTTTGAGGATTGATCTGTCATGGCTGAACCCCGGAGATAACATGCGTCTGTTTCGTCACCTCACCCTTTATATGGCCCTGAGCTTGGGTGCAAATGCCGCCTTGGCCGCAGATGTTGCAACGCTGGAAGCCCTGCGCGCAGACAGCCTGAAACGACTGGTTGTCCACAGCGAGCCGCGCGAAGTATCCGATGCGGAGTTCTTCCTTGAGGATGACGGCGGCACTGCGACCCTGGCCGATTACAAGGGCAAGATCGTGCTGTTGAACTTCTGGGCCACTTGGTGCGCGCCCTGCCGCAAGGAAATGCCCCAGATCGCCGAGTTGCAGCAGGAGTTCGACGGCGAGGATTTCGAAGTACTGACCATCGCCACCGGGCGCAACACGCCTGCGGGCATCGTCAAGTTCTTTGACGAAAACGGCATCACCAACCTGCCGCGCCACACCGACCCCAAACAGGCGCTGGCCCGCACCATGGCGGTGATCGGCCTGCCCATCACCGTGCTGATCAACCGCGAAGGGGAAGAGGTCGCGCGCCTCCTGGGGGACGCGGAATGGAACAGCGACAGCGCCAAGGCCATTATTGCAGAACTGATCGCCGCGCCCTGACGCGCTAATCTGAGGCCAGTTTCCCCCACGCAACCTTTGACAGGTCCCTGCTGACAGCTTCATTCTGCCCGCAGGGAGGAAGATATGCCACTGGACCTACTGCTGATCATGGTTGTCGGTGGGGTCAGCCTCGTTGCGCTGATCTTGCATTTGACCGGCCGCTCGGCCCAAACTGTTCTGTCGGCAGAAGATGCGCGCACGGCCTGGCACCGGCATTTTCCGGATGACGAAGTGCATCAGGTGATGGTCTCGGAAGATCGCCATGCGGCATTGGTCCAGACGTCTGTGGCGACCGGCCTCTTGTGGTCCTTTGGCGCCGATACCGTTGCGCGTCACCTCATTGATTTTGACGTGATGGAAACGGACCACGGCCTGCGGGTGGAGTTCCATGATTTCGGCACGCCCGGCGTCTCCCTCGCCCTCGAGCCGCGCGAGCGGGAACGTTGGCAACAGTTGATGACATCCCCCTGACGGAGCCCTGCCATGAGTGATGCGATCTCATACCCAGATGTGACCCAATATGCGGTGCCCTTCTTCATTGCGGCGATCCTGGCCGAGTTCCTGTGGATCGCCATCAAGGGACGCGGCGGGCGATACGAGACGCGCGATGCGCTGACCTCGCTCATCATGGGGGCCGGCAGTGTGGCCTCGGGGATCCTTCTGGGGTTCATCGCCTGGGGCTTTTTCATGCTTCTTTGGCGGATCACGCCGCTGGACATGGGCACATCGGTCTGGGCTATCGTCACCTGTTTTGTGCTGGATGATCTGCGCTACTACTGGGTGCACCGCTTTGGCCACAGGGTGCGCTGGGTCTGGGCCAGCCATGTGAACCATCACTCAAGCCAGCACTACAACCTGACAACCGCACTGCGGCAGACCTGGACTGGCACCTTTACCTTCATGATGGTGGTCCGCGCGCCGCTGGTGCTGATGGGCTTTCACCCGGCGCTGGTGCTGTTCGTGGGCGGCATCAACCTGGTCTATCAGTTCTGGATTCATACCGAGGCGATCGGCAAGATGCCCCGCTGGTTCGAAGCGGTGATGAACACCCCGAGCCATCACCGCGCTCACCATGGGCGCAATGCACGATACCTTGACTGCAACTATGCCGGCGTCTTCATCATCTGGGACAAGATGTTCGGAACGTTTGTGCCCGAGCAGGAGGGCGACCGGGTCGACTATGGCCTGGTGCACAACATCGGCACCTTCAACCCGCTGCGTGTCGCCTTTCACGAATGGGTGGGTATCTTTCGGGACATGACACAGCCGGGGCTCTCCTGGAAACAGCGCCTGCTTTACGCTGTTGCCCCGCCCGGCTACAGCCACGACGGCAGTCGCGACACCAGCGAAGGCATCAAGGCCAAACACCTGGCCCGCAACCCTCAGGACCGTGGCACGCCCGGGTTCGATGCCTCCTGATGCTGCAGCTCCTGTCCGGGGCCGTTCACTCCCGCACTGGCAAGTTCACTAAAAATGTATCTTTAAACCTCGCTTCACCCTTTTGCCCGAGAGTGCAATCCAAAGCATAGTTTGTCTGCATGCGCGCAGGATCAGCCGAGGGAATCACGGTGAATAAAAGACGCTGGAAAAAGGCGGATATGCCGGAAGGCGCGGAGAGCCCGCTGAACGCGGCAGTGGTGTCACGCGACCGATCGACCCTCGACATGGTTGCAGAGGCGGTAAAACATGACCAGACCATGCTGGCCTTTCAGCCGGTCATGCAGGCCATGCCCCCCCATCAAACCGCCTTCTACGAAGGTTATATCCGGGTTCTCGATCCGACTGGCCGGGTCATTCCTGCGCGCGATTTCATGCATGTGGTGGAAGAGACCGAGACCGGGCGGGCGCTCGATTGTCTGGCCCTTCAGCATGGCCTGAGAGCCCTTGCGAAGTCCCCTCAGATCCGCCTGTCGGTCAATATGTCGGCACGCTCTATCGGCTATGGCCGCTGGATGGATGTGCTGAACCGCTTCCTGAAAAAGGATGCAACCATTGGCGAGCGGCTGATTCTCGAAATCTCCGAAGCCTCGGCCATGGCCACGCCCGAGTTGGTCATCGACTTCATGCAGCGCATGCAAAAGCACGGCATCGCCTTTGCGCTCGACAATTTCGGCGCGGGCACAACGGCCATCGGCCATTTCCGCAATTTCTTTTTCGATGCGGTCAAGATTGACGGGCAGTTCATCCGCGGCATTAGCGAGAACGCCGATAATCAGGCGGTGACCTGCGCGCTGGTCGGCATCGCAAAGCAGTTCGATATGCTGGTGGTGGCTGAGTCGGTGGAATCCGAAGCGGATGCGCAGTTCCTTGTCTCCGTCGGAGTGGACTGTATGCAGGGCTTCCTGTTCGGTGCCCCAACGGTCAGCCCCCCCTGGCTGGAAGAGCTGAAACAACGCAGCCGCGCCTGAGCCACCTTCCTGTCGGGTTACTGCAGATCTCAAAGCCATCGCATCCGATGGCTTTTTGCATTCTTGGCGGTTGACTTCCCTTCAACCCCTGAGACACCCTGTCGATTGCTGCAGGTGCAGCAATGCGCTATGCCTGCCTGGGACTAAGGGAGGGAAGGTCGCTATCGCGGTGTTTTGATTTCACCATCATCCGCGCTGGTGGGACAGTCCCACATACATTTGATGGCAGAGGACCCATATCAATGACCAATGTTGTAATCGCATCCGCCGCGCGGACCGCTGTGGGAAGCTTTGGCGGCGCATTCGCCAATACCCCGGCTCACGATCTGGGGGCTGCCGTGCTGGAAGCCGTCGTCGCCCGCGCCGGTGTGGACAAAAGCGAAGTTTCGGAAACCATTCTCGGCCAGGTTCTGACCGCCGCGCAGGGCCAGAACCCCGCCCGTCAGGCGCATATCAACGCCGGCCTGCCCATCGAAAGCGCCGCCTGGGGCATCAACCAGGTCTGCGGCTCGGGCCTGCGCGCCGTGGCCCTTGGCGCTCAGCATATCCAGCTTGGCGATGCGGCTATCGTCTGTGCGGGCGGTCAGGAAAACATGACCCTCAGCCCCCATGCGGCCCACCTGCGCGCCGGTCACAAAATGGGCGACATGAAATACATCGACACCATGATCCGCGACGGTCTGTGGGACGCCTTCAACGGCTATCACATGGGTCAGACCGCCGAGAATGTTGCCGAAAAATGGCAGATCTCCCGTGATCAGCAGGACGAATTCGCCGTCGGCAGCCAGAACAAGGCCGAAGCAGCCCAGAAGGCCGGCAAATTTGCCGACGAGATCACCCCCTTCACCGTGAAAACCCGCAAGGGCGACATCGTGGTGGACAGCGACGAATACATCCGCCACGGCGCCACCATCGAAGCCATGCAGAAACTGCGCCCCGCCTTCACCAAGGACGGCTCGGTCACCGCGGCCAACGCATCCGGCCTCAACGACGGCGCCGCTGCAACCCTGCTGATGAGCGCCGATGAGGCCGAAAAGCGCGGGATCGAACCGCTGGCCCGCATCGCCTCCTACGCCACTGCCGGTCTTGATCCGTCGATCATGGGCGTTGGCCCGATCTACGCCTCGCGCAAGGCGCTCGAGAAAGCAGGCTGGAGCGCATCGGACCTGGATCTGGTCGAAGCCAACGAGGCCTTTGCCGCGCAGGCCTGCGCCGTGAACAAGGAAATGGGCTGGGATCCGGCGATCGTCAACGTCAACGGCGGCGCCATCGCCATCGGTCACCCCATCGGCGCTTCGGGCTGCCGGGTGCTGAACACGCTGCTCTTTGAGATGAAACGGCGGGGCGCCAAGAAGGGCCTGGCCACCCTTTGCATCGGCGGCGGTATGGGCGTTGCCATGTGCGTGGAGCGCCCGTAATTGGAGCGTAAAACCTGACATAACATAGGGCGCCGCTGTGGCGCCCTTTTCTTTTATGCTTCAAGACTTTGTGGGGGGTGCGACAATTTATGCGGCACTGCAGAAAATTTCACCGCGAAATATTGTTGCGCATTTTTTACCTCGCATGTAGCAAGATTACCAAGCAAATGAATCACTGGAGGAAAACTCAATGGCACGTACTGCACTCGTCACCGGCGGCTCCCGCGGCATCGGCGCAGCAATTTCCAAAGCGCTGAAGGCCGAAGGCTATGACGTCGCGGCCACCTATGCCGGCAATGACGAAGCCGCGGCCAAGTTCACCGAAGAAACCGGCATCCAGACCTACAAATGGAACGTCGGCGACTACGAGGAAAGCAAGGCAGGCATCGAAAAGGTTGAAGCCGACCTTGGCCCAATCGATGTGGTCGTCGCCAATGCCGGCATCACCCGCGATGCTCCCTTCCACAAGATGACACCGGAACAGTGGCATCAGGTGATCGACACCAACCTCACCGGCGTCTTCAACACCATCCACCCGATCTGGCCTGGCATGCGTGAGCGCAAGTTCGGCCGCATCATCGTGATCTCCTCGATCAACGGTCAGAAGGGCCAGTTCGCGCAGGTGAACTATGCCGCTACCAAGGCCGGCGATCTGGGCATCGTGAAGTCCCTGGCGCAAGAAGGCGCACGTGCCGGCATCACCGCAAACGCGATCTGCCCCGGCTATATCGCGACCGAAATGGTCATGGCGGTTCCAGAAAAGGTGCGCGAATCGATCATCGGCCAGATCCCGACCGGTCGTCTGGGCGAGCCCGAGGAAATCGCGCGCTGCGTGACCTTCCTGGCCTCCGACGATGCAGGTTTCATCAACGGTTCGACCATTTCGGCCAACGGCGGTCAGTTCTTCGTCTGATCCCCAGCCATTGCATCAAAGAAACAAGGGCCGGTCCATCAGGACCGGCCCTTTTCAAATCCCGTAAGGACATGCGCGCTATGCCCAGCGGGAAGCTCCGGTGCGGATCACCGTGGGCTTGCTGCGCCGGAACAGCAGCGCCCAAAAGGATTTCAGAACCTGGCCGCGTTCCTCATGGGCGCGCTGCATGGCCAGTTTGATATCTGCGTTGGCTGTGTATTCCATCTTGCAAACCTCCGTTTCGGATCAGCATCTTTAACCTGACCTGAATATGGGACACTGACAGAAAGCTGACAAACGAGACTTTTCATCCATTCAGTTAAGTATTATTTATGCGTTCATGTCAGATCGCCTGCCCCCCTTGACCGCCCTGCGTGCCTTTGATGCCGCTGCCCGCCATATGTCCTTTGCCAAAGCGGCAGAGGAATTGAACGTGACGCCCGCTGCCCTGTCCTTTCAGATCAAATCCCTCGAAGAGCATCTGGGAGAGCCGCTGTTCCGCCGCCTTAACCGCGCAGTCGAGCTGACCGAAGCGGGACGCACCCTGGCGCCCGGCGCTGCCGAGGGCTTTGAAATCCTCGGCGATGCCTGGCGCGCGACCCGGCGCCTGCAGGACAACAGCACCCTCACCGTGACGGCCGGCCCTGCTTTCACCTCCAAATGGCTGGCCCCCCGACTATATGAGTTCGCCCGCGCCCATCCCGAGATCGATCTTCGGTTTTCTGCCACCCTCAGGATGATGGATTTTGACCGAGATGAGGTGGATGTCGCGATCCGCTTTGGCGTGGGGCCGGATGAAGGGCTGTGGTCATACCCATTGCGCAACGAATGGCTGACGCCAGTCATGACCCCGGAACTGGCAGAAAAGTACACGACGCCGGAAAGCCTGACAGAGGCCCCACTCCTGTTCGATGAATCCCTGCATTTCATTACACCACCCTGTGACTGGCCCACCTGGTTTGCCAGTCAGGGGATCAACTTTGCGCCCTCCCACGGAGCCCATTTTTCGCAGGCAGACCATGCGGTTGACGCAGCCCTTGCAGGCGTCGGCGTTGCCCTTGGACGCCGGGCTGTGATCGTCACGGACCTTCACGCTGGCCGCCTGGTCGCGCCGTTCAAAACCGCCATCGGCATTCAGGGCCGGTTTCGCTTTGTCTGTGCAAAAGGCACCGAAGAACGCCCACAGATCAAAGCCTTTCACGACTGGTTCATGGGCGAGATTGAAAAAACCTCCTATGTGTCGGAAGGTTTCGAGATCATCCCCGTAGAAGAGATCTCCCTCGAATGACAGCTGACCAAGCCCTCCCTGCGCAACGCCGGGCCACCGCGATCGGATTTGTCGCCGTGCTTCTCTGGGCGCTGCTGGCGCTCTTTACCGTCGGCACAGCGCCTGCCCCGCCTCTGCTGCTGAATGCGATCTGCTTTACCATCGGCGGCTCTATTGGCCTTGTCTGGACCTTCCTGAGCGGCGGATTGCGGGATCTGCGCCACGTCCCTGTGCGCGTCTATCTGTTTGGCACATTGGGGCTTTTTGGCTATCACGCGCTCTACTTCTCTGCCCTGCGGCTTGCCCCTGCTGCCGAAGCGGGGCTGATCGCCTATCTCTGGCCGCTGCTGATCGTCCTGTTCTCAGGCCTCCTGCCCGGTGAGCGCCTGCGGCTCGGCCACCTTTTTGGGGCGCTGCTGGCCTTTGCCGGTGCCGCCACGATCCTTGAGGGCGGGGCAACCGGCATCGACACGCAGTATTTGCCGGGCTACGGGCTGGCCTTCCTCTGCGCGCTTACCTGGTCCAGTTACTCTGTCCTGTCCCGGCGCTTGGGCAATGCGCCGACGGCCACTGTCGCCGTGTTTTGTCTCGCAACGGCGGTCTTGTCCTGGGGCATGCATTTCGCCCTGGAAGAAACGGTCTGGCCAGAGGGCACCATCGGCTGGCTTTCGGCCATCGGGCTGGGGCTGGGGCCGGTTGGGCTGGCCTTCTACGTCTGGGACATTGGCGTCAAGAAAGGGGACATTCAGCTCTTGGGAACCAGCTCTTATGCGGCGCCGCTGCTTTCGACGGTGATCCTGGTTGTCTTTGGCGTTGCCGCCCCGACATGGTCCCTGGCCATTGCCGCCCTGCTGATCACCCTGGGCGCCCTGATGGCCGCACGAGCCAGCGCAAAAGCCGAGCGCACCTGACGCGCTGAAATGCAAAAGGGCTGCCGTGGTTCGGCAGCCCGGTCTTGGGTCGTTCCGAGGTTTGCGGCAGCGCATGGTAGCGCCGCCTTAGATCATATTCCCCCGAACCACTGCCGGGACGGGTGGCTCAATGGGCCAGTTCGGCGGACGATAGTCGCTCGATCTCTTCCTTGAGCTTTAGTTTCTGCTTTTTCATGGCTGCGACTTGCAGACCGTCCGCGCCGGGTGCGCGTTGGGCCTGTTCGACTTCCATGCTGAGGTGCTCGTGCTTCTTCTTCAGTTCAGTCAGATGCGAGCTGAGGCTCATGCCGTTCCTCCTTTTTGAGCAAGATACGCCCTGCACGCTGCAGGACATCTCGAGTGGAGCACAAGAAATCGAATCTGTCACGCTGCAGACGCACTGTTTTGTCATCAAATTGTCGCATAAGCCAAAGACCGCCAAAATCGGCCGCTCTGATCGGCAATAAGGGCGCAATTGAAGCGCCAAAAGGTCATCAGATGCTTGAAAGACGTAGGCCGCACACCCACATTTGCGCGGCTGCGAAATCCCGGATCACAGATGTCAGAGCCTCATTTTCGCTCAATCACCGCGCCGATGGCCAGGGGAGCGGCGCGCCCTGCCGCAACACCGCAGAGATCTCGGCGCAGTAACTCTCCCCGTCCCGCTCGTGGCGCGCCCCTTCGTGCAGGACAAGCGGCGCATGCAGGCGAAAGGCGGCTTTGCCCCCCTTGCGCGCGCGCAGGATCACCAGCTCTGCGGCCCGCCCCTGCCGCGGCGCCAAAGGCAGAACTTCTATCGAGCCAAGCCGCCCTTCGCAGGCAGCCAGCATATCCGGCAACCGATCGGCCCGCTGGATCATGTGCAGAGAACCGCCCGGGGCCAGCCGTTTGGCAGCAACTGAAACCCAGTCTTGCAACGGGGTGTTCTCGCCCAGGGCCACCCTCCGCCCCGCATCCTCGGCCTGACTGTGGGCGCCTGCACGATAGTAGGGCGGGTTTGCGATGACATGGGCAAACTGGCGCTGCCGCAAGTCAGCCGGAAGCGCGGACAAATCCGCCTCAAAGACTTCCAGCGCCTGCTCATTGAGCGCGGCGTTACGACGCGCAAGGTCTGCATAGGCCCCCTGCAGCTCCACTCCGGTCAGGGACAGACCTTTGATGCGCGCCCCAAGACACAAAAGCGCCTGCCCCGCGCCGCAGCCCAGTTCCAACACACTGTCTCCCGGTTCCGCCGCAACACTCGCCGCAAGCAGAACCGGATCCACACCAGCGCGATAGCCCTTTGCAGGCTGCAAGAGCCGCAACCGACCACCAAGAAAGTCGTTGCACGTCAGATCACTATCTGAGAACACGCTCACCTGCCCAAGGGGATTTGATTGTCTCGCATGACCTTGAGCGCAGGGTCATAGTCATCCGGGTGAACCAGCAATCGCTGTGGTATCGCCCCGATCCCTCCGGTGAGGACGCTCATATTTACGTCCACATGAAAGCAGTCTATATCCTCACCCTCAAGAAGGGCGGAGGCAAAGGCCAGGACGGTTGGATCGGTGCTGCGCAGAAGTTCCTTCATGGGGATGGATCTAAGAGCAAGGGCACTACCTTGTCGAGCGTGAAAGCCGAGACTGCAATGGACCAAGTCATAATGCAAAAGCCGCACGAGCTGCTGGCAGCCACCCTGAGCGAGGAAATGGCAGCGGTAAACACTCTGATCCGCACTCGTATGGCCTCAGAGCATGCGCCGCGCATCCCCGAGGTGACCGCGCATCTGGTCGAGGCTGGCGGAAAGCGCCTGCGCCCAATGCTGACCCTGGCGGCCGCGCGCCTGTGCGGCTATGAGGGCGACAACCACGTGAAACTGGCCGCCACGGTCGAGTTCATTCATACTGCAACGCTGCTGCACGATGATGTGGTGGACGAAAGCGGCCAGCGCCGGGGCCGCCCCACGGCGAACCTTTTGTGGGACAACAAAAGCTCGGTTCTGGTGGGCGACTATCTCTTTGCGCGCAGTTTTCAGCTGATGGTCGAGACAGGCTCGCTGCGGGTACTCGATATCCTCGCCAATGCCGCGGCAACAATTGCCGAAGGCGAAGTGCTGCAGATGACTGCGGCCACGGACCTCAAGACAGATGAGGCCATCTATCTGCAGGTGGTGCGCGGCAAGACAGCGGCGCTGTTTTCAGCCGCGACCGAGGTTGGCGGCGTGATCGCAGGTGTGGATGAGGACCGGGTCAAAGCGCTGTTCGATTATGGCGATGCGCTTGGCATTGCGTTCCAGATTGCCGATGATCTCTTGGACTATCAGGGCGACAGCAAGACCACCGGCAAGAACGTTGGCGATGATTTCCGCGAACGCAAACTGACACTTCCTGTGATCAAAGCCGTGGCCCAGGCCACTGAAGATGAGCGCGCCTTTTGGACACGGACCATTGAAAAGGGCCGCCAGGAAGACGGCGATCTCGAACAGGCCCTGTCGCTGATGAACAAATACGGCACGCTCGATGCTACGCGGCGCGACGCCATTGCCTGGGCCGACAAGGCAAAAGAGGCGATCAGCACCCTGCCCGATCACCCGATTCGCCAGATGCTGCACGACCTGGCCGACTACGTTGTTGCCCGCCTGCACTGACCTCGAAACCACTGTTCAGACCGGGAAAGAAGCTCTCCCGCGCCCGCAGGATGCGATGGCTACACCACCCCATCCTTAGCGGCCTTGGGCCCGGCATCGGGCAAAGCCCGATGCTGTCGCAACGTGGAAGCGTCACATAGACGTCAAAACCCGGGTCAAGGGAGGCGCAGCCTCCGCGCATCGCGCGGCTTGCCCTTGAGGCGGGTTTTGATGAACCACACTTGGTCTGGCTCCTGAGGAGCACTCCTGCTCATCAGGAGCCTCTCAGCAGAAATCCGAAACAGCGCGCCGCAGGCGCGCTGCCGGACCCAAGGCTTTGCACCGCATCTTTGATGCGGTGCAAAGGCACGGGAGCCCCTCGCAACTTTTTGGGCTAGAGCAGCGTTCCTGACGAAGCCCACCAGTCAGGATAGGCAGATCGGATATCTTCCATCGCCCGCTTTGCATCACCGCTGCTTGGAGGGAACAGCGCAAAACACGTTGCGCCCGATCCGGACATGGCACAGAACAGGGCGCCTGTCGCCTTCAGTCGTTCCAGCACGGTTCCGATGACAGGCTCCAGCGCAACGGCAGGCGCCTGCAGATCATTGCGCTGCCCTGCCAGCCAGTGCGCCAAGTCTGCTGCCGTTTTCCAATACGGCAAGGACCGCGGCATCGGTGCATTCTCTCGCGAGGTCAGACTGCGGAACACTGCCGGAGTGGGCACCGACACCCCAGGGTTCACCAAAAGAATCTCACACTTGGGAAGAGCCGGTACACGGGACAGCGTTTCTCCAATCCCTTCCATCCGCCAGCTGCCGGGATCCATGCAGACTGGCACATCGGCCCCCAGGGAGAGCAGATCAACCTGCCCCGGCAGCTCCGCACTCCATAGCTCTGACACTGCACGCAAGGCCGCAGCCGCATCCGAAGACCCACCCCCGATCCCCGCAGCCGCAGGAAGGTGTTTCTCCAGAGTGATGTCCGCCCCCTGCCCACCCTGCCGCATCAGTTCTGCGGCACGCATAACAAGATTGCATCCATCGGTCGGCACACCTTCGGCCTTTGGGCCCGTCACACGTAACGTCAGCTCCGGTGATGGCCGCACCCGGATCACATCCCCAACATCGCAAAAGGCCACCAGTGAATCCAAAAGGTGATAACCATCGGTGCGGCGGCCGGTCACATGCAGGGTCAGGTTTATCTTGGCCGGAGCAAAGGCCTCAACCGCCATTGGCAACCTTCAGAGGCTCCGCACCTTCTTCAGCCAGGACCACATCGAGGCCGACCTCCAGCTTGCGGCGAATGCGGTCTGGATCAGCCTCCCCATCCCCCTCGCCCGCGCGGATAAACGACAAAGCGCGTTTCCACTGGAATTCCGCTTCGCGTTTGCGTCCAACGGCCCAGAAAACATCGCCAAGGTGATCATTGACCACAGGGTCCACCGGCATCAGCTCAACCGCGCGTTCCATATGGCCGACAGCCTCGTCATAGCGACCAAGACGATAGAGAACCCAGCCAAGGGAATCGACGATATAGCCAGAATCCGGACGAGCGGCGACCGCGCGTTCAATCATGTCGAGCGCTTCATCCAGGTTCTTCCGCTTTTCGACCAGAGAATATCCCAGATAGTTCAGCACCTGCGGGCGATCCGGCTCAAGCGCAAGAGAGGCCCGGAAATCAGCCTCGGCCTTGTCCCACATGTCGAGCCGTTCATGACTGATCCCGCGCGCATAATAGAGGAACCAGCGGCTGCCCGAGTCATCGGGTGTGAATTCAAGCGCTTTGTCATAGGCAACAATCGCCCCAGCGTAGTCTTCCTCCTGGCGCAGAAGATCACCCAGACTGACATGAACCTGCGACAATTCGGGGTAGGCTTCAGCCAGATGGTTCAGAACCTCTGCCGCCGCATCGGGTTTTGCAGAGCGTCGCAGCGCCTCAGCTCGGCCCATTTCAGCGGCATAGTAGTCAGGATGCTCCCGCGGCACCTTCTTGTAGGTTTCGATGGACAGAGGGAAACGGCCCAGATCATCCAGCACTTCAGCGCTTAGCAGAACGGCATCCACATGTGCGGGATTGAGAGCCGCAGCCATCCGGGCATACATCAGAACATAGTCTCCCGGCTGCTGACCGTTGAGCGCCGATCCCATGGTGAAAAAGACCTCTGCAATCCCCTCCAGCGGTGTGGGCGCAATAGAAAATCCAATCGGCTCTGACGCTTCAAGGTTCGCCCGCAGATCGGCAAGGGCGGGATCAGTGGCTATTCCAAATGTCGCCTCGAGAACCTCCAGCGCCTTTTCGAACTCACCCAGTTGAGACAGGATCTGCAGACGCGCCAGAACCGATTGCCGCGACAGACGGGTCAACTGTCCGCCGTCGGCAGCAAACATCTCTTCTGCGCCCTTGTAGTCCCCGACCGACGCCAGAGCCAGCGCCTGGTGATAAAGCGCATAGGGGCGCAGGTTCTGATCCTCCGCCAGGGTTTCGAAACTCTGTATCGCAGCAGAAACCGCACCTTCGCCCATATGAGCCCAAGCGATCAGAAGGCCATCCACCAGGGGGTGAATAGCCCGCATTTCCAGATCCCGTGAGAGAATATCGACAAAGGCCCCCCTCTGAGCGAAATCCCCGACCATGACCATATTGGCCGCATGGCTACGCAACTCCATCTGCCAAAGGCGCTGCGCCACCGGAATCGCATGTTTGAGTTGCCCTTGCGCCAGTTGGGCAAACACAACGTTCTCCATCAGTATTGGGTTGCCCGGGTCACGGACCAGGGCACGGGTGTAATATTCGGCCTGGGCGGAAAAGTCGCTTTCATAGGTGGCGGCGCGTCCGGCCAGATAGGCCCCGGCCAAACCATCGGCCTGCACCGGCGCTGGTGCCGCAAAAGGCACCGTCAGCGTGACGGCAAGCGCGATCAGCGCCTTGGATGACAGGGTACGAAGTGTTTGAACCGGCACAGGGACCTCCCCCAAGGGTGTTGGATGACTTCAAGCGAAGCGTTGTGAAAAACGTAATCTGCAGGCGGCTGACACGCAATGGGGCGCCCGGATGGACGCCCCACTTTTACGTTATTTGCCGCAAGCTGGGTGGAAACCTGCCCAAAGTCGGGCGTTTTCCCTGCAGCAGCCTCACATGTTCGGGTAGTTCGGCCCATCGCCGCCCTGCGGTGTGGTCCAGGTGATGTTCTGGCTTGGATCCTTGATGTCGCAGGTCTTGCAGTGCACGCAGTTCTGGAAGTTCACCACGAACTCGGGCTTGCCATCCTTTTCGACCACCTCGTAGACGCCCGCCGGGCAATAGCGCTGTGCGGGCTCGTCATATTTCGGCAGGTTGACCGAGATCGGGGTATCGGCATTGCCAAGCCTCAGGTGGCAGGGCTGGCTTTCCTCGTGGTTCGTCATCGCAAAGGAGACGTTGGTCAGCCGGTCAAAAGACAGGGTGCCATCGGGTTTCGGATAATCGATGGGCTGGTGCTTGCTGGCGTCCTCGGTCGCTTCGGCGTCGCTCTTGCCGTGGCCGAGGGTGCCGAACAGCGACAAACCAAGGATGTTGTTGGTCCACATGTCCAGACCGCCCAGCATAAGCGAGGCCGTGAGCCCCCACTTGGACCACATCGGTTTGACATTGCGCACCATCTTGAGGTCTTTGCCGATGGCGCCATTGCGCACCTCCGCCTCATAGGCAGTCAGCTCCTGATCGGTGGTCTCGGCCTTGATCATCTCATAGGCGGCTTCGGCTGCGGCCTTGCCCGACAGCATGGCGTTGTGGTTGCCCTTGATACGCGGCACGTTGACCATACCGGCAGAGCAGCCCAAGAGCGCGCCGCCCGGGAAGGTCAGCTTGGGCATGGACTGGTAGCCGCCCTCGGTGATGGCGCGGGCACCATAGGCCACGCGCTTGCCACCTTTCAGCAGCTCCGCCACCATCGGGTGATGTTTGAAGCGCTGGAACTCCATATAGGGGTAAAGATGCGGGTTCTTGTAGTTCAGGTGCACCACGAAACCCACGTAAACCTGGTTGTTCTCGAGGTGATAGATGAAAGATCCCCCGCCCGCGTTGGCATTCAGCGGCCAGCCCATTGTGTGGGTGACGCTGCCTTCCTTGTGCTTGGCCGGGTCGATCTCCCAGATCTCTTTCATGCCGACGCCGTATTTCTGCGGCTCCTTGCCGTCAGACAGGCCGTATTTCGCGATCACCTCTTTCGAGAGCGAGCCGCGCACGCCTTCGGACAGGAAGACATATTTGCCGTGCAGTTCCATGCCCGGCTCGGTGTTGGGACCATAGGATCCATCGGCCTCCAGCCCAAAGACACCCGCGACCACGCCTTTGACTTCACCCTTGTCGCCATAGACCAGCTCGGAGCAGGCCATGCCCGGGAAGATCTCGACGCCCAGCTCTTCGGCCTGTTCGGCCATCCAGCGGCAGACATTGCCCATGGAAACGATGTAGTTGCCATGGTTGTTCATCAGGGGCGGCATCGGGAAGTTGGGAATCCGGATCTCGCCCGCTTCACCCAGCATGTAGAAATTGTCTTCCTCGACCGGCGTGTTGAGCGGTGCGCCCTTTTCCTTCCAGTCGGGGATCAGCGCATCAAGGCCGCAGGGATCCAGAACGGCGCCCGACAGGATATGCGCGCCCACCTCGGAGCCTTTTTCCAGCACCACGACATCCAGGTCGCTGTCCAGCTGTTTCAGACGGATCGCCGCCGACAGGCCAGCAGGGCCGGCTCCGACGATCACAACGTCATATTCCATCGCTTCGCGTTCAATCTCGGCCATAGATGATGTGCTCCTTGGCTATCGTTCGTGTCTGTCCGCACCGGACAGATGGTCCTGGGCGCAATTTTCTTTCGCGGTTGCTTAGCGGCTGCAGAAAGGCAAGGTCAATGCATACTCTGCGTTACATTCCCGCAGAACGGCGTTTTGCGTGCAATTCATGCCCATTTCAGCGCCTCTCCCCCTCATTTTGAGCCTCCGGGCCCACCTCGGGACTGTCTCCCATCAGGTAACGCGGCCCCGCGCCTTTTTCTGCCGCCCTGTCCTGCGGGTTATATAGCGCGCATCTGGGCAGGGACAGGCAACCGCAGCCGATACAGCCGTCCAAATTGTCGCGCAGCTTCATCAACGTCTCGATTCGCCGGTCCAGATGCTCGCGGAACTCGGTCGAGATCGCCGCCCAATCCTCCTGTGTCGGGGTTCGCCTGCCCGGCAGACTTTTTAGAAAGCCCCGGATTTCTGGCAGGGAAAACCCGAACTGCTGGGCGATCATCACGAAACTCAGCCGCCTCAGGTCAGAACGATGAAACCGCCGCTGCCCGCCCGCATTGCGCCAGGGCTCCACCAGCCCCTGCGCCTCATAATAGCGGATGGCAGAAACGGCGAGGCCCGTGCGCTCTGCCAGGTAGCCAATAGAAACCCCTGCTGTGGTTGCCATAGCGAACATCTCCCTGATGCAAGAAATAGCTTGATCTAAAGTTAGGTTGAGAAATTACACAAGGATCAATGGATAGCAAAGGAGATTCGAAATGACAGCCATTCTGGAACACGCGAACGTCTGCGTTGCCGACCCTCATGCCACCGCCGCCTGGATGGAAAAGGTCTTTGGCTGGCACATCCGCTGGGAAGGCCCCGCGATCCACGGTGGATACTCTGTGCATGTGGGCAACAAGGACAGCTACATGGCGCTCTACTCCCCGCCCGAGGACATCAAAGATCCCCTGCCCCGCTACGCCAACAAGGGCGCGCTCAATCACCTGGCGCTGATTGTCGATGACCTCGATCGTGCCGAAGAGGCTGTCAAGGAAGCGGGCTTCACCCCGATCAACCACGCCGATTACGAACCCGGCCGGAGGTTCTATTTTTTGGACAACGAAGGAGTGGAATATGAGCTTGTTCAATACGATTGACATGATGCGTCTGGCCCAGCGTCACGACCGGCACCGCGCAGACGGCAGCCGGGAGCAGGCAGACTATTGGCGCATGGAGCGGCATTTGCCGGTCAGCGATCCGTTACCGCCCCGGCAAGGCGCAAAACGGTAGAAATCACTGCAAGCCGCGAAGTTTGCAGCAAAACTCTGCCCGCCACGACTGGTCCCTCTTGCAATTCGCCCCATGATTGGGTCAGGTAATTGCCAACACGAGCCTTCGCCCCGCCGCCCCTGCGGCGGGGCTGCGCCGTTCATAAGACAAGAACCATAAGCAAGAACGACCAGACGAAAGCGGACCGAACCCATGGAAAAGATCCCGATGACCCCCAAGGGCTTTCAGGCCCTGGAAGCGGAACTCAAGAACCTGAAATCCGTCGAACGCCCGGCCATCATCCAGGCCATCGCCGAAGCCCGCGAGCTGGGCGATCTGTCCGAGAACGCCGAATACCATTCTGCCCGCGAAAAGCAGTCCTTCATCGAGGGCCGCATCAAGGAGCTCGAAGGCTTGCTGAGCCTTGCCGATGTGATCGACCCTTCCAAGCTCTCAGGCTCGGTCAAATTCGGCGCCCGTGTCACCGTCGTAGATGAGGACACCGACGAGGAAAAGACCTGGCAGATCGTCGGCGAGCATGAAGCCAATATCGAAGCCGGCCTTTTGAACATCAAATCCCCCATCGCCCGGGCCTTGATCGGCAAGGAAGAAGGCGACAGTGTGGAGGTGCGCACCCCCGGTGGTGAACGCGCCTATGAGATTTTGAAGATCGTTTATTCCTGAAGAAGGTAGACCGCGCCTGTCATGACCGCCTCTGACCCCAGCAAGAAGAGCCTGTCCGGCCAACCCCTTGGAACGCTGGAGCGTCCATCGCCTCCGGCTCTTGGCGGGGCGGAGACGGTTGCGATCCTGCTGGGGGCGCTGTGGGCACTGGGGGTGCTGGCCGCATATCTGCTCGTTCCTTCCGAACCTGACGGTGCAGGAGACTGGAGCGCCTGGGTTCTCAATGCGCTGGCGATTTTCCTGCCGGTGGTCCTGCTCTGGGTCGGCGCTGCGGTACTGCGCTCTGTCCGGATCATTCAAGGCGAAACGCAGCGCCTGCAATCCGCGGTCGACGGGCTGCGGCACAGCTACCTGACCCACGCCCAGCAGGCCTCTGCCGTGGCCGAGCCTTCGGTGGCCAAGAAGCTGGAAGAAATTGCCGAGGCCACGCGGAAGACCGAAAGCGCCCTCGCAACCTTCCAGAGCAGCCGCCGCAGCGCTCCGCGCCCCGCGATCCCGGCCGAGGCCGCGCAGATGGCCGCAGCGGATCAGGGCACCCTCGCGCTCGGCACGCCCTCGGATGAGATGAGCCCGCCGCTGGCGATGGATCAGTTCATCCGCGCCCTCAACTTCCCGGAAACCGCCGAAGACGAGGAAGGGTTCACAGCCCTGCGCGCCGCGCTCAAAGATCGCAAGGCAGCGCAGGTCATTCAGGCCGCACAGGACGTTCTGACCCTGCTCAGCCAGGATGGAATCTATATGGACGATCTGCGGCCCGACATGGCCCGCCCGGAGATCTGGCGCCAGTTCGCGCAAGGCGCCCGCGGGCGCGCGGTGGCGGCCCTTGGTGGCATAAGGGATCGCACCTCGCTTGCGTTGACTGCAGCGCGGATGAAGCAGGATCCGATCTTCCGCGACGCCGCGCATCACTTCCTGCGCCGCTTTGATCAGATGTTCACCGATTTCGAGACCGAGGCCAGCGACAGCGAAATCTCGGCCCTCGGAGACACCCGCACCGCCCGCGCCTTTATGCTGGTGGGCCGCGTTGCCGGCACCTTCGACTGACCGTTAACACTTTGGCTGCGCCGGACCTTCAATCAAAAGCGGTGCTCTCCCGCCCGGAACGCGACAATCAACAGATTGCCGCTTTCCCGTTGGGCCCAGCACCGCGCAGGGCGCGGCGTTTCGGCAACCGACATGCGCCCTGCACCGCAGGGCGCCCGGCCCAACCGTGAAGGTCATTGCCAGCAATGACGCTGAACGGGCGGGAGCGCACCGCTCTCGTGAAGCCAGGTGCTACAGGGAAAAGCTGCCATAAGGCAGGAACCGCACGGGATCCCCTAGCCGGATATGTGCTGCATCGTCGCCAAGCTCCACAAGACCTTCGGCCCAGCTGAGGCCGCTGATGCGCCCCGATCCTTCGGATTTAAAGACCTCGGCTCGCCCTTCTCGGATGCGGGCACGCAGGTACTCGCGCCGCCCCGGCTTTTTCCGTTTCTCAAAGGCCGCAGGCACCTCAAAGCCTTGCGGATCTTTCCAACCCGCACCAGCCAGAACCCCCATCGCCGGGCGGGCAAAGATCAGCGTGCAGACCAGAGCCGCCACCGGATTGCCCGGCAGGCCAAAGACCGGCACCCCCTGCCACAGCCCCAGCGCCAGAGGGCGGCCGGGTTTCAATGCGATGCGCCACTCCTGCATTGCGCCTGTCTCCCGCAACAGGGCCGACACATGATCTTCATCCCCGGCAGAGGCGCCGCCGCTGGTCAGGATGATATCCACCTGTCCTGCCGCCGCATCAAAAAGGCGGCGCAAGTCGCTGCGGTCATCGCCGACACGCCCCAGATCCACGGGTGTCACTCCCATCTGGCCCAAAAGGCCCAGAAGCATCGGCCGGTTGGCATCATAAATCTGGCCAAGCCCCGCCGCCTCCCCCGCTTCACGCAGCTCATCCCCCGTGGAAAGCACGCCAACACGCAGCGCCTTGCGCACGGGCAGCTCGGCAATTCCGGTCGCGGCCGCCAAGGCCAGATCGGCTGGCGTGATCACCCGGCCCGCAGGCAGAATGACATCGCCTTGTGCCACATCTTCACCCGCGCGACGGGTATTGGCACCCTGTTTCAGGGGGCCGTGAAAGGCGATCTGCTGGCCATTGGTTGAAACATCCTCTTCCAGGATCACCGTATCGACACCCTCCGGCAGGGCAGCGCCAGTGAGGATGCGGATCGCTTTACCGGGCGGCACTTCTCCAATGAAAGGCACGCCTGCGGCGGCGCGGCCCTCCACCAGATCCATCACCTGCGCGCCCTGGGGCGCGGGGCCGGCAAAGCCATAGCCATCGACTGCGGTATTGGGTTGCGGCGGGTTTGACCGGCGGGCAACGACATCGCTGGCCAGCACCCGGCCAACCGCCTGACCCAGAGGCAGTGTCTCGATCCCGGTCACAGGTGCGAGCCGGTCGCGCAGCAGCACCAGCGCCTCATCCACCGGGGTCCAGTTCACGCCCGCAGGCAAGGCAAAGCAATCATCCCGCAAGGGCGGCGGTTTCAGCGTCATCTCGGCTCTACTCCCAGGATCCAGCCCTCTTCGGGGGCGGTGACATCCAGCATCCGGTTCAGTTCTGCCACAGGGCGGCGGGCGAGTTCCAGTGCCACCTGCTGCACCTGCCAGGCATCCTTGATCCAATGGTCCGGCGCCTTTGAAACCGTCAGGGATGGCCAGATCTCGACCAGGGCCACACTGCTGTCCAAAGGCTCGAACGGCCAGGCAGAGACATGGCCCGCAAAGCGGCGGCGCAGACGGGCCAAGACAGGCAGCCCCATCATCACCTGGCCACCCACGGATCCGGCCCCGGACATCTGCCAGCAGGTGAAGGTTCCGCGTGTCAACTGCTCCACCCGGCGCCGCTCGGCAAAGGGGTTTCGGTAGCTGCGCTTGGTGCGCGGCAGCCCTTCTATGTCGCGCTTCAGCCCATTGCCCCAGAACGGACCCTGCCCGCCAAAGCGGCGATTGATCTCACCTGCGATATCAAAGCGGTTGTTGGCCTTGGGTGCATCTTCGATCCGCGCTTCGAACCAACCCCACAAAGCCAGCGGATCATCCTGCCCGGTCAGCGCCTTGGCAAAGCCTGCCGGATAGGCAAAGGGGAAATCAAAGCCCAGGCAGAGCCGCTCGTTCAGATGCAGTGCGGTTTCGATGCGATCGCATAGCCAGTCCTCGAACAGTTGGCGGTTGCGAAAATACCGAGGATCGTCAGCGCCCCCGGAATTGGCCGCACAGGCCCATATGGCATCCTTGCCCGGCGCGGCTCCGGTATCGTTGCCACCGGACCAATCCACCATCACAAAGGTATCAAACCCCGTCACAAGCCCAGTTCACCGGCAATGAAATCGGCAATAACGCCTGTGTCATCCAGATCAAAGACCGGTCGGTCCAGATCCAGCGGAATATCACTGGCCACCGCCCGGATCGTGGGATCGCCAGGTGCGATCAGCGGATTGCCCGCACTGGTGCGATAGGCTTCGATCTTGGGGTGCGGCTCGCGCTTGAAGCCTTCGACCAGCACCAGATCGACGGGGCGCATCCGGGACAAGAGCTCGGTGAACGGAGGTTCCGGCGCGCCGCGCAGCTCTTGCATGATGGCAACCCGGTTGGGCGAGGCGAGCAGCACCTCCGAGGCGCCCGCCTCGCGGTGGCGATAACTGTCGGTGCCGGGGCGGTCCACCTCGGTGCTGTGGTGCGCGTGTTTCAGGGTCGAAACCGTCAGGCCACGGGCGCAGAATTCGGCCACCAAGCGCTCCATCAGGCCTGTTTTTCCGGCGTTCTTCCAGCCGGTCACTCCGTAAATCTTCATGTCAGCAGTCTTTCCGCACGCGCCAGATCCTCGGGCGTGTTGACGTTGAAAAAGGGATCAAAGGGGCTGGCGTCAAACAGCGCCTCGCGGCCCTCGTGCGCATCGGTCCACAAGACCACCTTGCGCAGACCATCATTGAGAGCGGCGCGCAGATCATCGCGCAGGGCCACCGGCCAAAGGCCGAATGTGGGATGACGATTGACGCGGCTGCGCCCACCGGATTTCAGCTCATCCCCGGTGCGGGGCGTGGTCGCCAGCACCAGGGGATGCGCCTGCCCCGCAGAGGCCGCGACCAGCCGGTCCACCAGATCGGTCGGGAAGAAGGGCGTATCGGCGGCGGCGGTCACGATGGCCTCAGCGCCTTGCTCCGCAGCCCAGTCGAGCCCCGCCAGCACGCCAGCAAGCGGCCCGGCAAAACCTTCGATGCTGTCAGCCACCACCGGCAGGCCAAGATCGGCAAAGCGGTCCGGGTCGCCATTGGCGTTGAGCGCAAGACCCGCCACCTGCGGCGACAGCCGGTCAATCACGCGGGACAAAAGGCTTTGCCCGCCGATGTTCAAGAGCCCCTTGTCACCACCGCCCATGCGCGTGGCCAGACCGCCAGCAAGGATCACGCCGAGGGGTTTGGTCATCGTGGATCCTCCGTCCAGCGTTGCGGGCGCACCAAAATGATTGAAAGAAAAAAAGCCGCTAGCGCGAAAAAGAATATGTCGGGAGCCATCATAATGCCCAATGCCGCCACCAATAGCCCTTGAAGCATGGCGGAAATCAAGCACACTCTTCGATATTTCCGAAGGGCCTCGATTGCACGCGGTGTGTGTTCAAGTTGAGGGGGAGACCCCCAAAGGGCCAACCTCCAAAACAGCCGCCCGTGGGAGTACTGGCTTGCAACGCCCAATACCGGAGTCGCTGGGTTCTCCAGCTTCCACCCGAGTGCGGCGCGCTGCTCCCATGGAGTCTGCTCCATTTCGGTGAAATACACACCCAAATTGTGCCTTCCCTTCCAGAAGAGAAATATGCCGGAGAAGCCAATCACAATCCACAGGACAGCGCCAGCAACAATCCAGATTCCTAGTTCGCTGCTCATGGATATGCCTGTCCTATTGCGCTCATCCCGCGCTCTTCCTGCGATGTTTCTTGTCTTCCTGCGGCATCGCTGCGGGATCCACGTCGCGCTCCAGACGGTCCTCGCCAGAGAGGCAGATAAACCGCTGCCCGCGCATCCGGCCAATCAGGGTCAGTCCGACCTCGCGGGCGATCTCTACCCCCCAGGCGGTAAAGCCAGATCGAGAGACCAGCACCGGGATGCCCATCATCGCCGTCTTAATCACCATTTCCGAAGTCAGGCGCCCAGTGGTGTAGAGGATCTTGTCCGATGGATTGCTACCCGTCGAGAGCATCCATCCCGCGATCTTGTCCACTGCGTTGTGGCGGCCCACGTCCTCCATATAGACCAGCGGGCGATCGCGGTGGCACAGCACCGTGCCGTGGATCGCGCCAGCTTCAAGGTAAAGGGAGGGCGTGCGGTTGATCTTATGCGCCAGCGCATAAAGCCACGACGTGCGCACCGGCGTGGCGGGCAGGCGAACGTCCTCCAGCCCCTCCATCATGTCGCCAAAGACGGTGCCTACAGCGCAGCCGGAGGTGCGGGTCTTTTTCTGCAGCTTTTCCTCGTAACTGGTCTCTACCTCGGTGCGCACCACCACGGTTTCCAGCTCTTCGTCGTAATCGACGCGGGTGATCACGTCATCGTCGCGCAGCATGCCCTGATTGCGCAGAAACCCCAGCGCCAGATATTCGGGATAATCCCCGATGGTCATGGCGGTGACGATTTCTTGCCGGTTTAGGTAAATCGTGAGCGGGCGTTCCTCGACCACCGAAATCTCACTTTCCGCCCCGGTATGATCCACTCCGGTGACGGCGCGGGTCAGCCGCCCGTTCTGCGGCGCGGGCGCGATGATATACTCTGCGTGATCCTCGGCTTTTGCCAATTGCAAACCTCCCCAATCCCCCATAGGCCTGTGCGGCAGCCCTTTGGTGCGGCTCAATTTTGAACCTTCTCAATTTAGGACGGGCAAATGGCGACCACCACCACGAAATCGGCCTTTTGGAGAGGCGTGCGGGATGGCGCGCCATTTCTTCTGGTTTCAGGACCTTTTGGCCTGTTGTTCGGCGTTCTGGCCGCCGAAGCAGGACTGATTGTCCCCGAGGCGCTGACCTTCTCGCTGGCTGTCTTTGCCGGATCAGCCCAATTTACCGCGCTGCAGTTGATGCAGGAGAATGCACCGATTCTCATCGTGCTGATTTCGGCGCTTGCGGTGAACCTGCGGGTGGCGATGTACTCGGCCTCTCTCACCCCCTATCTGGGGTCGGCGCCGCTGTGGCAGCGGGCCATTGCCGCCTATTTCACGGTGGATCAGTCCTATGCGCTGTCGATCGTCAAATTCGAGAGCGAGCCCGAGATGTCCGTGCCCGAGCGGATGGCCTATTTCTTTGGCACCAATGGTTTGGTGGCGCCGGGCTGGATGGCGGCGACCGTGACAGGCGCGATGATCGGCGCGCAGGTGCCGGACAGCTGGGGTCTGGATTTCGTGCTGCCCCTGGCCTTTCTCGCCATGATCGGGCCGATGCTGCGCACGCCAGCCCATGTGGTGGCCTGTTTCGTGGCTGTTGCCACGGCCCTGCCCGCCGCCGCCCTGCCTTATAACCTGGGCCTGATCGTTGCGGGCCTTGCAGGCATGATGGCAGGGGCCAGGGCCGAGGTCTGGCTGGAGCGGCGCACAAAGGAGCAGAGCACATGAGCAGTATCGACCCGACAACCCTGTGGACCGCGATCATCGGGCTTGCGGTGGGCAGCTTTGCCCTGCGCTTTGCCTTTATCGGGATCGTCGGCGGGCGCGCCATGCCGGACTGGCTGATGCGGCACCTGCGGTATACAGCTGTTGCCATCATCCCGGCGCTGGTGGCACCGCTGGTTGCCTGGCCTGCCCCCACCGGCGGTACGCCCAGCCTGCCTCATGTGGCGGTGGCAGCGCTGACGCTCGCGGTTGGATACCTCACCAAAAATGTGCTGCTCGCGATGGGGACCGGAGCAGCATCCTTTGTTCTGCTGCTGTATCTGGGCGGCTAAACCCGCCTTATTCGCCGTTCAGGATCGCATTGTTGCGCGCAAGGCCGACCTGCAGATCGGCACTGTCGTTCTCATAGTAACGCGCCTCAGTGACACCTGGAAGTGTGGCAACCTGTTCGGCCAGTTTCACAGGATAAAAGGTCACTTTTATGTCCTCGAAGCCCGGAATCTGCTTCAGAACCGAGGCGGTGGCATTGGCGCAATAGGCGCCGGGCACCCGGCCGTTCTTCACGACCAGCTCATAGGCAAGCTGGGCCTGCTCCGGGGTGACGGGAATGTCCTGCACCAGAACATGGTGCGTGCTGCGCGCGTGAGAGCCGCGATAGGCCTTTTCAACGGCGGGGGTGATCCCATAAAGCACGTCGTTCCGTTCGGGCACGACGTCGGCATAGAAGGACCCGGCGGGATCAAAGATCACCCGCTCAGAGGCATTGACCATCAACGACGTATGTCCACCCGCACCGGTGCGATTGTTGACCATGGTGTAGAGGGTCAGTTTCGGAGGGCCGTCGTGGCGATAGGCAACCCTTTCAAGGGTTGCCTCATCTGCGTTCGGCTGCGGCTGCGACGCGCAACCCGACAGCACCATGCTCCCTCCCGCGAGTGACGCAACAAGCGCCAGTCGCAGCACTGGTTTACGCATCACTCGGACCGCAGATCAGGTTGCGAAAACCGCAAGGAAGACCGCCAGGAAGGCGAGAAATATGCAGAAGCGCACGGTAAACTTGATGAACCCTGCGTAGGTCTGCTCTTGAACGGTGATGTCCATGGAACCGGGTTTATGCTCAGCCATGTGTCGATATCCTATTCGCGTCTGTTTTGCCCGTGGATACTGGAATTCACGCGCCCTGTCACGACGTCAATAGAGCGCATCATTGCGAAATTCCTGTCCGCTGCGGCGAAATTGCCATCCGTATCAGCGGCCAGCCCGGTCTGCAGCTGCTCCGCCACAGCGCCCGAATCGTTCAGGCCTCGGCATCTTCATCGGCCGCCTCTTCCAGATCGCGCGCCAGACGAAAGCCAATGCGCGTCGCCGGGGTTTCGGGCTGCGCCTTGGGCAGGGCGCGCAGCATCACGCTCAGCTGGGTGACGTGCTGCACCAGCTGAGTGCGGGTCCCTGCACTGTCCGAGCCATAAAAGGTCACGATATCGGGGTCGAAATACCCCATGCCTTCGATCCTCATGACGCCGGCCTCACCCCCGGCAAAGCCCATAGCGACCTCTTGTTCGCTGTCGAGCTGCTCCTCGAAGTTCTGAATGTAGAGGATCATCCGCTCATAAGCCCAGCGGGCGGGGCTTTTGGCTTCGGCCGGTTTCTGCATCGCCTTTGGCAGCTTCGGCGTCACATGCTCTGAGGTGATATCGCAGTGCACCTCATGTACCTGCGGCAGGATCGCCGCCTCGGCAATCTCCGCACTGGTCTCAATACGGCTGTGGATCTTGTCGCTCATCTGTTGCCCCCTTCCCGCTCACGCGGGTGCCCCTCGTCACTTGCGCTGATACAGCCAGGCGCCATCCTCGCGCTGAACGCGGCTGACCTGACCCGTGTGGTAGAGATGATTGACATGGGCCACCGCCTCGACAAGAGCAAGCCCGTATTCGCCTGCACCGATGGTGCGCTTGAACAAGGGCGCAAAACACTCTGCCGCCGTGCGCGGTGTATCAAGGTGCTCCATCAGCCGCTCAAGCGCGCCGTGGTGATTGTCGATGAGCTGCCGCATGCGCAAAGGCAGACGCGAAAAAGGCAGCTTGTGCCCGCCCAGCGCCAGATGGTCGTGCCGCGCCAGCGGCGCCAGACGCTCGCAGGCCTCCAGCCATTCGCCCAAGGGGTCTGCCATCGGTTCCGTTGCATAGACACCGATATTGGGGCTGATCGAGGACAGAATCTGATCGCCGGTGATCACCAGATTGTCGTCACGGCTCCAGAAGGTCGCATGTTCGGGCGAATGCCCATTTCCCATATGCACATCCCAGTCCCGTCCGCCCATGCGGAAGACATCATCCTGCTTGATCCGGGTAAAGCCAAGCGGCATCGGATAGACCGTATCGGCAAAGTTGAAGGGACGGTCGGCGACACGCTGGTCGTAGATCTCCTTGTCCATACCGGCGCTGCGGTAATAGGCGAGGGTTTCCTCGGGCCAGGTCTCCTGCACATCCAGCGTCAGCATGCGCGAAAACAGCCATGCGGTGCGGGTGGTGACCAGTTCGGCGCCGTGCTCGGATTGGAACCAGCCCGCCAGACCGATGTGATCGGGGTGATGATGCGTTGCCACGACGCGAGACACCGGCTTGCCCTTCAGGGGGCCAGCCATCAAGGTCTCCCAAATGCCGCGGCTTTTCTTGGTATTGAAGCCAGTGTCAACCACGGTCCAGCTATCGCCCTCGTCAAAGGCGTAGACATTGACGTGATCCAGCTTCATCGGCAGTGGCTGGCGCATCCAGAGGACGCCTTCGGCCACCTCGATCGCCTCGCCCATGGCGGGCGGCTCTTCCCAAGGGGTGCGCGGGCCGACTTCGGGAACAGAGGCCATCAGTGCGCCAGCTCTTCAAGGGTCAGTGCCATGACGCCTTCGACGCCTTCCTGCGCGTGCTGCAGCAGACCAGCGTGCTCGGGCAGCATCCGTTTGATGTAGAAGCGCGCCAACCTCTCGCGCGGCCCGCCCTGATCGGCCATCGCGGCGGCGAGGTGGTAGTGACCGCCGAGCACGCGGGCAAAGGCGCGCAGATAGGGCACGGCACCGGCAAAGCGGTTCTGCAGATCCTCTTGTGCCACCAGCCAGTCGGTCGCCTCACGCAGGCTTTCACAGGCCTGCCAGACCGCCTCGGCCATTTTGGGATAGACCGGGCGGGCGCGTTCGGCCTGCTCTTCGATCTCGTCCATCAGGCGGTTGGCCATATCACCGCCATCCATCATCTTGCGCGCCACCAGATCCATGGCCTGAATGCCGTTGGTGCCCTCGTAGATCGCACTCACCCGCACGTCACGGCAGAATTGCGCGGCGCCGGTTTCCTCGATGAAGCCCATGCCGCCGTGCACCTGCACACCGGTTTCCGACACCTTGATCCCCACATCCGTGCCAAATGCCTTGGCGATCGGCGTCAGGAAGGCTGCGCGGGCCGCACAGAGCGGCTCTTGCGTTGCGGTCGCCATGTCGATGGCATGGGCGCAGGCCAGAAGGATCGCACGGGAGGCAAAGACATCGGCCTTCATCTCCATCAGCATACGCCGCACATCCGCGTGATCTGCGATGACGCCCGACGGGGTCTTGCCCTGTTTGCGCTCCAGCGCATAAGCCAGCGCCTTTTGATAGGCCGCCTCGGCCACGCCGACGCCCTGTGCGCCAACCCCAAGGCGGGCGTTGTTCATCATGGTGAACATGGCCGCCATGCCGCCATGTTCCGCCCCCACCAGCCAGCCGGTCGCCCCATCATACTGCATCACGCAGGTGGGGCTGCCGTGCAGGCCAAGCTTGTGCTCCAGGCTGACCACCTTGAGGCTATTGGCCTTGCCCGGATCACCATTGTCATCCGGCAGGAACTTGGGCACCAGGAACAGCGAAATCCCCTTGGTGCCTGGCGCTCCGTCTGGAAGTCGCGCCAGAACCAGATGGCAGACGTTATCGGTGAAGTCGTTGTCGCCCCAGGAGATATAGATCTTCTGCCCGGTAATAGCATAGGTGCCATCGCCATTGGGCTCGGCCTTGGAGCTCAGTGCACCCACATCCGATCCGGCCTGCGGCTCGGTCAGGTTCATGGTGGCGCTCCATTCCCCCGAGATCAGTTTCGGCAGGTAGAGCTTCTTCAGCGCATCGCTGGCGTGGTGGTCCAGCGCCTCGATCTGGCCCTGGTTCATGAGAGGCGCAAGCTGCAGTGACAGGCAGGCGCCCGACATCATTTCATTCACCGCAGACGTAAGGGTCATCGGCAACCCCATGCCACCCACGTCCTGAGGGGCGCTCATGCCAAGCCAGCCGCCCTCGGCGATCGCTTTCCAGCCCTCCGCGAACCCCGGCGAAGTCCTCACGACACCGTTTTCCAGTCGCGCCGGGTTCAGATCCCCAGCGCGTTGCAGCGGTGACATGACCTCGTCGCACATCTTGCCCGCCTCGGTGAGGATTGCCGAGACCATATCATCCGCAGCCTCTGCAAATCGCTCGGTCGCTGCGATCTGATCAAAGTCCAGGATATGTCTGAGCAGGAATTCATACTCGCTAACGGGGGAACGGAAGGTCATTGGCGTCCTCTTGGGGTCCTTTGGGTTGCTCTCGTCTGCGCACCAGTCTTAACCCGGACTTGGCAACACATGCGAGGCCCCTTATATCTCGCGGCCTGCTCGATTACCTATCTGCTCGCCCTTATCAATCAACCAAAACGCCGCGTCACCCATCATGAGTAGCCAAAACACGGAAATTCTGGGCACGTCAGATCAGGATCTGCGCCGCGCCGCCGATCTTCTGAAAGCGGGACAACTGGTCTCCTTCCCGACCGAAACTGTCTACGGTCTTGGCGCCGATGCGCGCAATGGTGAGGCAGTGGCCGCAGTCTATGAGACCAAGGGCCGCCCCAGTTTCAACCCGCTGATCGCACATGTCCACTCCACGCAGGCCGCTCAGGAACTGGTGCAGTGGAATAGCGTGGCAGATCGGCTGGCAAAGGCCTTCTGGCCCGGCCCGCTGACGCTGGTGCTCCCCCTGCGCGAAGGCCACGGGATCTCGGGCCTTGTGACAGCGGGACTTTCGACATTGGCGGTGCGGGTGCCCGCCCAGCCCACAGCGTTGCGCCTGCTTGAACATGTGGGAGGGCCGGTGGCGGCCCCCTCGGCCAACCCCTCCGGCCGGATCAGCCCTACATCGGCAGCTCATGTTCTGGCCGGACTGAGCGGCAAGATCACAGCCGTCGTAGATGATGGCCCCTGTTCGGTAGGAGTGGAATCCACAATCCTTGGACTGGCCGGACCAGCCCCTGTCCTTTTGCGCCCTGGTGGACTGGCCGCCGAGGAGATCGAAACTGTGCTCGGCCGATCGTTAGTGCAGCGCGATGCCGCCGACCCGCTGACGGCGCCGGGACAGCTGCTGTCACACTACGCGCCGCAAGCCAGCGTCCGCCTGAATGCCAGCAAGGCAAGGGAAGGAGAGCTTTTGCTCGGCTTTGGGCCAATGAACTGTGACCTGAGCCTTTCGGAGACCGGAGATCTCGCCCAGGCGGCGGCCAATCTCTTTGACCACCTGCATCGTCTGGATGCCAAGGGCTGTCCGATCGCGGTGGCACCGATTCCCGAACATGGTCTTGGCGTTGCGATAAATGACCGCCTGCGCCGCGCGGCTGCTCCGCGGAGCTGATGTCAGCATTTGAGGGTGGCGGCGAGCTCCCGCCCCCTCCCGGACATATTGCCATATGCCCGATCAGGGTTGGGCCTGGCGCCACGCTGACGCGCGGCGCGGTCGCGCCAGTGAGATAGTCTTGCATGATTTAGACAGTGTCCAATCATTCACATATTCGTTAGTCTCTATGCATGTGCCCTACTGCGGTCTATCGTTTAAGAACCAAAGGGAGGAACATCATGAAACACATAGTGACCGCAGCGGCCCTCGCTGCCACTCTGGGCACCGGCTGGGCAGGCCAGGCTCTGGCCGAAGGCAAGGTCCATCACGTCGCCGTGCACGTGAACCAGAACGACCCCAAGGTCATGAACATGGCGCTGAACAACGTCCAAAACCTGACGCGCTACTACGAATCCCAAGGCGACACCGCCGTGGTCGAGGTTGTCGCCTATGGGCCGGGGCTTAACATGCTGATCCCGGGCAAAAGCCCTGTCGCGGATCGGATCTCGGCCATGAGCCTCGAGAATGAGCAGTTGTCCTTCTCGGCCTGCGGAAACACCCATCGAAAGATGAGCGAGAAAGCGGGAAAAGAGATCACTCTGATGGACGAAGCCGGTATCGTACCGTCTGGTGTGGTCAGGCTGGTGGAGCTGCAAGAGCAGGGGTTCTCTTACGTTCGCCCCTGACAAAGCAAACACGGCAACGGTGCCTCTTTAAAAAAGTCGCCAGCCGAATTCCCCAACCGCGTCGCGCGAATGCGCGGCGCGACGCCCAAGGCTTTTGAAGGCATCTTTGATGCAGTCAAAAGGCGCGGGAGCCCCCTGCACGCACGGCAATAGGCTCCTTCGTCCGGGCGTTTCAGGCAGTACCGGCGCTTGCCGAGAGCGACACCGGATCAACGCCAAGTGACCTGAGCGCAGCCTCCCACTTGTCGAGGTCCGCCATTTCAAAGACAAGATCTGAACTGGCCTCTGTCGTCAGCCAGCCGTTGGCCACAATTTCGCTTTCCAGCTGTCCTGGACCCCAGCCGGCATAGCCAAGCATGATGGCGGTTTTCTCTGGCCCGCTGCCCTCGGCGATATCCTCCAGGATGTCGAGCGTTGCCGTCATTGCAAAGCCACCGGGAACCGCAAGCGAATTGACCCGTGAGGAATAGTCATCAGAATGCAAAACAAAGCCGCGCTGCGTCTCAACCGGCCCGCCAAACCGAACGGGCAAGGCCGCCGCATCGCTGCCCGCTTCGATGTCAAGCTGATCCAGCAAGCTCCCGAGCTGCACCCCGGGGGCCGTCTTGTTCACGATCAGCCCCATCGCCCCTTCATCGCTGTGCGAGCAGAGAAACACCACGGAATGTTCGAACCGCGGATCCCCAATGCCCGGCATTGCGATCAAGAGTTTACCTGTCAGATCCATATCACTTTTCTTTTGCCCGTGGTTCTGCCTATGGTTCGTCTGCTCAGCGCAGCGTTCCGATCAGCCCCAACTGTATGATCACAGCATGCCGCCCCAGCGCATCCGGTGCAAGAGCAAGAGGGGCAACACCTCAACCTGCGACACCAACGCGAGCAGATTGTTTGGTTTCTGACCTGAACGTGACTTGGCTTTTACACTTCTGATGCGCATCTATGGTCTTATGACGCATATGCAAGCCGACCCGACAGCCAAACATCCCATCAGCGCCAAGGTGCCGCATCGCCGGGCGACCGCCGAAAGGCCTGAGACCCGTCTCACATTGGCTCTGGGAGCAATTGTGGCGGCGGCATCCATCGCCCTGTCTTCACCGACTCATGCGGCGGATGGGCTTGGTCCGTCGGATCTTGTGCAGATCGAAGTGCTCGATGGCGGGCTGACCAGTCGAGGCACCTATCTGGGCGCACTGCGTCTGACGCTTTCGGACGGGTGGAAAACTTATTGGCGCGCGCCGGGGGATGCCGGCATTCCCCCCAGTTTTTCCTGGCGTGGGTCACGCAACGTCGGTGCAGTATCGATAACCTGGCCTACGCCTGAAGTGTTCTCGACCTCCGGCTTTCGCACCATTGGCTACCACGACCAACTTGTTCTGCCGATCGAGATCGAACCTCAACGCCCCGATGTGCCGGTCCGGCTCAAAGGGCGGATGGAGCTTGGCATCTGCAAGGATGTTTGCGTCCCTTCCGAACTGCGCTTTGACCACCGAGTGGACACCGATGCAGACCGCAATCCGGTCATCGTCGCCGCCCTGGCTTCACGCCCCTATTCGGCATCGGAAGCGGGCGTCACATCGGCCACCTGCAGCCTGCGGCCCGGGCAGTTTGGGATAGAGGTCCAAGCCCGCATCACGATGCCCAGCGCCGGCGGCGATGAGGTCGCAGTGATCGAGCCGGGCACGCCCCATATGATCGCCGGGGAAACACGAACAGAGCGGCGAGGCGGCACGCTGCTCGCCAGCACAGAATTCCTGCCCGCAACCAATGGGACTCCGGCCGCCATCGATCGCTCCCACCTGCGCATCACTGTTCTGGGGCGCAGCCATGCGGTGGACATTCAGGGCTGCGACGCGGGATGAACCGCCCTGCCCTCGGTGCCCTGGCAGTGGTCTGCCATCGGATCCAAGGTCACGATAACGTGGTCCTCGTTCAGCGGCGCAATGCCCCAAATGCAGGCTGGTGGGGGTTTCCCGGCGGCCATGTGGAATGGGGTGAAACCGCACTCGAGGCTGCCGCCCGCGAGTTGCATGAAGAAACCGGCGTCAATGCACGCCCGATCGAGTATCTCACCAATGTGGATGTGCTGCTGCCCAACTCCGACGGGACTGGCCTGTCGCATCACTTCCTGTTGACTGCAGTCCTGTGCGATTACATCGACGGAACACCAAGACCGGATGACGATGCCTTGCAAGCCGACTGGGTACCTGTGGACAGCCTGTCAGAGACCGGGTTGCAGCTGATCGATCAGGTCAGGGAGGTCGCCTTGTTGGCGCGGGAGCGTTGGCGCTCGCTCAGCGCATGAAACAACGCCCCGATCAAATAGGTCAATAGCACCAATACCGCCGCCCCCAGCAGGAACAAGGCCAGGCCTGCCTTCACCGGTTCGATTGCGGCAAGCGCGGGCGCTACACTTTGCAACCCCTCACGCAAGACGGGGTGCAGTGCGCCCGTCGCAATGGCCCACCCCATGGACAGGATCAGCCAACCCAGTTGCAAGAGACCCGAGGCACCGATCAACCAGCGCAGCGCCCGCGTATGCGCCCGTCCGCGTGAGCGCAAAGCCCGGCGCAACGAGGTAAGAGGACGCGATGCATCCCGCTGAACCGCAACCAAGGCAGGCACAACCAATAGCACGAGGAACATGCCAAACCCGAGCCCATAGACAAGCGTGATCACGGTCGGCTTCAGAAACTGCGCCTGCTGCGAACTTTCGTACATGAGGGGCGCAAGGCCCAGAACGGTGGTCAGCGTGGTCAGCATCACCGGCCGCAAGCGATCCGCGGCACCATCGATGATCGAAGGAACCAGCCCACGCTCTTTGGCATATTCGTCGATGGTGGTCACCAGCACGATGGAATCGTTGATGATGATCCCCGTCATGCCCAGCAACCCAACCACCGTGAACATGCTGAGCGGGACGTCCCAGATGTAGTGACCCCAGATTGTCCCAACGAGGCCAAAGGGAATGATCGCCATCACCACGACGGGCCGGGTCCAGCTGGCAAAAATCCAGGCCAGCACAAGGTAGATCCCGGCCAGACACAGAACGAGGCCGGTGCCCGCATCGGCGAGGAAGGTATCTTCCTGCTCGCTGAGACCGGACAGGCGCCATTCCACCTGCCGCTCGCTGGCGATGGTGGGCAGGATCTCCTCTTCCAGGCTCTTGATCACCGCCTCGGCCCGAGCCGGATCATCCTCCGAAATATCCCCGGAGACGCTGATGACCCGGATGCCGTTTTCACGCCGCACGGTGGAAAACCCGCTGCGCTGACTGACCGAGACGATATCGGCCAGCGGCACATAGCTGCCGTTTGGCGCCCGCATCAGGGTGCGTTCCAGGAAGTCTGCCGTCAGCTCTCCCTCGGGCAATTCGACGCGCACGGTAGCGCTGCGCGGCCCATCCGGGTAAGTGGCCGCCTCAATGCCGTTCAGACGCGCGCGCAGGGCACGTCCAAGGCTGTCGATCGTGAAATTGAGCGCCTGCCCCTGCGGCGTCAGCTCAAGAATGACCTCTTCCTTGTCATAGGCCAGGTTGTCCTCTACCGCCGAGACCTCGGGGAAGCGCAGGACAGCCGCCTTCAAATCTTCGGAGGCCGCTTTCAGTGTCTGCACATCGGCGCCGTAAAACTGCACATCCAAGGCATCGCCCCCCGGCCCGGAGCGCCAACTGCGGAAGGAAATCGTCTCGACCAGTGGATGGCGCTCCACCCGCTGCTGCAGCTCCGCCACAAAGGCAAAGCTGGAGTATTCAGGCCGCAGGTCCGCGTCGATCAGCTCAATCGAAATGCCGCCCAGAAGATCGGTGTCCTTGGCCTCGACACCTGACAGGCCGCGCCCGGCATTGCCGCCAACCTCGGCCATGACGAAATCGAGCGGATTGCGTCCGTACCGTTCGCCATATTCTACGCCAAGCGCCTCTGTCGCGCGCTGCATTTCGCGCATCATCTCCAGCGTGTCGGCCCGACTTGCGCCCTCGGCCATGGCAAAGTTGCCGGTGACCGATCCGCGTTCCGGCGCGTTGAAGAACCGCCATTTCACATCACCGCCGATGAACAGGGCAATTTGGCTCGCAAGAATGACAACGGCCCCGGCGATGACCACGTAGCGCGCCTGCACCACCAGCGCCATCAAAGGGCGGAACAGCGTATCACGCACCCAGCGAAAACCCGCGTTCACGGCCCGGTTCGGCCAGTCGTACCAATGGCGTTTCTGGGCGTGCACCAGGGCATGGGCCATGTGGTTAGGCAGGATCAGGAAGCACTCCACCAGCGAGGCCGCCAGCACCATGATCACGGTGAAAGGAATGTCGCGGATCAGATCTCCGAACCGTCCGCCAATAGAGGTCAGACCGAAAAAGGCGATGATCGTGGTCAGCGTCGCGGCAAAGACCGGCATCGCCATGCGCCGCGCAGCATTCTCGGCCGCCTGCATCGGCGTTTCCCCCAGTCGGCGCACCCGGAAATCAGCGTGCTCCCCGACCACGATGGCGTCATCTACAACGATCCCAAGGGTGATGATCAGCCCGAAAAGCGAGATCATGTTGATGGTCAACCCCGCCGCATACATCAGCGCCACAGCGGCAAACATCGCCGCCGGAATGCCCGCCGCCACCCAAAAGGCAATGCGCACGTTGAGGAAAAGGAACAAGAGCACCAGCACAAGGCCGAGCCCCATCAGCCCGTTGTCGACCAGGATGTCGAGGCGGTCCGAGATCGCCTCGGCCCGGGTGCGGATCAGATCAGCGCTCACCCCCTGCGGCAAGCTTTGCTGCAGTTCGACCACGACTTGCTCAACGGTATGCTGGACGCCGATGGCATCGCCCTTGTCAGAACGGTCGACCCGGATCGACATCGCCGGGTGCTCCCCCACGAAATAGGACCGCGCGCGGTCCACGCCTTCGACCCGGATTGAAGCGACATCGCCGATGGTCAGCACCGACCCATCCGCATTGGTGCGCAAGACAATCCCTGCAATCTCGTCGGGGCTGCGCTTTTCCCGTCCGGTGCGCACGCGTGCATTGGCGCCGCTCACATCACCGGCTGGATCGGCGGTGACCTCTTCGGCAATCGCCGCCGCGATCTCAGACATGCTGATGTCATGGGTGATGAGCGACGCCGACGGAACCTCGATTATCGTTTCCGGCGCGGCAACCCCTCGGATCGTGGTTCGGGTCACGCCAACCTCGAACAAGCGAACGACCAACTCATCGGCAAAAAGGCCAAGCTGCTCTGGGCCGATGTCACCGGTGATCACCACATCGGTCACCCGGTCTCGCCAGGCGCCACGTTTCACAGTTGGTTCTTCGGCCTCTTCCGGCAGGGTAGTGACCAGACCGACTGCGGTCTGAACGTCATCTGCGGCCCGCGCCATGTCCCAGCCGGGTTCGAATTCCAGCGTGATGGTCGCCAGCCCCTCGCGGGAGGTGGCGCTGCTTTCCTCGACCCCATCCACGGCCAGCAAAGCCGGCTCCAGCGCCTGCACGATGGCGCTGTCTACATCCTCGGGTCCAGCGCCGTCCCATTGCACCCGCACAGTGACATTTTCCACGATCACATCCGGGAAGAACTGCGCCCGCATATTTGGGATCGCGGCTGCGCCCAGCACCAAGAGGATAACCAGCAGCAGGTTCGCAGCCGTGCGGTGACGGGTGAAATAGCTCAGCAGACCGCCCGCGGGCCGGGACAGATCACGCATGGATCAGCCCCCCATCCGGGTTTCGATACGGCTGACCAGTTGCGCAGGAACGGAAGGTTCCGAAAGCTGTGCCAGTACCCGCTTCCGCGCTTCTTCCGGCATCCGGCTGTTGCCTTCCACAAAGGCGACCAGTTTGGCACGGCGATCCTCGGTGAGTTCGATCAGCTCGGGCTCAGGAGCAACGACCTGCGCATTGGCATCCAGCCGCAGGGGCCGCACCCGGATCCCCGCACCCAAAAGAGGCGTACGCCCGGTCACGACTTCGCGCCCGGCAAGGCCCGCACCGCGGATCAGCACATCGTCCCCCTGCCTGCGCACCAGCTCCACTGGCAGTGCCTCAAGGCGGTCCTCGTCCCCCAGCACCAAGACCGTGCCATCACTGCCCAGCGCCGAAGCCGCAACACGCATGACACGCTCCACAGGCGGTTCAGTGACCGAGACGGTCACAAAATCACCAGGCTTGAAGCCAGGCGCCGCATCGAGACGGGCATAGACCAGACGCCCCGTTTGCCCATCGCCAGCCGCACCGCTCACGCGCGACAGGGTGCCCGTGGCCGACAGCGCCGCGCCCGAGGCATCCAGCATCACGCGGACCGGCGCCGCGATCAGGCGTCCTGCCTCATCCAAGAGACGCGCATATTGCGAGGTGGAAACGCGAAAGGCGACCTCCAGCCGGTCCGGGTCCACCAGTTCGGCCAGTTTTTCATTGGCTGAGACAAGCCGCCCCTCAACAAGGCTGACCGATTGCAACGTGCCGCTAAAGGCCGCTGTGATGGTGGTATCGGCCAGATCGCGGCGCGCAGTTTCCAGTGCAATCTCGGCCCGGGCTGTGCGGGTCTTGGCCTGATCGACGCGCGCCTCGGCCTGCGACACCGCCTGTCTGCGCGAAATCACAGCCTGCCGTGCCTGCGCCGCTGCAAGGGCTGCGGTTTCAACCGTGGCTGCAGTGCCGACACCACGTTCCTCTAGGTCCAACTGTCGCTGATAGGCCTTTTGCCGCAATTGGGCCTGATCCTGCGCCGCATCCAGCTCATCCCCGGCCAGCAGCAGCGCGCGCCCTGCGTCCCGCTCTTCGGCTTCGGCGTCCAACATGTCCGCTTCTGCCCGATCCAGCGCCGCCTGAGCGTCGGCTGGGTCGATCTGAACCAGCAGCGCGCCTGCCTCGACCCGTCCGCCCTCTTCGAAGTTTTCGGACAGATGTGTCACCCGCCCGCCCAGCGCGGTGCGCAATTCCAGGGTGCGGCGGCTCTCGATACGGCCAAAGGCGATCAGTTCGGGCGCGATGGTCTGTTCATCCGCCGTCACCACACGCACCGCGAAAATGCGTTCGCGGGCAGGCGGCGTGCGCGGCTCGGCGCTCATCCGCGCCTCGATCGCCCCCATCACCAGCGATCCCGCATAGGCCAACAGCCCCAGCGTCAGCGCTGCCAGAAACAGGCCTGTCAAACTATGGCGCAGAAACCGCATATCATTTCCTTCCGGTGGCAAATGCTGCCGACAATTCCCGAATAAACACTCAGGCAGGCGCCATCGCCCACCTGAAAAGATAGCAACTGAACATACCCTTTACGAGGTTACACGCCCGCGCGGATCACTTCCGTCGCAAATGTTCATCCAAACGGGGCATTATTTCGACGAAATTACAGGGGCGGTGACGGAAATCCAGCTGTTTACCCAGGATTTCGTCCCAGCCGTCCTTGCAGGCGCCGGGGCTGCCGGGCAGCGCGAACAGGTAGGTGCCGCCCGCAACACCGCCCGTGGCGCGCGACTGCACCGCCGAGGTGCCGATCTTCTGCATCGAAACGATGGTGAAGACGGTGCCAAAGGCATCGATTTCCTTTTCATAGACATCCCGGTGCGCTTCCACCGTGACATCGCGGCCCGTAAGGCCCGTGCCGCCGGTCGAGATCACCACATCCACCTCAGGGTCGGCCACCCAGGCGCGCAGCTGATCGGCGATTTGGTCACGCTCATCGGGCAAGATCTTGCGATCGGCCAGCACATGACCCGCCTCGGTCAAACGATCCACCAGCACCTGGCCTGAACGATCTTCTTCCAAGGAACGGCTGTCAGAGACGGTCAGGATAGCGATGCGGACGGGGATGAACTCCTTGCTTTCATCGATACGGGACATGCCTTATCAACCTCATGCTTTTTCCAGAATGGCGAGCCGCAGCGCGAGAACCGCAAAGATACCGCCAGAGATACGCCCCAGCCAGCGCCCCGCCACGGGATTGGTGATCAGCCGCCGCCCCGCCTGACCCGCAAAGATACCGACGAGGCCATTGATCACAAAACCACCCATGGACAGGATCGCGCCGAAGATCAGGAATTGCAGCAGCACCGGACCGGCCTCTGGCACCACGAACTGCGGGATAAAGGCCAGCACGAACAGGATCACCTTGGGGTTGGTGAGGTTGACCACAAAGCCTGCGCGAAAGGCACGCGCGGCGGGCACTGCCGGAGCATCCCCCGTGACCGGGCCGCTGCGAAAGCTGGTCCAGGCAAGGTACAGAAGATAAGCCACCCCGAGCCAGCGGATAACATCAAACAGACCCGGCACCGCCGCCACCGCCGCGCCCAGGCCAAGGCCCGCCAGCGCTACATGTACGAAACAGCCCGCCGTGATCCCGGCACTGGCCGCCACCGCCGCGCCGCGCCCCGAGCGCAGCCCCTGCCCGAGGCAGAACATCATGTCCGCCCCCGGCGTCAGGTTCAGCGCCAGCGCCGCCGGCACAAAGGCAACAAGGGTCAAGGGATCAATCATTGCTCACCTCGAAAAAATTGGCCGTTGGCCCAAGGTTGGCACAAGCGGTCTGCCCGATCTGGCCTCGCGCGCCCCAAGCCTCGTGCACATGACCAAAGAGGGCGAACCTCGGCTGCAGCCGCTCAATCGCGGCGCGGATTGCAGTGGAGCCGACCGATAGGCCGGTAGAGGTGAGATCGCCAAGCCCTTTTGGCGGTGAATGTGTCACCAGGACGTCCACCTCGACAGCCTGCGCCAGCAGCGCCTCTGCTGCCGCCTCGGACAGGTCCCAAGACCAGGCACCAAAAGGCGTTTCCGGCACGCCGCCGCCCAGCCCCCAGAAGGTGACGCCATCTATTGTTACGCCATCCCCATGCAGCACATGGGCGTTTGCGGGGGCTGCCGCGCGCAACTCATCGGCGCTTTCGGCATTGCCAGCCACCATGACCATCGGCGCGGTGATGCCCGACAGAAGCTCCATCGCCTCCGCCAGCCCCTGCCGTGCATTGCAGAAATCCCCGGCCCCCACCACCAGATCAGCCTCGGCGCTGGCCACAACCAGATCGGTGGCGCGGGCGCGGGCAAGGTGCATGTCGGAAAAGGCAAGGATCTTCATGGGTGGCCTCTTTCTCGTACACCAGTCACAGGCACGGGAGTACCACTGGCAACCTAGGTGGTTGATTCAACATCTGATCCAGTTCCTCTGGTTCGAACCCAGCGATATGGTTTATCAAGTGCAAGATAGCTGGATCCCAGTTGTTTCTGCTGCAGATGCCCTCTTCGATTGTCGGGATTTCACCTGCCTTTTGCGCCACAAGCGCATCGAACCTCGACGCGATTTCTCCCTCGGCAACGGGCGGTACCGCGTTTTGACCTGCACTATGGGCAATAGCGAGGGTATTGGCCCGGAACTTGTCCATCTGAATAGGTTCCAAAAGATCTGGGCAAATGTTTAGTGATACGGACAATTCGAAGGCGATCCCAAGAAGGCAGCCGACTGCCCCGTGACCGCTATTGTCGACTCCGTAGTAGCGGAGACCGCCATCCTCCTGACGTTTTTCCGTTAGAACCACCGGCCCCGATAGTTCCAGAACACGAGTGGCTTCATCGATTTGTTGAACACCCTTGGCATGTTCTGAAAACACACGCGCATAGTCGATGTCAAAGGCTGCACCCGTTATGGGCCGGAGCATCGCAGTAAGCCAGATCAACAAAGCCTTTTTCATGCGCTCGACCCCAGCCGCGCCTTCAGCTCTAGCAGATCGGCCCAGGCGGCGCGTTTCTGGGCGGGCTGGCGCAAGAGGTAAGCAGGGTGGAACATCGGAATGACCGACTTGCCCCAGACCTGATCCCACTGCCCGCGCAGCCGGGTGATGCCGCGTTTGCCGAGGACCGCCTGACAGCTGATATTGCCCATCAGGACCAGCACCTCCGGCTCGGCAAGTTCAACGTGGCGTTTCAGGAAAGGCACCATCATCGCGATTTCGGCGGGCAGCGGGTCGCGGTTCTGCGGTGGCCGCCAGGGCAGCACATTGGTGATATAGACGTTCTTGTCACGGGCCAGATCAATGGCGCCAAGCATCTTGTCCAGAAGCTGCCCGGCGCGGCCCACGAAGGGACGCCCCTCGCGGTCTTCATCGCGGCCCGGTGCTTCGCCGATGATCATCACGCGGGCGCCTGCCTGACCGTCCGAGAACACAAGATTGCGCGCGCCGCGCTTCAACTCGCAGTGATCAAACGCGTCCATCGCCTCGCGCAGGGCTGGCAAGGCAGTGGCCGCGCGGGCGGCCTTTTGGGCGACCTCGACCGGATCGACCTCGGGCGGGCGCTGGATTTGGCCAGGCTTCACCGCATCCGGCTTGGCGCCGCTGGCCGGTTTGGGCGCCTGCTGCTCCAGCTCGTAGCGGTTGACGGGCGTCTCGCACAGGGCTTCGGTTGCGCCCAGTTCGATCTGCCAGGCCAAAAGAGCCCGGGCGCTGTGATAATCCAATGCCGATTCCATGGCGCAAAGCTACTCTGCCCGCGCGCCAAGCGGAACCACAGACTTGCACGCCGGGACAAGAGGTATCAGCCCCAGCCCGCCACAGCAACATAGGAGCGCCTTGCCCGGCCCTGCTGCCCCGCCTATAAGGGCGCGCAAACAGCGCGGAGCCCGCCTCATGTCTCATGTTTCCCCAGCAGCCCCCGGCCCCAGTTTTGCAGCCCGTCACCTTTTGGGAATCGAGCATCTGAAGCCCCATGAGATCACCGAGATCCTGGATCTGGCCGATACCTATGTGGACCTGAACCGCCGCCCCGAAAAACACTCGGACGTGCTGGCGGGGCTCACACAGATCAACATGTTCTTTGAGAATTCCACCCGCACGCAAGCCAGTTTCGAGCTGGCCGGCAAGCGCCTTGGCGCGGATGTGATGAACATGGCGATGCAGGCCTCCAGCATCAAAAAGGGCGAAACGCTGATCGACACGGCGATGACGCTGAACGCAATGCATCCCGATTTGCTGGTGGTACGACATCCCCATTCCGGTGCCGTGGACCTTCTGGCGCAAAAGGTGAACTGCGCGGTGCTGAACGCGGGCGACGGGCGGCACGAGCACCCGACGCAGGCGCTCTTGGATGCGCTGACGATCCGCCGCGCCAAGGGGCGGCTCCATCGGCTGAACATCGCCATCTGCGGCGACATTGCCCATTCCCGCGTGGCGCGCTCGAACCTGATCCTCTTGGGCAAGATGGAAAACCGCATCCGCCTCATCGGCCCGCCCACGCTGGTGCCCGGCCATTTCGCCGAGTTCGGGGCCGAGATCTATGACGACATGCGCGAGGGGCTGAAAGGCGTCGATGTCGTCATGATGCTGCGCCTTCAAAAAGAACGTATGGACGGCGGTTTTATCCCCTCCGAGCGCGAGTACTACCACCGCTATGGGCTGGACGCGGAGAAACTGGCACTGGCCAAACCCGACGCCATCGTCATGCACCCCGGCCCGATGAACCGCGGGGTTGAGATCGACGGCACCATCGCCGACGACATCAACCGTTCGGTCATTCAGGAGCAGGTCGAGATGGGCGTTGCCGTGCGCATGGCCGCGATGGACCTGCTGGCCCGCAACCTGCGGGCTGAGCGCATGGAACAGGCAGGCTAACCCAAATGGAGGGCGTCATCCATATCCCGACAGGCGAACACGGTGCGATCCGCCTGTTCCAGCTCGATATGCGTCCCGAACAGGCCGCCTTCCTGAAGGACCCAAAAGCCCTTGCACAGGTGCTGGGCATCGACACGCTGGACATGGAGCAGGTCGACATCTTCGCAGTCAGCGATCTGGAGGAGATCGGCCTTGCCGGATATCTGACCGAAGGGATGGGCGTGCCCGAGGCACAGATCGCGGCGGACCGCGCGCGCCTTGCCGCGCTCGAAGGCCATGTGATGGTGATCCGCTCGCGCGCCTTTGGCGGGCGCGAGATGCGGCTGACTCCGGCGGAGCAGATCCGGCTGGTTGCCACCTACGGCACCCCTGGCACCGAATGGACCGCGCCGCCCATCAAGACAGACAGCGCGCAGCCCTATTCAGCGCCCAAACTGCCGCCGCGCAAAGCCCGCGCCGAAGCGCGCCGCATCGGAGCAACGCTCTTTGCCGTGGTGATGGGGCTGATCTTCCTCGTCCTCTACCTTTTGGTGACCTGACATGAGCGAGATCACCTTCATCCCCGACCGCAGCGCCTATATCCGCGCCCACGCCTGGATGGCGGCCTTTGCCATGGCGGCGGGCATGGGGATCCTCTGGGCGGCAGGCAACCCGCACATCTGGACCGGCGCCATTGGCGGGCTAGCCGCCATCTCCTTGCGTGGCTGGTATCTGGCCAGCGAGGAACTGGCCGTGGTCTGGACGATTTCCGGCGGCGTACTGACCGGCCCCGCCGAACGCCGCGTACCGCTGTCTGAGATCGAAACACTCCGTTCCTTGGGCGGCTATGTACAGGTCATCACCAAAGGCGGCGACAAGCACCTCATCAAATACCAGGCCGACCCGGCCGCAACCCTCTCAGCCATCGAAAGAGCCCGCGCATGACCACTCTTTTCCTCAACGCCCGCCTGATCGACCCCGAGGCCGGAACGGATGCGCCGGGGGGTGTTCTTGTGGCGGACGGTCGAATTGCCGAAATCCTGCCCGAGCGCACGGACCCTGCGCACCTGTTTCGCGCGCGAAACATTGACCCCGCAAAGGCAGACGTGGTGGATTGCGGTGGCAAATGCCTTGCCCCCGGCATCGTCGATATCGGCGTCAAGGTCTGCGAGCCGGGCGAGCGGCACAAGGAAAGCTACAAGACCGCAGGCCTGGCTGCGGCGGCGGGCGGCGTTACCACCATGGTGACGCGACCTGACACCAATCCCGCCATCGACAGCCCCGAAACGCTGGAGTTCGTCACCCGCCGCGCCCAGGCCGACGCGCCGGTGAACGTCTTGCCGATGGCCGCCCTGACCAAGGGGCGCGAGGGTCGCGAGATGACCGAGATCGGCTTTTTGATGGATGCAGGCGCTGTTGCCTTTTCCGACTGCGACCACGTGGTGGCCAACACCAAGGTATTCTCCCGCGCTCTGACCTATGCGCGCAGCTGCGGCGCGCTGGTGATCGCCCACCCACAGGAGCCGGTGCTCAGCGGTGGGGCCGCCGCCAGCAGCAGCAAGTTCGCCACCCTGCGCGGCCTGCCCGCCGTTTCCCCGATGGCGGAACGCATGGGGCTGGACCGGGACATCGCGCTCTTGGAGATGACCGGCGCGCGCTATCACGCCGATCAGATCACCACCGCCCGCGCCCTGCCCGCGCTGGAGCGCGCCAAGGCCAATGGGCTCGATATCACGGCGGGCACATCGATCCACCACCTGACCCTCAACGAATTGGACGTGGCCGACTATCGGACCTTCTTCAAGGTTAAACCGCCGCTGCGTTCAGAAGAGGACCGGCTGTCGGTGATCGAGGCGGTGCGCACGGGGCTGATCGATACGATTTCTTCGATGCACACTCCGCAGGATGAGGAAAGCAAGCGCCTGCCCTTTGAAGAAGCCGCTGCAGGCGCCGTGGCGCTGGAGACCCTGCTGCCCGCTGCGCTGCGCCTCTATCATGCCGAGCTGCTGGATTTGCCGACGCTGTTCCGAGCCATGGCTCTCAACCCGGCCAAGCGGCTTGGCCTGCCCTGCGGACGACTGGCGGCGGGCGCCCCGGCGGATCTGATCCTGTTTGATGCGGATGTGCCTTTTGTGCTGGACCGTTTCACGCTGAAATCAAAATCGCAGAATACCCCCTTTGACGGTCAGCGGATGCAGGGCAGAGTGCTGGCAACCTATGTGGCGGGCGCGCCTGTATTCCGGAGAGACTGATGCCTGAATTCGAGACTTCCATCGTGCAGCTGCTGCTGTGGGCCATTGTGGGCTACGGTCTGGGGTCTATCCCTTTTGGGCTGGTGCTGACCCGGCTGATGGGCCTTGGCAACCTGCGGGAAATCGGATCGGGCAATATCGGCACCACCAATGTGCTGCGCACCGGGTCGAAACTGGCGGCGCTTCTGACGCTCCTGCTGGATGGCGGCAAGGGCGCCGCAGCCGTGGTGCTGGCCCGCCTGATGGCCGGAGAAGATGCCGCGCAGTTGGCGGGCCTAGCGGCCTTCCTGGGTCACTGTTTCCCTGTCTGGCTGAGGTTCAAGGGCGGCAAGGGAGTGGCAACTTTCCTGGGTCTGATGCTGGCCCTGGCCTGGCCGGTGGGGGCTGCGGCCTGCCTGACCTGGCTCGCAGGTGCCGCGATCACGCGCACGTCGTCGGCCTCGGCGCTGCTCTCGGCGCTGGCCGCCCCCATCTGGGCTCTGCTGCTTGGTCAGCCTCAGATCGTTGCCTTGACCATGGCGCTGACCTTGGTGGTCTTTTGGAGGCACGCTGAGAACATCTCTCGCCTGCGCGCAGGAACCGAGCCGAAAATCGGACAGAAGTAACCGTACTCCCAGGCACAGGACGCAGGAACTCCATCAAACCGGTGGTGCAGATTTTGATGGGTTCTGAACCTAGGCCTATGGGTGTTGCGGGAGGCCCACCCGGTTGCGTCCCTCATTCTTGGCCAGGTACAGGGCATCATCTGCACGGCGAATAACCTCGGTCAGAGGCTGCGCTCCGTCTGCAAGCCCGAGGCCAATGGAAATCGTGCATTTGAGGTCTTTGCCTGAGGGGATTGTCACGGTCTGGTTCTCAACCGCCTTGCGGATCTCCTCAGCCCGGCGCATGGCCTCGTCCAGATCGTGCTGGGGCAGGCAAACCACGAACTCCTCTCCCCCGTATCGCGCGGCCAGACCGTCCTGTTTGACATGCTCTTCGATGACCTTGGCCACATGGCGGATCACCTCATCGCCCACAAGGTGGCCATAGGTGTCGTTCACCTGCTTGAAGAGATCGATATCCAGCATCAGAACGGTGCCGCGAAAGGTTTCGCACATTTCATCCATCCGGCGCATGAAATGGGCCCGGCTGAGCAAGTTGGTCATCTGGTCATGCGCCAAGAGATACTCGAGTTGCTGATTGAGACGGTGAATCTCGAGCATGCGGCGGGCGGCCAGCATGGTCACCGGCGGCGCAATCAAAAGCGGCCCGAGAATGGACACGCGCAGCATCTCAGCCGTCAGATGATCCCCAAGCAAAATCCAGGTCAACACGACGGACAGGAAAACGACCATGCCACTGATGAAGATGACATATCTCCACTTTTCGGCATTTGAACGAACTCTGAACATGGCGCCCCATAATCTTGCATCTGGCGCACAGGTTACCTGATCAAGGTTAAGGATCCCTCGCCCCAACCGTAAAATCGTCTCCCCGGTTGGATGAGACCGGTTGCCTCAAAGCAAGGCCACCCCCAGTGCAACCCCGCCTTTCGGCCCTCCTCACGGCTTTCCCGCGGGTTTGTGATGTGCATTCCTGAACAGTCTCAACCGCCACACGGCGCAGTCAAAATGAGTTGTTTTGAACGTGATCGCCTCTGCCTCCACATGGGTGCTGTGACAGCCGCAACGGGTTGCACACGGAAAAACGACCCAAGGGCCAAAACGCGGGAGCATTACATCCCCGGCCCCCTTTGAAAGGATGGAACCATGAATAAATTCAAGACTGTTTTGAGCGGTGTCGCACTGTCGGTCGCCCTGGCGACTTCGGCCATGGCGGCAGGCGTTGAACTGAACGCTTCCTCCACCGGCCTGGCGCTGCAGGGCTATGACCCGGTTGCTTATTTCACCGTCGGTGAGCCGACCCCCGGCAACTGGAAAATCACCTCGGTGCACAATGAGGCGCTCTATCGTTTCGCCTCCGAAGAAAACAAGGTCGCCTTTGAAAAGAACCCCGAAGCCTACCTGCCCGAATACGGCGGATACTGCGCCTTCGGTGCGGCCATGGGCTTCAAGTTCGACGGCGACCCGACCCTGTGGAAGATCGTTGACGACAAGCTCTATTTGAACCTCGCCGAAGACATCCAGAAGCGCTGGGAAGGTGATATCGTCGGCTTCATCGAAAAGGCCGACACCAACTGGACCGACATCGCCGACAAGGATCCGGCAGCGCTGCAGAACCAGTAAGCGCCACACAACAAAGCGACCTCACTCACGGACGCAAGATGCGGCGGCGGGATTTCCTGCCGCCGTTTTTTGTTGACTCGACTCGCAATCCTGTTTTTTCTGAAATTACAGAAATTTCAGGAGCGATCGAATGCACCTCACCCCGGCCATGCAGAACTTTATCCTCCATTGGGGAGAGATGGGCTCCAAATGGGGTGTGAACCGCTCTGTCGCGCAGATCCACGCGCTCTTGCATATCTCGCCCGATGCGCTGACCGCCGACGAGATCTGCGAGACGCTGAACCTTGCGCGCTCCAATGTCTCCAACGGTCTCAAGGAGTTGCAATCGCAGGGGTTGGTCAAATCCTCCCGTCAGCTGGGCGACCGGCGCGATCATTTCACCTCGATCCGCGACATGTTCGATCTTGTGGATGCCGTGGTCGCCGCCCGGCGCGAGCGTGAATTTGCCCCTACCTTGCGCGCCCTCGAAGAGGTCATGGCCGAGGCCGAAGAGGACAACACGCCCAAGGTCATCAAGGCCCGCATGGGCGAGACCCTGCGCGTGATGCAGATGTTCGACGACTGGTACATGGATTTCTCCCGCCTGCCCCGCGCGGTGCATCTGGCGGTGCTGAAGATGGGATCGAAACTGGTGCGCTTTCTGCCAGGCGGAAAATCCGACTAGACACACCCAAAAAAATTTGCCCGGAGATTTCACAAATGACAGAAAAAACTGCAAAACAGAAAACCCTATACCCAAGACATGCGGCAGACCGTCATCTGGTGGACCCCGTTGCCTTCTTCATCGCCATGATCGGGGGGCCGGGACTGGTTGGTCTTATCGGATTTCCCACCTTTGTCTTTCCAGTTGCCACGGCCATGGGCGGGCCTGTCTATCTGATCGTCGGCATCCCGGTGATGCTGATCTACATGGCGCAGCATAGGGTGACGCCCTACGACTGGGCTTGGCTTGCTCTTGTCACCCATCTGGCTGTTTTTCTGCCGATCTTTCTCTTCGCTGGGCTGACCAAAGGCAACGTCGACAGCTCCGGCCTCTACCTCGTGTTCGGCTGTTTCTTCGCTCCGCTTTGGGGCTGCATCAGCGGCACCCTCTACGCCGCTCTCGTACGCGATTTCTACAAACAAACCCTCTGACCGAAAGGATCCCCAACATGCTGTTTCAAATCGCAACCTACCTTGCCCTCGCCCTTGTCATGGTCGCCGCGATGACCCTGATGATCCTGAAAATTTCCAGCATCATGGGTGACTGCCCGCAATCTGGCCGCGCCGCGCGGGCGGCGGGCGTCACCATCGCCACCGGCTATGCCATGATCGCCCTTGGCGGGGTTGGGCTGATCGGCGCCGCACTGCCGTTGCTGGCATCAGGAAGCCGGGGCCTGCTGCCCGCGATGGGCACCGCGAGCCTGTTGCCCGCGCTCGGATTTGCGGCGATCTGCCTTGGCCTTGGCTTTTCCCACGCCGTCGCCACCCTGCGCGCCGTGGTCCGCGAGGCGGTGACTGCGGCCAAGCCCTCTGATCCCGCACCGCAAGACCCTGCGCCGCGCCCGGCCTAGGCCCATCGAAAAGGAGACAGACATGCAGCCCCGCGAAACAGCTCCATCGCAGGTGCAGTGGCAAGACCTGTTGAACCTGAGCACCTGGCAAAAGGCGGTAGAACTCACCCTGCCCCTGCCCTGGCTGGCGCTGTCCTTGGCGCTCTATGCCTCGCCGCTCTGGCCTTTGGGCGCAGCCGCAAGCTTCATGTTCTTTCTCTGCGCCCTGCGCCTGAACCACGAGGCGATCCACGGCAATCTCGGCCTGCCCCGGCGGTTTGACATCGCGCTTTTGCACCTCCTCAGCGCGGTGATGATGGGCTGCAACTCTTCTGTCGCCTGGAGCCATATGCAGCACCACCGCCATGCCATGGGTCCCGGCGACCTGGAGGGGCACTGCGGCCACATGAGCGCCGCGGAGGTTCTTCTTTATGGTCCGCTCTTTCCGCTCGATCTGATCCGTCACTGCTGGCAGGGCGGAGGCCGCAAATGGAGGCGCCGGATGCTGCGCGACGGTCTGGGTGTGGCGGTGGCCGTCGCAGTATGCCTACTGACCGGCCTTGATTTCCTGCTGCTGCATCTGGCGGCCATGGCAGTGGCGCAGTGTCTGACGGCCTTCTTCGCGGTCTGGATCACCCATCAAGGCACGGCCCACAGCGGACTTGCCGGGCGCAGCCAGCGCGGCATTCTGGCCCGTCTCGCCTATCTGATGTTCTATCACCGCGAACATCACCTCTTTCCCAAGGTGCCGGTCAGCCGCTTGCCGCACCTCGCCGCACGTCTGGATGCAAAGGCGCCCGGCTATGCCAGGACCCGCCAGCCCGTGGTGCCCTGGCTCGACCCTGGGACCTAGGTATCGGCGGCTCCCAGCCAAATGCGCGTCGCCGAAAGGCGCCGCAATCACAACAGAGGCAGGAAAAAGGGGCGTCTCAGCGGCGCCCCCTTTTCAATGATTCAACGGTTTGGATCAGTAGCTGTATTCGGCGTAGATGCGGGTCAGATCGCCGTTCCAGTCGCCGTTGTAGTGCTCCAACAGTTCATCCGCCGGGACCTTGCCGCTGTCGATGCTTTCCTTCAGCGCATTGAGGAAATGGGTCTCGTCCGGCACCAAGCCGCCTGCACCTGCCCGCGCGCGCGCCTTGAGGCCGGCTGCAGAGATCTCCAGTACCTGCCGCGCCAGATCGTGCATCTTGATCGCACCCACCTCGGCCTGAAGCGCCTGTTCCGCTGCGCCGACGCGCAGGGCTTCGCGGGTCTCGGCGTCCCAGCCCTTGACCAGATCCCAGGCCGCATCAAGGCTGCTTTGATCGTACATCAGGCCAACCCAGAAGGCGGGCAGCGCACAAAGCCTGCGCCAGGGGCCGCCATCGGCGCCGCGCATCTCCATGTATTTCTTGATCCGCGCCTCGGGGAAGGCGGTGGTCAGATGATCGGCCCAATCGCTGAGCGTCGGGATTTCACCCGGCAGGGCGGGCAATTCGCCTTTCAGGAAATCCCGGAAGGACTGGCCCAGCGCGTTGATGTATTGCCCGTCGCGGTAGACGAAATACATTGGCACATCGAGCGCATACTGCACGTAGCGCTCAAAGCCCATGCCGTCCTCAAAGACAAAAGGCAGCATGCCGGTGCGCGCATCATCGAGATGGCGCCAGATGGTGCTGCGCCAGGATTTCTGACCGTTCGGTTTCCCTTCAAAGAAGGGCGAATTGGCGAACAGAGCGGTCGCCACCGGTTGCAGCGCCAGCGCCACGCGCAGTTTCTGCACCATGTCCGCTTCGGAGGAAAAATCGAGGTTCACCTGCACCGTGGTTGTGCGGCGCATCATGGCGCGCCCCATGGTGCCGACTTTTTCCATATAGTCGTTCATCAGCCGGTAGCGCCCCTTGGGCATCAGCGGCATCTCGTCGTGGGTCCAGATCGGAGCCGCGCCCAAGCCGATGAAACCGACACCGATCTTGTCGGCGATCTCTTTCACCTCGCGCAGGTGCGTGTTCACCTCATCGCAGGTCTCATGGATGGTCTCCAGCGGGGCACCCGACAGTTCCAGCGCGCCGCCCGGCTCAAGACTCACATTGGCGCCATCCTTGGTGAGGCCGATGAGGTTACCGCCCTCTGTCACCGGCGACCAACCATAGCTGTCGCGCAGCCCTTCCAGCACAGCCACGATCGAACGCGTCCCCTCATAGGGCAGCGGTTTCAGCGTATCCTTGCAGTAGCCGAACTTCTCGTGCTCGGTGCCGATACGCCAGTCGGCGCTGGGTTTGCAACCGGAGGCCAGGTATTCGGCCATCTGTTCGTGGCGCTCAATCGGTCCGCCGCCGGACTGGGGAATGGACATGCCGGACACTCCGTCCTGTTGTTTCGCTCGTTTCGGCGGTCAGGAGTGGGGGGAAAAGCCGCCGGTGTCAATGCAGCCTTTGGTCGATAGGGCGACTTGGGCGGCGCTCCCAGATCACGACCTGGTGAGCGCCGGCTTTGCGCAATTCCGTCAGCATCCGCTCGGTTTTGAGGCCTGGAAGCGAGGCAAAAACATCAAACAGCGCCTCGTGCCCTTCGGCATTTACCGGGATCGCCAGCGGCGCCTGACCAGGTTGTTCCAGCACCCAATGAGGCGGCTTGGAGGTGTGATCGAGCCTCAGACGCTCGATTTCCGAGCGTGCCACCGCGCCGCCCGTCAAGGGGCCAAAATAGGCGATCTGCCCTTCATCCACCTGTACGATACCAGGACCACCGGCGCCGAGGCGAAAGCGCAGTCGCTGCGCGCCGATCACCGCCAAAACCAGCCCCACAAGGATCAGCGCCCAGCCGGTCACCGCCGTGAACCCGTAGGATGAATAGGCCCATTTGAGACCGACCAGCAGCATCAGGGCCGCCACGATCAATTCGCGCCAGCGCCATAAGGTGGCCCGCGCCTCGGGTCGGATGAAACTCATGACACGCTCCTCATTCGCTGCGCGGGGGATAAAACAGGGCCAGGCCGATCCCCAGTCCCACAACAAAGATATGGGGCAGCAAGACGCTGGGATAATGGAGAACGGTCAGGAAATGCCAGCTGCGGTAGAGCGCCTCCCACTGCTGTATGATCATGGGGCCATCCAGTCCTGCTGTGCAGGTCCAGTTCTTCTCCAACCCCTCCAGCATCTGCAAATAGACTAACTGATAGCTTTTCCAGAAGGCATCGAGCAGCCAGAACACCCCCGCCGCGGCGGCTGACATCCACACGACCATACGCCCCTGCGTGCCGACTCTTTCGGAATAGGCCGTGGCAATTGCAGCAAGGGAAAGGGTAACCGACCAGCCCTTCAGGATGAGTGATTGATCGTTGTAGGCCTCATAGACCCCATAGAGCATTTCATATTCTGACCAGAGCGTATCACACATGGCGAAGAAATCTCCTGACCTGAGGTCGAAACTCGCCCCGACTGTCCAAGATGCACCAAGACTGCATGATGGCACTGATGTTCCGCTCAACAAGAGTCATGTTGCCTCCACCTCCGGAGCAAAGAGCACCAGAGAAAATGATCCGGCCGGTTTGAAGCCAATAGCCTGATAGGCCCTGGCCGCAGCAGGGCTGGCGGCGAACAGGACCGCCAGATCAGCGCCCTCCTGTCGCGCCTCCTCCAGATGCAGGGCCACGGCAAGCCGGGCATATCCCCGACCTCGCAGATCTGGCGGCGTGTAGACCCCACCAACCTGTACCACATCCGGCATCTGGGCATTGAAGCCGCACATGGCAACTGCCTGTCCCGCAATCGTGAGAACCCGGTGGCTGGCTCTTTCAATGTAACCATCCACATCGCGCCTTGCTTCTGTAGCGCAGTTTTCCGGTGCAGTGCCCAGAATCTCAGCATGATACGCAGCGCGCCAATCCAAAACCAGATCCCGTGGTGCGTCAGCCAATGGGATCAGCCGGGCCTGCGGCACTTCGGAAATCGCCAGATCAACGAGATCCAGCGCGAATCCCGGCTCGTCCTCATCAAGACGCGTGGGGCGCGCTGACAGACCGCTTGCGCTCAAAAAGGCGCGCAGCTGTTCGGTGTCTCCGACGCATCCGGTTAGCTCTCGCCCTGCGAGCAGTTCAAAGGCCGCACGCCAATCTTTAGCGGTAGCCTGTTGCGCCTGAAACAGCACCATACCCGTGTTCGACACCCCTAAGACACCGGACAGGTCCTTCTGCACCCAAAGGGTCATCCCGTGCGGCGCATCCGAGCCAAGCCCGTGATCGCGCAGGTTACCCAAAAGGAACATCGAGCTTTGCACATGGCGGCGCAGCAGGGCTTCGATGGGCGGCAGATCCGCCTGTGTTGCTATGCGCCAGACCATCTCAATGCGCTCCGATCACCAATCCCCAAGCGCCTGCTGCCACAGGGTCATGGCTGCGACCGCTGCAGTATCGGCGCGCAGGATGCGGGGGCCCAGGCTGACCACATGAGCCTGCGGCAGGGCATGCAAGCGCTTGCGTTCCCCTTCGGAAAACCCGCCCTCGGGACCGATCAGAATCGCCCAGGGCGCGTCTTTGTGGTGTTCGGCGGCCAGTTGCAGCGCGTTGCCCACCTCGGCCTCGTCACAGAACATCAGCTGGCGCTCTTCGGGCCAGCGATCCAACAGGCGCGAAAGTTTCTGCAGCTCCGCCACCTCGGGCACATAGGTGCCGCCGCATTGCTCGGCTGCCTCGATGGCATGGGCCTGCAGGCGATCCTGGCGGATGCGCTCGGAGTTGGTGAAGTCGGTCTGCACCGGCAGAATGCGGGCCGCGCCCATCTCGGCGGCCTTTTCCACGATGAAATCCGTGCGCGCCTTTTTGATCGGCGCAAACAGCAGCCACAGATCTGGCGGCATCTGCAAGGGGCGGGTCTGCTCATGGCAGATCAGCACGCCGCTGCGCTTGCCCGCCTCAGCCACCTCGGCCAGCCATTCGCCATCGCGCCCGTTGAACAGCGCCACCTGCGCGCCCGCACCCTGCCGCATCACCCCAAAAAGGTAATGCGCCTGGTCCCGGTCCACAGGAATGGTTTGCCCTGCCCCCAAGGGGTGCTCTACATACAGTCTGATCTTCGCACTCATGAGGTCCTACATATGCAAGGGCAATCGCCAACACCAGATGGTCAGGTCGCGGATGCGGTCAAGGGGAATTGGGTGGACACCCATGCACCCGCCTGGAGCCGCCCCTACCTGCGCCTCAGCCGGGCGGACCGGCCCATCGGCACCTGGCTGTTGCTGATCCCATGCTGGTGGGGGCTGGCGCTGGCGATCCTCTGGGATGAAACACCGGTCTGGCAGGATGCCTGGATCTTTGTCGCCTGCGGCATGGGCGCCTGGCTGATGCGGGGGGCGGGCTGCACCTGGAACGACATCACCGACCGCAACTTCGATGGCGCGGTCGAGCGTACGCGGTCGCGACCGATCCCGTCAGGCCAAGTCACGGTAAAAGGCGCGGTGATCTGGATGATCCTGCAGGCGCTGGTGGCCTTCTGCATCCTTTTGACCTTTAATCGCGCCGCCATCGCCATGGGCATTCTCGCGCTCTTGCCGGTTGCGATATATCCTTTTGCCAAACGTTTCACCTGGTGGCCGCAGGTCTTTCTGGGCCTCGCCTTTAACTGGGGCGCCATGCTGGCCTGGGTCGCGCATACCGGATCGCTCTCCTGGTCGCCGGTGATCCTGTATCTTGCCGGGATTGCCTGGACGCTGTTCTACGACACCATCTACGCCCATCAGGACACAGAGGATGATGCGCTGATCGGGGTGAAATCCACCGCCCGCCTCTTTGGCGACAACAGCCCGCGCTGGCTGCGCCGTTTTATCGTGGCCACCGTCAGCCTGATGGCGCTGGCCGTGGTGCTGGCCGCCCGAGAGGATGCGAGCCTGGTGACGCTTCTGGTCGCACTGGCCGGCCCTTGGGCGATGGGCTGGCACATGACATGGCAACTGAGGGTCTTTGACGCCGAAAATAGCCCCCGGCTGCTGCAGCTTTTCCGCCTCAACCGTGATACCGGCTTGATTCCGCTTATCTTCTTTGCCGCGGCCAGTTTCGTATGATTGAACCGGCCCCTATGGCGCTGTAAGACAATGCCCATCCAATGCGGAGAATGCCAATCTAATGCGTCTGTCATCGCTCCTGATCCCGACCCTGTCCTTCGCTGCTGCGGCAGGGCTGAGCCTGGTGGCCGCCAGTTTCGCCGTCACCGCCGTGGAACGGGGCAGCGAGCGGGAGGTACGCCGGAGCCTGGATGTGTCCGGCATGCACTGGGCCGAGGTAACGGCAAACGGGCTGAGGGTGATCCTACAGGGTACCGCCCCGGACGAGGCGACACGTTTTGCCGCCATTTCACTGGCCGGAGGGGTCGTGGACGCGGCGCGGGTGATCGACGATATATCTGTCCTCCCCGCTGAAAGGCTGGCACCGCCGCGCTTTTCTGCCGAGATTCTACGCAACGACAGCGGCATTTCCATCAGCGGGCTGATCCCGCTTTCCGCGTCACGCAACGAGATCACCGATCAGTTGCAGGGGATCGCACACAAAAGCCGCAAGAAGGTGACGGACCTCCTCGAAGCCGGAGACTACCCCGCGCCCGAAGATTGGGATCCCGCAATGGAGTTTGCCCTGGAGGCACTTGAGCTGCTGCCACGGGCCAAGATATCGGTCCAGGCGGGGGCGGTCTCGATAACAGCCATTGCCGACAGCACCGAAGAGCGCAGCACCTTTGAACAGCGGTTGACCCGCATGGCTCCGCCGCAGATTCGCATCAGCCTTGATATCGCCGCGCCGCGCCCTGTCATAACCCCCTTTACGCTACGGTTCCTGATTTCGGAGGGCGGCGCACGGTTTGATGCCTGCTCGGCCGAAAGCGAAGAAAGCCAGGCCCGCATCCTCTCTGCTGCGCGTGCGGCCGGGCTCGAGGGAGAGGCAAGCTGCGTGATCGGCATGGGGGTGCCCTCCCCGAAATGGGCTGACGCTGCCGAGCTGAGCATTCAAAGCCTTGCCGCCATTGGCAAAGGGTCGGTGACCATTGCCAACGCGGATATCACCCTGGTTGCCGCAGAAGGCACGCCCGAGCCTCTGTTTGACAAGGTTGTCGGTGAGCTGGAAACCGCCCTGCCCGAGGTCTTTGCCCTGCATGCGGTCCTGCCTGCACCAGAAGCCGATGCTGCGGCCGGCCCGCCGGAGTTCACCGCGACTCTCAGCCCCGAAGGACAGGTGCAGTTGCGCGGACGGATCAATGATGCAGCAACGCGCACCATTGCAGACAGCTACGCCAAGGCGCGGTTCGGCTCAGGCAGCGTCTACACAGCGGCCCGCGTGGTCGATGGCCTGCCCGCAGACTGGCCGGTGCGGGTGCTGGCAGGGCTTGAGGTGCTGTCCTACCTGCAACGCGGCGCGGTGACCGTGACCCCGGACAGTCTGGAATTGCGCGGAATGAGCCACAACAAGGATGCCCCGGCGGATATTGCGCGTTTTCTGTCGGCCAAACTGGGCGAAGCGGAAAGCTATGACCTCGACATCACCTATGAAGAGCCGCCCGCCCCCGAAGACCAGCCCATGGCCCCCGAACTATGCCAGGCCCAACTGATCGGCGTGCAGCTGGATGCCGGAAAGATCACCTTCGAACCCGGTTCTGCCACGGTCGAAGCCGCCAGCGGTGTGATTCTCGACAAGATTGCTGCCATCCTCGAAGACTGCGGCCCGGTACGGCTTGAGATACAGGGCCACACAGACAGCCAGGGCCGCGAGGAAATGAACCAGAACCTCAGCCAGGCGCGGGCGCAGTCTGTTCTCAATGAACTTCGTGCACGTCGGATCCTGACCTCGACCTACGTGGCGCGTGGCTATGGCGAAAGCACGCCCATCGCCTCGAACGACACCGAAGAAGGACGCGAGGCCAATCGGCGGATTGAGTTCAAGCTGATGCTGCCCGGCAGCGGGATCGAAGCGGACGGCAAGCTTGACGCAGATCCGACCGAAGCCACACGCGGCGATGCCTCCGAGGCCACGCCTCCGGCAGCAGCATCGGAAACCGAGCCGACCGAGTCCACGACACAGGCAGATGACAGCCCACAGGAGACATCGGACCAATGAACAGAACCGAGTTCATCATCACCACAGCCATCATCCTGTTTGCGGCCTTTGCGATGGGCTGGTTCGCCAATTGGCTGGTGCATCGCTTTACCCGCGTACGTCAAAGTGACGTGGCCGACCTTGACCGGATGAGCCAGGAGCTGCACGAAGCCGAAGAAACACGCGATCAGGCCATTACCTACCTGCAGCAACGCGAGGCAGAGCTGACCAACCAACTGACCCAGACCGAAGCCGAGCTGAACGCCGCCATGGAGGGCTTGCGAGATGCCCGCCGCGAAGCCGAAGAACTGCGCATGCAATTGGAACGCTGATCCAGGACGACCCTACCGCAGACGCGGCATTTCATCCCATCGGGTGACCCAATGCGGCCCACTGGCTTTTGCGCAAATCTGTGAAGGCGCAGGATGACAGCACTCGCACTGCTGTCGGCTTTGGCCATCCCGGCACTTTCGGGTCTTGATTGACAACGCGCATCCAGTTGCGCAGCCGCACTTGAGCGATCCAATTCGCATGCAGTTTCGAACAGTCAGATATCAAAGAAACTGCCACGACGTGTCCTCCCAGCGTTCAATAGGGTACCCTGCTGCAGTTTTTCGTTTCCTTGCGCCCGGAGCTCAGTTCGTCACAGCCACAAACGCGGTCTGCAAGACGCGCCAGAAATGGCCGCCGCTTCGTGGAAGCACTGGTTGCGTTTCAAACCAGCTTTCCTTGCGTACAACCATCAAAGCGGGGAACTGTCACTGAACAAGACGCCCACCACCATAGGAAGCGGCCTGGCATTCATGTCTGTTGGAGAGGATCATGGTGCACCTGAGTAGAGAAAGTTCGAACTATCTGTTCGAAGTGCTTTCTGAATGGAATCAGGTACTTGAGACAATCGATGACCCTGTGAACGATCTGGATGCAGATGTTCACAGGGAGGTCGGATGACAACGAAGACACCTCCCTTTTCCCTCAGACTGACTTTTGAAGAACGCGCTAGGCTTGAAGAGCTGGCTGGCGACATGCCACTTGGGGCGTATATCCGCCGCAAGGTCTTCGACGGTCAGGGTCTCAAGAAGAAACGTGCACGGGCTCGGTCTCGCCGCCCGATCAAGGATGAGCAGAAGCTGGCGCAGGTACTGGCCATGCTTGGCCAATCGAGGATCGCCAATAATCTGAACCAGCTCGCCAAGATGGCAAATCTCGGCACGCTTCCCGTTCTCCCCGATACGGAACGCGACATTCGGCGCGCATGCGCCGACGTGGCGCTGATGCGGCGGGAGCTTCTTCGCGCGCTCGGCCATCGTACCGATGTGGAGCCGTCATGATCCTGAAAGGATCACAACGAAGCGGCGCAAAGCAGCTCGGGCTGCATCTCCTCAAGACCGAGGAAAACGAGCATGTCGAGCTGCACGATATTCGCGGCTTCATGTCCGATGATGTCGTTGGCGCGCTCCGCGAAGCCGAAGCCATCGCAAAGGGCACAAAGTGCCGACAGTTCATGTTTTCGGTGTCTCTAAACCCGCCCGAGAACGAGCGTGTCCACGTTCGCACCTTCGAAAAAGCACTGGAAGCCATCGAAGAGAAAAACGGCCTGACGGGCCAGCCGCGCGTCGTTGTTTTCCACGAGAAGGAAGGACGGCGGCACTGTCATGCGGTATGGAGCCGGATCGACCCCGAGACGATGACCGCCAAGCCGATGTCGTTCTACAAGAACAAGCTTCGGGAAGTCTCGCGCCAGCTCTATCTTGAGAACGGCTGGCAAATGCCGCGCGGCCTGATCGATTCGAAGGACCGCGACCCACGCAACTTCTCGCTTGATGAATGGCAGCAGGCCAAGCGGATCGGACGCCATGCGGGCGAACTGAAAGAACTGATACAGGAAGCCTGGGCGACTTCGGATTCAGCTCGCACCTTCGCACACGCTCTCGAAGAGCGCGGCTTCTATTTGGCGCGCGGGGATCGGCGCGGCCATGTGGCTGTCACCTTCGAAGGTGAAGTCATTTCGATCTCACGGGCTACGGGCAAGAAAGCGAAAGAGCTGCACGCCCGTCTTGGAAGGTCCGACGCATTGAACAGCGTTGAGGAGACCCGCAAGCGCATTGCTGAAGATATTCTCCCGCGCATCAAATCGCATGTCGATGAAGCGCGCGCGTCGGCCCGTGCCGAACTCGATCAACTAAATGCGCGCCGCATGGAGATGGCGAAGGCGCATGCCGTGGAACGCGCCAAGCTGGATGCAGGCCAGAAGGCGCGGTTTGAAGCTGAAGCCCGCACAAGAGCGGATCGCTTCCGCAAAGGCATGATGGGCCTGTGGGATCGTCTGACAGGCAAGCGGGCTCAGCTAGAAAAGCAGAACCAGCTTGAAGTGATGTGGGCGCTGCGCCGCGATCAGGATCAGCGGCAAATGACGATCAATGCGCAACTGCACGAGCGCGGCGAACTGCAAAAGGAAATCAATGCTGCGCGCACCAAACATGCGCAAGCCTTGCGCGCCCTGCATCACGATGCCGCAAATTATCGCCTGATGCGCCGTGGCGAAGAGCCCAAGGCAAAGACCGCCTTCGAGCGCTTGGACACGCTGCGGGCCGAACCGAAAAAGCAGCCAGGGCGTCCACGCTTCGACAAGCTCAAGGAGCGTAAGCCCGAGCGTCCGACCCGTTCCACAACGTCGGCGCAGGATCGCCTGCGCAAACTGCGCGAGCAAAGAAGAGAAGGACCATCCTATGACGGCCCTGATCTCGACCGATAACACATTAAACTCAAGAAAGGAGAAATGCGGTCATTCGCTGCGTCTCGATTGATTGACCGCTCAGCGGACAAAGCAGACCTTTCCCTTTCGAGAACAATGACCGCTCTGATGACTAAAAACCACAAATAACGTAGAAGAGTGGCCTTGAAAGAAACCATTCGTATGGTATGTTTATCGAAAATCGACGGAGATGTTGAAATGAACGCCATGCTTGCTGCCTACACGGCTCTGGGAGCCGCCATTATCCTAGAGGTCAGCGGTTCGACCCTGCTGAAATTGTCCCAACAGTTTACGAAGCTGTGGCCATCTCTCGGGATGCTGGTCTGCTTTATCCTGTCCCTTTACTGTCTTTCTCTTGCGTTGAAGATGGTGCCTCTTGGTGTGGCCTACGCCGTTTGGGCTGGTCTCGGCATCGTCCTGACGGCGGTGGTCAGTGTCGTCGTGTTTAAGATGGCTCTGGATTTCTGGGCGGTAACGGGAATTGCTATGATCGTCGGCGGTGTGCTTGTCATGAACTTGCTGTCTGGTAGCGTCTCACATTGAGATGCCAGAAGCACATAAACGCGTCAAAGACCCACAAGCCGTTAGACGCCGCCTCATGGATGAAGCCAAAAAGCTCGCCATTGAAAGCGGCATCTCGGCAATAACAGTTCAAGCCGTTGCGTCTGCTGCCGGTGTCACTAAAGGCGGCTTCCTTCATCACTTCCCGAGCAAGCAGGCCTTGATTGATGCGATCTTCGAGGAAGTCTTAGACCAACTGGCTTCTGAGATTGGGGCTCGGGCCTCGAAGGATCGTGTTGCGCATGGAGCGTTCACCCGTGCCTATATTGATCTGGCCTTTGGTGGTGAAGAACCGGCCATGGATCAGACATGGATCGCTCTTTCGCTCCTCATGCTGGATGATCCGGCTCTTCGGATGAAATGGACAGAGTGGCTGAATGACCAACTCTCTGACTACGGTGAAGATCAAGGCAACGTCGAACTAAGCATTGCTCGGTTTGCCGTAGACGGAGCTTGGCTGGCCCAAAACTTCGGGGTGGCGATCCCGGAGCGGAAGAGTATGCACGAAGCTCTGACGAAGAGTACCTTTTCCGCTGGCAAACGAGGATAGCTCGCGACCCACTTTCCGAAAGCGGTCGTTCGTGCGACGCGCAGCATTCTGTATTCTGGGCTCTAATGAGGCGTTCGCTGCGCCGGGCCTCAAGGTCGGCGTAGGGCTTGGAACGGTCATATATCTTGCTGCGCAGCTAGTCTGCGCTTCTTGCTCAAGCCACGCGAGCACGTAGGCGACGGCCCCGCCATATTCGTCCGTGACATCGCTGTGCAGATAGTGCGAGCGATAGCCTGTCTCGGTGATGGGTATTATCCCATCGCCGATGACATTGGCTTCGATGTGGTCGAACTCCGACCACTGGTGTCGATGATAGCTGACACTTATCGCGACACCGCGCCAGTCGATCTTACTGGTGACAGGGGCGCTCATGAGCGCCCCGCGTCGTTTGCAGGTGAAGCCGTGTCTTCCAGCGGCTCGCGTAAGACGATGCGACCGCCGACAGGCAGGGATTCGAGTTGAAGCGTGTAGCCTTTGGCGTCCTTGTGCATCCAGGCTGCGCCGACTTTGTTCCAGAAGGATTTGTCGCCTTTCTGGGTGACGTGCCACGCCAGAAATTCCGGTGCGCGGAACTCGCGTGTGCGCTCTTGCGCGGTTTGGGTGTTGTTGCGTGCCATGATTGATCTCCTTTGTTCGGGTTGGCTTGCTAACGCCCCCGATGAGACCGAAGGCAAAGGATTGCCGCGTCATGTCCAACACGGGTGAGGCCTTCGCCGAACTGTTGCGGGCAGGATATTGATGCGCGATCCGCGTTCGGTCAGGGGAAAGGCGAATTGCTGCAAGCCGTGCGCGGGCAAAGGTCCGTTCATGCTGCGCCGACTGCCGACACCGAAAGCCTGTTCACACGTTTTTCAGCGCCACCTCCCGATAGATTTCTAGTGCGTTACCCCGATCCATCAGCGCCTTCACTGGGCCATGGATGATGTGTGCGAGGGCCGAAAGGCCCTGAACGGTTCGGGGCCTCCTGACAATCAACAGGAGGTGACGATGAGACTCATCACACGCTTCGATGCAGCATCGCGCAGCACAGCCGAACTGCATGCCCTCTTACGCGAGGCTTTCAACGCCTTTGCTTCCGCTCCTCGCGGATCGATTGAACGCAGCAATGCTCTTGCATCGCTGCACAATATCGAGGCCGAACTGGCGGTCCGCCCGCCAGGTCTTTGAGGCCATCAACGCGGCTGGCCCGAAGGTCAGCCGCGAATTCTTAATGGACTACCTATGTTGATTGAGAATGAATAAGTCGCAAGGAAAAGACTTTTGCAAAGCACCAGTTAAAACAACTGAACGGGACTTCCCCCAGTGCTGCGGGTTCGCCTCCATGAAGTTCTTGAACGACTGTCCAAGCTGATCGCTAGAAAATTGACCGTCTAAACAGAAGATGGGCTCGCGAGAAACTTGGTGCCCTTCCGCGAAACCAAGCATATAACCCGTACACCATCCTTTATCAGCAATATGTTCTGAACCGCATGTTTCTTTGAGAGTTTCCGCTTTGAAGCCTTTCTCTTCAGTGTTCACGATTTCATTTAGCCAAGCCTGAACGTACTCCGCATCTGGCAAGTAATATGCTTCTTCATCATCAATAAAACTGAAAAATACAAAGCCAAGCACCAAAATTATGATTGCTGTAAATGTCAGTTTAGAAATCTCTAGGAAGAAACTCTGCATAGTGAGCAGTTTACAGGAATTGTGCTGCCTTTTAACTTGTGGCGAACTGTTTATCCACAAGCACCGACCAAGAACCGGCTGGCCCCAAGGCCAGCCGCGAATTTTGCCCGATTGTCACGCGACGTTGCTCACTTCTTCAATGACAGGCTGAAGCCCATGCAGGAAATCGGCGGCACGTTGGGCATGCGCTGCGGCGCTGAAGATCGCCCGCCTGTCGTTTTGCAGAACCTTGAGCCAGCTCTGAATGTAGGCTGCATGATCGGCGCGCGGTTCCGGCGCAAGTTCAAGGTCAGCGCATAGAAATGCTGCACCAAGTTCGGCGACAAGCTCTTCGCGTGCATAGCCTTCATCGCCCCACCGCTTGCGCCCGAATTCGCGGTCAAGACGCTTGGGATGCTTGGTCCAGTGGGTCAGCTCGTGCGCCAAGGTCGCATAGTAGCTTTGCGGGCTTTTGAAGGTCTCAAAGTATGGCATTTGCACATGGTCACTGCCGCCGCTGTAGTGGGCCGAGTTGCCACCGTGGCGAATGTCCGCGCCCGTGCTTGTAAAGAATTCCTCCGCATGCTGGATACGCCGCGCGGGATCGATGATCGCCTTCGGCTTGGTGTGGTAGTGTTCGGGCAAGCCCTCGATCTGTTCGACATTGAAGACGCTGTATCCCTTCATGAAGGGGATTTTGCGTTCCTCTTCGCTGCCGTCGTCCTGTTCCTCGGTCTTGGTGATCGTGTTCGCATAGACGACCAGATTGCTGCGCTCGCCTTTGCGAACATGCGCGCCTAGTTCTTTCGCCTGTTTGAAGGTCATCCAGTACGGAGACAGAAAGCCCGCCTCGATGCTGGCTCCCCAAAGCATCAGGATATTGATGCCGCTATAGGGCACGCCGTTATGGCGTAGCGGCTTGGTGATCTTGCCTTCAAGGTTGCCCGCGCTCCATGGCTTCAGCCATGTCAGTTCGCCTTGCTCAAGGTCGGCAATGATCTTGTTGGTAACCCTTTCATAAATGTCGGTTTTCATCTTTGTCCCCTTTCTTGGGTAGTCGGTTGCGCATGCAACCGGACTAGGCCCGCGCCAATGAGCGGGGGGACGGCCGTCCAGACCGAAAGCCATGGAAGAGGTGCGGGCGCAGGCGCAGCCGAGCCACGGGCCATGGCTTTCGCCCGAAGCCATAGCGAAGGGCTTGGTCTTGACGGAGGACGGGGCCGCAGGCCCTCGAAACGAAAAAGGAAGAGGTCAGCCCGCGAGGGCTGTCAGATGATGCGCAAGGGATCGAAGCCGAATGGCCGAGACAGTCTACTGGCTCGGTTCACGAGAGCCCGCCCCGAAGGGGCGCACCAAGAATATTACCACAGAGCAATATCAGTAGAGTCTGGTTCAGAGTTTGGCCGCAACACCTGAACAGGCATGGTCATGGGAGTATCAAGACCGATCACGAGAGCTTCACCTTGTCCGAGTATGGGAAGGAATGCTGCCGCTGAAGCATCTAGGCTACCACAAGCTCGCTCGACAATCTGACGGTCTTTCTCGTTAATTAATCGATGGACAATAAACATTCCCATCTGGCTCAAAACGTCTTCGGGGATGTCTCGGGGGCGCTGCGTCGATAGCACTGTAAGCAGACCATATTTCCGGCCTTCTTTAGCGATCAGACCGAATGACTCAAGTCGGAATCGGTTATAATCATCTCCGACTGACTTGTTGAGAAACTGGTGAGCCTCATCGAGCACGGTCAACACTGGCTGCTCACGAAATGCACCGGAGCGGGCTTTGGTCAGCAAATAACGTCCAAAGCCGTTGGCAACAAGTTCACGGGTGCTATGCTCAAAAGGCAAGTCTTCCATCGAAATCCGAAGAATACTTTGGTTGCGGTCAGCAAGAAACTCGTCAAGCACTGTCGTAAGATCGCGCGCGCCTACAGGCGCGAAGATACAAGCCATTTCTCTCGAAGCAATTTGAACAGCAATCCGGCTAACTAGGGTCGTGCAATAGCCACGACTGTTCTGGTCGTATCCTCCCCAACTATTGGCATTACCACCTTGGGCTGTCGGCCAGACGCACTCTTCATAAATTTGGTCAGGCAGCTTTGTGATGTCATAGGCAGCGCCTGGCTCCCGCATGGCCGCGGCGTGTTGAGCGAGCGCGGCGTTGAACGCGGCTTTTGCAGCATTTGCCTTTTGGAAAAGTCCATCATTGTTAGCCAACGCGGGCTGTAACGCGAGAAGCTTCAAACTGATAAGAGCTTCCCGAAGTTTCGGTGACTGCGATCCTCCACTCGGTTGGAACATTGCAAAAAGATCACTTTCCGACAAATGACGGTATGGAAAAGAGACAAACTCGCGCTGATCATCGTCACCCGAAGGCTGGCCTCCTAAGTATACATGCCTGACACGCTCGTTTAACGTGTGAAATTCTCCGCTAGGGTCGAACAAAATCGCCTTTCCGTGGTTGCGTGCCACTTCCCCAAGCATACGGGCGATGGTCCAGCTCTTCCCACCGCCCGTAGTGCCGAGCACAGCGCAATGCCGACCAAAAAGTGCGGATGGGGCAAATGTAACGTGCGTGGTCCGCGATGAGGGCACATGCGCGAGATCGACGTGACGATCCTGATCGCCACGTCGATCTTCAATTGCGTATTTCACTAGGTCGGGATGTGCCGCATAGGCATACTGCCCAATGCGCGGATGCTCGGGCACACCACGGACTATTTTGCCAGAAGCCAGCTCGATCGACAGCAATAGTTGCACGACACCAACAGGATTCACAGGCGTCTTTTCTCTATCGCGTGATGGTTCTACCGTTAGTCTCTCGCCCTCTGGCAGGCGCACCTGAGTTAGGCGACCTAATATCGCATGCGTCTCGCATTCGATTAAGACGAACTCGCCAACTTCGCCCTTTCCGATACGGTGCCCTGAATAGCTGGAGGATGCGGCGGCATAACCATAGGGCAAATTCAGGCGTACAGACGCAGGCTCGATTTGTGTGACGGATCCTAAATAGCGCTTTGTCTCGAATGGCGACGTCGGAAGAGGCATAGTCACCTCTCTCGAATCGCGCGGACCCGCTCAACGTGCCGCTCTAGGTCTGTCATTGCCGTTAGATCAGGAACGATGGGTACGATGTCCTCGAAGCTCGCGCCAATCATTGACAAGCGAGCATCGCCTTGGTCGATCAGCCCTGCAATCTTCGACAGATGTCCGTTCGTGTCGGCTTGTTGTTGCAAGCTTGGTGAAATTACTACGACCTTTAGCGCCAGATTAGCCTCAATCGCGGCGAGGATCGGTTCGGCAATGTGGTTGTCATTAAAACCAAATCCAATAACTAACAGTCCTGTATCACGTTGCCTTATTGCCGACTGGAACGACGAAATCATTTCGAGGTAGGGTTGGGCGAAAGCTAGTTCATATTTCGTACTGCGCGGGTAGATAAGGAGAGGCTTGTCGGTTCCTGGCGTTTTGTTGATCTTTCTGGAAGCCTCATCGTACTCCCAATCGATTGAGCCATGGATTTTGTATAGCTGGAAAAGATTCTCGATGTAGTCTGGCGCATCTGGCTCGCTACCGCGACGGACAATATCATAAGAAAAGTGCATCGGATCGAATGTCGATGGTTGCGAAAGCGTGAATCCATCCATGACAACAAAGCCAGTACGCTGTGCGGCATGTTCGAAACAGCGATCATAATTAGTAGTGAAGAGCTTTAAGCGTTCGCGCCGTACAGAACGTCGGGCGAGCCGACGAAGGAATGACTCATGCAACGGTAACTGCTCATTGGGCTCGAGGAAATCGACTTTCTCCCTGATTATCCGCTCCGCATCGGTAATGAACCGACGGATTTGGACTTGAGCCTCGTCGGTTTCAAACGACTCCGCGATCTTCGCGCGAGACAGTAGCTCCTCGATGTCAGTGTTGCCTTCGGGATGACGAGCGATCTGTAGAACTTCATCCCACGCGGGACGCCCATCTTGCGCTGCAGCATAAGACTGCTGGACAGCTTGCCAGAGCACCCCCATCGTTGGTGCCTTCGCGTTGTCATCACCGTCCTTAACGCACAGTGATGTCCCCAGACCAGTAAGGACGATCAGGTTTCTTGAACGAATGATGTCCGAAAGGGCTCTATCAATCTCCTGTCGTGCAGGATCAGGACGATTACCGTCATCGGCTGCTTCCTCGTCTGCACCTTCGACTGGCTCTAATTGCTCTTCCAACCATTCCCGATTGGTCATGTAGGTCTTGACCCTCATACCGCCTTCCTTTCCACAAGACGGGCTTGCTGCGGATCGTACACATAGCCCTTGATGCTACCGTCTTTGATCCGCTCGACGGCTTCATCGACCACATTGAATGGGACAAGAAACCACTCGCGAGGTACAACAGGATTGCCAAAGCGATCCTTGATCTCGATGTCGAGACGGGCCGGATCGAAGATGCGCTGAATCAGGTTTTCGAGCTTCGTACGGTTAATATTGTAGAGTTCATAGGTCGCAACGACCTCAACATCAGCCAGCAAGAACGTGGCGTCGATCTTTGCATTGGCGATGCGCCGCTCGACCTTTCCACTTGTTACGCCGATCTTGTGGAGCACGTTGCGATGCTCCTTCACTATCGGAAGATCAGACTTGCTGCGGAGGACATAGATGGTGCCGCTCGCCTCATCGCCATCAGCCGTATGGTCTGCGAAGAGCGGTCCCGCTGACGAATCCGTAATCCGACGGCCTGCATCATCCTTGTGAAGCGCTCTCTGTAGGGAGCGCATGAGCATATTGCTCTCGGTTCCGTTGTCGAAGATCACGCGCAAACGCGCATCCGTCATGCCTTGCGCCGTCAGGAACGCTTCGTCCATCTCGGCAACATAGGCCTTTTGTCCGCCTACGATGAAAAAGCGTCCTGGCGCGATCTCGGCCTTGCGCTCAAAGGGCCGTGTCGTTCGCATGCCTGTATCAATTTCGTTCTGAACCTGCTCGAACAACGGCTTGAACCGTTCGAAGTCTTCACACTTCTGGCGATTGGCAATCTCTTCCGCCGCCTTCTTTTCAGCGCTGGACCTCACATGACGTAGTTCGGTGATGTCCGATGTTTCAGCCTCGACGCCAAGTTCGGCCAGAAGAGCATCGTCATCCATATCTTCGTCGATAGGAGCGGCGACTGGACCGCTAGCGTCCAACAAGTCGTCTTTGTCAATCGGTTCGAGAAGCTGCCTGAACTCACCAAGCTCTCTCAACCGATCAAGACGAACCGCGTAGAGCCGTTCGAAGATGTCCTTGTCTTCGCCGTGCTGCGGTGGATGACCGTGCTCTTCGACGAAGCGTTGGATTTCTTCAAACCCCGCGATGACACGTTCTTCCTGCGGAGTTCTCGCAGAAACCTTCTTGGCCTCGACCTCGACCCCGAGTTCGGCAAGCAGCGCATCGTCTTCTTCAGTAAACTGCTTAGCCATCAGCAGCCTCGGATTTCATGCGAGCTAGATAGGCTACACCTTCGGCCATGCGCTTCTCCCACGCATCAGGCGAGGTGATCGAAGGCAGCCTGCCGCGTTCCTGTTTGAACTTCAGCGCTCGCTTGGCCAGATCACGCGCCTCTTCAGGCGTAAGTTGCACCTTCTTCGCGGAAATGATGGCCGCAACCTGTTTCAGGCTTTCCTCGCTCATCGTCTTGGCCAGGATCGCGTAGGCTTCACTGAACGGATTGATGCGGTCGATCAGATCGATGTCGAGTTCGCGAACGTCCATCGCGAACTTCCGCACACCATCAATCAGAGCCGTGTTGGCTTTATCCTCGCCATCGTCATCCTTGAGCGCCGCCTCTTTGGCTTTCTGGGTCAAGTTGAGAGCGGCGATGGCGTGCTGGCGGACGGCTTCCTGATCTTCGTCATCCAGCTCGGGGTACTTGTCCTTTATGATCTTGCCCATGCGGACTTGCGTCAGCTCTTCGGGGACAAGCTCTTCGTCGAACATGCCCCGCTCAACCGTCGGCTTGTCCTGCACGAAGGCGGCGATCACTTCATTCAGGTCCTCCTGACAGATGCGCTCGGCTTCCTTGCTCTTCGGCTCAGTTAGTCCTTTGATCTCGATCTGGAACTGGCCGCTCTCTTCGTTGAAGCCGACATTGCATTCGCCTTCCTTGTAGCCGCCTTCGCCATAGTCGAAGCCCTCGACAGGAACACTGTCAGGGCGCTTCGGAGTGAAGTTGAAACGAGGCGCGAGAACCTGTTCCATCAACAGGCTGGCGGCGATGGCCTTGAGCGTGTCGTTCACGGCTTCGGTGACGGCATCTTCCGATGCGTCAGGTTCGGCGATCAGGTTAGTGAAGCGGGCGCGGCTTTTCCCCTGCGCGTCGCGTGTTGCGCGTCCGATGATTTGAACAATTTCGGTCAGGCTGGCGCGATAGCCGACCGTCAGCGCATGCTCGCACCAGACCCAATCGAAGCCCTCTTTGGCCATGCCGAGGGCAATGATGATATCTACATGATCGCGGTTGTTCTTCTGGGCGGGGTCTTTCAGCGCCGCCGAAACCTTGTCCCTTTTGGCGGCTTCGTCATCGACCAGATCGGCAATCCGCAGTGTGCGTCCGTCGGAAGTCTTGACCAACTGGAAGCCCGTAGCAGGGTCCGTGCCTTGCCAGTCGCCCAACTCATCGATGATGTGCTCGACTTCCCGATGCTTGTCCTTCGTGCTTTCGCGCGAATTGACACTCGGGATGTGGATGATGGTCTTCTCGTTCGGATCGAGAACCTTGAGGATGTCATCCGCGTACGCGCCCGAGTAGAAGAAATAGCCGATGTCTAGCTGCTTCAGATATTTGTAACCGTTGAGCTGCTCATAATAGGTGTAAGTGACCGTATCAAACTTGGCCTCGTCGTGCGGCATGAGCACGGGTTCAGCATCTCCTCGGAAATACGAGCCCGTCATCGCAACGACGTGAACCTTGTCCCGCGCGATCAGCTCGGCGAGCTGCGCGCCAAGCTTATTCTCAGGGTTGGCGGAAACGTGGTGGAACTCGTCTACAGCGACGAGGCAATCGTCGAACGCCTCGATGCCGAATTTCTCGACAGCGTTGCGGAACGTCGCATGAGGACAGACGAGCACTTGATCCTCGCCCTTGAGGAACGACCCAACAGAGTCTGCTTTGCTACCGTCCGATCCAGGCGCGTTGCAAAGGTTCCACTTCGGTTCGACATGCCAGTCGGTCCAGAAACCGAACTTGGATAGCGGCTCGTCGGCGAAGCTCGACCCGATGGACTTCTCGGGGACGGTGATGATGGCCTTGCGCAGGCCTTGATTGTGCAGCTTGTCCAGCGCCACGAACATCAGCGCACGGCTCTTACCCGATGCGGGCGGTGACTTGATCAGCAGATACTGTTCGCCGCGCTTCTCGTAGGCGCGCTCCTGCATCGGTCGCATGCCCAGCTCGTTCGATTTGGTCGAGTTGCCATTCTGGGCGTAAGTGACGGATACGGAGGGGACGGTTTTCTTGCTGCTCATCGATTATGCTTTCATTCGTGTATTCGTTTTCTTTAAATCATTCGCAGCCGTCATCTTGGTGTAGAGTTCGAACAGCTTTTCCAATCGTTCCGTGTCATTCTTGAAACGACGACCGATGTAGATGCGCTCAAGCACTTCATCGTTGCGATCATGCGCGGCGCGAAGGTCGTCCGGCATTTTTTCAGGATCGTAAAGATCGGCGATAGTCGCGGGAAAATGAGCTTCGCGTGCCAGCAAGATGTCCTCAGCGCAGCGCGCTAGATCGTCTTTGTTTTTCTCTGTCAGTTGAGGAACTGGGAACGTGTTCCAGCCGAGCGTATTGGAGTACCGATAGTCGGTTTTCAGCCGCCCACACACACTGGCAATCCAATATACATGGCACCGAGAAGAGAGTAGCGAGAAGTTCCAGATTTCTGCATCGTACAACGCAAAATTGGGCGCATTGACGACAGCATCTCTCTCAAAACTAACGGGAAGCCAATCCCGACGCTCGGAGGACACCGTTGGGATCATTATGACTCTATCCGCGTCGAGACCAGTCGAATGCTCAAATCTGTGTGGAGTCAGTGATAGTACTTCACGGGTATTCTTTTTGGTGCTTTCTGCCCGAGATTTTCGAACTGCTTCTATGCGCCGTTGGACCTCAGGGATGGACTTTGCACTGTCGAGGTTGGTGTCTTCAATAACAAGGCAAAACCTATCGACCCCTCGGATGAATTCTTGGGCTCCAGTCAGTCTTCTCACGAGCTCATGTGTTTGGGGGAAGTTTTGCCGAAGTTCCTTAGCTTCGCTCGGGGTGAGGATTAGGTTTCCTCCGTCGGTAAGATGATTGCCCCTTTCCATTACCGATTGACCACAGCATGGCTTGGCAAGCCGGTCCACGTATCTATCAGGTCCCTCAACAAGATAGGGATTAATCCTAGATACCGTCTTTACAGTTTCTCCCTCGAAGATTCTCTTGGACCCGCCAGTCTTCACGCGAACGCCGACAATAATGCAAATTACGCCTGCATTATGCGCCGCATTGTTTGCCCATTTGAATGACCTGTGTGCGAAGAATATTTCTAAGCTTCGGCCAAGCACAACCGGCCACAATGAAGCAACTTGCTGGCCCTGGCAGATTGAGTTTGTCGTTACAAACGCAAACGAAGTTTCAACTAGCTTGCTGAATTCTGCCGCTTTGTAGAGCCACCCTGCCACGTAGTCTAAGTTTTTCCAAGTTCCGCCATGTGCAGCAAACAGAGCTTCCAAGTCTTCCTTTTGATCTTTTTCCTGGCCCCGACTCCCGATGTACGGTGGGTTCCCGCAGATGTAGGTTTCCCCGCCCTCGTTTTCGAAATCAATCTCAGCCTGATCGAGCGGTGTGGTGAACAGATCATCGCCATGCATCTTCACGCCAGTACCCGTTGGCGGACAAATGCTTAGCCAGTCGATCCTAAGGGCATTGCCACAGGTAATCCAGTTCATGGCGTCGAGAGGGAGGAAATCTCGTAGCGCTTCACGTTGCCCGCGATACAGCACATCGCACTGATATTCAGCGATGATGAGCGCCAGGCGCGCGATTTCGGCGGGGAAATCACGCAGCTCAATGCCACGAAAATTTGTTAGCGGGATTTCTGACCGTCGATCTGTCTCATTACGTCGTTCGTTGATCTCGGCCTCTATGGCGCGCATCTCTTTGTACGCAATGACAAGAAAGTTGCCCGAGCCGCAGGCGGGATCGAAAACCCTAATCTTAGCCATGCGGTTCCGCAGATTGAGAAGCTTGCGGGCATTGTCCCCCGCATCCTCAAGCTTTTCGCGTAGGTCGTCCAGAAACAGCGGATTAAGGACCTTCAGGATGTTCGGGACACTGGTGTAGTGCATCCCCAACGCGCCGCGTTCTTCATCATCGGCGACAGCCTGGATCATCGATCCGAAGATGTCGGGGTTGATCTTCTTCCAGTCAAGATTGCCGATATGCAGGAGGTAGGACCGTGCGATCTTGCTGAAGCGAGGAACGTCAACGCTCTCGGAAAACAGCCCGCCATTCACATAAGGTAAGTCGTTCGCCCAACGCGCAATGCCCTCGGATTCCCGATCTTTGCGTTCTGTATTCATCGCGCGAAACAACTCGCTGATGATCTCGTGGGTATTCGAGCTGTCTTTCTCGCTCATCCGTTCGACGGTGGCCGTGAACTGATCGGCCTCGGTGAAGATGTCCGTGTCCTCCGCGAAGAAGCAGAAGATGAGCCGCGCCATGAAGTGGTTCATGTCGTGGCGGCGATCCGCCGTGCCCCAATCGGGGTTGTCTTTCAGCAGCTCGACATAAAGGCGGTTCAGACGGCCCGTCGCCTTGATGTCGAAGGCGCTTTCGCGGATTTGCTTGACGGTGCTGATACCCGCAAGCGGTAGGAAAAAGCCGAAATGGTCGGGGAAGTCGGGGTAGTCGCAAACGATGACCTCGCCGCTGTTCAGGTCTTCGGCCTGAAAGTCCTTCCCATCGGTGGCGAGGATAAATTTTGCGCGGGCCTTCGAAGTGGCGGGGCTACTCTTCAGGGCCGCAAGGGCATCTGCAACTGTGCCATCTTCAGCGACCTTGAGGTGGATGTTGTTGGTCTGAAGAACGCCGCCAACATCCGATTTGTTGGACGTGCCGGATCGCAGGCGCTTGATCGTCGTGGCCTTGTTGCCGAAAGCCTCCAAGAACGCGAAGGGGAACTCCTCGGCGTCGAACGGCTGCTCGGCAAGCTTGGATATGGCCTCTTCGATCTCAACGGCGTTCAAGGTTTCGTCCTTTGTTTTTATCGTTGGCTATGGTCTGCTCGTTGCGCTCGATATACTCACGCATGAACTCTCGGATCACTTGGGATGCGGGCCTGTCCTGCTCGCGGCAAAGTTCAAGGAACTTCTCGCGGAGCTGACGCTCGACCCTGATGCGCAGTCCTGAGTCTTTCATGCGATGAGTGTAGCCGTTGGATACACAATGTGCCAACGGTATTTCGAGGATTTCTCCACAGACCACACCCGCATCCAAGGGCGTTTCCTTGGTCGTAGTCCAGCGGCGAAATGCTGGCGCATATCCAACCTGCGCAAGGTTGGCCCATGTATCCAAAGAGCACGGGAAGGCTCTTGGTCGTAGGTATCGGGTCGCGACAGACCTGATCGGCATCCAAACCGCGCAGGGTTGGTCTCCATGAAATGGTCATGGGGGTATCGGTGGGAGCAGGAACGCTCCCCTGATTGGCAGGTGTCGGGGGCCATCACTCTGACGAGTGGATTTCATAAGGGGCGCGATAGCCCCTTTGATCGATGGGTGCAGGGAGAGCGAAGTCTCCCGCGAGTGATGGAACGGCGAAACGTTCTGATGGCTCTGGATGGGTTCAATGCCCAGGAAGAGCCAAGGCCGGAGGGATGCAACGGGAGCGCGCAGCGGGCTCCCTTGCCAAGATTGCGGTGTAGTACACCGCACATCTTGCGGGTCGGACTTATTGATAAAACAGGGAAAAACGGTTGGATGCTGCGGTGCGAACTCAGCCGGAAGTCATGGCACAATCTTCAGCGGATACGTTTTGCCCGCTGTGGTTTTCTGTGTCCCGTCCTCGACGTGAACAAAAAGTATCTCACTGCAATTCTTGAGATAGCCTGTCACCTCCGTCGATAGAGGCAAACCCGCAGGGCGTCTACGCCCTCCTTCTTCGAGACAAACGAACATAGCCTCTTCCAGGAAGTACTCTGCGCGTTTGACCTCGACCTTGAGCCATCGGTTGTGAAAGAGGACCGCTTTGCCAGCAGCATTCGCGGCCACCTCGATATCAACAAAACCTGTGCCGTCCTCGTCGAAGAAGTCACAGAGGTTGTCGATGACACGTGGGTGAGGCTCTAGGTTCAAGACCTTGTTCAGCTCGTCATCAGAAATGTTCAGGGCAACGACAAGCGCATCGATGGTCTTTGACTGAGGCTTGCCTACTTTTCCGTTTTCCAATTCAGAGATGCGCGTCTTGAACCGTTCGTCTCCAAAGGCGGCGACTGCCAAGGCCTGCTGCGTCAGCCCCTCAATCCCACGCTTCGATCTGATCAGTTGGCCAAATGCTTGTCCGAACGCCATGAGCCTCTGGTTCCGTAACTTTCCGGAACGTCCGCTCCGGTTGGTTCTCCTAGCATCGCGGACATGAACACGGCGCACAAGCGCCCGAGTGAACCGCGAAGTCTAGGAGGGTTGAGAATGTACCTTTGCGCCAACTGCTTTAACATTGGATATTGTCAAAAAGAAACTACGACGCTTGTTTCTGACCGCCAGATAGAAAATCCGGATTTCCTCAAAGACCTTCGCGCATTCACGTCTGAGCTTTCGGTTAGCCCTGACAAATGGATTGAATTCATAGCGGATACTTATCGGGACTATCGAGGAAGAATTGTCTATAAGGGGCAAGAGGTGTTTCTTGAGACTGAAGTTCTTGAAGTCAAAAGCATTCGAGAGTGGTTTCGCGATTTCATCTGCACACCCGTTCGCGCTGGGGCAAAACCTCGATTGAGAGAAGAGTCGCGCGAGCGCATCCGCCTAATCGCAACTGTGCTTGCCACACGGTTTCCGTTTGAAGCTAGTACTTGGGGTATGCGCGCTGCGAACGACAATCATCCACCAAACCAACCCGAGCAAAACTAAAACGGCACATCGTCGGCGTTGATCCTTGAGGTGGTTCCGTCTTCTTTGATCAGCGCCGCGCTTGTGAGCTTATTGGTCTTATCGTCCTGCAACGCTTCATACCGCGCAGACACCGATACGCCGTGAATTCTCTTCAGCCCCTGACGCCACTCCTGTGCTTCAACGCGGCGATGCCACGCATAGCCTTGGTCGAACGGGATGTCGCAATGATTGTGCATGAACAGCGCGCACAAATTCGCACTGTGGACGGGATCGACGCCTGACCATTCTTTCAGCGTTGGGGAAAAATTTTGATGGTCGGTGTTCTTCTGGCGCTCTTCCGAGCAATCCGAGCACGAATAGTAGCCGATCATCCGCATATATCTGCAATAGGCGAGATTCAGCTTTGGACACAGGTCGGGGATCAAGCCGAATACCTCAAGTTCGGCCTTGCTCACACTGTCGAAGTCGAGCGGACTACGCTGGTCTTCGCTCTCCAAAATGTTCGCAGACATATCACACCTCCGACCTCTACCTTCGCAAAGTCAGGCTCAGACTGACAAGCCATTGAGTGACCTCAGAGCAGGTCTTTTGAGGGGCAGCAAAATATACTCAAAAATTGCAATATTGCGCAGAATACACCATAATATTGGTATTGATGAGTGACGAGCTATTAAGAGAAGTATTTGCCAATTACCATTCCAATCAAACGAAGGTCGGAGAGATTTCAGCATACCTGAAATCAGCAATTGATGGCTTCCTTCTGTCTCAATCTGGTCAAGCCTATCAAGCGGAGCCAATCAGCACACATCCAGAAAACAGACAATCGTTTTTGATTGAATCCAAGCAGCCTGACTCATGCGGCACCACATCGCGCATGGCCGTGGACGTGATGGCCGAAGGAACTGTTCGCATTATTGCATCTTGGGCGGATCAATCATCTCCCGAACCACAAGCGGTAGAAGAGCGCTCTATATACTATGCCGCTTCGGAGGACTCGGCGAATGTAGCAGCCAAGGCACTGTCAGGGATGTCAGGCATGGCTGACAATGATATTTCTGCCGACCTACAGCTCTTCGTCAAAGCGCCAGAGCCCGTGACTGGAACATCCCCTCACGCATAGTGAAATCAGTTTCTCCGAAAACCCCAACGCTACCCCCCGGATCAGCGCTCTGACTTTGTCATGATGTTGCAGTCGGCATTCAAGCCCGACGGTAACTTCAAAGGTCAAGCATGTCATTTTTACAAAAACAGCGAGATGCAAGCCGTTCGGTCTTCATGTCTTCTGTCGCCGGGCTCGCGAATACACTCGCCGTCATCACAACAATACTTGGAGCACCGCCGCTCTACAGCCATACGATTGGCTGGATTCAAGCATTTGTGGCCCAGCACTATGGCTATGGCATCCAAGGCCCGACGTCGCTCGTCTGGGCGGTGACGTGCGGCTCGGTAGTGTTCTTCTCGTCGCGCATGTCGATTTCTACGGCTGTGCCAATGCTCATCATGACTCTTGTCGCTCGTTTTCTGTGAACCATCAAAGGAGATCGACCATGTTCACGAAGCATCGCCGCGTCGGCGGCATCTACAAACGTGAGACCGACTGGGGTGCCATCATTGGCACAATCATGTGGGTTTTCATCATTCTCGGAGTGATCGGCGCGCTGGTCGGCTGATCGCGGGCAATTCTCAAAACTGAAGGAGCCTGACCCCCCCTGTTCGGGGTTCAGGCTCAACGGGAGATTTCAAATGGTATGGAAATTAATTGGACACGCTGTCCAGGCCTATCTGGCCTATTCACGCGCAGTAGACGCAATCTGTCATGACTTGAAGCATCGCTTCCAACGCGAACTTGATATCGTTGGTCACATTTTCATGGCATTGCCAATGCTCGCCATCGCCCTTTGGCTATTGGGCGTTCGATGAACAACATCCGAATTGAATTCACTGAGCCGGAGATGCAGCCGATCTTTGATCGGTTCAAGAGCCTCTTCGCCCCAGGTTCGCAAACGTCGGACATCGCTCCGGACGTGAAGCTGTGTGTCTGGATACGGATGATCAACGCATTTCATCCGACCGTAAAGCCCAGAGAAATCCGCTCGCACTTCATTAAGTGCTTCCATCCCGATGCGGGCACGCACGTCCTCACGATCCCCGAAAAGACAAGAGTCATGGCGACACATGACCGTATTTTCAAAGGAAAGTAATCATGATGAGCAATGAAGAGTATCGGTTTGGTTCTGCCGCATGGGCGGATGAAAATGATTTGCGGCGCGCGGGTCTACTGAACGGCGCAGGCCTTCAGGTTGGTTATTTCAAAGACCAACCGATTCTCCTCGAAACTGACGCCCCAATTATCACTATTGCGGGGGCGGGTTCGGGTAAGATGCGCGACGTAGGTGCTTTTGCTGTCGGTCGAAATGCGGGGAACCCAACTTTCATGCTGGATGCGCGTGGCGAACTCACAAAAGTACTTCTCGTCAACTTCGCTATCGAGAAGAGCCAGCTTTGCAACTGGAATCCGACTGGGATGCATGGTCTCCCGCAGCATCGGATGAATCCGTTAGATATCTTGCGTATGGGTGATCCGCAATTTCATGCGGACTGCAAATTTATTTCCGAGAGCCTAATCCCAACAAGTGGTGCTGCGAACGGACGTTACTTTGAGTTGCGCGCCCGAGAGTGGATCGAAAACATCATTAAGATGCTCGTAGAACGCTACGGGTACGTCAGCTTCCCATCACTCTATCGTGTTATCAACTGGATCGAATCCGATTCAAGTCTGTGGGCGGATTGCCTTGAGGCGATGCTTGGCTCCTCCATGGACAGTGTGCGCCGAACAGCTGGAGAGATGCTGTCAAAGCAGCAGGAAAGCGAGAAGGAATTTGGTAGTATCATCGGCGAAATCTATGCGCACCTGAACTTCCTGGACGACCCCATGCTTCAGGCTTCGCTTGAAAATGCCGATGCCTCGTTGGCGGATACTTGTAGAGCGAACCAGCCAACAAGTTGGTCGATTATCGTGCCAGTTGAGTACTTTGGATTGTGGGCACCAATACTTCGCACGATGTTTACAGTTCAGATACTTTATAAATCACGGGCGCCAAATGCGCGCCGTATCACGATGTTTATCGACGAAGCGGGGCAACTCGGCAATTTCGAAGCACTCCTGCGCGCATTCACCTTTGGACGTGGTGCAGGTGTGCGCACCTGGGCGCTGTTTCAGGATGTCGGTCAGATCGTCCGCAATTTTGGCGCGCCAGCGCTACAAGGCTTCTTGGGATCATCGGCATTGCGGCAGTTTTTCGGGGTTCGTGACTACCAGACTGCGCAAATGGTTTCATCAATGCTTGGTACAGAAACGCTGGAATATGACGATGGCCTGCGTCAGGCGGATGCAAGACGACAGAAGATGAACGCTGCCATGAGCATCATGAACGGCGGCGATCCCTTCTCGGCCTACGCCGACATGAAATATCATGCACTCGCTGAAGAGCATCGTCCGAAACAGGCACGATCACTGATGATGCCTGAAGAAATCTTGGCGATGCCCGAAGACAGACAAATCCTGTTCGTATCTGGCAAAAATCTAAACCCCATCTTTGCTGAGAAGCACCCATATTTTGAGCGGCGGGACTTTGCAGGTAGATATCTACCAAACCCATACCACCCGCCTTACGAGACTGTGCCTATCCCCTCAAGATGGGGGCAACGCCGCGCTAAGGTGATCACAGAGCCAGTCCCGCCACAGTATGCGCACTACCCGCAGTATGCAGACGGTCTCTGGTCTTTTGTCGAGGGTTATCGACCCAAATAACAGCAGGAGAACACAATGAGCGATAAATCGGATAAAAACCGTCCGAGCTTCGATGCGTTTCATGTGAAGGACGGCTCAGACGACAAATCGTACTTTAACCGCGTCGGTGTCGCCTTCGCGCACAGGGACGGTGAAGGACACACAATCCAACTCGACTCCGTTCCGGTCGATGGCCGCATCATTTTGCGAACGCCCAAGGAGCGGTTGGAAGAAGCGCGTGAGGAGAAACCGCGTCGTCGCAATCGCGACCAGCGCGACCGCTGACCATGGAACAGAACGGTGACAAGCATCCCACGATTTCGACGAAGGAGGAATTGTTGCGTCGCTTAAGGGAGAGACGCGCTCCGCGAAGCGCAGCAACGCTCGAACCTGGACGCGGACTAACGATGGATGCCAAACGGCAAATCGCTGAAGAGAACCGGAAGCGGATAGCCGTTCTTCGCGACAGGCTTAAAAAAGCAGCCACTGAAGTTGAAGCCCAACAAGTATTTGCGCGCCTTGGCGGCTTCGCGAAGTCAAACTTCTCACAAAGTCGATAGAGGCAATAAAAAGTTGAAGCGGTGCGTATTATAAAAAATAATCCAAATGTTTCGATCCGCTTTCCAATCCCCGCAGATTAAAGTGGATCAAAATCCCTCTTCAAAAGAAAATTTCTCTTTTGAAAGCCCTAATCTCTCGCAACAAGATCGGGACCTTGCCTTTCCCCGAAACCCTTGCTGAGTTTGCGTTACAGCCGATTGCTGCGGTATAATAAAACTATATATATGCAGCATTCGCGCAGCAATATCTGCGCGTATCACCCTGTAAGGGTGATGTATTGCTCTATTGTCCGAAAAGGAAATGAAACTGGTCAGCATGCGGTGCATTGCTGAAAAGGAGGGGTCTTGTCATGGCCACATCCGAAAAAGATTGGACATTGCCCGACGTAGGCGAAGCACTGTCGCGCGAACATGATCGGACTGTGAGGCACAGTCTTCAGCTAGATGTCGAATTCTACAAAGAGCTGCTCGAAGATGCTGAAATAGACGACGCTCAGAAGGAGCAAGTCATCAGCGCGCTTTGGAGGATCATAGTAGCGTTCGTAGAGCTTGGATTTGAGGTGCATCCGACGCAGCAGGTCTGTGGAAAAGGCAGAACAAAGCACGATCATGCAAGCATTTTGTGTGAAGATGGGCTAGAATCCAGCTTATCCAGTAAAGAACAAAAGGACATCGTTGCGCCGGAACCTTGAGGCGGCGCAGAAAGGTTAAGGATTCATGGCATCAGAAAAGAACAACAAGGACCAAAAAAGCACGCCGATCCGCGCACTTATCTATTGCCGTGTGTCCACGACCCGCCAAAAGACAGAAGGTGCTGGCCTCGTCAGTCAAGAGCATCGGTGCCGACAATACGCCGAGATGAAAGGTTATTCCGTAGAGGCGGTATTCCCTGATGATGCTTCGGGCGGTGGTGACTTCATGAAGCGCCCAGGCATGTGCGCCATGCTGGCCTATCTCGATGCCCAGAAGGATGGCAAATTCGTCGTCATCTTCGATGATCTCAAGCGCTTTGCTCGCGACACAGAATTTCACTTTAAGCTACGTCACGCATTCGCTGAACGCGGCGCGACGGTTGAATGCCTCAACTTCAATTTCGAAGATACGCCAGAAGGCAAATTCATTGAAACCATCGTTGCCGCGCACGGTGAGTTAGAGCGTGAGCAAAACCGCCGACAGGTTCGACAGAAGATGGTTGCCCGTATCGAGAAAGGCTATTGGGTCTTTCATGCGCCAGTAGGCTACAAGTACATAACCGATAAGGTGCACGGAAAGCTTCTGTCTCCTGACGGTTTGCTTGCCGAGTATGTGCAAGAAGCCCTCGAAGGGTACGCAAATGGTCGCTTCGCGTCTCAAGCCGAAGTGCAGCGGTTTTTAGAAACCAAACCTGAGTTCCCAAAGGATTTGCCAAACGGGAAAATCCGAGCGTGGAAAATTACCAAGCTACTTAGGAACCCCCTATACGCGGGGTACGTGCATTCAGAGACATGGGATGTGAGCCTGCGCAAAGGTCATCATGAAGCCCTGATCGGCTTCGGCACGCATGAAAAGATTCTGTACAACTTGGAGAATGGCGGTCGTCCTGCTGCTCGGCGTGATTTCAGCCCAGATTTTCCGCTTCGCGGCTTCGTGCACTGCGATGATTGCGACAAGCCCATGACCGCAGCTTGGTCCAAGGGGTGCCGCAAGCACTATCCGTATTATCTGTGCGACACGCCTGGTTGCCCGTCCAAGCGTAAGTCGATCCCGCGTGCGAAGATCGAGGAAGGCTTCGCGGAAATTCTCAAATCCATGCAGCCAACGAAGAAGCTCTTCGGTGTCATGCGCACCATGTTTGAGCGCGCATGGGATGCACGCTTGGATGAAGCCAAACGATCCAAGAAAGCGGTGCTTGCCCAGCTTGCAGACGTTGAGGACCAGATCAACAAGCTGCTCGACAGGATTGTCGAGTCGTCGAGTGCATCTGTGATCTCTGCGCTTGAAAAACGGGTCGAGAAATTGGAGCGGGAGAAATTTCTGCTGACTGAGAAAGCCGAGAATATGATTCCAGCGAAGGGGAGGTTTGGAGAGTCTATTGAACTCGCGCTGAAGTTTCTCTCAAGTCCTTGGAATATATATGAAAATGGTTCTCTACCCCTGCGCCGAACCGTGCTGCGGCTGGCCTTTGTAGAGCCTCTTCGATACTCCCGCGAAAACGGTTATCGAACTATAGAAACTGCCATACCTTTCAAGGTCTTAGCGGGTTTGCAGGGTCAAAATTGTCAAATGGTGCTGCTGGAGAGAATTGAACTCTCGACCTCTCCCTTACCAAGGGAGTGCTCTACCTCTGAGCTACAGCAGCGCCGGTGAGGGGGCTTTTAGGGATAAACGCCGGGGTGCGCAAGACCATTCTGGACGGTTTTTTCGCACTAAGTTACACAAGGTTTATGGCAGATAAAAAATCACCAAAAACCAGTGCTCAACCCGCGAATCGCGAGGATCGCCTGAAGGCAGCCCTGAAGGCGAACATGGCTCGCCGCAAGGCGCAGGCCAAGGCGCGCGCGAATAAACAGGGTTCACAGACAGGCAGTTCGGAAGGGTAAGGCAGATGGATTCGATTCTGGTAACGGGCAATGGACCGCTGAGCGGTCAGATCCCCATTGCAGGCGCCAAGAACGCCTGCCTGACGCTGATGCCCGCCACGCTGTTGAGCGAAGAGCCGCTGACGCTGACCAATGCGCCGCGCCTGAGCGACATCAAGACCATGACTCAGTTGCTGCAATCCTTGGGCGCCGAGGTTTCGGCCCTGCAGGATGGCCAGGTGCAGGCCATGTCGAGCCATAACCTCGACAATCACGTGGCCGACTATGATATCGTCCGCAAGATGCGCGCCTCAAACCTTGTGCTGGGGCCGATGCTGGCGCGGCTGGGCCAGGCGGTTGTGTCTCTGCCGGGGGGCTGCGCGATTGGTGCACGGCCCATGGATTTGCATATCTTCGGCCTTGAAAAGCTGGGCGCGGAAATCGACCTGCGCGACGGTTACCTGCATGCCAAAGCCCCGGGCGGCTTCAAGGGCGCGGTGATCGATCTGTCCTTTGCCTCGGTCGGGGCGACTGAGAACATCCTGATGGCGGCAACGCTCGCCAAGGGCACCACCGTCATCAACAACGCCGCCCGCGAGCCGGAGATTTCCGACCTTGCCGATTGCCTGCGCAAGATGGGCGCGCAGATCGAAGGTGACGGCACCTCCCGGATCGAGGTGCAGGGCGTGGACCGGTTGCATGGCGCAACGCATCAGGTTGTTACCGACCGGATCGAACTGGGCACCTACATGCTGGCGCCGGTGATCTGCGGCGGTGAGGTTGAACTTTTGGGTGGGCGCATGGATCTGGTTGGCGCCTTTGCCGAAAAGCTGGACGAGGCCGGTGTTGATATCACCGAGACGGATGCGGGCCTCAAGGTACGCCGCCGGGGCGACCGCGTTGGGTCGGTCAATGTCACCACCGAGCCCTTCCCGGGCTTTCCGACGGACCTGCAGGCGCAGATGATGGCGCTGATGTGCACGGCGGATGGGGTCAGCGTTCTGGAAGAGAAGATTTTCGAGAATCGATTCATGCATGCCCCCGAGCTGACCCGCATGGGCGCCCGGATCGAGGTGCAGGGCGGCACGGCAACCGTGACCGGGGTCGAGCGGCTCAAGGGCGCGCCGGTGATGGCGACCGATCTGCGCGCCTCGGTTTCCTTGATCCTTGCGGGTCTGGCCGCCGAAGGTGAAACGCTGGTCAACCGGGTCTACCATCTGGACCGCGGCTATGAACACGTTGTGGGCAAACTCTCGGGCGTGGGTGCCAAGATCGAACGGATCAAGGGAAACTGATGGCAGACGCAACATTTGAAGAAGGCCGCGAGGCACCGCTTAACCTGGGCGCAGAGACTGATGAGGATCTGAAGGTTCTCTCGGCCCTCGTGCAGGATTCGGTATTTCCGGTCACCGAAATGCGCTGGCAGGCCTCCAAGCGCCGCTTTGCCTTGCTGATAAACCGCTTTCGTTGGGAAGACCGCGCTGCCGCTGAACGACGCGCGCGCGCCTATGAGCGGGTGCAGTCGCTTCTGGTGGTGGACAACGTGCTGGGCGTCGCCTCGCAGGGGTTTGAGCGCGGCGACAAGGATCTGGTTCTGTCGCTTTTGTCTCTGTCCTTCGAACCCGCGGAGGACGGCGCGGGCCATCTGGTGCTGACGCTGGCGGGCGATGGCGCCATCCGCCTGTCGGTCGAAGCGCTTGAGGTCCATTTGCGCGACGTGACCCGGCCCTATTCCGCCCCCTCGGGGAAGGCCCCTGACCACGGCGACGGCTGAACCGGCAGGCTCAGCTGCTGCGGCTTGCCCCCTCTCCTTCTGCCCTATATGTCCCCTGCGCACAGCCGGAGAAACCAGATGCCCGTTTTCCTTGATACAGCCGATGCCGATTTCGAAGCCGCCTTTGCCGCGCTGCTGAGCGCCAAGCGCGAGGACAGCCCGGATGTGGATGCCGTGGTGGCCGATATCATCGCCGATGTGCGCGCGCGCGGCGATGCAGCGCTGATCGAGCTGACGGCCAAATTTGACCGGCTGGAACTCAACGCTGACAAGCTGGCCATCCCCGAAGCAGAGGTCGATGCCGCGATCGCGGGCGTACCCGCAGAAGAACGCAAGGCGCTGGAGCTGGCCGCCGAGCGCATCCGCGCCTATCACGAACGCCAGATGCCGCAGGACGACACCTGGACCGATGCGGCGGGCGCGACCCTTGGATGGCGCTGGTCGGCGGTCTCGGCGGCCGGGCTATACGTGCCCGGTGGGCTTGCCTCTTACCCGTCCTCTGTGCTGATGAACGCCATCCCGGCCAAGGTCGCCGGGGTGGAACGCCTCGCCATCACCGTACCTACCCCCGATGGGGTGCTCAATCCGCTGGTGCTGCTGGCCGCGCGGATTGCCGGGGTGGATGAGATATACCGCATCGGCGGTGCACAGGCGATTGCGGCGCTGGCCTATGGCACCGAGAGCATCGCCCCGGTGGACAAGATCACCGGTCCCGGCAACGCCTTTGTCGCTGCCGCCAAGCGCCGCGTCTTTGGCAAGGTGGGCATCGACATGATCGCCGGCCCGTCCGAGATCCTGGTGATCGCCGACAAGGATAACAACCCCGACTGGATCGCGCTGGATCTGATGAGCCAGGCCGAGCACGACGAAAGCGCCCAGTCGATTCTGATCACCGACGATGCCGCATTTGGCCGTGCGGTGGCCGAGGCCGTGGACAAGCGCCTTGAAACGCTTGAACGCCGCGCAATCGCAGGGGCCAGTTGGCGCGATTTCGGCGCCGTGATCACCGTGCGCGATCTGGATGACGCGGCAGCCCTGTCGAACCGCATCGCCCCCGAGCACCTCGAACTCTGTGTCGCGGATCCCGAGGGCCTGAGCGAGAAGACCATTCACGCCGGAGCCATCTTCCTGGGCCAATACACGCCCGAAGCCATTGGCGATTACGTGGGCGGCCCCAACCACGTTCTGCCCACGGCACGTTCGGCGCGGTTCTCGTCCGGCCTGTCGGTGATGGACTTCCTCAAACGCACGACGCTGGCCCGGATGACACCCGAAGCCCTGCGCGCCATCGGCCCTGCTGCGGAAACTCTTGCCAAGAGCGAAAGCCTTGAAGCGCACGGTCTGTCAGTGACGCTCCGGCTGAACGCACTGAACAAGTGAACACCTGCCCGTCTTAGCCAGCGTCACTGACCGACACGGGCTGGGGCAGGTCTTCGGCCGGTTTGAGCAGCATGAGAATGGCGTCCTCGCTGCGGTAGTAGAAGTCATGACGCGCCGCACCGCTGAGGCCCAGCCCCTTGGGCAAGGCAGGCACAACGGTTTCTGGAAACAGCCGCGACACAGTCGTTCCATCCGGCAGAACCGGAAGCGGCACTGTGCTGGCCATATAGTCGCCGGGCAGCACCACATCGACCCAGTTCCGAATGCGCGGATCGGCGCTGTAGAACTTTGCGATCTCCTGTTCGATCAGCGGCTCCTGCTGCACCAGAACCCCAATCGACGAGCCCCAGGTGAACAGCGTCGTACGGGTCAGGTTATCCCCGTATTCGGCCAGCGCATCGATGGCGATGGCCCCGCCAAGGGAATGCGCGACCACATAGACCTCATCAAAACCGTGATCACTGTCATAAACATGATCCAGCACCGGCAGGACCCGGTGCCGCGCCTTGGCCCTCAGCCCGATGGTGCCATCGCCTATGATATCATCGCGCAGATAGGCCTTTGTGAAGGCTGCAACATTTGCAATGCGTTCGATAAAACCAAGGCCGAGAAAACCAACAACAAAAGCCACAATCGGTGCGCTTCCAAGCGCCCCCCACGAGGCGATTTGTTCCTCCGTCAGGCCCAGAAAACCGACCAGCGACTTGACCCATTCGGGACTGCCGCCAGCGTCGGATCCGGCCAAGGCCTGCGCCAGCACGGTCAGCGCCAGAAAATACCAAAAAAGCAGCAAGACTGCCGCGATCATCATGACGACAATCGTGCGCCTTGGCAGTTCCTGTCGCGCCATGGCCCGCACCATGCCGCCCCAGGCCCAGTAGCGGATCAAGGCGAGCCCGCGTTTTACCCGCGCCCAAGGGGATTCCTGCCCCCAATCGGGAATGAGATCCCCCCAATAGGCCTCAAAGACATGGATCTCCAACGCCTCCTGCGTTCCCTGCCGTGCCGTTGCGCGCACCACCGTGGACTGCAAACCGCCGGATTCGGCCCCCTCTTCGGTGCTGGTGTTGTAGCCGTCGCTGTAATGCGTCATCGCATCGACCAGCCGGTCACGCGCCTCAAGCTGCTCCTGTTTGCCGAACCCCGGTACAAGGATCACTGCGCGCTTGGTCATGACCGCCCCCATAACGTGTATTTCCTGGCGTAACGCTACCATGGGGTCATTTCTTTTCAAACCGGCGATTGTCGTAAGCGCCGTCAAACGATTGCCGCGCCGCACGCCATGGTCTAGTGAGAATGCGAACCAGGGTAAGAGGTCTCACCCCATGAGCCGCATCAGTCATATCGAGCTGGACGACAGCAACCTGCCGCCGCCGACCCCCGAGATCGAGCAGGAGCGCAAGGTGGCGCTGTTTGACCTCATCGAAGAGAACTCCTTCACGCTGCCCGCACGTGACGGGCGCACCGTGCCGGATGGCCCCTACCACCTGGGTCTTGCGATCCGGGACAAGCGGCTGGTCTTTGATATCAGCACCGAAGACGGGCAAAAGGCGGCCGAGTTCCATCTGTCGTTGTCACCCTTCCGCCAGGTGGTGAAGGACTACTACCAGATCTGCGAAAGCTATTTCACGGCCGTCAAAACCCTGCCTCCCAGCCAGATCGAAACCATCGACATGGCCCGGCGCGGCATCCACAACGAGGGCAGCCGCGTCCTGCAGGAGCGGCTTGAGGGCAAGGCCGAAGTGGACACCGATACCGCACGCCGCCTCTTCACCCTGATCTGCGTCCTGCACTTCGGAGGCTGACGGGTGGAGCAGTTGCCGCAGTCCATTCTGTTCTGCTGTGACCACAACGCGGTCCGCTCCCCCATGGCCGAGGGGATCATGAAAAAATTCTACGGCACCGGCACCTATGTGCAGTCGGTCGGTGTCAAGAACGATATGGAGATCGACGGTTTCTGCATCGCCGTCTGTCAGGAAATCGGGGTGGAGCTGTCCCGGCACCGCTCGCGCTCTTTCGACGAGATGGAGCAATGGGGCGATGATCTGTCCTCCTTTGATCTGGTGGTGGCCCTGTCGCCCGCCAGCCAGCGCCGCGCATTGGAGCTGACCCGTTTCTTCCATCTGGAGGTCGAATACTGGCCGATCATGGACCCTACGGGGCTGGGTGAGACCCGCGAGGCAAAGCTGGACAGCTACCGCCAGACCCGCGACCAAATCATCAAACACCTGAAATCCCGCTGGGGTGAACCGACGGAGCTGTTATGAGCGAGACCATTGCGCGCTATTTTGAAGCCTTCAATGCAGGCGACACCACAGCCATGATCGACTGCCTGTCCGATGACGTGGCCCATCACGTCAACGAGGGCAAGATCCGCGTGGGCAAAGAAAAATTCGCAGAATTCTGCGACCACATGAGCCGCTGCTACCGCGAAGAGCTGACCGATATGGTGATCTTTGCCAGCCCGGATGGCAGCCGCGCAGCCGCGGAATACATCGTCAACGGCACCTATCTGGAAACCGATGCGGGCCTGCCCGAGGCCAAGGGCCAGACCTACCGCCTGCCTGCGGGCTCTTTCTTTGGCCTGAAGGACGGCAAGATTTCCCGCGTGACCACCTATTACAACCTCGCCGACTGGGTGGCGCAGGTCTCTGCCTGATGGTGCTGCGGATTGAGCCTCTCACCGGTGCGGCGCTTGAGGCCGCGCTGGATGATGTGGCTGCCCTGCGCATCGAAGTCTTCCGCGCATGGCCATATCTTTATGACGGCGATCTCGCCTATGAGCGCGACTACATGCAAAGCTACCGCGGCAGCGCCCGCGCCGTGGTGGTGGGTGCCTTTGACGGAAACCGCCTTGTGGGTGCCGCCACCGGAACGCCGCTAGCCGACCACGCCGATGATTTCGCCGCCGCCTTTTCGGGGACCGACATCGATCTGAGCACTGTCTTTTACTGCGCGGAATCGGTGCTCTTGCCCGAATATCGCGGTCAGGGCGCAGGGCATGGCTTCTTTGATGCCCGCGAGGCCCATGCCCGCACCCACGGCTTCACCAAATCCGCCTTTTGCGGCGTCGTGCGCCCAGAGGACCACCCGTTGCGCCCAGTGGACTATACCCCGCTCGATCCCTTCTGGCGCAAACGCGGCTATGCGCCCCTGCCCGGCGTGGTGGCCGAGTTTTCCTGGAAAGACCTGGACCAGCAGCAGGAAACCCGCAAACCGCTCCAATTCTGGATGCGGGATCTGTAGGCTTTCACCTTCCCCACACGGGTTTGCCCATTGTCAGACGGCCTGAAAGACAGTTTCACCGGCTACGAATTCTCAGGCAATTTGCAGTTTTTCAAGAGCGATGAATAATCCCCGGAAGTCATAGCCGCATAAAGGATTTCATCCAAACAGCTGCGTTCATAAGTGGCCGCCAGATCCCTTGCATCCAACAAGACAATCTTTCGACGTTGAACAATAATTGGAAGGATATGCAGACGCCCGACGATAGATACGTTTTCCATCGTGACGATCTTTGACCGAAACGTTCGTGCAAGTTCCTCTGTATCCAGCCCAAGGCTTTCCGCCAGCGGAAGACCCTCAATCTGCGGGAATCCGTCCAGCAGGAACACCCAGATCTCCACATCATTCACCGTTTCGGGATCCCGATCGGAAAACGCCCCTTTGGGATCCGCCATCATGGCATCGAATAGCGGCGGATTTCGCCAGATTTCGTTGTCCTGCCAGAACATGAACGTTGCCGGGTTCAGCTTGCGTTCCAGATCGGCGACGGCCGTGCTCTTTGCTGCTGCCAGGGATAAAAGGAAGGACGCGCCTACAACAATCAGATAGGCTAGGGCCGCTCGAATAATCCACTTTTTCAAAATGCTATTCCATTCATGGTCGTAACGGCCAAAGCGTTGCGGGCCGCTCATAGTCTGTCAACCCTATAGGGAAACCACCCAAGGATTCGACGTGGCAAGCCCTTCCTGTCGACCGCCTCTTGATACTTGCTCCAAAACACGTTCTGCTTTCCTCAACGCATTTATCCTGAAACCAAAAACCAATGAGTCCCCCATGAAAATCGCCACCGCCGCCTATCAGATGGACTGGCTCGACAGCTGGGCCCAGTATGAAGACAAGCTTGCCTCTTGGGTTGGCGACGCCGCAAAGGAGGGCGCGGCTCTTCTGGTGTTCCCCGAGTATGGCGCGATGGAGCTGGCAACGCTGGAGGGCGCTGATGCCGCCCGCGATCTGGAGCGGTCGCTTCATGCTGTCTCTGATCGGATGGAGGAGGCCGCCACTCTGCATCTGAAACTTGCGGCCGAATACGGCGTTCATATCCTTGGCGCCTCGGCCCCTGTGAATGCAGGCTTTGACCGGCCTGTGAACCGCGCCGAGCTTTATACCCCCACCGGCCAGCGCGATCACCAGGACAAGCAGATCATGACCATGTTCGAGCGGAATCCCTGGGATGTCACCGGCGGCGGGCCGCTGAAACTGTTTGACACGGCGCTTGGCAAGATTGGTGTTTTGATCTGCTATGACAGCGAATTTCCCCTCTTGGGCCGCGCCCTGGCCGAGGCGGACATCATCCTGACGCCCTCCTGCACCGAAGCGCTGGCGGGCTATTGGCGGGTGCGGATCGGCTCTATGGCGCGGGCGCTGGAAAACCAATGCGTCACGGCCATGGCCTCGCTTGTCGGGCAGGCGGACTGGTCCGAATCGGTGGATGTGACCATCGGCATGGGCGGCATCTTTGGCCCGCCGGACACAGGTTTCCCCTCGACCGGCGTTCTTGGCGAAGGCAAACTGGGTGAACCCGGCTGGACCTATGCTGAGGTTGACATTGAAACCATCGCCGACGTGCGCCGCGCGGGCGTTGTGCGCAACCGCAGCCACTGGGAAGAACAGGAACCAAGGGTAAAATCCGTCACAATTCGCCCCATGCGGTGATTGCGCCCTTGAAAAATTGGTGAAATAGGCCCATTTAAGCGCCCATCCCCGCATTGTGTCGGGGCAACGCAACGATGGAGAGAACATGGCCAAGGAAGATACGCTCGAATTTCCCGGTGTCGTGAAGGAACTCCTGCCCAATGCGACGTTTCGGGTCGAGCTGGAAAACGGCCATGAGATCATCGCACATACGGCAGGCAAGATGCGCAAAAACCGCATCCGTGTTCTGGCCGGCGACAAGGTCCAGGTGGAAATGACCCCCTACGACCTGACCAAGGGACGGATCAACTATCGCTTCAAATAAGCGCGGGTCCGACCACACGGCAAAATCAGACAAGCAAAGCCCGGCGCAGTTGCCGGGCTTTTGTTTTGCGGGCATTGCTCCTAGAACAGCGTGCAACATCTGACGGCAGACAACAGCAAGGGGCCATTCATGGCATTCATTCTGGGATCGGGCAGCCCAAGGCGGCTGGAGCTTCTGGCACAGCTTGGCGTCACCCCGGATGCGGTGCGCCCGCCGGATATCGACGAGACGCCAAAGAAGGGCGAACTGCCCCGCGACTACTGCGCACGCGTCACCCGCGAAAAGGTCGCCGCTGTTCCCGCCGATGCCGATGACGTGGTGCTTTGCGCCGATACCACCGTTGCACTGGGACGCCGCATCATGGGCAAACCCGAAGGTGCCGGGGAAGCCGCCGAGTTTCTGCTGGCGCTCTCAGGGCGGCGGCACCGGGTTATTACTTCGGTCGCGGTGCGCCGAGGGACCCGCATCTGGCAAAGGGACGTTGTCAGCCAGGTGAAGATGAAACGCCTCTCGGATGAGGAGCTGAACGCCTATCTCGCCAGCGATGACTGGCAGGGCAAGGCCGGCGGCTATGCCATTCAGGGGCCTGCGGGTGCCTTTATTCCTTGGATCAATGGCTCTTTCACCGGCATCGTCGGGCTGCCGCTGTACGAAACTGCTCATCTGCTGCAGGCCGCTGGCTGGCCCATCTACAAGGAGGCCGCCGCATGAAGGGCCGCACAATTATTCTGGACCATATCGATGGACGTGAAGCCGCCGCGCTGATGGTGGATGGAAAGCTGGACGATTTCCTGATCGACGGCGACGCACCCGTCCCCGGCACCGTCTACCGCGCCCGCGCCGACCGCCCCGTAAAGGGTCAGGGCGGCATGTTCCTGACCACCCCCGACGGCCCCGCTTTCCTGCGTCAGGTCAAAGGGCTGGCACCGGGGCAACAGATGCTGGTGCAGGTCACCGGTTACGCCGAACCCGGCAAGGCGATCCCTGTGACGCAGAAACTCCTGTTCAAAAGCCGTTATGCCATCGTCACTCCGGATGCGCCGGGTCTGAACATTTCCCGGTCGATCCGGGACGAGGACGAACGCGACCGGCTGCTGGAGATCGCCCATGAAGTGATGGAAGCAAACGACCATGGCTTGATCCTCCGCTCTGCCTGCGACGGCGCCGACCCGGATGAGGTGGCCGAGGATATCGCCGCAATGGCCACCCTCGCCGATCAGGTGCTGAACGATCACGGCACCGAGGTAGAGACCCTTGCCGAAGGCGACAGCCCCCACATCCGCGCCTGGCGTGACTGGGTCGAGCCTGCAGAGGTAGAGCGCAGCCCGGGAGGCTTTGAGGCTCACGGCGTTCTGGATGCCTTGGAGGAGACGCGCGGGATTCGTGAGCCTTTGTCCGGCGGCGCTTTCCTTTTTATCGAACCCACCCGCGCCCTGGTGGCTGTGGATGTGAACACCGGCGCTGACACCTCACTGGCGGCTGGCGTCAAGGCCAATATGGCCTGTGCCCGCGCCCTCCCCCGCACACTGCGCGTCCGAGGCCTTGGTGGCCAGATCGTTCTGGACCTTGCCCCGATGCCAAAGAAGGATCGTCGCGCCTTTGAGACCACCCTGCGCGCCGCCTTTCGCGCCGACAGCGAAGAAACGGTTCTGGTTGGCTGGACCAACCTTGGCCACTTTGAACTACAGCGCAAACGGGGCCGTATCCCACTGCCGGAGGTTCTGGCATGAGCTGCCCCCTGTGCGGCGAGGACACCACGCCAGCATATCGTCCGTTCTGCTCCAAACGCTGCGCCGACCGCGACCTCGCCCGCTGGCTGAACGGCAGCTATGCGGTCCCAAGCCAGGATCCCGAAGACGTTGAAAAGGCGTTGGAAGAAACCGAAAAGGCGCTGTCCAAAAACGAAGCCGGATCGCGTCTCAAACATTGATGCATTTCTTTCAAAAAGCCTCTGGACACCGTGCGCGCCACGGCATAGAAGGCCTGCACCCAAGGCGAACAGCCTAACCCGTGCCCGGGTAGCTCAGGGGTAGAGCAGTGGATTGAAAATCCTCGTGTCGGTGGTTCGATTCCGCCCCCGGGCACCACAATCATTTCCAGTTGTGGTTGGTAAGATCTTCCAATACCCTGAATTTCATCGAAAACATCGGATCCTTTGTCCGTGTTTGTCCGAAGCGATCTCGCCAAATCCACCCCCATTGGGGGTATGAGTCGGGGAACTGCCGAGGAAGTGAAATGAGGGTACCCCCAGATGCCTGTTTTAAGCGATGCCAAGGTCCGGGCGTTGAAGCCAAAAGAAAGGCCATACAAACAGGCCGATTTTGATGGCTTGTTCGTGTAGGTCAATCCAAACGGCTCCAAGCTGTGGCGGTTCAAGTACCGCTGGATGGGTAAGGAGAAGCTGCTCTCGTTTGGCAAATACCCAGATTTGAGCCTCAAACAGGCACGCGACAAGAGAGACGAGGCGCGGAAGGTCCTCGCGGAAGGAAAAGATCCGTCCTTTGAGCGTAAGAAAGAGCAAGCCAAGAAAGAGGCCGAGCACCGGGAAACCTTCGGTAAGCTCGCAGATTCTCTTTTGGAGAAGAAGCGCTTGGAGGGCAAATCCGCCTCCACCCTTGCAAAGACGGAATGGTTGCACGCTCTCCTCTGCGCCGACTTGGGCGGCTATCCAATCGGTCAGATAACCGCGCGAGACATCCTTGTTCCGCTCAAAAAGATGGAAGCGAGAGGCCGCAACGAGTCCGCACTTCGCATGCGGTCTGCCGCTGGCCAGATTTTTCGATATGCCATTGCACAGGGGCTGGTTGATAACGACCCAACCTTTGGTCTTAAGGATGCCTTGACCCGAGTACCGGTGAGGCATCGCTCGGCCCTCATTGATCCGTCAAAAGTCGGCGGGTTGATACGCGCGATCGAAGGTTTTGATGGTCAACCAACCACGCGCATCGCACTTCAGCTTTTGGCCATGACAGCATTGCGACCTGGAGAATTGCGAATGGCCGAGTGGTCGGAGATCGATCTTGACAGGGCGATTTGGACGGTCCCGGCCCATCGCGCCAAAATGCGTCGTCCGCACATGGTGCCTTTGTCCGATGAGGCGCTGGGCAAGCTCAGTGAGCTGCAAGAGCTGACCGGCTGGGGCAAGCTGTTGTTTCCCTCCATAAGATCTTCCAAGCGGAGCATGAGCGAAAACACCTTGAACGCGGCCCTGCGCAGGATGGGCTACAGCGGCGAAGAGATGACCGCCCATGGTTTCCGTGCAACCTTTTCCACCCTGGCGAACGAATCCGGCCTCTGGAATGCCGATGCAATCGAACGCGCGCTCGCCCATGTGGAAGGAAATGAGATTCGCAAAGCCTATGCGCGGGGCGCTCATTGGGACGAAAGGGTTCGAATTGCGTCATGGTGGGCGGGATATTTGCAGCAACTTGCTGACGGCCCCGAACAGCATACTACATCCTAGGACGCCAGATGTTCTATTTTTGTCCAAAAGGCGAAAAAGAGGCTTGTAGCACTTAACACGCTCCGTTAGCGTTCAGACATCATAGCGATGCAAGAGGTGTCGTTTCCGGTTCCGCAAGGAACGCCCCGCCCGGCGGGAGGAAACGCTGATCTTGATCGGGCATTTCCTCCTCAAGCCTAAAGCGGCACTGAGGAGATGGTTATGACCAATCCAGAACGAATACTGAGATGCAAAGACGTGATGGCCCTGACGGGACTGTCGCGCAGCACCCTTTACGCCATGATGAGTGAAGGGTCGTTTCCGGCTTCGATCAAGCTGAGCAAACGAGCGGTGGGCTGGCGTGCCACGGCTATTCAAGCCTGGCTGGACGCCCGATGAAAGTCCGTACCCGGCGCGCATCGAAAAGCGCAGCAATAACCCGGCACATGTGGACAGATCGCAACCTCACGCGAGGACGTGCCACCCCTTCTATTGGTCGCGGAGAGGTGCATAATGGAACATGATGACGCAAAGCGCCCGGTTGAAACGCCAGATCTCTTTCAGAGTCTGGACCTTGGTGGCGATAGTCCTCGGGTAGCAGATCCTGCAAAATTCGAACAGCAGCCTCAACAGCGCGCAAAGAGCCGCGCGAAAAAGAGGCGGGCTGCCAATAGCCCGGCTTTGGGCGGAAATACTGGCATCGCCTTCCTGACGGACCAGGATCTTGCGCTCCGTTTCCGAGTGACCCGACAAACCATATGGCGATGGGTAAGGAAAAGACTTTTTCCTGCCCCCCTGAAGCTCTCGGCGGGCACCTCCCGCTGGCGTCTGGATGAGATCCTGGCGTTTGAGCGCAAACTCCCCCGGTATTCACCCGACGAGGCATCGAATGATGCGGAAAGGAAGCGCACATGAGTCGGCTATACAAGATCCGTGCGAAAAAGCACCGCGTATATGATGTCAGCGAAGTCATGGCCCTCTATGACATCTGCCGCAACACGGTTTCGAACTGGGTGGGCGCTGGGCTCATACCGTCACATGGGGCGGGACCACAGCTCTTTCGCGGTTGTGAGCTCAACAGATTTCACAGAGACCGGCGTGCTCAAGGGCGTCAGAACATGCGCTTGGATCAGTTCTTCTGCCTGTCCTGCAAGGTCGCAGTGACCGCATACCAAGCGAGCCTTCGCCTTGACCAAACTGAGTCCGGAAATTGGTTGGCTGCAGGCACCTGTTCCGAGTGCAATGCGACCGTTATGAAGCTTCTGGATGCGACAGGGTGCGACCGATTGCGTGAAGCGCTGCGTACCAACGCCAACCTGGCTGAAATAGACGAAGGTAAAGATGAGAAACCGGTTGGTGTTGGGACAAAATCGCCCCCTCACCTCCCGGAGTGGCCCTCGATGAACGACAGGATCATCCATGACTGGCGGCTCTACGCGGGCCGCTATGACAGCAAAACCATGGATGCTCACCTCGCATCGATCCGCGACTTTGAGAACTTTTTTGACGGGCTGTGCTTCTCTCAGGTCCAGGACAAGGATGTTGGGAAATACCGGAAATGGCTTCTCGATAAAGGCTTGTCCACTCAGGAGGAAGGAGGACTCAGCGCGTCCACGATCCGGCACCGCGCGTCTCATCTGGCAGCCTTTTTCAAATGGCTGGGCAAACAGGATGGGTATCGACGGCAAAGCAGCAACTTGCCGGAATACTTCGCCCTGCCCCGCCAACAGATGGCGACGGCGCTGGCGCGACCCGACAAGGACTACCCAACGATGGAAGAGGCCGTTGAAATGGTCCAGTCCATGCCAAGACTCACGCGCGCGCAGCGCCGGGATCGGGCCATCGTTGCGTGCGCCTTCCTAACGGGCCTGAGGGCAGCAGCCCTTTCCTCAATGAGGCTGAAACACCTGGATTGCGACGGTAAAACCGCGACACAGGATGCCCGCGAAATGCGGGCCAAGAATGGCAAGAGCTTTATCGTCAGATGGTTTCCCGTCCCGGCGCCGATCCTTGACTGCGTGGTTGATTGGAAAGCAGAACTTACCGGCAACGGCTTTTCCAGCGATGATGCACTGTTCCCAGACATCAAGTATTTGGCAGCGCCAAAGACAGGTATCGAGCCCGTATCACCCCTTCTTGCAAACGGCGCAGTGAACCGGGCTTTCCGCCTCGCAAGTGAAGGCATTGGACGGGCATTTTCCCCACATTCCGCACGTCACAGCCTAAAAGCGCTGGGCGATCGGCTGTGCATCAGTGCCGAGGAACGCAAAGCTTGGTCCATGAACCTCGGGCACGAGAACGTGGTCATCACAGACACCCATTATGGCAAAATGACCGACGCCACTCGGATGCAAGTCCTTGAATCTCTGAGCAGAAAGGAGCGGAATACAGACGATGAAAAGGAACTCATGCTCAGATATTATTCCCACCAGCTGGTCGCAGGAACCCCGGAGCACAAAATGGCGAGAAAACTGGTCCGCAAGCTGGAAGCCGAATGCGATGACACTGAAGTCATAGAATGATCCAGGATGGCGTTGGGCCGGGGGCAAGATGTCTCCGCCCTAAGGGCCAACTTCGCGCAGGTTCAGAACGTCTGATGATCTGCCTTTCAACGATGGGAAACTCCATCTTACAATGCGCCCGGATATCTGGGTCAACGTCAAATGGGGCTGACTATAGTCTGAAGTCCACCGGATAAGGCCAGTCCCTGAAGATCCGGGTGGTTCCGTCCATGCTATATGCCCATTCTGAATCCGGTTTCAGTATCGTCATATGGACATGATTTGGAACGCCTGGATACCTGTTCGCCAGATTGCCTGCGGTCGCGATCCAGTCGCCTTGCTTGACTTTTGTCCCATTCGGAACGGTTTCACCAACATAGAGAATTCGCACCACGACCTTGCTGGACTCGATCACAATTGTATTGAGACCGTCCGGGTTCACTTTCGTGTAGAGAACAGTGCCGGTGACTGGCGAGAAAATATTGTCTCCCACACCTGTCCAGTAGTCAAAACCGGTATGGTACACTCCACCCTTGCGGCTTCTTCGAACCCCGAAGGCTCCTGAGCCCGAAGTATTTGTCGTCGGGCGGATCAAGCCCATGCTGGTGGGCGGCGCCACATGGCCCTTTGGAAAGGCCGGAGTTGCCAATTTCTCTGGCATCACAGCGCCAAGCTTTGGGATGTCGAAGTAGGGTTCGCTGTCAAACTCAAGCGGCATCAGGATCTCAAAGTCGAGAGGTTGGCTATCAACGAACCAGCGGATCGTCTCTTCGCTGACCACCGAAGACAACCTTTGGTCCGGTTTGTCCCCGCTAAAATCACCGATCGTCACATCACCGTCCGCTGCCACATGGACAGCAATGTTGACGGTACAATTGTCAACCATGCCTTCGACAACACCGCAAATGGCATCCTCGATGAACTGTCCGGTATCATCGATCCATCGCCCGACTTCGTCACCGAACCGGCGTAGCCATCCCGCCTTCTTGGTTCGGACCCTCTCGATCCTGTAGAATTCGAATGCTCCGTTGATCACGTGAACATCTTGCCATTCCTGATCAACATTGGTTTTCGAAGGCAGGAAGCGCCCTGGCCCATCGAATGGGTACTCAGCGTTGCTCAAACCGTCGCAGGTTGCTTCAAGCCGCCCGGACGGCAATACCAGCGAACATGTGCCATGGAACCTTTGATACCGATCGTTCCATTCGCCGCTGAGCACATCACCATTGGAAAAAAGGTAGCTCGCCTGAAACCCAACAACGACGAGCCGATCTCCGTTCGCGAACGTCTGGATGACTGGAAGATAGTGCCATTCCCCGGTCTCTTCACCTCCCTCGATTTTGCCTTCAAATATCCTCCAGGGCTTGAGCGTCCACGTGTTCAACTCGGTCTTGAGAAAAGGTCCATCCACGAAATTCTGTCCTTGGAAATGCGCCCGAAAGAACGGGGTCCCATTGGTCCGAAAATGATCAAAGACACCGTTTCGCGCGCCGTTTTCAAAAATCCCGCGACGGTCAAGGGTTCCATCCTTGAAGAAAAAGCTTGCAGGACCGTCCAGTTGCCCGTTGGAAAAACGCGCGGTCGCAAAGGGCACGCCGGGATTGTCCCAGTCCCTGCCCTCCCCTGGTCGGCCAAAGTACAAAGTACCGTTCCCCTCCGCGCGTCCGTTCTCCAGCGGACCAATGTAACGCCCCGGCATCTGCCGCCTGCCATCGATCCAGATTTCACGCCCGAGCGCAAAATCCACTGTAACGTTTCCGTTGTTGTCTTTCTTGGAAACTGTGTCTTCGTCAAGCGCGCTGACCAAACGCCGCTCTGCGCTGTCGTCGCGGATCTCCCATGGCTTCAACGCGTCAGTGTAACCGCCCAATGGACCGACATTGACGCCCCACTCAATTCTGGTTTGCGGATAGACGGATTGCTCGGCTGAGACATCTTCGCATTCCAGGGTCTTTACCCGTTCGCAGACCTCGGAAATCAGAGGCGTCCAAATTCCCTTGTAAACATCAATGCCATCTCCTTGCATGCTGGTGAAGTCGAGCCCCGCCAGCCTTTCATCCAGATCAGTATTCGCAGTCCACTGGCTTTCGAATGTAGTCAGCAGATCCGTGGCGAGGGCCGGTTCAATCCGTGTGGTGCGCTTCAGCGATCTTGGGTTCAGCAAAATCTCTGTGGCTCCTGTTTCTGGCAACTCGCCCCAGAACCGTTTCAGCTCGCTCCGATAACGCTCCAGCGCCCCAAGGTCGGCAGACATAGTGTCAGCGTAGTCTTCAGGGTCAGGAAGGCGCACCGTTCCATCGGAAAGGACTTCGCGCCAGGGCGCATCGGCCACCGGGATCAACTCCTGCGGCCCGACAGAAGCCGATACGCCGTCCACCGGCGTTTCCGTCCAGAACCCGAATGCCCTGGCCTCGGTGATATCTGTTCCGTCAAGCCTGAAAACGATTGCAAGCGCATGCCCCTCCAGCGCGTATCCAGCAGCCGAGAGCTGCAGGTACCAATGCGGACCGTCATCAGGCGGAAGCGGATCTTCGAACTGCTTTGCAGAAAGCGCATCTCTGGTCATCCAGTTGCGCAGGGCCGCAACCCGGCTGGCGTGAAGGCTCTCACTCACCAGCACATGCGGGACGTCATCAAAGACCCTGACGTCATTCAGTTGCTCCACTTGCAGGTAGCCGAGCTCAACATCTTCGAACGAAGACGTCGGGACCCAGTATCCGGGATGTGGCGCCTCTTGAGCAGTGGCCGCCAGTCCAAAAAAGCATAACGCGGCCAAGACATGGAGCTTTGAGACAGGTTTCATGGAGATCCTATTTCTTTCAACATGATGGTAACGCGCTATTCCAGCCGTCACCAGTGTTGCCGCTGCACGCATAATTGCGCGTGCCCCATTTTCTAACTGAGACACTAAGGGTCGGTACTGGCATACTAGGCATAGATAGCGGATCAGAAGCGAAATCTGCCCAGAACACCGGTCGGAAAACAACCGTTTCCCAGCCCAATCACAACATTCATGGAAGGTGCAGCCAAGGCGCTTCTACGAGCGCGAAACGCTTCCCGACAGCGGACCTTCAAATCTGCTGAGTTAACCAAAGCGATGCTGCGCGCAGCTTCAAGGTCACCGATGCGCAGTTAGCGACATTTGCAAAGTCGGAGCCCGACAGACATGCCACAAGCGTGAACAGCCCAAAACCTGCCATTGCCCGAAGTACGAGATGCTGCGCTGCGGCCCTCGCTTAGTAGCCGTTCAGTTCTTTTCAGATACCAACCTCATCCGCTTTTGCAGGGCCATCAAGAATTTTGAATGTCCCTCAATTTTTAAGATGTACGCCGACAGATCACTGCCATGGTACGTGCCGAAGTCCTTGCGTGCAGATTCAACTACGCTGGTCGTCAAGTTTTGGGCATCAATGGTAATAATTCCTGCGTCAAACAGTCGATGAATGTCTGCTCGAAGCGGGATGCCATTCCAGGCTTCATCACCGCCGCCACATGATACTGGTATTATGTGAGCAGCCTCCAATGCCGCCAACGTCTCGCATCCTGAAATCAGACAACGTGCATTAAACATCTCAAATACGGAACGGCGAAATGCAGCTTGTCCTGGGCGCTCCCAAACATCCGCCAGTCTGCGCTGCCGCTCCGCTGCGATTTCAGCCTCATCTTGTGCATTTTCGATTAGTTGGAAGCCAAGACCTTCAAAATACCTTCTAAACACATTTGTGATCGGGTTGTCGGTCATAGGGTTTCCGGCAATCTCGTTAGCAAGACGCCCCAAAGGCTTCACTGGATAAGCTACGCCTTCGTACATCAAGAACCCTGTCGTGGACTTGCGCATCTGTCCGTTGGGCTTGGGGTAATTCTCGTACAACCAGGCATGCCCTAGGGCCTTAACACGGTCTATTGCCTCTTCGGCCTGATGTCGATCAAAAGTCAGTTCAGTCATTTGTCAGTAATATCCTTCAAGCTAACGGGTCATGTTGCTATCGTAACGGCGCTCCAATCAAAGTTTCAACTCAAGGATGCAACCAATGCACAGCTAGCGAACGGCGGATAGCGGAAGTTCGTTGCACTCGCGTTACAACTACGACTAGCGCCACAAAAGCAGACATCTCCGCAGCGCGTTCGGATCAGAGGTCTTATTCCATCAGAAAACGCCCCGTCCAATGGACGAGGCGCAATGCGATAGAGGCTGGCAGGCGATCGGCCGATCAAAACTTTTCCGGTATCAAAGCATCTGGGAAATTTTGGTAGCTGACAGGCCGCAGGAATCGGCGAATTGCCAGAGTGCCGACAGACGTCGCGCCGAAATTTGTTGAGGCTGGGTATGGGCCGCCGTGAACCATTGAATCAGCGACCTCGACCCCGGTTGGGAAACCGTTGACGAGTAGGCGACCAGCCTTGCGTTCAATGATTGGGACAAGCGTCTTTGCGTCTTCCGTATCGCCTTCATCCATATGCAGAGTCATGGTCAGCTGGCCTTTAAATCCCTTGGCCAGTTCCTGCATTTCCTCTGCACCCGAAACCCGCACAACAAGACCCAACGGGCCGAATACTTCTTCGCCCAGAGCGTGGTCCTGAAGGTAGGTATCTGCGTCCGTCTCATAGAGGTTTGGCGAAGCGTTCCGGCCCTCATCTGTGTTGGTCAGCACGGGCTTGACGGCGTTGCGCCCCTCAAAGCGGGATTTGCCATCCTGATAGGCCTGCGCAATGCCGTCGGTCAGCATGGTCTGCGGGGCGACCGCTTCCAATGCGGTTTTGGCCGCAGCGACAACGGTGTCGCCCTCAGGACCCTTTTGGATCACGGCGATGCCGGGGTTTGTGCAGAACTGGCCTGCGCCCATGGTCAGCGACCCGGCCCAGCCGGTTCCGATGGCCTCGCCGCGGGCTTTGGCAGCCTCTGGCAGAACAAACATCGGGTTCACGCTGCCGAGTTCCCCAAAGAACGGGATCGGCTCAGGCCGCTGTGCGCAAAGGTCAAACAAAGCGCGCCCACCACCGAGCGAGCCGGTGAAACCAACGGCCTTGATCAGCGGGTGTTGCACAAGGCCGGTGCCAACGTCGCGCTTGCCGCCTTGAATCAGGCTGAACACACCGGGATGTTGTCCGGTTTTCTGGATCGCCGCATGGATGGCCTCGGCTACGATTTCGCCCGTTCCGGGGTGCGCGGAGTGGCCTTTGACAACAACGGGACAGCCCGCCGCCAGTGCGGCCGCAGTGTCGCCACCGGCGGTGGAGAAGGCCAGCGGGAAGTTGGAAGCACCAAACACAGCCACAGGGCCAATCGGGCGCTGCACCATCTTGAGGTCCGGGCGCGGCAGAGGCGCGCGATCCGGCAGCGCATCATCATGGCGCTTGTCGAGGTAGGCTCCTTCGCGGATATGCGACGCAAACAGGCGCAGCTGGCCAACGGTCCGTCCACGCTCGCCTTGCAAACGCGCTTCCGGCAGGCCGGTTTCCTGGGTTCCGATTTCGGTAATTGCTTCGCCGCGCACGTCGATTTCGTCTGCAATGGTTTCGAGGAACACGGCACGGTCTTCGCGTGTGCTGTATCCATAGCTGAGGAACGCGTCTTCTGCTGCCTGACAGGCTTGGTCAACCAATTCGACCGTGCCGACCGAAAAAGCATGCGCGGGACCGTGAGCCGGGCTGCTGTCAAACGTGGCGTCGCTGGCGACCCAGGCGCCCGCGATGAGGTGTTTTCCGTGAGGTGTGAAGGTCATATCGCGTGGTCTCTTTCCGTTTAGAAGGAGTCTTCCAGCATCGCCAAATAGTCGTCGGCGCTGGCATCAATTGGATTGGTCTTGTGGCTGTGATCCGCCAGCGCTCCGGTGATGATCCGGTCAAACAGGTCCTTAGTCACGCCCATTTCAGACAGCGATGTCGGCAAGCCAATAGCGGCTGTCATGTCTTTTATCGCTGACTCGATATCGTCGCCCGAGGACAAGCCCATGGCATTCGCCATGATGGCATATTTGTTTTCCGAAACCGACGTCGGCGCGGCCCGGTTGAACTTGACGACGGCTGGCATGAACACCGCGTTGAGGGTGCCGTGATGCAGCTTGGGGTTAATTCCTCCAAGCGCGTGGCTCAGGCTGTGCACACATCCCAGACCCTTTTGGAAGGCCATGGCACCCATGGTTGCGGCGATGGCCATATTACCGCGCGCATCCTTGTCCTCAGGAGACTCCGTCGCGGTGCGAATGTTTGCCCAAGAGCGGCGCAAACCTTCCAATGCGATCCCATCCGCAGGCGGATTGAAGGAGGGGGCAAGGTAGGTTTCGATACAGTGCGAAATGGCGTCCATTCCTGTGGCAGCTGTCAGCATGGGCGGCAGGCTCATGGTGAGTTCTGGGTCCACAATCGCGGTCTTTGGGATCAGATAGGGCGACAACAGGCCGACCTTGCGGCCATCGTTCAGAATAACAATGGCCGCGCGGCCCACCTCACTGCCCGTCCCTGAGGTTGTTGGAATGGCAATGGTCGGGAAGGTCAGGGGCGTTATTTCGTCCAAGCCTCCTTCGATCAGGGCATAGGTCTTCAATTCACCCCCGTGAGAAGCCAACACAGCGACTGCCTTTGCCAGGTCCAGCGCCGAGCCGCCGCCCATTGCGATAATGCCGTCAGCCTCGGAGGTTTTGAACGCTTCGGTTGCCACGCGCACTGCGGCTTCGTTGGGATTGCCCGGCGTCTCATCATAAACGCCAGCGGGTGCCGCACCGATGGCGGCTTCGAGCTTGTCGAGGAAACCAAGAGCGCGCACGCCTTTATCGGTCACGACAAAAGGCCGATGGATCTCCGCAAGCTTGAGCTCCGCCTTGAGAGTGGCCAGTTCGCCAAACCCGAATTGAACACGGGTTACATAGTTGATCAGTCCCATAGGGGCCTCCAAGTTTCCAAAAAGAGATGCCTACGCCGCCGGTAGGATCCCAGTTTCGTAAGAATTACGGTGCTCCTCTAGCAGCAAGGGCGGAAAATATGGAGAATTTCTGGGTTGTAAATCCAATGAGTTGAGATAGCCATATAACAAAAAGGAAACCACCGTCGTGAGAAAGCCCAGTAAAGGCCTGCGCCATCTCTCTCTCAGACATCTGTCGTTGATTTCTGCCATCGACGATACCGGTTCGCTCAAGCAAGCTTCGGACAAGATCGGGATGAGTCAGCCGCGCGCCACAAAAGCCCTGCAAGAGGCTGAAGAGACCTCCGGGCATTTGTTGTTCCACAGGTCGAACCGGGGGCTCAAACCTACAGTCGCCGGTGATACGGCGATACGACATGCCAAGAATGTCTTAGCGCAAATGCGAAGCATGGAGCGGGAGTTACACGGCTTGTCTTCTGGAACAGGGGTGCGCCTGCGCGTCGGCACGATTATGGGTGCGGTGCCATACGTGACCGAAACGCTTCAACGATACTTGCGATCCTGTCCTCAATCGACCGTTGAGATACAGGAGGACACAAGCGCCGCCTTGCTGCGCCAATTGGATTTGGGCGCGCTGGATGTTGTTGTCGGCCGTCACGAGTTTGGAGAATGCCCGGACGACTACGCCGCAATTCCATTCCATGACGAGATTCTTCGGGTCGTGACAAGCCCGGACAATCCGTTGACGCAGAAGTCACGCGTTTCGCTGGAGGAATTGTCCGAAGCGCGCTGGATCGTCTACACGGAAGGCATGCCAATGCGCCTGTCGTTGGAGCGAGAGTTCCGGACCGCAGGCCTGCCGTTTCCAACCTCTTTGATCGAAACCCAATCCGCGCTGACCACGATTTCACTGATGCGCGGCGACCCACACGCGGTTGCGCTTCTGTCAGGGGATGTCGCTGAGTTTTTCTCAAATGCGTCGCTTGTCGTACCAATGAGCGTTCACCTACGGACAAAAAGCGAACCCTATGAGGCCATCGTCTTGAAGGGCCGAGATCGGACAGAGCATGTGCAAGAGTTTCTCGATGGATTGGTGTCTTGTTCTTCTGGATAAGCGGCTGCAGCCATATCGACACGGACCGCGCTGCACCTATCGCTAACCTCACGTGATCCTAAGAGCCTGTGCGCAGTTAACCTTCAAAACGGGCCAAGACTTCAGGCAGAAGTGTCACCCGCGCGCGTCAAGTCTCGCCGACTGTTTCGAGCGAAAGTCCGGTTTGGAGAAGTTGCATTGCAGCAAAGTCTGACCAGATGACTGGCTGGTATGGGCCGAGCCCGCCCCAGTCGGAGGTGCTGCACGTAGGCTTTTGCAGCGCCGATCAATGAGCCTCAGCAACGCGCAGTTAGTGACCTTTGCAAAGCCGGGGTGATCGGGCGCGACTTCTGGCACGACCGGCCCATAGCGGACGCTCAACCTAGGCCCAAAACAACGTGGTGCGGCCCGTCAAGCCGGACTTTCTCTGCCAATGCATGATCGTAAATCGGTCGGGGTGTCCACTGTGCGGGCGGAGCCGACACTTTCTTTCGCAGAAAGACGTTCTGCTTCTGCGCAGTTTGCTGCCCTAAATGGAGCCGCAAACGCTCTTTCTGTGTGTTTTAGGCGAGGCATCGACACCGATCTCGGCTGCGGGAAGGAAATCGCTGAGGTCCATGACGGAAAGACCATCGCGGACACCGGCGAGACTATCTCTGCTTGAACCACTTTCCAGATTATTGTCGAGACTTCGAAACTCCACGATGTCGGGATATGTTCAGTCGGGTTTGCGAACCAACCCACTGCGCAGCACGCCCGCCTCCTGTGCTACAAAGCTCCTTTGGAAAACTGCCGAGGCCGCAAGCAGGTCAATTGAAGTTTCCCCTCTGCCAGTTTGATCGAGCAGGAATGGTGACAGGTGAAGGGATGTCTTAATTGCTTGGTAACGTGTCCATTTCGATGAGCCGGGTCGTTCCCGAGACGCGGATTCCCTCTCCGGGAATGGTGCTGAATTCGGTTTGCAGCAGCGACCTTGCGCCCATGTCTTCGCCTTGCACGATGTTGATCTCGCCGTCATGCGGCCATTCAATATCGCGAAGATAACCCGATAGGGCTGCGGCTGCGGCCCCTGTCGCGGGGTCCTCAGCCACGCCTCCAACCGCAAAGGCATTCCGACTGTGAAAAAGGCGCGGGGTTTCTGCCCACAAGAGGCTGATCGTCGTCAGCTCATGCGCCCGCATCAGCTCTGCGCCTTTGGCTAAGTCATACGACATCCCCGCAAGCTTCAGCCTGCCGCGAAGCGCTAGGATCAGGTGATTGTTCCCGGCATTGGCAAGGGCCGGTGGCAAGGCATCGTCCAGGTCAGCAGCGTCAAAACCGAAGAGCGACAGCGCGGCCTTCAACAACTCTGGGTCCGCGGCGGTGCTGTGGGTGGGGGGAGATGTAAGAGTCGCACTTCCATCAGCCTTGGTTGCGACACTGATGCGACCTGAGTTCAGGTCAAGCTGAAACAGCCCTGGTCCTTTGCGCGCGGTAAGGGCGCTCCCCAATGCGATGGTGGCATGTCCGCAGAACGCCACTTCTTCCTCAGGTGAGAAAAACCGCACGCGCCACCCATCAGATTGGGGCGCGGCAAAGACGGTTTCGGAGTATCCGATTTCCTTTGCGAGGCGCTGCATCTCGGCCTCGAGCGGAAGCGTTTTACCAACCATGACGCCCGCGGGGTTGCCGCCTTGGGTGCTGTCTGAGAAGGCTGCGACACGCAGCATGTTTGGGGGACTGTATCTACCATGGGTTCGATCCTTTTCAATCGTTGCGATCTAGGAACGGACAGCCAAGATCCTTCGAGACGCAACTGAATGGTTCCAAGTGGCCCCGGCGGAGTGGTCCGCCGGAGCTGAGTTTGATCACTTGTTAATCCGGGCCAGAAAGTCTTGCATCTCGGCAGCGATTACACCGCCATATTCCTCGAGTGCAAAGTGGCCTGTATCCAGCAGGTGGAACTCTACATCGTCGTGATCGGCTTTGTAGGGGTGGGCGCCTTCGGCTGAAAAAATGTGATCGTTCTTTCCCCAGACAATCAGCGTCGGAGGCTGGTGTTCGCGGAAAAGGGCCTGCCACTTGGGATATTCGGTGACATTGGTGCCGTAATCCAGGAACATCTCCAGTTACACCTCTTGATTCCCCGGCCGGTCCAGCAGGTACTGCACGTGCCAGAAATTGTCGGGGTTCACGGTCGAAAGATCACCAACACCGTGGGTGAATTGCCATTTGGTCGCGTCAAGCGTCAGGAAGCCGCGCAATGCATCGCCATTTTCCGCGCTGGGGTCGGCCCAATATGCCTTGATCGGGTCCCAGAACTCGCGCAAGCCTTCATCATAGGCGTTGCCGTTCTGAATGACAAAACCGGTGACGCGCTCAGGGTGCTCGGTGAACATGCGGTATCCGATCGGTGCCCCGTAATCCATCAGATAGACGGAGTAGGTGTCGACCCCTTTGGCGTCGATCAAATGGGTAATGGATTTCGCGGCATTGGCAAAACTGTAGTCATACTCTTCAGCAGGAGGCATGTTGAGTAGCCCCACTTGAGTGGTCCAAATTGAAAGTTAGTGCATGGTTGGCCTTTGGTCCATCAGGACGATGGCCTCTGGCGCAGGTGGGCGGTAGCCCAGAGCACTGTGGGGCCGTTTGGTGTTGTAGTGTTTTCTCCAGCTTTCGATAATGATCTGGGCCTCGCGTAGCGAATAGAAGATTTCACCGTTCAGCAATTCATTCCGCATCCGCCCATTGAAGCTCTCGCAGTATCCGTTCTCCCATGCACTGCCCGGCAGGCGCATGCAAAGCATGCTGCCGAGAGGGGTGATCCAGGCTCAATGTATGCGGTCTTGGCCCCGACGGCTTTGATCCAGCCTCTGACGGCCTCAGCAATGAACTCAGGGCCATTGTCCGACCGAATGTATGCTGGCACGCCACGTAGGATAAACAGATCCGTCAGTGCATCGATGACCTCGTTTGCATTCAGCTTCCGCTTCACTTGGACCGCAAGGCATTCACGGCTATACTCGTCCAGAATGTTCAATGTTCTGAAAGCCCTGCCATCATCCGTTCGGTGATGCACAAAGTCGTATGACCAGACATGGTTGCGATATGCGGGACGCAGCCGGACACAGGATCCGTCGTTGAGCCAGAGCCGTCCCCTCCTGGGCTGCTTCATTGGAACCTTCAGCCCCTCCCGCCGCCATAGACGTTCGACACGTTTGTCATTCACCTGCCAGCCAGCGTCCCGCAGAAGGGCCGCAACCCGGCGGTAGCCGTATCGGCCGTATTGACGTGTCAGCTCGATCATGTCGGCGACCAGGCGTTCCTCGTCAGCACGCCCCTGAGGTAATCGCCGCTGTGTGGATCGGTGCTGGCCCAGAACGCGGCAAACGCGACGCTCGGAAACCTTCATCTGGCTGCGCACGTGATCAATGCAGGCCCGGCGGCGGGAGGGGCTCAGGGGCTCCACCCGTTTGGGCGCTTGAACGATCCACAGGATCGTTCATCCCTGCGTGAACCGCTTCAAACTCCCTTTGCGGCCTCGGACAGGATCAATTTGTCCAGTGTCAGGTCCGAAACCGCCCGGCGCAGCCGCTCGTTTTCCTTCTGCAGCCGCTTTAATTCTTTAAGCTGTTCCGTGCCCATTCCGCCGTACTTCTTTTTCCAGCGATAGTAGGTCTGTTCCGTAACGCCGATCTGACGGATCGCCTCTATGCGGGGCATGCCTTGCCCCATCAAGACTTCAACCTGCCGTAACTTCACGACAATCTCTTCAGGCTTGGGCCTCTTGGTCGCCATCTATGGTCCTCCGTTTCCTAATCATAGGGGCGAACCACTTCTTTGGGGGAGCCTCAAGCGCAAGTCCCAGCACACGGCAATACTCGGCGTCACCGGTCAGCGCGAGATAGGATTTGCTGGTCTGCGTCTAGACCAACCTTTGTTCGGCCAGCTTCACGGCTTTCAGAACGGGCGTTTGGCCGTGTTCGTCCTGATAGATGCCCACCGTCAGATTGAGTTTGCCCGTGCGGGGATCGGCCGCGAAATAGTCGGCCCCGATAATGATGGGATCGACTGGGTAGTCCTCAACCTGTTCAAACATCCTGCGTCAGCCCTTCTCCAAGATACCTGTTGTGACCAGCGTCTCGAAATACTCGACTTTCAAGTCAAAGGATTTCAGAAGTTTCTGGGTGCTCGGCTTGACCACTGCATCGTCGAAGGCCCCCTGTTCAAAATGCCCCGCCGAAGCAAGGTCTGACCAAAGGCTGGTCACGACCAATTCGCAATCGGTTCCATTCACTTTGACGGCAAGAGATGCGCCAAGATGGCCGGGCAGTTCGGCCATCTCTTGGAATGTCGTCCGCTCCAAATGGACCGCATATTGCTGAAGCACCTCTTGAGAGCCCGCAACGGCCCGCCACCATCGAATGATCATTGTTATCCCTTCCCCAGTTCGACAGCCCGGTCGCGGCAGGCCGTCATGGCCTTTGCGATCACATCACCAAATCCGTTTTCCTGCATCGAAACAATGGCCGCATGGGTCGTCCCGTTTGGTGAGGTAACGCGGGCGCGAAGGCCTTCTGGTGCGTCACCTTGTGTGACCATGGTTGCAGCCCCCAATGCGGTTTGTAGTGTCAGTGCCCTGGCATCCTCTGGGCGCAGACCCAGAGCCGTGCCTGCCCGGATCATCTCTTCGATCATCAGAAAATAGTAGGCGGGGCCGCTACCCGACACGGCCGTTACGGCATCAAGCAGGTCTTCACGTTCAACGGAGACGCAAATGCCGAAAGCCTCGATGATCGCTTGAGCAGCCAGACGTTGCGCCTCGGTCGTGTGGGCATTCGCAAAAAGCCCTGTCGCCCCCAGACCAAGCAGGGCTGGCGTGTTGGGCATGGTGCGCGCGATGGCTATCGGACCAAAGAGGCCTTCGAGGGTTGCGATCGTTACCCCGGCGGCAATGCTGAGGATCAGCTTGCCAGACAGGTCTGCATCCATCTGTTTGGCCACAGCAGAAATAACCTGAGGTTTGACAGCCAGCACGATGATGTCAGCGGCAGAGGCACCCGCCACATCGTCTGTTGTCTGGACGCCGTGCTCACTTGTCAGGCGGTGCCTCTGGTCGGCGTTCGGATCGGCAACCGTAATCCGAGACGGCTCCCAACCGCTCGCCACCAGGCCCCCAATGATGGCTGACGCCATGTTGCCGCCGCCGATGAAACCTATCTTATCCATGGCTCAGAAGCTCGTGATCACGGTTGCGCCGATGGACTGGAACTTGTCCATGTTCATCAGCGCCTCTGGGGCCGCGTCGATGCCGATCTTGTCGCCAACCAGCCGGGCTGGATCCAGCTTGCCGCTCTCGACCATGTCGAGCATCGCACCATATCGGTGCGCCTGCATCCCGTGAGAGCCGAGCAACTCGATCTCTTGGCCCACGATCTTGGGCATGGGCACGGCAGGGGCGGCGTGATCGCCGAGCATCAGGCCGACCTGAATGTGCTTGCCACGCGGGCGCAGGCAGAGGATCGAGTTGGTCATCGTCGCCGGATGCCCAAGCGCATCGAGCGAGACATGTGCGCCGCCTTTTGTGATCTCCTTGATCGCCTCTACCACGTCGCCCTTGCCATCGATGGCCGCGACCGCACCAAGCTCTTTGGCCAGCGCCAGTTTTGCCGGGTCAAGGTCCACTCCAATCACGTTCGCCCCTGCCGCACTGGCAATCATCACCGCAGACAGGCCGACACCGCCGCAGCCGTGCACGGCGACCCACTGGCCCGCGCTGACCTTGCCCTGGTCGATCACAGCCCGGAAGGACGTGGCGAACCGACATCCCAGACTGGCGGCGGTGGCGAAATCCATGTTTTCCGGCAAAGCGACCACGTTCAGATCGGCCTGATGGATCGGCACATACTCCGCAAAGCTTCCCCAATGGGTAAACCCCGGCTGTTCCTGATGCAGACACACTTGCTGGTGGCCCGCATGGCACTCACTGCACGACCCACAACCACAGATGAACGGCACGGTAACCCGGTCACCCACCTTCCAGTTTTTCACGTCCTTGCCAACCGCCTCGACTACGCCGGCCAGTTCATGGCCGGGGATGTGTGGGAGGTCAATGTCACTGTCGTGACCCATCCAACCGTGCCAGTCGCTACGGCACACACCGGTGGCTTCGACTTTGAGAACGACACCATGTGGCTCCGGTGACGGGTCCGCCACGCTCACAACCTTGGGGGCTTCTTGGAATTTCTCGAACAGGACAGCTTTCATGGCAGAATCTTTCAATTGTAACAACTGGCTGAGTGGAACCTATCAACAGGAGATGAAATTGCCTTGCCATTCTGCCCCCCCTTGTGACTAATTAGAGCATAACAACCTAGTCACTCGACATTTTTGAGGGGAATCTTCCCTTGCTGAGCATCGACACAGTCAACGCACAGATTCTCGAGCTTCTTCAAGCTGACGGGCGCATGACCAACGCCAAACTGGCTGAGCATCTGAACATGAGCGAAACCCCCTGCTGGCGACGGCTCAAGAAACTGGAAGAAGCGGGCATTATCGAGGGCTATCAGGCCCACCTCAATCGCAGAAAGCTGGGGCTCGGTGTCATGGCCTTTGTTCAACTGAGCTGCTCAGAGCATGATCAGGCCGCGACCGCCGAGTTCCAACGTATTATCGAGATCACCCCCAATATCCTCGCCTGCCATAACACCACGGGCGAGGATGATTTCCTGCTCATCGTCGTGGCGCGCGATCTGGACGATTACAGCGCTTTTGTCGACAGCACGTTGCGGCGTCTGCCTGGTGTGACCAGCATTCGCTCGAACCTGTCACTCAAAGAGATGAAGGCATCAAGTAAGCTGCCCGTTCGCGTTTGACAGTGATGATTGGAAAGCCGCTTCAACAGCAGACATTCCTGCAGCCCCATCCAAAGGAGGCTTTGTCCGCATTCTACTCCTTCGGCGCCCGCTTGGCGAAGGTCAGCTAGCGAAAAATCGCGCCAAGAGCCTTGGGGCCGCTTTCGGCTGCTGACGTCATCTGGCCGCGGTGACCATGTGCGGAAACGCTGCAACTTTGTCGCCGAGACGCCGCATGTCGGCTGAGAGCCCAAAGAGACACTGGAAGACCATAATACACGAACAGTAGAACGATCTTCCAGCACCGCCAAATTGGTTACGTAGTTAAACAAATATTGAACTTGTTGCCGTCAGGATCGCGGAAGTAGCCACCATAAAAATTTCTCCCTCGTTGACCGGGAGAGCCTTCGTTTGTTGCTCCATTTTTCAGTGCTAAGGCATGAACCGCGTCAACTTGCGTGCGATCCTTCGCTGCAAGTGCGATCATTGTGCCGTTCCCGTGGGATGCGGCTTCACCATCATAAGGGCAAGTCACAATAATCATTGGTCTTTCAGAACCAAAGCTATAGCCGATCATTTTGTCTAGACTGTAGGCGCGAGTTCCGTTTACGGCGCTGAACAGCGCATCGAAAAATACTGCCGAAGCAGAGAGGTCATTTGACCCGATAGTGATGTAACTAATCATGAGTTCTCTTTTTGCATGAGTATTAGTTGCGTCTCAGATGTGGACGCGATTTCAAAACCACAGGATGGTTGTGTGGGAGAGGCTCAAGCAATCATAGTCGTTCCGGTAGCAACCAAACGGCAACAGGTCAACGGCAGCTAAGTCCGCACCCCCGCCTTTCGACGGTGGTCGGTCGGTACGTGCGGCGCAGGTCTGCTCTTCCCTATGCGACTGCGGCATGGACCTCCCATCATTGGTCTTCCCCCAGTTAAGTGGTCCTCCGCCATGTTTGGGAAAACGGAGGAAGACCATGACGAACAAGCGCCCGAAGCCCGAGGGGCTTGTCACGAAACTTCGGCAGGTTGAGGTGCGTGTCGGGCAACGGATGGCCCGGTTTGATGCCATCCGGGAGGTTCGCATTGCAGAGCAGACCTATTATCGCTGGCGCAAGCAGTCTGGCGTGATAGTCTTTCTCAATTGCGGTGACTGACGTTGTTTTCCGGCTTTGGTGTTTTCCGGCTTTGGTCCGTACAAGTCGCCAATAGCGACCTTAAAAAGGCAAAATGCCAGCCTAGACCCTCCGCC
>JALUXC010000027.1 GCA_027019165.1 Pseudophaeobacter sp.
ACCATCGGGTAATCGGCAGGCAGGTTCCACTTGGCGCGGTAGTCTTCCGGCGACATGTCGTAGTGCGAGCGAAGGTAGCGCTTCAGCATTTTCAGGCGCTTGCCGTCTTCCAGGCAGACGATGTAGTCGGGCGTTACGGACCGCTTGATGGGCACTGCCGGCTTCTGCTTTTCAGCGGGCTGTGCTGCCTCTGCGCCGCCGATGCCGCCCAGGGCGGCATGAACAGAGCGAATCAATTCTGGGAGTTCAGTCGGCGAAACTTCGTTGTTGCTGACATAAGCCGCAATCACATCAGCGGTCAGGCGCACGACTTCTTCACGTTCCATATTGTCCAAGTCTTTATCGAAATCGCTCATTGAGCCGCTCCATAAATGCCGATGATCTGTTTTGATTGCAGTTGTATATGGGGTGATAGTCCTGGTTGCAATATTTCAAACTTCAATAATTGATCACTTTTCCTGAAAAGTAGCGAAACATGACGCAAAAAGGGTGGCCGGTTGTGTTTTTGTTAATTCTCTTTCCTTTGACCAATAGTCATTAAGACCCCGATGGAAGCCCGCACTGACTCGTGGTAAGGCAGGACCCGAATGTCGGGCAGGGCAAGCAGCCGCATGCAAGGCTGGTTTTCTCCGGTTCTGCTTGCTTGGCGGCAGCAACCGGACTACCTCCTGCCCACAGCCACCCTGTGAGCAAGGCGGCGCGACGAACGATTACAATGGCCAATCCAGATGGTGTTCCTGCCGCGGGAGGAGAGACCAGGCCAATGGATCGCAATGACGCCAGCTCACGGCAGGCCCTCTAAATCGAGGCCCCCAGAGCGAGGACGGTTCATGTCTCTTCAGGATACCGATAGCCCGGCCAATAACGGCTTTTTCACCCGTTCGCTTGCGGACACCGATGCAGACGTCTTTGCGTCCATCGGCCGCGAACTTGAGCGGCAGCAGACGCAGATCGAACTGATCGCGTCCGAGAACATCGTCAGCCGGGCGGTGCTGGAAGCGCAGGGGTCGGTGCTGACCAACAAGTATGCCGAAGGCTATCCAGGCCGCCGCTATTATGGCGGGTGCGAATTCGCCGATGAAGTCGAGCAGTTCGCCATCGACCGCGCCAAGCGCCTTTTCAACTGTGAGTTCGCAAATGTGCAGCCCAATTCGGGCAGCCAGGCGAACCAGGGCGCCATGATGGCGATGATTAAGCCGGGCGATACTATTCTGGGGATGAGCCTGGATGCCGGCGGTCACCTGACGCACGGGGCCAAGCCGAATCAATCGGGTAAGTGGTTCACGCCGGTGCAGTACGGGGTCCGCAAGCAGGACGGTCATATTGATTATGACGACGTCGCCAAGCTGGCCGAAGAGCACAAGCCGAAACTGATCATCGCTGGTGGGTCGGCCTATTCGCCGGTGATTGACTTTGCCCGGTTCCGTGAGATTGCGGACAGCGTCGATGCGTTCCTGATGGTGGACATGGCGCATTTCGCAGGTCTCGTGGCCGGCGGTGTCTATCCGAGCCCGCTGCCTTACGCGGATGTTGTGACGACGACCACTCACAAGACCCTGCGTGGCCCGCGCGGCGGCATGATCCTGACCAATGACGAGAAGCTGGCCAAGAAGATCAACTCGGCCATTTTCCCGGGCATCCAGGGTGGTCCGCTGATGCATGTGATTGCCGGCAAGGCCGTGGCCTTCGGCGAGGCACTGCAGCCGGAGTTCAAACTCTATGCCCAGAATGTGGTGGCCAATGCGAAGGCATTGGCGTCAGCCCTGCAAAAGGGTGGGGTGGATATCGTGTCCGGTGGCACGGACAGTCATCTGATGCTGGTGGATCTGCGACCGAAGGACCTGACCGGCAAGGCCGCCGAACACTCCCTGGAAAACGCGCACATCACCTGCAACAAGAATGGTGTTCCGTTCGACCCGCAGCCGCCGGCAATCACCTCAGGCGTGCGGCTTGGGACGCCGGCCGGCACGACGCGCGGCTTCGGGGTGGCTGAATTCACCCTTATCGGGGAGCTGATCACGGAAGTTCTCGACGGGCTTGTGGCCAATCCGGACGACAACAGTGCTGTGGAAGCCTCAGTGAAGGAGCGTGTTCTGGAATTGTGTGCACGCTTCCCGATTTACGGGTAAACAGGACCAGACGTGATTCCGATGGCGGCGCGTTCCGGGGGGAAGGCGCCGCCATCTTGATGTGAGGGGACGACAGAGCCATGCGCTGCCCGTTTTGCGGCAATGAGGATACGCAGGTAAAGGATAGCCGCCCGACGGAAGATGCGGCTGCCATCCGCCGCCGCCGGTTTTGCCCGGCATGCGGTGCCCGGTTCACCACCTTCGAGCGCGTACAGCTGCGCGACCTCACGGTGGTGAAGCGCAACGGCAAGAGAGAGCCGTTTGACCGGGACAAGCTGATGCGGTCACTGCAACTCTCCTTGCGGAAACGTCCGGTTGAGCCGGAACGGGTGGAGCGTATGGTGACGGGCATCGTCCGGGAGCTGGAAAGCACGGGCGAAACTGATATTCCGGCCTCTGCGGTCGGTGAACTGATCATGGAGCGCCTCAAGGTGCTGGATGAAGTGGCCTATGTGCGCTTTGCATCCGTGTATCGTGACTTCCGTGAGGCGAAGGATTTTGAGAAATTCCTGGGTGGTCTGGATGATCCGCTCAAGGACCTTGGCGAGACCGACTAGCGCCACCTTCAGCCCGCCTGGCGCGGCGCGACGGGTGAACCGGTCGCCTTCGCCGAACCGGCCACAAGCCGGAACTGACAGGGCATAACCAACGTGGCGACGACCCCATCCGTAGGCAGCAAGGCCCTCGTGGCCCAGGACATGCGTTTCATGCGCGTGGCGCTGACGCTTGCGCGGCGCGGTTTGGGCCAGGTGGCCCCCAATCCAGCAGTCGGGTGTGTGCTGGTTCAGACTGATACGGATGGGTACGCCGCCATTGTTGGCCGCGGATGGACGCAGGTGGGCGGACGTCCTCATGCGGAGACTGAAGCACTGCGCCGGGCAGG
>JALUXC010000028.1 GCA_027019165.1 Pseudophaeobacter sp.
AAGTCCACGGTGTATATCCCCAAGCCCTCCCGAAATCCGAAAGGGCAAAAGTGGACGACTTTTACGCCGCCCGCGACAACACTATGCCGTCGCTACCGTGGCCGAGTATTGCTCCGCCGTTCACAGTAGGCGAAATTGGTTCGCTTTGACGGTCCACCGGTCATTGTCACCATGGGCCCGAACTTGGCGTTAATTGCATTCGCGCAGGTGAAATCCGTGCCTTCGAAGTTCGCAAATTGCAGGTCAGCACCCGACAGGTCAGCGCCGGTAAAACACGCGCCCTTCAGCGTCGTATTGCTTAGGTCCGTCCGCGTCCCGTCGTTGTTTGCCTTGAAGACGGCCTCTTTGAACGTGGCACCAGTCAGATCCTGATTTCCAAAGTTCACACCGATCAAGGTCGTGCCCGAGAAATCCGCGCCAAGCAGGTATCCCGGCCCCTTGTCGCCGAAGTTCACATTTTCAATCGTCTGACCTTCAAAACTGACACCGCCACCGACATTGGAGCAGACCGGCGCGGCCGAACAGTAAGTCGCGACATCCTCACAATAGTTTGTCGCCGCCTGCGCGTGGCCACACATCAGGGCAACACAACACAGCAGCACCGCGCACATCGCATTTGACAACAGGATCGGACTGGCAGAATGCATCTCGTCCTCCGAATACTGCCTCACAGGCCTACAGCTTGAGTGTTCTGCAGGAATTCGACTCAGCTTGTGAAATTCCACCTCGGCCCATGGGAAAACAAGTTTACACCCGAAATATTATTTTACCACTTTAACGGTATTAATATTATTGAGAAAAAATAATCCGCAAAATATCGCCATCCAAAACGGCATTCTCCCATTTTGTGTTGGGGCAATAGACTGAGCCGCACGCCCTGCGCAATCCAGCCCATTCCGCGGCATCAGGACAGGGTTGCACACAGGGAAACCGGGGCGCCATTTGTCGGCAACAGGCAGAGTTCAGGAGATGAAGGCAAGTGAGGTTTGAGCCCAGCAGGGTCATATTGAGCAGCCCACCCCTGAGCGACAGAAACGACTGTGCAGACAAAAAGAAGCGGCCGCCCATCACAGGCGGCCGCTTTTCTCAGTACAAGTATTCTTCCGAAACGATCAGATCGCTTCCTTTACGGATTCTTCCAGATAGATCTCGCGCAGTCGTTTGGCGATCGGACCCGGAGTGCCATCTCTCAGTTGCACTCCGTCGATTTCCACCACGGGCATCACAAAGGCCGAAGCTGAGGTGGTAAAGGCTTCATCCGCCTCTTTCGCCTCATCGATGGTGAACAGGCGCTCTTCGACCTTCAGCTGTGCTTCTTCTGCCATGCGCAGAACTGCCTTGCGGGTGATGCCGTGAAGGATGTCATTGGACAGCGGGCGCGTCACGATCACGCCATCCTTGACGAAATAGGCGTTGTTCGAGGTGCCTTCGGTCACATAGCCATCCTCGATCATCCAGGCATCATCGGCACCGGCCTTCTTGGCCATCATCTTGCCCATGGACGGGTAAAGGAGCTGAACCGTCTTGATGTCGCGGCGGCCCCAGCGGATGTCCTCGATCGAGATGATCTTGGCGCCCTTCTTGGAGGCTTCACTGTTGGCAAGTCCCGGCTTGTTCTGAGTGAACAGCACGATGGTCGGCTTGGTCTCCAAGCTTGGGAAAACAAAATCACGGTCGCCGTCCGAACCACGGGTTACTTGCAGATAGACAAGGCCTTCATCAATGCCGTTCAGCTCCACCAGCTTGCGGTGAATCTCCAGCAGTTCGTCCTTGGTGCAGGGCTCCTGCATGTCCAGCTCATCCAGTGAGCGTTTGAGGCGCACGGCGTGGCCTTCGAAGTCAATCAGCTTGCCGCCCAGAACCGAGGTGACCTCATACACCGCATCCGCCATCAGGAAACCACGGTCAAAGATCGAGACCTTGGCTTCGGTCTCCGGCAGGTATTCGCCATTTACATAAACAGTACGGGTCATTGTCGTCTCCTCAACCCCAGAGTTCAGCCTTGGGCGGATGCACCCCGGCAGCGTCGTATTCCATTGTGACCTCGCGGTCTTCGGACAGAAGCAACGGCCCGTCAAGGTCCGTCACCATCGCCCCCTGAGCCAAGAGCTGCGCAGGCGCCATGGCAAGGGAGGACCCCATCATGCAGCCGACCATTACCTTGTAACCTTCGGCCAAAGCCGCGTCGCGCAGTTTCAGCGCCTCGGTCAGGCCCCCTGTCTTGTCCAGCTTGATGTTCACCACATCGTATTTACCCTTGAGTTTCGGCAGGCTGGCGCGGTCATGGCAGCTTTCGTCGGCGCAGACAGGCACTGGGCGCTCCATGCCAATCAGCGCATCGTCCTCACCTGCGGGCAAGGGCTGCTCGACCAGAGAAACACCCAAACGCACCAGATGCGGTGCGAGGTCAGAATAGACCTTGGCGCTCCAGCCTTCGTTGGCGTCGATGATGATCTTGGCATCGGGGGCACCTGCGCGCACGGCCTCAAGGCGTGGCATGTCATCAGCAGTGCCGAGCTTGATCTTTAAAAGCGGGCGATGGGCGTTCTCGGCGGCCTGCTGCTGCATCACTTCGGGGGTATCCAGCGACAGGGTATAGGCGGTGATCTCCGATCCCGGCGCAGGCAGACCTGCAAGCTCCCAGACCCGTTTGCCTGCCTGTTTCGCCTCAAGATCCCACAGGGCGCAGTCGACCGCATTGCGGGCTGCCCCGGCAGGCAGCAGCGATTGCAATTCGGCGCGGGTAAAGCTGCCCGGCAGCCCCATGATCTCGGCCGTCACGCTGTCGAGGGTCTCATCATAGCGCGCATATGGCACGCATTCGCCCCAGCCTGTCACCCCGTCCTGTTCGACCCGGACGGTCAGCACCTTGGCCTCGGTCCGCGAGCCGCGGGAGATGGTAAAGGCCCGCGCCAGTTTGAAGACATCCGGCGTCACGGTGACTTTCATGATTGATCCTTTCGAGGTCTTGATCTGGGACTTTGGCGGATTGGACATAAAAAGGGCGCCTGTTGCCAGACGCCCCTCATAGAAATCAGATTGCAGCCAGCGCGTCCACCAGGCGGTCGGCGCCGTGGCGGTAGGGGTCAACCGCGGGCAGGCCCATGCGTTTTTCGACTTCCTCGAGGTAGGCCACGGCCTCTTCTTCGCTCAGGTGCTGAGTGTTGACCGAGATGCCGACAACCTGACAGTCCGGGTTCGATTTGCGGGCCAGCGGCAGGGCAGTGTCACGCAGCTCTTCCAGCGTGGGCAGGCTAAAGCCCGGCAGGCCGCGCATGTGTTCACGGGTGGGTTCATGGCACAGGATCAGTGCATCGGGCTGACCGCCATGCACCAGCGCCATGGTCACACCGGAATAGGAGATGTGGAACAGGGAGCCCTGCCCTTCGATCAGATCCCAGTGGTCGTCGTCATTGTCCGGGGTCAGATACTCGATGGAGCCTGCCATAAAATCAGCAATGACCGCATCCAGCGGCACGCCATGGCCGGTGATCAGGATGCCGGTCTGGCCGGTGGCGCGGAAGGTAGACTTCATGCCGCGTTTCTGCATCTCGGCATCCATCGCCAGCGCCGTGTACATCTTGCCGACCGAACAATCGGTGCCGACGGCCAGGCAACGCTTGCCTTTTCGTTTTACGCCATTTGCAATCGGATAGCCGACCGAAGGCACGCGCACATCGTGCAGGGTGCCGCCATGGGTCTGCGCCGCCGCAACAAGGTCACCTTCGTCGCGCAGCAGGTTGTGCAGGCCGGAGGCAATGTCATAGCCCATTTCCAGCGCCTTGATCAGCACTTCTTTCCATGCGGGCGAAATAACACCGCCGCGGTTGGCAACGCCGATCACAAGGGTGCGCGCACCAGCGGCTTTGGCCTCGTCCAGGGTCATCTCAGTGAGGCCCAGATCCGCACCACAACCGGGCAAAGAGATCTGACCAACCGCATGGTCCGGGCGCCAGTCGCGGATGCCAATGGCCACCTTTGCCGCAAGCATGTCTGGCGCATCGCCAAGGAACAGCAGATAGGGTGTCTCGATCATCTCGGGCCTCCGTTAAACATGATTCCTGCGGACCATAAGGCCTGTGGGCCGCGAAGCGGTCCCGTTTTTGCATTTGCAAGAAAGCCCTATTCGAAGAATCTTCGAATCACGATGCAAAATGCCGAACAAACTCCCACCGAACCGCGAAATCCCGGTCACTCTTACGCAGCAGTAAGATCTTGCCAACCTTCACCGCGTGGCCATGCTGCGACTGCAAACTTCCCCTTGCAAGGCCCTGCGCAATTTCATACCACAATGGCGACCGAAATCGTAATTTCATTACCCCACTAGGGAGCGCCTTTCATGAGCTTTCGCATCCAGCCCGCCGCCCCGGCACGCCCCAACCGCTGCCAGCTGTTCGGCCCCGGCTCCAACACCAAACTCTTTGCCAAAATGGCCGCTTCGGCTGCGGATGTGATCAACCTCGATCTGGAAGACTCCGTTGCGCCCACCGACAAGGACATTGCCCGCGCCAATGTGATCGAGGCGTTGAACACCGTGGACTGGGGCAAGAAATACATGTCGGTCCGTATCAATGGGCTGGACACGCCCTATTGGTATCGCGATGTGGTGGACCTCCTGGAACAGGCAGGCGACCGTCTGGACCAGATCATGATCCCCAAGGTGGGCTGCGCGGCAGATGTCTATGCCGTGGACGCGCTGGTCACCGCGATTGAGCGCGCCAAGGGCCGCACCAAGCCGATTTCCTTTGAGGTGATCATCGAATCCGCCGCTGGCATTGCCCATGTGGAAGAGATCGCAGCCTCTTCTCCGCGCCTGCAGGCGATGAGCCTGGGTGCGGCCGACTTTGCCGCCTCCATGGGCATGCAGACCACCGGCATCGGCGGCACGCAGGAAAACTACTACATGCTGCGGGAAGGTGAAAAGCACTGGTCCGACCCCTGGCACTGGGCGCAGGCCGCCATCGTTGCTGCCTGCCGCACCCATGGTGTGCTGCCCGTGGATGGCCCCTTCGGCGATTTCTCGGACGACGAAGGCTATATCGCGCAGGCCAAACGCTCGGCCACGCTGGGCATGGTCGGCAAATGGGCCATCCATCCCAAGCAAATCGCCCTGGCCAACGAGGTCTTCACACCATCAGAGGAAGCCGTTGCAGAGGCGCGGGAGATCCTGGCCGCCATGGAGCAGGCCAAGGCCAACGGCGAAGGCGCCACGGTCTACAAGGGTCGCCTTGTGGACATCGCCTCGATCAAGCAGGCCGAGGTGATCGTCGCCCAGTCCGAGCTGATCGCCGCAAGCTGACCCTATCGGCAGAGCCCGATATGTGACTAGAGTGGAGGGGGCACCAACAGGCGCCCCCTTTTTCCGTTCGGAGGTATCCCTTGGCCGATCTCACCCTGTTTCACACCGCAGAAGTGCATGTGTCGACCTTTGAGGCCCTGGCCCCCGAGGCACAGTTGGCTCATGTGGTACGCCCAGAATGGCTTGAGCGCGCCCAGGGCGGCATCGACGCCGAGCTAGCGCATGAAATCACCCAGGCGATTGAGGCCGTTCAGGGGCCAGTCTTGTGCAGCTGCACCACCATCGGCGCGGTGGCCGAAAAGGCTGGTGCCACCCGGATAGACTGGCCCATGATGCAGAAGGCCGCAGAGATTGGCGGGCCGGTGATGCTGGCCTATTGCCTGGACAGCACCCTCGCCCCCTCCACCGCCCTATTGGAGCGGGCGTTTCTGGAGCTGGGCAAATCCCCGGAGATCCGCAGCCTACCCCTGACCGGGCTTTGGCACCATTTCACAGCCGGTGACGTGGACAGGTTTCATCGGCAGATTGCCGAATGGGTTGGCACATCGCTGAGTTTGGTTTCGGATACCTCTTGCGTGGTTCTGGCGCAGGCCTCGATGGCCGGAGCCGCAAAGCACATCGACAGCAACGTGCCCGTGCTAACCTCCCCCGAAATCGCAATAAGCTCTTTGCTTGCAGACGCCTAAAGCGTCCAGCGAAAAAACTGAGACAGGGTGCATCACATAACACGTTGAAATTTATGATTTCAGGCAGCTTTGCGTGATTGATTTTTCGCATGGCGCTCTAGGCGCGCATGTCCTTGGGTGAACCCATAACGACATAGGTCGTGATTGAGGTGACATAGGGCGAGGTGCCCAGGATATCTGTGTGAAACCGCTTGTAGCTGGGCAGATCGGCGCATTCGACGCGCAACAGATATTCAATTGTACCGGTGATATTGTGGCATTCCACCACCTCCGGAGCGGCCTGCATGGCGCGCTCAAACGCCTCTTGCGCCTCTTTGGTGTGCTCGCCCAGGCCAACGCCAATATAGGTGACAAAGCCGATCCCCATCGCTTCGCGATTCAGCACCGCCTTGTAGCCGGAGATGACGCCTTCGCGCTCCAACTCTTGCACGCGGCGCAGACAGGCCGATGGAGACAGGCCAACGCGATCGGCCAGCTCAAGATTGCTGATCCGCCCATCGCGGGACAATTCCCGCAATATCCGTTTATTTATTGCGTCATTCTTCGCCATATATTGCGCAGAAAATCAAGAAGCGCAGCGAAACGCAATTTCATTCTGACTTTGACGCGTCAGATTCTCCGCCATGACACATGATCTTTTGCTTGCGCTGGCGCTTTTCGCCTTCGTCTCGTCCATCACACCGGGCCCCAACAACCTTATGCTCATGGCTTCGGGCGCCAATTTTGGGTTCCGCCGTACGATTCCGCATATGCTGGGGGTGGGATTGGGCTTTGTCTTTATGGTCGTTCTCGTCGGTGCAGGTCTGATCCAGATCTTTGACGCTTTTCCAGTGACCTACAGCGTTCTGAAAGCCGTCTCGGTCCTCTACCTTCTGTACCTGGCATGGAAGATCGCCAATGCAGGACCAGCCGAGACCGGGCAGATCAAGGGGCAACCCATGACCTTTGTGCAGGCTGCAGCCTTTCAATGGGTCAACCCAAAGGCCTGGACGATGGCCCTGACCGCCATCAGCGCCTATGCGCCGGAACAGTCTCTCTGGGCCATCGGTGTCGTCGCGGTCATCTTTGGCGCGGTGAACCTGCCTTCCGTCAGTTCTTGGACGGTTCTGGGGCAGCAGATGGCACGCTTTTTGACCAATCCCAAACGCCTCAGGACCTTCAATTGGGCTATGGCGCTTTTGCTGGTGGCCTCTCTTTATCCGGTGATCTGGCCGACGTGACCCGGCCAGACCCTTGCTGCGAATTCAACGCATGCCAACCCTACTTCAAGGGCAGGCACACCTCTGTGAGCAGCTCTTCGGGAGCCACTTCGCGCGGATTATTGAGATAGATCTCGTAGCAAGGTCTGTCGGCCGGTTCCTCGCCTGAGGTCGGCAACCAGTTTCCGAACAAGCTGTCATAGGCTGAGGAAATTCCTGAATAGGCCCCTTTGTAGGTCACCACAGCTACCTTCCCGCCTGCCAGTTCGCGCTCTTGCAGCCCTTCGGGCACCTCTGCGCCATGGAATTCTCCACCCGCGAAACTACGCAACTCACGACCGGGGGTGCCTTCTGGGTCATCATAGTAAATGGCAAGCGAAGCCCCGACATGAGGCCATAGCCCGCGGGTCTGACACAGGGCAGCAAACGATTCGAACGCCTTGCCTACCAGGTGGTATTCGCCGACATGAGGCAGGCCGACCACGCGACGTGTGGGTTCATCTCTGATGGTGACAGGGTACATGGGATAGGCTCCAATTTTCAGATCGGGACGCGAGGGCCGGTGGCACCCCGCCTTGCGAAAGGCCGCCGGACTGATGCCGTAGACCTCGGTGAATGCCCGAGAGAAAGAGCCTGGGTTCGGATAGCCCACCAATTGAGAGATCTCGGCGATGGCCTTGTCCGTCTTCACCAGGGCGCTGGCGGCGCGATGCAGGCGAATACGGCGCACGGCCTGAGCACAGGTCTCCCCGGTGACCGCCCGGAACACCCGGTGCCAGTGGAACCGGGACATGGCCGCCACATCCGCCAACTGATCAAGCGACAGATCCCCGGCCGGGTTGTCGTAGATATAGTCAAGGACACGCAATACGCGCTTTTCATAGGTGGCCGTCATGGGATCAGAACTCCTTCTCTCGTGCCCGATCAGATCTGTCATGGAGCGGGATCACAAATCTTGCTGAACTTGATCCTTGCGCACTGAAACGGGTCAGATCCGCTTTCATGGAAAGCGCCTGACTTTTCTCTTGACCCAAGGCAAGGCACAGAGTTGCATCTGCCATCGCAGAAGGCCATATACGGCGAAACCGCGTGTGCGAGGCGACATGACCCAATATCTCGAATTCGAAAAACCGCTGGCCGAAATCGAAGGCAAGGCAGAAGAGCTGCGCGCCCTGGCCCGCACCAATGAAGAGATGGATGTGGCCGATGAGGCTGCGGCTCTGGATGCCAAGGCCGAACAGCTTTTGAAGGATCTCTACAAGGATTTGACGCCCTGGCGCAAATGCCAGGTGGCCCGCCATCCCGAACGGCCTCACTGCAAGGACTATATCGAAGCCCTGTTCACCGAGTACACGCCTCTGGCTGGGGACCGCAACTTTGCCGACGATCTGGCCGTGATGGGAGGCCTTGCCCGTTTCAACGACCAGCCAGTGATGGTAATCGGCCATGAAAAAGGCGCCGACACCAAATCCCGCATTGCTCATAACTTTGGCATGGCCCGCCCCGAAGGCTACCGCAAGGCGGTACGCCTGATGGAGATGGCTGGGCGTTTTGGCCTGCCGGTGATCACCCTGGTGGACACCACCGGCGCCTACCCCGGCAAAGGCGCCGAAGAACGCGGTCAATCCGAAGCCATCGCCCGTTCGACAGAGATGAGCCTCAAGATTGGCGTGCCTGTTGTGTCGGTCATCATTGGCGAGGGTGGATCCGGCGGCGCCGTCGCCTTTGCTACCGCCAATCGGGTCGCCATGCTGGAACATGCGGTCTATTCCGTGATCAGCCCCGAAGGCTGCGCCTCTATCCTGTGGAAAGACGCGGAAAAGATGCGCGAAGCTGCCGAAGCCCTGCGCCTGACTGCGCAGAACCTGCTCGAGCTGGCAGTGATCGACCGCATCATCAAAGAACCTTTGGGCGGCGCGCACCGCGATGCCAAGACCACGATTGCCTCTGTCGGCGCAGCCATAACGGCGATGCTGGAAGAGTTGCAGGGCAAGGACGGCGCCGAGTTGATCAAGGACCGCCGTCAGAAATTCCTCGACATCGGATCAAAAGGCCTCGCGGCCTGATCCGCACATTCGACCGGATCAACACCAGTAAGAACCGAGACGTTCAGACAAGGCCGCGTCGCTATTCATGGGGCGGATTGCGGCTGGCCTGAGCAGCTTGAATACGGTCCGGCCAGGTTGAGCGAATATAGGCCAGGATGTCCCAGATCTCATCATCCATGAGTAGGGCACCAAACCCAGGCATGCCACTGGAAAACCCCGTCACACCCCGCTCCGCCAGGGCTTCTTTTCCGCCCAAACGGGTGTAGTCAAATAGAAGCTGGTTATCGTGATGCCAGGTGTGCCCTGTCTTGTCATGCGGGGGCGCGGGCAAGACGCCGTCTGCGCCGGGACTACGCCAGTTGGGCTGCCCCTCCAGATCGGCACCGTGGCAGGATGCGCAGTGTTCGGCATAAAGCGCCTGCCCATGGACCAGATCCCGGTTTTCCAGCTCATGACCGGCCAGGGCCATGGTTGCGCCCAGGCAAGCGGCGATCGCTAGCATCTGTTTCATACACACTGCTCTCCTTCGGCCCTGCCCTTGCCACTCTTCAGGTCGGAAGCGTCAGCACGCTGGTCAGCGCCGCTGTCACCGCAAGAGCCGCCAGTATCAGCGCAGCCTCAACATCAATGGATCGCCGCAGATGCCGCGCCGCACTATGGTCCCCGGCCCGCATCGCGGGCACGAAACGCAGCTTGTTTGCAGCGGCCAGTGCCAGCAGGGTGGCAACCAGGACCAGTTTGACCAACAGCGTCCGCCCATAGCCTGTTGCGACCAGCGCCCGCGGATCCCCCACCAGCAGCCAGGCCATCACCGCCCCGGCCAAAAGCAAGGCCGGAACCCCAACCATGGCGATGTTCCCAAAGCGATGTCCCAGCTGCGCGGCCAGGCTCAGATGTTCAGGCCGACCCGACAGGTCTCGCAGCGGGCCAAGAATGCCGATCCAGAACGAGCCCCCCAAAAGGTGCAGAACCAACAGCGCCTGCGCGCCCGGAACCGGCACCTCGGGAATGTGCCCGATCCGCGCAAAGGACCAGAGCGCCAGAAGCCCACCACTCAACGCGATCCACAACCCCAACCGGGAGGCCAAGAGGCCCAGCACGATCAGTGCCGCAGCCAGCAGTCGCAGGACCAGAACGTCTCCTACGGGTGTCTGCCACAAGAGGCTCAGGATTTCAGGGTCGCTCATCCCATCGACCCCGCCCACAAGCGCCGCCCCGCGCAGCAAGAAGCCAAAAGCAGAGGCCAGGAATGCCAGCCCTGCCAGGCTGATGGCCTGTCGCCGCATCCGTCCGGCCACCGGCAGCAGCAGATCTGAAAACGCCATTCGGACGATGACCAGCCCGGTCGCTCCCAGGATCCCCACGTACAGCAGGAGCTTGACCAGAACCAAGGCTGCTTCCCAGATGTCGGGCATGTTCAATCCACCGAAAAAAAGAAGTCGCCTTGCATGGCGTGCCCGTCTGCGCCAAGACCCCGCCACTCGATGTGATAGGCGCCCGCACCCATCCCCTCCAGCGGCAGCGTGAAAACGCGATCAAAGCTTTTCTGATCTCCCAGATCCAGTCGAAAAGGGGCCTTGTCATCAAAGATAACATCGACCCGTGTCAGGCGGATCTTCTTTGCAAAGGTCATACTGATCTCTGCAGGCGTTTCGGAAAGAACGGCACCGTTTTCGGGCTCTGTGCTCTCGATACGCGAATGAGCAAATGCACCTGAGGCACAGAGCCAGACAAGCGCAGCGGAAACAAGGTTTTTCATCGGGCTTTCCCTCAATTTATTCCGTTGGCACGCTGGACGTCACGGATATAGGCAATGATCATCGCAACATCGCCGCGCGTCAAACCTTGGACGGAGGGCATGTCGCCAAACCGCCAGTGGTGGCTTCGAACGCCCATTGAGACTGCGCGCTGAAACGATTCATCGCTGTGGTGGCTGGGTTCGTAAATGACATGGACCAAGGGTGGGCCGGCGCCTTCGACGCCCCCACCATCCGGACCGTGGCAGCTCGCACAGCTCTCCTCAAAGATGGACTGCCCAATCGCAGCATTGCCCTCGATAACGGGCATATTCACTGCAACGATGGAGCCACCCTGCAATGGGATAGATGGGGCGGCCCCCTGTTGCTGCGCCTTGGGCCAAAGACCATAAGCTGAAATGCCCAACAAAGCGCCAGCCCCAAGCATACGGGGTATTCGGTTCATGACTGGATCCTAACCTTGAAACATGGAATGCAGCCGCAGCACACTGCGACGCGAACCGGCGATCACAGGTAGCGATCCCCGGCTGACACTGCTTCAGAGGATAGGCGGTCTGTCTGGGCTGACTGGCTTTTCAAGATCGCTCAACCGCAGGACATGCCAAATGCCCGCAGACCGAGGCTCGGAGAGCACTGCGGTTGTTCGCTGATGAAACAAAACGGCCAGAACGCCGCATGGACCTGAGACGCAGCCATCCAACGCTTTTCTTGTGGAATGCTCGGAGGTCTCCTCAACATGACCAGCATCCGGCGCCATGTGCGTTTGCTCCATGCAGCACGAGGTCAGGCACTCTTTAGACAGCGCATATGCACTGCCACCAAGGCCTAGAAAAAGAGCCAGAACGACGACCAAAAGCCGCGCATTTATCCGCCATATCATGTCCACATAGGGACGCTAGCCGATGTCTTTGCGTCCGACAAGATCCAGGGAGCGCCTCGGAGGTGCAGCGAAGGTACCGCCAATCCTACGCTCGAAGTCCTGTCAGCGACCTCTGGCGCGAAACAGCTTTACCTGCTGCTCCAAAAGGTCATCTGGAATGGCTGGGTAGGCCTCATAGTACCGCAGGTTCTTTGGACCGATCCCATGTTCGGCGCTGAAAGAGCCGCCATAGACCTCGACCACCTGCTTCACGACGTAATCGCGCAGGGCGCGCTCAAAACCCGGTTCATTCGGGCCGTCCGTCTTGATCAGGTTGAAATGCAGACCTCCGTCCCCGAGGTGTCCAAAGTCGCAGACCTCGATCATCGGGAAATCCTGCGCCAGTTTCCGAGCCATATCCGCCCGAAACGCGATGACCTTGTCGCGCGTAAAACCAAGGTCGAAAGCGATCAGAGGCCCTGCCGACTTGACCCCTTCGGACAGGGCGTGGCGCAGCGCCCAGATCTCTTCGGGGCGACCAAATAGGGCATCTGCAATCGGAGCCTCCGGTCGCTCCCAGGCTTCTGCAAGAACAGCCTCAAGAACCTCTTCAAGCGGAGTATCCCAAGGGGCTTTGGTTGGGCGCGACAGCTCGATCAACAGGGCCGTTTCCGGGATCTCTCCTCTCGCAAACGGATTTTTCAAGGCGCTGGCATGGTCAAAGGTATGCCCTATCGCAGCGCGGGACATGAACTCAAAGGCCGACAGTAAGGGACCGACCCGAGTTTCAAGATGACGTAGCAGGGTCAGCATGGCGTCGTTACTAGCAGGCACCACAATCGCGGTCGCCTGTTCAGTCACCACCGGCTCAAGGTTCAGGATTGCTTCGGTCACCGTGCCATACCAACCGGAGGTACCGATGTGCATATGCTTCCAGTCAGGCCCCGTGTTGTCCTTGCGCACGGGCGAGCCCAGCTCAAGAACCTCTCCACCGTCCAGCACCACAGTCAGACCCAGCACGTTTCGGCGGACATCCCCATAGCGCAGGAACCGCCCACCGCCGGTATTGGTCGCCACCATACCGCCAATCATCGGATCCGAACCCAGGTCGATGGGGAAAAACAGACCATGGTCTGCCAGCCTGTCATTCACCTCGGACAGCCTGAAACCGGCGCTGACGCGCAAAGACCGGTTGGCCAGATCAAGTTCGAACCTCTCGCGCAGGCGCGACAGGCTGAGAACCGCCATGGCGTCAGACGTGTCGGGGACCGAAGCCCCGACCAGCCCGGTGTTACCGGACTGGGGCACAAAGCGCAGGTTCTCTTGCCCACAATAGCGTACACAATCGCAGACCTGGGCGGTCGTTTCGGGCAAGAACACCACCGGGCTTTTGCCTGTCTCACCACGTACACCTTGCAAGTAACCCGCCATCTCCTTTGGGTCAGAAAGAGTCTTGACCTCGGCAGGCAGGGTCATGCGGCACTCGCGTTGATTTGCTCAAGGCAGGCCTCAAGCGAAGCTGCCTGCATCGCCTCGTATAGGCCGAACTCATCCGCCACGGCTTTGCCCAAAGCAGCCTCAAAAGCCGCTCGGCTGGAAGCTTCCTGCCGGTCGCTGCGCGCCTCATCCCCGAGGTTGGACTGGAAGATACCTGCGGCGCTCACTGGCAGGAAATCCTCATAGATGATGGGGCTGAGGGTCAAGGCCCCTGCATCCAGAAGGGTCGCCACATCCTCGCCCTGTGCTGCGCCTTTGCCCACGGCGTATTTAAAGTAGGCCAGACCCTGATCATGCAACTCCCGCCAGGTGTCCGGGAAGGCGGCAAAGACCTCTTCCAGCTTGGCGACATAGGCATCCGCGTTAGAACCATCGGCGGCAGGCAGAATTTCCGAGCGCACCTCTGCCAGAAGCCGGTCATAAAGCGCCCGTCCCTTTGGCGTCAGCGCCACGCCGCGCTGTTCGATCTCACCGAACCGGGCGGTGTGGTGCCCTTCTTGCCAGCCATCCGCGCCGGGGAAACGCACCGCTTCGTTCAGCGCCTTGAAGGCCGTCTGGCGCAGCAGGATCGGGCATGTGCGGCGCGGGGGGCCCTCGACGACGGCCTTGGCGGGCAGACCTTTGGTCACCATTTCGGCCTGAGCGGCGTCGATGTCCAGTGTGCGCGGTGTCAGATGGTTGATATGCGGCCCCTTGAAGGACACCACATCAGCAATCAACCGGTGCGCCTTGATCAGCTCCTCAAAAGTGTCGCTGTCCACGCAGGCTTCGGGGTGCCAGCGGAAAGTCTCCAGCACTTCGGCGACAAAACGCGTGGCGTCTTCAGCATCAAGCCCGCCCTCTGCTTCGGCCTTCTCCGTGAGGGCAATGGCCTCAGCCGTAAAGATCTGCCGCCGCGCCAGAGTCTCGGCTGCCTTTGCGCGCAAGGCCTCGTCTTCGATCAGCTCCAGGCGCAAAAGAGAGGTGAAAACACGAAAGGGGTTCTCGGCCAAAGCATCTCGCCCCACCGGGCGGAAGGCCGTCGAATGGACGGGAACCGATGCGACTGACAGGTCATAATACCCCACCGGCTCCATCCCCATCACGGCAAAGACCCGGCCCATCATGGCCAGCTCTTCTGCGGTGCCAAGACGGATCGCGCCGTGGCGTTCGGCGCTGATGCGGGCGGTGTCCTCGCCAGGGGTTAGCGCCAATGCATTGCCGGGCGCTGCCAAGACGTCCTCGTTCACACGCTCCACGATCTCGACCAAAGCGCCGTAGGCGGGCACCTCTTCGCGATACATGGCCGACATGGCGGCAGAGAAATCAGCGCGGATCTTGCTGGGAGATACTTTCATGTGTCCGTGTCCTTTGGCGGTCAAAACCGCCCGTTGGTGAAATGGGTCAATGCCGCGCCGGCCTCATAGTAGAGCCCCCTGAGCGCGGCAAGGTTTTCGGGCTGTGCGCCCGTGATTTCAAGGGGCAAGTCCCCTGTCTGCAGCGCCCAATTGGCAGCGGCCCTGCCCAAAAGCGTGCCCGGGCCGATGCCGCGACCGCTGTAGCCAAAGATCGATATGCCATTTCCCCCGCGTCGCTCGATGCGCGGCAGATAGGTGCTGGTCATGGCAATGCGCCCAGTCCATTCGCTCTCTAGAGGGATCCCCTTCAACTGCGGAAACAACTTCACCAGTTTTCGAGCAGCCCAGGCGCGGTGCACAGCCGCCCCGGAACCGTCCAGATTGCCAAGGGCCCCGAAGATCATCCGCCCCGCACGATCAAGTCGGAAGGACGACATGATGAGGGCCGTGTCCCAACACCCCTCGCCGCCTGCCAGAATACTCTGTCTTATCTTTTCAGGCAGTGGGACGGTTGCCAGTTGAAAGTAGTGGGCAGGCACAATGGCGTTTGGATCGACGCCATCCCTGCCATAGGCATTGGTTGCCTGGATCAGCTTTGCCGTGCGCACCTCGCCTTGGGCCGTGCGGATACGCCAGCTTTCACCATCCTGGCAGACCTCCAGCGCGCTCGAGGTTTCGAAGATTTGCGCGCCAAGTTGCCCTGCTTCCCGAGCAAGCCCCTGCACGTAGGCCAACGGCTGGATCGTCCCGGCGCGCCCGTCCCAAAGAGCGCCGTGATAGGCGTCGCTTCCGGTGCACCGCGCTGTCTCTGCCGCGTCCAACAGCCGGACCGGCGCGCGCCGCGCCATCTGCTGTGCATAGCGCGCCTCAAGATCTCTCAGCCCTGCGGCGGAATGCGCACAATGCAGGGTCCCCTGACGTGTCGCTTCGCAGTGGATTTGATGTTTTTCTATCAACCCAAACACGACAGATGGCCCCTCAGCCAGGGTTGCATTCAATCGCGCCCCGACCTTTTGGCCGATCTTCTCTTCAACCTGATCCGGCGGCGTCCAGAGGCCGGCGTTCACCAGGCCCACATTCCGACCCGAGCCGCCAAAACCGATGGTTCGGGCCTCAAGCAGCACCACAGAAACGCCCCGTGCAGCCAGATGATAGGCGGCGGAGACGCCGGTGAACCCGCCTCCGATCACGACGACATCTGCAGTGATCGCCTCAGCAAGAGGCGACCACCGAGGTCGGTCCGGAGCCGTCTTTTCCCAAAGGCTATCGAGGCGCGGCTCCATGTTCAAATCTCGAAGGATATGCCCTGAGCCAGCGGGAGCTCGCGGGAGTAGTTCACCGTACTTGTCTGGCGTCGCATGTAGGCGCGCCAGGCATCCGAGCCGCTTTCACGCCCGCCGCCGGTTTCCTTTTCACCGCCAAATGCCCCCCCGATCTCGGCCCCGGATGGTCCGATGTTCACATTGGCAATGCCACAGTCAGAACCTTGCGCCGACAGGAAATACTCGGTTTCCCGCACATCGGTGGAGAAGATGCAGGAGGACAGCCCCTGTGGCACCGCATTCTGCATCGCAATGGCGTCATCCAGATCGCTGTATTTCACCACATAGAGGATGGGAGCGAAGGTTTCGGTGTGCATGATCGCCGATTGTGTCGGCATTTCGACAATGGCCGGGTGGACATAGGCTGCATTGGGGAGCTGATCCACCAGGGCCTGCCCGCCGCCGTGAATGATGCCACCTTCGCCCTGTGCCTGCGACAGGGCTTGATCCATCGCCTCCATCGCGCTCTTGTCGATCAGTGGGCCAACCAAAGTGCCATCCTCCAGCGGGCTGCCAATCGACAGACCCGCATAGACCTTGGTCAGGCGGGGGATCAGTTCATTATAAACATCTACGTGCACGATCAGGCGTCGCAGGGAGGTGCAGCGCTGCCCTGCCGTCCCGACGGCGGAAAAAACAATCGCACGCACCGCCATCTCAAGATCGGCAGAGGGCGCCACGATCATGGCGTTGTTGCCACCAAGTTCGAGGATCGTCTTGCCGAGGCGTTTGGACATGTCAGCAGCAACGGCTTTGCCCATCGGAACCGAGCCGGTGGCTGAGATCAGCGCCACATCTTGCGAGGCTGTCAGCGCCTCGCCCAGATCACGCTCACCGATCAGGGTCTGGATCAGCCCATCGGGAGCATCCGCGCCAAAGCGCGCCATCGCCCGCTCGCAGATCTTTTGAATAGCCAGCTGCGTAAGCGGCGTTTTTTCGGATGGTTTGGCGATGACAGGGTCGCCGCACACGAGGGCAAGCGCCGCATTCCAGCACCAGGGCGCGGCTGGAAAGTTGAAAGCTGTGATGATGCCGCAGATGCCGAGCGGGTGCCAAGTTTCCCGCATCGAATGGCCGGGGCGTTCTGAGGCGATCGTCAGACCATAAAGCTGACGCGAGAGTCCCACGGCAAAGTCGCAGATGTCGATCATCTCCTGTACTTCGCCAAGGCCCTCTTGGTAGATCTTTCCGCATTCAAGCGTAATGAGGCGGCCAAGGTTGTCTTTTTCCTGGCGCAGTTCCTCACCCAGAATGCGGACCAGCTCACCGCGGCGCGGAGCAGGCACCTTGCGCCAGATATGGAAGGCCTCTACCCCCTTTGCGATTGCAAGCTGAGCATCCTTCACGCTGTGCATGGGCACGCTTGCGATCACGCTACCATCGACAGGGGTGGTAACAGACAGGGAGCCGCCGACGGTTTCGGCAGGCGTCAGCCCACAGGCCGTCAGGATATCTTGATAGGTCATGGGAAGGGTCCTTTAGCAGACATTGAGGGCCGCGACAGCCCGATTGAGGCGCAGGCAGCCGTCTTGGAGATCGCGGAGTGCATAGGCATAAGAAAGGCGGAAATGTCCGGGCAGCCCAAAGGCACGACCGGGAACAATGGCAAGGCCCGTAAAGGCCAAGACGTAAGCGCAGAAGTCGGCATCCGATTCGAGCAGTCTGCCGTCCGGCGTTTTTTGCCCCAGGACGCCGTGACAGGACGGAAAGACATAGAACGCCCCGTCCGGAGCCGCGCATGTGATACCCGGGATTTCATTGAGGGCGCTCACCACAGTGTCCCGGCGTGCTCGAAACTCAGCGGCGCGACTGGCAATATGGCTTTGGTCTCCGGTCAGGGCCGCAACGGCCGCAGCCTGCGCGATAGAGCAGGCCCCAGAGGTAATCTGCCCCTGAACGGCGATCATCGCCTTGATCAGTTCGGCAGGGCCAATACCCCAGCCAATCCGCCAGCCAGTCATCGCGTGGGCCTTGGAGACGCCATTGATCGTCAGGGTGCGATCAGCAAGCGCCGGGCAGGCCTGCGCGAATGAGACAAAAGGGCTGTAACAGATCAGATCATAAATCTCATCCGAGGCAATCCAGACCTGCGGGAAACGCACCAGAACCGCTGCCAATGCTGCCAACTCATCGGCGCTGTACACTGCGCCAGACGGATTAGATGGAGAGTTCAAAAGCAGCCAGCGGGTGCGCGGTGTGATTGCGGCCTCAAGTTGCTCAGGCGTCATCTTGAAACCGGTTTCAGCTCCACAGCGCAACAGCACCGTTTTGCCCCCCGACATCGAGATGATGTCGGAATAGCTCGTCCAATAGGGCGCAGGCACAATCACTTCGTCACCGGGGTTGAGCGTGGCAAGGAATACATTCGCCAGCACCTGCTTGGCCCCGGTGGACACAATGACATTCCCGGCTTTGACGCCAGCGCCATCGGCGACTGCTTGGCGCAGTTCGGTCGTGCCCGCGGTGGGAGGGTAGCGGGTCTGACCCGCTTTCATCGCCTCAAAAGCGGCTGCGCAGACATGAGCCGGGGTGGGAAAGTCCGGCTCCCCCGTACTTAATGCCAAAACATCATGACCTTGGGCGCGCATACGGGCGGCGCCCTCGGAGATCGCAACGATCTCAGACAACGCGATTCCATCTATGCGTTCAGATATTTTCAGCATGCACGCCTCCAATTGCTCGGCGCATTTGACACAGCAATGCCAAACATGAGAAACGCATTTATCTTCTACATCATGCAAAAAACTCATAACCATGCCGCACCCAAAACGCTTTCTTCCACCAATGACGGCTTTGCGGGCCCTTGATTCATTCGAACGCACCGGGAGCGTGACCGAAACCGGACACGAACTAGGTGTTTCGCAAAGCGCTGTGAGCCGACAACTCAAGGTCTTGGAAGAGTATCTTGGCACCACTTTGTTTGTGCGGGACAAAAAAAGCATCAGCCTCACGCCTGCCGCGCTCGACTATTGCAACCAAATCCGCAGCGCCCTCAACCAGATTGGCACAGCCAGCCTGCGCCTGAAGGCAAACCCCGATGGCGGACAACTGAACATCGCGATGCTGCCTGCTTTTGGGGTTCGCTGGCTTGCGCCCAAACTGCCCGATTTTGTTGCCCACCATCCCGAAGTCACGGTTAACCTCAGCACCAGGCTCAGGCCGTTTGACTTTGACACCGACCCCTTTCACGGAGCCATCCATTTTGGAGAACGCGACTGGCCTGACGTTTGCTATCAGGAGTTGATGCGAGAATACGTCGCGCCGGTGGCGTCTCCCAAACTGGCCGAAACCCTACACGGCGGACCCCCAACAGGGATATCCTCCTTGCCCCTTCTGCACCTTGATACGCGACCAGATGCCTGGGAGAAGTGGGCAAAAGCCGTCGGATACGAATTGCAAGGACCGGTTGGGATGCTATTCGATCAATTTGCATCCATGATCCAGGCGGCGCTGCACGGAATGGGCGCCGCCTTGATACCCACATACCTCATTGAGCGCGAACTCGCTGAAAAACGCCTTGTTGCACTTTGGCCCGAAAGCCGGATCAGCATCGGCGCCTATTACTTTGTCTGGCCAAAAGAAGAGCCCCCCTACCAGCCAAGGGACTGTTTTGTTTCCTGGCTGAAGACCGCAAAATCCATGCCAATTGCCCCCGAAGCCTGAGCAAGTGGTGACCCTCATCCACGTCGGCTCCGTCGGATCTTAGCGGCACCTCAGGAAAATGTTTCTGGACGCGCCGATGAAAGGGAGGGCTGATACTCGAGAGGCAAATAGGCAATGGCGGCGTACCAATAGACCAGCATGTTGCCCGCTTCGCAAAGAAAAAGATCTTCACGCGGGCTTTGCACATATCTCAAAATGGTGGTGAAAATGGTGGAGCCTAGCGGGATCGAACCGCTGACCTCCTGCATGCCATGCAGGCGCTCTCCCAGCTGAGCTAAGGCCCCATCTTCAACCGAGCAGCATGTGTTCCGTCGGTGTGAGAGGTCGTTTAAGGGACGATGGCGCGGGCTGCAAGAGCAAAATGCATCATCGTTCAGAGATTTTTTTGGCCAACGATACGCGCTTTGGCACACGGGGCGTCGGCGGCTTCAAGCAAAGCCAAAGGAGGGCAGATTTCTGCCCTCCCGCTACGGCGAAAATCAGGAATCGTCGTCGTCCGAAGCTACATCCGCGATCTCGTCCAGCGAGACGTTGTCGTCATCGTCATCGTCCAGGACATCATCGCCCAGATCCAGATCGACGTCGTCGTCATCCTCCAGAACGACATCATCACCGTCGGTGTTTTCCTTGGCCTTGAGCGTAGCTGCATCTTCGGAGTCGGCCTCGATCATGCGGCTCTTGCCGGTGTCGAGCGCAACGACCTCGCCCGTATAGGGGCTGACGATCGGGTCCTTGTTCAGGTCATAAAAGCGTTTTCCGGTGGTCGGGCAAACGCGCTTTACACCCCATTCTTCCTTGGGCATGTGGATCCCCTTGATTTACTGGTGAGTCGTATCGACGATTCAGGTGCCTTGCCATATGAGGGATGCACTGTCAAAGCCTTTACCCCAAAGGAGAGCCAATGAGCGCCCATCACCTGCCAGGAGACCCGCCGGTGCCGCTGATTCTGCGTCGCTCCGCCCGTGCGCGGCGGATCAGCCTGCGGGTGTCATCTCTGGATGGCCGGGTAACGCTGACATTGCCCAAAAACCTGCCGGAACGGGAAGCACTGGACTTTGCCGCAGAAAAGGAAGACTGGATCCGGGGGCACCTGTCGCGTCAACCCGAGGCGGTCACCGTGTGCATTGGCACAGTTCTTCCTGTGGCGGGCCGCGCGCTTCGTGTCGCTCAAGGGGAGACTCGTGGCGTTCGCATTGTGGGTGACGCACTTCTGGTAGGAGGAGCGCGACCGGCAAAGTCGCTTGAACGCTACCTCAAGGAACTTGCCCGCGATCATTTGGCGGCAGCTTCAGACGACTATGCCGCAAAGCTGGGGCGCTCCTTCTCACGCCTCACTCTGCGCGACACGCGCTCGCGCTGGGGGTCCTGCTCCTCTGACGGAGCATTGATGTATTCTTGGCGCCTGATCCTCGCGCCACCAGAGGTACTCCGCTATGTCGCCGCCCATGAAGTTGCCCATCTGCAAGAGATGAACCACTCGACCGCTTTCTGGTCACTGGTTCACAAGCTATTTGGCGACTACACAGCCCCCAGGGACTGGCTCCGCAAGAATGGCAGCCACTTGCACCGCTATATCTTTGCAGACTGAGGCCAAATCCGCCAATGTATCACAAGCCCGCCATGACACATTGACCTGAGCGCCTTTTGTGATCACAAGAGGGCATGTCCTTATCCGCCCGCTCCACGTCTGAACAACTGCCCTCGGCCCATGACCGAGTCTACCGGACGCTGCGCACGCGCATCATGCATGGCGAAATCGCGCCGGGCGAAGCGCTGACCCTGCGCGGAATTGGCCGTGAATTCGATGTCTCGATGACGCCGGCGCGCGAAGCCGTTCGACGCCTGGTGGCGGAAGGAGCTCTGTTCTTGTCATCATCAGGACGGGTCTCGACGCCCGAACTCAGCAACGAGCGAATTGAAGAACTGGCGGCGCTCCGCGCACTTCTGGAGGTTGAGCTGTCCAGCCGCGCCCTGCCCCGCGCCCATATGGCGCTGATTGATCGTTTGCAAACGATCAACGCAACAGTGGCCGAGATGGTCTCCAAACGTGATGCCGTGGGATACATCAGAACCAACCTGGAGTTTCACCGCACCCTTTATCTGCGCGCGCAAGCCCCGGCAATGCTGGCAATGGCCGAAACAGTCTGGTTGCAGCTCGGACCAACGATGCGCGCGCTTTATGGACGGCTGCGCAGGACCGAGCCGCCTCACAATCACAAACTGATCATCGCGGCTTTGAAGGCCGGGGACGAGCCTGGCCTCAGGCTCGCCGTGCGCTCGGATGTCACGCAAGGGCTAAAGCTGCTTGTCGCCTGAAGCGCCGCCCCTCCACGAGAGCGTCGGAATCAATCCTGCAGGACCGCCATGCTGTTGCTGTCCCAACCGATCCATACAGGTTCGGAGCCGACCGATTGCCCAATTTCGGTGTCGACAAAGGCGCGCAGCCGGGCGCCGGGCGTATCTTCGATCATGAGATCCACCGACATGCGGCTGCCATGGAAGGTCTTGCCAACGACCGATCCTTTGACGGCGTTCACACCTGCAGGGCGGGACGTGTGAAAGGCGAGCTTCTCCAGCCGGACTGAGGCGGTGATGGTCTTGCCGACCTGCGGCACCGCGCCGTGGCTGCTGCCCTTGAGGGTCTGGCCGAACCAATCCATTACTACCTGATCCCCCTCGGTGCCGCGCATCTCACCGGTCAGCAGATTGGTATCGCCAATAAACTCGGCCACAAACTGCGTGGAAGGCCGGAAATAAAGGTCTTCGGGGGTGCCATCCTGTTCGACGCGGCCATTGTTCATCACGACGATACGGTCCGACATCGTCAGCGCTTCGTCCTGATCATGCGTGACAAAGAAGAATGTCTTGTTGGTACGGCGCTGGATCGCTTTCAGCTCCTGCTGCACCTGGCCCCGAAGTTTTGCGTCCAGCGCACCCAGCGGCTCATCCAGCAGCAACAAGGCCGGGTCAGGCGCAAGCGCCCGCGCAAGGGCCACCCGCTGCCGCTGCCCCCCGGACAGCTGCGCCGGATAGCGGTCCCCATAGCTGTCCAGTTCTAGGAAAGACATGATCTCGTCCTGACGGCGGCGGATCTGTGAACGAGCCATGCCTTTCAGCTCTAGCCCGAAACCAATGTTCTGACGGACGGTCATATGCGGAAACAGGGCATAGTCCTGAAACACCATGTTCACATGACGCTTTTCCGGTGGCTGATGGGTGACCTCTTCGTCATTTAGGAACACCCGCCCGGTTGTGGGGCGCTCAAAGCCGCCCAGGATCCTGAGGGTGGTGGATTTCCCGCAGCCCGAAGGGCCAAGGAAGGTCACGAATTCACCGCGCGCGATGTCAAGATTGAGGCTGTCCAGCGCAACCGTGTCACCAAAGGTCTTGGTCACGTTCTGGATGCGCACAAGGGGCGTTTGCTCGGTCATTGTGGATCAATCCTTGTTCAGACGGCGGGTAAACCGTTCGGCCCAGATGCCGATGGCTGCGGTCAGGACCAGAGCGACGGTCGCAATGGCATTGATTTCAGGAGACATGCCGGATTTCAGTTTGGCAAAAATCAGCACCGGCAAGGTGGGATCATAGCCGCCCAGGAAGAACGAGCGGACAAAGTCATCAAAGCTGAGCAGGAGGCAGAAGATGCTAGCGCCCAGGATCGCAGGCACAAGATAGGGCAGCGTGATGCGCATGAATGTGATGACGGGGTCGGCGCCCAGATCCCGCGCCGCCTCGATCTGGCTCTTGGGCAGGGTGGACAGGCGCGCCATGACCACCAGTGCCACAAAGGGGACGTTGTGAACCGCATGGGCCCAGATGATCGCCCCCATGCCGGGCTCGATCCCCAGCCAGCGCGCATAGATGCGAAAGGCGATGGCCGAGATGATACCGGGAACCAGGGCGGGCAGCACCGTAAGGCCAAAGACCGCCGTGCGGCCAAAGAACTTGCGTCCCTCCAAAAGCACCGCGATCCAGGTGCCCACAGCAACCGAAATCAGTGTCGACAGCACCGCAATCGCCACCGAATAGCCAAAGGCCGACAAGACTTCGGTATTGCCAAGCACGCCCGTGTACCAGTCCAGCGTCCATGACCGGATCGGGAAGCCGATGAATTTGCTGTCCTTGAACCCCATCAGCACCATCAGGATCAAGGGTACGAAGACATAAAGGACAAAGGCCCAATAGATGCAGGACAGGAAAATTCGATTTCCGCGTGTCATTTGCTGTCCCCCTTGCGCAGGGCATTCATCAGTTTCTGGAAGGTCCCGGTCAGAACCAGCGCCGCGAAGAACATGATCGTCGCAAAGGCCGATCCCGTCGGCCACTCATCGCCGGCCACATGGAAGAACCCCGCAATCGTCTCGGCAAAGACCGTGGTCGAGGGGCCACCCAGCAGAACGGGCGTGGCGTAAAATCCGGTTGAGATCAGGAAGACGAGCGTGCAGCCCGAGGATATGCCTTCGATCGTCAGGGGCAATGTGACCCTGCGAAACCGGGTCCAGGCAGAGGCGCCGAGATCTGCAGCGGCTTCGTTCAGGCTTTTGGGCAGTTTCTCGAGCGCGGAATAGAGCGGCAGCAGCATGTAAAGGGCCGTGAGGTAGACGATCCCAACCCCCATAGAAAAGCTGGTGTACATAAATGGAATGGGACGGTCGATCAGGCCGATCCACTTGAGCAGCTGATTCACGGCACCGGTATTGCCCAGAAGGATCATGATGGCATAGGTGCGCACGATCTCACCGACCCAAAAGGGCACCAATAACAGCAGCAGGAACAGCATCTGGTTCTTGCGTGACACATGGCGCGCCAGGAAATAGGCAACCGGATAGGTCAGGATCAGGGTGCAGAAGGTAAAGACGCCGGCAAAGATGAGCGTTCTGAAAAACGGCTGCCAAAAGATGCGATCCCCAAAGAAACGGGCATAGTTGTCCAGCGTGAAATGCTGCTCGACCCCCGGCGCGACAGGGTAGGCATCCGTCAGGCTGACCCTAAGCATCTGCAGCATCGGGCCAAGATGCTGCGTCAGAACCCAGACGATGGGCAAGGCCGCCAGCACGAGGAACTGACGCCGCGGACTGGCCGTCGCCAGACCGATCAGCAACCGGTACGGGGTCCAGCCTGCCAGACGGCCCCAAAAGGTCTGCCCCGAAAGATCATCCTTGGTCTGGTTCGACCGGGCGCCCTGCGCAGTTTCATCACTCATGTCGGGGTATCCCATGAAAACATCGGTCTCCTGTCCGACTTTTGGACGGACAGGAGCATTTCTTTTTTTAGATGCCTTTTGATCAGGCGGCCTTGATCGCCTCGACCGCCGGATCGACCAGACCGTATTTCATCTCGTTCGCTTCGGCGCGGAAGAACTTGAGATTGGCCAGTTCTTCATCCGTGAAGGAGGTCGACTGCTTTTCAAGATCACTCAGGTAATCTGCCGCACCTTTGTACGTCGAGATAAAGCCGGATGCCTTGGTCATGGCCGCACCGATCTCAGGCGAGGCCAGGATCGCGTTGAGGAAGGTGTAAGCGTTGTCCGGGTTCGGCGCGTTGTTGGCGATGTTATAAGTATAGACAAAGCCATACGAGCCTTCTTGCGGGATTGTCATGGCCAGCGGGAAGCCATCGTTGATCAATGCCGCCGCTGGTCCGTTCCAGCTGTGGGCCAGGGCGATGTCCTGATTTACGAACATCTGCTGCACCTCGGCGCCGCCGTCATAGTATTTCCGGACCAAGGGTTTCTTTTCGATCAGGAACTCCTTGGCCTCATCCACGATCGCCGCGGCCTTATCAGGATCGCCCAGGTATTCGACCATATTGCCGTCATACCCCATCTTGAGCATGATGATCGACATCATGTCCTGGATCACATAGGCCGTCTGACCTTTGTATTTCTCGGAAAAAAGAACATCCCAGGACTTGACCTCATCGGGGCTGACCAGCTCGGTGTTGTAGGCCAGCACCTCCATGCCAGAAAGGATCGGCGCGCCCCATTTGTGGCCGTTGATCGTGGACCAGTCGCTTTCAGAAAAGGTGGGATTGATATTGCCCCAGTTGCTCAGCCGGTCGGTGTCCAGCGGCGCCAGCAGATCGCTGTCGATGAACTGCAGGAACCGGTGGCCAGCAACCGTCATGATATCGACCGAAGGGTTCGGGGCCTCGGCGGCCAGCAGGTTGAACTGCTTGCCCTGGTCATCGACCAGGCGCACGTTCACCTTGATGCCGGTCTCGGCTTCGAACTGCTCCTTGAACGCCTTTGGAACAAAGTCGTTGTAGGTCCAGATGTTGACCTCACCCCCTGATGCGTTTGCGCGGCGCAGGTATACGGGGCTGGCAAGAACAGTGGCACCGGCGGCGGCAGTACCCAGAAACCGGCGACGGCTGAAAGTCTGTTTCGTCATTGTTACGTCTCCTTGTCGGTTAAGTCTTTTCCCGTATCAATTCGTTGTCTTTGGCACCTGCACGTGCCTGAGGCAGCAGGCCGGTACGGGCGGCTTGCTGCAAATCGGTCAGGCTGAAACGCTCAATGTCGAGGGCTGTCAGCAGATCGTTTTCTTGCGTGAAATCCCGCCCATACATGGCCGAGAAAATCTGAATTCCGGCTTCGTGCAAAGACGCAGACCGCCCCACCAACCGGCCGAGCGCGGCCGTGACAACCAGCCCATAAGGCGTATCTTCGGTCACATAACGACTGTCGGCGGTGCCGGGCCCGAGCCCGGAATACCCGTGCCGGTGCATCTCTTGGTTCATATCACTTATGGGCCCCATCGGCACATGAAAGCTCTGATGGAAATGCTCAAAGATGGTTTTGACATCCAGATCGAGCGCCTTTGCAATCGCCAGCCGCTCAAGATCCAGCTGCTCCATCAGCCGCCCGACTTTCGGGGTCACATTCTGCCCTTGGCTCCAGTCCTCGCCGCGTTCCATCCGGGTGATATTGCACATCGCAATGCCTAGATGGTTCTGCGGATTGAGGTTGGACAGGGTGATCGCCAAAAGCCCGTCGCGGGGCTTGAACCGATCTCCGAACAGGGACTGGCACAGATCCAGCGCCTCAGAGCTGGCCGTCTCCGGGACCGTGCAGATGTCCACGCGGTTGCGCACGGTATTCACTCGAACCGTTGCCGCCTGACGTCGTCCAGACACGATCGTCGTGCCCCAGGCCGTGACCGGCGCAGAAACGCCCCGCGCTGCAAGTTCACGCATCATGTAGAGCGCACCAAAGGACGCATGGGAAGAGATGATGACGTGCTGCCCCTCACGGATATGGGGTAGCAGCGCGTCCATGACCGTCTTGTGACCATTGGCGGGCAGGCACAGGATCAGCGCGTCGCACCCCTCGGCAAGGCCTTTGGCTGAGCTGGCAACCTGCGGCGCGAATTCCGCCTCAAACACCCCCTGCGCGCGCAATGGCTGTGTCTTGAAAACGAACGTACCTTTGCCAGAGGGCGACCACAGAACGGGGTCATGCCGGTTTTCATGCAGCAAGGCCGCCGTGCCAAGGGCAATGGACCCGGCCCCCGCAATCCCTATGCGTTTTCGGCCATTCATTTTTCGAGCAGTCATGCGGGCACCGTTTCGCGCACAGGATCACCCAGTACATGCATCAGGCGGTTGGCCCAGCCAAACAGCGCTGAAGACAGGATCAGATCGAGGATTTCATCTTCACCCAGCCCTTGTTTCCGCAGGGCCTCCATATCTTCTGGTCCGGCCGCCGGAGGCGCCTCGGCTGCCTTGCGAGCGAAATCGAAAATGGCGCGGTCGCGGGGGGGCAGATCCGCTTGCTCGCCTTTGGCAAACAGCGCATCGGTCAGGCTTTCGTCCTTGGCCAGTTTTGCATGGCGGTCGGCATGTACCGCCGCGCAATAGATGCAGCGGTTCACCATCGAGGCCGCCAATGCGCCGATTTCCCGTTCCGCCCGCGACATGCCCCCCTGATCATACATGATCGCGTTGAACAGGGGCGAGCGCACGGCGAGGCTCTCTACATCATGCGCAAGGGTCAGCACATAGGCGGACACTTTGGTATTAGAGGGCGTCACCTTGAGCGCGTCCAGCTGCGCAGGCGTGGCGTCTTCGAGCCGCACCGGCACGACGCGCGGGCGCCAGTCGGGCACATTGCGCGTGAACTTGTGGATCACCCGTGTCATTGGCCGTCTCCCTTCATCAAACGCAACCCGGACACGACGCGGATCTGATAGGCCAGAAAGGCGACAAGCTCACACAGGCGCACGATGTCGGGATCGCAGACACCAGCCTGCTGCAGCGCCTTGATATCTTCCTGCGCAATATCGCGGGTCTGGTTCGCAACGCGGTCGACAAAGGTCACGACAGCCTCAAGACCCTGCGCGCCGCCGGTTGCGTCCAGCCGCACCAGATCGGCATATTCCCCGGCAGCCTCGGCGTAGTAATCGGCCAGTTCCTGGTCCTTCGCCCGCCCCGCAACCCGAGCCGCAAGCGCCGCCCTCAGCGCGTGGCTGAACGCCCCGGTCTCTTTGGGGCGCAACACGGCGTCCTCGGCTTTTTGCGACATCCCCATGATATTGCCACGAACGGCCACGACCGAGGCCAACCCGGTGTCAGCTCCTATGCCAGCCGCGCGCAGGATCGTCTGTTCCGAAATGCTCATTGCGCCAAACCCTCTTTCTCCAGAACCGGCGCGCCGAGCTCAGTTGCCTCCCACTCGTCTCCCAAAAGCTCGGGTGTGTCGTAGTCCTGCATGCCCTGCCAGTGATGCGCGACGTCCTCGCAGTACAGCGCCGCCGCGATAGACCGGGACAGCCAGGTCGCCCCGTCGCTGATGCCGGGGATGTCGCCGCTGACCTTGCCCATGCTGGCGGATGCGCCGTAGTTGAAGCAGTAGACATTGCTGAGCCAGGGCGCGTTTCCGGGAGTTTTTTCCCGAAAAGTGAAATCTGTGTTGAGATAGGGGAAGCGCCCCAAATCCGCGTTCTGCTCATCCTTGGGCGGCGTGTAGACATCCTGCCATAGCAGAATTTCCGATGCGGCCTCGCCAAATTCGGTGCGGGCCATTGGATCGATCACAAAGCCGGTGCCCAGGATGACGAAATCCGCATCATAATGGCTGCCATCGGCAAAATGGACGCGCGCGCCCTGCCCGAGCGGCTCTACCCGCGTCGTTTCCTTGCCAAAATGAAAGTAGGCGTTCGGATGGCGGCTGACGCGCAGGGTGGAGCCACGCGGCGAAGGTGTCTGGGTGGCAAAACTGTACTGCATGAAGCGCCAGCGCCATTCATCCGGCAGCGCCGCATAGCCCGCCGTAAACCCGAAACTACCGATGCCCATCATCTTGTTGATGGTCGGCATGGTCTTGCGGCGGATCAGATGTCGCACCTCGGCCGCACCATGTTCCAGCGCCTCGGCCGCATTGTCCACCGCAGATGCACCAATACCAATCACCGCCACGCGCTTGTCCTTGAGCGCGGCAAAATCGATCTCATCCGCACTATGCGCCCAAAGACTGCGCGGCAGATCTTTCATGAAACCAGGGATGTTTGGCCCGCCAGTACCGTCGCGGCCCGTCGCAAAGACCAGCTTGCGGGTCAGCACCTGTCCGGTCTGCGCGCCGGAGAGAGTCAGTCGCAGCAGATCGCCCTCGGGCTCGACCCGCTCTACGGAAACATTGTTCTCGATAGGGATGTTCAGAACCTTGCGATACCAGCGCAGGTAGTCGACCCACATGGTGCGCGGGATCTTGTCCAATGCCTCCCATTTCTGTTCCCCGAACTGCGCACGATACCAGGCCTGAAAGGTCAGCCCGCCATGCCCAAAGGCAGGCCCGGTCAACGTCTTGGGAGAACGCAGCGTCTCCATGCGTGCATAGTCCAGCCAGGGGCCTTCGAACCCCTCGTCCGATTTGTCGAGCACGCGGATGTTCTCAACTCCGCCAGTCGTGAGCGCCAGCCAGGCCACCATGCCGCACATGCCACCGCCGATTACAACGACGTCCGTAACCCCTTCTGCCCGGGGCACCCAGGACTTACCCGGGTAACACAGGACGTCGAGATCATCCCGAACCCGCGCTTCAAGCTGTGAGAGGCCCTTTGCGTCAATGGACGACAAATTATTGTTCATCATGGTAACCACCCGGACGTCCTTTTCTATCAGTCAGCCTTGGAAGAGTGTTGCTGCCACACAGAGAGGTTCCCGCCCCAATGCCGTTGCGCCAAAGCTCTTTCTATCATACTGCGACATGCTATTCCTTGAATGCATATTGCCGATCTGATAATTCCAAATCGTAATAATGGGAGCCGAAGCATGTCAACAACGAATAATGAGCGGCCTGATATTCGCTCAATGGAGGCATTCGCGGCGGTGGTCAGATACGGCTCCATGACGGCTGCTGCACAAAAAATGTCGGTTGGGCAGCCCGCGATCACCCGCATGATACGCGACCTGGAAGATCGCGTCGGGTTTGCTCTGTTCGAGCGGAACGGTCCAAAGATTGCTCCTTCGGAAAAGGGCCTCAAATTTTTTGAAGAATCTCAGCGCGTTATGACGAACCTGTCACATCTGACCGAACGCGCACATGCCATCCGGGATGAAAAGCTCTCTGCGATCGACATCGCCGCGACCCCAACCATGTCTGCGGGTCTGGTTGGTCCGGTTCTGGCGCGGCTTGAAGATCGTTTGCCGGATTTCGTGCATGTAGAGACCACCACGTCTGAGCGTGTGATGCTGTCTCTGCGCCAGGGCACCGCCGATCTTGGCTTCTCCGCCTATACAAAAGAAGTCCCGCTGCTCAAATCTTTGGCACGATTTGAGTCCCGCGTGGTTGCCATCGTGCAAAAAGGGAGCGCATTCGACACGGATCAGCCGGTTCCGCTGTCAGCCTTTGCCTCCCAGCGGCTGGCGACAATTTGCGATGGCTACCAGATTCGCACGGAAATCAACGCAGCCTTCGAAAGAGAGAACATCAAACCGGCCTCTCAAATTGCCACCAACTCCTCGCTGAGCGCCGCCATGACCGCGCGGGCTGGTCTGGGCATTGCCCTTGTTGACCCGGTCACCGCCTTCGGTGTGCCGGTCGAAGGCGTCTCGATCCGACCGCTTTCGGTGGAGATTGGCTATGACTGGGGCCTTTTCGCCAAAGAAGAAGCTAGTCGAAAGGACCAGTTCTCAGACCTTGTCACTGCCTGCCAAGCCGAGAGCGACCTCATCGTCTCCAAGGTCGAAAACCTCTACCAGACATCCTGACCCTGCCGAGACGGGTGCGCTGCCGCCCCATCACGAAAGAGTCACACCGCGGGCAAAGCCTTGGCCAGGGCGACCTCCAGCTTGTCGACCACTTCGGTGATCTGCTCATCTGTGAGGATGAAGGGTGGCGCCAGAAGGATATGGTCTCCGTTTCGTCCGTCACGCGTGCCGGACATCGGATAGCAGATCAGGCCCGCCTCGAATGCGGCTTTCTTGATCTTTGCCGCCAACCCCAATGAGGGATCGAACGGGGTCTTGCTGGCGCGATCCCGAACCAGCTCGATCCCGCGGAAAAGGCCACGCCCCCGGATATCGCCCACATGGGCGTGCTGCCCAAAGCGGTCTACCAAGACAGCCTGAAGACGCCCGCCCATCTGTGCGCATCGGGAGATCAGGTCACGCTCCAGCATTTGGCGCACCACGGCCAGACCGGCAGCCGTTGCAACCGGGTGACCAATATAGGTGTGGCCATGTTGGAAAAAGCCGCTGCCGCCCTCGATGGCGTCATAAATCCCACTGGAACACAGCATCGCACCAATCGGCTGATAGCCAGCTCCAAGCCCCTTGGCGATGCAGAGGATATCGGGGGCCACCCCGTCGGCCTCGCAGGCAAACAGATGCCCGGTGCGCCCCATGCCGCACATGACCTCATCCAGTATCAGAAGCACGCCGTGTTGGTCGCAGATCTCGCGAATGCGCTTGAAGTACCCCTCCACCGCGGGCACGGCGCCGGAAGTCGCCCCCACCACGGGTTCCGCCATGAAGGCCATCACTGTCTCTGGCCCTAGGCGCAGGATCTCTGCTTCAAGTTCATTCGCAACCCGCTGACCGTAGTCGAAACTGCTCTCGCCTTCAGCGCGGTCCACATATTCATAGCAGGGCGCGATATGGGAAACCCCGATCAACAGCGGGTCGAACTGCTGCCGCCGCCAGGCATTGCCGCCTGCGGCCAGGGCGCCAAGGGTGTTGCCGTGATAGCTTTGCCGCCGCGCGATCAGGTGGCGCCGCTCCGGCTCTCCCTTTTCAAGGAAATACTGGCGCGCCAGCTTGATGGCTGCCTCGGTGGCTTCCGAGCCGCCAGAGACGAAATAGACCCGATCCAGATTCCCCGGCGCATTCTCGATCAAAAGATCAGCCAGCGCCTCAGCCGGTTCTGAGGTCAGGAATCCCGTGTGGGCAAAGGCCAGCTTGCCCACCTGCTCCTGAACGGCTGCGATCACGGCGGCGTCGGAGTGACCAAGGCAAGAGACCGCCGCCCCGCCGGAGCCATCGAAGTACCGCTTTCCCGCAGAATCAAGCAGGTAGCAGCCATCGCCGGCGACAGCGGTCGGCAGGTCGGATTTTGTGTGACGGGGAAATACATGCGACATGCTCAGCCCTCCTTGAGGCTGTGACCCGCGGCTTTCGCGGCGTTGACGAGGGCCGTGACCGAGGCTGCATTATCCTGCAGCAGTCTACCGTCCGATGTCTCCAAGTTGTTCTCAAATCCTATGCGCACATCCCCTCCAGCGGCAATCGCCGCAAGCAGGCAGGCCTGCTCTTTGCGACCAAAGGCACAGACGGTCCAGTTGAGATCCAGATCCGCGGTATTCGCCAGAAAGCCCTCCAGCTGATCCGGCTCTGCCAAGACGGGCGGCGCGTATTGCCCCAGAACAAAGATCGCATCCCTCATGTCCACAGACACGGTGCCATCCTTGTACCATGATTTCAGCTGCTCGATACAGGATGGTCCGTAAAGAATGTGCTGCACCTGCGTCTCCGCCTCGGCACAGATCGCATAGGCACGGGCCGCGGCCTTCGGGTCACGCGCCATTTCCCGCACCGAGACCGAGGCCGCGCTTGGACGCAACTGCGCAAGGCAGCGCAGCTGATCTTCGGGGGCATATACTCCCGCACTTTCGGTAGTAATCTGTATCGCCATGGCCGGGACGGCACGTCCAAGCGCCTGCAGGGCCTCACGATACCGACCTGCGTCCAAAGAGTGCGCGCCCTCATCGTCGCGAACATGCAAATGTATCGCATCGGCCCCAGCCGCATGACAAGCGACAGCAGTGTTCACGATATCATCCAATGCAACAGGAAGCGCAGCATGGTCTTTGATGCTTCGGCGCGCCCCATTTGGGGCAACCATTAGATTGAATTCCACCACAGCGCCCTCCAGCCTCACGTTCGCTGCGACAATTGGAAATAGATGAAGCGATCTCAATCAGCCATCAAAAGATCATGCGTTCTTTCTGAAACCTCCTCACACGACATCGCATCAAAGCTGCTCCAAGAGGGTCGGCACAGGTCAGGAGGATGCCGGTTTTCTGTGCAACCGACACTCAAAATCCTTGATCAAACCCAAACCGGGCGGAATTCGTCCATTCCCAAACAAGTGTTTTCCACAGGAAAACAGCATCTTGCAAAGGCCATCATGCTTATCATTTCCCTAGGTTGCTGCTCTGGCCACAAAGGCGGGTATCATCTGGACCTACTAGAGTTGATCAAATTGGCGTTTCGTCAGTTTCAGGCCAGTCTGACCGCCCGGCCGCGACTCAGACCTCAAGAACAATAAAGAAAGGACATGTCATGGACGGCACGTTCAACGAAAACGATCTCAGCCGCGTCGTGGACGCCGACAAGGCCCACGTCTGGCATCATCTGATCCAGCACAAACCCTTTGAGACCACTGATCCGCGCATCATCGTCGAAGGCAAGGGCATGCGGGTCTGGGACCAGAACGGCAAGGAATGGCTGGATGCCGTCTCGGGCGGGGTCTGGACCGTGAATGTCGGCTATGGCCGCGAGGAGATCTGCAAGGCGGTCTATGATCAGCTGATGAAGCTCTGCTATTTCGCGCAGTCCGCAGGCTCGATCCCCGGCTCGCTGTTCGCGGAAAAGCTGATCGACAAGATGCCCGGCCTGAGCCGGGTCTACTACACCAACTCCGGCTCCGAAGCGAACGAGAAAGCCTTCAAGATGGTGCGCCAGATCGCGCACAAGAAATACGGCGGCAAGAAGAACAAGATCCTCTACCGCGACCGCGACTATCACGGTTCCACCCTTGCGGCCATGTCCGCCGGCGGCCAGGACGAGCGCAACGCGCAATACGGCCCCTTCGCGCCCGGTTTTGTGCGCGTGCCCCATTGCATGGAATACCGCAAGCACGAGCTGGGTCTTGAGCATCTGTCAGGCCGTGAATTCGGCATTGCTGCCGCCAACCTGATCGAAGAGGTGATCCTGCGCGAAGGCCCCGACACCGTCGGCGCGCTCTGCCTTGAACCTGTCACCGCCGGTGGCGGCGTCATTGAGGCGCCCGAAGGCTATTGGGAGCGTGTGCAGGAGATCTGCAAACAATACGACATCCTCTTGCACATCGACGAAGTGGTCTGCGGCATCGGTCGCACCGGCACCTGGTTCGGCTATCAGCACTACGGCATCAAGCCGGATTTCGTGACCATGGCCAAGGGCGTTGCCTCGGGCTATGCGGCGATTGCCTGCATGGTCACCACCGAAGAGGTCTTTGAGATGTTCAAGGATGACGCCTCGGACCCGATGAACTATTTCCGCGACATCTCCACCTTTGGCGGCTGCACCGCCGGTCCTGCGGCGGCCCTGGTCAACATGCAGATCATCGAGGACGAGGGCCTGTTGGAAAACTGCACCGCCATGGGCGATCGGATGATGGCCAACCTCAAGGCTCTGCAGGAAAAGCACGCCGTGATCGGCGATGTGCGCGGTAAGGGTCTGTTCCTTGGCGCTGAATTGGTCACCGACCGCGACACCAAGGAACCGGTGGACGAAAAGCAGGCCCAGGCGGTTGTTGCCGAAGTGGGTGCCCAAGGCGTCATCATCGGCGTCACCAACCGTTCGGTTCCGGGCAAGAACAACACCCTCTGCTTCAGCCCCGCGCTGATCGCAACAGCCGAAGATATTGACGCCATTACAGAGGCGGTGGATGTCGCTCTGGCCAAGGTGTTTGGCTGATTCGCCAAATTGGACTGGCAAAAATCTCGAAAGGCGGCCCTTTTCATCGGGCCGCCTTTTGTACTTTCAGGGGCAAAACGCGTAATAAGGAGCAGCGCAATGCCAAGCCCCCTCTGGATGACATCCACCCAATTGCAGTCCGCCCAGGTCACGCTGGCGCCCCTCAGCCAGGATCACGCGCCAGATCTGGCCTTGGCTGCGGCAGACGGTACCCTCAATCGCCTCTGGTATACTTCCGTTCCAACGCCGGATGAGGTTGCGACAGAAATCGACCGCCGCCTGTCCTTGCTTGCGGCAGGCTCCATGGTGCCTTTCGCAATCCTCGGGCCAGAGGGGCACGCCGTCGGCATGACCACCTACATGAACATCGACCACGCAAACAGGCGGGTCGAAATTGGCTCCACCTGGTATCGAAAATCCGTGCAGCGCACGGGCCTCAACACCGCCTGCAAGCTCCTGATGCTGCAATACGCCTTTGAAGACCGCAGCGCCATCGCGGTAGAGTTCCGCACCCATCGCCTGAACCGGCAAAGCCGCGCCGCCATCGAACGGCTTGGCGCCCAACTCGACGGCATCCTGCGCGCCCATATGATCCTGCCAAACGGAACGATCCGCGACACGGCCGTCTACTCCATCACCGCCGCCGACTGGCCAGCGGTCAAGGCGAACCTCGAGTTCATGGCACACCGGTGACCAACCACGCCGCGGGTCAAGGAGGCCGCAAGGCCCCGCCGGCAGGCGGCTTGTCCTTGACGCGCGATCTCACGCACACTTGGGATCGGCTCTTGAGGGGCAGATCTGCCCCTCAAGGCCATCTCAGCAAAAGAAAGCGCCGCGCGTCAGCGCGGCGCCGGGCCCAACGGGAGAGGGGCAATCCATTGATTGCCCCTCTCCGGGCGGGAGTGCCCCCGCTTGCTACTGTCAAAGCATCTGAAACAGGATGCCCGAAAGGATCGCCCCACTGACCCCCAGTATCAGATAGGTGGCAAAGACCTGCGGTTTGACCAGAGACCATACCGCCGCCATGGCAGGGATGGAACTCACCGCCCCCGCGATCATAAAGGCCATGGCCGCGCCCGCACTCATGCCCTGCTCCATCAGCCCAGCCAGGAGAGGTGGTGCGACATAGGAGTTGAGATAGGCAGGCATCCCGACCAACGCCGATATGACGATTGTTCCAACGCCCTCACCGCCGACCACTCCGGCAATCACATCCGCAGGCACATAAGAGACCAGAAGCGCCTCCAGAACATAGGCCAGTGCCAGCCATTTCAGCAGGAACAGGCCGTTCGCCAAAAATTCTCTGCGGAAGGTCTCACGCCGCTCTGCCTCGCGCCAGAACGCCCAGACCGGCTTCGCATCAAGCTTTGGCGCACCGCAGCCGCAGCAACTGGACTTTTGCACCTGTTTCAGCGGGTTCGCAAACACCCCGTGGCCCATCAGCGCCTTGATCGCAAAGCCGCCAAACAGTCCCAGCCCAACGGCCGCAACCGCCTTACCAATGGCGAAGGGCCACCCAAGTGCGCCAGCGGTAATCAGCAGGGTAGGCGGATCTATCAACGGCGAAGACAACCAGAAAGCCATGACAGCCGACAAAGGCGCGCCAAGCGCCAGAAGACCCGCAATAAACGGAATCACCTCGCAGGAGCAAAACGGCGCCAGCCCGCCGAAAACTGCAGCCAAGAAAATCATCCGCACCTCGCGCCCCTCAAAGGCGCGCGCCACCATTGTCTCGGCCCCTGTGGCCTTGAGAAAAGAGAGCAAAAGAACCGCAAACAGGATATAGCGCCCCGTATGCAAAAGCGCATTGACGGCAAACCGCACAACAGTCTCAAAGTTCTCCGGGTGCAGCACTGCCACCGCCAGAAGCAAGACCGCACTTACGGTCCAAGGAGTTTTCATCCAGCGCAGTGCCTGACGAGAGACACTGGGGTTCTGAGTAAGATCAGCCATCGTTTGCTGCCTCCTGTTTTTGATCTGCACAGCATTCGCTGAGGATAAAATCCGCCAGGCCCCTCAAGCGGTTGAAGTCGGCCCGATTGAGGGTTGCCCGCCCCATTTTCTCCTGCATCACGACCCCAGCCCCGGCGAGGAACTTCAAATGATGCGCCAGAGTAGAGGGCGCAATTCCAGTGCGCTCTTGGATTTCCTGAACCATAAGTCCCGCCTCACCTGCCCGGATCAGGCAGCGCAACACCTTCAGCCGCGCTTCGGATCCCATGGCTGCAAAGCCGCCTGCCGCCTCTTCCCATTGCATATCGCCACCTCATTTAAACCATAAAACTAGTTATATCGAAAACATCGGAAAATCAACCGAATTTTGCCGCCCCCTCATTAAGTCCAGATTGCGCTCCACCTAAGGCCAGTCTAGTGTTGCATCATGGCCATTTCCGTCGACACCTTCTTCCTCAATCCCGATGCCCAAGGCACCCTGCAGGCGCAGATCCAGGAGATGATCGCCGCAGGCGTCCTGTCCGGGCGTTTCCGGGTCGGAGAGAAACTGCCATCCTCACGAAAACTCGCCAGCCATCTTGGCATCAGCCGCATCACCGTGACGCTGGCTTATACCGAACTCCTTGCGAACGACTATCTCACCTCACGCGGGCGCTCGGGGTATTATGTTTCGGAAAACGCCCCCATTCCGCCCAGTTATGCGCCCGCGCAAAACGCTGGCGATGCCGTGGACTGGTCACAGGCAATTGTGCGCAGTTTCACCGGTGGCGACACACCACGCAAACCGCAGGACTGGCGCAGCTATCGCTACCCATTCATCTATGGTCAGGCCGATCCCGCCTTGTTCGACCACGCAAACTGGCGGCTATGCGCGCTGCGGGCTCTTGGACAAAAAGATTTCTCTGCGCTGACCAATGACTATTTTGATCAGGACGACCCGCTCCTGATCGAATACATCGCCCGCCATACCCTGCCTAGGCGGGGGGTCACGGCCCGGCCCGAGCAGATTCTCATTACGCTTGGCGCACAGAATGCGCTGTGGCTCGCGATCCAACTGTTGCTCAACCGCGGGCGAAAGGCGGCTCTCGAAGATCCCACCTACTACACGCTGCGAGATCAACTGACCCATGTGCGCTGTCAGATGGACTGCATTCCGGTGGACAAGGACGGGCTACCGCCCGAGGCGATTTCGGACGATACCGATGTCATTTTCTGCACCCCAAGCCACCAAAGCCCAACCACAGCCACGATGCCAATGGACCGGCGGAAAGCGCTTTTGAAGCGCGCGCGGGACATTGATGCTGTGATTGTCGAAGATGACTATGAATTCGAGATGTCTTTTCTCGGTGCACCTTCCCCGGCCTTGAAATCCCTCGATAGCGATGGGCGCGTGATATACATTGGCAGTTTCTCCAAATCGCTGTTTCCGGGTCTGCGGCTTGGGTATCTGGTGGGCTCGGAAAGCTTCATCCGCCAGGCTCGCGCTCTGCGTGCCAGCGTGCTGAGGCACCCGCCCGGCCACATGCAGCGCACCGTCGCCTATTTCCTTTCGCTGGGACATTATGATTCCCAGATCCGCCGGATGGCAAAGGAGCTGCACAACCGGCGCCTTGTGATCGAAGAGGCCGTCACCAAACACGGGCTCACGATCTCGGGCGTTGGTGTCTACGGCGGATCCTCCTTGTGGATGCGGGCGCCGGACGGAATCGACACCGCAGCCGCTGCCCAGCGGCTGAAAGAGAAAAGCGTCATCATTGAACCGGGCGCACCTTTCTTTGCTCCTGAGCATCGCCAGCACACCTATTATCGGCTTGGCTACTCTTCCATCCCTTCCAGCCGTATTGAACCCGGCCTTGACTTGCTCGCACAGGGCCTGAGGCTGACCTAAGACACTCTTGCAGGTGGGCCACTCCCGCCTCCTTTGAAGTGCATTCAAGATGCACTCCAAGGCGTTGGGCGTCGCGCCGCGCCTTGCGCGGCGCGACGCCCAACGGGAGCGATGCATCTCAGATGCAGACGTGACGGACGGGAGCATTTCTGTCTTTGAAAAACGATAGAGAGCCCAAGAGATCTGGCCATAACCTGGATCAATATCTGGCCCTAACCCACGACTGGGCGACAGCCTACACCAAATGTAATGTCCGGCATCGCTCCGGCCCTCTTTGCGTCTCACAGGAGAACACACCATGAAAATGACGACCGAGGAAGCCTTTGTAAAAACCTTGCAAATGCACGGTATTCAACATGCTTTCGGTATCATCGGCTCGGCCATGATGCCCATTTCCGACCTGTTCCCCAAGGCTGGCATCACCTTCTGGGACTGTGCGCATGAGGGCAGCGCCGGTATGATGGCCGACGGATACACCCGCGCCACCGGCAAGATGTCGATGATGATCGCCCAGAACGGCCCCGGCATCACCAACTTCGTCACCGCAGTAAAGACCGCCTATTGGAACCACACGCCATTGTTGCTGGTGACCCCGCAGGCCGCCAACAAGACAATCGGTCAGGGCGGCTTCCAGGAAGTCGAACAGATGAAACTGTTCGAAGACATGGTCGCCTATCAGGAAGAGGTCCGCGACCCAACCCGCGTTGCCGAAGTCTTGAACCGTGTGATCATGCAGGCCAAGCGGGCCTCCGCCCCGGCCCAGCTCAACATTCCGCGCGATATGTGGACCCAGGTTGTCGACATCGAGCTGCCCGCCATCGTCGAGTTCGAACGTCCCACCGGCGGAGAAACCGCGCTGGCGCAGGCGGCTGAACTGATGTCGAGCGCCAAGAACCCCGTCATCCTGAACGGCGCAGGTGTTGTCCTTTCCAAAGGCGGCATCGCTGCCTCGCAGGCACTGGCCGAGCGTCTGGATGCCCCGGTCTGCGTCGGCTACCAGCACAATGACGCCTTCCCCGGATCGCATCCGCTTTTTGCAGGCCCGCTTGGCTACAACGGCTCCAAGGCGGCGATGGAGCTGATCAAGGAGGCCGACGTGGTGCTGTGCCTTGGCACCCGGCTCAACCCCTTCTCGACCTTGCCGGGATACGGCATGGAGTACTGGCCAGCCGATGCCAAGATCATTCAGGTCGACATCAATCCGGACCGTATCGGCCTGACCAAGAAAGTCTCGGTCGGCATAGTTGGCGATGCGGCCAAGGTCGCCAGCGCCATTTTGAACCAGTTGAGCGATAGCGCCGGAGACGCGGGCCGCGATGCGCGCAAGGCCAAAATCGCCGAGACCAAATCCCGCTGGGCGCAACAGCTCAGCTCGATGGATCACGAGGATGACGACCCCGGCACGACCTGGAACCAGCGCGCGCGCGCCGACAAGCCGGACTGGATGAGCCCCCGCATGGCCTGGCGCGCGATCCAGTCGGCCCTGCCGCGCGAGGCGATCATCTCCTCTGACATCGGCAACAACTGCGCCATCGGCAACGCCTACCCGTCCTTTGAGGAAGGCCGCAAATACCTCGCCCCCGGCCTGTTCGGCCCCTGCGGCTATGGCTTGCCCGCCATTGTCGGCGCCAAGATCGGCTGCCCGGATGTGCCGGTTGTGGGCTTTGCGGGAGACGGCGCCTTCGGCATCGCGGTGAATGAACTCACCGCCATCGGACGCGAGGAATGGCCCGCGGTGACGCAGGTCGTCTTCCGCAACTACCAGTGGGGCGCGGAAAAGCGCAATTCGACCCTGTGGTTCGATGACAACTTTGTCGGCACCGAGCTGGACCAACAGGTCTCTTACGCCGGGATCGCCAACGCCTGCGGTCTGAAAGGCGTTGTGGCCCGCACCATGGACGAGCTGACCGCTGCCCTGTCGCAGGCTGTCGAAGACCAGAAGAACGGCATCACCACCCTCATTGAGGCAATGATCAACCAGGAACTGGGTGAACCTTTCCGCCGCGACGCGATGAAGAACCCGGTCGAGGTCGCCGGCATCTCTGCAGACGATATGCGTCCGCAGCAGGTTGGCTGAAGGCAATGATGGCGCCCTTTGATCTGCCATTTGATCTGAATGGAGGTCAGGGCGCCTTTCTGGCCGCCGCGCTTTTCGTGGCGGCCTTTATTCGCGGCTATTCCGGTTTTGGCTTTTCCGCGATTTTCATCATTCTGGCGGCGCTGGTCACCAACCCGCTGCCGCTGATCCCGGTGGTGTTCTCTTGCGAGATCGCCATGACCGCCTTTCAAGCGCGCGGCATCCGCCCCCATGTGGATTGGCGGCGCGCGGTCTTGCTGCTGGCGGGCGCGGCCATTGCCACGGTGCCCGCCGTAACCGTGATGGCTCGCCTTGGCGAAGACCAAGCCCGCCTTGTGATCTCGGCACTGGTTCTCTTGCTCAGCCTGATCCTGCTCAGCGGCTGGCAGATGCGCCGCCCCATCGGGACGACGGGAAATCTGGGCGTCGGTGTGATCTCGGGCATGGCCAACAGCGCAGGCGTCGGAGGTCTGCCGACAGCGGCCTTCCTGACGGCACAGCCCATCGCGCCCGCCGTGTTCCGCGCCACCATGATTGTTTTCCTGACCGGCATCGACATGATGGCCCTGCCGGTGATGGCGGCCAACGGGCTGACAGGCTTTGATACGCTGATCGGCGTAGGCCTCGCCTTTCCCATCCTCGGCGCAGGGATCTGGGCAGGCAGCCGCCGTTTTGCCAGCGCCGATCAAGCCAGCTTCCGGCGCGGGGTTGTGATTTTGCTGACAGCCCTCGCGGCGCTCAACATCCTGCGGGTGCTGTGATGGAGCGCGGGTTGATCCTGATCCTCAATGCGGGCTCTTCCTCGATCAAGTTCTCGGTCTTTGACCGCGATCTGACAGAGCGCCTGCACGGTCTGGCAGAGGGCATTGGCGGCGCCTCAAGGCTGATCGTCGGTGAAACAGAAACCGAGATCCCCTTTATCGATCACAGATCCGCGCTGGCCGCTATCCTGACCGCGCTGGAAAAGGCCGAGATCAGAACGGATGCGCTGCTGGCTATAGGACATCGCGTGGTCCATGGCGGGCGCAAGCTGACCGCGCCGATGCGGATCACGCCAGAGGTGCGCACTGAGATCGCAGACTGCACGCCGCTGGCCCCACTGCATAACCCGCACAGTCTTGCCGCCATCGACACCATGGCCGAGCTGGCGCCGGGCGTGCCGCAATTCGCCAGTTTCGATACGTCTTTCCACGCCACCAACCCCGATGTCGCCACCCGTTATGCGATCCCCCGCATGATCGAAACCAAGGGCATCCGCCGCTACGGGTTTCACGGGCTGTCCTATGCAGCACTGGTGCGGCGCCTGCCGGAGCTGTCGGGCGAGAAACTACCGGCCCGGCTTTTGGCCTTTCACCTTGGCAATGGGGCCTCTCTTTGTGCCATCAAAGGAGGGCAGTCCATCGCCACCACCATGGGGTATTCACCGCTCGATGGGCTGACCATGGGCACGCGCTCGGGCGGGATTGATGCCAACGCGGTTCTGCGTCTGGTCGAAGACAACGGGCTGGAGCGCACCAAGGCGATCCTGAACCACGAAAGCGGGCTGCTGGGCCTGTCGGGCGGTAAATCCGACATGCGCAAGCTGATGCTGGACCCCAGCGCCGACAGCGCCTTTGCCATCGATCACTTCTGCTATTGGACCCTGCGCCACGCCGGCAGCCTGATCGCCGCGCTTGAGGGGCTGGACGCCATAGCCTTCACCGGCGGGATCGGCGAGAACGCCACCGCGATCCGCGTCCGCATCCTGCGCGGGTTGGAATGGATCGGCGCGCGCATGGATCCTGACGCAAACGAGGCACGCCAGATGGCGCTGCATTGCCAATCTTCAGCCATAAAGATCTGGGTGATCCCGGCGGATGAGGAACGCCAGATCGCCATGGACACGCTGGCGCAATTGCCGGAGGCCACATGAAGACCGCCCGGCGTAACCCTCAGGCCTGCGCGGCGGTCAGCACCGTGGCGGCAACGATGTCATCAACACTGGCGCCACGGCTCAGATCGCAGACGGGGCGCGCAAAGCCTTGCAGGAATGGCCCCAGCGCCTGGGCCCCTGCCAGTTCCTGGCAAAGCTTGTACCCGATGTTGCCCGCATCAAGGCTTGGAAAGATCAGCACGTTGGCATCCAGAGGCTCGATCCCTTTCTTGGCCGCAATCGCGCCGTTGAGCGCTGCATCCGCCTGCACCGGCCCGGCAAAACCCGCGCGCTCGGCCGCTTCGCGCACCAGAGCGACGCTCTCCCCATCGCCCGAGGTTCCGGTGGAAAAGGACAGCATCGCCACCCGCGCCGTGCCCAGAAGCGCCTTGGCCGACACCGCAGAGGCACGTGCGATATCGGCAAGCTGCGCCGCATCGGGTGCCACATTCACGGCGCAGTCGGCAAAGACCAGCTCGCGCCCGTCGGGAAAGACCATCAGGAAGAACGACGAGGGCACCGAAACACCGTCCGCCAGCCCGATGCCGATGCTTGCCGCCTCGATCACCCGGCGGGTGGGCACATCGGCCCCTGCCACCATGGCGTCCGCCTCTCCCACCGCGACCATCGCGGCGGCGCGGTACAACGGCTTGGAAATCATACGCTTTGCGATGGCCTCTTTCAGGCCGCGCGCCTTCACCAAAGCCTCTACATGGGTCTCGGATGGCTCTGCCAGTGGCAAGGGCTCGCACAGGCCATCGCGCCGCAAACGCGTGGTCGCTTCGGCAACCCGCGCATCCTCCATTTCGGGAAAGACCACCCGCGCCTGCCGCGCCTTTGCGGCCTCAACTGCATTTTTCAGAACCGACATATCATTCTCCCTTGCCATAGGAAGGAGCCAGCTATGAGCGAAAACGTCAAGATCAACCGCGGCCTCAAAGGCGTCTATTTCGAACGATCCGGCGTTTCAGACATTGATGGCGCAAAGGGAGAGTTGAGCTATCGCGGCTATTCGATCCACGATCTGGCTACGCATTCCACCTTTGAAGAGGTCTGCTATCTGCTGATCCATGGCGAGCTGCCAAATACGCAGGAGTTGGCTGATTTCGATGCCCGGCTCAAAGCCGCCCGGGTGCTGCCGGATGAGGTTCACGCCATTATCCGCGCCTGCAAGGACGGGCACCCGATGGATGTGCTGCGCACGGCTGTCTCGGCCCTGGCCGCGCTGGAACCCGCCAGCCAGGAGGTGGGCGAGGAAGCCTTTGTCGCCAATGGCATTCGCCTGACCAGCCAGGTGCCGATGATCATCGCCGCCCATGAGGCGATCCGCAACGGGCGTGAGCCAGTGGCACCGGATATGACCCTGGGCCATGCCGCCAACTGGCTGTGGATGCTGAAGGGTGAAAAACCCAGCGCAGATGCAGCGCGGCTGGCGGATGTTGATTTCATCCTGCACGCCGAACACGGCTCCAACGCGTCCAGTTTCGCCGCCCGCGTCACCATCGGGACCGAGGCGAACCTGCATGGCGCCATCGTCACCGCGCTATCGACCCTGGCAGGCCCCGCCCATGGCGGCGCGGCCGAGGACGTGATGAAAATGGTGCATGAGATCGGCACCCCCGACAAGGCCGCCGCCTATGTAAAGGCCAAGCGCGCCGCCAAGGAGGCCGTCACCGGATTTGGCCACCGCGTTTATCGCAAGGAAGACCCCCGCGCCCGGCACATGCGCGAGGGCGTGCGCAAACTGGGTGAGGAAATGGGCGCCCCCGAGTGGTACGAGATTCTACAGGCCGTGGTCGAGGCGATGTCGCCCTACGCACGCCACGGTCTGAACGTGAACGTCGATTTCTATTCCGGCGTGATCTACCAGCTGCACGGTATCCCGATGGACCTCTATGTACCGATCTTTGCAATCGGGCGCATGCCGGGCTGGGTGATCCAGTGCATCGAGCAGCAGCGCGGCAATATCCTGATCCGCCCGCTGACGCTCTACAACGGGCCAGAGCCACGCAGCTATGTCGCCCTCGCAGATCGCTGATCCGCCAACAGCTCAATCTTTGGGACATCTTCCCACGCAGAAGGCCAAAACAAGAAAACTCTCGCGCGGAAGGTCCATCCGACCTAGCCTGCCACGACGCGACGAACAGGGATAGCCATGGGTTTCAACCAGCCAAAACTAGACACCTCGCCCCCCGTCTCTGAGGAGGTGCGCCAGACAACCTGTTACATGTGCGCCTGCCGCTGTGGCATCAACGTGCATATGAAGACCGGCAGCGACGGCAAGAAGCAGGTCGCCTATATCGAGGGCAATCGCGATCATCCGGTGAACAAGGGTGTGCTTTGCGCCAAGGGCAGCGCGGGCATCATGCAGCACAACGCCCCCTCGCGCCTGCGCGCGCCATTGCGGCGGGTTGGGCCGCGCGGATCCGGGGAGTTCGAGGAAATCACATGGGACGAGGCGCTGGATATGGCGGCCTCCTGGCTGGAGCCCCTGCGCAAAAGCGCGCCAGAGAAACTGGCGTTCTTTACTGGCCGCGATCAGTCGCAAAGCTTCACCAGCTTCTGGGCGCAGAATTTCGGCACGCCGAACTACGCGGCGCATGGGGGGTTCTGCTCGGTCAATATGGCGACCGCCGGGATTTATACCATGGGCGGCGCCTTTTGGGAGTTTGGTCAGCCCGACTGGGATCATACCAAGCTGTTCATGCTGTTCGGCGTCGCAGAAGACCACGACAGCAATCCCATCAAGATGGGCATTGGCCGGATCAAGGCACGCGGCGCGCGGGTGATCGGCGTCAACCCGATCCGCACTGGCTATAATGCGGTGGCGGACGATTGGGTTGGAATCACACCCGGCACCGACGGACTGTTCATCCTGTCGCTGGTGCATGTTCTTCTGAAAGCCGGGAAAATCGATCTCGACTATCTCAGCCGCTTCACCAATGCGCCGGTTCTGGTGAACGCCAGCGAGGGGCCCGAGCAAGGCCTGTTGATGCGCGATGAGGCTGGCAAGGAACTGGTGATCGACCGCATAACCGGCAAGCTGGCGCCGTTCGATCAACCCGGCGTGCGCCCGGATCTGCATGCCACCTATCGCCATGCAGGCGTCACGCACCGGCCCGTGTTTCACCTGATGGCCGAGCGCTATCTGTCAAACGATTACGCGCCCGAAAACGTGGCTGATCAATGCGGCATCTCCGCTGCGCGCATCCGCGCCATCGCCGCCGAAATCGCACGCGTCGCCTTTGATGAGGCGTTTGAGTTGGATCAGGAGTGGACGGACTTTCGCGGCGAGACACACAAGACCATGGTTGGCCGCCCGGTCTCGTTCCATTCGATGCGGGGGGTCTCGGCCCATGCCAACGGCTTTCAGACCTGCCGCGCGCTGCATGTCTTGCAGATCCTTCTGGGCACGGTCGAGGTTCCGGGCGGCTTCCGTTTCAAACCGCCCTACCCCAAGCCCGCGACCGCGCATCCCAAACCCCACTGTGGCGTGAAACCCGACTGCGCGCTGGACGGCCCGCATCTGGGGTTCGTGCATGGCCCCGATGATCTCGCCCTTAAGGACGACGGCAGCCCCGCCCGCATCGACAAGGCCTTCACCTGGGAAAACCCGATGAGCGCCCATGGGTTGATGCATATGGTGATCTCGAACGCCCATGCAGGCGATCCTTACAAGATCGACACGCTGTTCATGTATATGGCGAACATGTCGTGGAACTCTTCGATGAACACACGTGGCGTGATCGAGATGCTGACCGACACCGATGAGGCGGGCGAATATGTGATCCCGCGCATCATCTACTCGGATGCCTACAGCTCGGAAATGGTGGCCTATGCCGACCTGATCCTGCCCGACACCACCTATCTGGAGCGACACGACTGTATCTCGCTCTTGGATCGCCCCATCTGTGAGGCCGACGCTGCCGCCGACGCGATCCGCTGGCCGGTGGTGGAGCCGGACCGCGATGTGCGCGGCTTTCAGACCGCCTTGGTGCAACTCGCGAACCGGTTGAAACTGCCCGGCTTCACGACCGAGGACGGCAGCGCCAAGTATCAGGATTACGCCGACTATATCGTCAACCACGAGCGCAAACCCGGCATCGGTCCGCTCTCGGGATGGCGCGGGGATGGCAGCCAGTCAGGGCGCGGCGCGGTCAACCCGGAGCAACTGGACCGCTATATTGAGAATGGCGGCTTTCACGTCAGCCATATCCCCGATGCGGCGCTTTACTACAAACCCTGGAACACCGCCTATCAGGACTGGGCCGTTGGCATGGGCCTTTATGACAAGCCCGAACCCTATCTGTTCCAGCTTTATGTGGAGCCGATGCGAAAATTCCAGCTCGCCGCCGAAGGATACGGGGAGCGTCAGCCGCCCGAACACCTGCGCGAACGGCTCAAGGCGACCATGGACCCGCTGCCGATCTGGTACGAAACAGATCAGCAGGGCAACGAGGGTTTCACCGTAAACGCACTCACCCAGCGGCCCATGGCGATGTATCACTCCTGGGGCAGCCAGAATGCCTGGCTGCGACAGTTGCATGGGCGCAATCCATTGTATGTGCCGACAAAACTGATGCGCCAAAATGGCCTACAGGATGGCGATTGGGCGCGGGTGTCTTCGCCGCATGGAGAGATCACCGTGCCAGTCATGGAGATGGCCGCGCTCAATGAAAACACGGTGTGGACCTGGAACGCCATTGGCAAGCGCAAGGGGGCCTGGGCACTGGACGAAAATGCGCCCGAGGCGACCAAGGGGTTCTTGCTCAACCACCTGATTCACGAGTTGTTGCCGCCCAAGGGCGATGGCCTCAGATGGGCGAACTCGGATCCGATCACCGGCCAGGCCGCCTGGTTCGACCTCAAGGTGAAGATCGAAAAGGCAGCGCCGCCGGACGACATTGCTGAGTGTCTGCCCGCGTTTGAACCGATCACGTCACCGGTAGGAAAAGGTGTGAATGCACTTCAATGGAAGGTTGGAAAATGAACCAGCCTCAATTCCTTTTGCCGACTGAGCGCCAACCCTGCTTGCGGTCAGCGCTCAGCAAGACAGTCGATCCGTCCCATTGCGTGCGACGGCCCTTAAGCCCGCTGTCTGCGCCCCACACTCAGCATGCCCAAGGCTCCAAGCAACAAGACTACGCTGGCAGGCAACGGAACCGGCGCCAGTGTGGTGAGTTTAACATTGTCAAAGCCGACAGTTTCCGTAATCCCGCTCCAGCTCTCGGCCTGAATGCGGATCTCGGTGACATTTGCCAGGATATTGTCCCACTGGCTTTGCGAGATGCCAAAGGTGCCAGCGGAAAAACTGACGGCGACCGAATTCCACGAGGAACTTGGATTGGAGGGAATGATATCGACACCCACCGATTGCCCCCCGCCGGTGACCCGGAAAAAACCAAAACTCGAGAAAAAGTTGCTCCCAGAACTTGGTACGGTCTGGATGTAGTCAAGCGAGAAGGTCCCCCCGTCAAAGCCAGACAAATCACCAGACCAGCCATTGCCAAAAACGGCATGCATCCAACTCCCGGTGCTATCGCTCATGGAAAGCCATGGGTCCGCCCCTCCTGCTGGACCGCCAGTTGGCTGAACAGAAACATTTGCGCCGGAGTTGGCCGTTCCATTTGCGCCCTGCGCTGCACTGGTTCCGTAAACCTGCCAACCATTCAGACCAGAAGAGAAGTTTTCGGAAAGAGTTGCGGCGCTTGCTGCAGTTCCTGCAGTCATGCAGCAAAGGGCCATAGCTGTCGTAAACTTGAGCATTACAATTACTCCATTAACCATAAAAAACGTACCTCCTACGCTACGAAGGCTTGTTGTTCAAAACAAGAGGCAAGCTCGGTGGAGAACGTTTCGGGAGGATGCGCGGCATGACAACGCTCACGAAACAAACAGACCGCAAGATGGGTTTGGTCATCGATCTGGATACCTGCGTCGGCTGCCATGCCTGCGTGATTTCCTGCAAGGGCTGGAACACCGAAAACTACGGCGCGCCGCTGTCGGATCAGGATCCCTATGGCGCGGATCCTGCGGGCACCTTCCTGAACCGTGTGCATTCTTACGAAGTGACCCCAAACGAGGGCCACGCCCAACTGGTGCATTTCCCGAAATCCTGCCTGCACTGCGAAGACGCGCCCTGCGTCACCGTCTGCCCCACCGGCGCCAGTTACAAGCGGGTTGAAGATGGTATTGTCCTAGTCAATGAGTCCGACTGCATCGGCTGTGGACTCTGCGCCTGGTCATGCCCTTACGGCGCGCGCGAACTGGACCTTGCCGAAGGCGTGATGAAGAAATGCACCCTTTGCGTGGACCGGATCTATAACGAGAACCTGCCCGAAGAGGACCGCGTCCCGGCTTGCGTGCGCACCTGCCCTGCGGGCGCGCGGCATTTCGGCGATCTGGGCGACCCCGACAGCGCGGTGTCGCAGCTGGTTGCAGAGCGCGGCGGCATGGATCTGATGCCAGAAATGGGCACAAAGCCCGTCAACAAATACCTGCCCCCTCGCCCCAAGGACCGGATCGAGGATCAGATCGACATTCTGGCGCCTCTTTTGGCGCCCGTCGCCGAGGAACCCGCCGGTTTCCTTGGTTGGCTCGACAAGGCGCTTGATAAACTGCCCGGAGGAAATTCCTGATGCATCCGGCCCCTTCCGTCATCATTTTCACCACCCTTTCGGGGCTTGGCTTTGGCCTGCTGGCTTTCCTCGGTCTTGGCATGCCCTCCGTCACCGGCTGGGTGGCCTTCGTGTTCTACGCAATCGCCTATGCGCTGGCCGTCGGCGGGCTGCTGGCTTCGACCTTTCACCTGGGCCATCCTGAACGCGCCTGGAAGGCCTTCAGCCAATGGCGCAGCAGCTGGCTTAGCCGCGAAGGCTGCGCCGCTGTGGCATCGCTAGTTGTCATGGGGATCTATGCCGCCGGAGCGGTTTTTCTGCAGGCCGACTGGCGCCTCCTGGGTCTTCTTGGCGCTGCGCTCAGCATTGGCACGGTCTTCACCACGGCGATGATCTACACGCAGCTAAAGACGATCCCGCGCTGGCACAGCCCGCTGACGCCACTGGTGTTTCTCAGCTTTTCTGTCGCGGGCGGCGCGCTTTTGGCGGGGCAGGAAAGCCTGGCGCCTTGGCTGCTGGCCGTAGCCGGCGCGGTTCAACTCATCTACTGGAGCAAGACCGACAAGGCGCTGGTGAAGTCCGGCACAGACATCGGCACAGCCACGGGTCTGGCGGATCGTGGCACCGTGCGCGCTTTTGAGCCGCCACACACGGGCAGCAACTACCTGCTGCGTGAATTTGTATATGTGGTCGGGCGCAAACACGCTTTGAAGCTGCGCGTCATCGGATTTGCGCTCGCCTTTGCGCTGCCGATTGCCCTGATGGTCATCCCCTTTTCGGGACTGATGCTGAAACACCTGATGGCGGGCGTTGCGGTTCTTTTGCATATCGCGGGGGTCGCCTGCCTGCGCTGGCTTTTCTTTGCGCAGGCCGAACATGTGGTTGGCCTCTACTACGGCAAGCGTTGATCCAGACTTTGGGCCTTTTTTCGAAAGGCCCAAAGATTTTTTTCCTCTCACTGTCACACCTCCGGCGGCTGTCTCGTCCTGTTCCTGTCACCACAGCAAAGGACCCTGACAATGACACAACGCCTTGACCAATTCGCCGCTGCCCCGGATCTTTTCAAGCCGATGATGGCGATGGAGGCCACGCTCAAGGACAGCGGGTTGGAACACAGCCTGATCGAGTTGATCAAACTGCGCGTCTCGCAGATCAACGGCTGTGCCTTTTGCATTCACATGCATACCCATGACGCCCGCAAGAACGGCGAAACAGAGGACCGGATGCACCTATTGCCCGCTTGGCGTGAGTCCACGCTCTACAGCGAACGTGAACGTGCCGCATTGGCCTGGGCAGAGGCGCTGACGCGGATCGAAACCGTGGGTGCACCGGAAGCGGACTATCAGGCACTGGCACAGCAGTTCACACCGCAGGCGCAGGTCGCCGTCACCCTGGCGATCACGACAATCAATGCCTGGAACCGGATTGCAATCGCCTTTGGCACACCGCATCCTGCCGCGCAGGAGGCCTCCGCCGCGTGACAGCACCCACTCTGAAAACCAATGGAGCAGACATGTTCCTTGCAACGCGGTCGCGCCTGTTCGCGATCGCCTACCGCATGCTGGGCACTGTCAGCGATGCCGAAGACATCCTGCAGGACTGCTACCTGCGCTGGCAATCCGTGGAGCAGTCAGAGGTGCGCGACCCGGTCGGCTATCTCGTTCGCGTCACCTCGCGCCTGTGTCTGGACCATCTGAAATCGGCGCGGGTGCGGCGCGAAAAGTACCCGGGAGAATGGCTGCCCGAGCCGATCCTCACCAATGAGCCCTTGGAGCGCCTCGATCACGATGTCTCCGTTGCGCTTTTGATGGCCTTGGAACGGCTTTCCCCAGCCGAACGGGCGGCCTTTCTGTTGCACGACGTTTTTGACACGCCTTTTGCCGAAATCTCGGACCTGCTGGAGCGCAGCCCGGCATCCTGCCGCCAACTGGCCACACGGGCGCGCAAGAAGGTGCAGGATGGTAAGCCAAAAAAACGCGTTGCACCTGGTGAGGGTCAGGCGCTGACAGAGGCCTTCTTTCGGGCAGCCAAGGCCGGTGATCTGGACGGTCTCAAACACCTCCTGGCGGATGACGTCCAATTGATCTCCGACGGGGGCGGCAAGGCGATGGCTGCGCTCAATCCCATTTTTGGAGCGGATAAGGTTCTGCGGCTGTTCAAAGGCCTTGCGCGAAAATACCCGGGCCAGTCCCCAACTCAGACACACCGCTGCTACCTTAATGGCCTTCCCGCGATGATCAGCCTCGAGCCTGAAGGGCTTGTCCAGGCGACGGCCCTAGAAATCGAAGCGGGGCTGATCTCGCGCATTTATGTGATCCGCAACCCGGACAAGACGCGGCATCTGTTGTCCGCCCTACAAAACGCAAACCTGCCGCAGAAATGAAATCAGCCCCCGAGATTGGGGGCTGACATACACTTCTGAAAGGCTGATCCAAAGAATTAGAGCAGACCTGCGTGCTTCATTGCCGCGTCAATGGCCGCCTTGGTGCTGTCTTCCAGCGTGGTCAGCGGGCAGCGGACCTCTTCGCTGCAGAGCCCCAGTTTCGACAGGCCGTATTTTGCGCCCACCAGACCCGGTTCGATAAAGATCGCCTCGTGCAGGGGCATCAGGCGGTCCTGGTATTCCAGCGCGGTCTTGTAATCGCCCGCCAGGGTCGCCGCCTGGAACTCGGCGCAGAGCTTCGGCGCCACATTGGCCGTGACCGAGATGCAGCCAACGCCGCCATGGGCGTTAAAGCCCAGCGCGGTGGCGTCCTCGCCCGACAGCTGGATGAAATCCGCACCGCAGGAGGCGCGCTGCTGGCTGACGCGCTCCAGCTTGCCTGTGGCATCCTTGACCCCGATGATGCGCGGCAGCTTGGCCAGCTCACCCATGGTGGCGGGCAGCATATCCACGACCGAGCGCGGCGGGATATTGTAGATGATGATCGGAATATCGGCGCAGTCATGCAGCGCAGTGAAATGTGCCACCATGCCGCGCTGGGTCGGGCGGTTGTAATAGGGCGTCACCACAAGGGCCGCATCGGCACCGATACGCGCGGCAAATTCAACAAAACGAATCGCCTCGACCGTGTTGTTCGAGCCAGCCCCCGCGATGACCGGCACCCGGCCCGCAGCGGCCTTGACGACCTCGGCGATTACGGTTTCATGCTCGTCATGGCTCAGCGTCGGGCTTTCACCAGTGGTGCCAACGGGCACCAGTCCGGTCGAGCCCTGCTCGATATGCCATTCTACGAGGTGTTTGAGCGCATCCAGATCCAGCTCACCGTTGCGAAACGGAGTGACGAGGGCTGGCATAGAGCCTTTGAACATGGGCACGCTCCTTTATTGCGAGTGATCGACAGGCAAAGCCCCGCCGGAAAGGTGGACGAACCGGGGTTTTCAGTTGATACCGGGCCGTCACGAATTATCGTCACAGGCTCTATCCCCGGTTCACAAGAAAATGCAAGAGATGACACGCATTCTGGCCTTTATTCTGCTGATCCTTCCGATCCTTGGCACGGGTCCGGCCAAGGCCGACAGGCTGTCCGAAGCGATGGAGCTGGTCCGCGACAAGGACTGGGGCGCTGCGGCAAAGGTGGCAGGCCCCGAAACCACAGTCGCCCGTGACATAGTGGAGTGGCACCGCCTGCGGGCGGGCGAAGGAACCTCCCGTGAGGTCATGTCGTTTCTTGCCCGCCGCCCGGACTGGCCGGGTCTGAGCTATCTGCGCCGCCAGCAAGAGGAAAACCTTGCCAAGGCCCCGCACCCTGTCACGATCTCTTTCTACTCGGCCTATCGCCCCGAGACTGCCGAGGGCGCGTTGAGCCTTGCCCGCGCCCTGATCCGCGCCGGGCGGCGCAGCGAAGGCGAAGCCGAAATTGTCCGCGCCTGGCAATTCATGCCGATGACCGAAGATCTCCAAAGCGCTTTCCTTTCGGATTTTGGCGCTTTGATAAAACCCCACCACACCGCACGTCTGGACCGGCTTCTGTGGGACCATCATCTTGTCAGCTCCAGCCGGATGCTTGATCTGGTGCCGGATGGGCATCACAAACTGGCAGAAGCGCGCATCGCCTTGCAAGAGCGCACGGCAGGCGTGGATGCCAAGATCGCTGCTGTCCCGGACAGCCTGAAAGACGATGCAGGCCTTGCCTACGACCGCTTTGACTGGCGCGACCAGAAAGGCAGGCGCGAAGGCGCGATCGAGATGCTGATGGAGCGCAGCGTAAGCGCCGAAAAGCTTGGCCGCCCCGAAGACTGGCTGCGCCGCCGCCGGGATCTGGCCCGTCAGGACATGCGCGATGGCAACACTGAGCGCGCCTACCAATTGGCTGCCCATCACTTTTCCACACCTGAAGCAGGCTACGGCTATTCTGACTGCGAATGGCTGGCCGGTTATATTGCCCTGCGCAAGCTGGACGATCCCGCCCTGGCCGCGCAGCATTTCGAGCGTTTCCTTGCCTCGGTTGAAACGCCGATCTCGGTCGGTCGCGGTGGCTATTGGTTGGGCCGCGCCTATGCGGCACTGGGTCAGGTGGAAAAAGCCCATGCCGCTTATGCAAAAGGCGCCGCCTATCAGACCTCGTTTTACGGGATCCTCGCCGCCGAGGCGCTGGGGCGCCCATTTGACCCGGAGCTAGCAAACCCGCCCGCCCAACCGGACTGGCGCAGCGCGGCCTTCCTGAACTCCTCGGTGGCAGAGGCTGGCCTGCAGCTCTTGCGTGCCGGAGAGCTGTCTCTGGGTGAACGCTTTCTCACCCACCTGACCGAAAGCCTGCCAAAGGAACAAGCCTTCCAGATGGGCCAGATGGCCGTTGATATGAACCAGCCACATCTTGCTGTGATGATCGGGAAGCGCGCGGCGCAATACGGGATCGAACTGAAGGGAGCCTATTACCCGCTGCACCCGGTCGCCGAGCAAAAACTGCCCATGGCACCTGAAATGACGCTGGCCATTGCCCGGCGCGAAAGCGAATTCGACCCCGGCGTGATCAGCCACGCAGGGGCACGCGGGTTGATGCAGGTTATGCCCGCCACGGCTAAACTGGTTGCCGGAGAGCTGGGCATTCTGAACGATCACAGGACCGCCCGCCTGACTGCGGAATGGGAGTATAACGCCACCCTGGGCGCGCAGTATCTTGCCCGCCTTGCCGAAGAGTTCGGCGGCAATGTGGTGATGATGGCAGCAGGCTATAACGCAGGCCCCAAACGCCCCATCGCCTGGATGGAGCGCTATGGCGATCCCCGTGACGGAACCCCAGACATCATAGACTGGATCGAACACATACCCTTTAACGAGACCCGCAACTACGTGATGCGCGTCACCGAAAGCCTGCCCGTCTACCGCGCCCGGCTCGGCAAGGTGCCGCTGCCGATCCCGTTCTCGCGTGAGCTCAAGGGCTCAACCCTTGCGGCGTTCGCGCCATAGGGTGAACAGCCCCGCCGCCACGACAATGCCCGCCCCAAGCGCCACGTTAAAGCGGATCGTCTCGGAGAACACCACAAGCCCCAACATCGCCGCCCAGGGCAGTTGCAGATAGGCAAAGGGCTGCACCGCGCTGGCCTCAGCGGCCTCATAGCAGCGGATCAGCAGGTAGTGACCCAGCGCCCCGGTCAGGCACAGCACGCCCATCCAGCCCCAATCCGGCGCGCTCATCGCCTCCCAGTTCCACAGGCCGATCGGCGTCATGAAGACAACGCCGACAACGCCCACGTAGAAAAAGCTCGTCGCCGAATTGTCCTTGCGCGCCGCATAGCGCGTCAGCAGCCCATAAAGTGCGAACATGAGCGCGGCCAATAGCGGCACCAAGGCCGCAGGCTGGAATACTCCAACGCCCGGCTCAAGAATAATCAGCACCCCAAGGAACCCTACCAGGATCGCGCTCCAGCGCCAGATCCCGACTTTCTCCCCCAGGATCGGCCCCGACAGGGCTGCGATCATCAAAGGATATGAGACAAAGACCGCGTGGCTTTCCACCAGCCCCAAAAGGGTAAAGGCCAGAACCATGACACAGATTTCGGCCGCGCAGATGAAACCGCGAAAGATCTGCAGCCAGATCTGCCGGGTCCGCGCGACCTTTCTCAGCCCGCCCGGCTGGCGCAGCGCAATGGAGACCACGAAAAGCGACAGGAACCAGTAGCGGATCATCACCACCATGTAGACGTTGTATTCGCCTGCCAGATGACGCGAGATCCCGTCCTGCAGGGCAAAGACAATCGTCGCGCCGATCATAAGCATGACGCCAAGGCGCGTGTTGTTTCCAGCCTCGTGGCTCTCTGCGATGCTCATGCCAGTTCTGCCTTTGTCATATGCCTCTTGCGCCCGTAGCCAGGGATGCGGGTGACAGTGAAACCTGCCGCCTCAAGCCCCCTGCGCACGAAACCCGCAGCCGTATAGGTCGCCGCCGTGCCGCCGGGTGCGGTATGCCGGGCCACCTCAGCCATCAGATCCGCGCCCCACAGCTCGGGGTTTTTGGCTGGCGAAAACCCGTCCAGAAACCAGGCATCGGCCTGACCTGTCCACTCTGGCAGCGACAGGCGCGCGTCGCCGCTGACCATCTCGAACTGCAGGGTATCAAAAGAGCAGGCACCCTCCCCGCTCCATTTTGCCAGAAAACGCTCGGCCCAGGGGGTAACGTCGGGAAATGCCTCAAGCGCCTTTGCCATATCGGTCGGCATCATCGGGAAGGCCTCGAAACTGGTGAACTGCAGCGCGCCGCTTTGGCCGCTTTCCTCCCAGAGTTTCCAGGCCGCCAGCAGATTAAGGCCCGTGCCAAACCCAAGTTCGGCAATATGGAAGCCGGGAGTAAATCGCTTTGGCAGGTCGTTGCCGACCAGAAACACATGCTCGGTCTCCGCGAGCCCGTCCTGGATCGAGAAATAGGGATCATCGAACTGCTCCGACACCGGAACGCTGCCGTCGCGCCAGCTGAGGCTGGCCTGCTGATGACGGGCCTGCTGGTCTGCCATGCCCTTTTCCCCTAAGTGATGTCACGGATTGGCGCGACACTGGCGAAAGGGCGGGCGAATGGCAATGGCAGATATCACTGTGCGCGGGGCGGGCATCTTTGGCCTCTCGATCGCCTGGGCCTGCGCCCGGCGCGGCGCACGGGTGCAGGTGATCGACCCCTTCGGTCCCGGCGCAGGATCCAGTGGCGGGCTTGTCGGTGCTCTGGCGCCTCATGTGCCTGAAAACTGGAACCCAAAGAAGCAGTTCCAGTTCGAAAGCCTGCTGATGGCCGAAGGGTTTTGGGCCGGGGTTGAGCAGGCAGGTGGCGTCTCCTCCGGCTATGGGCGAACAGGACGGCTGCAACCCATCAATGATGCACGCGCGCTCGAACTTGCCCGCCAGCGCGAAGGCACGGCGGCAGACCTGTGGCGCACAGAAGCAGGACAACAGGCCGATTGGACGGTCTGCCCTGCCGAGGCTTTCGGCGAATGGGCGCCGCCCAGTGCAACCGGCTTTGTCATCCACGACACGCTCAGCGCCCGCATGCACCCCCGCCGGGCCTGCGCCGCCCTTGTGGCCGCCCTGAGGGAAAAGGGAATTTCAGTACTCCGCGAGGGGGCTGACAAGGGGCAAGTGGTACATGCCACAGGCTACGCGGGGCTGCAGGAGTTGAACGAAAAGATCGGCAAAAGCGTCGGCGGCGGCGTCAAGGGGCAGGCCGCCCTCTTGCAATATGATGCCGGAGAGGTCCCGCAGCTTTACGCTGATAGTCTGCACATCATCCCGCATGCAGATGGCACCGTCGCGATCGGCTCCACCAGCGAGCGAGAGTTTGACGACGAAAGCAGCACCGACACGCAGCTCGACGACATTTTGAACCGCGCGGTGGCTGCTGTTCCGCTACTCAAGGGCGCCGAGGTTATCGACCGCTGGGCAGGGGTGCGCCCCCGCGCCAAATCCCGTGCGCCTATGTTGGGCGCCTGGCCAGAGCGCCCCGAACATTTCATCGCCAATGGCGGCTTCAAGATCGGTTTTGGCATGGCCCCCAAGGTTGCCGAAGTGATGGCCGACCTGCTGCTGGATCAAAAGGACCATATCCCTGACGGTTTCCGCGTCACAGATAACCTCTGACAAAAGGCGCTCGTCCGTTTCGATCCGGGTCAAGGGAGGCGCAGCCTGCGCGCCGCGCGCCTTGCCCTTGACGCGGGGCGGAACACCCCACACTCGGGCTTGCGCTTTTGAGGGCAGACCTGCCCCTCAAAACGCTTCTCAGCCGCCTTCTCGCGCCGCGCAGCGGCGCCAGGCCCAACTGGCAGCGCCTTATTCGCAGAATATGGCCCGGCAGGCGGGAGCCCTTCCGTCAAGCTGTCTCGGCAGCCGCGCTCATGCACTGGCGCCCGTCTGGCCCGCGCACCCACAAGTCATTGCCAGCCCGGCAGAAAGTCCCCGTTTCAAAATGCATCAGCGGCGAGGAGGCGCGAAAGGAAAACCGCCTCAGCGGGCCGATCACCTCTTGGGCCAAAAGCATCAGATGCTGCGCCAGAAGGGGGCCATGAACCACCAGACCACCATAGCCTTCCACATCGCGTGCATAATCCAGATCATAGTGGATGCGATGCCCGTTGAAGGTCAGCGCCGAATAGCGAAACAGCAGGGTCGAGGAGAAAGACTCTTCACGCGCATCCGTCTCGTCAACACGGGCTTTCGGAACAACCGGCTGCGGCGCCTTTGGGTCCGGGTCTTCCCGATAGACGAGGTCCTGCCATTCCGTCAGGCAAAGCTGTCCCTCCTGCCATATCTCATGGCGCAACGTAACAAAGGCCAGCGGGCCGGTCCGCCCCTCTTTGTGCTCGGCCTTTTCCAGGGTTGAGCGTTTCTCGGCGGGAGTGCCTGCGCGCAAGGCTGCATCGAACTGCAACCGACCGCCGGCCCACATACGCCGTGGCAAACCAAGATCTGGAATCAGACTTCCGGCCGCCCCGACACGCGGGTGGCCATCGCGCCCAAGGCCGCTGGGCGGCTGGGGGCACCAGAAATAGAGCTGATGGAAAAAGGGAGGCAGGGGGCTGCCTGCCGAAATGGATATCTCCCGCCCTAGCGCCACCTCAAAGGAAGCGGCCCGGGCAGGGTCCATAAGGTCGCTCTGACATTCGGTCTTGTTCGGCGCATCCATCTGTCTCATGGGCGCGACTTTATCCTTCCCAATTCAAAGCGCAAGCGCTCAAGGGAATACGGCAAAATCAACCGTTGATTTCAGACCGCAGCTTCTTCATCAGGGTCTCCAGCGTGCTGCTGTAGCGCTCGCTTTTCAGGTGGCCGTTCGCATCAAACTCGTTGGAGGAATCCGCAAGATGCATCTCAGGCCCCTGCAGGATGCGGGGCTGAAACGGCACCATGAAACCCCGCAGGATCATTTGCGCCCGCTCTCCACCGGCGCGCCCCGCGGCCGCGGACATCACTGCAACCGGCTTGTCGGCCCAGGGGTTTCCCTCTGTTCGGCTCACCCAATCCAGTGCATTCTTCAAGGCGCCCGAAGGTCCCTTGTTGTATTCGGGTGTGGAGATAACAACCGCATCGGCTGCCGCGATCTGATCTGCCAGGGCCTGAACCGAGGCAGGGACACCCTCCTGTGCCTCATCATCGCCATTGTAGAGCGGCAGGTTCAGATCTCCTTCCACATGGGTGCAGGGTCCGAACAGGCGCGCCGCCTCTTTCAACAGCATGCGATTGGTCGCGCCCTTGCGCAGCGATCCGGACAGGGTGAGAAGCACAGGTTCGGTCATCAAATCATCCTTTGGGTTTGCAGCAGATCTGGCTGCAAACCTAGGGCGTAGGCGCGCTGGGGCAAAGCCCTGCCACCGCGCAGCCTATGTGCACCTGCCCAGATCCGGCTGATCAGAACCGTCAGCCCTGCGGGATGATCACGATCTCCACCCGGCGATTTCGCGCCTTGCCCTCTTCGGTAAGATTGCTGGCCACTGGTTCTTCCTCGCCGCGACCGATGGTGCGGATCCGGTTGTAGGGCACGCCGCCCGCCTGGATCTGATCGGCCACAACATTGGCGCGCCGCTCGGACAGGCCCTGATTGTAGGTCGCATCCCCATCACTGTCGGTATGACCGATCACCTGCACCATACTGTTTGGATAACGCACGAGGCTGTCCGCCACCTTGAGCAGGTCCGAACGTACCGACGGGGAGATTGCAGAGCTGTCAGTGGCGAAAGTCAGATCATTCGGCAACATGACGATCAGCCTATCCCCGGTATTGACGATCGATATGCCATCGTTGGAGATCGATTGGCGCAGTTCGGCTTCCTGCTTGTCGAGTTGGCTGCCGATCAACCCGCCCGCGATGGCGCCCACTGCCGCTCCACCAAGGACAGCTCCGGTTTTGTTGCTAGAGTTGGACAGGGCGCCGATACCGGCCCCAAGTATGCCACCTGCAATCAGACCCTGCTGTTCTTTGCTGGGGCCACCATTGCCGTTCAGCATGGCTGGATCTGTGCAGGCGCCAAGTCCGAGCGCTGCTGTGACCGCTGCCACGGTCGAGAATTTCACAAATGTCATGTTGCCAACCTTCTGACTGCTCTGCGCGGCTGGCCCAACAGGTATGGATAGGCCGCACTTGTTTTGAAGGCAGTATCGCGCTTGCGGGAATGCCTCTCAAGAGAGGACTGCAGCGTTTAGGCGGTTTGCCGCCCAACTTCGGTAGACGGGGGCGCCTGGACAGTCTTCCCATCCTGACGAGCCGTTTCGAACGCCAGCATGGCCCGTTTCACTTCGGTGCCCCAATGATACCCCCCCAAGGCGCCGGATTTGCGCAACGCGCGATGGCAGGGGATGAGCCAGCTGACCGGGTTCTTGCCCACAGCCGTGCCGACGGCCCGCACTGCGCGGGGCGATCCGATGGCGTGAGCGAGTTCGGAATATGTGGTAACATGGCCCGACGGGATACGCAGGAGTGCCTCCCAAACCTTGATTTGCAACGGCGCTCCGATCATATGCAGCGCCGCCTCGCCCCTTTGCGCAAAGACGGCTTCGGCCATGGGACGCAGGGCCATCGGATCTTCGACAAACTCTGCCTGGGGCCAGCGCGCACGCATATCGGCCAGTGTTGGCTCGGCGCCGATTTCTGCTGCAAAGGCCAGCCCGCAGATGCCCTTTTCGGTCCCCATCACCAAAGCCAACCCAAAGGGGCTGTCAAACCACCCCCAGTGGATCGTCAGCCCCGCCCCCTTGCGGGCGTATTCGCCGGGGCTCATCGCCTCCCAGCGCAGAAAGAGATCGTGCAGGCGCCCAGATCCTGACAGCCCCACCGCATGGGCGGTCTCAAGTGTCGAAAACCGTTCCTGTAGCAGAGTTTTGGCATGACCCAGCCGCAGATACTGTTGATATCGCTTGGGCGAGACGCCAACCCAGGCCGAGAAGACCCGTTGAAAATGAGCCGGGCTCATGTTCATCCGCGCTGCCAATGCCTCAAGGCCGATGTCTTCAGCGCCATCGTCGATCAGCTCAATCGCGCGCCGGATGACGCCGTAGTGGTAGCTTTGTTCGACCGGCGGATTGTCCATGGCCTGCTCTCCTGTTTCTTGCATGACATGAGAATAACCAGACGTCGCCAGGCAAACGACCCGGAATTTGCGCTTTGTCGCGCCTGCTACCTGTCTCATTGGCAACAGTCCCTAAGCGGCTCGAAACCAATGGCATGTTTTTCGTTTGCGCGCCCACGGTCTGATCGGCAAAAGGGGCAGCATGGCAAAGCAACTCGATTACCACACCCTGCGCGAGATCTTTTCGCGCTTTCAGGCAGCCGAGCCGGAACCCAAGGGCGAGCTGGAGCATGTCAACGTCTACACGCTGGTGGTGGCGGTTGCCCTCTCGGCGCAGGCGACAGATGCAGGCGTAAACAAGGCCACGCGCGAGCTGTTCAAGATCGCGGATACGCCACAAAAAATGCTGGACCTTGGTGAAGACGGGCTGATCGAACATATCAAGACGATCGGCCTATTCCGCAACAAGGCCAAGAATGTCATCAAGATGGCCCGCATTCTGGTCGAGGACTATGGCGGCGAGGTGCCAAATTCCCGCGCCGCCCTACAATCGCTTCCCGGCGTGGGCCGCAAGACGGCCAATGTGGTTCTGAACATGTGGTGGCATTACCCGGCCCAGGCGGTGGATACGCATATCTTCCGCGTCGGAAACCGCTCTGGCATCTGCCCCGGCAAGGATGTGGACGCCGTTGAGCGCGCCATTGAGGACAATATCCCGGTCGATTTCCAGCAGCACGCCCATCACTGGCTGATCCTGCACGGCCGCTATCACTGCAAGGCACGCAAGCCGATGTGTGGCACCTGCCTCATTCGCGATCTGTGCCAATACGAGGACAAAACCCTATGAAAACCTACCAGATTGTTGGCATCGGCAATGCCGTTGTCGATGTTATCAGCCAATGCGACGACAGCTTTCTTGACCACATGGGGATCGAGAAGGGCATCATGCAGCTGATCGAGCGCGAGCGCGGCGAAGTGCTGTACGGCGCGATGGAAAGCCGGGTGCAGACCCCTGGCGGATCGGTCGCCAACACGATCGCGGGCGCAGGGGCTCTTGGGCTGGATGCGGCCTTTATCGGGCGTGTGCATGACGATGCTCTTGGGCGGTTCTATGCCGATGCCATGAACGAAGATGGCGTCGCTTTCGTCAACCCGCCGGTGCCCGGCGGTGAGTTGCCAACCTCGCGCTCGATGATCTTCGTCTCTCCGGATGGGGAGCGGTCGATGAACACCTATCTTGGCATTTCTTCGGAACTCAGCTCGGCGGACGTGCCGAATGAGGTGGCCGGACAGACCCAGATCATGTTCCTTGAGGGCTATCTTTTCGACAAGGACAAGGGAAAGACCGCCTTTATGGAAGCTGCGCGCGACTGTCGCAGAGGTGGCGGAAAGCCAGGTATCGCGATCTCAGATCCCTTTTGCGTTGAACGCCACCGGGCCGATTTTCTGTCGCTGATCGAAAATGAGCTGGAGTTCGTGATTGGCAACGAGGCCGAGATCCGGTCGCTGTTCGAAACCGATGATCTGGAAGACGCACTGGCCAAGACCGCTGCAATCTGTCCCCTCGTGGTCTGCACCCGGTCCGGAGACGGGGTATCGGTGATCGCAGGCGAAACCCGCATCGATGTGCCCGTGACCAAGGTGGTGCCCGTCGATGCCACTGGCGCGGGCGATCAGTTTGCAGCAGGGTTCCTGTTTGGTCTGGCCTCTCGCCGCGATCTGGAGACCTGCGCAAAGATCGGCAACATCTGTGCGGCCGAAGTGATCAGCCACATTGGCCCGCGCCCTGAGAAAGATATGCGCGAAGTCCTGAAATCCGAAGGGCTTCTCTGAGGAGAGTCAGAAAACTCCCGCCCGTCAAAAGGATCATGCCGAATACCTTATGTATCCGGCATCACTAAACGCGTTGAAATCATGATTTCAGGCAGCGTTTAGTGATCCAAGTGTTTGGCATATGCTATGAGATGCCCGAAAGGGCCCCATCTCCCGTTGGGCGTGGCGCAGGGCATTATTGGCTGCCCGCCGAGCCCAGGGCTTTGGACAAGAGCGCACGAAATTGCGCGATATCCTTTTCGGTCATTTGCTCCAACAGGCCCGATTGTGTCGCCACATGGGCCTCAACGGCCTGATTGATCAACTCAAGCCCCTTCTCTGTCAGGCAGATCAAGAAACTTCGGCTATCCGCAGGGTTCACTTTGCGCGCCACCAACCCGTCCGCTTCCAGCCGGTCGATCCGGTTGGTCATGGTCCCTGAGGCCACCATGGTCGCCTTCAGCAAATCCCCCGGCGACAACTCATAAGGCGCGCCAGCCCGACGCAGCGTTGCCAAAACGTCGAACTTGGCCGCATTGAGCCCGAAGCGATGAAACGTCTTCTGCATCTCAGCCTGATAGGCCAGATAGAGACGCCCCACACGGCCAATTACTCCCATAGCCGTGACATCAAGGTCCGGCCGCTCCCGCTCCCATTGCTGGGTGACAAAGTCCACATGATCCATGTTCCCTCTGTTGCGGAAAAGTATCTTGACGTCAAGATTAAATGGACCTATCTCGACATCAAGATATATACGGAGGTGACACCATGATGTCCCGAGACCTTTTCCTGACCGCCTTGGCCCCGGCAATCTGGGGCAGCAGCTACATTGTGACGACCAACTTCCTGCCGGGGCATTCGCCCTTTACGGTGGCCCTGCTGCGCGCCCTGCCTGCTGGACTGCTGCTGTCGTTGCTGGTTCGCCAGTTGCCACCGCTGAACTGGATGCCCAAACTGCTGATTCTCGGCGCGCTGAATTTCTCGCTGTTCTGGACCTTCCTGTTCCTGTCGGCCTACCGTCTGCCCGGAGGCGTCGCCGCGACACTGGGGGCAGTGCAGCCGCTGGTGGTGGTTTTCCTGTCCGGGCTGGTCCTGAAATCCCCGATCAGACTGGCCTCGATCCTGGCTGCGGCGCTCAGCATGGCAGGCGTTGCGCTCTTGGTCCTGACGCCCGCTGCAAAACTGGATACCATCGGCGTTCTTGCAGGCCTGGGCGGAGCCATATCCATGGCTGCTGGAGTAGTGCTGACCCGCAAATGGCAGCCCCCTGTGCCGCCGCTCACCTTCACCGCCTGGCAGCTCACCGCCGGAGGGTTTCTCCTGATCCCTCTCACCCTTTGGGCGGTGCCCGAATTGCCCAGCTTCACGGCAAAGAACATCCTTGGCCTTGCCTATATGAGCCTCATTGGTGGCGCGCTGACCTATATCCTCTGGTTCCGGGGTCTTGCACGCATCGAGCCCTCTGCGGTCTCACTTCTGGGTGTGCTCAGCCCGCTTACAGCCGTGATCCTAGGCTGGCTGTTTATGCAGGAAACGCTGAGCTTTTATCAGATGATCGGTGCAGGCCTCGCCCTTTTCAGCCTGTGGCTTGGGCAGCAAGGGGCCAAGACAACGGCTATGGGCAAGGCGCCTCAACCGGCGCGCACTGCGGCCGAATAGTGCAGACCGTGGGCTGTCACTGCGGCGCCAAAGGCACACAGGCCTTGCCACTGTGACAGTCCAAGACTTGCTTGCGCAAGGCGTGGCCATTCCCGGCGAAGGCAAACTGCCCGCAGGGGTCAAACCGGACGATCAGATCGCGGCCACGTTGCTCGGCAAATATCAGGTATTCCACACCGGATTTTGCCTTACCACACCAAGGCCCCATACATTGCACCTCGACCACCACGTCCGCCTTTACCGCCTGATCGAAATCACGAGCGCCAAGGAGATCACCGCTAAAAGAGGCCCGGAACTGAGTGACCGGCGGGGCGGCATTGGGATTGCTCGCAGGCGCCCGTGGCAAGCGACGCTCATCAAAGGTGAGCCGCCCCTGAAGGATCGCATAGGCTCGGTTCGAACTGGCCGCCTTGAGATAGGCATCCGCGACACCCCAAGCTACGCAGCTCAGTGCAAAGGCAGGTGACCCCGCTCCAACCAGGGCACAGGACGCGATGAGGACAGCAATGCGGTGACGCAGTTTTTTCAACTCTAGCCTCCTACAGGTAGTGCTCGAATTCTTCGACCACCCGCGCATAGACCTCGCGTTTGAAGGGCACGATCTTTTCCACCAGATGCTCGACCGGTTGCCAGCACCAGGCCGAAAACTCCGGGTGATCGGTATCAATGCGCACCTGATCGTCAGAACCGAGAAAGCGCATCAGATACCATTTCTGCTCCTGCCCGCGATACCGTCCGCCCCAGAAGTTCGGCACCACGTCATGGGGCAGATCGTAGGGCAGCCAGGTTTCAGATTCCGCAATGATCTCCACCAGAGAGGGCAGAACACCGGTCTCTTCTTCCAACTCCCTTAGGGCAGCGGTTCGCGGATCCTCTCCCTCATCGATCCCGCCTTGCGGCATCTGCCAGGCATCCTTGTAGCGATCCGAGCGCTGGCCGACAAAGACCGCTCCTTCGGCGTTGATCATCATCACGCCAACATTCCGGCGGTACGGCAGCTTGGCAATTTCTTCGGGTGTCATGGGGCGTCCTTGGCTCTGCTCGCCATGATTAGACCTGCTGCCGCCGGGGCACGCAAGGGGGTGACGCCGCGTTGACAGGTGACAAACCGCGCGTCAGACGCGATCCTGCGGCGCAAAGGATAGGGAGAGTGTCGATGACTGCGTACCCAAAACTGCTGGCGCCGCTGGATCTGGGCTTTACCACGCTGAAAAACCGCGTGCTGATGGGCTCCATGCACACCGGGTTGGAGGAGACCCGCGACTGGAACCGGGTGGCCGAATTCTATGCCGAACGCGCCCGGGGCGGCGTGGCCCTGATGGTGACGGGCGGCATTGGTCCGAACCTGGAAGGTTCGGTTCTGCCCGGCGCTGCAATGATGACCACCGAAGAGGACGTCAAGAACCACAGTATTGTCACCGACCGTGTGCACGCGGCAGGCGGCAAGATCGCCATGCAGATCCTCCATGCCGGGCGCTATTCCTACGGCCCAAAATGCGTGGCGCCCAGTGCCATCAAATCTCCGATCTCCCCCTTCCCGCCGAACGAGCTGGACGAGGACGGCATCGAAAAGCAGATCTCGGACATCGTGAATGCGGCGCGGCTGGCGAAAGAGGCTGGCTATGACGGGGTCGAGATCATGGGGTCGGAAGGATACTTCCTCAACCAGTTCCTGGTCACCCACACCAACAAGCGCACCGACCGCTGGGGGGGATCCTACGAGAACCGCATGCGCCTGCCGATCGAAGTGGTCCGCCGCACCCGCGAAACCGTCGGAACCGATTTCATCATCATCTACCGCCTGTCGATGATCGACCTTGTGCCCAACGGCTCGACCCACGACGAGGTGGTGCAACTGGCGCAAGAGATCGAAAAGGCTGGCGCCACGATCATCAACACCGGCATCGGCTGGCACGAGGCGCGCATTCCCACCATTGCAACCTCGGTGCCGCGCGCGGCCTTTGCCTGGGTCACCAAGAAACTGATGGGCAAGGTCTCGATCCCTGTCATCACCTCGAACCGCATCAACACGCCCGAGGTGGCCGAAGAGGTGCTGGAAACCGGCTGCGCCGATATGGTCTCTATGGCGCGCCCGCTACTGGCGGATGCGCATTTCGTGGCCAAGGCCGAAGCGGGCAAGGCGAGCCGGATCGCGCCCTGCATCGCCTGTAACCAGGCCTGCCTTGACCATACATTCGGCGGCAAGCTGACCTCCTGCCTTGTGAACCCAATGGCCTGTCATGAGACCGAATTGGTGATCGAAAAGGCCGCCAACCCCAAAACTGTCGCCATCGTCGGCGCCGGCCCTGCCGGGCTGTCCACGGCGATCACCGCAGCGCAGCGCGGGCATCAGGTCACCTTGTTCGACAAGGCCGATGAAATCGGCGGCCAGCTCAACATGGCCAAACAGGTGCCCGGCAAGGAAGAATTCTGGGGGCTGGTGGACTGGTACCGTGCCATGATCAGCGATGCAGGGATCACGCTGGAGCTGGGCCGCGAGGTCGGCGCCGAGGATCTGGCAGGCTTTGATGAGGTGGTCATTGCCACCGGCGTCAGCCCGCGCGATCCGGGCATTCCCGGCCAGGACCGCGCCAATGTGCTGAGCTATATAGATGTTCTGCGCGGCAAGGCCGAGGTCGGCAAACGGGTCGCCATAATCGGCGCGGGCGGCATCGGGTTTGACGTGTCCGAATATCTCTTACACGCCGGTACCAGCCCGACCGAAGACCTTCCCTTGTGGATGAAGGAATGGGGGGTCGCGGACCCCTCCGAACATCGCTCGGGCCTGGCGCCGGAAGGACCCCAGCCCGAAGCTCCCGCCCGCGAGGTGACCCTTCTGCAGCGCAAGGCGCAAGCGCACGGCAAGGGACTTGGCAAGACCACCGGCTGGATCCACCGCGCCGCGCTCAAGATGAAGAACGTAAACTTCGTCGGCGGCGTGAACTATGAAAAGATCGACGACGAAGGCCTGCATGTCAGTTTTGGAGAGGCGCGTGAGAACCCAACCGTGATCGCAGCGGATACCGTTGTTCTGTGCGCAGGTCAGCTCTCTGAACGTTCTCTTGCGGATGCGCTGGAGGCAAAGGGGACCAAGGTGCACGTCATCGGCGGCGCGGATGTTGCGGCGGAACTCGACGCCAAACGTGCCATAAACCAGGGCACCCGGCTCGCCGCCACGCTCTGACGGTTGGCACGAGCGCTCCCACAACAAAGCGCTCCCGCGCCCGCAGGTGCCCCGGCTGCGCCGGGTCCCCTTGGCGGCCTTGGGCGTGGCACCGCGCGATGCGCGGTGCCACGCCCAACGGGAGCGAGTCATTTGCCCCGCAAAAGGGTCGGCGACGGGCGGGAGCACGCCGGCTTTTTTCGGGCACCACCTTTTGGGTTCAAAAGAGAGGCCCGCAACCAAACCTAGCCGTGAAACGCCACGCTATCATCCGGCGCCTGATCGCGATCCTCCATGCCATAGTCGCGCAGCACTCCGGCCACCCGCAGCCGGTAGTCGGCGAAGAAATCCTCGCGTCCTTGCCTTTGCGCAGCCCTATGAGCCGACAGCCTGCGCCAGCGCAGGACGGCCTCTTCATCTTGCCAGAACGAGAGCGACAGCAGCTTTTCAGGGTTCGTGAGACTTTGGAACCGTTCCACCGAAATGAACCCCTCCATATCCTCCAAGAGGTCCCGCATTCGTGCCGCGACCTCAAGATAGGCTTCCTTTTTCCCTGGCTTCGGGGTCACTTCGAAAATGATGGCTATCATGTGCTGTCTCCATGCGGTGTGGAGACCAGTTTGAGCCACGTGCGATCCTCGCGGACAAGGAATTTCTCCCGCTGGGCAAACTCATAATTGCTGCGCCCTGTCGGGTCTGCGGCAAGGCGCGCGCGATAGGCCTCGTAATCAGCGAGGCTCTTGATGTTATAGATCCCGTAGGCCAGCGTCGATGACCCTTCATGAGGGGCGAAGTAGCCAATCAGATCCGCCCCGCACCGCGGGATCGCCTGCCCCCAGCCTTTGGCGTATTCAACGAACTGATCCCGTTTGGTCGGATCGATGTGATAGCGGATCACGCATGTCAGCATGAGAATGTCCTTTGTATTGGTTGTCAGAGGCACATCTCTAGCGGCAAGACATCGCGAAATGTTTCGGTGCAGACCGAAGCGATCTGCCAGCCAAGGCTGCAGGGCAGCACCATCCCCATACGCCACAACCAGTGCGTTTCGCAGACGTGAACGATGCGGCAAAAACCCCGCAATTATCCCAAGCTTGCCCCGTTCTTGCCCGAATTGGATAGCAAACCATGAGGTCAGAGAAACGAGCGAGGACGGGCAAAATGGATCGACTGACCGAAATGGAGGCCTTTGCCAATGTGGTGGACCAAGGCGGGTTCACCGATGCGGCACGCAAGATGGGGATCTCCAAATCAGCCGTCTCCAAACATGTCTCAAGCCTTGAAGCACGCCTAGGCGCACGCCTGCTGAACCGTACCACGCGGCGCGTCTCCCCGACCGAAATCGGCCTTGCCTACTATGACCGCGCCCGCCGCGTGCTGAATGATGCGGGCGAAGCGGACGCTCTGGTCACCTCAATGCAATCTGCACCCTCGGGCCTTTTGCGGATCTCGGTGGCAACGGATTTTGGCGTCAATCACCTGTCACCGGTGCTGTCGGACTTCCTGCGCGACTTCCCGGAGATCACCGTCAACATGGTGCTGAACAACCGCTATGTAGAGCTGATCTCGGAAGGGTTCGACATGGCCCTGCGCATCGGTGAACTCGAGGACAGCTCCCTGCGCGCCCGCAAGCTCACGGAAACCACCAAGCGCATGATTGCGTCGCCTGCCTATCTGGAACAATACGGGCGGCCGCAGAAGATCGACGACCTCAACGAGCACAAGCTCTTGCACTACTCCAGCCAGTCCAGCGGCAATGTCTGGAAGATCACCGCACCGTCGGGCGAAAAACGCCAGGTGCGCACCACCGGCTGGCTGTCGGTCAATGACGGGCAGTCTCTGCTGAACGCGGCGATTTCCGGCCTCGGCATCGCCTATCTGCCCAGCTACCTGTATTCCGAGGCCATGTCCGAAGGTCTGGTCGAAGACGTGATGCCGAACCTGCCGGTAGAGACCCAAGGCATTTATGCGGTCTACCCGCCCGGCAAGTTCACGCAACCGAAAGTGCGCGCGTTCATCGATTTCCTGGTCCATGCCTTTGCGGATCGTGACCCGCTCAAGTGGTAGACAGCACAGCACAATTGACGAACCTCCCGTGAAGACTGGCCCCCGCATCGCTGCGGGGGCGTTTCTCTTTTTGGGCCTCAGATATCGATCTGAAGATGCGGCTTCCCGTCCGAGGTTTTCTCCGGCGATTGACCAAGTGGGCCGACCGTGCCCCGGATCCGCTTTCGCCAGTTGGAAAAGCTGTCGAAGGTGACAACATCGACCGCCTCGTCCAGATCCAATTCCAACCGAAACCAGCCGGGCCGCAGCATCTCGACCGAACGCACGGTTGCCGAAAAGGGCTGTGACAGGTAGCGGCCCGTGATCCGCCCGCCAGGAGCAAATCCGTCGGGCGGGCGATTGCCCATCGCCGCATGAAAGGTGTTCCAATCGCGGTAGCCATGCTGGCGGGCCACAAGCTCAAGACTTTGACCATGGCTGATCTCGCGCCCATCGGCTTGCAAATCACTACGCAACTGGCGCGCCTGGGCCTTGGCCTGCGCCGGAGTGGGAAAAGACGCGCTCATTGCTCCACCCTCCCCTTCGCCATGACAAGACCGCGCATGAGGCCACTTTGACCCTCATGTCGCCACAAGATCGCAATGGCGACACAGAACAAAAGCGCCTCGGCGCTGGGGCCCGCCTGCCACACACCTGCTTCCCCCAGCCACAGCGGCAACGCAAAGGTCAAAGGAATTGCAAAAGCAAAGGGTTTCGACAGGCTGAGGACCGCCGCGCGGGTGGCATCGCCAATGGCCTGAAAATGCGACGCAAGCATCATCAAAGGCCCGGCTAAAAGGAACAAGGCCACGATCACCGGCATGATGTCCGCGACCTTGGCCACCACCGCCGCATCCGCAACAAAGGCAGAGGCGATCTGCGGCGCAAAGCTTGTGAAGCCAAGCTGAACAGTGATGCAAAAGCCAAAGGAAATCAGAAGCGCCAGTCGCAGGCTGGCCGTGCTGCGTGTCAATAGCCCCGCGCCATAGTTGTTGCCCGTGATAGTCTGCATGGCCTGTGACAACCCCAGAAGCGGCAGAAAGGCAAAGGTCATCACCCGGGTCACGATCCCATAGGCGGTCACGCTGACGGCATAGTCTTCGTTCCCGACCATCTGAAGCGCCGCCAGGATCGATGTTGCGCCAAGCGACAACCCCACAAAGCCGAGGCTCTGCGGCGCTCCAAGGGCCAGAATGCGGCGGCTGGACCCAAGACCTGCGTGACTGAACACCACCCTTGGGTGCAGCTGTGTCGACCGGCGCTGCCGATAGACCACAATCGCGCCCAGAGCCAGGGCCTGCGCCAGCACAGTACCATAGGCAGAGCCCGCTACCCCAAAATCGAGCACGGCAATGAGCAGGTAATTGAAGCCGAGATTGCTCATCGAGACCAACAGGCTCATGGCGGCCATCATGCCCACATGGCCTTCGTTGCGCAGCGCATCCGAATTGATCGACAGCACGAACAATAGAGGCGAAGCGAAGGCCAGAATGCCAATATACTGTCCGGCCAGCGCAGCCAGACCTGCGTCCCCGTGCGCGGCACGCAGGATCACCGCCTCGCCCAGCACCGCATAGGCAAGAATGAAACAGGCCGCGATGATCAGCGCAAGCCAATGGGCCGCCGCATAGGTCTGCCGGGCATTCTCCAGCCGACGCCCGCCAAGATGGCGCGCCAGAAGGCTCGACATGCCGGTGGACACCAGCGTCGAGCTGGCAACGAGGAGCATGAAAAAGGGGAACATGAGTGTCACGGCCGCAAGCGCCTCGGGGCCGACATAGGCGCCGAGGAACATCGCATCGGCCACGGTCAAAAAACCATTCATGCTCATGACAAAAATGATTGGGATCGCCGTTTTGGCAAAGAGAACCGGCAATCGACCGGTCAAATACGGATTGGAAGTCGGATCGTGCATCGCTTTTCAGCCCTCATGCGTCGATCTCGCCAGTTGGATGGGACCCGCGTTGCCACCCGCGCGAGACGCAGGGGGGAAAAGAGATGTGCTTTTGCGCAGAACTTCACCATGGCATGATCGCCAGCGGGAGGCCGGTGTCTGCAACCAAGCGCAGGGTTAGGCCATCCTCCGTGAGACGTCAAGAGGGGCGCTCACACCGACGACCTCGCGCACATGAGCGTTGGTTCACCACAGACGAGCGGAACCTTTAGCCGAATTTAGGGCCGCTCTCTTGGCACCAGAACGGCCTCAACACGCCGGTTGGCCTCGCGCCCTTCTTTTGTCAGGTTCGACAAGAGGGGCGAGAGATAGCCGACGCCGTCCACCGCAATGCGATCGGCCAAAACGCCCTGCTTTTCAACCAGATGCGCCTTGACTGCCTCTGCCCGCCGCCGGGACAGAGCGATATTGTCTTCGAGTTGCCCCACGGTATCCGTGTGCCCAACGACAACAACCGCATATTGCGGATATTCGGCCAGAAAGGCGGCCAGGCCCTGCAAGCTGCTGTAGGTTTCCCTTTGCAGCTTGATCGCCCCGGTCGCAAAATCCAGACCCTCAAGGATCGCATGGCCGTCGCGAAGCAATTGCGTTCCAAGATTCTCTTCTGGCGAGACATCCAGCTGTGATTCCGTCGTTTCCTGAGCAGACCTGGGGGCCACTACGGTCAGATTTGGCTCTTGCGGCGGCAGCACCTCAATGACCTGAAGATAGACATCGTTGCCACTGCGCGAAACCAGCAAGGAAAGCGCCTGCTCGCCCTTCATGGCCGACAGGAAATGATAGTTCCCGATGCTTACGGCCATGTCGGGGGCCGGAACCACCTCGATCCCGAAACGAAAATCGAAACCGCCGCACCCGCGCGCCTCGCATTGGAAGAGGATCTCATACCCACCCTGCAGCAGTTGTTCGCGCATTGGCGCCAGGACCTGCAGCACGGTGGCATCGCTCTGAACGCGCCACGTGCGGCGCAGGATACGCCCTTCCAAAAGACGCTGCGGCACAGCATCTGCGGTCGCAACGCCAATCGGCAGCCCATATGTGCCAAGCGGCGTTTCGCGCGTCGCGAGCGCCTGTGCGCCCGACGGCAGCATCACATCCGCCCTGGCACTGGTCGCCGAACACAAGAGTACGGCCCCCAAAAGGGCCGTTGCACAGGATATGACCGCCCGCCCGATCACCGGAACTGAGCGTGATAGTCGTCGTTCGGCACCATGGCCGTGGCGCTGGCCACCCGGTTGGTCATGTTGAAAAAGGCGGCCACATTGGCGATATCCCAGATGTCGCGGTCGCTGAAGCCCACGTCGCGCAGAGCCTGCCGGTCTGCCTCTTCGACTTCGGCGCTGGCACGGGTCAGCTGCAGCGCAAAATCAAGCATCGCGCGCTGGCGGGCATCCAGCGGCGCCACCCGGTAGTTCATCACCAGCATCTCGCCCAGTTTCGGATCCCCCGACAGCTGACGCACCGCCGCGCCATGGGCCACAAGGCAGTAAAAACAGCGGTTGTAGGAGGAGACCACCACCGCGATCATCTCTCGCTCAAGCTTGCTGAGATTGCTGTCGGCCAGCATCAGATCGTTGTAGAGCGCGGTAAAGGCGTTCAGCTTGTCGATGTCAAAGGCATGGGCGCGCAGCACATTGGGCACCATGCCCAGCTTGTCCTGGCAGATGTCGAAATATTTCTGCGTGGCAGGCGGCAGCGGATCCACCGGCGGCAGGTCAAGCGCGGTGGGGTTTTGCTGGTCGGTCATGGTCGGGTCTCTCCTCCCTCAGGGTTTGTGCCTGTAGTGGTACTGCCCCACGTGATGCATTCCAAGTGAGGCATAAAGACCGTTCGCACCCACGTTGGCTTGGGTGCAGACCAGCGCCAGCTCAGCCGCGCCCTGCTCCACCGCCCAAAAGGCCGCCTGACGCACCATCCAGGCCCCCATGCCCTTGCGACGCTGATGTGGCAGGATCTCAAGCGCGTGGATCATGGCGACACCATCGTGGATGGCGACAAAGCCGGTTCCGGCAGGCTTGTCATTGTAGCGTCCCAAGAGCGCGGTCTTTGGCCCCTTTGCCCGCTCCATCACCGCCATGCGCGCGGGACCAATGCCGCCTGCGATCCAGATTTCGCGTTGGATTTCCAAAGGCTCCCAGACGCAAAAGGTGGTGACGCGCGGGATCGCAACGTCCGTCAGCAGCTCGGGCGCACAGCTCCAGACGTTGACCGGATCCTTGATCACATAACCGCGCGCCTCTAGCTGGGCATCCAAGGCATCGTCGCCATCGCGGATCATGAACAACCGCTCCTGGCCCATCTCCTGCATCGCCGCTTCGGCTGCGGCGATCTCATCGCTACCGACAGGCCCGTTCGCTGTGGCCGCCGAGACCCGGCTGCCCGCCCCCTGCCCTTCACGCAGGGTGATGGGTCTAAGATCACGCTTGGAAGCGGACGGCCAGGTGCCTTCCACGACCGCATAGTAGCGCGGATCGGTTTTCACTTGCCCGGCGCTCAAATGCCCAACTCCCGCGCAAGCCGGGTCACCGCCGCATCCACCTGCGCGCCATCGCTGCCGCGCACGACCACATTAGCGCCAAAGGCACCGTCCTTCTGGAACGGGTAGCACCCGATGGACAGATCCGCGAAATCCGCCGCAAGGGTCGACAGGTGGCCTGCAATCTCCCCCTCGCCGCGCATGATGCGCAGGGTCTGCGACAACAAGGGGCTGCCGCCGGTCAGGGTCGGCAGAACGCTCGCCACCATTGCCTCGAACACAGACGGCACGCCCGCCATCACATGCACATTCTTGAGTGTGAAACCGGGTGCCGCCGAAACCGGGTTTTCAATCAGCGCAGCACCGTCGGGGATGCGGGCCATGCGCAGGCGCGCCGCGTTCAGCTCGGTTCCTGACTTGTCGTAATGTTCTTGCAGGATCGCGCGGGCGTCGTTGCGCACATCCAGATGCGCACCAAAGGCCGCGGCGATGCAATCGGCGGTGATGTCGTCATGGGTGGGGCCGATGCCGCCGCTGGTAAAGACATGGTCATAGGCCTCGGACAGGGCTGTGACACCAGTGATGATGGCCTCCTCATCATCGCTCACGACGCGCACTTCCTTCAGGTCGATGCCGTGTTTGGTCAGCTCGCCGGCCAGAAAATACATGTTCGAATCGCGCGTGCGCCCCGACAGGATTTCATCCCCGATGACCAGCATTGCTGCGGTTGGATTGCCCATGGCGCCTCTCCTCTTGATCCGGTGTTACGGCAGGTATAGGCCCAAGAACATGCGATTTGGAACCCCTCTGATCCCCGCCCGCCTGATCCGCCGTTACAAACGCTTTCTGGCGGACTGCCAGTTGGAAGACGGACGCGAAGTGACCGCCCATTGCGCCAACCCCGGATCAATGATGGGGCTGGCGGAACCCGGCATGAAAATCTGGCTTGAACCCAATGACGACCCCAAGAAAAAGCTGAAATACGGCTGGCGGCTGGTGGATCACGAGAACGGTCATTTCACCGGGGTGGATACCTCGGTGCCGAACCGCGCCCTGCGCGCCGCGCTGGAGGCCCGCCAGATCGCAGAATTGTCAGAGTATGAAACCGTACGTGCCGAAGTGAAATATGGCGAGAAAAGCCGCATCGATTTCCTGCTGAGCCAGCCCGGCCTGCCCGATGCCTATGTAGAGATCAAAAGCGTAACCTTATCGCGCCAGCCCGCTCTGGCGGAGTTTCCAGACAGCGTGACCGCGCGCGGTACCAAACATCTGGGGGAGCTGGCCAATATGGTGGCACAAGGTCACCGCGCGGTGATGCTCTATCTGGTGCAGCGCAGTGACTGCACCGGCTTTGATCTCGCCTCGGATATTGACCCTGCCTATACCGCCGCCTTTGCCACTGCCCAAAAAGCGGGCGTTGAGTGTCTGATCTATGGAACGCACCTTTCGCCTGAGGGGGTAGAGATCGCCGGGGCGCTTGAAAACAGGATGGCCGGGTGACAGTCTCAATTTGGTCAACGCCTCTGGCCCTTTTCGCAGTTTGCCCCTAAATAGAGCGGTGAACCCCCAGCGATGGAGCCCCCGACCATGAGATCGAAAGACGGTCGCACTACAAAAGACGGTATCCGCATTCACGATGAGGCCGATTTTGCCGGCATGCATGTGGCGGGTGCGCTTGCGGCCAAGATCCTGGATGACATCGCCCAATATGTCTTTCCGGGTCAGACGACCGGCGAAATCGACCGTGTTATCACGAGGATGGTCGAGGATGCGGGAGCCAAGTCAGCCACCATCGGCTACAAAGGCTATCAGCATGCCAGCTGTATCTCAGTGAACCATGTGGTCTGCCACGGTATTCCCGGTGACAAAAAGCTCAAGGACGGGGATATCCTCAATATCGACGTGACTGTGATCGTCGATGGCTGGTTCGGCGACACCAGCCGCATGTTCGTGGCAGGCAAGCTGCCCCGCAAGGCCGAGCGCCTGATCCAGGTCACCCATGATGCCCTGATGAAGGGGATTGAGGCCGTGAAACCCGGCAACACCTTTGGCGACATCGGACACACTATTCAGGCCTATGTGGAAAGCCAGCGGATGAGCGTGGTGCGTGACTTCTGCGGCCACGGGCTGGGTCAGGTCTTTCACGCGCCGCCCAACGTGCTGCACTATGGCCGCCCCGGCACTGGTCCGGTTCTGGAGGAAGGCATGTTCTTCACCATCGAACCAATGGTGAACCTTGGCCGCCCCGAGACCAAGATCCTGGCCGATGAGTGGACCGCAGTCACACGCGACAAATCTCTTTCGGCGCAGTTCGAACACTCGATCGGAGTGACAGCGGACGGCTATGACATCTTCACCCTGTCACCCGGCGGCAAATTCCACCCGACCTACGGCTGACATTCGACCGTCACGCCTCTATGTCGTGGACGCGTTCAACACCATAATGGTGATATGCGTATCCCCATACTTGCGGCTGTCCTGCACCTCATAGCCCAAGGGCGGCTGCATGGGCGCATTTTCCTCCCAGACGATCAGCGCGCCGGGGGCGATCCAGCCGCCCGCCTCAGCCGTGGCCAGCGCCTTTTCGCCCAATCCCTTGCCATAGGGTGGGTCAAGGAAGATCACGTCATAGGGCGCGTCTGTGTTCTGCCCAAGTTTCAACGCGCTGCGGCGGATCAGGGCGGTGCGATCCTCGGCCCGGCAAAGCGCGATGTTCTTGCGAATGAGCCCCTGCGCAACGCGCCCGTCATCCACAAAGGTGACACAGGCCGCCCCGCGCGATAACGCCTCAAGCCCCAGCGCGCCTGTGCCCGCAAACAGGTCGAGCACCCGCAAGCGGTCAAAATCGATCTGATGCGCCAGCACATTGAACAGGCTTTCGCGCACCCGGTCCGTGGTGGGCCGCAGATGCGCGCCTGCATCGCCCTTGCCCAGCGCCGCAAGGGCGCGGCCGCGAAAGGCGCCCGCGATGATCCTCATGCTTTCAGGAGCGGTTTCAGATCGGCCTCGGGGTCGGCCACCACCGCCTTGTCGGCCGTCTTGCCGCCATCGATCAGGCGTTTGCCGACCATATAGGCGCGCGGATCGTTCATCGCATCGACCGCCACCAGCTGATCGCCCTTGTAGTACCAGAAGGACACGGTCTGCCCCGCGCCTTGGCGGGTGATCACATTGTCATAGCCGCTGTTGAGGCCTGCGATCTGCAGTTTCACATCGTATTGGTCCGACCAGAACCAGGGCTTTGCGACATAGTCCTTTTCCGCACCCAGCATGTTTTGCGCGACGATCTCGGCCTGATCGATGGCGTTGGGCACGCTTTCCAGACGGATCCGTCCGCCCTGATAGGGGAAAGACGCACAATCCCCCGCCGCCCAGATCGCGGGATCCGAGGTGCGCCCCTGCGCATCGACCCGGATGCCGTTCTCGATGGTCAGCCCTGCCTGTTCGGCCAGCGCCGTGGCGGGCGCAATGCCGACCCCGACAATAACAAAATCCACGTCCAGCGCCTCTCCTCCAGACAGAACCGCCCGTGTGACCTTGCCAGCCTCGCCCTCGAGACGCTCAAGCCCCGTCCCCTCGCGGATGTCCACACCATGCGCTTGATGCAGGGCGCGGAAGTAGTCCGAGGTTTCAGCTGAGGCGACCCGTTGCAGGATCCGGTCGGCCATTTCTACCAGCGTGACGTTGAGGCCACGTTTGGCGCAGACCGCTGCTGCCTCAAGCCCGATGTAGCCACCGCCCACGATCAACACCCGCTTTCCTTCGCTCACTTGGGGCGCCATCGCGTCGACATCGGCCAGACCGCGCACCACAAAGACGCCGTCCAGATCGCCGCCAATGACAGCAGGCAGGCGGCGCGGATCCGATCCCGTGGTCAGTGCCAGCTGGTCGTAGGACACCACCTCATCCCCCAAAGACACCGTCTTGGCGCTAGGATCGATGCCGGTCACAGTAGCCCCAAGTTTCAAAGCAATGGCATTGTCGGCATAGAAACTTTCGGGGCGCAGAAACAGACGTTCCTTATCCATCTCCCCAAGCAGATAGGCCTTTGACAGGGGCGGCCGCTGGTAGGGTGGAGCGTTTTCTGCACCGATCAGTGTGATTTCACCCTCAAATCCGTCCTTGCGCAGCTTTGCCACCAATGAGGATCCTGCCTGCCCTGCTCCGATTACCACGATGTGGCTCATGTCTTCTCTTGCCTCCTGCCCCGGTTCTGGTCACCTTCACTGCGGACCCTATATGGGTGACCAAGGGAAACGCAATCACGACAGAAGAGGAACGCGCGATGATTTCAGTCGGAGACAAACTGCCGGACGCAACACTGGTGCAAATGGGGGCCGAAGGGCCACAGCCGGTGCAGATGGCGGAGAAGGTCAAGGGGCGCAAGGTGGCGATCTTTGCAGTGCCGGGTGCCTTTACGCCCACCTGCCACTCGGCGCATGTTCCGAGCTTTATCCGCACCAAGGATCAGTTCGACGCAAAAGGCGTGGATGAAATCATCTGCATTTCCGCCAACGATCCCTTCGTGATGAAGGCCTGGGGCGATGCAACCGGCGCAACCGAAGCCGGGATCACCATGCTTGCCGATGCCGAAAGTGCCTTTACCGATGCGATCGGCATGCGCTTTGATGCGCCACCCGCCGGGCTGATCGGCCGCTCGCTGCGCTATGCGATGCTGGTCGAAGACGGAGAGGTCAAGATCCTCAACCGTGAGGAAAACCCTGGCCAGTGCGAACTGTCCGCTGGCGAGGGCCTGCTGGACGCAATGAGCTGATCCGGACCTGCCGCGTGCCGTCATTGTAAGACGGCGCGTGGCTCATGCCCCGTGCAATGCTGTAATGATGCCCAGAGCGCCGGTGAATCGCACGGGCGTGAACCTCGCACGTGTGTTCCCGGCAGAAATGAAGCCTTCTTCCGCGAGGCTGGGTCCCTTCGGGTCAGCCTGACGGCAGGCGGGGCCTGCCCAGAGTGTCACGCAGGCACAAAGTCGTTGATAGCTCACGGCTTTCTACCGCCTCATTCCCATTTACCAAACCAACAAGGGTTTTTGCAGCCTCGCGCCCCATTTCGCGATGAGGGACGTGCACGGTTGTCAAAGGCGGCTCAACAACACGCGCAAGTTCAATATCGTCAAAGCCGGTAATCGAGATGTCATCGGGCACCCTCAGGCCCATTTGTTGGGCCGCGCGCAGCGCCCCCACAGCAAGCACATCATTGCCGCAAATCACGACACTGGGCCTGTCCTGACACTGCAGCAGTTGTGCAAAGGCCGCAGAACCGTTGTCGATAGAATACTCTGTTTCAACAAGAGCCAAGTGTTCAACATCCAGCCCGGCTTCCGTCATGGCCTGCCTCACACCCTCGACCCGCTCCCGCGCACGGTCATTGTCATCGATCCGCGCCGAGATACACCCGATGCTACGATGCCCAAGGGCGATGACATCGTCTGCCAAGGTCTTCATTGCCAGTCGATTGTCAAAGCCGATGGCGGGCCGTTCCTCGTCGGCGTCAAAGGCCCAGGCCGTCAAGACAGGCACACCTCGCATGTCGAGGAATTCATAGATCTCATCGGGGCGCTGATAGCCGATCAGCAAAAGTGCATCAGCGCCGCGGGCAACAAGCGCACGGATCTGTTCCGCTTCGACATCCGGGCGGTACTGCGAACTGGCAACCAGAAGCGTGAAGCCGTAGCGGTGCAACTCCTCCTGAAACGCCTGCAGGCCGCGTGCGAAAATCGCATTGTCCATTGTTGGGATAACAGCCCCAATGGTGTGGGTTTGCCGAGCCGCCAGAGCACGGGCGTTGAAATTCGGAGCATAGCCGAGCTGATGCACTGCAGCCATGACCCTTTCTCGTGTCTTGGCGTTCACCTGAACCGGTGAGTTGAGGCAGCGAGACACTGTTGCGGTGGATACCCCCGCAGCACGCGCCACATCGGCCAACGTCGGTATGTTTCTCGTGTCGCTCAAGATGTTTGTCTTCCTACATCAATCAAAAGCTTGGCTATCCCGGTTCCTCGATTGGAACAATGCCAATCCGCTTGGCTGGCCAATATCGCAAATGTAAGCGCTTGCACGCCCAAATGTAAGCGCTTACAGTCATCTCGAATCGCCCTGCTGTGACGAAGGGAGGGATCCATGTTTCTGATGACGGCAGTTTTTCTTTTTGCCCTGTTCGCACTGAACGTGGCTACGGGATCCTATGGGGCAGCACCGTTTCTCGGGGATGTGGGAGAAATGCTGCTGCTTTTTGCGGCCTCGATCGCCTTTGTTGCCGCAGTGCTGAAACGCGAGGCGGAATCCAAAAAAGATCAAGAAAATGAAGGTCCAAGGGAGGAAAAATGATGGACATGGAGCGCAAGGAACTGGCGTCTGCTGAAAGGCGCAACTTCCTGAAATTGATTGGCGGAGGCGGGTTCACCGCAGCGATGGTCGCAGGAGCAGGGGGCCTCCTGTGGTCGTCAGAGGCTGCTGCCCAAACCGCAAAGGAAGAGCGGGAACGTGAAGCCGCTGCCGATCACGTGATGACCGTTGCAACAGCATATGTTCTGGGCGCATCGCGCAGTTATCCGATCATGCAACTGGACCTGAAGGAAAACATCCAGAACGCCACCAACGGCAAGGTCTATGTCAAACTGGCGCCGGGTGGACAGCTTGGAGCCGGTGGCGCATTGGTCCAAAAGGTTCAGGGTGGCACAATTCAGGCGGCCCAGCATTCGCTGTCGAACTTTGCGCCCTTTGCGTCGACGGTTGATTTGATCAATATGCCGTATCTGTGTGGCTCCAACCAGCGCTTCACAAACCTGGTAACCTCTGATTTCTGGAATGCAGAAGTTCATCCCAAGGTCGAGGCTGCGGGCTTTAAGGCTCTCTTCTATATCAACATTGATCCTCGGGTGGTCGCCGTGCGCAAAGGTGGCGAAGCGGTCACGACACCGGGCGATATGTCGGGCGTCAAATTCCGTGTGCCAGGATCGAAGATGCTGCAGCAGTACTACCGAATGGTCGGCGCAAACCCGACCCCGGTAGCATGGGGCGAAACCCCTTCGGCCATCAAACAGGGGGTGGCCGATGCCCTCGATCCATCTGTCGGCGCGCTCTACGTTTTTGGCTTCAAGGATATTCTGAGCCACGTCACTTTTACGCAAGCGGTGCCGGACAGCCAAGTCTACTCATGCAACCTGGAGTGGTTCTCCGGCCTACCCAGCGACGTACAGGACGGTGTGATGTGGGGCGCTGAGATGACCGCGCATCAGAACCTCTCCAAGGTTCCTTCGGCCCGGGCCTTTGCGATGTCCGAACTGGTGAAATCAGGGGTTCAGTTCCACTCGCTCAGCAGTGATCAACTGGCAGAATGGAAAGCTGCCGGCGGCTACCAGCGCCCCGAGTGGGACGAGTTCAAGGTCGAACTTGCAGGCTCTATGGACAACTTTGCCAAGCTTGAAGAGGCTGCTGGCACTCAAGGCAAATATTTCGTCCACGACGCCTGATGGAACGCACGCGGACGCCTGAAAGGGGCGTCCGCAACCCAACGGCTCCTCATCTCCGAAACGCTTGACGCGCCGCCGAACACACGGGCGAGGCGCCCGGGCCAGTATTGGACAGTGTCATGAACCTATTGCGTCAGATCGACAAAAATGCCGAACGATGGGCCCTTTTGGTATTCTACGTCATGTTGGTGGCCACGATGGCGATCGAGGTGCTTCGCCGCGAGATTTTCGCCTATTCTTCGATCTGGGGCGAAGAGATCGTCCGGTACTCTTTTATCTACCTGGCCTGGATCGGCGCGGCCGCAGCGGTCAAGGACCGCGCGCATATCCGCATTGACGTGCTCATGCACTACTTCCCTCCCCGCCCTAAGGCTGTGATGTATATTTTCGGCGATCTGGTGATGCTCGTGGTCGCGGTCATTGCCCTCTACTGGTCCTATGAGACAGTGCACGTTTCAGCCAAATTCGGATCGGTAAGCCACGGCTTGCGGGTTTCAATGGTCTGGTTTCTCATGGCGGTGCCCTTGGGCTTTGCTCTGATGATCTGGCGTCTTCTACAATCCCTTTTGCGTGATCTGCGCAGCCTTCGCGACGGCACGGCCGTCTTCGAGGGCGACACACTGTTTGATTGAGGGGGCGAACCATGCTTTGGACACAACTCAATCAGACTGTCGAGCTTGGCTGGGACTTCTACCTTCCTGTCATCCTATTTGTCGGACTGATCGCCTTGGCGGTTCCGGTCTGGGCCGCGATCGGAGCCGCCGCCATTACCATGCTGGTGATGTCCGGCGACATGCCCCTTAGCGCAGTCGGAGAAAGCCTATTCACCGGTATTGACGCTTTTGCCCTTACCGCTGTTCCACTTTTCATTCTGACGGGCGACGTGCTGGTGCGAACCGGACTTTCGCGCAAATTTCTCGACGTTGCTGAGGCGCTCACCCAATTTGCCAAGGGCGGCTTCGGATCGGCAACGGTTCTCGTCTGCGGTATGTTTGCAGCCATCTCGGGTTCTGATGCTGCCGGTGCGGCAGCTGTGGGACGCATGACCATCGCGCGGCTGGTCGAAGCAGGCTACCCTCGACCCTATGCCTGTGCGCTGGTGGCGGCGGGCGCCTGCACCGGCATACTTATCCCGCCATCCATCGCCTACATCATCATTGGCTTGGTCCTGGGCATTTCCGCATCAACCCTCTTTCTTGCAGCACTGATCCCCGGGCTGTGCATCCTAATCTCGATTCTGATCACCAATATCGTGGTAAACCGCATCCACGGATACGAAGGCGGCGGCAATGTCTCTTTGCCGGAATACCTTGGAAATCTCGGCCGTTCTTTGCAATCGGGCTGGTATGCCTTCATCGTTCCGGGGATCATTTTTTACGGGATCTTCTCGGGGCGTCTCACGCCGACCGAAGCGGGTGCCACCGCGGTCGTCGTCACGATCTTGCTCGGGTTCATCCTGGGCACGCTGAGACTTTCTGACTTTCCAGCAATGCTGATCAGTTCGGCCAAGGTCAATGGCGTCATCCTTCCGATCATCGCTTTCTCCGCACCGCTTGCCGAGGCGCTTGCCATCATGGGCGTTCCGCAGGGGTTCGTCACCTCGGTGACTTCGCTGACCGATGACCCTTATGTGCTGATCCTGCTGATGATCTGCATCCTGATTGCAGCAGGCTGCGTGATGGAGACGACGCCAAACATCGTGATCCTCGCGCCGATCCTGAAGCCTTTGGCTGACAATATCGGGATGAATGAAATTCAGTTCTGCATCATGATGATCACTGCACTCGGGGTTGGTTTCATCACTCCTCCGCTGGGACTGAATCTATTCGTTGTTTCCGGCATTACCGGGGAATCGATCCTAAAAATCGCAGCCCGCGCCGTGCCGTTCGTTTTCTTCATGCTGATCGTGGGTCTGTTGATCGCCTATGTGCCTCCCCTGTCCACGACGCTTCTGCCCGATATTTTCAAATAAGGACAAGAAAGATGCCCCGCGAGTATCTAAAGAAAGCCACCCTGACTTCAAAATCGGACGCCTCCGAAACAAAGAAGATCGTGCGCCAGATCCTCGACGATATCGAGACCGGCGGCGACGGCAAGGCAATGGAATATGCCGCCAAGTTTGACCGCTATGAAGGCAATGTCATTCTGACCCCGGAGGAGATTGAAGCCGCCTGCGCATTGGTGCCCGACAAGCTGAAAACCGACATTCAGTTTGCGCATGACAACGTCAAACGCTTTGCCGAGGCACAAAAAGCCACAGTTGCGGATATCGAATACGAAGTTGTGCCAGGGCTGATTGCTGGCCAAAAGGCAATCCCGGTGGATGCCGCTGGCTGCTATGTCCCCGGAGGGAGATATAGCCACATCGCCAGCGCGATCATGACCGTCACAACGGCCAAAGTGGCCGACTGCGCCCATATTGTAGCCTGTTCCCCGCCAAGACCCGGCGTCGGCATCGCGCCCGCAATTGTCTACGCGGCTCATATCTGTGGCGCCGACAAGATCATGGCCATGGGCGGTGTCCAGGGCGTCGCCGCTATGACGTTTGGCCTGTTTGGACTACCCAAGGCCAAAATCCTCGTTGGACCGGGAAATCAGTTCGTAGCCGAAGCCAAGCGCATGCTGTTTGGACGCGTCGGGATCGATATGATTGCAGGACCAACCGACAGTCTGGTTCTAGCCGACAGCACCGCAGACCCGCATATCGTTGCTACGGATCTCGTGAGCCAGGCCGAGCATGGCTACAATTCTCCCGTCTGGCTGGTCACAAACGACCGGTCTGTGGCCGAAAAGGTCATGGAACTGGTCCCCCGCTATATTGATGATCTCCCTGAGGTGAATCGCGAAAACGCCGCTGCAGCCTGGCGCGACTACGCCGAGGTAATCCTATGTGAAGACCGCGAGGAAATGGCCGCCACATCGGATGACTATGCCCCAGAACACCTGACCGTGCAGGCCGAAGATCTTGATTGGTGGCTGGAGCGGCTGTCCTGCTACGGTTCATTGTTCTTGGGGGAAGAGACCACCGTCAGCTATGGCGACAAGGCAGCAGGCACCAACCATGTGCTTCCGACCTCTGGCGCGGCGTCTTACACAGGCGGCTTGAGCGTTCACAAATACATGAAGATCGTAACTTGGCAGAGGGCCACTCGCGAGGGATCAAAACCGGTCGCGATTGCAACCGCTCGGATCGCCCGGCTCGAGGGGATGGAAGGACACGCCCGCGCCGCAGATGTGCGGCTGGCAAAATACTTCCCTCAAGAAACCTTTGATCTCACTGCAACGGAATGAGCCGGACATGAACGGGCTCTTTGATCTGAGTGGAAAAATCGCCTGCGTGACCGGTGCCAGCTCTGGCCTAGGGCGCAGAGCGGCCCTGGTGCTGGCGAACGCCGGTGCGCGCGTTGTCGGCGTTGCACGCCGGGCGGATGCACTGACCGAATGGCAAGCAGAATCCAGCGGGCAGACCGCGGCCCTGAGTTACGATCTGAGCGATCAAAGCGGCCTGAAAGACCTCGCGCGTCGCATATCTGCCCCCTTTGGCACGCCAGACATCGTGGTTCATGCAGCAGGTATCAACACACGTCAAAGCGCCGATGACGTTACGCCTGAAGGCTGGAACGCGACCATGGACCTAAACCTGGCCACGCCTTTTTTTCTTTCACAGCAACTGGTTGGTTCGATGAAAGCCAAAGGCTGGGGGCGAATTGTGACATTCGCCTCGCTACAAACCACGCGCGCCTTTCCCGCAGGCCTGGCCTATGGCGCCTCAAAGGGCGGTATCGCCCAGTTGACACGCGCCATGGCCGAGGCCTGGTCCCGGCATGGGATCAACGCCAATGCCATAGGTCCCGGCTTTTTCCGGACAGAGCTAACGGCTCCGGTCTTTTCCGACCCCGAACGTGCGGCCCGCAATGCGGCTCAGACCTGCGTCGGGCGCAATGGCGAACCCGAGGATATCGACGGCCCTCTCCTGTTTCTGTGCTCACCCGCCTCTGACTACGTCACTGGGCAGGTTCTGATGGTCGATGGGGGGTTCACTGCGAAATGAAGGCTCTTGTCTATGAAGGCCCCGAAACAATGGCATACCACGATGTGCCCGATCCTGCCCCTGCGGCGGGAGAACAGCTGATCCGCATCGAAAGCGTCGGCATCTGCGGATCAGACATGCATGCATATCTCGGCCACGATGATCGACGCCCTGCGCCGCTGATCCTTGGTCATGAGGCCGCCGGGACCATTGCCTCTGGCCCTCGAAAAGGCGATCGGGTGACGATCAATCCACTGGTGACCTGCGGTAGATGCCCGGCCTGCGCGGCGGGGCGCGAAAACCTGTGCTCTGCCCGCCAGATCATCTCCATGCCGCCGCGCGAAGGCGCCTTTGCCCAGTATGTGGCAATGCCAGAGGTCAATCTGATCTCAGTCCCGGGCACAGTGCCGATGGACAAGGCTGCTTTGGCAGAACCACTGGCTGTCGGCTGGCACGCAGCTCGGCTTGGCCTTGAGGCGTTGCATCCCTCTATGGAGCGCTCAGCTCTGGTTCTGGGCGGCGGCGCAATCGGTCTTGCAGCGGCGCTTGCGCTGACCGCAATGGGGGTGCCTTCCCCGCATGTGGTCGAGCCGAACCCGCTGCGGCGGCGCTATCTGATTGAACGCTGCGGCCTGCGCGCCGTCGAGCAGGCCAAAGGCCACTTCCCGCTCGTCGTCGACGCTGTGGGCTGTGCGGCCACCCGTGCCTGCGCATCAACACAGGCCTGCCCCGGCGGGGTTGTCGTGCATATTGGCCTCGGAGAGGATGAAGGCGGCCTCGATATCCGGCGCATGACGCTGCAGGAAATCACGTTCATCGGGACCTACACCTATACGGCGCAGGATTTCCGCGACACTGCAGCCGCCATCTTTGACGGTCGTCTTGGGGCGCTGGACTGGACCGAGCGCCGGGCGCTGGCCGACGGCCCTAGAGCCTTTTCCGATATACGCCATGGCCGAGCGGCGACCCCCAAAATCCTGCTGTCGCCATGGGAATGAAGATGGAGACCGAACAGGGAGGAATTTGCCATGTATGACAAGATACTGATCCCAATGGCGCTAGACCACGGCATCGGTCCGGCAGCTTTGAAAGTGGCCCGTGCCCTGCTGTCCGAAACTGGCGAAATCCATGCCTTGCATGTCTACGAAGCGCCAGAAGGATCGGTCAGCGCCTTTCTCGACAAAGACGTGGTGCAGGCCGGTTTCGACTCAGCTCGTCAAAGGTTGAACGACCGTGTCGCTGGCAAAGATCGCGTCACCCCCGTCCTGCGCAAAGGCCACACTGCCCGCACCATCATCGATTATGCCGCCGAGGCCGAGATCGATTGCGTCGTTATCGGATCTCATAAGCCAGGCCTGTCCGACTACCTGTTGGGGTCAACCGCATCCAGGGTCGTCCGTCACGCGCCCTGTGCAGTGCACGTCCTGCGAACGTCCGGTTGAAACCCCAAGCCACCTTAATTGAAGCAAACCGAAACGGAGACATAAATGTCCAACATTCCGCATCTTTTGGTGCACGATCACGAAGACAATGTCGGTGTGGTCGTGGTCGAAGGTCTGACCGCAGGCACTGAAATGTTCTGCTGTGTCACCCATGACAATTCAACATTCACACTGACCGCCGGCGCCGATGTGCCCATTGGCCACAAGATCGCGCTCAAGGACCTCAAATCCGGCGATACTGCAATCAAATACGGTGAGGATATCGGCAAGATCATCGCCGACATCCCCATGGGCGGACATGTCCACACTCACAATTGTAAGACCAAACGCTGGTAAGGAGCGGAAAAGATGGCATCGAAATATTCCAACATCACCGTTCATGGCTATCGGCGCGAGAATGGCCGGGTCGGCATTCGCAATCACGTTGTGATCCTGCCGGTGGATGATATCTCAAACGCTGCTGTTGAAGCAGTGGCGAACAATGTCAAAGGGACGCTGGCCATTCCCCATGCCTATGGCCGCCTGCAGTTCGGAGAGGACCTGGACGTTCATTTTCGCACTATCATCGGCACAGGCGCCAACCCCAACGTGGCCGCGGTCGTCGTGATCGGCATCGAGCCAGAATGGACAAAGGTCATCGCTGACGGAATACGCAAGACAGGCAAGCCTGTGGCCGAATTCTCGATCGAACAGAAAGGCGACTTTGAAACCATCCGGGCCGCCAGTTGGGCTGCCAAGGAATTTGTACACTACGCCACCGAATTGCAGCGCGAGGAATGCTCGATCTCCGAGCTTTGGGTATCGACCAAATGCGGTGAGAGCGACACCACCACCGGTTTGGGATCCTGCCCCACCGTTGGAAACATGTATGACAAGCTTTTGCCCGAGGGCATCACGGGTTTCTTTGGAGAAACGTCAGAGATCACCGGAGCCGAGCACATCTGTCAGAAGCGCGCAATCAACGAAGAGGTTGGCGCACGCTGGTACCAAATGTGGAAAGCCTATCAGGACGATGTGATCTTTGCCCATCAGACCGACGACCTGTCCGACAGCCAACCCACCAAGGGCAACATCTTGGGCGGCCTTACCACAATCGAGGAAAAGGCGCTTGGCAACCTAGAAAAGATCGGTCGCACATCACAGTACATCGACATCCTTGGCCCGGCAGAGCAGCCGAATTCCGGAAACGGCCTGTATTTCATGGACTCGTCTTCGGCCGCGGCGGAATGCGTCACCTTGATGGCCGCCGGTGGCGCCGTGATCCATACCTTCCCTACCGGACAAGGGAACGTGGTTGGCAACCCCATCGTACCGGTGATCAAGATCACCGCAAATCCACGCACGGTGCGCACCATGGGTGAACACATCGATGTGGATGTGTCGGGAATCCTGCGCCGCGATCAGACGATCGATGAGGCAGGAGATGCCCTGATCGAAATGATGCGTCGTACCGCCAATGGGCGCAACACGGCGGCCGAAGCTTTGGGGCATCGGGAGTTCTCGATGACAAAGCTTTATCGAAGCGCATGACAAAAGCGTGGGCGGTTCAGCCGCGCCGCCCACGCCCACGCTTGTGCACGCAGCAACGCTGCTGATGTGGCCAACACGTCACCTGTGCCGCGAGGACAGCGATTGCCGCAATGTCCCTCGCTGTCCTGCAAACAGGCGGCTTCTAAAAAAGGTCCGATAGATCAGCCCTCCGCCGGCTGCACGGCGCGCTGATAAAGATGCCATGTCGTGTGGCCCAGGACTGGCAGGGAAAGGATCAAGCCCAGAAACGCCGGAACCAGCGACAACAGCATAGTGACCGCGATTATCGCCGCCCAGGAAAGCATGACCATCGGATTCTTCTTGACCACGCGAATGGACGTGAGCATCGCGGTAATGAAATCCATTTCCCTATCGAGCAACATGGGCATGGCTATGACAGTCACCGAGAAAAGGACCGCCGATAGAAATGCGCCAATGCAGGTGCCAATGGCAAGGAAGGTCCAACCTTCTGGCGTAAAGAGCACCGTGTTCAAGAAACCGTCCAAATCCGAGAAGGACGAATCTTGCAAAACGACCACAAGCACTGTCCGAAACTGGTAGAACCACACCCAGAAAATGAACAAGGTGACAAAGGCCATCCAGCCCATCTCGCGCTTTCGTTGATTGGCCATCACAGTGAGGATTTCACGCCAGCCGAAACGCTCTTCGTCTTGCAGGCGGCGAGACATTTCATAAAGCCCTGAAGCGGCAAAGGGCGCGATCAGCGGGAAACCTACCGAAGCGGGAATGATCATCCAGGCCTTTTCGAGCCAGACCAGGCACCAAACAACCAAAAGTCCGAAAACCGCATAAAACAGACCGAAGAAACCACTCATGACGGGACGCGCCAGAAAATCTGAAAACCCGGCTCGCAGCGCTGCTTTTATGTCGACGGCCGTCACCGTGTTGACCTCAGGCATAGCCGACTGCTGCGGTGTCAGATTGTCCGATGGAGGTGACCCTGTTGTCCTCGGTGTCATATGCGCTCCTCCCAAGTCAGGCTAGCGCGCCGGTCCGTTGGCCTCGAAACGCGCGGTAAGATCCAGTCCTTGTACCTCCACAAACTTGCAACAAGTTCGGCATCCGGGCAAGGCGCGAGCATTTCAGTGGATGGTCACAAGGGAAGCATCGACGTGACAAAGCCATGAAGTGGCAGCAAATGCCTAGAATGACGGGCCGAACCGCAGCATTCAAAAGGCGAAGGAAACACCCGGGTCGCGCCGTGCCCACAGGAGACGGTCTGCGGGCAGGTTTCCGATCGAGGAACATCGACGCGCCCCATGTCTAAGCCCATGAAACCGGATGTGGCTTTGAGTACACAGGGCACTTTTTGGCGGCCGATCAGGAAGTGAACTCACCAGCTACTGTGGATCCACTCACACACATCTTGACCCCAAATGCAGCAGCGACAATCATCGCCGCTATTTCTAACACTAGGTGATGTTTGGACGATATGATGCTGCAAGGCGAAGATTTGCAAATCCAGACCGCAAGCAGGCGGATTGTTTCCGCGCAGGGATTTCAATGCCTGAGCTTCAACGTTTTCGCGGGAGGTACGATGCTGGTGACCTCATCCATTGAGGTCAATGAGCCGACCGAGATTTGCTTTCCCCACGATGAAAAAGGCCAGCATATCTCTGCCCAGTATTTTCTATCGGGCGAGGCCAGCATCGTCATGGGGAATGGGCAGAGGCAGTTTTGGACGCAAGACGGATCATCAGTGATCCGAAGTGATACGCCGGGTTTTCGGCTGATCGTGGAGCCCGGACATGTCCTGCGTCATGTCTGCGTGGGGATGTACCGGGATGCATTGCAGGACCGTTTGAACGAAACATCCTGCCAACAACTTGCGCGCTTGATGGCAACTGATGAGACCGTCGACCTTGCTGTGCCGGTTCCCACAGACATGCTGGTGCGTGGCACTGCCCAGAGACTTTACCAACTGCGCACCGCAACCGGGCTGGACAGCGTCAAGGCCGAAGGCCTGGCGATCAGCCTTCTGTCAGAAGTGTTGTCCGGCTTTGGGAGATTGGCGCTGGACGGTGCAGACAGCAGTAGCGTTTTGCCGTGGCAGGCCCATAGGGTGCGGCAGCTCAAGGCTGCCATTGACGCCGATCCCGGCCATAGCTTTGCCGAAGGCGAAATGCTGGAGCGGTTTGCAATGGGAGACCAGACGGCGCGGCGGGTGTTTCAGACGGTGTTTGGAACCAGTCTTGCGGCCCATACGCGCATTTCCCGCCTGACGCATGCGCGAGGGAAACTGAGCGACGGTGCCGATGCGGCCTGTTACACTGCTTGAGTCGTGTATCGCCAGTGGAGAAGTTGGTCCAGCCGCGTGATCTTATGATCGGCGACAAGGACCCATGTGAGCCATGTTTGAGTGCTGACGTCGTTGAGCTTGGCAGATTCGATCCGTGTGAAGACGAAGGCTATGGCTTTGCCGCCGCCTTCGGAGCCTGAGAACACACAATTTTCCGGCCGATGGCGACGGGTTTGACGGCGCCTTCAGCGGTGTTGTTGTCGAGCTCCGAATGCCCGTTCTCAAGATATGGCCGCGCCCTTGGCATCCGGCCAAGGGCCAACCGGAATGCCTGCACCAGTGGCGATTTACCCGAGATAGAAGGTTTCGTTAGGGATCCGTTAGCTCCTCCGAAACTTGCATGATCTGATCAATCAGGCCCCATTCCAAAGCTTCTTCCGAGGTCATGAAGCGGTCGCGATCCATCGCCCGTTCAAAGTCTTCATAAGAGCGGCCGCAATGTTCCGCATAGAGCTGCGTCATGCGCCGCTTTGTTTTCAGGATTTCCTCAGCGTGTATTTGCATATCTGACGCTTGCCCTTGGAAACCGCCGGATGGCTGGTGGATCAGGATGCTCGCATTAGGGAGTGCGACCCGATGGCCCGGCTCCCCTGCCATTAGCAGAAAGGATCCCATTGAGCGGGCGGTCCCCATGCACAGCGTATGCACCGGCGCGCGGATGTATCGCATGGTGTCGTACATTGCGAGGCCGCTTGTGACGACGCCACCTGGCGAATTGATATATAGGCTGATCGGCTTTTTCGGGTTTTCCGATTCCAGAAACAGAAGCTGGGCACAGACGAGGGCTGAGACGGAATCATTCACCTCGCCGTTTAGAAAAATAATCCGCTCGCGCAGCAGCCGGGAAAAGATATCAAAAGAACGCTCCCCTCGGCTGGACTGTTCTATGACCATAGGGACGAGTTGCATCGCGGCGCGCATCGGCGATCTCCAGGCTTTATAAGTTGTGGGGGAAAGGTTCGCCGCGTCAGGCGGCGCGCATCAGAGGTGGACTATTGCTGTTTGCAGAGGACGTCGCAATTTGCGTAGCCGCTGCATCCTTGAGTTCGTGCAAGACACGAAGGCAGGTTCCGCCCGTGCCATTCGGGATGAGCACAAACGTCACAGTGCTTTCAAGAAATGGGGGAGCGTCGTCGCGCAACTCGTAGCGCACTTCTTGGCCGGGGACGACAGTGACCGGATCGGGATCGGCCAAACCTTCCTGTGGCAGCCACCTTTCGCGTAGCTCTGGAATGGTGACGGCACGCCAGACTTTTTGCGGCGGATCGCTGAGGTCAAATTCCAGTTCAATGCAAGGGACGTCTACTTTGGTCTTCGGTTCCGTCATTGATCCATGTCCTTCAGCAATATCTTGAGATCCTCGATACGCGCGGGCCAATAAGCGCGATACTTCGTGAGCCATTGGGCGATGAGCGCCAGTCCCTCGGGGTTGACCGCGTAATTGACAAAACGCCCTTGCCGCTGGGCGCGCACGAGCTGTGCGTTTGTCAGGACTGAGAGATGTTGCGACATGGCGGGCTGGCTGATGTCCATACCTTCGCGCAGGGTGCTGGCATTCATGCTCCCTTCCGCCAATTTCTCAAAGATCGCGCGGCGGGTCGGGTCTGCGAGGGCTCGAAAGATGTCATCTTCAATCATGGCAATACATAAGCACTCACTTATGTGCTTCGCAAGCTCGCTTTGCCGATATGTTCCATTGGCGTCGTTCCGTGTATTGCCAAATCAGGAGTCCAGCAGCGACTGACGTCAGCTTTTGTTATGATTTCACCGCAGTCCTAGGCGGAACACCGCGCCCGAAATTGCACCCGCAAAACACGAGTCTGTTTGGTGGGGCATGAGCGCCCAAAAGGAACAGCCTTTCCGAGACTGGTTGGAATTCTTGGTTGCGTCTTTGTCCACGGCTTGAAAATCCCTCAGCACCGACCGAAGGGCGGCGGCCAAAACACGGCTGGCCTGATTTACCGGTCCGACCTATGAGCCTGCTAGGTATGATGGACACTCAGTGGTGAACGCACCACTTGTGGCTTTAAGGGACAGTTGGGCCGCTTTCTGTCTTGTGGAAATCCAAAGTAGGTCACTGCTTGACAAGGCAGTGACCTTCGATGACCAGTGACACCACCAAAAAAGGAGCTTTATGCGCAGAGGTTGAAATTTCCGACCTATAAACACCGACTGCACTGCAGCGGACGTTATTTCTGCGCGCACAAAAGCGCCACTTTTTGGAACGACCAATGAAAATACCAAACTTGAAATCCGCCCTTATCAGGCGGACGACAATGCTGTGCTGACGGCCGTATGGCTGGATGCTTCTCGAAATGCTCATGCCTTCTTGGGCGAGGAAAAGCTGACAGAGCAAAGCAGGCTCGTCTCTGACATGTACCTGCCGCAAGCGGAGACATGGGTTGCCTGCCACGACGGAAAACCGGTCGGTTTTCTGGGGCTGATTGACACGTACATCGGCGGGCTTTTCGTATCGCCAGATGCTCAGGGGCGCGGCATCGGGCAAGCCCTGATCGCGCATGGGCTAAAGCTGAAGGGGCGCCTGACGCTTGATGCCTACGCGAAGAACCTGCGCACAGTGGCATTCAACCAAAAGCAAGGGTTCGTTGAAACGGATCGCCGACCAACCGACAAGGACGGTCTGCCATTCGAAGAAATTTCGATGAGCCTATCTCTCTGAAATCTTGGAGCGGGGCGGTCGTTGCCGCCCCAGTTCTTCTTTACCGCCCGACCCGAATCTTGCGCCTTGCCAACCGCAGAAGATCGAACCGCATGATCCGGGTCGCGACAGGTCTTTCTGCTGCCCTATTGGTCCAGCACCATTGATCGAAAGGCAAAAAAATGGACCTGAATAACAAAACCATCATCATCACCGGGGCGAGCAGCGGCATTGGCGCGGCGGCAGCGCTATTGTTTGCGCGAAACGGTGCGAACCTCGTGTTGGGTGCCAGACGTGAGGCGGAGCTGAGCCGTATCACAGGTCAGATCACACAAAGCAACGGACGGGCTGTCTGCCTTGCCGGAGATGTGCGCGACGAAGATTATGCTGCTGCGCTGGTGCAATGTGCAAAGGACACCTTCGGGGGCCTGCACGGCGCCTTCAACAACGCAGGCACCTTGGGCAATATGGGGCCGGTGCCAGAGATGGATGAAGCCAGTTGGAAGGACGTATTGGAGGTCAATCTCGATAGCGGGTTTTACGCGGCCAAACACCAGATTCCTGCGATGCGCGACAGCGGAGGTGGCTCGATCGTTTTTACGTCGTCCTTCGTTGGCCACACGATCGGCCTTCCGGGTATGGGTGCCTATGCGGCGGCGAAAGCGGGCCTGATTGGCCTGACCCAAGTTCTGGCGGTTGAACATGGTCAGTCCAGCATACGGGTGAACGCCTTGCTTCCGGGCGGCACCATGACGCCGATGGCCGGAGATGACGCCGCGTTCCACGAGGTGGTCAAAGGCTTCCACGCGCTCAAACGCATGGCCGAGCCGTCAGAGATCGCTGAAGCGGCGATGTTCCTCCTGTCAGATCGCGCGTCGTTCGTCACTGGCAGTGCGATGGTTGCCGATGGCGGCAATTCGGTCACCAAGGCCTGAGTTGATGATGGGGTCAGCGATGCCGCTGACCCCAGCCACAGAGAACTCGGGCAAAATGCGTGACTAATCCGCAGCCTCTTACATATCGCCCTTGAGATGTTCCAACGTGATCGCAGCGGTGTCGCGTGGGAAGTCATGCCCGCTGTCCACCCAGGTGATCGACGCATCACTGGTCAGGCTCACCATCATAGCGTCAACCGCTTCGCGCGTGTGGAAATGGTCCGTTGTGCCGGCGATAAAGTGGACCTGTTTGCCAACAAGGCCGGGCGCATATTCGGTTTGTGCAATGAAATGCGTTGTTTCCCCTTGGGCCGGCGGGAGGAAGGGCAGTCCAATAAACACCGCGCGATCAATCTTGGGCTCTACAGCTGTTGCAATCAAACCGGTCCAGGCCCCAAGCGAAAACCCGGCCACAGAGATCTGTTTGGGATCAATGAAATCGAAGGTCTCGGCCGCTTGAACCGCGCGGCGCACATCAATCGCTGATTGAGAGATCATCTTGCGCACGGCCTCGAAATAGCTGTTTTCAAGATACGCATAGGGATTTTCAAAGTCGGCACCTTGCAACCTTGCGCCGTGGTTGCGCAGATCGATCGCCAAGACCGCAAACCCGGCCTCGACGAGCGCTTGACGATGCGCTGCCGGAAAAGAATAGGGGCCCTCATCCGTGCGCCACCACTGGTCTAGCGACTGGGTAATCCCGTGAAGTAGGATGACCACCGGGCGCTTGCCCACAAACTTGACCGGGTCGGGCCGCTCAAGCCGCGCACGAACCCTTTCATTGTCAAAGGCGCTGAAGGTGAATTCAGTGATCCGATCATTGGAGGTCGCGGTTTCGATATCAAGCGGCAGATGAACATCAACGGCGTAGTACGATCGCAAGATATCGAAACGATCTTCCGCGTGAAGAGCAAGCGGCGGGCTTGTGAAAGCCAGCGAAAGGGCCGTGATGGAAAGCAGGCGATGAATTTTTGTCATGGGTCAGATCCTCCTGTTGGTCTCGAATAACGACGAGCCACGAGCGTGGAATGTGACGCCGGTGTCAAAATTATCCGCCGCGAAAACTATAAGGGGTGTGTCGATAGCCTAATGCTGTCAAACGATGACTTTGCAACCGGAAGAAAGCAGCCGAATATGACCGAACTTATTGCTTCCATCGCTGGACCCTATTTGTTTGTCACAGGGCTTGGGTTTCTGATCTCGAGGGATTTCTACAGGCGCATGATCGCGGCACAGCAGAAAGCTGACCCTATTCTGATCAACCTGTCAGGAGCCACGCATTTCGTGGTCGGAGCGATATTGCTCGCCAATCACTTCCGATGGTCGAGCATAGCGGAAAGCGTTGTCTCACTGGTCGGACTTGCGGCTGTGCTGAAGGGTGTCACTTTGATCGTGGTTCCCGAACGGACACAAAGCAGTCCGCAAATGGGAAATACAGGCTTCCTGGCAACAAGTGCAGGCTTCTTAGCCGTTGGAACATATCTGCTCATTGTTGCGTTATCGTGAAGCGGTCTGTAGCGCGTATTTGAAATGTCCTCTCAGGCGAAATTTCTATCAGCCAAGGGAGACAAAACCTGTATCGGTCTTTTCTGTTGGCAGGGCGCGGTAACGCGCACCATATCGCCATATGGTCGTGACCTATGGGCTGATACTGGCGGCTGCCGTATCCAGAAAGGCGCGGGCCAGTTTTGACAACGACCCTTTGCCGGCATGCACGGCATAGAGTTCGATGTCGGGAAATTTCCAATCTTGCAGCACCTCTATCAGGTGACCGGTCCGCAGGGCTTCATTGCACAGCGGTTCGGGGAGTTCACCGATGCCGTGACCGGCGATGAGGGCTGATTTGATCGCGCCATAGTCGTTGATGGAAAGGCTCGGCATGTGCTCCAGCACCCGGGTCTCGGCTTGCCGGGACAATGTCCAAGACAAGGGGCGACGGTTTTGAAAGCCAAAACCCACCAGCTTGTGACTGGCGAGGGATGCAACATCTTTGGGAGGAGGGTTGGCGGCCAAATAGCTTGGCGCGGCCAACAGACGGTGCCGATAGCAGTGCAGCGTTCTGACGATCAACTCCGGCCCTTGCGGGCGTGCCACGCGAAATGAGATGTCGACCCCGTCCTCAACAAAATCCAGCATCCGTTCAGAAACGAAAACCCGCAGATGGGCCTTGGGGAAGTTCGTCTGGAACGTCGCTATGGCGTCGAGAAACAAAACGTCGATCAAGTTAGGTGGAACGGTGATCGTCACCGTGCCTTCGGTTTCTGAATGCCTATCCGTCATGACCCGATTGGCATAGCTGATCGTATCCAGCCCCTTGCGACAGAGGTCGGCATACATCGCCCCAGCCTCTGTCAGGCGGATTTGCCGTTTACTCCGATCAATCAGCTTTATCCGCATGTCGTCTTCCAGCTCTGACACCTTTCGACTGACGGTGGACAAAGGCATCCCCAAAGCATGCGCCGCCTCGGTGAAGCTTTGCGATCGGGCGACCTGGGCAAAAATTGCGATGGAATCCAGACTGAGCATAACTATTCCAAAATTGGGAGATAAGTCCCAATTATATCCATATCATTCCGATTTCGAAAGCATTTAGCTTAAGCCAAACTACAAGAGGAATGCCGATGGCACACGTTCACCACACGATTAACTATATTGAATTCCCGCTTATCGACGCAGCATCGACCAAGTCGTTCTACGGCGAGGTCTTTGGATGGGATTTTCAGGACTGGGGCCCAAACTACGTCAGCTTTAGCGGAGCGGGCATCGACGGCGGGTTCAACGGCGAAGATGAAACACCCGTTCAGAGCCCCGGCGCGCTTGTCGTGCTGTTCTCGGATGATCTTGAGGGGAGTTTGACAAAGGTGAAAGAGGCTGGCGGCAAGGTCCTGCGCGGTATCTACAGCTTCCCCGGTGGCCGCCGGTTCCACTTTGCCGATCCCAACGGCAACGAATTGGCCGTCTGGGCCGAGGCCGCGCAATGAGTATCCTTGTTACAGGTGCGACAGGCACGATTGGGTCACATGTATTGCGTTTGCTGGCGGCGAGAAGGACGCCAAATCTGCGCGCCATGCTGCGCGACGCATCCAAGAGCGCGTCTGTGTCTGAGGTGGTCATCGGCGACTTTGAAGACGTGCCGTCCTTGCAAGCGGCGATGGCAGGTGTTGAGACGCTTGTTCTGATCACGCCTGCTGCGCCAAACGCACAGCAGCACGCCGAAAATGCAATCGACGCGGCCAAGTCCAGCGGTGTCCGGCGCGTTGTCCGGGTCTCGGCGATCAAAGCGGATCGGGAGGGTCCGACAAACAATACACGCGCACATGGGCACACGGACGGCATGATTGCGGCCAGCGGTTTGAAGCACGTCATTTTGCGCCCGAGTCTCTTCATGCAGAACATGCTGATGGTCGCTGATACGCTTAAAGCAACCGGGACGTTCTCTTTTGCCACTGCTCAGGGCAAGATCGGGATGATCGACGCACGTGATATTGCGGCTTGCGTCGTGGAATGTGCGCTGTCGGAGACTTGGGACGGGCAGACACTTGATCTGACGGGGCCGGACAGCATCAGCTATTCCGACGTGGCAGGGATCTTGACCCAACTTGTAGAGCGCGAGATCGACTGTGACCCGATAAGCCCTGACGCAATGTATCAAATGATTGAGGGCGCTGGATGGGGGGCATGGATGGCAGCCTTAACAAGAGATTATGGCCGCGCCTACGCATCCGGTTGGGGTGACTTCACAACGGATGCCGTTGAGCAGATCACCGGGCGGGCGCCCACCGGTTTTCGCACCTTCGCGCGAGAGGTTCTGTTGCCCGCCATGGCTTGAGAACGCGCGCAATAGGCGAGCGGAAAGCCGGGTTTTTAGAGTTGAACCAACAACGCAAAAGCCAAACGACCAGTGGGCGAACGTTACCGAAGGACACTGGTCTTTGGCGTCACGCGGTCTCGGCCCGCTTGACCACTGCAAGATCAAAGCGCGACCGATCAATGATGGCGCGCTCGTGTGTGCCTTCGCCAATCAACCCATAGTCATCTGTGACGGTGACGGAAAATGTCAGCTTCTTTCCGTCGATGGCATCGAGGTGAATTTTGGCAGTCACCTCGCCACCGACAGGCGTTGGCGCCATATGGCTCATGTCGACATGGGTGCCGACTGTTCCGGAGCGTTGATCCAGATACGGGCGCAGAGCGAGGATGCATGTTTGTTCGACAAAACCAATCATCATCACGGTCGCAAAAACTGGCGGCATGTCCGTAAAGCCGGCCCAGCGGCCCACTTCGGGGACGATGTGGTGCCTTTCGACGGTCATGCTTTCTTGGTGTTTCAAGCCGGGGCTTAAGAGAGTCATAGTCGTCCTATTCTCGTATTGATCGGCCATTCAATGCGCTGTTGTTTTTCCGGGTCGCCCCAAAGCTGCGTTGCGTCGTTGTAGAACGCCTCTACGATCGCAGCGGCCTCTTTGCGCTTTGCGGCCTGCACGGCAGACCACGTGTCGAGGTAGCCAAGAAAATCGGCGAGTTTCCAATGTCGGACAATGCTGACCGGTTCGAGATGCAGTTCTTCGAAAGGAAAGGGAAGCTCGGCATATTTGGTCTCGACATGGCGTCGCTCCGCAGGCCAGTGCGGGGACAGATCGTCCCAGTAAAAGGCGTTGAAACGCTCTGAAACAGGCCCGTCGATATACAGTACCCCATATGAAATAAGGGCCAGGATCGCGCCCGGCGCTGCGATCCGTCGAACCTCCGGGTAGAAGGTATTGAGATCAAACCAATGGGCTGCCTGAGCCGCGAGGATCAAATCCGCGGTCGCATTTTTGGCGGGGATGCGGTGCGCAGGTGCGATATGGTAGGCGACTTTCCCATGAGGGGAGGCATGCGCGATTTGGCTTTCGCTGACATCGCAGGCGACAACGTTGGCAAAGTGGTCTGCCATCGGCACCGAAAGCTGACCGGTGCCACATCCGACATCGACGCAAAGGTCTTGGGCTCTGGTCAGCGCGACAAGGTCAGAGATAAGACGCGCCGGGTAGGATGGCCTGTGATCGGCATAGGCCCCTCCGCCGCTCTCGAAATGCGACTTGGGGTCGGGGCGGTGTTTATCCATCGGCTTGCCCCTCAAATTCGTCCGTAATTCTGTCGGAGAAATCCTTGGCGTTCAGCGCCGCGATCGACGCTTTCAAGACGTCCCGGATGGGGTGCTCTATCTCCTGTTCCAGTGTCCGGATTGCACGGAATGTCGCCTGCCAATGGCGTTCAAGGTGCACTAATAGATCGCGCCCTGACGGAGTGAGGGCGAGGTTGAAAGATCGCGAGTCCGCCGCCTGATCGCGTTTGACCAGCCCATCGGCTTCCATCAGCTTGATGGTTTGGCTGACTGCGCCCTGTGTGACGTTTACCGCATCCGTAATTTCCGAAATGGTCGCCATTCCACGGCCAAGGCACCGCATGATCGGCGAATAGCGCGGCTTATAGGTCAGCCCGTTGCGTGTGTAGGCGTCGCTGGCTCCGCCATCCACAAGGTCTGTCAGGTGACGAAGCAGTTCGCCCAGCCCAGGTTCATGCGTGTTTTTCATGTCAACGATTTACATTATCGCTAATGTATCTTCAAGTGCCGATTTTCCTCGTCCCTTTAAGTGCGGGTCGCTCAGATGATCCGTTGTTCAAGCTCGCGCGGGTCGTCAACCTCGACATGCCAGAACTCGGCAGCCCCGTCAGGCAGAGCCTTTAGCACGCGATCAAGGTCACGCGCATTCGTGCAGCGGCGCAGCGCCCAGGCCGTTGCCTCGATTGCATTGTCAGGCGTCAGATTGTGATTGACCCGAACCTTTTTGACCTCGGCGATCATGGCCTCTCGGCTGTCAAATGGTACGGGGGCCGCGCTGACATCCCACTGATGGACAAAAATGGCACGCAAGACGCTTGGGAGCACGCTGGAGAAATCCAAGCCCTGCTGGGCTGTCAGGCGGCGGCGGAACACCTGAAACACGCCGTCCACAGCCGTATATGCCATGTTGTCTGACGACAGACTCATCTGCTCTTTGACGTCTTCAAGAAAGGCGCGCCATTCCTTTGATGCGTGTCTGTAAGTCCATGGTAGAGGCATCTTCTGGCAACTCCTTTTGGCATGGGGCACCGTCATTGTTTGGCGTGCGCCACTCTCGCAGAGTTCACTTATTCTCTAAGGGACGCAATGCAAAAGGCGCAAGCAACGTCGCGATTGACACGGCACCAAAGGCGAACCAAAAGAACAGCCCGTGCAAATCCGTGCGCTCCAACAAGGCGGCCGAGACAAATGGCGATGCGAACTGGCCGCCAAACAAGAACGTGGTCATCATTCCCGAGGCCCGTCCGCGCGCATTGTTCGGTACATGCGCCATCAACCAGACCGTCTGGTTCGGAATGATCGCGCCAAGCCCGGTTCCAGTGACCAAGATGCCAAACCCGACCATGGACACAGAAGACGCAGCCGACACAACAAAATACCCTGCCGCCATCAGCAGCAAAGCCGCAATAGCGATCTGTGGTGGGGCAAACCGGGCACGGATCCGGCCATAGAACAATCCCGTTGGAAAGCTGGCGACGGTCATCGTCGCCATGGTCACGGCCATCACCGCCGGGGATGTCTCGCCGATCTCAATGAGCAAAAACGGTAGCCTTGTTGCGATCAGAAAGATGAATGTCATGACCGCGAAGATGACACCCCCGGTCAGAGCCATGATCTTCCAGGGGAAGGCTGCAACAGCGGTCCTGTCCCGCAATCCCGCCGGGGTTGGACCCGACTTGGGCATCACAAACCACAGCCAAACCGCCAAGGGTAAAGCTAAGCTATAGATCGCGAACGGGCCCCGCCATGAAAGCTCAGCCAATGCACCGCCGACCAAAAGAGAGACAATCGCCATCATCGAAGTCGCCGCCCCTTGGTGCCCCATGAACCGCGCGCGGGCAGGCCCTTGCCAATGATCAGCAGCGACCTGGGTCGCGATGGTCAGGGTGCCTGCCACGCCGATCCCAAGGAACAACCGACCCGCCAAAATCTGGGACATGTTTTGGGCAAATAACCCAGATGCCCCGCCAAGTGCATAGGCCAACAGTGCAATAGTCAGCAGGCGATTGCGGTCAAAGCGGTCCGCCGCCCATCCAAAACCCGCAGCTGTCAGAACAATCGCCAGTGACGGCAAAGAGACGATGAGGCCGGCAAGGGTTTCAATACCCGGCGTATCGCCAAAATTGCGAGAGAGGCCGGGAAGCGACGGCGAAATCGTGGCGTTGGCCATGACGGTCAGACTGGATAGCAGCAGAACGAAAACTGTCAGGCCGTTGCTGGGCAGAGTCTGCATATCATGGGATGGCTGATCTTTGGCTGAAACCGGGGGCGCGGGCATGGGTGGAGGACCTTCTTGGAATCATGTACTTTTATATGTTACGTGTATGAATGTAGGTCAACAGGGCCTTCCATTGATCCGCATGGGCTCCTAATTCTTGGCCTGCTCCGCCAGCTTCGCCTCAAATTCTATCGCAATATCGGCAAGGCTGGTGTGGCTCAACTCGGTTCGCAACACTTGTGCTGCACGCTCCATAGCCTTTGTCAGGTGCGCGTCCACGGCCTGCTCCACCAGGCATTCAGGCGTGTCTTGCGCGGACCCAATAGCAAAAAGCGTTGGTTCTCCAAGCGCTTCGTAGATCTGTAGTAGCGTGATCTGATCCGGAGCGCGCTCCAGCACCCAGCCGCCGCCATGGCCTTTGGAGGACGACACGATCCCAGCCAACCTAAGCCCAGACATCATCCGTCTGATCGCAGGGCCATGCGTCTTCAGCGATTTGGCCAAAGTATCAGACGTCAGAGGCTCATTCCGTTCGGCCATATGGATCAGAGCGTGAAGCGTACGGGAAAGGCGGCGATCTTTTGGCATGGGCCTACATAGCGCGGACAATGGCGGTTTTGAAGAAAATTGCCCGCCCTGCGTCACAATCGGACCGCCTGGTTCGTCAGATGGGTAACACCACTCACGAAGGAAAACAGCAATGAACACCAAAAGCGTACAACACGAAGCCGTACAGCCGGAACTGATCGGGCACCTTGGGGCGACTCACGAGTTGATGGCTGCAAAAGGCCTGCCGCGCAGCCTGTCTCATTTGATTGAATTGCGCGTGTCGCAGATCAACGAATGCGCCTATTGCATCCGGATGCACAGCAACGAAGCGCGCAAGGACGGAGAGACCAGCGAACGCCTGGACAGGTTGGCTGGCTGGCGCCACATGCCAGATTTTTCGGCCGCCGAAAAAGCTGTCTTTGCCTATGCCGAAGCTCTGACCATCCTTGAGCGTGGCGCGGATTACGGTGCCCTTAGGGCCGAGTTGCGCAACCACTATGATGATGAGACCATCACGCTGATCACAACTTGCGTGAGCATGATCAACCTTTGGAACCGCGTTCAGATCTCAAAACACTGATATGATGATCGAGACAAAAACATCAGAATTCGAAAAGGCGCGCCCCCAGCTTTTGGGGGTCGCCTATCGGCTGCTGGGGTCGTACAGCGAGGCAGAAGACGCGGTTCAGGACACTGCATATAAGTGGTTCGCATCCGATGCACCACTGCCGGACAACCCAATTGCCTGGCTCACAGCGGTTTGTACGAACAGGTGTCTTGACTATCTGAAGTCCGCGCAGAAAAAGCGCATGGAGTACGTAGGGCCGTGGCTGCCCGAGCAACTTGAAACAACCACCGACAGCACCCCCGAAACCCGGCTAGAAATTGCCTCCACACTGTCGACTGCCTTTCTGTTGTTGCTGGAAAGGCTGACCCCAAAGGAACGGGCGGCCTATCTGCTTCATGATATTTTCAATACGCCCCATTCGGACATTGCCCAGATGCTGGGTATTTCCGAAGCCAGTGCACGCCAGTTGGCCTCGCGGGGGCGCAAACATGTGCAAGATGGAAATGTGCGTCACATCCCGCCGCAGGAGCGGCAAGAAAGCCTGCTCAAGGGGTTTCAGGAGGCTTTGACAACAGGCGACGTGAACACATTTGCCAAAACGCTGTGTGACGATGTTGATCTGCGCGCCGACAGTGGCGGCTTGGTCGTCGCAACCCGCCATGTGCTGCGGGGCAAGGACACGGTGCTGCAATTCTTCAGCAGCATTCTGGTTCCGGCCTGGGGATCGTTGCGCACCGAAGAAAAAACCGTGAACGGTCAACCCGGCATCATGCTTTGGGACGGGGATAGCCCACACGCCCTCGTGTCGTTTGCCTATGCCGCAGAAGGCCAAATTCAGAACATCTTTGTCCTGCGAGAGCCTGAAAAGCTGCGCCGCCTGACAGCCATCAAGGCCAGTGCCCTGGCAAACGGCGCGCTTCAAATCCACTGATCAATTGCCGTGGGGAAACCCTCGCGCGACCGCCAACCGAAATACGGAGGGTCCAGGAATGGCCATTCAACGACACCCCAAAGGCAGCGTTTTCGAAGAACAGATCGGCTACGCCCGGCTCGTCACGGCTGGCCCCTTTGTGTTCGTCTCCGGGACGACAGGCTATAACTACGACACCATGGAGATTTCCGAGGATGTTGTGGCCCAAGCCCGGCAATGCATCAAGAACATTCGCGCCGCGCTTCATAGCGTAGACGCAGACCTCAGCGACGCGGTGCGCGTCAACTATTACCTGCGCCATACCGAAGAATTTGAGAGTTGCTGGCCGGTTCTATCCGAGGCCTTTGGCGCCCATCCGCCCGCAGCCACGATGATCGAGGCCAATATGGCCACGCCAGAGATGCTGATCGAAATCGAATTGACGGCAATGCGCGGGAATTTGGCGCAGACAGACGCCTGACCACAGCATTCTCAACCAGCGTCAGCCGCGTTGTCAGTGCGTCTGCTGATTCTTTAGGTCCTCCGCCACCTTCGCGAGATAGTCGTAAACTGTCTTACCCGCCTCCGGCTGAAGCCTGCGCTTGGTCGCAACGGCCTTTTGAATGCGGTCGATCCGAAAGACACGAAAGTCCTGGCGCAATTCGCACCACGCAGCGCAAGTCCAAACCGGCCCCCAATAGTCGATCTGAAGTGGCCTGATTGTGCGATGCGAGACCGTGCCTTGTTCATCAGCGTAGCGCAGATCAACGTAGACGCGGTTGCGGATGGCCTTGCGCAGGGTCGGCATGTGGGCCAGCCGGGATTGGGGGCCATCACCAGCATAGACAGCAAAGCCCCACGCCTTGGGACCCGGTGCCGTCTGACCGTTCGCCTGCGCCATTTTGGTAAGCACCCTTTGCGCGGCGGCCTTCAACTCTTCATCGGCCTTTCCCTGAACAATGCTCATCCCAAGACTCAGTGCATCCAGCTCCTCTACCGACAAGAAATCGGGCGCAAGGAACACCAGCTCTCGCATGACATAGCCAAAGCCACGCTCCCCCTCGATGTGCACGCCCAGCTCAAGAAGGGTATCGATATCGCGGTAGACGGTCCGCACGGACACTTCGAGCGCATCAGCGATGTCACGGGCGAGGTGAAGCCGCCCGTTCCGCACGATCCGAAGGATCTCATTCAGTCGTCTACCGCGGTCCATGCCGGATCAGTTGATCATGATTTCTAGCTCGGAATGCGAAACTTGCACCGAAGGCCCGGCAATGGCGGCAAGCGCTTCGGCATTGGCCGGGTCCGACCCGATCCCAGCGGCGGCTGCTTTTGCCGATGCCATATCAGTCCAGTGGACATGCTCGATCCAGGTGCCGTCCTCGGCGCAGGACAAGCGGCGCTGCAGGAAGCCAGGCTGTGCCTCGATCCAGGGGTTCATTGCCAGGGCGGCTTTGATAAAGGCGTCTTTGTCCATGCCGTCGTTCAGTTTGTAAGTGACCATCTCGATAACCTGCTTTGACACTGCATTTCTCCTTGTGTTCGCAATGTGTAGGCGGCCCTTTTGGCAGGTCCCTCCTGACAGGGTGGGTCAGTTGAGTGCACTTGGTTCAAAGTTTTCTGTGGCTTCACGATCAAACGTCACAGCTGCCCATGTCGTAACGGGCGCCGGCATTCTAACTCAACATCACGGCAACGGCGGATTTTTTCGCAGTCGCCGCGACCTGATCACGCGGTCCCGCGTCTTTGCTTTGCAATGCCAGTCGCGCCGCTGCGCCAACCAGTTCGAGCAGCAAAATGGCCTTGATCTGGTCCCCGTCTTGCGCCCCCTGCGCCCGCGCCATGGCCTTTGAAATGACAGCACCTGCGCGTGCGTTCTGACGCGCGCAAAGTTCCGACAACTCCGGTGCGCTTTGGGCGCCCATCCAGATGGCGGGTAAAACAGGGTCATCGAGGAACAACTGAAAATAGGCTTGAACCAGATCTTCAGCGGCCCGCGCCAGACCATCGCGGTCAACCACATCCGCGAAAAGTCGATTGGCGAGTGTATGGATATCTGCATGGTGAAGCTCGATGAGTGACACCATGATGGCAGGTTTGCCCGAGAAATAACGATAGATCGCGCTGCGCTGCATGCCTGCGCGGCTGGCGATCTCGTGCATCGTCAAAGCATCGTACCCGCTGTCCAGAATCCCTTCGCGTGTCGCGTCCAGCACCTGCGCCACCCGGCGAATGCTGCGCACTTGGGTGGGTTTGCGCCGGTAATAGGTCTCAGCTTCTTCACGCATCGTCTTTGCCCGCATTTGGAACTCCGAAAAGCAGCTACAAAATACATGACAGGTTGTCACGTTATAAAACATGACATATCGTCACGTTTATCACTGATTCCAGAAACCGGAGCTTCCATGACACACCCCTCTCAGGCCAAAACCCAAGTTACGCTGACATTCGACTTTGACGCAGAATCGCTTTGGATGTCGCTGGGGCGCACGTCGCCGCAGCCTATGTCACGGGGCACCTACGGCGCGCAGGTCGGCATAGACCGCATCTTGGCTCTGCTAGAGCGTGAGGCTATTCGTGCAACATTCTTTGTGCCCGGAGAAACCGCACGGCGCCATCCGGACAAACTGCGTGCGATTGTCGATGGCGGGCATGAAATCGGCCATCATGGCGATGTACATGAAGCGCCAACAAAACTCAGTTTGGATGAAGAGCGTGCTGCTTTTTCGCGCGGAATGGATGCCCTTTTCGATGCCGCAAAGGTGCGCCCTGTTGGCTATCGCTCTCCCGCATGGGACTTTAGCGAGAACACGCTTAACTTGCTGAAAGAGTTTGACTTTCAGTGGGATAGCAGTCTGATGGCCGATGATTTCCGTCTGTATGAGTTAGAGGGACCGGAGAAGCAGAAGAGCGGGATAATAGAACTGCCGGTCTCATACGAGCTTGATGACGCGCCCTATTACCTGTTCCTGTTCTCGCCGGTATATATGACCGGTATGAGTGACCCGGAGAAAGTCCTGCGCATCTGGGAGCGCGAGTATGAAGGCGCAGCGGCCGTATCGGGCCTCTTCAATTTGACCATGCACCCACAGATCACCGGCCGCTATTCCCGCATCAAGGTATTGGAGGGGTTGATCAAAACGATCAAGGATAGCGGACAGGCGGAGTTTGTGACCTGTTCAGACGCAGTCGCCACGCTTGAGGCGCGAAAATGACCGCCGAAGTCCAGGGTGTCCCGATCATCGAGGCAGCAGGTTCGCCCGCTGCCATCGGTGGGCAAATCGGCGCGCAAATTGCGGATCGTATCAAGGCAACCATTGGTTTGTACAAAGAGGTGTTTGCCAAGCCAGAGGAAGAAATTCTGCAAGCCGCTGCACATTTTCGCAACCAGATCGAGGGCTTTGCCCCGGATCTCGCCGTCGAAATCGCCGCGATGGCAAAGGCGGCCAATGTCGATCCGGGATGGCTTTTTGCGCTCAATGCGCGCAGCGAGCTTTTGTCTGCTCTGGCGGTCGGCGAATGCACCTCAATGCACTTTTCCGGCACGCCCTACATGGGCCAGAACTGGGATTGGCTGGAGCCGTTTGAGGATCTGATGATCCTGCAGCGGATCACGGACGCACGGGGGCACACGACCCTGATGCTGACAGAGCCGGGGATCGTCGGCAAAATCGGTTTGAATGATGCTGGCTTTGGGGTCTGCCTCAACTTTCTGCCCTCCACCAATCCAACCCTTGGCGTCCCGACCCATATTCTGCTGCGTCAGCTTCTGTCAGCCCGAAGGTGGGAGGATGTGGACCTGGTTCTTGCCAAAGCCGGTGCGGGCCGCTCTGCCAACATTCTGATCGCCAATGCCGAAGGTCGGGCGATGGATGTGGAGTTCGACGGGCTGTCCGCATGCACCCACAGTGCCGAAGCCGCAGCCACCTTGCACACCAATCACTATCTGACAACCGATATTCCGGTGGCCGAGGTTTTGTTCGAGAATTCTGACGCAAGGCTGACACGAGCGCGCACTCTGCTGCACGGGCAGGATCAGCCAAGTATGGACCGGCTAAAGACCATCCTGTCGGACAGCTCGGACGTGGACCACCCGATCCTTGCCCCGTACCGCGAGGTCCCATCCTTCCGCGGAAGGCTTGGGACGGATTGTTCAATCGCGATGGATCTTGAACGCGGCGAGATGCATTTTCGCCGTGGCAACTCGGCAGATACCGGCTTCGCGGTTGTTCCGGTTCTCAAGAAATTTCTCTGACGCTTTACCGAAGAGGCGGGCCGCTGGATCTGCCGCCCGCCTCATTCAGCCGAAAATGAAGGCCAACAATTGTTCTCATTGGTTGGCTGTATTGCTGCGCGCTGCCCTTCCTGAGCGGTAGAAGCCCAGCACGTGACAAGGCCCAGTATGCGTTCGCTTTTGTTAGCCCGTGCCTGACACCTTGGAAGCAATGTAGGCCTGCGACCAAACCTCAAGCTGCTCAAGAATTGGCCGAAGCGCCTTGCCATGGTCGCTGAGTGAATATTCGACCTTGGGCGGCACCTGCGGATAAATCTTCCGTGTGATGATATCGTAGTCTTCCAGCTCGCGCAGCTGCTTGGTCAGCATCCTTTGCGTGATACCGGGAATGGTTTTCTGGAGCTCCCCGAACCGCATGGTGCGTTGGCACAGGCACCATAAAATCATACCTTTCCACTTCCCGCCAATGACGCCAAGCGCCGTTTCTGTGGGACAAAACAAGTGCTGCTGATTGAACTGGGATTCCATTTCGTTCCTTAGTTACTTTTTTGTAAGTATATGACAAAATTGTGCATTCTTGCGACAAATGCATATTAGCCATAGCTCGTCCTTGTAATCAACAAAGGCGACTTTCCATGACTTCAGACATGCAAAACCACCCCGCCCTGGCGCCCGGCCAGATCGGCAGACTTCATTTGGAAAACCGGTACGTCCTGGCTCCGATGTCTCGGGCCAGCGCCACAGAGGACGGTGTACCTACGCTGGAAATGGCCGAATACTACGCACGCTTTGCGCAAGGAGGCTTTGGCCTTTTGATCGCTGAAGGGGCCTATCCTCAGGGCACGCTCTCTCAGTCCTATGCCAATCAGCCGGGGCTTTGTACCGACGCACACCAAAATGGCTGGGCTGATATTGCCAGCGCCGTTCACAAAGAGGGTGGCAAAATAGTTCTGCAACTGATCCACGCAGGTGCTGTATCGCAAGTGGCAGATCAGCCCAAGGCGCCGTCGGCCATTCAGCCGCAGGGGCAGATGTTGCAAATGTACGGATACAAGCAAGGGCCATACGCCGTTCCCGAGCCGTTTTCAGAGGCTGAGGTTCTGGACGTCAAAGCGGGTTTTGTGCAGGCCGCCATCCGTGCGCAAAAGGCGGGTATGGACGGCGTGGAGGTGCACTGTGCGAACGGCTATTTGCTCGATCAATTCCTGACGCCCGAGATGAACACCCGCGCAGCACCCTATGGCGGATCGGTCGAAAACCGCATTCGGCTGACCTGCGAAATCATCGCCGAGATACGTGAAGTTTGCGCCGCCGACTTCCTCGTTGGTGTCCGCCTGTCGCAGGCAAAGGCGACGCAGCCGGATTATTTCTGGCAGGGCGGCGCGAAGGACGCAAAGATCATTTTCAAGGCGGTCAAATCGGCTGGGGCGGACTACATTCACATCGCCAGCGAAATCAAAGGCTATGAGTACCATTGCACCAGCACGGACGGGACCAAGCTGACATCATTCGCGCGTGACGTGACCGGCTTGCCGGTGATCGCAAACGGTGGGTTAAACGAACCCGAACTGGCCGCGAAGGTTCTCTCTGAAAACGAGGCGGATTTTTTGGCCATAGGCAAATCGGCCATGGTGAACCCGGATCTTCCCAGCAGGATCGCCTCCGGTCTGATGCCGCGCGCATTTACATTCGACGTCTTCTCGAAAGGGGTGTCAATCATGGGACAGCGAGAGTGGGAAGAGCAAACCCGGCTTTTGAGCACTGAAGCCTAGGGCGACATCAGGCCGCTGCAAGAGATTGAAAGGGCTGGATTCCATGCCCTTTCATTGAAAACTTTTTACGGGGCGACCTAGATTGACCAAGCAGCTGTGCGTTCGCTTGCGATTTTCGAAAGCGCGAAATCAACGGCGGCTTCGCAATGCAGCCGCGCCGTATTGAACATCGGGAAATCCGGCCGATCCTCTTGGTCAACCAGAAGGAAGATTTCTGTGCAGCCAAGGATCAGCCCCTCTGCACCTTCCTCGCGGCGCATGCGATCCGCGATTTCCAGATAGCGGGCCTTTGACGTTTCGTTCAGTGTGTTCTTGACCAGTTCATTAAAAATGATCTGGTCAATATCCTGTTGTTCCGCGTCTGATGGTGCAATCACTTGAATGCCAAAGCGTTTCTGAAACCGATCCTTTAAATAGGACATTTCCATAACAGGCTTGGTTCCAAATATCGCAACCTTCTTAAGGCCAGCAGCCTTCATTGCTGCACCCGTAGGGTCGGCAATGTGGATCAACGGAACGGGCACGCTTTCCATCAAATCGTCAAGTGGCATATGCAATGTGTTTGAAACACAAAGAATGACGTCGGCGCCTCCAGCGACCAGCCCGTCGATCTTCTGCTTCATGTACGCAGCAAGGCCGTCCCAATCGCCAGTCCTTACGAAGGCCTCGATATTTCCAAAGTTCATGCCCGCGATCAAGGTTTCGGCAATCTCCCATCCCCCAAGTCTCGAATTCACCGCATCATTGAGGAACCGATAGTATTCACCAGTTGCCACGTTCGAACATCCTCCCAACAGGCCAATTGTCTTTTGCGGCAAGGGTCGATTATGCAATTCAACACTCCTTTGATGTGATTGCAGCCGACATTCGCCGCAAAAGACAGGGTCTGCAATAGGCGCAGACCAACCGTTTGCCAGGCGGCCTATGCAATGTCCGCTTTCGCAACTGTCGCCTTGGGGCGAACAACCAAAGCAAAGACGAAGGCGGCGGCGGGCGCGGTCAGGAAGGTCACGCTGACCCAATAGGCGGCGGATGACGCGCCCGCCACGCCGCCCGGGTCTTCCATCCCCGCCAAATTCGCCACAAGCCCGGCCAGCCCGGCACCGATGGCAGTGGCTGACAGCTGAACGGTGGTGATAGCACCTGCGGTCAAATCGTCTTCACCGGCTGGCGCATGGCGATAGATTGCCGTGGTTACATGCGGCCAAGTGTATCCGATGCCAAAGCCAACAAGTACAAGGCCGACACAGATCAGCGCCAGTATCGCACCCCCGGCCCAAAATCCGGGCAATGTCAGCGCTTGCAGCAAAAGCCCTGCAAGACTGATCAGCGGCCCAATGGTGATTGTCGCCTCTGCGCGGGGGCCGGTGAACCGTGCCGATACAACAGACCCAAGCGTCCAACCCACGGCCATCAACGCTCCGATGTACCCGGCGATAAGGGGGGATTGGCCGTGAATAATCTGCAGGAAGTAGGGGACGAATGCTTCGGGCTGCATCCCGACAATCAGGCAAGCCACACAAGCGTATAAAGCACCAAGGCTGGTGAGCGGTGACAGCCCACCGCTTGGCATCAGTTGGCCTTTCGTGCGGCGTTCCGCCCAGACAATAACCCAACACAGCGCGACAGACAGGCCTGCACCCAATGTCAGAAAGGTCCCAGTCGGCGAGGCCGAAACCAAAGATATCAGAAGGACCAGCCCGACGAGCGCGCCCAATTGGAACACCGGCACCGGGCCCGCGTTTTCGTCACCTGTCTGGCGCCCCGGTAGAACGCGCAGGGCCAACATCAGCACCAGACCAACAATCGGCAGCAGGCTGTAAAACGCGCCGCGCCACATGTTCAATTCGGCGAAGACACCACCCAACGCGGGGCCGGTCAGCGTGGCAATCCCCCACATCAAGGTGATCAGGCCAATGGCAATGGGCCACAAACGTTCGGGGAAAACCATCCGGATCACAGCATAGGCCAGCGCATACAGCAGCCCGCCTCCCGCGCCTTGGATAGCGCGCCCTAGGTTCAAGACACCGATAGACCATGCCGCTGCGCAGATGATCGTCCCAAGGCTAAAAATCAGCAGGGCCACGACATAAGCGCCCCGCGCGCCCACAGCGCCCAATAGTCGAGAGGCCAGCGCGGCGGACAGGATCGACGCCAGGACAAACAGGGTCGTTGACCATGCGTAATAGGCCAGCCCGCCGATTTCCTGCACGACCGACGGCAGGATCGTTGTTGAGACAAAGACGTTCATCGCGTGCAGGACAACCCCGCCACCGAGAATCGTGGAAAAGGGCAGGTACTGGCGCTGTGCCATTTCGCCCCATCGGCCTGAGCTGTGTGTTTCAATCGGTTCCATTGGCGTCTCCTGTCCGGCGCGGCCAGTACGGCCAAGCGCTTGTTTCACAGGATTGACGATTGAGTGCTGCGGTTTGTGACAGCGGCTTTGAAGAGATCAGTTAACACTGAATGGATACCTACGATGTTCCAGAAGGGTAGCCATCAACTTTAACCTCAGGGGCTTTCTGACAAACGCAAACGGGCAGCAGCGTCGGATAGCTCTCCGCGTCCAAGTAGGACGCACTGGCCTCCGATGCGGACGGATGCAAGCGCTCCTCTGCCTGAAGAGACCTCGAGACGGATTTGGCTGGGGCGTCCAATCTCAGCTCCCTGATGGATTGTGTATGCTGACATCTCGTTATGTGCAGGATCATGCTCTGCCAGATACCCACCCAAGGCAACGGCCGCCGCGCCCGTGGCAGCATCTTCGTCTATGCCGACAGCCGGGGCGAACATGCGCGCAAAAATATCGCCATTCTGGCCGAACGAGAAAATGTATATGTGCGGCGCCAGACAGTTCCGCAGCACCCGCGCCCAAACAGATTTGTCGAGATTTGCCTGTTTTACGGACTCAGGATCCGCAAGCGGAATGCAAAAGAACGGAATGGCCGCGGAATATGCTTCCGCCGGTTCAGGGGCGATCTGGCGTTCAGATAGGCTCAACATCGCAGCAAGGTCCGCGGCTTGCACGGTCTGTTTCAAGCGCAGGGGCAAAGTCGGGCTTTGCAGCATGATCTGCTGCCCATTTGGTACTCTCACGATCTCGATTGGCACCGGCCCAGCAGGAACATTGAGCTCAAATTGGTCGCTTGGCACCTGATCCGCAAGCACAAAGGCAGAGCCAATCACAGGGTGCCCCGCAAACGGCAACTCACCATGTGGAGAGAAAATCCGCGCGGCAAAGCCATTGCCTGTCCGCCCGGTGACGAAGACCGTTTCGTTTACCTTCAACTCGCGCGCGATAGCCGACATAAACCAGTCCGGCAGCTCGCCCGCGTGGGGGAATACAGCAAGCTGGTTTCCTCCGAACACCCGATCGGTGAACACGTCGAGCAAAACAAAGTCCAATGCCTGCTCCATCGATCTAAGGTCGCTTCTTTGCGGTGATTTCGATTTCGACTTTCAGTCGCGGGTCGATCAAAGCCGGAGAAGCCACGGTCGTATTGGCAGGGCGCGTGGTTTTGAAAACGCGGCCAAAGATCGGCGCGACACGTTCAAAATCGTCCATGTCCACCAAATAGACGATGATGCGCACGGTATCATCAAGAGACGCGCCAGCCTGTTCCAGCGCTGCAGCGGCGTTCGCGAGACATTGTTCGGTTTGTTCCAGAACGCTTTCAGCCACATTGCCGGTGCCGGGTTCAAAACCGCCAGTCCCCGCAAGGAACACCCAGTCGCCATCGACAACAGCGCGGGAATACCCCAGAGTTTCTTCCCATTTTCCACCCGACGATATGAGGTGTCTGCCCATGGTTTTTCCTTTTCAGATTGCAAGTTGAAGGGGACAAGCACCCTTTATTTGAGGGGTGAAAAAGACGTTGGCAGGTAGATCGTCGACAGCATGTCTGTTTTCAGGTGTTTGAAACTGTCGTTGGGTGGCCAAATGCCATCCTCGATGGCTTTGGAGCGCACATCCTGCCTATTTTCAATCGTCTGATAGGGCCAAATACTGATCATGCGCGGAGCACCTTCGACGGTGCGCATGACGGTCACAAGCTTCGAGCGTTCAGCGCGAATTGGGACCGCTTTCTCCCATGTCTCCAGCGTTGGCGCCAATCCGCCAGTTTCCATTTCGTAGGTCCTAATCTCGTAGAAAGGGCCAAACGTACCGGTGTCGATTTCCGGCAGATTGGGAAAAGGGGTGCACCGGTCAAGCGACATTCCGGTCAGATAGGTCCCGCATCCAAATGGGTTGCCACTGGTCAGAAGTGACTGCCGCTCTTTGTCATGGGTGGCGTCGTCCTGATATCGACGCAGCAAGCCTATGCGGTTGAGCGCACCAATTTCCGAAATCCAGCATCCCAGCAACTGCCCAAGGTTTGCAGGAGAGTTGAGATAGGCTTCCAACTGCTCTTCTGCGGCAGGGGCGGCACTGGTTTTGGCCTGTAAGGTGGCAAATTCATATGTGCTCATGCGGGGCTCCTTTGTTCGTTTTTTGGATTTCGCGCAGGTCCCTGTCCGCCGCGCAACGGCCGGCGATGTAGCCAAAGACAAGAGCAGGCCCCAAGGAGATGCCGCCAGCGGGGTATCGGCCTGCCATGACGCTGGCCATGTCGCTCCCGCAAGCCCACAGGCCCGGAATGGGGCGATCAGACGTATCTAGGACTCGCGCTTTGACGTCGGTTTTCAGGCCTGTGAATGATCCTAGGCATCCTGGTTGGACTTTGACGGCATAAAAGGGTGGCGTGAGAATTGGGGCTACGCAGGGATTTGGGCCTGCCGCGGGGTCGCCCTGCGCACGGTTCACGGGTTCGCTACCGCGCCCGAAGTCCGGGTCGTCTCCAGACTGTGCATTTTCGTTGAAGGCAGCAATCGTTTCGATCAGGCGTACGCCATCGATGCCGCAAGTTCGGGCGAGCGCCCCAAGTGTCGCCTCGCGCTTCAAATAACCAGGCGATACATAGCGGGCCACCGGGATCGGAGCAGGCTTGGAAAAGCCCAGGCCATATCTACGTTGAAACCGATGGTCACAGATCAGCCAGGCAACCGGGTTTTCCTCCTCAGGAGTAGCGTCAAACAGCCCTCTCATGAAATCAAAGTAGGGAGCAGCCTCGTTTGTGAAACGCCTGCCGTCTACTCTCACAGCGACAAGACCAGGTTTGGCGCGATCTGCAAAATGTGGAAAAGGCGCCGCCCTGCCATCTTTCTGAGGCACCATGGAAACGGGCACCCACGCGCCGGAGTCTTTGCTGGGGGAATCAACCGCAGCACCAACAGCCTCACCAAGGCGCAGCCCATCGCCGTCACAAACCGTTGGGACAACTGTCCTATGTTCGTGGCCGCCGACGGCACGTTTGTAGTAACGTCTGCGCAAGGGTGCATCCGCCGCAAATCCACCGCATGCAAGAACCACGCCTTGGCGCGCGTTGATACGGATCTCACCGGATACTGTTTTGACGTTTGCGCCAGAAACTCCGTTTTTGTCATGAATAAGCGACTTCGCCCGGGACCGGGTGAGCACCATGACATCAAGATCAAGAGCCGCCTTGAACAATCCGCCAGCCAATGCATTGCCATTGGTCAAAGTCAAATTGCGCCCAGCCGTCAGCAGATTGGCTCCATGCCCCAGTAGTCTGCGAAGAACATAGAGGCACGATTGCAGCGATCGCGTGACGTTTGAGAAATGGCGCATCTCCGGGCCGGCAGACGGCATCAGCCCTGCAAGTGTCAGGACCGGCAGCGGCTTGCGAAGACGGTGGATTTCGGCCCCTAGGTTGCGACCATCCATGGGCGCGACAACGCGGGACCGACCGCCAGCGCTATAGCCTTCGGCAGAAGAATGATAATCCGGAAGAGTGACGTTTTGCAGGAACCGCACTGGCGTATGTGCCTGCAAGAACTGTTCCAGTTGGCGTGCGCCGCGAACGTAGGCCTCGATCTTGCGGTGTTCAGCGTCGCGGCCGATCACATGGGTCAGATAGGCTTTTGCCCGGCTTGCGTCGTCATCGCCGTCGGGCAGCCAGACCCAACCACCCGACCAGGCGGTGGCGCCGCCTACATATTCTGATTTCTCCAGGACAATTACCTTAAGGCCTGCCTGGGCCGCCACAACAGCGGCCGACAGGCCAGCCGCGCCGCTGCCAATGACCAGCAGATCACAGCAAAGCCCGGATTGAGCAGATGTGCAGAGCATGGCGGCTCAACACGTCTGATCGGTCATGACGTCTTCAAGATACGCACGGCGATCCGCGCGCCCATTCAGAACATGCGCAATCCATGATTTCTGTTCGTGCCAAATAACCGCTGTTTCGTAGACGCAGGCGACAACAGGCCGGGTGGAGACCTTGAAATTCAGCGGATCGCCGGTTTCCGAGTAGGACAGGAACTGGCACCAGACATCATCATGGGTCCACCATTGGAACAATAGCCAATTGGCCAAAGACCCTTTGTGCAAGACAGCAAACCCTGTCTTGTAGAATGACCCTTCTTCTTGTGTGAGTGGTAGCAATTGGTGAACGTGTTGCTTGGCGTGCCATGTCAAATGGTCCGCATCAGGATGGTCAAGCTGAATTCCATAGGCTTTGATCGCCCACCCGTCCGTTCCCCACAAACCCAGCGAGGTCAAAGCTCTGCGCTGATAGGTTGAGAAATCCGCCGCGTCGACACCTTGGGGCCATTGGCTCAAATTCGTTTGTGTCATTCGGGAACCTCCAGCATGGCATGCGCGTTGTCAAAAGCGCCGATTTTGTTCTGTATTCCTCAACTAAACGCAGATAATGATTGAAAAAAGCGAGAAGTTTTCACAGAAAGGATGAGATTTTCTCATTAATTGGATGGCGCAGAATTTTCCTCCCATGAACGCGGTGAAGGCGTTTGAAGCGGTTGCTCGCAGCGGCAATATGGTGCGTGCATCCGCTGAGCTTTCCGTTTCACCATCCGCCGTCAGCCACCAAATCAAAACCCTTGAGGCTTGGTTTGACCAACCGCTTTTTGACCGGCGCGGCAGGGATCTTGTTTTGAACGATGCGGGGCGGCAGTTTTTCGATCTGGTCCGGCCGGCTTTTGAGCAACTGCGAACAGCGGCAGATAGGCTGGCGGAGCCCCCAAGCGGTTGCCTAAAGGTGATTGTTTGCCCATCGCTGGCATCGATCTGGCTGGCGCCACGCCTCGATCGCTTTCTAGAGGAGCATGCCAATATCGACATCGAGCTGCATTGCCGACGTGAAACTGTCGATCTCAATGACACCGATTTCGATTGCGCACTGCGATATTGTGCAACCGTTCCCGACAATCATGTCGGTGAAATCTTGATGTCTGAGGATGTTTTTCCAGTATGCGCGCCCACTTTGGTTGGTCGAGGTGCGCCCTTGGAAACCCTCGACGATCTGAAGCTCCACACCTTGCTCAACGATGCGCTTGGCGAAACGGGCGTCGCATCTTGCGATTGGTCCAGTTGGTTTTCGGAAATTGGCATGCCGCATCTTGCCCCGTCCCGTGGCCACGGGTTTTCAGACAGCAACATTATGTATGAGGCGGCTTGCCGCGGGATTGGTATTGCACTTGGGCGCAGTGTTCTTGTTTCTGACTACATTCACCAAGGTCGGCTCATACGGCCGTTCGATGTCGCAATGCGCTCAACCTATTCCTGGCACTTTCTCACAACCGCGAGAGACCGCAGCAAGCCTGCAGTGTCGACGTTCCGAGACTGGCTTCTGCAACAGGCGGAATCGAAGTCATAGTCGCCAAGGGGCAAGTGAGCGCGATCGGCACAGCCCCTTCCCCGAATAGGCAACCATGGCTCATTATCCCGCCTCACACGCAATCTTCGCGGTGCCAATGCCCAAGGACAGCCCGCCGCTCATTGCCGCTCTAGGAACAGGCCAAACCCAGCGATGCAGTCAATAGTCATCGTGATACCTAAGCCATCCCATCGGGTTCCCTGAGGATGGTTCGCCATCCCGTGCGTTCGGTGTCAGGTCCATGTAGGCGTAAGTTGCGTTTGTCGCATCCAACCCGCGACCATACACCGAATAGGTGTGATAAACTGTTCCGGCATCATCCTTGGCAAAGACGGACGTGCCATGCATCTCATCGATCGGTGGATTTTCCATAGTGCCGAAATTGTATGAATTGGGCAGATCGTCCGGGCGGCCCGGCCCAAACCCGACATCATAGTCAAAGTTGAAATCACTGCCATGTGACGACACCCATTCAAAACCCCATCCCATCCGCGCTTTGAACGGAAGCAATCGATCCAAGGGCGCAGATGACACAGCAACGAAAGAGATATCCTGCGCTGCAAGGTGCGGGGATAGGCCGTTGAACGTGTCCGCCCAAAAAGAGCAACTTTTGCAGGGGTTTTTCCAGTTTGGGCCGAACATGAAATGATATGTGATCAACTGGGATCGCCCTGCAAAGAGGTCGGACAGGCCTTTGGGGCCGGTGGCCGTGTTGAACCGATAGTCCTTATCCACTTTGACCCACGGCAGCGCTTGACGCGCCCGCGTAAGGTCATCCTTTTCTTTGGTCAGCTTCTTTTCGCGCGCCAGAAGCGCTTTGCGAGCGACAAGCCACTCCTCTCGCCCAACGACGTTTTCAGGGGTCATTTGGATACTCCATGATGATGCTTTTGCCGCTCCGAACGGTTGGTTGGAAAGCGCTCGATGCGGCTTGTTGTGAGGATACGGAGCTGGTATCAATCTGCAAGAAGGCAGAATTTTCTGATATAGTATCAAAAACCATACTATTGGAGCGTGAAGCGATGCCACTGGCCAGGAAAAACACCGAAGAAATGCCTCAAGGCACTGAAAACGAAGAGCTTTGCCCCATGCCAGACATTGCAAAGCTGATCGGCGGAAAATGGAAGCTGATCATTCTGCAGATCCTGATTTTCAAAGGCACCAAGCGGTTTAGCGAACTCAAGAGGGCCATCGACGGGGTTACGCAGACGATGCTCACGAGCCAATTGCGCGCCCTGGAGGCAGATGGGCTGGTGTCGCGAAAGGTCTATCCGGAAGTACCGCCCCGGGTCGAATATTCCGCAACCGAACGCGCCATGGCGCTCACCAAGATGTTTCGCGAGATGCATGACTGGTGGGTCGCCGGGCAAGAGTAGAGCTCACACACAGCGCAAAGAAGCTTCCTGGGACCAAGATGACCTGTCTTAGCCCCGTAAAACTGTGCCACTATTTTGGTGTCACGGAAGGGATGATGGATGGCTCGGAAGCGGTATTCTGATGAAGATGCGTTGAAACTTTTGCGCGAGATCGACGTGCATTTGCATGAT